>NZ_NWSQ01000011.1 GCF_002531725.1 Rhizobium sp. L43
AGGCAAATCAACGACCCAACAGAATCACAATCCAATCGCCGCCGCCAGCAAACATTCACAGGCTCTCAGGATGAGGGCTGATCGTGGTGCCGTGTGGCTGGTGGCTGTAGGGCTGATTGATCCCGTGATAAGATGTGGGCAGCCCCTCAGCTCGGCAGATCATACCGCCTTACCGCGTCGAACCGCGCGCGATGATGGAGAAGCCGAGGTCGGCCTTGTCTTCGTCGGGGGGCTCGTCGCGGACGGCGCGCAGCAGCATGTCGGCGACGCGGTAGCCGATATCGTAGCGCGGGATGTGCACCGTCGTCAGCGACGGTTCGATGAAGGCCGAAAATTCCAGATCGTTGAAGCCGCAGATGCCGAGATCCTCCGGCACGCGGATGCCGCGCTCCTTGCATTCGATGAGGACGCCGAGCGCCAGTTCGTCGCTCTGGGCAAAGACGGCATCGACATCGGGCACGCGCTGCAACAGGCGGGAAAACAGCTCCCTGCCGAGGCCGGTGCGGCTTGCCGCCTCGCCGCCAATGATGAGATCGGGGTCGAAATGCCCGGCTTCCCGCATCACCGCCTCATAGCCTTCGATGCGGCGGCGCGAGCGGACATCGGCGCCGCGGCCCATGAAAGCGATCCGCTTATAGCCCCTCGACAACAGGAAACGGGTGGGTTCGACGCCTGCCGTATAATGATCGAGGCCGACGACCAGCGTTTGCGGCTCCTGGCTGAGATCGGTGATATGGGCGATCGGACAGGCGGCGCTGTCGATCAGCGGCAGAAGATTACGATAGGATTCGGCGCCGACGATGATGACGCCGGCCGGTTTCTGCGTCAGGAAGGATTTCAGCAGGCCGGCCTCGCCCTCGGCATGACGCAGCGTATTGGAATATTGCACGGTGAATTCGGTGTCGCGGAAGCGTTCCTCGATCCCGATCATCAGGCCGGTGAAGCCGTACTGGTGCAAGGCGGGGGTGATGACGCCGACGACGCCGTTGTGGCGGCCGGCCAGCGCCCGGGCGGCAAGATTGGGGATATAGCCCATCTCGCCGACCGTGCGCAGGATCACCTCGCGAAGATCCTCCGAGACGATCTGAGGATTGCGAAGCGCGCGCGAGATGGTGATGGGGCTGACGCCCACCTTTTTCGCAACATCGCTCAGTTTCACCTGCGTGCCGCGCCTGGCCTTCCGCCCCGGCCCCACTGAATTGGTCATTGCCCCTCAAATGCTGCCTGCGAGACTCACCTGCCCTCGATTCGAGGCCCCTTACTTTCTGAAGAAGAAATAATTTAGAGTCTACTAACGTTTTAAATTAGCACCAAAATCTGGGAATTAACCGGCGGGAAGAGCCGCTGGATCGTCTGACGTGACATACGGGCGTGCCGGGCGGCCGGATCACCGCCTTCGGGAAGAGGTGCATTTACTTTCGAACGGAAACGAAGATTAAATTCCAGTAATGTCTTACAAATCGGCAATATAAACATGATCAATATTTAATTTGTAAATCCGCGGGCCGCAATCATATGAATCCCGAGCGCGAATTCTTCTTTTCGCCCGGCCGCACCCAACGACTGCGCTGCGACGAGAGAATTGCCGCCAAACGCCATCCGACGCCAGGTCCAGGGGGAAACCCGACGCCATCCCAAGCCAACGCTCCCGCAAGCGCCCATCCAAGGACCATCATCATGTCACACATCCTCCGCAAACATCGCGCCGCAGCCCTGGTCGGAGCCGCCATCATCGCCGGCGCGGCATGCCTGCCGTTCGCCATCAACGCCTCCAACGCCATTGCAGCACCTTCGGATACCGGCGGCGTCCTCGCAGCCAGCGGCTCCTTCGCGTCGATCGTCGACGCCGACAAGCCTGCCGTCGTCACCATCACCACGACGATGAAGGCGACCGATGTCAGCGCCGGAGAGCAGGATTCACCGATGGACGAGCAGTTCCGCCAGTTCTTCGAGGATCAGGGCATCCCGCTGCCGCGCCAGGTCCCGAAAAACAGGCCTTCGCAGCAGGCCATGGCGCTCGGCTCCGGCTTCATCATCAGCCCGGACGGCGTGATCGTCACCAACAACCATGTCATCGACAATGCCGTCGACATCAAGGTAACGCTCGACGACGGCACCGAACTGCCGGCCAAGCTGATCGGCACCGACCCGAAATCCGATGTCGCCGTCGTCAAGATTGAGGCGCCGAAACCGCTGCAGACCATTGCCTGGGGCGATTCCGACCGGCTGAAGCTCGGCGACCAGATCCTGGCGATCGGCAATCCTTTCGGCATCGGCACCACGGTGACGGCGGGCATCGTCTCGGCGCGCGGCCGCGACCTGCACAGCGGCCCCTATGACGACTTCATCCAGATCGACGCGCCGATCAACCACGGCAATTCCGGCGGGCCGCTCGTCGACCGCAGCGGCAATGTGGTCGGCATCAACACCGCGATCTATTCGCCGAACGGCGGCAGCGTCGGCGTCGGTTTCGCCATTCCTTCCGACGAGGCCAAAGCGATCGTCGCCAAGCTTGAGAAGGACGGCTCGATCGATCACGGTTATCTCGGCGTGCAGATCCAGCCGGTCACCCGGGAAGTCGCCGATGCCGTCGGCCTCGATAAGACTGGCGGGGCGCTGGTTGCCGCCGTCACCGCCGATACGCCGGCGGCGCATGCCGGCGTGAAGCCGGGCGATATCATCACAGCGGTCGGCGGCGAGACCGTCAAGACGCCGAAGGATCTGTCGCGGCTGGTGGCCGACCTGTCGCCGGGCGCCAAAAAATCCCTCGGTGTCTGGCGCGACGGCAAGACGATCGATCTCAACGTCACCGTCGGCGGCAATGAGGACGGCCAGAAACAGGCCGCCGCCGAAAGCCCCGACACTCAAGGCCAGAGCAGCGGCCAGCCGAGCCTCGGCATCGGCCTTGCCGATCTGACACCCGACCTGCGCCAGCAACTCAACCTGCCGCGCGCCGTCAGCGGCGCGGTGGTCGCCAGCGTCAATCCGGACAAGTCGGCGGCTGCCGCCGGCATCCAGCCGGGCGACGTGATCGTCTCGGTCAACGACCGGCCGGTCCACAACACCCGCGACGCCAAGGCGGCGATTGCCGACGCCGGCAAATCAGGCCGCAAATCGGTGCTGCTGCTCGTCGAACGCGACGGCAATAAGACCTTCGTCGCCGTGCCATTCACCGCGGCCTGAGGCGGCCGCGTCCGGCAGCAAGACCTTCGTCGCCGTGCCTTTTGCAGCGGCCTGAGAGCGATCGCGTTGGGAAGGAGAAGCCCGCAAAAGCGGGCTTTTCGACCGGCCGGAGTGCAGCGCCTTCGAACCGCGCTCCGCTCCGTCAGCGAAGAAGTTCATACAGGAGCGTCCGCTCCTGCTTCCATTTCATTCGGGGGATGTCAGCTTCGTCTTCTTTGCGCGGGTGCGGGATCTGCCCCTTTGGCGGTTTGCCTCTTGCTGTTTTATCGCATCGGATTGGCTGCGTTGGGCAGCCTCCAATTGCTGCCGCGTCGGGAGATCATGCTCGTAGATCGGATCGCTGAATGCCGTCGCATTGTCGAACGGACCCTTGTGTGTCCGCGCCACACCATAGGCTTGGCTATCAGCGTTATCGATCCCCTGCTCCGCTGACGGGGAGCGGGCACGACGAGCCTGGGTTATCAGATCGTCTGCGGTCGGGCTTGACGTTGCGCTCTTCTGGGCGGAGGCGACGATTTCGCCTTTCCTGGCGCCGTCCATTTGATCGGCGCGATTCCGGGACATGTCTTCATCCTTGTTCGTTGTGTCATCACCGCTGCTGCGTGACCGCCTTCGGCCGCGTTCGCCGGTTATCGCTCGGGCAGCCTGGTTTTTGGAAAGCGGTAACCGAGCGGCCGTTGCCATGCGTTCGCACGCCTCGGCGCCGTATACCGGGCAATGCGATAGGCCTTCGCCGGAGCGCCGCCATCATCCTGCCATCTCGCAAAGGAAGCGTCGTCGACCGGAGGAAGCGGGCCCGAGCTTAACTGGGTTGCGAGATACATTTTCAGAGCCGATTTCAGCGCGGCCTCATCGACGATTCCCATTTGGAAACAATGAATGAGGAAACTCGTCGCGCTGATCTCGCTGATATCAACCGCGTAAGTTTCGCCGCCGCGGAATCCGGCTTTTCGGAGAATGCGCTCCAGCATTCTCAAATTGGTCACATCGAAAAACGGATCAGGTGTGGAAGACATTCAGTCCTCCTTCGTTGGGGCTAGGGTTCACGCCCCAAGCAGCGGTGCCCGTATCGTGCCCGCCGATAGATCAGCTTGCGCCCTTTGCCACCTGACCGCAACCTCATTCGGCGGCAGCCATTGATAACGCCGTCGCGGAACCCATTTTAGAGAGAGGAGGATACGCATCATGCGGTTTAACGGTGAAGCGACCCTCAGAAAGCCGTCGGCTCTTTCGGTTTCGGAAAGGCGTGCTCTCATAGATCACCTGAGAGCGGCGATCGCACGCCTGACCCACGGG
Source organism: Rhizobium sp. L43 (assembly GCF_002531725.1). Lineage (GTDB taxonomy): Bacteria > Pseudomonadota > Alphaproteobacteria > Rhizobiales > Rhizobiaceae > Rhizobium. The sequence continues at coordinate 4,480 of NZ_NWSQ01000011.1, forward strand.
CTGGCCGCCGGCGGATTGGTGGAATTCGCGCCGCCTCTCCTGGAAAAAAACAGAGTCCTGCGCGATATGACGGACGAAATTTCCCGCGCCGACCCTCTTTATTCCGACGAGGTCATCACCGGCACGGTACGCTTGATCAAGACGTCACAAGCTTTGCTGGATAACCGGGTCATCGTCGAGACCATCCATTGAATCGGCCGGCCGCACTCACTTCCAAGGATCAACCGCAATGGCACTTATCTTTCCCAACAGAAGTCGGAGCTTCGACGAAGCGAGAAAAGCTGTCCGTTTCACCGGATATGATGGTATGTTCGAGGTGAGGTTTTTGGTCGAAGAAGCAGAACTCGGCGGTGCGATCACCCGGAATTCTTCCGAAGCCGAATACCTGAATGCCTTCGATGCTGCGCGCTCTTCCATTCAGGAAGCCGCGTCGAGAGCTTATCAGCATCGACGCGGAAACAACTTCACGCTCAAGGCCGAAGACTTCCGCTGATCGCTGGAACGCGCGGCGAACTGGGACAGGGGGCAAAGCCTATGGTTTCCACACGATACCACCCGAAAGACCTGAAGCTGGCACGCTGCCATATCGTGAAAGCGGCGCACCGCATTGCCCAGCAGGAAATGGTAATCAGAAAACTGTCGCTCAAAGGCAGACCTTCAGCATTGGCCTACGAGCTGTTGGACAGGCTCTACGACGATCAACGGCGAAAACTCGATCGCCTGAAACTGATCGAAGCGATGGTTGAGGTAAAGGCCCCATCTTGTCCGGGCGCGCCCAGCCATCGTGGCACGCCGGCGCCGCCCTGTGCAATCGTGCGCAGTTGTGTGATCGTTCTGCCGCACCGGCAATCCCCGACGCCTTGTAGTGCAGTTGATGGGCGCCCATATTTGCTATAGCGGCAGTTTGTGAACGGGCGCTGCTTCCTGGGTAGTGAGAGACCCCAGCCCCAACAGAAGGAGGACATCATGTCTTCCATGGTAAGCATCCATTCTTGGAAAAGCCTGGCCCAGTCTATCGGCAGGTTCCGGTACATCGACTTCCTGGTGAAATCGACACCCGCAGTCAGTGTGGCCTTTATCGTCTACATCATCTTCAAGGATGTCTTTTGGTAGGCGCTGCAAGATTGTTGCGGCGAGCCATGACGCTTTGCTGCCGATCAAACGAAGGGCTGTAACGCCGACGGGATTGGATAACGCGATGCAACTGCGAGATATGGCTGAACGAGACTGCCTCGCCTTTCTGGCAGGCCACAGCCGTGGCCACCTGGCGTGCCTCGGCGACAAATATCCCTATATCGTTCCGATCCAGTATGCGTATGAGAAAGATCGGCTTTTCATGTTTTCCATGCCGGGCCTGAAGATCGATCTGCTGCGGGCCAATTCGCCGGCCTGTGTTCAGGTTGAAGAATTCGGCGAGAACCGCACCTGGAAGAGCGTTCTTGTCCAGGGGATCTACGATGAGTTGACCGATACGCCGTCCCGGCATGACGAACGTATCCATGCCTGGTCGCTCCTGCAGAAGCAACCGTTTTGGTGGGAACCCGGATCGCTTGCCTTGAACTCGGAAAGCGAAGACGCTGGCCCGTCCATATTCTTCGGCATCTCAATTAACATGGTGTCGGGAAGGCAAGTGGTTTAAGGTGCAGCCTTGAGATTGGCCACGCCTTACCCTTGATTCGCAGGGCGGCGTTGCCGCCCCATATATGGAACTCCAGACAGACACGGCTGAGCGCTGTCCGATACCAGCCTTCCCATAGGGGCGCGGATTGCTTGATGCATTTTACCAACGCGGCTGCTGAACCAGCACTGCGCGTTTAATCGCACGCGACCACCCATAGGGAAAACGATGAACCAGGCACCTCAGAACGACGCGCTTTTCAACATCACCGGACACTTCGTGCAGGAACTGAAGGCCGTTCTTCACAGCGAGAGCATCGTCGAAGGCTCCGACTATGAAAACAGCGCCTTCGATGAACAGCGCAGGGCGGAAGGGTTTCACCTGCTGCGATTCCACGAGACCGGCACCGCAGCTCAGGCAACAGAGATCTGGGAAAAACATACGATAGCCCGATCTCATCGGTAATACGGAACGAGGCCGATCCGGCTGACGTTGACCTGACGCCGACTCTCTCAACCTCACGCGCCCCGAGACGATGCTCGCGCGTCCTGACACGACGCGACATTCGAGCCAGCATTTCCATGAAAGGAAAAATCATGACCAATGACAAAAAAGCCACTGCCACCGACGGTCCCTACGACGTCATCTATTTCGCCAAGAAACACCGCATTTCCAACGAGGATGCCAGGGGCATCATCGAAAAATACGGCGCCAATCGCAAAGAGGCAGACAAGGCCGGCCGGCGCATCAGCGCCTGATCAGGACGCGGAAGCGCGTCGCATGAACCCAGTTCGATGCGACGCGCTTTATCTGCCTGCGATGCCACGATGCAACATCGGCGGGCGAATTAACCCTACTGGCTTACCTTAATATCAGCATGCGCTTGAATACAGCAGGCCCTATGCCATCCTGTCTCCAGGGTAACATTCTGGTTCCTGAAGCAGCTCGCCGGAACCCCTGGCCCGCCCTCCAAGCGGAGAGACCGGCTTCCAGGCATCGGCCCGAGCAAGATCAAATGGAGGTATGTCATGAACAACGTGTTGGAATTTCGGGCAAAACGCCCGCATGTCGACAGCCTGTCCGACTGCCGGGAAGCGCTTGAATCGGCCGTCATGAAAATCGTCAGTGACGCGGTCTGCAAGGGATATCAGCCTGCGGAAGCCGCCATGGTGGTTGCCGATATCGCCGACGACTACATTCTCATGCTGTCGCGGCAGCGGCATTAGAACCGATGCCGAAAGAAGTGGGCGCTTTCGGACGAAATCATGGTCTCACTCTTTCATAGAGCAGGATGATTTTAGGCCGGGCCGGCCTAAAATCATCCTGTTCTCTTTCCCGGCTCGCATCGCGTCACGAGCCGCGGCGGGCGCGCAGTCTGGCGCAATCGCATCTGAAATCACCCAGATGGTCAGTGGACCGCACAGCAACTGCAGGGGTAGCAGCAATGGCACAGGAGACGAAGCCTGCTGCACGGTCCGTCGGCCACAACGCCGGTATTTGTCGGAAGTTCCCGCGGGTGCGGGGCTGAAAATGAGCCGGCGCTCGGGCATATCTGCCGGGGCAACAAGCGGGAATTGTTCCCGTTACATTCCAATCGTTAGACTGGTATGCCCCCGCCGCCTGAAAAAACACAGAGCTCCATCATGGTGCCGACAAAACCCCGCCGGAGCGGGGTTTTCTGCTGGTAGGAGCGGCGTAAGCCGGAGATCGGTCATCCCGCAAGTCCGGCAACGGGATTTCTGTCCCTCACCTTCGCGGTCTCTACTCCGCCCGCTCAATCTTTAAATCATCGCCGTAACGCGGCGTGAATGATCATAGGTCAAGCGCCGCCGCCGCTAGCGCCAGCGCGGCTGGCGCGGCGGAGCATTGGCCCGGATCTCATGAAGCGGCGCGTGGGAGCCGAGAAGTTTCTTCAGCTTCTTCTCCTCAGCCGGACCAATCCCGAACTTGCGGCAATGTTCTGCAACATCATGCTCCCGCGGACCGGGAATGCGAACTTGGCGATCGTTCATGCTCTTCATGACTGTTTCCTCCTGAGAGGAGAACCAGCAGGGCGCGGATTTGTTCGTTAGAGAAGTCTAAAATTTAGGAGGTCCGATTTTGTCATCGATGGCATCCGGGATTGCCAATGCCGGTAAAGCTCTTCACCGGTGCAGGTACTTCATCACCTGATCGAATACGCCGGCGAGACTGACGCCCAACGCCGTGCCGCCGACCCCGACGATCCCGAGCGCGCCGAGCCCCATCAGTTTCCATCTGCGCACGTCGTCGGTCACCGGCCGCATTTCAGAGATATCCTCTTGCACGGCCGAGACGGTGCCTTCGACCTTGGCGACCCGGTCGACGAGCAAATCAAGCCGGCCATGCATCTGCGACCGGTTGTTGTCCGATTTTATCTCTGACTGCCGGAAGGCGTCACGGAGATTGCGGACCTCGGCAAGGAGTTCCCCCATTTGCTGGTGCAGGCGCGGGTCGAATTCGGATGTGTTCATGTTGATGCCTCTAAATTGCGAATTTCGTCTTTTCAGATTGTGAAATGCCGTTCGCGACACGGTCGATCATGATCGGCTGAGGATGCACCATCGACGCCGGCGTGTTCTCGCCGATCGCCGCCGCCGGACGAACCACAGACCCAACGGGCATCACCACCGCGCTGGTGCTTTGGTAGGTGATGACGTTGGCGGCGATGCTGGCGATGACTTGGGTGCTCAACCGCGCTATGCCATCAGGGCCGGAATAGATGCTGATCGTCTGCTCCGGTCGGAAAATGCTGGCGTCTGCCACATCGATCGAACTGTAGGTGGCCACGCCATCCGTGCCGGCCTGCACTGTCAACGTGGTGCTCGGCAACTCCATCATACCAGGCCAGCATCCGCCCCTGGACGGCGACACCCAAGCCGCATATGTGTCTATCGTCGCGTCGCAGCAGGAAGACGTTTTCGCCAGAATGTCATCCCGGAGACGCCACTTGCCGGAAGCGTCTGTGCCATCGGACGGCCAAGTCTGGTTAGCGGAAAACGCCTGGAAATCGACGTTGAGCCCCAGCTCTCCCAAGCGAATGGTTCCGGTTGCCGGCGACGTGCCGCCGGCGAAGGTGTAGGTAAACGTGGTGGTCCCAGTCACGGTGATGACGACGTTTCCGTTGTAGGCGGCCGGCGTCGCCCCGGTGATGCTCACGGTCTGACCGCTGACGAGGCCGCTGGTCGACGCGATGGTGCCGGTCGCCACCGTATCGACCGACGTCAAGGTGATCGTTTTCTGAATGTCCGTGCGCCCGAGGGGAGGCAGGGCAACAATCCGAATGCCGGAATATTCAGCCCGGACGCGCGTAACAAACGACCGGTAATTTGTGTTGAACCAGGTGTTGTAAGACGTGGAAACGTCGTTTTGCCCCATTTGATTGGCCGCAACAGTCATCGGCCATTTGCCGCCGTTGAAAGCGATGATTTCGCGGATGATGTCCCGGCGGCGGGTGGCAATGGTCGAGCCGGAGCCGGTATATTCCAAGCTGGACTTGGCCCCGGGATAGCCGACCATCAAATGCGGAATGCGACCTATGCCGCCGGCCTTGTCGAGGTAGCGGCGAAGCCAGCCGAGATTGCCGCGAGCGTCGGCGGCGGCGCTGAATTCCTGGCGAGCCTCACCCAGGCTGTCGCAGAATACCAGGGCAACCGGCCTGCCGTCCCAATCGCCCTTCGCGACCATGAAATCTGGACCATAATATTGCGGCTGCGTTTGCGTCGCGTAGCCGGTGTCGAGCGCGGCGGTGCTGTCGGCAAGCGGGTCGGACATGAACGCCAGGAGAGATGCATTGTCGCTCGCACCCCACACACGTTCGCCGCGGTGCTTCTGGATGCGGTAAACAGGCCACACCTTTTCACCAACGGCAGTATGGTAAAACAGCCAAAGCTCGATTTCGCTTTCTGCGGGAACGTCTGGAATCGTAATGGCGTCGGTCCAAGCTCCGTTCGTCTGGTCCGCCACAGTCACCGTGTTCGACGCCGAAAACTGCAGTTGGTGGAAAGTCCCGGCGACCCGCATATAGAAGCCGTCGACAATCACGGAATTTCCTGGCGCTCCGATGGTGCCGGTGACGACGGTTTCCTGCGGCGAGTTGCCGCCCTCGGTTCCGGCAAAGCCAGGAAGGTGAAAACGAAAGGTCCGCGTCTTGTATTGGGGCGTCGTCACAACGATCTTCGCGCAGATATAGTTCGCCCCTGATATGGCGGTGGCAATCGACCCCGAAGCCATACGGTTGCGGGTCGCGAAGAAGAGGTAACGGTCGGCATCGACGATGCTGCTACCCCTGCCGCTCGGCATCGGATGAACAAGGGCAAGCGAGATGGCATTGATCATCGGCGTGGTCCAAATCTGCTGGCGAGGTCGTCATAAAATTGCACGCTGCGCCCCTGGCGGGCATTGGCGCGGTCGAGCGCCTGGCGCTCGCGGGCGAGGATGGCGATGACGGGCTCGCCTTCCGCGACGGGCGCATGCGCTTCCTGCCGGCGGAGATCGTCTGGCAAGGGCGGCAGAGTGATGCCGGCCGCCGCCTGCCCCTTCATCACCGAAGCCCTGTTCAGCCGCTCAGTGGCGGAGCAGCCACTGACGATCAGCAGCAGTGACAGCGCAAGCGCGGTTCTTTTCCGAAAGCTGACGTTCATAGGATTGGATCTCGATTTCGAGTGTGTCTCTGGCCGCCTGCTCGGCCGCTTCTGCGGCCAGCAGGCGCTTGCGGTGCTCTTCGGTGGCAAGCGACGCCGCGTTGCGCTGGCGCTCCATCTCGGCCGCCCGCGCATCGGCCGCAGCCTTCTCGGCCAGCAGCACATAGCCGGCCCGTGCCTCCCGGGCCGCCGAGGGATAGCCGATCGCAACGGCATAGAGATGATAGAGCACCACGCCGGCGGCGATGCCGGCGCCCATCTTGAGGGTGTCGAGCAGGGAGAACATCAGATGCCCTCCAGGCAGAACTGGCGCTCTTTCTGCCGGCGCCTGGTCAGGCCAGGAAAGACGATGCCGGCGGCGCGATTCCACTTCAAAAGCGCCTCGCAGCCCTCGGCCGTCCTGCCCTGGTTGATCAGCCTGACCGCGCTCGAGCCGCAGGCCGTCTTGACGCCGACATTATAGGCGAAGGAGGTCAGCGCCACCAAGCGCGCATCCGGCAGCGGCACGCGCACACAGCTTTCGACGCCGCTCGCATAGGTCTTGAGCTCCAGCGCCAACAGCGCCTTGCATTCTTCCACCGTCTTGCGGTCGCCGGGTTTGACGCCATTGGTGCTGCCATAACAGATCGTCCACGGCTGCCCCTTCGTGGCCGGATCGGGATAGGCATTCTGGCGCAATCCCTCAAACGAGCCGACCAGCGCCACAGCCATCGCCGCGGCGGCACTACCCTTCTGCAGGCGGTTTGCCATTCAGATCTCCTGAGATTGTCTGCTGGACGAAAATGCGGGCGGCGATCGCCGCAACGGCGAAAAGCCCTGTCGCCGCCGACATGGCGAGCTGGATGTAGAGGTTGCCGGACACCCAGGTCGCGGCGACGAAATTGATGACGGGCTCGAGGACGATGCAGAGCAGCGCCAGCACCATCAGGCGGATGGACCAGGCGTGCTTCAGCACTGCGCGCCAGTTATGGACGAGCATGGGTGGGCTCCGGGTTGTGATGAGTGTCGTGGGCGCGCGGCTCTGGGTGGAGACGGGTGCGAGTTGACGTTTCAATGGTGCGGGGGGTGTCCCGTCTAACGAAAAGGACACTAAAGCGAGTCATCGAACGCGGAACCGGTTTGAGGATTCCATTTTTACGCGTTCTCTGATTCCATCGCCTCCGTTGGTGATTTCGTCGGAGGTAATATGAACCGCGCTTTTAGCGGTGATCTTCGCAGCCGCGTTCTGGCTGTGTCACAAGATGGAATGTCAGCGCGATCGGACGAGCCGTGTCTGACCGCTATTCACGATATTTGACAACCCTTGCCGGCGAACCGACAGCGATTGCATATTCCGGGATATCGCTTATCACAACGGCGTTCGCTCCGATCACGGCGCCATTGCCGATTTTAACGTTCATCAGGATCTTCGCTCCGGCGCCTATCCAGACATCGTTACCGATCTCAACTGTGCCGATCTCAGCCTTCTGAAGCCTGATCGGCGTATCGCGCCTCATGCCGTGGCCGTGATCGATGATCTGTACATCAGAGCCGATCAGGACATCATTGCCGATTGATATCCGGTTCTTCGCCGTGATGATGTTGCGCCGGCCGATTACGGTGTTGTTGCCGATGAAGACTTTGGGCTCTGGCATTGTAAGTTGAAAGAACGACTGATCTTGGATGGTGACGTTATCGCCGACTTCAAGGACGGCATGACCGACCAGGCGGAACTCAGCGCTGCGCTTCACCACGAGACTTTCGCCGGCCGCGGTGAAGTAGCGGAAGCGCTTATAAGCAGTGACGAGCCGCTGGATTACGCCGCCTCGATTGCGATATGATGCCTTGTCGACCTGTGCCATTTTTACTCCTGGCGTGATGGCAGCATGTCAAACACAGGTGTGGAGCTTATTCAAGAGCTCCTTCCGCAAGGGAAATGGAAGCCATCGTTCCAGATCCAGATGCTGCCGGTAGAGCCGCCCAATGTCATGCGAATTTGCCGACTTGTATTTGTCCATATCTCCTGCGATCCCACCGCGAAACCGCTTGCTACCTGGATAGTGCCGACGTTGGCGCCATCGTTGCCGGCGCCGGCAACAAGCGCACCTTGTGCAGGGTCGGATAGCAGAGCTGCGTTAGTCGTTGCCGACGATGAGAACTCGAAACGCAGTTTGGCTTTCATTTTCAGCCCATTTGGCACTGTCAGCGCCAGAAGCGTCGAGGTCGTAGAGATAGCGGCACCGACAGCATCTTTTACCGGCGTCAGGAAGGTATATTCGTCACGCGGATACAGGACAAACGGCCGAATGTTCGAGCTTCCATCGGTCAGCACGACGCCGATGCATTTGACGATGGTATAGCCGGTGAGGAGCGTCGTGCTGACGCCGGACCGACATTTGCTTTTCCTTTCGTTGACGATCAGGCGAACAACACGCCCTGCAGGAAGGCGTTGTTCATGGTGAGGTTGCCGGCGAAGCCCATGAGCTGCACGAAGGCATCCTGGTTGGTGTTCATGCGCTCGTCGCCGATCGGCGCCATGTCGCGGTCGCGGTGCGGGCGGTAGAACAGGTACTTGGTGTTCAGGAAGAACATCTGATTAACAGGCGCGCCGCCGCCGAAGCCGCCGTCGAAGATCACGTCGGCGCCCATATATTGCAGCGACTGGAAGCCGGCCATGCCCTTGTCCGCCGAGGTGATGCGCTGGATCGCCTGCAGCGATTCCCAGTAGAGGCGGAAGAAGTTGTTGTCGGCGACGACGAGATCGGGGGCGTCGGAGCCGCGAACGCAGGACATATAGAGCCGGTTCATGTAGCTCTGGATGTTGGCATTGGTGGCGGCCGCACCGCCATCGGCCGAGGCCGAGAATTTCTGGTTGCGCCAGAAACCCCAGGTGGCGCGTGAAATGCCGCCGACGGTGCCGGAGGTCGGCGAGGTCGAGATCAGCAGCTGCAGGCCGCCGATCTGCCGCCCGCCATCGGCGGTGCCGTCGGAATAGCAATCGAGGGCGATGTTGTTCTTCAGCGTCGTTTCGGCGTTTTCGATGCGCTGCTCGAGCAGATCGAGGATCGCATCCTCGCCGGAATTCTGCAGCTGTTCGAGACCCGACATGGAGACGGCGACCGCGGCCTGCTTGAGGTCGTATTCGGCAGCGGTGATGACGTCGGAGGGCTGGACGTTGAGGATATCGTAACCGGAATAGCGCTTGAAGGTGCTGTTTTCCTGGTATTGCAGTTCCTGAACGATGGTGCGGCCGCCGGAGATGGGTTTCTTGCGGCCGCGGCTGTTCAGACGGGTGAGAAGACCGTTGTTCTTCGTCACGTCGTCGGCGACCGTGCCGCTGCGGTTGCGCAGCGTCGTGGTGACGATTTCAGAAAGGTTGGGCGAGATGGGCATCGATCATTCCTTTGATCAGAATTGGCCTTTGATCAGACTTGGCCGCGCGAAAAACGCATGGCGTCGCGCAGCGAGTCCCGGATGGAGGTGGGCTGGCCTCTTGCCGCGTCGCGGGTTGGGCCCGGCGCGGAGGAACCAGAGATGGATCGCGAGGCGCGGCGGGCTTGATCTGCCGCTGCGGCCCTCTGGGCTTGCTGTGGATGGACGGGCGCCGCAGTCTGGCTGATCAACTGCCGGCGAATGTCCGGGCGCATCCAGCATGCGGCGTCGTAGGCGTCCTGAAGCGACGTTGCCCGCCCTGCATTGATAAGGGCGACCATGTCGTCAAGCACATCTTCGGCGTGCGCGTTTACCGGATCGGAAAGGAAGGCATCGACTTGAGTTTCGGTGTCCCTTTTCCGCAGAACATGTTCGACCGTCGCCTCGACATTGATGGTTCGCGGCTGCGGCTGTGCCTGCTGCTGACGCTGCAGGATCTCCCCCGTCTGACCATTGACGAGGGCGTGAAGATTGACCCCGGCCATCCTGGCGACGTGAACGACGGTGTTGACGGGATCGTGGATGAGCGCCTTCTCCCAGTCGATCGCCCGGCGCATGACGTCGGCATGGTTCATGCCGGCCTGGCGGATGAGCGGGGTGAACTCCTCGAGCCCCTTGTAATCCTGCAGGACGCGGAAGCCGTTATCGACCTCCTGTTCGCGCTTGGCGATCGCCGCCTGCACTTCGCCGGGGAGGCTCCCAAATTGCGCCTTGGCTTCCGCCGACCAGCCGGGCGGAACCCGGCTGCCGCCGGCGGCAGGCTGTTCAACGCCCTGCCCTCGGCTCTGTGCCTGCGATGTCTGCTGGGCGGCGGCTTGCTCCTGCCCCTTGGCGAGGAAGCGGCCATTTTCGCCGTCGCGCGGCTGGCCGGTGATATCGCCCGGTCCATTGCCCTCGACGGTATCGATCGCCGCCTTCAGGCTGTCGCGGATGCTGACCGGCGCCCCATCGGACGCGCCAAAATCTTCGCTGCCGTTGCCGGCCTCGTTCAGGTCTTCCATATCCATTGGGAAAGTTTCCTATTTCGGGGATTGATGCCCGTTCAGGTTCAGGCGTTATATTCGGCGTGAACGCGCCGCAATTCGTTGCGGATCGCCTTTCGATCCGTCTTCGGCGTCTCGACCGGCTGCGGCTTCTCATTGCCGATCTCGACCACGCCGGCCGCCCGGTAGGCGGAACGCAGCCTGGCTTTCGAGGTGTAATGCTGCCCGTCCTGCATCGACCGGATATCGATGCTGTCGCTGATGAAATGCGGCGCCGGCAAATCGGATTGCGCCGGGTTTTGCGCCGGCATGCAATTGTGCGGCCATTGGTCGAGCGCGTGCCAGCCGCCGCAGACGCGGCAATAGCGTTCTCTCATGCTGTTCTCCCCGCAGCTATTGATAGAGGGATTGCGCGCTGCGCATCTGGTCGATCGCCTGCGCCGCCATCTCGCCGCGCGCCTTTTCCACCGTGGCGCGATGCTCGATCTCGGCCTCGGCGACAGCAAGCTCGGCCTTGCGCTGTTCGGCGCCGGCCTTCACTTGCGCGGTCTGCAGCTTGATCATCTCTCCGGGCGCAGGCTGCGGCTCCGGCTTCGGGGCGCTGGCGGATTGGGAGAGCTGGGCGCCCACCTGCTCCAGCGTGCTTTCCAGCTGGCGGCCGGCCCTGAAGCCGCGGGCGGCAAAGAGCAGCGTCTCGACCATCACGGGCACCAGCATCGGCGACTGCTGCGCCATCGCGCCGGCCTGCTGCATGAAGCCGCCGACCATCTGCACGAATTCCATGCGGCGCTGCTTTTCGGCATCCTCGTCGGGCTCGATCGTCGAGTCCGTTTCGATCTCGATCTGGAAGCCGCGAATGCTGTCGTTGCGCAGCAACTGCACCACCTCGTCGATCGTCGGCGCCTGCATCATCTGTTGCAGCTGGGGCGGCATTTCGGGCGGCGGCGGTGAGGGCTGGCCCATCTGCTGCGCCCGCATGGCCGCCTGCTGTGCGGCCATCTGCATCTGCTGCATCTGCATCTGCACCTGCTGCTTCTCGGCCATGGTGGGAAGCTTGATGCCGCTCACCAGCATCAGCGTTTCCGGCTGGAACTGGTCGCAGATGATTTCGCCGGCAAGGCGGATGATATCGCGGGCAAAGCGCGCCAGCTCGGCCTGGCGGTCGCGGATGCGGATCGAGCCCCACTGGCTCTTGATCCGCTGTGCCGTCGCCGTCTCCGAGGCCTGGGTGTCGCCGCGCACGATGTCGGAGATGCCAGTGATCTGGTAGACATCCTCGATCAGCTGCTTGCGCGCCGCCATGCAGGCAACGATCACCTTCTGCACCTCGTCGATCGGCAGCGTCACGATCGCCTTCGAGCCACCCTTGTCGGTGAAGGCAGCCCATTCCGGGATCGGCACCATCACCATGTCGTTTTCAGGCCGCATCGCCTTTTCGATCGCCGGCGAGATCGCGCCGTCGCCGGAGGGATAGAAGATCTTCAGCCGCAGCTGATCGGTCAGCTTGTTGATGCGCTTGGTCAGCAGATCGATCTCGTCGCACTGCTGCTGATAATAGACATAGTCGGGAACCGGGATCAGCGAGCTCGTCGACATCGTGCCATAGGCTGGGCGCGGGCACGGCCAGAAATGCGTCAGATCAAGCGGCGGTTCCGAGACTTCGAGCGCCACGGCCGCGCCGTCGGCGATCCAGACGGTATAGTTCTCGCTCTTGCACCAGATCTCCCAGATATGGGTCTTGCCCTCATTCTCGGCGCGCTCCGCCTGGCTTTCGCCCTTTTTGCCGGCAGCACCTTCTGCCGCCCGCGATGTCATCGCGTCCCGCCCGAAGCGCTTCTCCATCTCCTCGTCGGTCATCGGCACGCGCCGCGCCACCCAGGTGACATCCTTCCAGCGCCGCGCCGGCGAATGCAGGAAATCCGACCAGTGGACATAATCGATGCACACACGCTCGTCGGCGATCACCTCGGGCAGAGCGCCGCCATTCTCACCCATGCCGTCTGCGGGCAAGCCGCCGAGCAGACCCTCGGGCAAGCCGCCATTCGCCGGCGGGGCGGAAGGCTCGACGCCCATGTCGAGCGGCTCGAAATCGGCCTCGTAGCGCAGCCACACCGTGCCGCGGGCACACAGCAGGAAATCGTCGCGCACCGCCCGCATGATGGAATCGATATCGGCTTCGTCGCCGGTATAGGCGAGATTGCGTTCGACGAGCTCCGAGGCGATGCGCGCCACCGGCTGCGCATCCTTGAAGCGGCGCTCGACCACCGGCTGCGGCACCCGGGCATAAACGGCCGGCTGCAGCACCGACGTATTGGCCCAAAGCATCGGAAACCGGCGCTTGGCCGCACTCGTCTGGTCCGACTGCTGGTCGAGATAGATTTTCTCGATCTTGACGCAGCGGTCATGCCAGGATTTGAAATAGCGCTGGGCGCGCTCGAGCTCCTGCTGCCAGCGGGCGCCGACCTTGGCCGGATCAAAACGCTGCCCGCCCTCCGAAGCCGTTGTTTCGTCTTCCATCAAACACGCTCGCTCTGTCTCGGGGTGGAATCGGCAAATTCGTTGAAGGTCATCGTCTGGAATGTCGGCAGCGCCTTGGGCTCGGGTTTCAAGGGTTCAGGCGCCAGTCCGGTGAAGATGATCGCCAGCCCCCCGAAAGCGTCGGCGCCGTGCGAGGCCCAGTTGTGCAGCGGCTCGTCGCGGAAGACGCCGAGATCCCCGTCCCAGTCCTTGCGGTAGTTCCTGAGGCACTTAATGCCGTCGATGCAGCCGGCCTGATCGAATTCGACCTTTGCCAGAATCCGCCGCGTGCCGTTGATGCGGTCGTGGACATAGGCGCGCTCGACCTTGCGGACCGTGCCGAGACCGCGCGCCTTGACCTCTTTCAGCATGATTTCGATGCGGGTCATGCCACCGCGCGTCCATTCCCTGACCTTGATGTCATGCGGCATGTTGTGCACGCCGTAGACATAACCATGGTCGGCGCCACGCCGCGCCAGCTCGTCGAGCATGCCGTCCATGCCGGTGCCGGTATGCTCGAAATAGCCGATCATCCTGACGCGGCCGGGCAGCACCTGAAACAGCCAGACGCTGTTGGTATCGTCCATGCCGATGTCGGAAATGGTGTGGACGGGATAGCCTTCCACATGCGGGAAAACCCCGATGCGCTCCTCGGCGTCGGCCACCGCCATCTGATCGGCATAATAGGCGCCCTCGACGCTCGCCTCGAAGGCTTCGGCCGGCGTCGAGGGATACTCGCGCTTCATGTCGCCGAGCTGGGTTTCGGCCTTCTTGACGTACCAGGCCTTCTGCCCGTCGGTCAGCCTGATGCCCTGGTCGGCCAGATTGCGAAAATACTTTGCGAAAGCATCGGTGATGATGACGCCTTGGGGCGCGATCGCATATTGCGGCTCTTTCCACCAGGGGAAGAAATGGAACTTGAAGTCCAGTTCGGTCAGCTTCGCCGATTGGCGCTGCTTGACCTGGCCATCCTCGCAGAGCGAATAGAAATGCCCTTCCTGGCCCTCCGCCGTGCTTTCGACGAAGACCAGCTGGCCGGCCTGCACGGTATTCAAGGCACCGGTGCGGACTTCCCGCGCCTTCTCGGGATATTTGGCGCAAAGCTTTCCATATTCGGAAATATGCAGATATTGCAGCGTGCCCGAGCGCAGCGAGGTGCCGACGCGGATGCTGGAATTGTTGGCAAGCAGCAGTTCGGTCTGGTTGGCCCTGACGACAGGCACGGCGTTGCGGATAGCATCCGGCAGATTGTCATAGGGATATTTGATCTTGTCCCGGAAGATCGTCTGCACGTCGCCCAGCGTATGGGCGATCGTGCCGGCCCTGATATCCCGATTGAAGACGCAGGCATCGAGCATGAAGATCTGGATGAAGGTGGTGAGGCCGAGCTGGCGGGCCTTCAGCAGCACATTCAGATAATGCATCTGCTCGAAGAAGGTCATCTGCGTCCAGTTCATTTCGAACCTGACGCGTTTGCCCGATTTATCGGTGATCCAGTAGAGATTGTTCAGCCGCCAGCGCCAGTCGGAAAACTGGTCAACCGCCGTTTGGAAGTCCGCGCGTCCGACCATTGATATCTTCCAGCAGTTGCGAGACTTCGCCGGTGACGCCCTGTTCGGGCTCGACCTTGGCGCCGTATTTCTTCGGTTTCAGCTTCTCGGCCACCCATTGCCGGGTGGCGATGCGCAGCTGCGACCGCCTTATCGCCTCGCCATTTTCCTGCCAGCCGGTGGTTTCGCCGGCGGCGTTCTTCTTCTCGATCCAGTCATTGCTGCGGTCGTCGGCGATCTCGACCAGCTCGTCGACGAAGCCGTCGGCGAGGATCTCGCGCGCCAGCGCATAACGTGCCCGAAACGCCGCCTTGCCGTCATCGGCGAGCCAGGAGAGTACCGTCGATTTCGCCGGCATATCCTCATCCCGGCAGATCGATCGCAGGCTTTCCCTGTCGGCGATGCGCTCGCAGATTTTCTCCGCCAGCGCCTGGGTGAACTTGGTCGGCCTGCCCATCGGGTGGAAAGCTCAGAACAGCGCGACGATGTTGGATGCCGTGGTCCCGGTCAGCGCCACGATCGCCGCGTGAACCGGCAGGATGGTGCCGGCCGGCACGTTTCTGAAAACGACCGGATCCATATCGCGGCGCGGCGCAATGGCCACATCGCCCGTCGTGCCGATATAAAGCGCACGCGCGCCGACAATAGCACTATCGTTCGGCGTCACCACCGCGGCCCGCGAGGCCGGAGCAATCGAAGGGTCCATTGCAGTTCTCCTTGTGGGGGGTGGATGTCCTGCCGACACGGCCGCATGACGCTGACAGTCGGCGTCTTGTGGAACGGCCCTCCAATCTCCGTCATCCCAGTCCTTGCCTGGGATCCATGCCGCCGCTGATGGAGGTGGATCCTCGGGTCAAGCCCGAGGAGGACGGAGCAAGAGGTGAGCGCTGTGGCAATCCACGGCAGCCGCGCAACGACGCTACCCGGTTCACAAACCTGGACGAATGGCGCATCGACCGGGCGGCGCCGACGTGGTCGACATCACCCCTGGATTCAAATTTCGCAGCTTGGATTTGCGGTAGTGATAAATGATCTGCCAGGGGGTGATCAAGAACTGATTTTGGCTCTCGCGCCAGTTTAAAATCGAGCCTGCACGACACAATGGTGTCGGATTGCTCTACCCCGCGTCGACGACGGATTTGCCGAAGTACCACCCCAACTTCCGTCATCCCAGGCCTTGAGCCTGGGATCCATGCCTACTGCCCATGGAGGCCCGACGTGGATCCTCGGGTCAAGCCCGAGGAGGACGGAGCAAGGGGTGCGCTCAGCGGCAAATCCGCGGTGGTGGCTCAGTGACGCTGGCCGGCTCGCAAGCCCCAGCGAATGGCGCATACGACCGGAGAGCGGCGCCGACGTGGTCGACATCCCCCTGGATTCAAATCTCGCAGCCTGGATTTACGGCAGTCATAACTGACCTGCCGGGGGGTGATCAAGGGCTTCTAACCGCAGCGCGCGGATAATCTACCCGCCCCAATCGGCGGCAGAACGCCCCGTCCGCTTTGCCAGCCCTTCAGGTCCGGCGTACAATCAGCAAGCTTCGGTCAAACGATGGAGGCGTCAGTGAAAACCGCGAGACTTTTTCTTTGCCTTGCCGCTTTTCTCAGCGTCGCGCTCGCTGGAAACCCGGCTGATGCCGACGAGCTGGTTCACTTCGAAAGCGCGCCGGTCAAGCTCAGCCCCTTTCGAATCAGCAAGGCGAGAGAACAGGGAGAAATCCTTTCCCAACCTGAAGGCACGCCATTGCTCGGATATTTATCCCGCCCGGAGGGTGATGGCCCCTTCCCGGCCGTCGTCGTCCTGCATGGATGCGAGGGCATGCGTTTGAGCATCAAAGAGCTTTGGCCGAAACGGCTGGTCTTGTGGGGCTACGCCGTGCTGGTCGTCGATAGCTTCACCACCCGCAACATCCAGGACACGTGTCAAAGCACGCTCCCCGACCGCGTCTTCGACGCCTATGGCGCTTTGAATTTTTTGTCGAAACAAAACTTTGTCGATATCAGGCGTGTCGCCTTGATGGGCTTTTCGGCGGGCGGCACCGCGACGCTGGAGGGAACGAAAATCGAAGGCAACGAACAGCTGATGGACCGTAAATTCAGGGCGGCGGTCGCCTATTATCCGGTCTGCGCGGCCAGTCAGGGCGATGCGACGGTGCCGATCCTGATTTTGAGTGGCGATCGAGACAATTGGAGCCCGGCTGAACGTTGCCGCAAGAGGCTTGCCCGCCTGAGCGACGACAGCCCGCCGATCGAGCTCAACATCTACAAGGGCACTTACCACGATTTCGATGCCCCGGAATTCAAGGTGGGGCGGAGGGTGTTGGGTCATATCGAAAAATACAATCCGGACGCCGCAGAAAAGTCGATCCGCAGCGTGCGCCTCTTCCTGCGAAAATACCTCTCGAACTGAAGCCCGAGGTTCCGCGGAGGATGGAGCGCCGGCGGGGAATTTGGCAGAACCCCACCCCCAGCCTCCGTCATTCCAGGCCTTGAGCGTGGGAATCCATGCAAGCCGTAGGCGCCAACCCGCCGCGTGTCGCCCATGAAGGGGTGGTGACGCGCGCCGGTCTGGTCGCGCGCGCCTATCGCAAGTCCAGATGCCTCTCGGCTAGATATTGCTCGGCCGCACCGACGTGGGGGAATTGCTCGCCGACGAAAAAAGGTCCTCTTCGGCGGTCGGCAGCTTGCCCTCCGGGGTCAAGTCGTCGACGGCCTTCGGAAGATCGCGGCTCAGTCGCCCGAGAATCTCTTCACGCGAAAGGCCGGTATTTCTGGCGATTTCGTTCAAAACATCCGGGCCGAGGGCTTCGGCGAGCTGGCCGTCATTGATCTCGGCATTCTGGCCGGGCTTGACCCACGAGTCGATCTTGTCGCCGTGGCCATTCTGCTGAAAGGTCTTCAGGAGATCGCCGAGACCGCCGCTGACGATGCCGCCGGAGGTCAATCCGCCGAGAAGCCCGCCAAGACCGCCCGAGCCGCCCAATCCGCCGAGGATGCCGCCAAGCCCGCCGGGCTGCTGGCCGCCGGGCCCGGCCTGCTGCGGGTTCTGGATGCCGCGCAGGAGTTCCCCGATCTTGTCTCTGTTCTGGTAGCCGGCAACGGCAAGAACGGCGAGAAGCGCCTTCAATTGACCGCTCATCATGATGAAATCCTCCCATGGTTCAACGACTGCAGGCGACCGAAGCGGCGCGCTGCATGGGCAGCAATGTTCAGAGCGGCCAAAGGTTCCGCGCCGGGCTGTTCAAGGCCCGAGCGTCCAACTTGGCGCACAGCCGACAGTCAGATTTCCGGGCAACCGCGCCGGTTGGCAAAGCTCATCTGCTCCGGTCCCCGGCGCGTCATCCCCTGGACGACGATGCGGCGCGGCGACATGCGGACGATCTGCGCCCGCCGCAGTCCTTCGCCGCGGGCGATGTCGAGCGCATCCTGCGGATCGCAGCCGCGCGGCCTGCGGCGGTCATATCCGTCATAGCGGCCGCGATCGCGATCCCGATCGTAAACGCCGACGCCGCCGGGGCCGATCCGAAATTCCAGATCCTGCGCCGCGGCGATCGTCGGCGAGACCGTCAAGCCGGTCATGGCGGCCAGGCCGACCAGTATGAATTGAAGAGATTTCCGCATGAGTTCCTCCCATGGTTTTTTTGCTTTATCGCAACATCAACATCGCCATTGGGATTTTGTTCCTTGGCGGCGTGCTGCAGGCGCCCACGGGCATAACCGTCGCAGGAGCCCAAGAGAGTCTCATCCTGAGGCGTGCAGGCCGCAGGCCGGAGCCTCGAAGGACGATGCGGGTGCCGGAGGCTACGGCAATCTCCCCTCCCACCGCCGGGGGTCGAGACCCTCTTCTCTCCAGAGCATTTCCGTTTTTCTTCGAACCACCAAAATGCTCTATCTCTTTGTTTTCACGCAATTCCCGGCAAAAGCGTCTCACGCTTTGCCTGGCAAAACCGCTGCACACTTGTGCTGGAATTGCTCTAGGAACGCTTTGTGCATATATTGCCGCTACGCCGAGCACACCAACGCCGCAGCGGGCCGCGGTTGCTGCAAAGAGTTCTGGACACGTCAAAACCGGCGGGTACATTCTGTCGTGAGCGCTACAAGGTACTTGCTGATCTTGCCGCTGATGGCGGTCATCGCCTACATGGCGCTGGTGGGTCTGATCTATCTTTCTCAGCGAGCCCTGCTTTATCCAGGAGCCGGCGCCACACCTGCTCCGGAGCGCGCGAGTTGGGGCGAGACGGTCCACGTCAAGACGCCCGACGGAGAGATGCTTCAGGGACTCTACAGCCAGGGCGACAGCGACAAGCCCTGCGTGCTCCTCTTTTTCGGAAACGGTGACCGCGTCAACAATTACGAGTTTCTCGCACAGGCGCTGGCCACGCGGAGGATTGGATTGCTGGCGATTTCCTATCGCGGCTATCCCGGATCGACCGGTTCGCCCAGCGAGCAGGGGCTGCTGACCGACGGCATCGCCGCGTTCGACTGGCTTTCGGCACACGCCAGAAGCGAGATCGTTGTGCTCGGCCGGTCACTCGGCACTGGCGTTGCTGTGAATACGGCCGGGAAGAGACCGGCCGTGGGCGTCATTCTTGTGTCTCCGTACCTGTCGGTTCTGTCGGTTGCGCAGGCGCGTTTTCCGTTCCTCCCGGTCGGGGTTCTTCTCAAGGACCCCTTTCGCTCCGACCTCAACATAGCCGAAGTAAGACAACCGAAGTTGTTCCTCCACGGCCGGCTTGACGATAGTATCCCGCTTGCTTCAGGACAGGCGTTGTACCGCATCGCACCCGAGCCCAAGAGGATGTTGATCTATGACGGTGCGGGTCACAACGATATCTGGAACGATCGAATGGTCGGTGACGTGATCCGTTTTGTGGAAGCGCTGCAAGGAAACGGGCCCTAAATCCCGTCACGGATGGAGCGGTTTCCGGGGTTGTACTGGGAGGCAACGCCTGGGACCGGCACGCCAAGGCGAGTGACGTGTCTGGCCCCATGCGGCTGCGCCGGCGGCGCGTTCGGCGAAAGCCACCTCCAACCTCCGTCATTCCAGGCCTTGAGCCGAACCCAAGTGGATCCTCGGGTCAAGCCCTGGAGCAGTTCCAGGAAAAGTGCGAAGCGGTTTTCCCAGGCAAAGCGCGAAGCGCTTTTGCCGGGAATTGCGCAAAAACAAAGAACAGAGCGGTTCGGCGTTTCCGTTGAAAGCTGAACCGCCCTGGGAAGACGGAGCGCAGGGTGAGCGTCGCGCCAATACGAAAACCGCTCACACTTTTCGGCATCGTGCTTTAGAAGTCGAACCGGCCCTTAGCGGAAACCGCCGCTGGCGGCCAAGCGTTCGCCGGTCAGCCAGCGGGCATCGTCGGAAGCGAGGAAGACCGCGACGCCGGCGATATCGTCAGGCTGGCCGGTGCGGCCGAGCGGCGTCTGGGCGACCATCGTCTGTTCGAAATCCGAGCCGATGACGCCGGCGGTGTGGGTACCCTCGGTCTCGACGATCCCGGGCAGGATGGCGTTGACGCGGATCTTGCGCGGGCCGAGCTCCTTGGCGAGCACGCTGTTGATGCCCTCGACGGCACCCTTGGTGGCGGTGTAGACGGCCGAGGCCGGCGGAGCCAGGCTGGTGACCACCGAGGAGATGTTGATGACGCTGCCGCCCTCGCCGAGATGCTTGACCGCCGCCTGGGTGGTCAGGAGAACACCGAGAACGTTGACGTCGAACATGCGGCGGTATTGTTCCTCGGTCACCTCGTCGATCGGGGTGAATTCATAGACGCCGGAGTTGTTGACCAGCACGTCGAGCTTGCCGAATTCCTTGACCGCGGCATCGACCAGTCCCTGCGCCTGCTCGGCCTTCGAAACATCACCCTGGACCGCGATGGCCTTGCCGCCTTTGGCGCTGATCGCCGCGACCACGGCGTCTGCTCCGGCCTTGCTCGAAGCGTAATTCACCACCACTTGCGCACCTTCGGCCGCAAGGGCCTTGGCAATCGCGGCGCCGATGCCTTTCGAGGCGCCCGTGACCACTGCGACCTTTCCCGTGAGCTTAGCCATATCCAATTCCTTCTGAGGCGGACTGCCGTCGAGACTGACGGCCTTGTTCCGTAGTTCAGAAATTCGGAACTGTTGATCTTAATGTCAAGGGACGCTATATAAAATTCATGAGACCGCTCTTTCACCCAGCCCTGGAGGACATAAAGCCCGAGGCGATCCTTTATGCGCTGTCCGATCCGGAACGCGCCGCCATCTACGCCCAGCTTGCCGGCGCCGCCTGCGGCAACACCTGTTCGGCGCTTGCCGAACTCGGCGACCGCGTCATCCCGAAGTCATCGCTGTCGAACCATTTCAAAGTGCTGCGCGAGTCCGGGCTGATTGTGAGCGAACGCCAGGGCGTGGAGATGCGCAATCAGACCCGCTGCGCCGAGTTGGACGAACGCTTCCCGGGCCTGATCAAGGCTATTCTGACCGCTTACGGGCAGATTCCCGAGCAACTGAAGACGGGTTGACGGCTCTTTGAGCAAGAATGCTTTCGATAGCCGCTGCCGTTGGTGGCTCGCCTGGGTCCTCGGGTCAAGCCGGAGGACGACGGGGATTGGAGGTGTTCTGCGGCGATAGGGCGGCATCTGGAGGAATCCGGATGCGATTGCGCTTTTGCTTTCGCCGCTGGCCTTCAGACTTCCCGCAAAGAGACCCAGGCTGGTGCCTCGGCCGGTGACGACAGTCGGTCTACCCGGCGATAGGCTCATCCTGACATCGTCTCGGACACGGCAAACTGTGTCGAAGAGAAAGGGTAGGCCTTCGAGCTCAACTGGTGTTCGGCATTTGGAGTCGCCCCATTGATCGGCATTTGCCACGGTAAACGAGAGCTCGACCTGATGGCCCGCGACGATGGCGAGCGTCATCGGCAAGGCAATGGCGACAAGATTCGTTCCCAGAAAGTAAGCAAAGACGGGGGCTGATAACATGCCTATGGCCATTTTCCCATCGCCGATCGGAGTAACGTCCATGGCTTTCCAGGCGCGCCATGACAGGTACGCCGCGGGGAGCAGACCAGCCACAATCGAAGGATGGTTTGCTTTGGATGTCCATTCGATGGACGGCAGGAAGATAAAGCCAGACATCCTCACGAAAATCACAAGCATTCCCGGCAACAGCCACACGGCCAGCAAGATCCCGACTGATTTACTGACGAGACGCTTCACCCTTCCCCCTTCTTTCGATTCCATCGAGATTATATCGCACTTCGAATAACGATCGACATCGGTTGCTGTGTGGCATATTACACTTCAAACCCGCTGCCCCGGGCTGGACGAACGCTTCCCCGGCCTGATCAGGGCGATTCCTCATTGCTTATGGGAAGTTCCGGGAGAACTGAAGACGAGTTGACGGCTCTAGGAGCAAGACTCTCAATGGCACTGCCGATGGAGGCTGGGCGAGGCGTTCTGCGGCAATAAGGCGACGCCCGGCGAAACCGGGGCGCAATCGCGCTTTCTGATCTCGCCGCCAGGCTTCATCACCCACTGCTAGCCCACGCACCATCCGCTGCGAATTTGGCAGAACGTACCTCCAAACTCCGTCATCCCAGGCCCTGAGCCTGGGATCCATATCTGCGGCTGATGAAGCTGGAGGACGCGTTATAAGGTTTTGGCGGAAACTTATAACTGGAGATCAAGGCCAAAAGGGGTTATAAGGTTTTGGCAGATACTTATAACGCCGCTGCGAGATGCGTGACGAGAACTTCGCCAAGCGAGGAAAGGCCGCTTCGACAAATCGATGTCCGAACTTGCCGCCGGGACGCTGCACTCGAAAAGGAAGAGCTGCCAATGATGAAAGAGATCGACATCAGCTATAGGACGATGTTCGCGGAACTGGCGCAGCGGACGTTGGACGGACAGTTTCTGGCGGACTTCCCGCTGGAAGGGTGGTTTGTGACCGTCACCGTGAAGGGCCGTGATTACTGGTATTTCGATCTCCCTACTCCCGAAGGCAAGGACAAGCGAAGCTATGTCGGTCCGCAGAGCGACAAAGCGATCACAGCGCGGGTGAAGGCCCACAAGGAGATCAAGGATAACGTCCGGGAGCGAAGGCGCATGGTAAGCACGCTCCGTCGTGCCGGCCTCCCGGGTCCGGATAATTTCGCGGGCGACATCACGAAAGCCCTCGCGGATGCGGGCTTGTTCCGTCTGCGTGCGGTCCTGATCGGGTCGGTGGCATTCAGCACCTATGCAGGGATGCTCGGCGTTCGCCTGCCCTCATCTGCCATGCAGACCGGCGACGCGGACTTCGCGCAGGACTTTGCTATTTCTGCAAGTGTCCAGGACAGCCTGCCTCCGGTTCTCGAAGTCCTCCAGTCGGTCGATCCCGAATTCCGGGCCGTTCCCCATGCGGCAGACAAGGCCAAGATTGTCGCCTTTCAGAACGCCAAGGGCTATCGGGTGGAATTCCTGACGGGAAACCGAGGATCGGATGACTATACGGGCAAGCCCTCTCCGATGCCTGCCCTCGGCGGTGCGTCGGCGGAAAACCTGCGCTTCCTGGACTATCTGATCTACGAGCCTGTGCGCACGGTGCTTCTCTTCCGCGAGGGTGTGAACATCCTCGTTCCCGCTCCCGAGCGATATGCAGTCCATAAGCTCATCGTATCGTCCAGAAGGCTCGCTGACACTCTAGGACGCGTAAAGGCGGACAAAGACCTCGCGCAAGCCTCCCTGCTTTTCCAAGCCCTCGTCGAGACACGCCACGATTCCGAGCTGACAGATGCTTGGGCGGAAGCGTGGGATCGAGGGGATGCATGGAAAGATGGCATCTGCAACGGTCTCCTGAGGCTCCCTCATAACGGCGTCGAAGCGCTCGGCAAGGCTCTTGGATCAGAGATGCCCGATATGGAGAAGTTGAGAGCCGAAGCTCGCCCGACGTGATTTCGCTGCCATTGCCACGCCCCTCGTTTTCAGGATTGTTTAGTTTTTCCAGGCTAAGTTGCATCGACTATAACAAAGCCGCAGGGGCTTGCGTTGCCGATCTCCATTTTATGTTTCATCGCGACGGCGATCGTTTTCGTTTTGCAGTGGATTCCGGCTACCGGCATATTCCTGATGTTTCTGCTTGCGCCGCTCTGGTCCGTGCTGCTGATCAATCTCGGCTTCGTCGCAATGTTCTTCGAGGCTCGGTCGGGCGCGCTTCCAAGATGGGCGCTGGTCTTTCCCGTCCTTTATTTCGGGGGCTATTACGCCGTGGCAATCTACCAGCACCTGGCGGTGAACCACACGATTGAAACGGCTTCGGCGCCGGTCTCCCACCTGAAATTCGACCCCGACAACACAGCCATTGAAAGCGACTACGGCAATGAAGAGGTCTCTCACGATCTTCTTGTTTTCTGCGGTGTGGCGCGGGCAATCGAGCCGATATATGGCCACGATCTGGCCCTCGTTTTCAAAAGGGACCCCTCATGCTCAGCCGCCCCTGCTTCCAGGTTCTCGACGAACCTCGGCGAGATGCCCCGACATTCGCTGACGATGGATCGGTGTATCGTAAAGACGCGGGAGAGCTATAACGGGCCAGTTCTGAAGATATCGAGCCCATATCGACCAGGGACAGCCGAAGGATCGTCAGAGATCATCGTCACGGCATCGGACGGGTCGCAAGCGACCATCGAAAACGGCTCTTATCCGGCGCTCTCCTGGTTTCCAATGCCTATGATCGGCTGCGCGCTTCAGGATAGTCCGTCGGCCTGGGTTTGCGATGCCGCCTTTGCGCGAACGCGCATTCCGATGCTGCAGCCGAAGGATGGCGTCACCGGGCCTGCGATCGCCGTCGCCAATGTGCTCGGCTTGACCCGTCAGCCGTTGTGAAACGCAAGGGCCGCGGCCAAACCAACTCGCAAAACGTGAGGCTTGAGCCGACTGTCGATGGACCCTGCCTTTCCTCCCGACCGCGTTATTGCAGCGCCTTATCCAAAATTACGCTGGCCAGCACGAAAGAGAAGAAGTCATCGGTTTCCGGCTCGAACTGTGGACCGGCCATATCCAGACAAAAGACACCCTCTCCGCGCGACGGCCAGAGGCAATAGCGCCAGGAAGCTCCGCAGTCCGCAATTGCAACCGCATCGGCAGGAACGGACTCGCCTTTTCCGCGTGCTCCATAAAGCTCGCTATAGCGGGAGATTGATAAAGCTGAAACGAGGGGTGTTGTTCAACTAAGGAAGCGGGCTCGGGCTCGTAGATGTAGAACCCTCTCGTCGTTGAGCCGACGCCGATGACGCGGATGAACTCCAGATACTGCTGAGAAATGGCGGGATAGAGAGCGGTGATGCTCGATAGCTTCTCTTTTGAGACTGGCTCCAGAGAGGAAAGCTCCTTGTTTTGGTCAACGTCGAGCAGTTGCGATATTCTGTCGATCATAATGCACAGCGTCCCTCCATTATGCCTATGATTTGACTGCATCTGTGCGGCTGCCGTCAAGAGCGGTTGTAACGAACAGGCTGATGATGGCGACCGCGCATTCTCTGGCGATTTAATTAGAACACAACCATACGTCTTTGCCTTTGGTTTAAGTTCCGCTGCTAGTGATCGCCGCATAGCGATCTGGTTGTGAGACAGCCACTAGGGGAAGGCAGCCTTTGTATGTTGCGTCGTTTCATTCTTGATCGATCCGGCAATTTCGGAATCATGACGGCGCTCATCGCCGTCCCCCTGCTCGGGGCCGCGGGTACAGCCATTGATTTCGGCAGCGCCCTGTCGCTTCGGACCGAACTCTATGCCGCTGCGGATGCGGCAGCCGTCGGATCCATTACACCCAAGTCGGATGCGGCAACGCAGGCAAACACCATGTCCGGCGACGGGTCGCTGACGCTCGGAAAGTCCGAAGCCCAAAAAATCTTCTTTTCGCAGATGTCCAAGAAACAGGGCGACGTGCCCGTCACCGTCGACATCAGCGTTCAAAAAAAGGGCGGCATGCTCAGTTCGACCGTATCCTTTAACGCTGCGATGCCCACGACCTTCATGCAGGTGATGGGATTTCATGAGATCGCCGTTTCCGGGACGGCAACCGCCCAGTATGAGACCCCGTCCTACATGGATTTCTTCATGCTGCTCGATAACACCCCATCGATGGGCGTTGCGGCCACCACCGATGACATCACCGCCATGAAAAAGGCGACGATCAACGGCCACGACGGCGGCAAGGATAAAAACTGCGCCTTCGCATGCCATATCGTTTCCGAAAAGGGCGTCGAGGACAAGAACAGCTACTACAATGTCGCCCGCAACAATGGCGTGACCATCCGTATCGACGTGGTCGCCGCCGCCGTCAAAGCCTTGATGGCCAAGGCCGAGGACACGCAGTCCATGCCAAGCCAATTCCGGGTCGCTGCCTATACGTTCGGCAAGACTGCCCAGGACGCCAAAGCCGCCAAGCTCTTCAAGGTCTCCGACCTGAACTATGATCTCGACGCCGTGGCCGTCGCGACGAACATGATCAGTCTTATGAGCATTCCCTATCAGAACTACTACAACGACCAGCAGACGAGCTTCGACGAAGCGTTGAAAGGGATCGAAGGCGAAATCACCGGGAATATCGGCTCGGGCACCAGCAATGCCGATCGCCAGAAGATCGTATTTTTCGTCGCTGACGGTGTTGGCGACAGCTATAAGCCGGCCGGCTGCACCAGCCCGAAAGGCACAAACGGCGGACGCTGCATCGAACCGATCGACACGACCTATTGCAAGAAGCTGAAAGACCGCGGCATCAAGGTCGCCGTGCTCTATACGACCTACCTGCCCTTGCCCGACAACGGTTTTTACAAGGACTGGGTGAAGCCCTTCGAGACCAAAATCGCCACGAAAATGGAAGAATGCGCAAGCCCCGGCTTCTATTTCGCGGTCAGCCCCACCGAAGGCATCGAAGAGGCCATGGAGGCCCTGTTCCGCAAGATCGTCAGCGCCCCGCGGATAACCAGCTGATCGCCGCCGGAAACGCAGCGTTGAGGTTGGAGATAGCCGGTGCGGCATGTCCCCTTCGCCCCGCGAGCGGGGGAGAAGGTGCCGGCAGGCGGATGAGGGGCCGGCACCAGCAATCTCCGGGCCGAGGTGATCTCAACCGCCGCTCAGTCCGCGCCACCGCTATTCCAGAATGACGACGGCTTCGACCTCGAAGAGCATGGGGTCGATTGCCAGCTTGGGAACCGGGATCAGCGTCTGCGCCGGCAGGGCCGCGCCGAACATCTCCTTGACCTCCTTGGTCAACACCCCGAGCTTGGACATATCGTGATCGACCACGAAGACCGTGAGCTTGGCGACGTGATCCGGCCTGGCGCCGAGCGCATCGAGGGCGGTGCGCAGATTGGCGTAGGCCTGCTTCGCCTGGATGGCGAAGTCGGGCGACAAGGCTCCGGTGCCGTCCTGGCCGCCCTGCCCGGAGATGTAGGCGAGCCTGGCCTCGCGGGGTACGATCACCGCCGTGCTGTAGCCATTCGGCGAGGGATCGTAGAGGTTTTTCGGATTGACGATCTCCAGCTTGAGATCGCTCTCATTGGCCGTCGTCGCAGTGGGAATTGCCATGGTCATGATGATGAGCCCTCCGATAAGCAGATGGTTGATTGCGCGTGACATGATTTTTCTTTCGACTCTGAGGATGGCGAGGAACGACCTCGCGGCCGGCAGGATGAATTGACTCGTACAGTGTACGATTTATTCGCATCGTACACTGTACGAGTCAAGCGGTCAGGATCGACATTCCCGGCATTGTCGGTTTAGATCGACGTTCTGATTACCGAGCAATTCCAGGAAAAGTGCGAAGCGGTTTTCCCAGGCAAAACGCGAAGCGCTTTTGCCGGCAATTGCGCAAAACAAAAGGAAAGAGCGGTTCTGCGCTTCCGTTAAAAGCTGAACCGCTCTGGGGAAAACGGATGGCAGCCAAAGACAGCGGCGCTGAAAGCAAACGGTCTCGACGGACAGGCGCGTCGCCCCGGTCCGGGCAGGAGCCACGCAGTGAATCGCCCCTCTCGCTCGAACGGATCGTGGCAACGGCGGTGGAACTGCTGGACGCCGAAGGTCTCGACGGCTTGAAGATGCGCCGGCTCGCCGATCGCCTCGGCGCGGGCGCGATGAGCCTCTATTGGCACGTCGGCAACAAGGAGGAGGTCTTTGATCTGGCGCTCGATTCCGTGCTCGAATATCGCGGCCCGGCGCAAGCCGATGAGTCCGACGACTGGCGCGGGGAA
This sequence comes from Rhizobium sp. L43, assembly GCF_002531725.1. GTDB lineage: Bacteria > Pseudomonadota > Alphaproteobacteria > Rhizobiales > Rhizobiaceae > Rhizobium. The sequence goes on from NZ_NWSQ01000011.1 coordinate 32,423, forward strand.
GTCGTTCACATGCTGAAAGACTGGCGCGCCAGCATGCTGCGCCATCCCTGGTCGGCAGCGCTGTTGCCGCGCCGGGCGCTCGGCCCGAACATCCTCAACCGCCTGGAATTGCTGAGCAGGACCCTGTCCGGCGCCGGTGTCGCCGACGCGGATTTGAACGTTGCGATATGGTCGCTCTGGAACTATGTGATCGGCGCCACCATCACCCGGGCGAATTTCGACCTCTCGGAAGACGACAGGGCCGCCGCGCAGCAGCGCCTGACAGCTCTCAGCCAACACTACCCGACAATCGAACGCTCCCGTCTGCTGCTCGACAATGATTGGGACGGCGCGTTCCGCAAAGGCCTCGATTTCCTGCTCGACGGCCTTTCTCCGAGACGATGAACATGCGTCATTTCCCTATGGCTGCGGACCGCCACCGCATCGTCGATGGTGGCCAGCGCGAATCCTCGGGTCAAGCCGAGGAGGACGGAGCGTGTGGCGGTGTCTGGAGCAAGGACGGAGCGCCGCCGGCTCTAGCCACATTTGAGCGCGATCCGCGAATGTGAGGAAGGCGGCCGTTTGGGGGCCGCCGCCCGTCTCATCAGGCCGGACGTCTGACCATTCTCGCCACGGCGATGAGGATGCAGGCTCCGATGAAGCCGGCGATCAAATAACCCAGCCATCCGCCCAGGACGACGCCGAAGAGCGACAGGATGAAGTTGGCGACGATGGCGCCGACAATACCGAGAATGATGTTCATCAGCACGCCCATGTTGCTCTTCATGAGCAATTCGGCGAGCCAGCCGGCAATGCCGCCGATGATGATTGCGGCGATCCAGCCAATACCTGCATTTTCCATAGCCATTCCCCATTGTGAATTATGAGCGGCCGGCACGGGCAATCACGTCTCGCGGACGAGGCTAAGCCGATTGCCAAGCGGCAAGACCATAACCGTCGCGGCGCCAGTTGGTTCCACCGCCCCCGCCCGGAGGTCGCGCGTATCGCGATCTGACAGGTCACTTGTCGGCCGCGGGCCAATCATTCGCAGGCTCCTCTATCCCGTGTCGTCGTCCGCGGGGTCGGGAGCTCACGACCATCTCCTCCTCAGTCTTACCCACCATCTGGGACGGGCGGGCGGCCGCTTCCGCACCCGGCAGAAAATGATCGATGCGCAGCCCTATTTGGCGGTTGTCTCATCGAGAGATCGTGCGGGATGAGGTCGCGGCGAACGGGTAAGGTGCTCGCCTGGCGTTTCGTTGCCCGCACCGAGAAATCGGAAAAACCGGTGCGTTCACCGTCTCCGTCACGTCCGATTGGCACGCCGCGACCTCGGCGGATTAACCGGCAGCCGCAGGAATGGTTCCGCCTGCCAAGACTGGGAGCCGCGCCGCTGAGCAATCGGGCAGCCGCCTCTGCGTCAAGCGGTTTAGATGCCGTGTGCAATAGGACGCTCCCTAGCGCTCTTGGCCCCCTGTAGACCAACTATTCCGGCTGGGCCAGCTGCTTCCGGCCAAATGGCGCATGGCTATGCTGCCTTGGTTCGCCACCACCCTTTTTTCTAGCAGCACAACTTTAGGCGTTAAAAATCGCACTGCCTGTAGGGCGGCGGACCGGATGTGTTTGTTCACGTGTCTGCTTTGCAACGCGGCGGTTCGCTCCGCGAAGGCGACAAAGTCAGCGTAGATTTCCCAGGTGCTTAGACAGGTTAGCCTAGCATCACGATGTCGTCGCAGACCGGCGCGACGGTGCCGACGATAGCGCGGCCGAAAGGCGCCCTATGACCTCCTCTGATGAGGCGAGGTCATCACTGATACGCTAGATGATAGCAAGGCGCGCTGGCCGAGCCGGATGCGCGCTCGGCTTTCTCTTCCACGGGATGAGAACGGCCGGCATGCCGGCTTCCAGGCAGGCGGCCACGAAGGCCTCCCGCGCTATAATGCCGGCGGTGGCGCCGTTGAGGGCCCCACGGCACGTCTTCACCGCTCGCTCGTGGCGCTCTCCGTGACGCAACGGCCATTCGTTTTCGAGAAAGTCCAAGGCGTCGTATGCGCCTGAGAAAGTGCGCTCCAAACCACACTGCAGCCGGATTCTTACCGGCCGGGTCCATGAAACATCGTTCTGCGGCATTTTTTCCTCCTTTCATGCCACCAATGGTCCCGACGAAAATGATATTGTTAGGGATAGCCGATCATTCAAGGACCGTCAGAACCATCGAGTAACCCATTGCAAATGCCAGCGCCGTCCCACTGTCTGGCGGCGTCCTAGAAACCGGATGAGGCCCTTTTTTCTTGCGGGCCCTGGGAAGGATCGGGCCACCATATGATCATGAAACTCTTTTCCAACTCCAGTCGCTCCCGAGAGCGCTTTCTCGAAGCCATCCTCCAAAGCGCGATCGAATATGCGATCATCTCCACGGATCTGGATGGGCTGGTGACCACCTGGAATGAGGGCGCGCGACGGATCCTAGGATGGGATGAGGCCGAGATGGTCGGCCGGCCTGCGGCCGTGATTTTCACCGAGGAAGACCGGCAGGCGGGGATTCTTCACCGGGAAATGACCGCTGCTTTGACCGAAGGTCATGGCAATGATGAGCGCTGGCACGTTCGCAAGGACGGCTCGTTGTTTTGGGCGTCGGGTCAGATGATGGCATTGACGACGGATGACGGCGAAGTCGAGGGCTTCGTGAAGATTCTGAGAGATCAGACAGAGCAGAGAGAGAACGAGGAACGACAGCGCGTTCTGATGCACGAGCTCTCGCACCGGATGAAGAATACCCTGACCGTCGTTCAGGCTATCACCAGCCAATCCTTCCGAAACGCGAGCTCTATAGAGGATGCGGAACAGGCGATCTCGGCACGGATCAATGCTTATGCGAAAGCGCACGAAATATTGCTACAGCGGAATTGGCTGGGCGCCACCATGGCGGCGATTGTCGAGGCGACGGCTATCAATCTCGGACTGGAGACGTCGGAACGGTTCAAAGCAAGCGGTCCTGCTGTTGAATTGGGTCCTCAGGCGGCTCTTTGCTTCTCCCTCGTGCTGCACGAACTTGTCACCAACGCCAACAAGTATGGTGCGCTTTCGGGAGAGACCGGGACAGTCGAAATCGATTGGTCTGTGCGCGGCCAGGCGGGCGACAAGCGCCTGAACTTCCGTTGGCGGGAGGTCGGGGGCCCCGCGGTAGAAGCTCCGAGCAAGAAGGGGTTCGGCTGCAGACTCATCAACTCCAGTCTCTCCGCCTTCGGGGAGGTCACTGTTGACTACGCGCCGACAGGGTTCGTCCTGACGCTGGACGCATCGCTTCAGAAACTGCAATTCAAAACGTATTCCGACGCTGAGGAATAATTTGAGAGAACGATCCGCAAGAGTTAGGGGCGCTTGGCGTCGTCGGTTCGGAACCAATCGCACCGACTGACATTGCTTCTGGATCTCGCAAACGGCGGACGTTTGATGCACAACGACAGGAAGCAGTTCTTCGTCCTCGCTCTCGCCTTTCTGATGAGCATGTTCTTTCGCAGCTATTTCGGTGTGGTCGGCCCGATGGTCGATGCGGACATCGACCTCGACCCCAGCCGGTACGGATACGCGGCGTCGGCCTTCTTCATTTCGTTCGGGCTGCTGCAGATGCCACTGGGCTCAGCCTTCGACCGCTTCGGCGCAAGAACGCCTATGACTGTGTTAATGATCGTCGGCGCCATGGGGGCCGCGTTGGTCGCCATGGCTGGAACGGCCGGGCAGCTCGTTGCCGGTCAGGCGGTCCTGGGCGCGGGATGCGCGCCCATCTTCATGGGAGTGGTCTATCAATTCGGAAGTCTTGGCGACGGGGTGGCCGCGCGGAAAAAGATCGCCGCCGTCAGCGCTGTTGGCTCCCTCGGCGCCCTTTTTTCGGCGTCGCCTATGGTTTGGCTTTCTGAAGTCCTCGGGTGGCGCGGGGCGATGCTTGTTGCAGCGTCAACAATGGCGCTTTGTGCTGCTGGCGTCGCCTTTCAAATGGGGCCACCTCCCCATGAAGGACGATCGGAAGAGGCGCCTGAGAGCAGGCCAGCGGGCATAGTCTACCTCTTGCCAATATGCCTAACCCTGTCGCTCGGAGGGACTTTTCGCAATGCTTGGGCGACCCCTTACCTGTCCGGGGTGTTCTCCGCGGATCAGCGCGTTTCAGGTTTCGCGCTGACGATCGTGAGCGCCGTCGGCATAGGGACGTCCTTTGCGATACCCGCACTCGTATCCAGAGTGTCACCGCGAAGCATCGTGACGGCTGGGATGGCCGCGGCGACGATCGCCGCCTTCGCGATGGCCGTTTCGCCCGGCTCCAATATTGTCGCTGCCGTCGCTCTGATCTGCCTGCTCTATTCGATCGGCAACCTCCATCCCCTGCTTATGGCCGAGGCGCAGGAACTCGCACCTTCCAAGCATAGAGGCCTTTTGTTGGGCTTTCTCAACACCCTGGTGTTTTTCGGAGTTGCGATCTCGTCGGCTGCATTTGGATGGATCGCCCAAAATGCCGGTGGACCCTCCGCCACGTTTCAGATCATCTTGTTCTTCACCGCAGGCTGTCTCGCCATCGGCCTGACAGCCTATTTGGCGAGGCCAGCCTGGCGGAACGTCGCAAACCAACGTTAACCGGTCGCGGCGCGCCAGGTGGATCTGTCGAGCGCCAATTTGCAGCCGTCCCGGAACCACGATCCGAGCATAGCCAGCACCTTTTCAAAGGAAGGTCATGCCCCTCTCTCGCGGGGTGCTTAGACACAGCTTGGAACTTTTTCTGCATCGTCGCGTTTTGGGCGCGGATGTGATCGCGACTTGTCGCTAACGTCCGCCTTTCCATGTACGCTCACTTGCGCCCCGCGTCTTCGCGGGGCGATTTTTGCCAGCGGATATTTGGTGGGAATCTGGCTCCTAGCGGGTTTCCTGGGTAGGCGGGCGCACGCTCATGTGCGAGCGCTGTTTCCGGTCGAGCCTCGACGGGAGGCCGGTTCAGAATCGAGCCCACAGACACGATTTCGGCCGCTCGATTTGGCCTGGTAAAGCGCCTTATCGGCGTTCGAATAAAGGACATCGAATGAACCGTCGGCTTCCTGTTGCAAAGCCACGCCGACAGAGACGGTAATCCGAAATGTGCCGGCTGCCGATAGAATGGGTTTTTGCTCGATCTCACGCCTGATCTGCTCGCACACCTCAAACACCGCCTCAGGCTTCATGGTCGGGAACAGGATCATGAACTCCTCACCGCCAACACGCGCAAAGGTCATTTCGCGTGATGTGTCAGCTGCGATGATCGCCTGGATGGACTGCGTCAGCGTTTTCAGGGCGGCATCGCCAGCGGAATGGCCATAGGTTTCATTGACACGCTTGAAATGATCGACGTCGAGAATCGCAACGGCGGCTTTGCCGGCAACGGCCTTCTCTCCCCGAAACAATGCGTGGCCAATATTGAACGCATGGCGGCGATTGAAAGCGCCTGTCAGCTCGTCGGTAACTGCCAGAAGATGCAATCTATCCTGAATGGCCCTGAGGTCGGTAATGTCCTGGAGGAGAAGCTGAACGACTGGGTTGCCCTCCCAGGGCAAAGCGCCGGCGATCAATTTGATCGTCCGAGCCTGGCCGGTAGCAGTTCTGACCTCCGCCTCCGTCGGTTCCGCACCGATCCGGCCGTCAAACGCCTCCTCCATCTGCTTGGCGGCTTCTTCAGCATGCGTGGAGAGAAAATCGAGGAAATGTTTGCCGACGACTTCATTTTGCGGGACTTGCAGGAGGCGCGCCGCTTCCTGGTTTCCGAAAATAATCCCCTGCCGCGTGTGGATGAGAAGCCCCATTGGCATGAGGTCGAGCATCATGCCCATCCTCGCCTGCGTGTCGACGAGCGTCTGCTTCGTCAGCGCGGCTGCTTCAAGTGCTTCGTGGTCTTCATCCAGAAACATTGGTGGTCCTTCCTGAAGCGAGAAGGCGGTTCTCGCGACGACCCGCCGGTGGCCACTATCTGACGAGTTTATGAAAACATGGCTAACTTAACTAGCGAGTGCAGCGAGGATGTCACCCCTCACTCCTGTCGGTGACCATCGTTTTTGCAATTCAGCTTCCGGAGGATCGGAATTAACTGGACTGCACAAACGGTCCGATTATCATGACGTTGTGGGAGCTTGCGGCTAGGTAGAGGACGCATGATGCTGCCCCTCGGATGAGGAGGTGGAATTGGGCTTATTCTCAGATTTCGCGGTCAATCTCGACGATTTTGAAACGCTCCAGTCGATCATCACCGACGCATGCAACGAACTGAAAATCCCCCCGATCACACAGGCGTTGTCGCGCGGGTGATAGACCTGTACGCTGACGGCCGCTCGCGAGACGAGATTGTCGAGATGCTTCGAACCGAGGTCCGCAATCACGTTTAGGAACCGGCGCCATTCTCCAACAGCTGACACTTCACGATCCGGAAATGGCCAAGCAGGTGTCCCACTTCAACCGCTGCTCAATGCACCGCTGCTTTTTGTGATGCCGCGCGGAACCAAAGTGCCGGCCGGCAGGTTTAACAAAGTTAAATGGACGTAAACAGACGGAAGCGAGGGATGGAATGGGCAAGGTTGAACTGGTGAGCGGCAGCCCCATTGTCTCCCAAACTGATGTTTTCCCTGAAGATTACGAAGATTTTTTTGAAAATGGAGCGCTTGCGCTGCACCTGGTCGCGGCGGATGGTACGATCCTGCGCGCCAATCAGGCGGAACTGGATCTGCTCGGCTACACGGCCGAGGAATACGTCGGCCGGCAGATTTCTGAGTTTCATGAAGATGCAGATACCGTCAGCGAGATGCTGGTGCGCCTCGCGGCCGGCGAAAAGCTCGCCCGCTTTCCCGCCCGGATGCGAGCCAAGGATGGTTCGATCAAGCATGTCGAGACAACCTCCAGCGCCCAGTTTCGCAATGGCGAATTCATCAACACCCGCTGCTTCACGACCGATGTAACCGAAGTGGTCGAGGCAAGACGACAACTTGCGCGCAAGGACGCAGAAATGCGCCAGGTCCTCGAAGCGCTTCCTGCTGCCGTCTACACCACGGACGCGGAGGGCAAGATCACATATTTCAACCGTGCGGCCGCCGAATTGGCCGGCAGGGAGCCGGTCATTGGTAAGGACGAATGGTGTGTGACGTTTCGGCTCTTCACCGCCGACGGACAGCCACTGCCGCACAACGAATGTCCGATGGCGATCGCCCTGAAGGAAAATCGCCCCGTGCGGGGCGTCGAAGCCATGGCACAGCGGCCGGACGGCTCGATGTTTCCGTTCCTTCCCTTCCCCACCCCGATGCGCAATGACGACGGAGAGCCGATAGGGGCGGTGAACATGCTGGTCGACATCAGCGACCGCAAATTGGCGGAAACCAATCAGCGGGTCTTCCTCGATGAACTCAATCATCGCGTCAAAAACAACATGATGATGCTCCACGGCTTAATCCGGTCGGCAGAGCGCGAAAGCAACAGCGCCGAGGCGCGCGCTGTTCTGGGTGACGCAGCTCAGCGTGTTGGAGCCATGGCGGCCGCGCAGCAAGCGCTTTATACCGAGCATGACCGCGCAGAGGTGAATGCGCGCAATTTTGTCAATGCGGTGTGCGACAGTGCCAGACAAGCGTTCTCAAAAAACGTCACGCTCCACATCGACGCCGGCGCCGGTAACCTGGCGAATGACGTCACGATGCCTCTCGCGCTTGTTCTGAATGAGCTTCTTACAAACGCGGCAAAGCACGGCTGCGACGACACAGGCAATTGCGAAATTTGGGTATCCCTCCGACGGTCGGAGGGTGACTTCGTGCTGACCGTCCGCGACAACGGCCCTGGCTACGATTTCAAGGTCACGGGCAGACGTTCCTCCGGAACCGGTCTGGTCTCCGGGCTGGTCCGGCAACTGCGAGGCTCGTTCACGGTTGCTCCAGGAGCAGGAGCGCAATGCACCGTCCGTTTTGCCGGTCAATCTCAAACGGAAGGCAGGCCTGATTTATGACCTCATTCGGGCCACCCGCCACTAGCGCCAATGGCTCCGATACTGGAGCAGCCGACAGGGCCGGTAGGGCCGCGGGAGGTGGAAGACCGACGCGAATTCTGATCGTCGAGGACGAATATCTCATTGCGCTCGACGTTGAAAATCGCCTTCTCGACGCAGGCTTCGAAGTCATCGGCATTGCAGTGACGGCCAGCGAGGCAATTTCCATGGCGGTATCAGGCAGCCCGGATCTAGCGATCATGGACATTCGATTGGCCGATCGCACCGATGGTGTTCAAGCGGCCATCGAATTGTTCGCCATGCTGGGTGTCCGCTCGATTTTTGCTTCCGCCCATGCTGACGACCGGACCCGCGAAAGAGCCGCGGCGGCCTCACCCATCGGTTGGTTGCAAAAACCCTACTCCGCCGAGGCCTTGATTAATCTGATCAGACAGCATCTGGAATAGCCGTCGCTCGTCGCCGTGTGTGGGTTTCGATCCAGGATCGCCCGGTTTCGGAGCTCCAATCGCAAAGGGCATGATACCGCATCTTTGGAGACCATCTTACAGCGGTCGCTGAGCATTCGATTGCGATGGAGGAGTCTTGAACTTCGGGTGCGCCAAAGGGCCGTTACACGTAGGTCGAACCTGCAGGCGGGATTTCAATATCAATAAGCAGGCCTTCATCCACCCAGTTTCTCTCAAGGCGCCCCTTAAGCTGTTTTTCGACCATTGCACCGACGATCACGGTACCAAAACCTCGTTTTGCCGATTTAGCCGGCGTGCGGGCGCCCACCTCCTGCCACCGGATGTTAAGGCCGGCGCCCGACGGTCCTGGATTCCAACTGATCGAAAGTCTGCCTTCCGCAACGGCAATGGCGCCATGAAGGGCCGCGTTGACAGCGAGTTCGTGGAGAACCAGCGCAAGTGGCTGGACAATCGACGCAGGCAGCCTGATGTCCGGCCCGCTAAATGAAGCGCGGGCTGCAAACGGCGTCACCTGCTGGCGGATGAGTTCCTCGACCGAAATGCTTGTCCATCTTCGCTCGGCAAGCAAGGCATGGGCACGGGCGAGCGCCTGCACGCGGTGTTGGATAGCGGCGGCATAAAGCAACGGGTCATCAGCATTGCTGAGGCGGACGATGCTGTCGACGATCGCAAGGACATTCTTCGCGCGGTGGTCGACTTCCCTCAGCAGGCGGTTCTCGGAGGCCTCCAGGGCTTCGACGCGACGAAACTCCGTCATGTCGATTTGAGATCCGAAGAAATACAGGATCTGTCCATCATCCCCATGCACTGGACTTAGGTGCAGCCGATTCCAGAACGGCTCCCCGTTTTTCTTGTAGTTGAGGATCTCGACATTCGCCTCGCGCTCGTCGGCGATGCCGGCACGAATCTCCGCGACGGCAATGGGAGATGTAGCGGGCCCTTGGAGGAAACGACAGTTGCGGCCAAGCACCTCTTCGGCGGCGTAGCCCGTCAGTTCCAGAAACGCCTTGTTTGCAAGCACGATCGGCAGATCCAGCGTGCGCGCGTCGGTGACGACCATCGGCATTCTGGTGCGTTCAAAGGCGATCGCCGCCAACTCCTTCCGATCGGCGGCGGCCGTCTTCGATGATGCGGAAGGTAAATCCCCGTGGAGTTTGTTCGTTGAATGGCTTGTCATGCTTCCACGCTCAATGTGACGTCGCCCACTAACGCGGCTCGCGTTCCTTTGTTTCCGACTGGCCGCGCATATGGCTTACGACGCGGCTCGTCCGGGGTTTGCCGGACAACGTGTCACGGCTGCGACCTTTGCCAACGCGACGGCGTCCGGTATAGAAATAGGACGAGGCCCTTTCCGGCGGTCAGGCCCTGAAAGGATCAGGCGCAATCACATGATCATGAAACTCTTTTCCAATTCCAGCCGCTCGCGAGAGCGCTTTCTCGAAGCCATTCTCCAGAGCGCGATCGAGTATGCGATCATCTCGACGGATCTGAATGGCCTGGTGACCACGTGGAATGAGGGCGCACGACGGATCCTCGGATGGGATGAGGCCGAGATCATCGGCAAGCCCGCAGCGGTCATCTTCACGCAGGAAGACCTGCAGGCGGGGGTTCTTGAACGGGAGATGGCCGCCGCGTTGGCCGAAGGTCATGGCAGCGATGAGCGCTGGCATGTTCGCAGAGATGGCTCGTTGTTCTGGGCCTCGGGCCAGATGATGGCATTGACGTCGGACGACGGCGAAGTCGAGGGCTTCGTGAAGATACTCAGGGATCAGACCGAGCAGAGGGAGAACGAGGAGCGACAGCGGGTTCTGATGCATGAACTCTCTCACCGCATCAAGAATACGCTGGCCGTCGTTCAGGCCATCACCACTCAATCCTTCCGAAACGCCAGCTCCATGGAGGACGCAGAACAGGCGATCGCGGCCCGCATCAATGCCTATTCGAAAGCACACGACATTTTGCTGCAGCAGAATTGGCTGGGCACGACAATGGCGACGATTGTCGAGGCGACGGCGATTAATCTCGGACTTGAGACGTCCGAACGCTTCAAAGCGAGCGGTCCTGTGATTGAATTGGGCCCCCAGGCGGCGCTTTCCTTCTCCCTCGTGCTGCACGAACTTGTCACCAACGCCAACAAATATGGCGCCCTGTCGCAAGATACCGGGTCCATCGAAATCGAGTGGTCCGTGCGCGAAGCGTCGGGCGACAAGCGCCTGAACTTCAGTTGGCGGGAGCTCGGAGGCCCCGCGGTGGAAGCTCCGAGCAAGAAGGGGTTCGGGTGCCGGCTGATCAACTCCAGCCTCAGTTCGTTCGGAGAGGTCGTTGTTGACTACGCGCCGACGGGGCTCATCCTCAGGCTGGATGCGTCGCTCGAGAAGCTGCAATACAAGACCTATTCCGACGCGGACGAATAATTCGGTTTGAGAGATAGGCAAGCCCGCGAGCAACCAAGCCAAGCATCACCGCGCTCTTCTATAACTGGATGGAAACGTCGGCACTGACCGGAGGCGCTTGGCGTCGTCGGGCCGGAAGCAATTGCACCGACTTTAGGCAGCTTCACCAACGATGAGACAGGAGTTGCCGACAACGATCGCGCCGTAATTTGCGCAGCGACACAAATCCTAACCGAAACTATGCAGCGAGGTCGCCTGTCTTCGCTTGCTTGAAGAGCCCGCGGGCGCCTTCCACCATCAAACGAAGATACTCAGGGTCGCGGACGCCTTGCCGGTAAAGTTCGACGACAATCGCTGCCATCCGGGCGGCCTCCTCCGACTGTTTCGTCACTCCGGCCTCGCGCAGCAGGGTGTCGAAGACCGGCTGGCACGCGGCAAGATCGCGCCCGTCGAATGCTGGTGATTTCCGAACGTTCGTTGTTTTCATTGCGTCCAAGAGCCGGCGCCGCTCGACGGCGCCGGACTTCCCCTGCAGTAACCTTATGCCACCTGCTTATCGCCTTCGATTTGCAGCGGCGTCTGGCCGCTTGTCGAATTGCCGATGGCGATCTTGCGAGGCTTCATCGCTTCCGGGATCTCGCGCTTCAGATCAACTGTCAGAAGACCGTTCGTCAGCGAGGCGTTTTCGACCCGGACGTGGTCGGCAAGCTCGAATCGGCGTTCGAAGGAACGACCGGCGATGCCGCGATGCAGATATTCGCCCTCCTTGTCCTCGTTCTTCTGTCCCTTCACGATCAGCACATTGCGTTCCTGGGTGATGTCGAGGTCACTGTCGGCAAAACCCGCCACCGCCATCTGGATGCGGTAGTCGTCCTCGCCTGATTTGACGATGTCGTAGGGCGGCCAGGTCTCGATGGCCTGCAGACGCTGCGGATTGTTGAGAAGATTGAAGACGCGGTCGAAGCCGATGCTGGACCGATAGAGCGGTGCGAAGTCGAACTCATTTCTCATAACCAAATCCTCCGTAAAGCGAGTTGGATAGGAGACGCGTCGGAAACAGCGTCCCCGGCTTTCCGGCTCCCTTTGGGCTGCCGGCGAACATCGATTTGGTTTTCCGGTTTTTGCGTTTCAAGGGGAGTCGGAAAAATTTTTAAGGCCTGCCCGCTTAACCTCTTGAACGCTGAAAAGGTTGAAACAATCTCTTGGGCACCTGGAGATTTTCTTCACCCGTTGGAAGTTTTTAGGAGATCGAAGATGACGATCAAAACCACGAATTCAGCTAGCCCTCACAACGTCGTCGATGCCATCTCGGCCGTGCAAGTCCTGCATCCCCATAAGCATTTTTCGGACCCGGAAGAGGTGCTCGCTTCGGGCGGGATAACGACCGCCGAAAAGCGGAGGATCCTCGCATCGTGGGCGTCTGACCTGCACGCGGTCGAATCCAATCCTGAACTCCGTCACCCTCCCGGCTTCGCTTGCCCGATCCATTGTCGGGACATTCTGTCAGCCCTGAAGACACTGGATGGGACTCGCGAGGATTTCGGCGTGACGAGGTGGGAGAGGCCGCCCAAATCAATCATAGAATAGGGAGACAGGATCATGCGGCAAAAGACCTTGCAGTCGTCTTCCATTCCCGAAGTCGACACAGTGACGAACAGGCTCGTCCTCGCATCGAGATACTCGGAGTGTCTCCGCCGGCTTTCGCGAACCGCTGAACGGGTCCGCCACGCGGATCTTGCAACGAAACTCATGGAGGTTGCTCGTTGCATAGACCGGATGAGCGACGATATCGCCGTCAATGATGACGGAATCGAAGTTCTGCGGCGTGCAGCGCGCCTTATCGGCACGGTGGAAAGACTCGTCGACCGCGAGGCGAAGTCCTCTTTCTTGCACTGATTTTCAGAGTGTCGCCGATACTCAGAGCCGGCGCGCCATATGTGGAACGTCGGCTGGCCGAGACGAAATTCGCGCCTGAAGTACAACTTTAGGCGTTAAAAAAATCGGACTCGCCGTGAGAGGTTCTTTTGCCTTGCCCGGTATCGATTTGTCCCGCACGCCTCGTTGTCCGCTCGCTTTGCCTCGAAATCAAGGAGAGTCGTCCGACGGAACGCCTCTGTGCCATATATTCAGAAAAATCAATTGCATGCTTCCTTGCTGCAATGGGAACAAAGATCTCCTCTGCGGGTTCTCGCCGCATGGATCTGTCACTTGATCCGCAAAATGGAGGAAACATATATGAAGAAGATCATCGTCGCGGCGGCAATTCTCGGCGCATCAGCCGTTGCAGCCTTTGCTCAAACAAAGCCGGCTCCATCTCCGGATGGAAATACACCTGCGATTGCAACGCCGGACACCAAAAATCCGACTGCGCCCGTGGAGGGCGCCAACAGCTTTACCGAAGCTCAGGCGAAGGATCGCATCGCGGATGCGGGCTACACCGACGTCAAGGGTCTCAAGCTCGATGACAAGGGGATCTGGATGGCCACCGGCATGAAGGACGGCAAAGCCGTCGCCATCGCCCTCGATTATCAAGGCAACATCGTCGCCAAGTAACCCAAGGAGAAGCATGATGAGAACTGTAACCGGACTTTTCGATGACTACTCGGATGCTCGCTCCGCCGTCAGCAAATTGGAAGCGGCAGGCATTCCCTCAAACGACATCAGTATCGTCTCCAACAAGGCTGGCCGCATCGATCGCGACAATGACGTTGGCGAGGATGCCGCGACGGGCGCTGGTATCGGCGCTGCCGTCGGTGGCGCTGGCGGCCTGCTCACTGGACTGGGCCTGATGGCCATTCCTGGTGTCGGACCGGTGGTTGCCGCAGGCTGGCTTGCCGCGACCGCGGCCGGGGCTGTCGCCGGCGCCGTTGCGGGCGGGGCTGCCGGGGGGCTGATCGGTGCCCTCACCGACTCCGGCGTCTCGGAAGATGATGCTCACCTCTATGCCGAAGGTGTCCGCCGCGGTGGTAGCTTGGTCACGGCCAAGGTCGACGACGCCCGCGCCGCCGAGGCGCAGGCTATCCTCCAGGGTTCAAACTGGGTCGACCCGGTCGAACGTCGGCGTGCCTATAACGAGCAGGGATGGACCCGGTTCGACGACACGCTCGATCCATATGCCCCTGAGCAGATCGCGCAAGAGCGCGACCGCTATCGGCGGACGATCTAACCGGCCTTGAAACCAACCCTCCTCGCATCTGGCGAGGAGGGTTGAGGCGTTGATCTCCCGCACCGGTCGGTGCTTGGGATCCGCCGTGGACAAAACCCGTTCGGAGATTGCCGAGGGAGGCGAAAGTGCACGACGAGCTTCACGTAGCCAACACTGCCCGACAATCGAACGCTCGCATCCGCTGTTGGTGGGACGGCGCTTTCCGCAAAGGCTTCGGCTTCCTGCTCGATGGCCTCGTTCCAGACTATGAATATTCGTCATCATCGGCTCATCGCGTCGACATGGCAGCCGGGAAATTTAATATGAAGAGATTGCGCGTCGCGCGTGTTATAGTGTCTTTGTCCAGCCGAGCCTTTCGGCCGGTTGGCATTGTTGCCGAGTGATGACTTGCTCCGTAAGTCTCCGGCCCTTGAGGGCCTCTCCATGCAAAAGACACCCACAGCGCATTTCGAAGCGGCGAGCACTCTTGCCGTGGTGGTATCATCCAATGAACCGCTGCTTTTCCTATCCGACGACCTGAAGGTCATCGCGGCGAGCGCATCCTTCTGCCGAGCCTTCGACATCGACCCCAAGACAGTTTGCGGCCAAAGCCTCAGCGAAATTGGAAACGGCGAATGGGCAATGCCCAAGCTTGCGTCACTGCTGACGGCCACTGCCTCAGGAAGTGCCACCATCGAGGCTTACGAAATCGACTTTCACCGGCCAAACCAGAAAACACGGCAGCTGGTCGTCAATGCACGCAGGCTCGATGACGGCGACATCGATCATATTCGCCTGCTTCTCGCCATCACCGACGTGACCGATATGCGCGCCGAGGCTCGGCTGAAAGATGATCTCGTTCGCGATAATGCGATCCTGCTGCAGGAGGTCCAGCACAGGGTGGCAAACAGCCTCCAGATCATTGCCAGCGTTCTCATGCAGAGCGCCCGCCGGGTCCAGTCGGAGGAAGCGCGCGGGCATCTCCACAACGCCCATCACCGGGTCATGTCGATTGCGGCCCTGCAGCGGCAACTCTCTACGTCCAACGGCGGCAAGGTTGAACTCCATGCCTATTTCACTCAGCTTTGCCAAAGCCTCGGTGCATCGATGATCGCTGATCCTGACAGGCTTTCGATTCAGGTGACGGTCGACGATAGCGCCGTGGAAGCGGACGTTTCCGTTCGCCTGGGGCTTGTTGTGACCGAGCTTGTCATCAACGCCCTCAAGCACGCCTTTCCCGATGAACGACCGGGCGCAATCGTCATCGACTACCACTCATCCGGCAAGGACTGGACTCTGTCTGTCACTGACAACGGCATCGGCATGCCCGCGGGTCGCGATGCACCAAAGGCGGGACTGGGGACCGGCATTGTGGAGGCGCTCGCAAAGAGCCTGAATGGCGACATTCAGTTGAGCGATGCGGGTCCCGGCACCGCCGTCACCATCAACCACCGGGAAAGCGCCGGTTCCCGCGACATTTCTACGGCCGCTTAGGAACCGAATGGCTTCCTACTCGCTATCCCATTGGAGCCCGCGAGGTTCACACTCCAATTTGACCGAATGAGCGATGAAAAATGGCAAGGCGGTCGTCCTGGTCGTCGAAGACAGCACGATCATTCGGATGGATGCGGTCGATCTGGTGCTGTCTGCGGGATACGAAGCGCTGGAGGCGTGCGATGCGGACGAGGCAATCGGCATCCTTCAATCCCGAGACGACGTCGATCTGGTTTTCACGGATGTTCAGATGCCTGGCACGATGGACGGCATCAAGCTATCCCATTACATCAGGGATCGATGGCCGCCTGTCAGGCTGATCGTTGCCTCCGGTGCAGCAATCCTCAAAGAAAGCGATCTCCCCACGGGAAGCAGGATCTTCTCGAAACCCTACGACGACCACGCGATTACGGATGCAATGGCTCATCTGCTGTCGATCCGGAATAAGACTGGCTGCTAAGCTAAAGTGTTTTTCGACACCCTTCGGGTCGAGCCGCGGGCTAAGACGATCCGCCATCCGCTGCGCCGACGGGGAGTTTGGCGGAAAGCGCCTCCCCACCCTCCGTCATCCCAGGCCTCGAGCCTGGGATCCATGCCCACTGCTGATGGAAGACCGGCGCGGGTAAAATATGCAAATGAAGCGAACCATGTTTGTCTCCAGCCGGCTTGATGCGAGTCTGATCCGGGCGTAATCCAGAACATAGCCACCCTCTCCTTCGACACCGATCTGAAACGAACCCATGGCGCACTCCCTCAATACAGCCCCGTCGCCCGCCGGCGGCCCCAACCAGCCCAAACTCGATACGGACGATATCTGGCAGGCCCGCGTCGATCTTGCGGCCTGCTTCCGGATGGCGGCAAGGCTCGGCATGGAGGAAGGGATCTGCAACCACTTCTCGGCCGTCGTTCCCGGCTATGACGACCTGTTCATCGTCAACCCGTACGGCTACGCGTTTGCCGAACTGACGGCCTCGATGCTGTTGATCTGCGATTTTCACGGCAACGTGGTGTCGGGCAGCGGGCAGCCCGAGGCCACCGCTTTTTACATCCATGCCAGGATTCACAAGAACATTCCGCGCGCCAAGGCGGCGTTCCACACCCATATGCCCTATGCCACCGCCCTTTCGATGACGGAGGGCGATCCGCTCATCTTTGCCGGGCAGACCGCCTTGAAATTCTATGGACGCACGGCCGTCGACCGCAACTATAACGGCCTGGCGCTCGACGCGCGCGAGGGCGATCGGATCGCGGCCGCGATCGGGGATGCCGACATCGTCTTCATGAAGCACCACGGCGTGATGGTCTGCGCACCCAATATCGCCGAGGCCTGGGACGACCTCTATTACCTCGAGCGCGCCTGCGAAGTGCAGACGCTCGCCCTGTCGACCGGACGCGAAGTCCTTGCCGTCGCGCCTGAGATCGCCGAAGCGGCGTACCGGCAAATGCGCGAAGGCGACCCGGAGTCGGCCCGGCTCCATCTGGAGTCCGTGAAGCGCACGCTTGATCGCAGCGAGCCCGAATACAAGCGCTGAGCCGCAGACCGGTTTAAGCGCAGCGGCAAGATGCGCCGGTAGCCCGAGCCAAGCACCACGACCAGCCCTCATCCTGAGGTGCGCAGGCCAAAGGCCGGAGCCTCGAAGGACGAGGTAGGGTGGCGACACGGTTGCGCCTGAAGCCACTCCCCCCGCCCGTCACCTTACGAATCCGTAAGTTGTAGCCAAGCCGTCTTCTCGGCTAGATCTCATCCCCAGGCATGCCGGGAACGATCGGGCTGATGCGAATCCTGCTTATCGAGGACGATACCAAGACGTCCGATTATATCGCCAAGGGTTTTTCCGAGGCAGGCCATGTCTGTGACGTCATCGGCGACGGCCGCGACGGGCTGTTTCAGGCGCAGCGCGAAGCCTATGACGTCGTCGTCGTCGATCGCATGCTGCCGGGCCTCGACGGGCTGGCGATCGTGCGTTCACTTAGGGCTGCCAAGGTCGGCACGCCGGCGCTGTTCCTGACGTCGGTCGGCGGCGTCGACGATCGGGTCGAGGGGCTGGAGGCGGGCGGCGATGATTATCTCGTCAAGCCCTTTGCCTTTTCCGAGCTGATGGCGCGGGTCAATGCGCTTGGCCGGCGGCCGCCGGTGCAGGAGCAGAAGACGGTGCTGAAGGTTGCCGATCTCGAGCTCGATCTGATCCGGCGGGAGGCCCGCCGCGCCGGGCAGGCAATCGAGCTGCAGCCGCGCGAATTCACCCTGCTCGAGGTGCTGATGCGCGGTGAAGGCCGGGTCATCACCAAGACGATGCTGCTGGAGCGGGTCTGGGATTTCCACTTCGATCCGAAGACCAGCGTCGTCGAGACCCATATCAGCCGCCTCAGGGCCAAGGTCGACAAGCCGTTCCAGATCCAGCTTCTGCACACGGTCCGCAACACCGGATACAGCCTGCATGCGCCTCGAACAGGATGATTTCAGGCCCAGCGGCCTGAAAATCTCAAATCCTGTTCGCAATTTAAAGAGTAAGAGCATGATGTCGTCCGAAAACCGCGCACACTTTTCGGCATCATGCTCGAGCCTGCGCAGGAGCACGCCGTTCCGGCTTGCCGTCACCTTCGGCGTGCTCTTCGTTGTCACCTTCATCCTGAGCGGCGCGATCATCTATCACATGCTGCGCCTCGGCCTCGGCCGTGATCTCGAACAGTCGCTCACCGAGATGAATTCACTCATCGTCTCGACCTACGAGCCCGGTGACACCGGGGATCTGATCAACACGCTGAACAATTATGCGAGCTTCCAGTCGACCTCCGACGGGCTTTATTCGCTGACCGACCAGGCCGGCAGGAAACTCGCCGGCAATTTCGCCGCACCGCGCATCCCGAACGGCGTCCATACCGTCACTTCAGGCGACGTCGGGCTGAAGGGGCATGAACGCTACCGGATGCAGGTGTCGACGATCGGCCCCTACAGCCTGGTGGTCGCCGAAAACTTCAACGATGTCGACGAGATGCTGCGGATCGTGCAGGTGAGCCTCGAATGGGCGGCGGCGATCGTCGTCGCGACCGCGATCGGCGGCGGCGTCTTTCTCGCCGTTCGCGCCCAGGCGCGGCTGGACAGGGTGGCGCTGACCATGAACGACGTCGCCCAAGGCGCGCTCGACGCCCGCATTCCGATCAGCGGCAACGGCGACGATCTCGACACGGTGGCGATCCAGATCAACGCGGCGCTGGAACGGCTGCAGACATTGGTCGACAGCATGCGGCAGGTGAGCGCCGATATCGCCCATGATCTGAAGACGCCTCTTAACAGGCTGCGGCTGACGCTCGATGCCGCGGTGGCCGGAAATGACCGGCAGGCCGATGTGTCGGCCCTTCTCGACGAAGCCAGAAACGAGAGCGACCGGATCAACGCCACCTTCGAGGCGCTGCTGCGCATTTCGCAGATCGAGGCCGGCGCCCGCAAGGAGCGTTTCCAGGCAATCGATATCGACGCCGTGCTGGCGGTGATTTCCGAAGTCTATGTCGACGTCGCCGAAGACGCGCTGAAGTCGTTGAGGATCACGGAGCGCTGTCCGGCGCTCATCCGGGGCGACCGCGATCTGCTGACGCAGATGATCGCCAACCTGGTGGAAAACGCGATCAACCACTGCCCTGATGGAACCGATATCACGGTGGCGCTGCGCTGCCGGGACGGCCGCGCCATCATCTCGGTAGCCGATACCGGCCCCGGCATTCCCGCCGACGAAAGGGACAAGGTCTTCCGGCGCCTCTACCGGCTCGACAAGAGCCGCACGACGCCGGGAAGCGGGCTTGGGCTCAGCCTCGTCAAGGCGATCGCCGACCTGCATGCGGCTGAGATCATCATGACCGACAATCATCCCGGCCTCACCCTCTCGATCGCCTTTCCGCTCATCCCAGGTGAGCGGTCTCAACCGCTCATCCCGGGGGAGCGGCCCTAGCCGCTCACCCTCCAGGCGGCGAGACGGCGGAAGCGGCGGGCAAACCGGCGCACTTCAGCCGCCGTGCGATAGGGCAGGACGCTCCACGGCCGGCGGCGGCCAAGCCGGTATGCCGACAGCCCGGCCTGGATCTGGGAACAGGGATCCGCCCTTTGGCTGACCGGCGCCGGATCGACGAAGCAGGCCTTGAGCCCCTCATCGAACTCCAGATCGAAGGCGAGATCATAAGGCAGGCGCATCGGCAGAAGCGCACCGGCGATCCACTCCGCCGCCCGGCGGTTGATGAGATACGCGCCGGACCCCTTCTCGCGGGTGAGCGCGATGGCAAGCGAGCGCGACGCCGTCAGCGCCTCCACCCGGTGCTTTTTCCCGGAATTAACGGTGGACAGCCGCAGGATGTCCCAGCGCTCATGGTGCTCAAGGGCGGCATCGAGCAGCTCAGCCAGATCGTCATCGAGATCGAGATCGTCTTCGAGAATGAGCGCGAATTCGGCATTGCCGGCAAGGAAGCGCTTGGCGCATTCGACGTGGCTCAGATAACAGCCGATCTCGAAAGGGTTCGGCCGGCGGCCGTGCCGGCCGAGATAGGCTGCTTCGTCAAAACCCGGATGCGGCAGGCTGATGACCGCGCCATCGACCGCCGCCACGCGTTCGAAGGCAAGGCCGAAATCTGCCAGCAGCCGTTCCATGCGAAACCGGCGCAATGGCGCCCGGTCGAGATTGATCAGGTAAGTGGCGACCCGCAGGCTGACCGGATGGATCGCCGGCATAAGGGCGGCAGGTGTGGCGCGCATATTCATGAGAGCTGGCCTCGGCTTGACAATGACGGCGCCAAGCCTGCGCTCGAAATCTCACCGGGACCTCGCCCGGACTATACATTTTGGTAAGGTGCAGAGGTAAACGGCCGGGATGGCATCCTTACGGATTTCCAGCCCCAACGATCTCCGCATATGGCACCGGAAGGTAGCTCACAGGAACGAGGCGGCTGTGCAGATCCGGGCCATCCGCTTGCCCGGGATCATAAAAGATGCCGTTATCGGCGTCGTAGAGGATAAAGTGGTCGCCTTCGACATGGACCACCGCCACCCCGCGAACATCGCCCCAGCTCTTGGCTTCGCACAATCCGCCCGTCTGCCAGCCCAACTCGCGCAGCACGCCGCACAGTTCTTTCCACGTGGTGTAATGATTGGTCTGAACGCCCCAATCGATCATGCCGGCAATTTGGCCATAGGGTCTGCCCGTCAGCATCTGCAAGACGCAAACGCCGCAGCCATCATCCCTTGGACATTGCGTGACGAATTGAAAGCGGATCTTATCGTCTGCGGGTTGTGTCAATGCTCGGCTCCCCAACTCAATTCCATCATCATGGCATCTGAATGGTACCATAAAGGCCTATGCGGTCAGAAGTTAACCGACCTATACACCACGGAACTGGTTGCCCTGGGTTGGAGCTGCCTCCAATGCCCGCTGCAACGGGACCTAGGGTCCCCACCCTCCGTCATTCCAGGCCTTGAGCCTGGAATCCATGCCCACGGCTGGCGGAGGCGAGAGTGGATCCTCGGGTCAAGCCCGAGGAGGACGGAGCGTGGGGTGACGTCTGGCGCAAGGACAGCGACGCATCCGGACGCGATCGGCGAGCGCCCTTAATGTGCGCGATTGCAACCTCACGAGGAGAAGATTCGATCTCCGCGCCGCTGAGAAAAGCTGGCCTGGTCGGCAAGGTGCCGATAGGGTTGCAAAACGCGTCCCCTGCAATCCTGGAAGCAGCCCTCTCGCAAAGCCCCTACGGACAGCCCTATGCTCGACTTTGATCCGCTCTATTCAACGCCTCGGGTTGAGGCAGTCGAACAGTTCATCAATCATCACTATCCGCTCGCAGGACCGCTTTCCTGCCGATTGCTTCAACGTGGCCTGAATGATGTGTATATCGTCGTCGGCAGCAACAGCGAGCGCTATGTGTTCCGGCTTTCCCACCGCCGCGCACGCGGTCCAGCCGACGTCAAAACCGAAACGGCATTCCTGACGCATCTTTCGCAATCGGGCGTTCCGGTCGCAGCACCCATCCCGACACGCGACGGCAGCTTGTTTGTTCGGGGATCTGCGCCGGAAGGCGGGCGCGAGGGCGTGCTCTTCCAGGCGATCGATGGCCGCCAGCCGTCTACGACGGATGCCGGCGATGCCCGGGCCAACGGCAAGACCCTTGCTCTGCTGCACAATGCCGCCGAGACATTCTCGCCGGACGGCGCGCTCTATCGGCTTGACCTCGAACACCTGCTGCATCGGCCCCTCGCTCGCATACGCAATAGCGGCATTGTGGAGGACGCGGAGGTCCGCAGCGATCTCGAAACCATCGCGGCACGAACCGCAAAGGCGATCGAAGCCTTCAGCGATCTGACCAGGTCCTATTGCCATGGGGATTGCCACGGCTTCAATGCGCGCATCAACGACGCCGGCGAAGCCGTATTTTTCGATTTTGACGACGGCGGTCCGGGATACCTTGCCTACGACTTGTCGGTCTTCCTGTGGGCGCAAGTCTCCTTCGGCCGAAGTTCGACCGCCATGTGGGACGCCTTCGTCGACGGTTATCGCGCCGTCCGGCCGATAACCCCAGACGACTTCGAAGCCGCCCATCGCTTTGTGATCGTCCGCCACATCTGGCTGATGGGCGAGTATGCAAGCCGGGCCCAGGAATGGGGAAGCGAGACCGTCGGCTGGATCGCGCGGGAAGCGCATTTCCTCAAGACCTGGGAGACCGAGCAATCTGTCGATCGTTTGTTTTGAATTCAGTTCTCGGCTTGATCGGCGGCCGGAGGAAGAAGCACACAGGGCAAATCGCAAAGCCGCCCCCACGCTCTACCTCACTTGTGGTCTTCCCGGTTCGGGGAAGACGTCGCTTGCCAAGCCGAAACCGGTCCGTCCCGAGGGATGGTCGAGAGCCTGCAATGGTAGATCGCCCTGCGTGCCCTCAGGCTTCGAAGACGTGGCCAGGGAATACCGTTTACTCTTCACCTGTCTTCGGAAAGAGTTGAGTGACATTGGAACCAGGGGACTGAACCCTCGCTGCGGTCTTCTTGCTGCCGTTGCTGCGTTCGCCAGCAGCTTGTACGGCCGAGGCAAATCCATCGCGCTGCCTGTAGTAGTCAGGTTTTTCCGGAAGACTGAGATCAAAATCGGCAAGCAGTCGCTCGATGAGGTCCATCGCCTTCGCCGCGATCACCGCATAACCCTCCTGGCGCCGCTCGAAAAAGCTGTCGAAGCCTGGGCCGGAGAGATCAAGGTTATCCAACGCGTTCCCAAGGTTCGTCACCCGGTTCGATAACCATAAAGCCTCATGGAAGAGCTCGTCGCCCAGGAGGCTCAAATCTTCAGCCCGTGGAAGGACAAGAATCGGATCCGCTGTGTGGAAGACGAATTCGCCTTCGTTGACTGGGTTGAACTCAGGCGTATCGTGAACGGCAGCGTATGCGGCGCCGACAAAATCGTCCAATGCCAGAGCTGTCAGCATCGCCGCGTTGCGCGCTTTGGCTTTTGGGTTCCGCGCGCGTTCAGCACTCGTCCACCGCAGTGCGCTCGGTATGATCGTGCCGGCGGCGAAACAGCCAGCCCCAATCATCGCTCCGACTAGCATGATGCCCTGAGTTGTTTCGAAGAACTGCGTCAACACTTACCTCGTAGGGTTCGAGAAGCGATTTGCATCGGTCGCACGCAGGACGGAATCAGTACCGGCTGTTGCAGTGTGCCTCGCTTGAAAGCGATTAGGAATGCTCTCCCGAAGATGAGATCTCGACGGAGTGGATTCAAGGTTTAGCCCGTATGCCCCCCTCTACCGGATGATCCGTCGTCGAGAAGCTTCCGGATGGCAGTGATGTTTCCACGCAAACCCGGCGGCAGGGCTGCTTCTGGTGGTTCATCTTCGAAAGCGGAGGAAATGTTTCCATTCCATTGTCACCCATTGACCTGAACAGGTTTCACCCCAATACGGTCAGCCCAGCCAGACGACAACAGGAGTGTAATCGTGAGCGAACCGACCGTAGCAGATGCAACAAACCGCATTTATGAGTCGCTCCAGGCGGACAACGCCGACATCGACGTGCATATCGCGGCCCTCAAGGCAGCGTTGACCCGGGCGGGTTTGAAAGAGGCCGTATTCGACCCGGCCAGGCTCGTGCAGAATAACCGTTCTGGCAGGAAGCGGATGGAGGCCTACTTTCGGCAGCGCGGTGTCATGGTGAAATTCTCAGCCTCGTGAAGCCTTGCTGTGAAGGCAGACGGCTGTAGTCACAGATGTCGCAGCATGCCCCCTCGCCCCGCTCCCGCCCGTGTCTCCAGGCCGCTGCTGATGGAGGCCAAGGTGGGTCCTCGGGTCAAGCCCGAGGACGACGGAGGGTGGGGTGAGCTCTGCGGCAAGGACAGCGATGGCGGACGGGATATGGGCGAATTTCGCGTCCGTTGCCTACCCCATCACCCAGCCCTCGCGCCACGCAACGCCGTCAATCCCCGCCGCAGCCACAGCAATTGCTGCGGCGGCATCTGGCGCAGATGTTCGTAGTCCATCACCGTCACATTATAGACCGTGCTCCTGACCTGCGGTCCATCAGGGCAGCGCAGCAGGATGCCCTGCAGCGCCATCATGCGGTTGCTGGCCTTGCGGGCGCGGTCGGCGAGGGTCTCGGTCACCTCGCCTTCGTGGCCTTTGACGGCGAAAAGCGATTGCGCCCGCGGGCTCGGGGCCGGGATGCCCGTGGTCTTGTGGTAGCGGGCCATTGCCTCGGCATAGTCGTCGCCGGCCTGGCGCTGTTCGGCGGTGATCAGGCCGTCGAGGAACATGCGGCCCAGCGTATAGCCGGCGAACGGGCTTTTGACCGTCTCGTCGGTCACCGTCCGGCCGAAGCCGTGGATGCGGCGGCGGGCTGATATCGCGACGCTGATATTGTCCTTCTCGGTTTCGAAGGGCTTGATCTTGCCGCAGGGAAAACGCTCGACATTTGCCTTGCGCGGCCGGCCGGCACCCTTGTTTGCCCGTTGTGTCCTAGCCTTGGCTGCTTTGCCACCCATGGTGATTGTCCTTCTATCGAATGATGCCGTTACGAAGTGCGGCGGCGACCAGCGCCGTATCCTTGAAGACGCCGAGTCTCGCCTTGGCGTTTGATATGGGCGTGTTCACGGTGATGTGGGAGATGCCGAGAATGGTGCCGATCTCGGCGGCGGTCTTGCCCGCCGCCATCCAGCCGATGATTTCGGTTTCGCGTGGGGTGACGTTGCTCATGGCTCTGCCGGTCCATCGATCGAGGGCACGCGCGGCATCGTCACATGCGCGCCCGACAGCGTCACCCGCGTGACCCGGTCGGGATGGCGGATCGGCGCCGGCGCCGGGCGGGTCTCGGGCAGCGGAGGCCTGAAGTCCTGCCGTGCGGGGAACCTGTCGCGGTTGCGGCGCGCCATGTTGATGACGGTGTTCTTCTTCGATCCGAACAGGTTGGCGATCTCTCTTGCCGAGAGCCCCTCCTGCCAGAGCTTCTCAGCCCTGACGATCTTGTCTTCGGTCCAGAATAGGCCTCTCACCTCAATGCCTCCTCATGCCCGGCGCCTGCAATGATCGGGTTGTCGGGAAACATCTTCGCCAGTTCCCGCCTGGCGTTGCGGCTGCCGTTTGCCGCGTCGCGCAGCAGCTGCATCTTGTAGGCGGCGACTTTCGGCTGCGGCGTCTCCGGTTGCGGCTTAAGGCGCGGGCGGCTCTGCGCTTCGATCGCCGCCTGCTGACGGCGGCATTGCTCGGCGAAACTGGCTGAGCTCGGGGCGAAGGCGCGGTTATGGCTTTTCACCTTTCCGGCGATGAAGAGTTTGGCGGCCTGCCAGACAGCCTCCAGCGGGATGCCGTCGATGGCGACGAGATAGGCGCGGATCTGCATGTCGGGATCAGTGCCTGCTGATGCCGGGAAACCCGAAAGCATCCCCGCTATGATCTTCACCGGAGAGGAAATCTCTTGCGGCATCGACTGTCGTCCTTCTCGTGCTGCTGTTGATCGACTGGGCTTCCCTCGCCTTCTCCTTGAGGTACCAGTCGCATTTGATCGCCTGCCAGCCGCGGAAGATCTGCATCTCGGCAGCACCCGCCGGATCGCCGGTCAGCAGATATTCCCTGGCCTGGATCCGGGCTGCGTAAGCCGTCAGCGGCCGCTTCAGCGTGCGCTTGCGATGTTCGATGATCGCTGCCGCCAGCTCCTCCCCCAGCACCGGGCCGAGGATCTCCATGATGTCCTTGTCGATTGTTGCCTTCGCCATTGCTTCCCTCGCCATTGTTTTCCTCGCCATGCGTTTTCCTTTCCCGGCCGGATGGCCGATCTCAAACCCGCCGTCCCCTACAAACCCGGCGGCCGGCAAAATTGACCGGCGTGCCCGGCTTGAGGGGACGGCGGGCAAACCGGCGGGTCTCAGCGCCGGCATGATCCTGCTGGGCGGTGTCGCCCTTCTCGGCGCTGCGCAGCCGGTGGATCTCGATTTCGACCGAAGGCACCGACATTCCGAGAAGGGCCGCGATTTCGATATAATCCCGGCCGGTGCGGAAGAGCTCGAGCGCGCTCATGCGGACGTCTCGTTGCTGCGCGGCCTTGGCTTGGATGCTCATCGTTTCATCCTTGTTTTCGATTCGGGCGCGGCTTGCCGTTGCCGCCGCAGCGGTGCTGTTGTTGGAGCAAGGCTCCGCTCGTCTGCTTGGGCCTCCGGCCCGGGGAGTGAGATGCCGGCGTCGCCGAGGGGGGCGACGACGCCGGCCGCCGATCGCCGTCAGGGAGGAGTGACGCCGTCGGGATGGGTGATCAAAAGAGCGCCGGGCAGGATTTCCCGCATCTCTTTCGGACTCGTCTGCTGGCCGCAATTTTCGCAGTGGCGCTCGATCACCTCGGCAATCGACAGCGCCTTGCCGCACATCCCGCACCCGCTGTAGCGAGGGCACTCGGTGTAGCGGGGGCCCTCGGTGTAGCGGGAAAGGCTGAGCCCGTTCTGGATGGTGTCGCTGTGTGTCATGCTCATTAGGGTACAATTAATACCCGTGACGTCAAGCGCAATAGGGCATTACATATACCTTTTTTTGGGGTATAATTTATATCATGTTGAAAGATCAGGAACAATTTGAGCGCGAAGAACGCGCAAAGCGGCTGGTTATGGCCAGGAAGAATGCCGGCTTTGCCGGGCCGAAGGCGATCGTCGATCGGCTCGGCTGGAACGCCAATGTCTACAAGGCGCACGAATCCGGCCGCAACGGCTTCGGCATTGCCGATGCGAAGAAGTATGCCCGCGCGTTCAAGGTCAATCTCAACTGGCTGCAGTTCGGAACTGGCAACGCGCTCGATCCGGATGAGCTGCCGGTCTCCGTCGCCGATGTGCCGAAGATCTCCTGGGTCAGCGCCGGCCAGCTGAGCGAGCAGGCGCCGATCACCGACTTTTCGGAATTCCCGACCGTCGCCGCGCTCGATCTTCCCGATGGCGAATGGATCGCGCTCGAGGTCGAAGGCAATTCGATGAACAAGATCTCGCCGCCCGGCTCGATCATCTTCGTCAATCTGCGCGACAAACGCCTGGCGCCGAACGCGCTCTATGTCGTCGCCGACGAGACGGGCGCCGCCACCTACAAGCGCTACCGCCCGAACGACAATCCGCCCTTCCAGCCTGCCTCCTACGAGGACGTACCGCCGCCGGAATTCCAGGGCGCCGTCACCATCGTCGGCCGCGTCCGCCGATCGATCATCGAGATGTAGGAATGACCCAAGGCTCGGAAGCAACACCGCGAATCAATCCTATTTCACTAGGGAAACCAATATGATCCGCCCCTCCTCGCGCGCCGGCAGAATCTGGTTCTATATCGTCACATCAGCAGTGCTGCTTCTCGCCTTCAGCGCCGAGCGGGAGATCTACGGCCTGTAGGATTTCGCTCTGAAGCCCGCCGGGATCACGAGGGATATCGCGACGATTCATCCTCTGAAACCACAAGTTGTTGAAGGTCCGGTTGCCGTTCGCGCATCCTCATCACCGCCGCCGCATGGAACGAGTGACCGCGATGTCCTTCGGCAGCTTCTCCTCCCACCGATCGTAGAATTCGGCGATCCCAGGCCGGCTTCGATCATCTCGTCGGCGAATTCGATTTCGCCGCGCATGGCCGGCCTCCTTTTTCTTCCACACCAGACTCCAAGATAGGTTTTGATTTCTATCTTTCTGTCTTAGCTCCTGAAGGCTGGTGAGGGAGGGTTCCGGCCAAAGCTTCCCCCTACCCCATGAGCAAAGCCCATGAAGCCGGGAGAGCATTGGCCAAGGTCCTGAAGGCCGGAGCCGGGATGGGACACGTGCCAGAGGGGCCATTCGCTTCGCCCTCGTCCTGATTTTCTGACAGCGCACTTAAGGACTTTCGCTTCCCGCGCCGCTGGGCTTCGTCAGCTCGGGAGTTGCACCCGGTCGCCCAATCACTGGATCCAGACATACGCCTATGATTCGTACCTCGTCAATCACAAGGGTATTTTCAATACCTTTTACGATTGACGCGATGGGGTATTATATATACCTTTTCTCCACAGGCCGATCAGAGGCGCGAGAGGACAGGGCGATGCAGCACATCCGCAATATCGAAACCGAGGAGAGCAAGCGGGATGCCCGCTGGAATGCGGCGCGCACGGCCCACGACTGCCGCGCCTATATGGCCAACGAAGCCCAGCGCATGGGCGCCCTCGGCTTTGCCTTTCTCCGCCGTCCCGAACATTCGATCCGCGGCCCGTCCTGGCTGCGCGGCGCAAGCGCCAGCGTCGAAGAGCATTACCGCTATGCCCGCGAGATCATGGGCATCACCGATACCGACCAGCTTTACGCCTGAGGAGAGCTGCGATGCCTGCCGCCAATCCCACATCCGAACCATCGCCCGAGAGCCTTCCCCGTCCCGCCGGACGACCGGCCGGAACAACCGAAAAGACCCGCTTCACCGCCGGGGCGCCCGATCTCCTGACGGCGCTGGTGGAGGCCGAACGTTTTTTCGACGGCAGCGACGATCGCGGCTGCCCGCTGCACCAGAAGATCCTTGCCGCCATCCACACGGTGAAAGGCTGTCCATCATGAGCGATTGCCTGATCAAAGCCTTTTCCGGCTGCGCCTGCCCGCCCGGCAAATGCGCTGAAAAGCCCGTCACCCCGGCGCCGGTTACCTTCGTCTCGTGGCGGACCCAGGCGATCACCTGCCTCACCTTCGGCTTCCTCGCCGCGCTCGTTACCGCCTCCTGGATGGAGACGCAGTTCAAGAACCAGGATCTCAGCCGTCAGGAATAGCTGTCATGGCACTGAGCCAAGGCTTTTCCAGATATTTCAGCTTAGGAGCTGTACTTGATGTCGCTGGCCTTGGCCGCGGTAATGAATGCCCGCCGCACCTGCTCGGGCTCGGCGGCATCGTTGAAGACATCGAGCACAAGCCGTTCGGCCGCCTCGGCCGCCGGCGTCTGCTCCGGCCAATCGTTCAGCAAAGTGTTGCCGGCCTGAACGACATTATAGACCGTCCGCACCTTGCCATTGATGGTGATCTTCACCGGTTTGAACCTTCGTCGCTTGCTCATGATACAGCCCCTCACGCTGGCCACGCGACTCAACGAATCACTTGGGGACTCGTTCCGGTTGATTCGGGAGTGCGGCGAATCGAACCTGGCTCAGGCCACGCTCGCGTACCGGTTATAACTTTCCTGCAAAAAAGTTATAACCGACAAGAGCAAGGCTTCCGGACGATGGAATTCGGGGTTATAATCTTTTCGCAAGAAAGTTATAACCTGGGAAGAATCCATGCCCGTCCGCGAAATCGACTTGATGTATCAGACCATGCTGGCCGAGCTGGGTCAGCGGTCGCTGGACGCAAGCTTCGTCGCCGAGTTCCCGCTGGAGGGTCGGTTCGTCTCCGTCCCGGTGAAGGGCAAGGAATATTGGTATTTCGACCTTCCGGGCCAGAACGGTGTCAAACGGTCGTATGTCGGGCCGAAGAGCGACGAGGAGGTCACGAAAAGGGTGACCGAATTCGGCGCCATCAAGGATGATCTCAGAAACCGCCGGCGCATGGTGGCCACGCTGACCAGAGAAGGCGGGATGAACGCACCGCCCAGGTTTACGGGCGACGTCGTCGAGGCGCTTGCCAACGCAGGGCTGTTCCGTCTGCGCGCGGTTCTCGTCGGCACCGTGGCATTCCACACCTATTCCGGCGTGCTCGGCCTTCGACTGCCGTCGTCGCTCATGCAGACGGGCGACGCCGATTTCGCCCAGTTCCATTCGATCTCGACGGCGGTCAACGACAGCATTCCGCCCATTCGAGGGGTCCTCGAAAGGCTGGACCCGACTTTCCGGGAGGTCCCGCATCTCAACAACCCGACACGTTCGACCCAGTTCGTGAATTCGAAGAGCTACAAGGTCGAGTTCCTGACGCCGAATACGGGCAGCGACGACAACCAGCACAAGCCCGCTGACATGCCTGCCCTTGGGGGCATTTCCGCTGAACCGCTCAGATTTCTCGATTACCTCATCTATAACCCCATTCGGACGGTGATGCTTCACAAGAGCGGCGTTACGGTCAACGTTCCCGCTCCGGAGCGGTACGCAGTCCACAAGCTGATCGTCGCCTCGCGGCGGCAGAACGACGACAACGGCGCGCTCAAGCGCGAAAAGGACGTGCAGCAGGCATCCCATCTTTTCGAGGCGATGGGCGCGACACGCCGCCATTCCGATCTTGCGCTGGCCTATTGCGAGGCGTGGGAACGCGGTCAGGCGTGGCGGGACGCAATTTCGCGCGGACTGTCTTTGATGCGGCCCGCTCGCCGTGAACAGCTGATGTCCACCCTCGTCGAAGGCATGGCGGAAATTGGCGAGGATCCCGTTCGTTACGGAGTTGCAACGGACCCTGACGGAGTCGGGGAAACTTCATGATGAAGACACTGAGAGGGCGGCAGCCTGAACTGGCCGGCCAATGCCAATGGCCCCGTCCCGCCGCGCTCAGTTAGCCGGAGCGCTCGTCAACCCAGTGATGCGGCCACGTCGACCGTCGTTTAATACCAGCGTCCCCTGCCGTACCAGCCGCCGCCGCCCAGCAAAAGAAGTATCACAACGATGATGAGAAGGGTTGTGAGATCCATGTGCGTTCTCCTGGGAGTACCATCACCATCTCCTTTGCGCCTGACGGGCGTTGCTCATGGCGGGACTCCCTCGCGTACAACGGCGCTGGCCGGGGTTGGTTCCATTCGATGGCCCCTACCCACCCGGCCGGCGACCAAAAAGCCTGCTTGACTTCCCTGGAGACGCCGGAGAAGACCATGGCCATCACCGCCCGGATCACCAAGCCAACGTTGGCGCGGCTTTCACTAGGGGGAGAGCTGGTCGCAAGAGATGATCAATCATTGCCGGGCAAAAAATCGGCATAGCAGCGCCAGAAGCGAAAAACCCCGCCGGAGCGGGGTTTCTAGCTGGTCGGAGTGGAGTGATTCGAACACTCGACCCCCACGTCCCGAACGTGGTGCGCTACCAGACTGCGCTACACTCCGTGACCAGCGGCGCTTCTATAGAACAGCCTATCTGGTTGCACAAGCACCAAATTCCAAAAAACCGGCGGAATTTTTGACGGGTTGATGACAGGGCCGGCAGTGCGCTGCTGCAGCAAAAAGACACACCCGGAGCAAATCGTCGGGAAGTGCCACAGGGGCAATTTTCTTTTGCCGGGTTCCGCGCTAAAGGGCTCGACGGGACAGGCGAAACCGCCCGTAAAAGCGGCGTCGCAGCCAATGCGCTAGAGATCAGGGACGACACGATGAAATTCCGCACCATGACCGCGGCCGGGCTTGCCATTGGGCTTGCCGGATGCACGACCATACCTTCCGCCGGCAATCCGATCGAGGCCCGCTGGGTCGGCAAATCGGCCGGCATCTTCTTTGCCGCCTACGGACCGCCGATCAGCGACCGCGAGGAAGGCGCCACCACCGTCTATACCTGGCGCGGCGGCTACAAGACCGTGCGCATCCCGGCAAAATATGCCGAAGGCGCCGACGGCAAACGCGGCAAGCAGATTTCGTCGGCCCGCACCGCCTATCTGCGCTGCCAGGCCGAAATCACCACCAGCTCCGATTACACGATCCGCGACATCCGCACCGTCGCCGACATCCCCGGCGTCGACGGCCCGTCCTATTGCGCCGAGTTCCTGGCGCCGGAACAGAAGTAACGGACGGTTTGTCCAAGGAAGCGAAGACAGGCGGCCGATGTGCCGCCTGTTTTGTTTTACCGGGTCACTGCCGGTGCAGCTCAGCCCTCCGCCGGCCCGTAGAGGCCGAGCTGATCGAGAAGTGCGCGCTGCCTGTCGGCGTTTTCGACGAGAAGGCCGGTGTAGCGTTCGATGATCCGGCCGCGGTGATCCGGGTCGGACACGGCGGAAAGCGCACCTGATATGGCGGCGATCTTTTCCGAGGCCTGGCGCAATTCTTCCAGAAGCTCTGCCTTGCCGGCGGCCGCCGTGACGACCTGCTTCGTCACCTTGCCGATGCCGGCCGGCGTGCGGCTGCCGGCCGAGGTGTGGCCTTCCGGCAGGTCGCCCTTGAGATTGACGACGGATTTGAAGCGGATGACGTCGAAGATCTGGTCGACCGCCTGCTTGGCGCCGGTCACCCGCGAGGGGTGGTCGGTGTCGGCGGCGGCGTGCGGTAGCAGCTCCAGTCTGCCCTTGTGGCGCTGTTCGAGCGGCAGGTAGGGCAGCATCGGCCCGCTGAGTGCGCCGGTCGCGGCATCCTTGAACAGATCGGCGTCGATTGCCGCATGGGCGATCTTGCCGGAGGAAAGCGCTGCGTCGAGCGCATAGGGATCGACGACTTCGCCGCGGTCGTAATTGACGAGCACGGCGCCGTCCTTCATGGCGGAGAGCACTTTCGCATCGACTGTGCCGGCATTGGAATAGAGGCCGGTCGATGCGTCCAGGCGGCCGAGGCCGATATGAACGGACAGCACGTCGGCGCCGCTTGCCGCTTCGACCGGGCTTGCCGCATAGGCGAAGCCCTCGGCCTCGATCCAGCGCCTGTGGTGCTCGCGGGCGTAGATCGCCACCGTCATGCCGAAGGCCTTGGCGAGCTTGGCGACTTCGCGGCCGATATTGCCGTAGCCGAGAACGGCAAGCTTCCGGCCCTCAAGCTTTGCCGTCGGAAAGTCCTTGAGCTGACGGCCGGTGTCGAAATCGCCGCCGGCGACCAGCCGGTGCAAACTATCGACCGGCAGGTCGGGAACGACCTTCAGGATCGCTTTCACAGCCATCTGGGCGGTCGCCCGGCTGTTGATGCCGGGCGTGTTCATCAGGGGCGCGTCGCCGCCCTCGCCGTTGCCGCCGCCCCAGGAGGCCGAGCCCATATTGCCGGTGCCGGCGCCGATGCGCACGCCGCCGCGCGGGAAGACCGAGGCCTTCGGGATGAAGGTCGCCGCGGCGATCAGCG
Source organism: Rhizobium sp. L43 (assembly GCF_002531725.1). Classification (GTDB taxonomy): domain Bacteria; phylum Pseudomonadota; class Alphaproteobacteria; order Rhizobiales; family Rhizobiaceae; genus Rhizobium. Next base: position 65,303 of record NZ_NWSQ01000011.1, read on the forward strand.
CGTCGTACTGGCCCTTGTCGGTCTGCGGCAGGATCTCCGCCTCGGTGCTGAGGTTCGGCTGATAGAAGAAATGGATGCGGCCCTTTTCGAGCCTCGCGCGGTCACCGACCGGGCCGAGATGGAAGGCGCCGCCCTTTTCCTCGATATAGGCCTTGACCTCGCTGTAATCAGGCTCGCCGTCGGCGCCGAAGCGCAGGCCGACGAGGTCGGCGATCAGCACCGTGTAGGCGTGGTTCGGATCGTCCTTGCGCGCGGCGCCATCTGTTTTATCAGGCGCCTCGAAGGTCACGCCCTGCTTGGCGAGTTCCTCTTCGAGAACGACGATCTTGGCGCTGAGATAGGCATATTGCAGATTTTCCAAGAGGGCGACGACATCTTCGGGCTCGCGGATACCGCCGACCCAGGCGCGGTAGTCGCCTGGCGTGCCCGGGAAGGCGTTGACGTAGCGGGCCGCGTCGAGGCCGGGCTCGTATTCGCCGTTCGGATGGGTGATGCCCTCATAACCGAGCAGCTGCTTCGACCGGGCGATGATGCGGGCGTGGATGCCGGCATCGGTGATGCCGTCGTCCTCGACCTTCAGAAGCGTCACCGCCGCACCGCGCCGTTCGGCATCGGTGACTACAAGCGACAGCAGCGGATGCGACTTGACCCACTCGTCGATCACGGCGCGATTGGCGGCGGACCGGCGGTTGAGCTCGACGACGGAGCCGACCCTTGCCTCCGACTGCAGCAGGCCGAAGGTGGTCTCGGCAAAGGCGAGCGCGCTGTAGGTGTTGATGACGCCGCCGAGCATGCGGTCTTCGGCCGGATCGTAGAACGGCCCGGCATCGACGGAGCGCTTGGCCGAAAACGGCTGCCTGGGATCGATCGGCGGCGCGATCTTCAGCTGGCGCGGGATCGCCCAGGCCGGATCCTGCTGGTTCTTCTCGATCAGCGCCAACGCATGCGGCGTGAAGGAGGCGACGAAATAGCCGGAAACCCCGCCGATCGCCTTCTGGAACGGCATGAACAGGCAGCATTTCGCCATCACGGCGCTGACCAGTTCAGGCTCCCACGGCATGGCGCCGAGCATCGAGGTGGCGTCGAACACCGCATGGCGATTGGCCGGATCGCCGTCGAGCCAGTTCAGGAGTTCGTGGATTTCGCCGCTGGTATAGGCATTGGCCCCCGTCGTCTCGTGACCGACGCCGACGAAGATCGAAACGCCGAGGGCGGCAAGTTCGGCCGCCGTCGGGATCACGCCTTCGGAAGCGGCGAAATGAATGCGGCTCTCACAGCCCTTTTCGGCAAAGCGCTGCATCTCGATCAGCTGTGTGGCCCAGGACTGGCGGAAGAAGCCGGCCGCCTTGGACGGATCGCTCTCCGGCCGCGGCGTATCGACATAGACGCGCTGGCCGGCGTCGTTGGCATTCATCAGGTGCTGGATGCAGACGGTGAAACCGCTGTGGCCGCCGCCGAGCCCCACCGCCATGCGGTTCGTCTTGGGAAAGCCGAAATAGCGATGGATCGCCCGCATCATGTCGGTCAGGATCTTGTCGGCCGGATAGCCGCGATGCATGCTGCGGGAAATCTCGGCCGTGGTGAAGCCGCCGATATCATTGCCCCGGTCGTCGAACTTGCGATAGGTCTTTTCGATCCAGGCGTCGAAGGCGATGCGCCGCAGGCGGCTGTCCACCTCGTCGGTCGTCGCATCGGTGATCGGCCCGACGCCGAAGAACGGGTTGGACGGCAGTTTCGGCGCACCCGAGGCGGTCTGCCGAAGGGCAATCAGTCGCTGTTCCTGCATCTGCACGATATCGGTCATTGCCTGCCTGTCTGTTTCCGGAGCTGAAGTCGGCCGTTATGGTGAAGCGACTGGCCCGCGTCGACAAGCTCATATGCGCCGAACGACAGGCGAAACGCGTCATTGCTATGGCTGCGGTGATGTTCGCGCGTTTGGCAGCCCCTCATCCGCCTGCCGGCACCTTCTCCCGCTCGCGGGGCGAAGGGACCATGCCGCAAGCTCTCCGTCCCACGCCGACCTTTCGCAGGGCACGTCCCCTCGCCCCGTTTTTACGGGGGTCCGAAGGACGGGTCGAGACGAGTGGCTCGACCCCGGTAAGGTTAGGGTGAGGGGCAGCCATTAGCGCGAACCTAACAGCCGTGGGCTTGACCTGAGGCACCCCGGCAAAAACAGGCTTGCCGCAAACCGCCGGCCGGCGTATGTCTTGCGCGTCGCGAAAAGCGACTGCCTTCCTTGATCCGCTCAGTGGCGGAGTAAACAGGTGGACGAATGGTCGTCCAGGTGGTCGAGCACACGCCATCCATGCGCTTTCCGCCATGGTTCGGCCAGCACTCCCAGAAACCAAACGCCTGACCCTGCTCAGGCCTCATCGTGAGCCGTCGGCGCGCGTTAACGGCGCTGTGCGCTCGCGTCGACCCGGAACGCACCATGACCAGATCTCTCATCGTCATCTTCACCGCCATTGTCCTCGATGCCGTCGGCATCGGCCTCATCTTCCCGATCCTGCCGTCGCTCTTGCAGGACATCACCCATGCCGAAAACGTCGCGCCCACTATCGGCACGCTGACCGCGCTTTACGCGGTGATGCAGTTCATCTTCGCGCCGGTGCTCGGGGCGCTGAGCGACCGGCTCGGCCGCCGGCCGGTGCTGCTGATTTCGCTTGCGGGCGCCGCCGTCAACTACCTGTTCCTGGCCTTCGCGCCCAATCTGCTGCTGCTGTTCGTCGGTCGGGCGATCGCCGGGCTGACCAGCGCCAATATCTCGGTCGCGACCGCTTATATCACCGACATTTCGCCGGAGGAGACGCGCGCCCGCCGCTTCGGCCTCTTCAACGCCATGTTCGGCCTCGGCTTCATCATCGGCCCGGTTCTCGGCGGCGTGCTCGGCGATCACTGGCTGCGGCTGCCTTTCATCGCCGCCGCGGCGCTGAATGGCGCCAACCTGCTGCTCGCTTTCTTCATCCTGCCGGAATCGCGCCCCGGCAGCCGCGAAAAGATCGCGCTGTCGACGCTCAATCCGCTGAAGCCGCTGCGCGCGGTGCTGGAGGTCAAAAGCCTGCTGCCCGTCATCATCCTCTTCTTCATCTTCAGCGCCACTGGCGAGGCCTACGGCACCTGCTGGGCGCTCTGGGGAAGCGAGGCCTTCCACTGGAGCGGGCTGTCGATCGGCCTGTCGCTCGGCGCCTTCGGCATCTGCCAGACGCTGGCCCAGGCCTTTCTTCCAGGCCCGGCCGTCAAGCTCTTCGGCGAACGCGGGGCGATCCTTGTCGGCGTCGCCGGCGTCTCGATCGCGCTCACCGTCATGGCCTTTGCCGACCGGAGCTGGATGATCTTTGCGATCATGCCGGTCTTCACGCTCGGCGGCATCGGCGTGCCGGCACTGCAGTCGCTGGCGACCCGGCAGGTCGATGAGAAAGGCCATGGCCAGTTCCAGGGCGTGCTCGCCTCGGCCGTCAGCCTCGCCTCGATCGTCGCGCCGCTTGGCTTTTCCAGCGTCTATTTCCTCGTCCGGCAGCAATGGCCGGGCGCCATCTGGCTCTCGGTCGTTGCCGTCTACGCAACCGCTGTGCCGCTGGTGCTCGTTCTCAGGCTGAAGACGTCCGATCCAGAGCGCCGCACTGGTTCACGATGACGGGCTGTTCTTCCAGGTCAGCGCGAACACGCGCAGCCAGTTGTCGAAAGCGAATTTCGACAGGCCCTGTTTGTCGAAGCCGCTGTTGCGCATCGCTTCGAACAGATGCGGCAGGCCCCTGGCGTCCTTGATGGCGCGCGGAATCACCGCGCCGTCGAAATCCGATCCCAGCGCCACCCTGTCTTCGCCGACGCGGTTGACGAGATAGTCGATATGGCGGGCGACGGCCTCGAGCGGGGTATCGTCCTTCAGGTGGCCATCGGCTCTGACGTCGTTGACCGAGAGGTTGAAGCCGATGACGCCATCGCTATCGCGGATGGCGTCGAGCTGCCTGTCGGTGAGATTGCGCGTCGACGGGCAGATGGCATGGGCGCAGGCATGGGTGACGACGAGCGGGGCGTGGCTCAGAGCCGCCACATCCCAGAATCCCTTTTCGTTCAGATGCGCGAGATCGATCATGATTCCGAGCCGATTGCAGGTCCTGACCAGCTCCTTGCCGATCTCGGTCAGCCCGGGACCGGTATCCGGCGACCTCGGATAGGCGAAGGGAACACCGGCGCCGAATATATTCGGGCGGCTCCAGACCGGCCCCAGCGAGCGCAGGCCCGCCGCATGCAGCCGATGGAGATAGTCGAATTCGCCATCCACCGCTTCGGCCCCTTCCATATGCAGCACGACGGCAAAGGCTCCCTCGGCTCTGGCGGCCGCGATCTCATCGACATCGACCGCCAGTCGCATCCGGCCATCGGAGCGGCGGATCAAGATTTCCAGCGCCAGGCGCTGTGCCTCGATCTGCCGGCGGGCATAGGCCGGATCGACGGTCTCGGCATAGATCACCTCGTAGCCGTTCTCGGTGATGATCAGATCATTTTCCGGCTGGCGCTCCGGGCCTGCATGCAGCGCAAACAACCCACCGGCCAGACCGCCCTCGCGCGCCCTCGGCAGATCGAGATGCCCGCTTTCCGACCGCGAGAGAAAATCCCGGCCGGCGGATTTATATTCCGCAATGAATTGAACCGCGTCATTGTGCCCGTCGAAGACATCGATTTCGGCCATGTCGGTTTCCTCCGGGATCAATTTTGCATGGCTGGGGAAGCTGATGCGCGGGCAACATGCAGGAGATTGCCGCATAGCCACCGCGGTGCATGGATACCCCCCTCTGCCCTGCCGGGCATCTCCCCCACAAGGAGGGAGATCGGCTGGGCTCACGGGCTTCCCCAAACAACGACCGCTGGCATCAGCGTATCGATAGAGAGAGAGAGAGAGAGAGAGAGAGAGAGAGACGAGGTGTCCGCCCCTTGCCAATCTCCCCCCTTGTGGGGTCCGAAGGACGGGTCGAGACCCGCGGCTCGACCCCGGGCTCGGCAGGGCAGAGGGGGTGCCACACGACGCCCCCGAACTTTCACCTACGCCGCCTCCTCCTTCTGAGCCGCACCCTCGGCCAGCTTGCGCGCCGCGACGAAATCCACCTTGCCGGAGCCGAGTACCGGCACCTTGCCGATATTGACCTCGGCCGGCACCATCATGTCCATGGCGCCCTTGGATTTTGCGAAGGCGAGGAATTCGGCGCGGGTGGCTGTGGGGGCGTCGGTCAGGAGCACCAGGCGCTCGCCCTTCTTGGCGTCGGGCAGCGAGGAGACGACCGACAGCGCGCCCGGCCAGAGCTCGGCGGCGAGCGTCTCGACGGCGGCGAGCGAGATCATTTCGCCGCCGATCTTGGCGAAGCGTTTGGCGCGGCCGCGGATCTTGACGAAGCCGTCCTCGTCGATCGTGACGATATCGCCGGTATCGTGCCAGCCGTCGATCAGCGGCTCGAGCACGCCGGGCTTTTCGGCGCGGAGGTAACCGGCCATGACATTGGCGCCGCGCACATGCAGCCGGCCGCCCTCATCGATGCCGGGCACCGGTTCGAGCTTCCATTCCATGCCCGGCAGGATTTTGCCGACCGTGCCCGACTTGTTGTACATCGGCGTGTTGATCGAAATCACCGGTGCCGTCTCGGTGACGCCGTAACCTTCCAGGATGCGCAGGCCGAATTTTTCTATATAGGTCTGGCGGGTCGAGGCCTTCACCGGCTCGGCGCCGGAGAAGATATAGCGGATCGAGCGGAAATCGTAGGGATGGGCCGTCCTCGAATAGCCGTTGAGGAAGGTATCGGTGCCGAAGATGATCGTGGCGTTGGAGACATAGATCAGCTCCGGCACGATGCGGTAATGCAGCGGCGACGGATAGAAATAGACCGGCACGCCCGAGATCAACGGCAGCACCGTGCCGGCCGTCAGCCCGAAGGAATGGAAAACGGGCAGGATGTTGAACACCTTGTCGCCGCTATGGAAATCGATGCGGGCGGCGGCCTGGGCGGCGTTCGACAGGATGTTGCGGTGGGTCAGCACCACACCCTTCGGCGTGCCCTCGGAGCCCGAGGTGAAGAGGATCACCGCCGGATCATCCGGCCGGCGCTTGACGAGCGGCCGCGCCTTGCGGAGATACCCGAGGATCTTGTCCTTGAGGCCGATTTCGGCGCGGAGATCATCGAGCCAGACGATCTTCACCTGCTTTTCCATCTCCTCGATCACGGCACCGAGCTTGGCCTGGGTGACGAAGGCGCGTGAGGTCAGCACATGTTTGACTTCGGCGGCCTTGCAGGCGGAGAGGATATTGGCGGCACCCGCGGTGAAGTTCAGCATCGCCGGCACCTTGCCCGCCGTCATCACGCCGAGCAGCGTGGCGGCCGCACCATTGGCATTCGGCAGCATGACGCCGAGGTTGGTTTCCGGGAAGCGGGCGCGGAATTTGGCGCCGAGCACGGCAGCCCCGGTGAGGAGCTTGCCATAGGTCAGCCGGCCGGTGACCGGATCTTCGACGGCGAGCTTGCCCATGCCGAATTCGCCACCTGCCTGAATGACGCGGTCGAGCACGGTGGAAGAGGTATCGGCAGTCTGGAACAGCAGGTTCGACATCACCTGATAAAGGGCGGCACCCGCCGCCGTGCGGCGCTTGCGGCCTTTCAGCTCCGGCGGCACTTCGAGCTTCACCGGTTCGAGAATGGTGACCTTGACCTTGGGGAACAGCCGGCGGCGGATCTTGCCGTTATCGAGATAGGAGAGATAGCTCTTCTCCAGCCCGTCGATCTTCACCGGCACGACCATCGAGCCTGTTTTGTCGGCGACCATGGCGGCGCCATCATAGACCTTCATCAGCGTGCCGGTCACCGTCAGGCGGCCCTCGGGGAAGATGCCGATCGGGTTGCCATCCTGCACCACCTTGATCAGCGAACGTGTCGCCATCGGCTTTGTCGGGTCAAGCGGCAGGAATTTGCACATTTTCAGGAAAGGCCGAACCCACCAGGCCTGGGCGATCTTGTAATCGACGGCAAAGGTGGGCTCTTCCTCGGTGATGGCAAGCGCCAAGGCGCCATCGAGCAGGCTGACATGGTTCAGCGCGATGATCGGCGCGCGGCCGGCCTTCTTGATATTCTCAAGGCCTTCGACCTCCAGCCGCATGAAGGCGCGGAACAGGATCGAGATGAAATCGCGGAAGGGATTGGTCGGCAGCGTCTTCAGCATCAGCCAGGCGACAGCAAAATTGATGATGCCGAGGCCGATCAGAATCTGCGGAATGGAAGCGCCGAGCGCCTGGACGACGGCAACCAGGCCGAGGCCGACGGTGATGAACAGGGCAGAGAGCACATTGGCGGCACCGATGACGCGGGCGCGGCGGTCCTCATGCGCCCAGGTCTGCAGGGCGGCGAAGGTCGGCACGGCGATGAAAGCGCCTGCTATCGCCATGCCGGCGAGATCGATGGCGACGCGGATGGTATTCTCTCCGGCAAAGAAACCGCCAATCGTCGTCGCATGACTTGTGGAAGCCAAGCCCCAGAGGTTCCAGGCGAGATCGAGGCTGAAGAGGCCGAGCAGCGCCGTGCCGACAGGGGCCGGCAGCAGCACAATGCGGCCGGATGACATCCAGGCGGCAATGGCCGAACCGACGGCAACGGCAATGGCAAAGACGGTGAGATAGGCCGGCACGACGAGCTCGGAACCGCCGAGCAGCTCGGTGACCATGGTCGGCAGGATGGAGAGCACGAAGGCGCCGACCAGCCAGAACCAGCAGTTCATCAGCGCCGAACGCCACAGCCGTTTGTCCTGACGGATTTCCATGACGAGGGTGTAGCTGGAGCGGATGACATTGCGGTCGATCTGAAGATCCGGCGCCTTGGAGCCGGTGGGCGGGATCATCCGGCTGGCCAGCCAGCAGAGCACCGAAAGCCCCATCATCATCGTGCCGAAGATCAGCACATTGTCGCCGCCGGAGAAGGCGAAGGCGGCGATGATCGTGCCGGCGAGGATGGCGATGAAGGTGCCACCCTCGATCCAGGCATTGGCCTTCGGCAGGTCGCGGCGCTCGAGATGATCGGGCAGGATGCCGTATTTGATCGGCCCGAACAGCGCCGAGACGACGCCGAAGCCGAACAGCGCCGCCATCAGCACGAAGATGGAGGAAAACGCGAGGCCAACGACGGCAAGGGCGGCGACCGCGATCTCGCAGCGTTTCAGCAGTTCGGCAATTTTCGCCTTGTCGTGCTTGTCGGCGAGTTCGCCGCCGAGCGCCGAGAGCAGCAGGAAGGGCACGATCAGGATGACGCCGGCAAGCGTCACCAGGGCGGCGCCTTCACTCGCCGACATCTTGAAGAGAATGAGGAACACCAGGGTGTTCTTGAGGAAATTGTCGTTGAAGGCCGTCAGGAACTGAGTCCAGAACAGCGGCGCGAATTTCCTGGAGGTCATCAGATTGTGTTGCACGGGCTCGTCCTTCTTTCGACTGGCAGAGAAGGCCACAGAGTTGTTACGCAAAAGTTGAATGCGGTAACAACTCTGCGCTGTGGTTAACCAAGATCAATCTTCATCGTTACGATTGAACTTGACCAGGAGTTTCTCGGTGCGGGCATCCTCAACCTTGCGGATCAGCTTCTCGGATTCGGCATTGTCGCGCAGCGTCTTGGTGATATTCACCGTGGTCTGCACCAGCATCAGAATGCCCATGGCGAGATAGCCTTTGCCCCAGAGATCGAGCGGCATCATGTAGAGGCCAAGCGCCAGCATGAAGGCAGCCGAGCCGAAGGAGATGTAGGAGAAGCTGACCCAGCTTGAGGAATGTTTCTGGAAACTGTCGTTCATATCAGTGGTCCCTATGGTTCGATGGATGAATGGTTGGATGGATGCGATCTTAAGCAGCGGGCGTGATGCGGCTCTTCAGCCGCGCCAGCACATCATCGGCGGATGAGCGCAGCGGCGCGCCGAAGCCGGCATTGGCAAGCTTTTCGATGATTCCGGCCGGGCGGATGGCGCCTTCCATGTCCTTCAGGGCGGCGGCCGTCAGCTCATTCTGGCTCTGGCGCAGGCGAAGGCGCGCCAGGGTCTCCTCGGCATCGTCGAGCGTGGCAAAGCCCGGACCGGCGACGACAACATCAAGCTTCTGCGCCTCTTGCGTCGCCCGCGCCAGCCGCTCGCCGCGCTGCAGCTCCTGCAGCCGAGCCTCGGAGGCACGGACGATGCCCTTCAGCTTGTCGATCGCTTGGGTGAACTGGGCCTGCGCCTTTTCCGATGCGTCGCGCTCGGCTTCGAGATAGGCGATCGCCTCGGCCGCCTCGCGGGCCAGCCCCTCATTGCCTTTGGTCAGCGCCGCGGAAGCGCGAATCTCGAGATCGGCGATGCGGGCAACGATCGTTGCATGCTGCCCCTTCTCCTGCTCGTTCTGGGCGATGGCGACCGCGACACTGCGCCGCGCCGACTGGATCGATTGGGCGGCATCGCGGATCTGCTGGGAAAGCAGCGGCACGGCGTGGCAGTCGGCGAAAGCCTGCTCGGCATCATGCGCCCTGCCCCGCAACAAAATGGAAATCAGTTTGAACATTTCCTTCCTCCGGTTTATGAACGTTGTTCACGAGAGGTGTTATGCCAGAATCATGAACGTCGTTCAAGATAAATTTTGAACGACGTTCAAAAAATCGAAGTGGAATGGTGAATGGCCGGTAGGCGAGAAGAAAAACGCGAAGACCTGAAGGCCCGGCTGATCGAGGCGGCGCGCGAGCGGATCGCCAGAGACGGTCTGGCGAACCTGAGGGCCCGCGATATCACCCAGGATGCCGGCTGCGCGCTCGGCGGCCTCTACACGGTCTTTTCAGACCTCGCCGAGCTGGTCATCCACGTCAACTCCGCGACGCTGAAGGCGCTGGAGGCAAGGCTGACCCTTGATAAAACCAAGGACCGGCCGCCGACCGACCGGCTGCGCAACCTGGCGCAGGGTTATCTCAGCTTCGCCGTCGAACACCGGAACCTCTGGAAGGCGCTGTTCGAGCACTTCCCGCCGGAAACCAGCCCGACGCCGCAATGGCATCTTAACGAGCACCTCTTCCTGATGGACGTGATCGCCGAACCGCTGGCCGAACTGCAACCCGACATGCCCCCCGAAGACCGCGCCATCCGCGCCCGCACCCTCTTCGGCGCGGTGCACGGCGTCGTCAGCATCAGCCTCGAAGGCCGCTTCGTCGGCCTGCCGCTGGAGCGGCTGGCGCGGGAGGTGGATGAGCTGGTGCAGACGATTGCGGCGGGAGCGGAGCGGCGGCGGGGGTGATGGTGGGCGGCGAGACCAGCCCCTCCTCCGGCTGCCGCCACCTCTGCCTGGGTCGAGCCACGTGTCTCGCCCCGTCCTTCGGCCCCCCGCCTGCGGGGCGAAGTGAGGGGCAAACATCCGCACGAACGATACAGCCAAAAATCCGCTATCAGGCAGCAACTGCCCCCAAGGCCCGCTTGGTGATCAAACGCCGTCAGGAGGCGCAAAAAAGCAGTTCATATGGTACCGTCCACCCTGTCCTATTCCATCCGCCTCAGTGGGATCGTCCGTTGGATGAAGGCAGATGTGAAAATCACCGTCTCCAGATAAAGCCTCATCTCCATAAGGGATGAGGAACAACTGGTTTCTCGTCACCAGGTGATGGTCTCCTGGATGAAGAATTACAGCGAATCCGTTGGATCCTTTCCTCACCTGAGATCGAGGTATGGCCTCGCAGTCTCCGCCGAAATCTTTGGTGTTGCAGCACGACAGCGGGTATGTCCAACCGCTTCCGGATTGGTGGGCATCGCTCTGCGCGCAAAGGCCGACCAAGACAACTGCGAAGAGCACCACGGACACTGTTGAAGGTGGGAAAGTCATCGACGCCTCCCGAACATTCCGCCCCAGAGCACAGAATTCTACGCTGATTACTCAAGCGTGGAACGGAAAACTTTTGGTGAATTCTTAGCCCCGGAACTATGGTGGCACGGGCTACCGAACAGCGCAAAAATCCGCACCTATATCGACCAAACACCGGGAACCCACACCCCAACTCCCGCATTGAGCAACCCAACGAAAGCTGATTGACTGACGCCCACCACCGCGAAGGGAAACCCCATGAGCCGTATTTTCATCACCGGTTCCACCGATGGCCTCGGCCTTGCCGCCGCCCGTACTCTCATGAAAGAGGGCCATGACGTCGTGCTGCACGCCCGCTCCAGGGAGCGCGCCTCCGCTATCTCAGAGATTTCGGCTGCGGCCCTCGGCATCGTCATCGGCGATCTCGCCAGCGCCACCGAAACGCGATCGATTGCCGAGCAGGTCAACGCCATCGGCCGCATGGACGCCGTCATCCACAATGCCGGCATCTACCTCGAGAGGAGCCGGGGCGAAACGCCTGATGGTCACGCAAAGACGCTGGCGGTGAATGTGCTTGCCCCCTATCTGCTCACCGCATGGATCGCGCGCCCCGATCGCCTGGTCTATCTCACCAGCGGCATGCACCGCAGCGGCAGCAACGCGCTTGAGGATATCGACTGGAAGAAGCGGCCATGGAACGCCAGCCAGGCCTACTCGGAAAGCAAGCTCTACATCGCAACACTCGCAGCCGCCGTCGCCCGCCATTGGCGGGATGTGCTCAGCAACGCGGTGGACCCCGGCTGGGTGCCGACAAAGATGGGCGGCGCCGGCGCGCCCGACGACCTTGAGATGGGGCACCTCACCCAGACATGGCTTGCGGCAAGTGGTGCGGGAGCTGCCAAGGTCAGCGGCCGGTATTGGTATCATCGGCAGCAGCGGGAGGCGGCGGCGGAGGTTAGTGATGCGGGGTTTCAGGAGGCGCTGGTAGGGAGGCTTGCCGGGTTGACTGGCGTTCGGCTGTTTGATGAGCGCGGGTAGGACCGGGCGATTAGCGGGCGCTGCCGCGTAACCGCTCGATGTTTGGCAACTGAGTGAACACAAACTACGTGGCCAAGGCCGATGACCGCTATAAGGGCGTCCCGAGGACGAGAAGCGGCTCAAGCAGAAGGCAGCTTTCAATTCTCTTCAGCATGCGGTTGCACTCGCCGCTTGCAACGGTAAAGTGATCGAAATCAAAGATCGAAAATCGGGGTACTAAGTGCTAGCCTGCGGCAATCTAGTCTGCCCAACAGAGATCACGCGAGAAATACAACATTTCACTTCAAGTACCAGCCCTGCGCGTGTTGCCACAGACGTAGGCGATGGGTTCATCAAATCGCTGGGAAACCCTATGGGAAATGCTGCTCTAATCTCGGAGTTGGTCGCGGCAGAGTTGGCAGTTTGGTTTGGACTAGCCGTACCTCCATTCGCGGTTGTTCATCAATGCGATATCGAGATCATTATGCGCAAGAACGGGAGGCCGATGGTCGCCCCGCTGTTTTTCTCCTCAGCAGTTGAGGGGACACCAAGGGATGGAACTGACGTGTTCCTGCGACGTCTTCGAGATAAGGACAGCGTATCAAGACTCGTCGTTTTCGATACTTGGATTAGAAACTGGGACCGTTACTACGGCGAGGACGCAAATTCGGATAACCTGTTGTACTCGCAGGCCTCCGTGCATAAGTATGATCTGGTGCCGATCGACCATTCGAACTGCTTTATCGGCGGCGATCCAACATTTCCCGATGGTCCCGCGCCAAACCATTGGATTGAAGACGCCGGCGTCTATGGCAAGTTTCCCGAGTTTGATGACTTTATCACCGCCGATGGCATTACGGGAACGCTCGACAAGCTGAAGACGTTGGATCGAAACTTCGTGACTGAAGTTGTTAACTCTGTGCCACTAGCTTGGGAGTTGGGGCCGTTAGCTCGTGTGGGATTGATCGACTTCATCTGCGCCCGCGCCACGTTCGTTGTAGACACCTTGGCGCCAAAACTGATAGACGAACCGCCGTTGCCGGGATTTTGAGCGATGAAAGAAAAGCAAGGATACTTCTCAATTATCCAGTATTCGGAGCATCCTGAACGCGCAGAATACATCAACATTGGTGTGGTCTTGTTCGCGGCAGAGGCACCGTGTGTTTTTTGCAAGTTCGGTGAGCGTCCAAAGCGGATCAAATCGGCGTTCAACGTAAACCCCGGTGTTCATTTCGAGCTTCTTCAGAACTCGCTGTATAGCAGGCTTTTTTCTGAATTTGGAAATGGCTGGAGAAGAGAAGATATCGAGAGGTTCATCTCGCAACGGTCTGGCAAAATAAGACTGTTTCCGTTGCGCTCGGTTCTCGTCAGCGATGCCAGAGTTGACTTGAACAGGATATTTTCCGAACTTGTAGGCGATATATCTTCTAAGCCTCGCAAGCAGCGCGCTAACGCCAAGCTCGCTAGCAAACTGAAAGAGTTTGGTGTCGATGCCCTGCTTGAAAGGCCAGAACCTGTATTCCTAGAAGGAGGGATCAAAATTGAAGCGCCGTTCGGTTACCAGAACGGGTCATTCAATCTCCTTCAAGGTCTATCGCTGGGTGACGAGCCAGACAAGGCGCTTAGCAAAGCAAGCCCAGCAATGATTGAGGGGAGTTTGCTATTCAGTCAGACGCTGCAAGAGAAACGTCTCGTAGTAGTGGCCGACGATGCCGAGGTCCATGAGGAGAGTTTTATATCGCTCCTTAGTTCTCAAATGGAGCAGCACAAAGTCCACTTCTACACGATGGCCGATTTACAGCCTCTCGTTACGGATATTAGGACAAATTACGCCCTTCATCATTGATGAGGGTAGCGCTATGACGGCATGGCTCTTGTGTCGACCGGGCTAGCAAGTGCTACTGCAAACTATTACAGCGGGAGCCATTGGCGGAATGTCAAACAACTGAAGCTGCATAACAATTTGTGCGCCTCGACCTCAGTATGGGGCACCAGTCTGGTTTGGCGTGGACACCATCAGATATTGGCGGCCGCCGTTTTAGGTTGCTCGTAGCCGCGGACTTCAATGAAAAGCAATTTCCCTTAGCAGCAGCTCGGCCTGAGCAAGCACCGTCTGCACGGCCTCCTGCTCCAAGTCTGGCGGAACTGTAGTCTTCGAATTATACGATGCGGTCATGAGAGCGCAAAGATCAGGAATAAAAGCGTAAAAATTAGCGTGGCTGGGGCGCCTGGATTCGAACCAGGGATGACGGTACCAAAAACCGTTGCCTTACCGCTTGGCGACGCCCCAACAGAGCTTGAGCGGAAACCGCTTGCTCAAATCGACGCCTGATTAGCAAAGCTCTTCGCCTGTCACAATGACTAAGTTTAACCCGGCGCAGATTTATGCGCTGCGCAGCACCCGCCGTCGTGATAGGAAGTGGCGACGTCATTGGCCCGAGATCATTCCTTCATGGACAGTCCCGCATTCGACCTCGCTTTCGAGCCGGCCTATGGGCAGGCCGTGCCGGTTGTTTCAGGGGTCGAGCGGGTTACAGTGAACAATCCCGGTCCTTTCACCTTTTTCGGCACCAACAGCTATATTGTCGGCGCTTCCTCGGTCGCGGTCATCGATCCCGGTCCGGAGGACGAGGCGCATTATCAAGCGCTGATGGCAGCGCTTGGCGGCCGCGCGGTGACGCATATCTTCGTCAGCCACACGCATCGCGACCACTCGCCGCTTTCCAGGCGGCTGCAGGCGGCAACGGGGGCGGAGACGGTGGGCCAAGGGCCGCACCGGCCGGCGCGGCCGCTGCGCGAGGGCGAGGTCAATCCCTTTGCCGAAAGCTCGGATATATCTTTCGTGCCCGATATCGCGCTCAGTGACGGCCAGACCCTGTCGGGCGATGGCTGGGCGCTGAGCGCGGTGCTGACGCCGGGGCACACGGCCAATCATGCGGCCTTCGCACTTGAGGGACGCGACATCCTGTTCTCCGGCGATCACGTCATGGCCTGGTCGACCTCGATCGTGGCACCCCCGGATGGTTCGATGGCGGATTACATGGAATCGCTCGACCGGCTGATGGAGCGCCAGGACCGTCTGTTGCTGCCCGGCCATGGCGGGCCGGTGACGGAGCCCTCGAGTTTCCTCAAGGCGCTAAAGGCGCATCGGCTGAAGCGCGAGCAGGCCGTGCTGGCGCGTGTCCAGGCCGGGGACAGGCAGATTGCCGAGATGGTGAAGGTGATCTATCACGATACCGATCCGAAGCTGCATGGGGCGGCCGCCCTTTCCGTGCTCGCCCATATCGAGGATCTTCTGGAGCGCGGCGAGATCGCGGCGGATGGGCCGCCTTCGCTGGCCGCCCACTACCGGCCGGCGGCATGAATATGAGGGTGGGGTCATGAGGATGGGGACATGACGATGAAGCCGCAAGCCGATTACAGCTATCGCAACGATGCCGATGTGCCCGGTTTTGCCGATGACCGGCCGCTGATCGTCTTCGATGGCGAATGCGTGTTCTGCTCCGGCTGGGTGAAATTCGCGCTGAAACATGACAAGAAGCAGCGATACCGGTTCCTCGCGGCGCAGACGCCGCTCGGCGAAGCGCTCTACCGGCATTACGGGCTGCACGCGCGCGACTATGAGACCAATATCCTGATCGAGAACGGCCGCGCCTTCTTCAAGTCCGACGGCTCGATCCGCATGGTGGCGGGCCTCGGCTTTCCCTATTCGCTGGTCAAGATTTTCCGGCTGCTGCCGCGGCGGGCGGCCGATGCGCTCTATGAATTCATCGCCCGCAACAGGCTGAAGATCGCCGGGCGGCAAAGCTGCATGGTGCCGACGCCGGAGCAGCGAAGCCGCTTCATCACATGAGCGAGGACCGGTTTTGCCTGCTCATCATCGGCGGTTACGGCACGTTTGGCGGGCGGCTTGCCCGGCTGCTTGGCGATCAACCCAGGCTGAGGCTGCTGGTTGCGGGGCGCTCGCTTGAAAAGGCTGACGATTTCGTTGCAGATCTCCGGACGCCGAAAGATGGCGCCGAGGGCCTGGGAAGCAACAATCTCGGCGCGATGGTGCAGGCCGTCAGCTTCGACCGAGACGGCGATCTCACCGAACAGCTGACGCGGCTGAGGCCTCATCTCGTCGTCGATGCCTCGGGGCCGTTCCAGACCTTCGGAGAGGATGCCTATAAGGTCGCCGAGGCCTGCATCGGCCTCGGCATCGATTATGCCGATATCGCCGACAGCACCGGCTTTGTCGCCGGCATCGGTGGGCTCGATGCGGCAGCCAAGGCAAAGGGCACCTTCGCGCTTTCAGGGCTCAGCAGCCTGCCCGCCCTCTCCTTTGCAGCACTTAATGCGATGGCGCCGCATTTCTCCCGGATCGAATCTGTATCGGCGGGCATTGCCCCGTCGGCGCATGTGCGGATCGGGCTCAATGTCATCAGAGCGATCGCCACCTATGCCGGCAGACAAGTCACGGTGCTGCGCGATGGGCAGCCGGCCGCCGGGCGCGGGCTGATCGATGCGATGCGGGTGACGGTAGCGGCGCCAGGGGCAGCACCGCTGCGCAGCCGGAAATTCCTGCTGGTGGATGCGCCGGATCTCAAGCTGCTGCCGGCCCGCTTTGCCGATCTCAAATCTAGCTTCACCGGGGTCGGAACGGAGCCGCAGCCGCTGCAGCGCTTGCTCAGCTTCTCGGCAAGGCTCGTCCACCTCCGGCTGCTGCCATCGCTGCTGCCGATTGCACGGCTGCTACAGCGCGCCAGCCACGCTTTCGCGATCGGCGAACATCGCGGCGGCATGTTCGTCCGCATCAGTGGCATCGATCACGCGGGAAAGCGGCTGTCCTGCGGTTGGCATCTGATTGCCGAAGGTGATGACGGGCCGTTCATTCCCATCATCGGCGTCGACGCGCTGGTTCGCCGGCTGCTGAGCGGTGTACGGCCGGAGAATGGTGCGCGACCGGCGGCGGGGGAATTGCAGCTTGAAGATTTCGAAGCGGCCTTCCGGCGTTTTCAGATCACGACAGGCATCCGGATGGAAAACGAGGAGACCTGTCTGCCGCTTTACCGGCGGATTCTCGGCAGCGCCTGGGAGCGGCTGCCGCCGGCCCTCGCCGCGATCCATGCCGGCGGCACCCGCCTCGCCTCCGGCCGGGCGCGGATCGAGCGCGGCGGCGGGCTGCTGGCCAGGATCGTCGCCGGGGTGATCGGCTTTCCCAAGGCGGGCGAGGATGTGCCGGTCACGGTGCGTTTCGTTGCCGATGGCGACAAGGAGATCTGGACGCGGGATTTCGGCGGCACGGTGTTCCGCAGCTGGCAGGTCGAGGGAAAGGGCCGCGACCGGCATCTGCTCACCGAGGTGTTTGGGCCGTTCCGGGTGCTGATGGCGCTGGTGCCGGATGGGGAGAAGCTGCGGCTCGTCGTGCGCGGCTGGCGGTTCTGCGGGATTCCACTGCCGATGTTTCTGGCGCCTGGCGGGGATACGTATGAGGAGGAGCGCGATGGGCGGTTCCACTTTCACGTGGAGATCGGCGGGCGGCTGACGGGGTTGGTGGTGCGGTATACGGGGTGGTTGGTGGTGGAGTGAGGGGTGCCTGTCGGTTTGCGCGGATAGCTGCCCCTCACCCTAACCTTACCGGGGTCGAGCCCAGCGAGAGCGAGCGGGGGAACGGAGAGGCTGCGGCATGTGTTCTCTTCTCCCCAGCGGGGGTCCGAAGGACGGGTCGAGACACGTGGCTCGACCCAGGTAAAGGTGGCCCGAAGGGTCGGATGGGGGGGCCACACGGCACGCCCTCTCATCCGCCATGCCGACGCGAGCGCGGTTGAAACCCGCTTTGTCGTTGTAAGGAAAGACCGGCTTCGCCGGCCCCCTCATCCGCCCCACGGGCACCTTCTCCCCGCTGGGGAGAAGAGGGAATCGAGAGGTTGCGGCCGTAGGTCGCCGAGTCTGCCGCACCCTATCCCGGCCCTTTGCTTTGGGCCTAAGGCGTTTTCGCCCACTTCTCCTCCCTCATTCCTGTGCCTGTCACAGGAATCCAGCCACCGCGCTTCTGCGCGGTGATTGACTCTTATCAGCCAAGGAGTCTCCCGCGCCCAGGGACCTGGGCGCACTGGATTCCTGTGACGAGCACAGGAATGAGGGAGGTTGGGGTAGCGTTCTCGCTAAAATTTTAGCTGGTGTGCCGTGATAGCAGGCCGAGTTTGCCGCACCCTATTCCGGGCCTTCGCTTGGGGTTCAGGGCGTTCGCAACTGCAATCGATTCGCCGGATCGATTGCTGCCGCCTGCGGCGGCACCGGTACGGGCGTCGAACCTGCCGCACCCTATCCCGGCCCTTCGCTTGGGCTCAGGGCGTTCGCCGCTGCAATCGATTCGCCGGATCGATTGCTGCCGCCTGCGGCGGCACCGGTACGGGCGTCGAACCTGCCGCACCCTATCCCGGCCCTTCGCTTGGGCTCAGGGCGTTCGCCGCTGCAATCGATTCGCCGGATCGATTGCTGCCGCCTGCGGCGGCACCGGTACGGGCGTCGAACCTGCCGCACCCTATCCCGGCCCTTCGCTTGGGCTCAGGGCGTTCGCCGCTGCAATCGATTCGCCGGATCGATTGCTGCCGCCTGCGGCGGCACCGCGGCTCACCCACCCGCAATCCCCAGCAGTTCCGCATCCAGCGCCTTCAAATAATCGCCGGCGATTGCGGCGCTGAAGCCGAGGTCGTGTTGGCCGTAGCGGGAGGCGACGCGGATGTCGACGAAGGTGGTTTCGGCCTCTTCGCGCAGCCGGATGATGAAATCGAAGCGCAGGCCGAGGATCAGCGTGCGGGTGGTGCCCTGCAGCGTCACGCCGTTGGCGCCGCGGATCAGCTTGGCGACATCGTCGTCATAGGGGCGCGGCGTCGGCACGGGGATGATGCCGGGCGCATCGGTAACGGCGTCGTCGCCGGGCTGAGGTTTTGCCGGCTTGTCCTCGGGGTCGCGGTCCGGCTCGGTGGTACCTGATGTCTTGACGATCGTGAAGCCGCTCTGCTTGGCAACCTTGCGCACCGCTTCCAGCACCCGGTCGAGCGCGCCCTCATAACGCCGGCCGGTGAGTTCGGGATAGGCTGATATCTGCTTTTCGCGATCCTCGGGCGTCACCTCGGCGTTGCGCTTCAGCCAGATCTGATCGGCGTGCGGTGGCGACAGCCAGTCCGGAGCGGAGGCCGGATCGGTGGAGACGTCGTGAATGTCAGGCAGCGTCATATAACGCTCGGCGGCAAGGGCGCCGAGGCCAAGCGGAAAGGCGGCATAGATCAGGGCGGCGAGCGCCGCCAGCCCGCCTTCGGCCCCTGTCATCCAGAGGCTGCGCAGCCCGAGCGCGGCGAGCATCGCCGCCAGCAGCGCGCAGCCGGCGGCGGCAATCAGCAGCAGCACGAGATAGGGGGTGGCCAGCCCGCCGAAGCGATGGGCAATCAGCACCGCCAGCGCCAGAACCAGCGAAAACGCCCCGAGCAGCCGCGAAAAGCGGGCGGCGCTGGAAACGGGACGGTCGAAACGGATGGCCATCAAACTTACCGGTTGCTCGTCAGCGCCCGCGTCCTCGACCACGCAAATCGCCACAACCCTGTTTAGAGCATGATGCCGAAAAGTGTGAAGCGGTTTTCGGACGACATCATGCTCTATTCTTTGATTTAGATCCGGATTCAGATTTTAGGCCGGCCCGGCCTAAAATCATCCGGATCTGGGGCAAGATTCGGCTAAATTGAAACTATTGTCTGAGGCAATGCGTTGGAATCCACGGCGAAGGCCATGACGAATCGGCGGTTGCTTCATAAGCCCTTGCTGATATGTCAAAAAAAGGCCATTCTGCCGCGGTTTCATCTCCAGATGCAGAGGAGAGACGGGATGATTTCACCCGAGATTGCAGCAAGGCCGCAGGCGTCTGCGCTTGGCGGGATCGACCACCAGTCCGAGCCGATGCTGCCGATGGAGCTGCTCGAGCTCGAACTTTCGCTCGAAGGTTATGCCGGCGGCGATGCCGGCTTCTGCGAGGCGGTGCGCCGGGCAGCGGCACGCTCCGGCGGCGAACTACTGTTCGACCTTCCGGCCGGAGGCCTCGTCCAGGATTGCCGCCGCATCGCCGTGCTGCGCATTCCGGGTGACGGCCAGGAGATGCGCGTCGTGCTGGCGCTGCTCGACGATAACGGCACCGAGATCCGCATGCAGGCGCCCGACGAAGAGACCGCGCCGCTGGTGCGTTTCGCCGATGCTTTTATCGAATTGCTGGAGCGGATCTAGTTCTAGATCATCATATCAGCGGCGCTCGGCCGCGGCTTCCGCAACGCTGCGGAAGGGAAATTTGCGCCCGCATTCGCACTTGATCATGAAGTTTTCCTGGTGATTGGAAGGCCGCTGCACGCCGAAGCCGCGCGGCAGCTGATCGACGTTGAAATCCGGGTGCTTGCGCTTGGGATCATCGATCTCAGAGGCTTCGGCAAAGCCCTCATTGCCGCATTGCGGACAGCTCAGTTTCTTCGAAAATCGATCGCGGATGGCCATGCTCGTTCCAATATTTGCGCGCCCCCTCATACAGAGGAATGCCCGGCTGCGAAAGTGGAACCATATGCGGACGATGCCGTTCCTTTTTTCGAAAAGGAGGCGATCATGCCCAACAAAGACCCGATCCCGACACCCAATGCCGATACACCGCGCGGCCCCACGCCGACCCCCGGCATTCCCGACCCCATCCAACAAAAACCGCCGCTGACGCCGGCGCAGGATCCGGCCGATACGAAGAACCCTGGGGATAAGCCGCTTGATCCGGCCCTGCTGCCGATTGGGGATCCGGCTGGGGCGGCGTGAGAACGTCCGCCACAGCCTCCCTCATTCCGTGCTCGTCACAGGAATCCAGCCACCGCGCGTCGGCGCGGTGAATGACTGATGCGACGGCAAAGAGTATTCCGCGCCCAAAGCCTTGGGCGCACTGGATTCCTGTGACAAGCACAGGAACGAGGGAGGAGAGGCGGTGCGTGCGGCCCCCTCATCCGCCTGCCGGCACCTTCTCCCCGCTGGGGCGAAGGGGATGTGTCGCGAGGTCTCGATTCCCTCTTCTCCCCTAGCGGGGAGAAGGTGCCCGTAGGGCGGATGAGGGGGCCACACGGCACACCGGTCACGCCATCGACCCGATCTCGGCGACCGCCGGATATCACTCGCTTGACGGCATCCGCTGAAAGGACTTTCCTCAGGGGAGCTATGCCTCAAGGAATACACCAATGCGCGTTCCCTTCCTCATCACCGTCATAACCACCCTCGCCGCCAGCCTTTCCGCCTGCCAGACGATGACGCCGGAGGAGCGGCGGGCGGCGGATGAGCAGCGGTGCCTCGGCTATGGCTTCCGCCGCGGCACGGATGGTTTTGCCACCTGCCTGCAGCGCATCGATCTCGACCGGCGGGCGGAATCGCGGGCGCAGAGTGCGGAGTTGATGCAGAGCATGGCCTGGGATCTGAACGGGCCTTATATCTACCGCGATCACTGGCGGCATCATCATTAAACCCTGGCTGCCCGGCTCTTATTTGCCCGCGCGGTCTTTCAGACTGCCTGAAATCACCGCCTGCGCCGCCGCCAGCCTGGCGATCGGCACGCGGAACGGCGAGCAGGAGACATAATCGAGGCCGATCGTTTCGCAGAAGCGGATCGAGGCCGGGTCGCCGCCATGTTCGCCGCAGATGCCGAGCTTCATGTCGTTGCGGGTGCGCCGGCCGCGTTCGGCGGCGATGCTGATCAATTCGCCGACCCCGTCGAAATCGAGCGAGATGAAGGGATCGTGCTCGATGATGCCCTTGCGCTGATAGGTGGGGATGAAGGCCGAGGCATCGTCGCGGGAGATGCCGAAGGTGGTCTGCGTCAGGTCGTTGGTGCCGAAGGAGAAGAATTCGGCGGCTTCGGCGATCACATGGGCGCGAAGGGCGGCGCGCGGCAGCTCGATCATCGTGCCGACGAGATAATCGATCTTCATGCCGGCCTCGCTCATGACATTGCCGGCCACCGCGTCGATCCGCGCCTTGACGTAATCGAGTTCGGAGCGCAGGCCGACCAGCGGCACCATGATCTCCGGCACGACGGCCGCCCCGGTCTCCTGGGCCGCGGCCACCGCCGCCTCGAAGATGGCGCGGGCCTGCATCTCGACGATTTCGGGATAGGAGATCGCCAGCCGGCAGCCGCGATGGCCGAGCATCGGGTTGAACTCGTGCAGCGCATCGACGCGCTGGCGAAGGGCGGATGGTTCCATGCCCATGGCGAAGGCGACCTCGGCGACCTCGTCATCAGTCTTCGGCAGGAATTCGTGCAGCGGCGGATCGAGCAGGCGGATCGTCACCGGCAGGCCGTGCATGACTGTGAAGAGGCCGGTGAAATCCAGCCGCTGCATCGGCAGCAGCTTGTCGAGCGCCAGCCGCCTGCCCTTCTCGTCCACAGCCAGGATCATTTCGCGCATCACGTGAATGCGCTCGCCCTCGAAGAACATATGTTCGGTACGGCAGAGGCCGATACCCTCGGCGCCGAAGGAGCGGGCGGCGCGCGCATCGGCCGGCGTATCGGCATTGGTGCGCACCGTCATGCGCCGGGCGCGGTCGGCCCAACCCATGATGCGGCCGAAATCGCCCGACAGCTCCGGCTGGGTCATCGGCACCTCGCCCTTCAGCACCTGGCCGGCCGAGCCGTCGATGGTGATGATATCGCCCTTCTTGAGCGTGACGCCGACGCCGAGCAGCCGCTCGTTGCGTTGATCGATGCGCATGGTGCCGGCGCCGACGACGCAGGGGATGCCCATGCCGCGGGCAACCACCGCCGCATGGCTGGTCATGCCGCCGCGCGTCGTCAGAATGCCTTCGGCGGCATGCATGCCGTGAATATCCTCAGGGCTGGTCTCGACCCTGAGCAGAATGACCTTGCGGCCTTCGGATTCCGCCTCGACGGCCTCTTCGGCGGTGAAGACGATGGCGCCGGTGGCCGCCCCCGGCGAGGCCGGCAGCCCGGTGCCGATCACCTGGCGGGTGACGCGCGGATCGATCGTCGGATGCAGCAGCTGATCGAGGCTGGATGGTTCGATGCGCAGCACCGCCTCCTCCTCGGTGATCACTTTCTCATCGACCATATCGACGGCGATCTTCATCGCCGCCCGGGTCGAGCGCTTGCCCGAGCGGGTCTGCAGCATCCACAGCCGGCCGCGCTCGATGGTGAATTCGATATCCTGCATGTCGCGATAGTGAATCTCGAGCTCGGTGCAGATGCGGAGGAGTTCGCGGAAGGCCTCCGGCATCAGCTTTTCCATCGAGGGTTTTTCGGACCCGGAGGAAATCCGTCCCTCCTCGGTGATGCTTTGCGGCGTGCGGATGCCGGCCACAACATCCTCGCCCTGGGCATTGACGAGGAATTCACCGTAAAGCGCCCTCTCGCCGGTCGAGGGGTTGCGGGTGAAGGCAACGCCTGTCGCCGAGGCATTGCCGAGATTGCCGAAGACCATTGCCTGGATATTGACCGCCGTGCCCCAGCCTTCCGGAATATTGTGGAGCTGGCGATAGGTGACGGCGCGCGCACTCATCCAGCTGGAAAAGACCGCACCGACCGCGCCCCAGAGCTGAACTTCGGGATCCTGCGGAAACTCCTGCGCGAGCTCCTCCTCGATCAGCCGCTTGTAGAGCGAAACGATATGCTGCCATTCGGTGGCGCTGAGTTCGGTATCGAATTCGTGGCCGAGCCTCGCCTTCTCGTCTTCCAGGATTTCCTCGAAGGCGTCGTTGCCGAGGCCCATGACGACATCGGCATACATCTGGATGAAGCGGCGATAGCTGTCCCAGGCAAAACGCGCGTCGCCGGCATCGTGGCCGAGCGCCTGCACCGTCTCGTCGTTGAGGCCGAGATTGAGCACCGTGTCCATCATGCCAGGCATGGAAACGCGGGCGCCGGAGCGCACCGACAACAGCAGCGGCTGGCTGACGGAGCCGAAGTGGCGGCCGGTGACGGCCTCGATACCGGATATGCCGGCGCGCACCTGCTGCTTCAGCCCGTCGTCGATATGGCGGCCGTTCTTGTAATAGGTGTTGCAGGCAGCGCTGACGATCGTCAGTCCCGGCGGAACGGGGAGCCCAAGGGCGCACATTTCCGCGAGATTGGCGCCCTTGCCGCCCAGAATCTCCTGATCGCGCGCCCGGCCCTCAGCCTGCCCGTCGCCGAACGTATAGACCCACTTGGTCATCTTCCCCCCAACACCAAACCGCGATTAGCTTAATCCGTTGGTGTTGAAATGAAAATCGACAAATGCGGCAGAATGTTGCATTGCACAATAAATCTTTGGCGGTGCGGCGAATGAAACGATTGAAACCGTCGCCGACAGGGAAGACGGCATAAAAAAAGCTTTGCGGGACTGCAACATGTCCCGCAAAGCCTTGTTTCCGTCCGGCCAGGAAAACCGGACGGGGGGTCCCTCAACCCAGCGCATTTCCCACCTTCATCTTTTCGGGGAAACGCCCTATCGCTTTGTTTTCGTGCAAATCCGGCGAAAGCTGCCGCACGCTTTTCGAAAGGAAAATCGCTCGCGCCCTGCTGGAACTGCCTTAAGCTTTCCGGCTCTTGCCCTCTGCCCGGAAAACCGCACGCAATTTCGAAAATCCCGCGCCTTGATCACCCGCTTTTCAGCAAGGCGTTCAGGTTGCGTTGAAACAACTTCTAATGCAAGTCAGCGAAAAGAGCATCACCCAAATGGGGTAGGAACGGCAAGAGAGCCGACCTTTTTTGGTGTTTATTGCTCGGCGTTTGATTTTACGCAATTTCCGGGCGCAAAACCGCCCGGACATTTGCTGAAATTGCGTCTGGGCTTGGGCGGCAGAGCGCTGACATTTTCGCCACCCGTAAAAGGCGCATGACCGAATTCATTCTATTTTCAATATTCAGCTGACATTGTCGTGTGACGACTTGAATTCTCCGAGCCCAATATTGCGATGGCCCTTGGCACCAATCATTCTTATCCAGTTCCGGACAGTGCGGAAGAGCGGCCTGCTCGATCTGCGGTGATCGATGACGACGCGATTGCAGTCCTTGATATGGCGGCTCGCTCGCCAAGGATGGATGGCAACCTCCTGAGTTCGGCCCCGGCGCGCGACATCCGCAGCTCGGCGAACGAACTGATCGAGATGCTGGAGGAGGTCGACCTCCAGAAGATGTTGCGAAAGCAGGGCCTGATCGGCCGCTTCACCGGCGCAGACGTCGAGGCCCGCTTGGAGTTCGAACTTGCCAGCCACAGGGTCGCCGATCTGTTCCGGCAGCTGAGCCGGGCGGCGCAGGCCGGGGTGCGCATACGGGAAATCCTCGACAGAACCCGGTTAGAGCTCATCGACGAACAGCGGCGTCTTGCCCGTGTGATCTCCGATGCCAAGTTGCTTGTTTCCCTGTCGGACGGCTCCGACCTGTCTCTCGTCGCCCGCTTTGAGCGGCGTCTTTCCAACATCATGGCGATGGAAGCAGCCAACACGTTGACGCTCCAGCAGATCGAGCTGTCCGCAAGTGTGCTTGCTTCGTTGCTCGACCGATTTACCGACATCGAAACGCTGTTGCTGCCTCTTTGGCAACGAAACGCGCTGGCGATCATTCATGGGGAAGCTATCGCCCCTCGCAGCTCCGTCGTAACCGCGTTTCTTGATGCACACCGCAATCTCATAGGCTTCCTGAAGAAGGTTGGACAAGAATGATCAACGCAGCATTGCCACTGCAAGACACATCAATTGCGGTCGCCGGCGACCGCCAAGTCGATCCGGAAGTCGCGCGTCTGGCAGCCACCATCGAGTTGTCGTCGGCGCTCTCCATCCAGCTGTTCGGCCAGGAAGTCGCCGAGCGCTCATCGCAATATGCCGACGAGATTCTTCGCACGGCGCGAGCGACGGACCTCGACGACACCGGGGCTCAGTTGAACGAGATCGTGCTCGCCGCGCAACAGTTCAATCTGTCGTCACTCGACAACTCGGCTGGCCGAATTCCGGTCATCGGCGGGCTTTTGAAGCGGCTTGCGCGATCGAAGGAACGCGCCATCGCTCGGTTCGATACCGTCAAAGGTCAGGTCGACAAGCTAGTTGCGCAGATCGAGACGACGGCTCAGACGCTGTCGCAGCGGAACCATGACTATCAGCTGATGTACGAGGGCGTTCGCACAGAGTATTCCGCGCTCGGCAAGCATGTCGAAGCCATCGAACTGCGGCTTCATGACATGGAAGCCGAGATCGGCCGCCAGAATAACGCATCCGGCGACCTTGCCTCGAGCGAATATCTCGCGGTCCTCGAAGCGAACCGTCAGCAGCTTTCGAAGCGCGCGGATGATATGCGCGTCCTTCAGCATGCGGCCATGCAGACCCTGCCGATGGTTCGCATCATCCAGGCAAACAATCTCGCGCTCGTCGACAAGTTCCAGACGATCCGCCAGTTGACGTTACCGGCGTGGAAACGCGCCTTCATGCTGGCCCTGACCCTGGACGAGCAGAAAAGCGCCGTCGCATTGGCAGACACGATCGACAATGCGACGAACGCCATCATGCGCAGGAATGCCGAACTTCTGCACCAGAATTCGGTGGCGACGGCGAAATCCAACCAGCGTCTTGTCGTCGATGTCGAAACGCTTCAGCACGTCCATGAGAAGATCCTGCTCACGCTGACCGACGTTCGCGATGTCCACGAGAAGGGCGCAACGGATCGTCGTCAGGCGATTGGCGAGCTGGAACGACTTCGCGGCGAGATGCTGTCCGGCGTCAAGGCGGCCGGGGCCACCCGTGGCTGACGCTTCGGCTTTTGGGAGGCGGGTGCTCGGCGCAACCTCGTCTCCACGTGCCTCCGGCTCCGCGGCGGGAAAACTCACCGACCACATAATTGACGAACAGCATGCCGGATTGGATCGCCGATCCGGCATGCTGTCGTTTATTGCCCAGGGATTTGCTTTCGTCGCCTTCATGCTGCTCTTTGCAGCAGCGTGCACGCGACCATCTGATCCGAATGATCTGAGGATGCTGGATGGCTCGATCTACGTGCTCGATGCCTTCACCAATGCACTGGCGCTAGCCAACGTCAAATCAGCGGTGTCTTCAGTTCCCGTCGGCTCGATACCGTTCGCCCAGCCGGCGCAAATGATATCTGCCATCCTGGCGCTTGCGACCGTTTTCACCATCATCAAAAGACGTTGGTTTTTCGCTGGCCTGACCGCTGCATTTTTTCTGATCCCATGGGGATTGTTCGGCCAGTCCCTGTACTTCGCCCCCTATGCGCTTGCACTGTTCGCATTCATTGCCGTGGCTTTCCACGCGCCGCTTTCTCGCCGCGCGATCATTGCCTTTGTTGCCGTCGGCGTCTTGGCCAGCCCTCTTATTTTCGCACTGATTTTCGACCTCTCCAGGCATGTCGGCGTCCGGGAGACCTATGCCAAATATAGGGTGATCCGCCTTTCCGAACTCCCTTCCAACGCCGACCAGGCAAGCGCCGATGCGGGCGCCGATACGAAAATCGCACCTTACTTCCTGGCGCAAGTGGCGGCCCTTCGCGGCGATGCCGCCGCTGCCGCGGCTGCACTTGATAGGCTGGAGGCAAGCGGCGTCGCTCAGAATAATTTCGAGCGCGCCCGCTTTCAGGCGATACGGAACTTTACGCTCGCATCCGGCGGCTTTGGTCCGGAGGCTCGCAAGAAGTTCATCGTCGACAATGCCGCCCAATCGCAGAAGGCATATCTGTTACTTTTGGCAGGCCTGCTGTTTGGAATTGCAGCTCCTTTGACGAACGGGGTCAGCTGGTTGGTCGCTCGCCGGAGCCGCAGGGTTTCCTCGATCGAGCGCGAGCTGGAACATCGCCGGGCCAGGCTGCCGGATGCATTGAAGAAAGCGGGTAGATTGTTTGGCACCAGCATTGCCAGAAAGTCGGTTCAATCGCCTTCCGTTGCAAATGGCGAGCGTGCGATTGAAGCAATCGCCTCCCGCGCACGCACCTATCTTTTAGTATCCCTCAGTCTCCTGACATTCGCCGCGCTTTCAGCTTTGGCCTCCTATTGGGTCTGGCTGCCCGATGCTGAAAAAAATACGGCTTTCCATTTTGTGGCGCTTGCGGGAAATACGGCCGATTATGCGCAGCAGGATGGAGTTGCTGTCATCGTCGGTGTGCGGGACTGGACGGGCTGGTCCGTCGCACTCAACTGGCTCAAATATCCGGCTTGTATTGTCGCGATTGTTCTTGCGACGCGCCGGTCAGGATATCTAGGCGCTTTCACGGCGGTGGCTTTCCTGGCATGCCTGGCTCTGCAAAATGTTCAGCTTGCACAGCACTCGCGCCGTGAAGCGTTACCCCAGCAATTCTCGCAGCTTCTGCGTTCAAAGTTGAAACTGGCCGCCGATGGATCAACCGTCGCGCCCGGAAATATTCCGCAGCCCAACACAGACGGATTCCAGGGTCTGGCTCTCAATCTTCGTGGTTCGATCGCTGCGGAAAAGAATACCGCCTCCTCTGTCGGGAAAGTGACCGTCGATCCTTCGCTTGCGGCCTATACCCTTGCGCAGATTGCCTATCTTGAGGGCGAGGCTGGCGACGCCTCGGATTTCCTCAGCCGGATCGAAGACGTGAAGGATTTACATCCAGACATTCACCGCGAGCGCATGGCGATCATGCGGGATTGGGTCTCCGCCAATGGTCATACTGCCCCCGAGATGGACTGGCTCTCTGCCGATCTTGCATCCCTGGTGAGGCAGTTGGGACGGTGGCTGCTTGCGCTTTCGGTTGCAAGCTTGGCGCTAGCGGTTCTTGTCACGCCTTTGATCGCAATGGCCGTCGCACGGCGCAATCGTATCGAAGCACTCATTGAAGAGCGCGGCCGATATCAGCTGTAGAAATAGAGCGTTTCCGTGGCTCCCGCAGAGCCTCAAGCAATCTCGCGCAGGCGCTCGGCGGTCTGCAGGTCGACGGAGACCAGTTGGGAGACGCCCTGCTCGGCCATGGTGACGCCGAAGAGGCGGTTCATGCGGGCCATGGTGATCGGATTGTGGGTGATGATGACGAAGCGGGTTTCGGTGGAGGCCGCCATTTCGTCCATGAGATTGCAGTAGCGCTCGACATTGTGGTCGTCGAGCGGCGCGTCGACTTCGTCGAGCACGCAGATCGGCGCCGGATTGGTGAGGAAGACGGCGAAGATCAGCGCCATCGCCGTCAGCGCCTGTTCGCCGCCGGATAGCAGCGTCATGGTCTGCGGCTTCTTGCCGGGCGGACGGGCGAGGATTTCGAGGCCGGCTTCCAGCGGATCGTCGGATTCGATCAGCTGCAGCTCGGCGGTGCCGCCGCCGAAAAGGTGGGTGAACAGCCGCTGGAACTGGGCGTTGACGATATCGAAGGCGGCGATCAGCCGCTCGCGGCCCTCGCGGTTGAGGCTCTGGATGGCGCCGCGCAGCTTGCGGATCGCATCGATGACGTCGTCGCGTTCCTTGATCAGCGCTTCGAGCTTCTCGCTCAGCTCCTTCTGTTCCTCGTCGGCGCGCAGGTTGACGGCGCCGAGCCGCTCGCGCTCGATCCTCAGGCGTTCCAGCTCGCGCTCGACTTCGCGCGGATCGGGTAGAGCCTGCATGGTCGGGCGCCCGGTCAGCTGCAGCGCCTCGTGCGGGGCGACGTTCAGGACCTCGCGGATGCGGCCTTCGCTTTCCTGCCGCTTCTCGCGGGCGGAGACGAGGCGCTCCTCGGCGCGGCCGCGGCGTTCACGGCATTCGGCAAGTTCCGACAGTGCCGTCGTCGCCTTGTGATCGGCTTCGCGCTGGATGCGTTCGGCCTCGGCCAGAAGATCGCTGGCCTGTCGGCGCGCCTCCTCGGCCTTCTGCAATTCGTTGAGCAGAGCGCGGCGCTTGTCGTCGAATTCATCCGGCGCCAGTTCGAGCTCGGCTGCCTCTTCCCGCGCCTCTTCCTCGCGCTCGCGGAGCGTGGCGACATGATCTTCGCCGCTTGCCGCCCGCTGGCGCCAGGTCTCGCGCTCCTGGCCGATCGCCAGGATGCGGCGCTGGCGGGCCTCGTTTTCCCGCGCCAGGCTTTCGTGGCGGGCGCGGCTCTCGGCCAGCGCGCCGCGATCGGTCGCAACTTCCGCCTGCTGGAACCGCAGCCGCTCGTCGATCGCAGTGAGATCAGGCGCGTCCTCCAGCTCGATGCGGGCATTTTCTTCCTGGATAGCGATCTCTTCCAGCTGCGTGCGCAGCTGGCTGGCGGCCTCGCTGACGACATCGCGGCGGCGGATGAGATCGCCGGAGGCACGCTCGGCGGCAACAAGCGCCTCGCGCG
Source organism: Rhizobium sp. L43 (assembly GCF_002531725.1). GTDB lineage: Bacteria > Pseudomonadota > Alphaproteobacteria > Rhizobiales > Rhizobiaceae > Rhizobium. The sequence goes on from NZ_NWSQ01000011.1 coordinate 95,431, forward strand.
CCTCAGTGAGATGACGCGCCGACAGACGGCTCATGTCACGCGCTTCGGCAAGCCGGCGCTCCTCGGCGCGGATCGCTTCGGCCGCCGCTGCCTGCCGCTCCTCGGCTTCGGCAAGCACGTCGCGGGCCAGGGCGGCTTCGCCTTCGAGTTCGGCCAGGCGGTTCTTCTGGGCAAGGCGCAGGGCCGCGGCACTCGGGGCATCGGCGCCGGTGACGTGGCCGTCCCAGCGATAGACCGCGCCCTCTTTCGTCACCAGCCGCTGGCCTGTTTTCAGCGCCGCCATCAGCGACTGCGCCTCCGCTTCCGCGACCAGGCCGATCTGGCGCAGGCGGCGGGTGAGTGCCGCCGGCGCGCGGACATGATCGAGCAGCGGTGTTGCACCGGATGGCAGTGCGGGATCGCTGGCACCATCGCCATTGTCCGACCAATGGGCCGGCGCCTCGGCATCGAGCGGCGATTCCAGATCGTCGCCGAGGGCGGCACCCAGCGCCGTTTCGAAGCCGCGATCGACCTTCAACTCATCGGCAACCGGGGGAAATTTGCCGGCGGCCGCACCGGCGGCCAACATGCGAGAAATAGTCCGCGCCTCGGTTTCCAGCGCATTCAGGCTCGAACGGGCCTGATCGACCGGCGCGCGCGACAGCGCCTCGGTCTGGCGGGCTGATGTCAGCGCCTGTTCCACCAGCTGGACGGCGGCTTCGGCATCGGCAAGGGCGATCTCGCCGGCCTCGACGATGGCGCGTTTTTCGTCGGGATCGGCCAGGCCTGATATCTTCTCGCCGATGGCTGACAATTCGTGGTTGGCCTCGTCCATCTGGCGTTCGAGGCGCATCCGGCGGTCGGCGAGATCGCGGATGGCGCGCTCCAGCTGGTTGCGGCCGGCAGCCGCCTCGGCACGCTCGGCCGTCAGCTGGGTGAAGATGCGCTCGCTGTCGGCCAGTTTTGCCGCCGCTTCCTCGAAGGCCTCGCGGGTTTCCTCGGCATAACGGCCGGAATCGGCGAGGATTTCTGCAATTTCCGCCTCTTCGGCATCGAGCTTGGCAAGGATGACGGCATTGTCGGCCACCAGCCGCTGCTCGCGGCTTATATCCTCGGCAAGCTGGGCGAGGCGGCGGGTCAGCTCGTCGCGGCGGCGCAGGATGCGGCCGGCATCTTCCTCCAGCTGGCTTCGGGCGATCTGCAGGCGCTGCAGGGCGGCGGCGGCGCGCGCCTCGCCCTCGCGCAGTTCCGGCAGCTTCAGGCTGGCAATGCCCTGGTTCTTCGCCGCCTCCATCTGCATCTGCGCCTTTTCGGCGACGACTGAGGTCGCCTGGTTCAACGCGCTGTCGGCCTCGGCCTCGGCCTCCTTCGCCTGCACCCAGCGGATATGCAGCAGCATCGCTTCGCGGGCGCGGATATCGGCAGACAGCGTCTTGAAGCGGTTCGCCTGGCGGGCCTGCCGCTTCAGGCTCTCGATCTGGCTTTCGAGCTGCGAGGTGACGTCGTCGAGGCGCTCGAGATTGCCTTCGGCGGCGCGCAGCCGCAGCTCCGCCTCGTGGCGGCGGGAATGCAGGCCTGAAATGCCGGCCGCCTCTTCGAGCAGCTGGCGGCGGGCCTGCGGCTTGGCCTGGATCAGCTCGCCGATACGCCCCTGCCCGACCATCGACGGCGAGCGGGCGCCGGTGGAGGCATCGGCAAACAGCAGCTGCACATCCTTGGCGCGGCTTTCCTTGCCGTTGATGCGATAGAGCGAGCCCTGTTCACGCTCGATGCGGCGGGTGACCTGGATCTCGTCGCTGTCGTTGAAGGCGGCAGGCGCGGTGCGCTCGCCATTGTCGAGATAGAGCGCCACTTCGGCGGTGTTGCGCGCCGGGCGATTTCCCGAGCCTGAGAAGATCACGTCGTCCATGCCGGAGGCGCGCATGTTCTTGTAGGAATTCTCGCCCATCACCCAGCGCAGCGCCTCGACAAGGTTCGACTTGCCGCAGCCGTTCGGGCCGACGACGCCGGTCAGCCCCCGCTCGATGATGAATTCCGTCGGCTCGACGAAGGATTTAAAGCCGACCAGGCGCAGCTTGTTGAACTTCATGCGGAGATATCCACGGCAGGAAGCCCCCTCATCCGCCCTACGGGCACCTTCTCCCCGCTGGGGAGAAGAGGGCATCGAGACGCTGCGGCAAATCCCCTTCGCCCCAGCGGGGAGAAGGTGCCGGCAGGCGGATGAGGGGGCCACGCCTGCAAACTGCGCTGAAAACGAAAAACGGGCGCACGGCTTTCGCCGTCGCCCGTTCTATCGAAACGATCCGGTTCAGAGCAGGCTGTCGATGAGCTTCGACAAAGTGTCAACCGGCATGTCTCCAGAGTAGCGCTTGCCATTGATCAGGAAAGTCGGGGTGGCGTTGACGCCAAAATCCTTGGAACCTCTTTCCCGCGTGGCATTCACTTCATCCAGAAGCTTCTGGTTCGTCAAGCATTTCGTGAAGCTATCCTCAGTAAATCCGGCAAGCTTCGACATCTGCAGCAGTGCGGCGCGGCCATCATCGGCGGCGGCCCAGATCTGCTGCTGCTTGAACAGCATCGAAACCATCGGGAAATACTGTTCCGGCGTGCTCAACTGTTCCGGATTGGCGGCGCTGCAGCGGGCAAGCATGAAGGCTGCGGCGGCGCGCGGATCGAAGGGGAATTCGCGGATGATGAACTGCACCTTGCCGCTGTCGACATATTTCTGCTTGATCGTGTCGAAGGTGGTGTTGTGGAAATGGGCGCAATGCGGGCAGGTCATCGACATATATTCGACGATCTTGACCGGAGCATCGGCCTTGCCGAGCGCCATCTCCGGCAGCGCGCCGGGCTTCAGCACTTCGGCCATGTCGACATCGCCGTCGGACTCCGGCATTTCGGTCGCCGCTGTAGCCGCCGTCTGCATGGTGTCGACATTGGTGCCATCAGCCATGGTCTTGCCGGAGGACGAAGCATCGGCAGCGTCCTTGCTGTCGTTGCAGGCGACAAGCGCTACGGCAGCTGCGGCGATGGCGATACCGCTGAGCAGGCGGCGTTTCGTCAGTTGCATTTCGGACATCTGCATGGATTCCCCATAACGTAATGAGATTGACGGCGTGACTGTGCGATATAACGGCTGACGGCCGCTCACAAGCCACGGTTCACCAACTTCCTTCAAAGAATTGTGACCGCGGGAAGACGATAGATCAAAAATTGCGGGATTACATCGAGGCGGCGGCCCACCTCACATCGGCTGCTCGATGAAACTCAGTTGTCCAAGCCATGACGCGCCAACAGCTCGGCCAGCGGCACGGTATCGCTCTCGCCCTGCGTCTTTCGGAAAAATAGACATCCTCGAGGTCGTCGAGATGCGCGAGGATGGCTTGCCGCGCATAGAAGCTCTTGCTGCGGCCGGTACGCCTCGAAAGCTCAATCAGCCGCACTTCGATATCAGCGGGCAACTGCAAGACCAGCATGATTTTTCTCCCGTCTGCTATACAAGTATAGCAGACGATTATTCAGAGGGGTATTTGAATGCATTCGTTGACTAAGACTTTTCTCTATTACGTTCTTATTGCATCTGTCGCATTGGCCATAAACGTCAAGAGCGTGCTCGCCGCTGAAGACAGCGGTAGTATTGTTTTCAATCAGATGCTTAAATGTCTAAAGCTGCCTGCGGACGCGCCGAGTGCTTATAGCTTCCTGGTTGTAGCGGTCATCAAGGATGGATCTGCCGACTTTTTATCCATCAACTTCCGCACTCCACCATCCGAATGGGAAAAAACCGCAGCCCCATTGATCGCTGATGCGATCACAGAGTGCGAGCCTTATAGCTCTGTCTCGGGCAAGATGGAATTCGCTGTTACCCGCGAGCTTGTCGAAGCACGATCAAAAAACTAAGCATGCGGAGATAGGGCGTTTTGCTCATCAGCGTTGATTCCCCCGTTTTCCCATCACCGCAGTGCCCAAGCGCTGAATCGCCTGGCGCAGCTTGTCGTTCTCTATCCCCTCCATCATGCCTTCGAGCTTGCGGGCGGCTTCGCCCTTCAGCGGTGGCGGGGTGCGGGAGCGGCGGATGGCTTGAGAGACCGGCTTCTGGACGATGCGGATCTGATGGACGGCGGCGAAGCCGAAGAAGCTGTTGATGCGCTGGATGAGTTCGCCCTGGGCATGAGTGAGGAACAGCGCGCGGGCGCCTTCGCAGGCGATCGTCAGCACACCGGGGCGGAAGCCGCCGGCCTCGTTGCCGCCGCGGGCCCAGGCGATCTTTTCCGGCCGGGTGCAATCGGCGAAATCCTCGCCGGCGATTTCGCTCCAGGAGCCGAGCAGCGCCGTGTTGATGCCGGCGCGGCGCGCAAGCACGGGATCGATCAGCCCGTTCGCCAGCTCGGAGATCTGCTTTGCACCTTTGCGTGGATAACTCATCGAAACCCTTGGGCGCCCCTGCCAATCGCACAGGCAATTCGCACAGTCGACTTGATCGCGCGGCATTGCTTCGCCAAGTATAGGCACTTCCCCGCATCGCGGCAAATCATGACGATCATTACACTCGACACGCCCTCCGCCAAGCCCCTGCTCGACTGGTACGACCGGCACCACCGCGACCTGCCCTGGCGTGTCTCGCCCGGCATGGCGGCGCGCGGCATCAAACCCGATCCCTATCACGTCTGGCTTTCCGAAGTGATGCTGCAGCAGACGACGGTGCAGGCGGTCAAACCCTATTTCGAGAAGTTTCTGCAGCGCTGGCCGGAGGTGACCGATCTAGCCGCGGCCGAGAACGACGCTGTGATGGCCGCCTGGGCGGGGCTTGGCTATTACGCGCGGGCTCGCAACCTGAAGAAATGCGCCGAAGCGGTGGCGAAAGAGCATGGCGGCGCCTTTCCCGATACCGAAGAGGGCCTGAAATCGCTCCCCGGCATCGGCGACTATACGGCCGCCGCCGTCGCGGCCATCGCCTTTAACCGGCAGGCGGCCGTGATGGACGGCAATGTCGAGCGGGTGATCTCCAGGCTCTATGCCATCGAAACGCCGCTTCCGGCCGCAAAGCCCGCCATGAAGGAGAAGGTGGCGCTGCTGACGCCGGCGGCCCGGCCCGGCGATTTCGCCCAGGCGATGATGGATCTGGGTGCGACGATCTGCACGCCGAAGCGGCCGGCCTGTTCGCTCTGTCCCTTCCGGGGCGCCTGCGAGGCGCTGAAGCTTTCCGATCCCGAGCTCTTTCCGGTGAAGGCGGCGAAGAAGGAGAAGCCTGTGCGATACGGCGCAGCCTTCGTCGCGGTGACTGGTGACGGCGAAATCCTGTTACGGCGGCGCATCGACAGCGGCCTGCTCGGCGGCATGACCGAGGTGCCGACGACGGCGTGGACGGCGCGCATCGACGGCGAAACCTCGGCTGCGGCCGCGCCCTTCGAGGCGGCCTGGCAGGCTTGCGGCACCGTCACTCATGTCTTTACCCATTTCGAGCTCAGGCTTTCGATCTGGCGCGCGGCGATCGCCACGAAAATCGGCGCTGACGGATGGTGGGAGCCGGTTACAAATCTTGAAGCCCAGGCCTTGCCGACCGTCATGAAAAAAGCGATCGCAGCGGCTATTCCTCTCGCGTTCAAAACATCCAAGGGATGACCATGACCATCGGCATAAAACATATCGTTTTCGACATCGGCAAAGTCCTTATTCATTACGATCCGCATCTTCCCTTCGCCCGCCTCATCCCTGATGAGACCGAGCGCAACTGGTTCTTCGCCAATATCTGCACCCATGACTGGAACATCGAGCAGGACCGCGGCCGCAGCTGGGCGGAGGCCGAAGCGCTGCTGATCGAACAGCACCCGGCGCGTGAGGAACATATCCGCGCCTTCCGCAAATATTGGCACGAGATGGTGCCGCACGCCTACGAGGATAGCGTCGCGATCATGGAAGGGCTGATCGCCGAAGGGCGCGACGTGACGATGCTCACCAACTTCGCCTCCGACACCTTCCGCGAGGCGCAAGCCCGCTTCCCCTTCCTCAACCTACCGCGCGGCGTCACCGTTTCCGGCGATGTCGGCCTGATCAAGCCCGATATCGCGATCTACGAGACGCATACGAAAAGCTTCGGCCTCGATCCCGCAGCAACGATCTTCATCGACGATGCGCCGGCCAATGTCGAAGGCGCCAAGGCCTACGGCTGGAATGCGGTGCTGTTTTCAGGCGCTGAGAAGCTCCGCCACGATCTTGACGCTTACGGATTGAAGGTCTGAAACTCATGGCTTTCGACCCCGCAGAAGAGATCGAACGCTTCCACGCCGCCATCAACGCCCTCGATTTTCCCGCAATCGAGGCCTATTTCGCCGAGGACGCCACCTATGTCTCGAACGGCGTCGGCAGCCTTGCCGGGCGAGCGGAGATCATGGCCGCCTTCCGTCGTTACTTCGACGACTATCCCGATCAGACGGCGGAAAATTCGCTGGTGGAAACGTTGACGCCGCTCTCCGGCCGATCGGTCTGGCCGGTGCGCGCCACCCACAGCAAGACGGGCAAGCCGCTGATCCGCGAGGGCGAGGAGACGATCACCTTCAACGCGGAAGGCCGCGTCACAAGGGTCGAGGTCACCGATTACCAGGACTTTTGAATAGAAGACGCCCGGGTTTGACCCCGGGCGCCTTGGTCTTCTTCCGCAACTGGAGGGAAATCGGAAGAAGGTCGTTTCGATCCGTAGAGGCGCTGCTCACTCCGCCTTTGCCAGATCACTGCGGATGACGGACCTGAGATCGTCGATCGGGCGCAGGGACTGCCCGTCTTCGAAATGCCAGAAGGTCCATCCGTTGCATGCATCGAGACCCTGCACCTTGGCGCCGAGACGATGAATGGAGCCGGCCTCGCCGCCCGAGGCGACGGTGCCGTCGGCGCGCACGATCGCGCTGTAGCGGCGCCTGGCGTCGGTCAGCACCTGGCCGGGCTTGATCAGGCCGCTTTCGACAAGCACGTTGAAGGCGACGCGGACTTCGGCCTTCTTGCCGGTCATGACAGTCAGTTCCGCCTTGCCCAGCGGCTCGACGGCGGCAATGCGGGCCGAGGCCGCATCGATATAATCCTGCTCGCGCTCGATGCCGACGAAGTGGCGGCCGAGGCGCTTGGCAACAGCGCCCGTCGTTCCCGAACCGAAGAAGGGATCGAGCACGATATCGCCCGGTTTGGTCGAGGCCATGATGACGCGGGCCAGCAGCGCTTCCGGCTTCTGTGTCGGATGCACCTTCTTGCCGTCCTCGCCCTTCAGCCGCTCGCCGCCGTTGCAGATCGGGAACAGCCAGTCCGAGCGCATCTGCACATCGTCATTGGCGGCCTTCATCGCATCGTAATTGAAGGTATAGCCCTTGGCCTTGGCGTTGGGGCTTGCCCAGATCATCGTCTCATGGGCGTTCTGAAAACGGCGGCCCTTGAAATTCGGCATCGGATTGGTCTTGCGCCAGATGATGTCGTTCAAGATCCAGAAGTTCAGATCCTGCAGCGTGGCGCCGACACGGAAGATATTGTGGTAGGAGCCGATCACCCAGATCGAGCCTGTCGGCTTCAGCACCCGGCGGCAGGCCAGCAGCCAGGCGCGGGTGAAGGCGTCATAGGCCTCGAAAGAGGCGAACTGATCCCATTCATCATCGACCGCATCGACCAGCGATTGGTCGGGACGGTGCAGCGTTCCGCCGAGCTGGAGATTATACGGCGGATCGGCAAAAATGATATCGACGGAGTGGTTGGGCAAGGCTTCAAGGGCGCTGACGCAATCGCCCTTGATGATCGTGTCAACCCAAGACCCGGGCCTGGAATCCTGCCGGGTATCCGACTTGACGGAAGCCTTGAGGTCGGCAAGCGGAAAAACTGATGCCATTCTGATACTCACTCATACGCTCTACGCTTAACTGTCCGTTATGGTTACCCAACTTAGTTACCAAAGCCTGAAGCGATGGCCGATTTCGGGAATTTATTGCTCCGACAGTCGGGCCGGCTGGCCGCATGGCTGGCTGCCAGGCGGTGGAACGAGTTTATTTCAGTTCTCGCTGAACCGGTTGATCACTCTGGCCAGGACGTCCAGCTAGAGTTCCAACACCTTCGCCAAGGGGCCGTCCTTGGCGGCGAGCCGTGACCTCCCAGGCCCGATCCCGTGTTGCAGTATCGCGAATAGTTGTCCTCGCACCCATAGGTGCGCCTCAATCGGCCGAACGGCAGATTGCTTCCACTGAACGAGCAGCTCGGAGGTGCTCCCTATCGGTTTGAAATCGACATCGCTTACGAATTCTGCCGGATTTGAAAAAGGCAGCTTTGAAGGGTCGCTCCAATCCACCGTCTCAGGGGCGGGACCGCGATTGTACAACCACACATCGCTGACCATCACCCCGGCGGCATCCAAGAGATATGCATAGGCCTTCCCGCCGTCATCTTCGATAATGACTGAGTATCCTGTTCTTTCATCCGACAGTTGCGCCCAAAAGCCCTCCAGTTCCTCCAACCTGCTTCCCCCCATATCCGTTGCGCGGCATGCGCAGATACCTTCACGGAAAGGCACATTGTCAACACACCCAGCATCTCCGGCAAAAACTAATCCGGGAGGTGACACAAATTCGCACGCCATTACCTGTCGGCAGCTCTCGCCGCCCGGATCAAGCCGCATCGTGAACCCTGCGGCTGTCATCAGGCGCCTCGTCGCGTTCGAACATGCCGTAATCGCGGACGACGCTGGCGATCCGCAGGCGGTAATCGGCGAAGATGCCGCCGCGGCCGGCCTGCTGGGCTGCCCGGTGCGCCTCGAGATTGCGCCATTGCTTCACCGCCGCCTCGTCGCGGAAGAAGGAGAGCGACAAGAGCTTGCCGCGGTTCGTCAGGCTCTCGAAACGCTCGATCGAGATGAAGCCGTCGATCTTTTCGAGTTCCGAGCGCAACTCGCCGGCGAGATCCAGATATTTGTGGCGTTCGCCCATATAGGGCACGACTTCGAAGATGACGGCGATCATGGCAGCACCAGCTTGGCGTGAGGGGCGGAGACATTTTTGAGGAAGATGCGGTCTTCCCTAAGGATGAAGCCTTCGCGTCTGGCAAATTCGTAATTCTCGCGGCCGAGCGGGTCGGCTGCCAGCCTGGCGCGATAGGCTTCGTAGGCGGCGAGGCTTTCAATGTTGTAGACGCCGTAAGCGGTCGTTGCCGATCCCTCGTGCGGGCCGTAGTAGCCGATCAGATCGGCGCCATTCTTCGGGATTGCCTGGCCCCAGTTGCGGGCATATTCGGCAAACGCCTCCTTCTTGAAAGGGTCGATCTGATAACGGATGAAGCAGGTGATCATGGTTTTCTCCTTTGCTCTTCATCCTTTTTCGCACATTGCCTGACGGCGATGCTTCGGTTACGATCGAAGTATGAAGGAAGGTCCAGACATTGCGCAGATCGGTGCGCTGATCGGTGATCCCGCCCGCGCCAACATGCTGGCGGCGCTGACCGGCGGGCGGGCGCTGACGGCGACCGAACTTGCCGGCGTCGGCGGCATCACCGTGCAGACGGCGAGCACGCATCTGGCCAAGCTCGAAGCCGGCGGGCTGCTTGCCCAGCGCAAGCAGGGGCGCCATCGTTATTTCACGCTGGCCGACGAGGCCGTCGCCCGGCTGATCGAAAGCATGATGGGTTTTGCCGCCGGACGCGGCCATCTGCGCCATCGGCCGGGACCGAAGGAGCCGGCGCTGCGCAAGGCGCGCATCTGCTACGATCACCTGGCCGGCGATTACGGCGTGCGCATGCTCGACAGCCTGATTGCCTCAGGCGCGATCGATGCGGTCGGAGACGGCCTGGCGCTGACGGAAAAGGGCGAAAGCGATCTCAAATGCATCGGCATCGATGTCGGCAACCTCAGATCCTCACGCCGCCCGCTCTGCCGCTCCTGCCTCGACTGGAGCGAAAGACGCGCCCATCTCGCCGGCAGCCTCGGCAAGGCCCTGCTTTCCAATTTCCTTGACAAGGGCTGGGCGCGACGCACAGCCGAAAGCCGCTCGATCCTCTTTTCTCCGGAAGGCGACCGGCAGTTTTTGAAGCTTTTCCCGGTCGATGGGTAGAGCAAATCCAGCGCAAGGATGGAGTCGCTTTTATCAGGCCTCGGTCGATCAGATAGAGGAAGCTGCGAGACCCTCTTCGCTTGAGGCACCGCTTCTGCAACGCAGATCAAAGGTCTGCATCCTGCCCGCCGGACAGAACGATTACATTCCTTCCTGACTGATTTTTTGCCATTCGTTCGAGCGTTGGCAAAAATTGTTCTGCTGTGAACGCGATGTCCATCGTCGCGCGAGGTGACCGCCATTTGGTTGGCTTTACAAACTCTCCAAAATCATGACGCACTATTTTATCCGGCTGCCCAATATCGCACCACTCCCGGACCCACCAAACCCAAAAGTCCGCCGCTTGCAAGGGTGGAACATGCTTGTCGTTTTCGAAAACTGGAATTGCTGCGTAACGATCTCGAATATCGTTCGGTCGATGAGCGATGTACTCCGCCCACATCCGCTCGACGGATTTTCTGTCTGACGTCTCGTCCATATGAAATTGAACTACTTCATTCTGCGGAATGATTCGATCGAGCTGCGGCCGTTCTAAATGGAACTTGTCCATAAGACACCGTAAGGCGATCCAGTAGTAATTTTGCCGGTCCCATTCTATCGCAGTTCCTGGAATGTAAATTCGATTCCGCGCGGTTGAATTCTGACCTGTTGAAGCGAGCGGATACAAAGACAGGTACGTGCTTGGTTATGACCGAATAGAAAAAGCCGACCTCTTCCAAGCGGTGCGCCATCTCGGCCATGTGAAAATACCGATGGCCGCGGGCATCAAGGCGGCCAAATCGCTCTGTAAACAAGCACCATTCGGCAGAGAAAATGGCCCAATCCTGATCTGTCGCGATGCAGCCGCCGATCACGTAAGCATCACCATCAGGTGTGTAGCTTTCGTCGATGTAAGCATGCCAACCCAAGACGCGCTCCTTCCCTCCTATGCTCCATCACCTTTGGTTATTCCCTTTACGAGTAACATCCAACCAGAGTGCAGCGGGTGATGCAGACAGACTTCTTGTACCAACCGTCCGAGGACCCAGGCGGTCCATCAACTCCCTGATTGCTGCCGTCCTGCTGTTCTTTAAGCTGGTGCGACTCCTGCCTCGACTGGAGCGAAAGACGCGCCCATCTGGCCGGCAGCTTCGGCAAGGCGCTGCTCTCAAGCTTCCTCGACAAAGGCTGGGCGCGGCGGACGGCCGAAAGCCGCTCGATGTTTTCTCCGGAAGGCGACCGGCAGTTTTTATGCTTTTCCCGGTCGATGCGTAGGTTGCCCTTGAAGGCCACCCCGAATGCGCCCTCTCTCCGGTCTCACCTGAGGCGCCCCGCAGGGGCCTCGAAGGACGGGGCCGGCCACCGCGGTTGCTCCAACAATACAGATGTTGCGGTTGGTGCAGAGCCACCCGCCCCCGTGGCTCGAGACGGCCCTTCGGGCCTCCTCACCATGAGGGCTGATCGTTCCGCCCTTCTCTCATTCCGGTTCCCTGCCAACGCGCACCCGAGCCCACTCCTTCTCCCCGCCAATCCCGCCGCGAACTCAACCGCTCATCGAATAAGCCAAACACCACAACCTATTGTTTTTTATGCGACTTAGCGACGCCTCGCTGAGAAATCATTAAGCATGTTTCGATACTCTCAAGTTCTACATTAACGTGAGAGCCCGGCTATGGCGTCGATCCAGCATAAAATCATCATTGCAAGCGTTGCGATTTTCGCCTTGGCGGGCGGCGCCACCGGCGTCGGCATCTGGTCTGCCGCCACCCTCTCGGCCAACAGCGCCGATGTCGCCCAGTCAGCGCAAATTCTGCGCAACCACATGCAGGCCGACATGATGCATGACGCGCTGCGCGCCGACGTGCTGGCCGCCATGCTGGCGTCCAACCCGGCAGCCGGCATCGACCCCGAGGCAGTGAAGGCGGATCTAGCCGAGCACAAGACATCGTTCCGGGAAATGATCGACGCCAACCGGGCGCTGGCCACCGACGAAAAGACCAAAACCATCCTTGCCGGCATCGAACCTCCCCTCATCGCCTATGTCGAAAGCGCCACCAAAATTATCGATCTTGCCGGCCGGGATCCGGCGGCGGCATTGAAGGCCTTGCCCGACTTCATGGCGCAGTTTTCCGCGCTGGAAACGGGAATGGAACAGACCGGCGATCAGATCACGGCGACATCAGACGAGATTTCCAAGCGTAGCGCTGAGGTTAAGGCCTCGGTGGGCATGGCTCTGAAAGCAATTCTGGCCTTGGCCGCAATCTTCGCCGTCGGCCTTTATTTCCTGACCCGCAAGAGCGTCACCAAACCCATCCTCGCCCTTTCCAACGATATGCAAAGGCTTGCCGGCGGCGACACGGCCATTTCAAGCACCGCGATCGGCCGCACCGATGAAATCGGCGCAATGGCATCGGCTGTCGAAGTTTTCCGCCAGGCGGCGATTGCCAACAGGAAACTCGAACAAGACGCCGAGGCAGCGCGCCTGCAGGGCGAAGCCGAGCGTGTCACGGCCCGCAAACAGGCTGACGAGGATGCCGCCGAACGGCTGCGGGCAGCGACCTCAGGCCTTGCCGCCGGCTTGAAGCGGCTTGCGGCAGGCGATCTCGCGTTCCAGATCGAAGAGCCGTTCGCCCCCGATTTCGAGAGCCTAAGGCATGATTTCAACATGTCGATCCGCCAGCTTGACCAGACGCTGGGCGCGATCGCGGCTGCCATTACGGCGATCGATGAAGGCACCAGGGAAATCGCCTCCGGGGCCGGCGATCTGTCGAAACGCACCGAACAGCAGGCAGCCTCGCTCGAGGAAACCGCCGCAGCGCTCGATCAGATTACCGCCAATGTCTCGAACTCGAGCAAGCGCACCGACGAGGCGCGCACGGAAGCAACCGATGCAAACCGCAATGCCGCCAAGTCTTCGGAGGTGGTGTCGCATGCCGAAGAGGCCATGCGCCGCATCGAGGCGTCGTCGCAGCAGATCTCCAGCATTATCGGCGTGATCGACGAGATCGCCTTCCAGACCAATCTGCTGGCTTTGAATGCCGGCGTCGAAGCGGCGCGCGCCGGCGAGGCCGGCAAGGGCTTTGCGGTGGTGGCCCAGGAAGTCCGCGAGCTCGCCCAGCGATCGGCGAAGGCGGCGAAGGAAATCAAGGGCCACATCGAGAAATCGTCGGAGGAAGTGGAAAGCGGCGTCAAGCTGGTTCTCGACACCAGCCAGGTTCTGAGCGCGATCAGCGAACAGATTGCCCGCATCAACCAGCACATGGATGCCATCGCCGTCTCGGCAAGAGAGCAGTCGACCGGCCTTGCCGAAGTCAATACCGCCGTCAATTCCATGGATCAGGTGACCCAGCAGAACGCCGCGATGGTCGAGCAATCGACTGCTGCATCCAGCCAGCTGGCGCAGGAAGCCGCCAAGCTGCGTGAACTCGTTTCCCGGTTCAAGCTGCGTGCGACGGCTTCGCCGCAATCTGCAGCCGGCCGGCGGAGCGCGCAGTGGGCCGCCTGACGGCTTCGTTGTAAACACGCTGTGCCCTACAGGATCGCTCTTTCATTCCAGCGAAACAGGGCGCAGCGCTTGCTTTGGCTGGGCGCTTCCTCAGCTCATCGCGTGGAACGTCTCGAAAATCAGCGCCCTCAGCCAGCGATGCGCGCGATCTGCATCCATGCGGGGGTGCCAGGCCTGGACGATGTTGAAACCCGGCACGGCAACCGGCAGGTCGAAGGTCCTGATCTCCCTTATCGCGGACTTGCAATAGGACTTAGGAACCGAGCCGATCAGATCGGATGCCGCCGCGACGGCGATCACCGCCGGAAAGCTCGGCACGATCAGCCTGACGTTACGCTCATGGCCCAGTTTGGCGAGCGCCCGGTCGACGGGGCCGACGTAGTCTGCTTGCGGCGAGAACACCACATGGCCCAATGCGGCATAACGTTCGGCCGTTATCCCTGCATCGAAGATCGGATGCCCTACCCTGGCGACACCGACAAACCGATCCTCGAACAGGGTCTGGCAACGCAGTTCGCCGCCGTCGCGCGGCAGGACGCCGATATCCAGATCGACCGCCGCGTCCCGCAAAGCCTGAACATCCTTGTCCGATCTCGGCGCAAAGCGAAGCCTTATTCCCGGCGCAGCGTTGGTCACGGCGGCGCTGAGGTCGGCGGCGTAGAGAAGCACGAAGGCCTCGTTGGCACGGATGGTGAAGTCGCGCCGCACCTCCCGGATTTCCACGGTCGATGGTGGGCTCAGCACCGTTTTCACCGCGTCTTTCAACACATGGACGTCCTCGGCAATCGCCAGGGCATGGGGCGTCGCAACCATGCCGCGCCCGGCCGGCACGAGGATCGGATCGCCGAGCGCCGTCCTCAAGCGCGAAAGCGTCCGGCTCATGGCCGATGTGCTGAGGCCAAGCCGGCGGGCGGCGGCCGATACGCTCTGCTCGCGCAGCAACGCATCCAGCGCCACCAGGAGATTGAAATCGAGATCGGACATGGTGCAAGTCTAATCAGGCATGGCGCCTTGCGCAACGGTCTATTGATTTCGTTGCGTCTGGCGCATGAGCTCAGCGAGACGTAATTAGTCGGTCATCGCACAAGCACCGAGGAGTTCCCATGTCCCTCACCTACACCGCACCGATCGCTCAAGACGGCCTGGCGTCGCCTCGACGCTATCTGGCTGTTGCCCTCTTGCTTCTGGCCGTTGTTCTCGTCGTTCTCGACGGCGCAATCGCCAACGTCGCCTTGCCCTCGATCGCGCTTTCGCTGCACGCGAAAGCCGATAATACCGTCTGGGTCGTCTCGGCCTATCAGTTGGCCGTGCTCGTCGCCATTCTTCCCTGCGGGGCGCTCGGTGAAATCTACGGCGCGCGGCGGGTCTTCCTGATCGGCGTCGCGCTGTTCACCGCGGCTTCCGCGGCCTGCGCTCTGGCGGGTGACCTGCCCTTGCTGATCCTGGCTCGTTTCGCCCAGGGCCTCGGCGCCGGCGCGATCATGGCGCTGGCGATGATGAACCTGCGCCAGGCCTTGCCGCAGCACATGCTGGGTCCGATCATCGGCATCAACGCCATGATCATCGCCATTTCTTCGGCTGCCGGCCCGGGCATTGCCGGCGCCATCCTTTCCGTCACGAGCTGGCCCTGGCTGTTTGCGGTCAATATACCGCTCGGCATCGTCGTTCTCTTCGGTGGCGGCCTGCTCGGGCACGTCGAGGGCGCGAAGCGGAAGCTGAATGCGAAGGCGCTGCTGGCCAATACGGCGATGTTCATCCTGTTCTTCTCAGGCGCCGACCGGATAGCGACCGCGCCGGTCAGCGGTACGGCCCTCATCGCGGCATCGCTCGCCTGCCTTTTCGGCCTGCTGCGCCTCGAACGGAAGAGTGACGTCCCGCTTATCCCGAGGGACCTCCTGGCGACACCGGCATTCCGCGTGGCGGTGATCGCCTCGATTTCCTGCTTCTGCGGCCAGATGCTGAGCACCATCGCGCTCCCCTTCTACCTGCAACATAGCTTGCACATGACGCCGGTTCTGGCCGGGCTCTATATGATGGCCTGGCCGGCCGCGACGGCGATCATTGCGCCGGTCTCGGGACGTCTGGCAAACCGCGTCAAGACGGCATGGCTTTGCGCCATCGGCGGAGCGCTGATGGCGCTTGGCCTTCTGGTGGCCGGCCTCACCCCGCCCGACCCGAGCGGCATCGCATTTCTCGTCGGCACGGTGCTGACCGGCCTCGGTTTCGGGCTGTTCCAGACGCCGAACAACCGCATTCTCCTGCTCTCGGCACCGAAGGCCAGAAGTGGTGCCGCGGGCGCCATGCAAGGCACCGCGCGGCTTCTCGGCCAAACGCTGGGCGGGATCTCGATGTCGATCATTTTCGCAACTTTGCCGTTGTCGACAGCGCTCAACTTTGCGGTCGTCGTATCAGGCGGCTGCGCCGCCATAGCAAGCTTGGTCAGCCTGAGCCGGGCGCGCTACGAAGTGGCGGGGCCGCCCGGAGCGGCCTGAACGCGCGTCGTGGTTGCCCGGGTGAAGCGAGGGTTCACCCGGGTGAAGCGGGGGCGCCGAGCCGGTCGCATGCCGCATCGCAGCCATGCTTGAGATCAGGTTGAGCTTTGGCCGAGCATCGTGTAAAGCCGCAGCATTCCCGGACAACACCCAGGCTTTCGGCCCAGATTTTCAGCAAGGCGTGAACATATGGACGGCTTCGACCTCATCATCTTCGACTGCGACGGCGTTCTGGTCGATTCGGAAATCATCGCCGCGGAAGTCGAATCCGCGCTGCTGACGGAGGCCGGATATCCGATCGGCGTCGAAGAAATGGGCGAGCGCTTCGCCGGCATGACATGGCGCAACATCCTGCTGCAGATCGAGCGCGAGGCGAGCATCCCGCTTTCGGCCTCGCTGCTCGATAAGTCGGAGAAGATGCTCGACCTCAGGCTGGCCAACGACGTCCAGGCCATTGCCGGCGTCGAATTCGCCGTCTCCAGGCTGCCGATGAAGCGCTGCATCTGCTCGAATTCGAGCAGCAAGCGGCTCGACATGATGCTGAGCAAGGTGGGGCTGAAGCCGCTGTTTGCGCCGAACATTTTCTCCGCCAAGGATCTCGGCCCCGACCGCGCCAAGCCGAAGCCCGACATCTTCCTGCACGGTGCAAGCCAGATGGGCGTGTCGCCCGATAGGGTTGTCGTGGTCGAGGATTCCGTGCACGGCGTGCATGCGGCTCGCGCCGCCGGCATGCGCGTCATCGGCTTCACCGGCGCCTCGCACAGCTATCCCGCCCATGCCGACAAATTGACCGATGCCGGCGCCGAAACAGCGATCTCCCGCATGAACGACCTACCGGGCGTCGTCGCCGCATTGGCGGCCTGGGACAACGTTCTCTAGAGCCGCCTCAGGCGACACTCTCTCCTCCCTCATTCCTGTGCTCGTCACAGGAATCCAGTGCGCCCAAGTCCTTGGGCGCGGAAGAATGGCGTCGTTGCGTAGTGGTCATTCACGGCGCCGACGCGCCGTGGCTGGATTCCTGTGACGAGCACAGGAATGAGGGAAGGTGGTGCATCCGGGCCCCGGAAACAGTCGCCGATATCTCTCTAACTGTTCTTCTTGGTCTTCGCAGGCTGGCTGTCGAAGCCGACATTGACGCGCACCAGGGCGCCGGCGCCGACCGGCATTTTGATGCCGTCCTTGCGGAAGATCACCTGGGTGCCCGGGGCACCTGCCGGGATGGCGGTCGCGAATTTGGTGACCTCGGAATAGAGCACGGTCTCGCCGTCGAGGATGGTGACGCGGATCGGCAGCGTCACCGGGCCGGGGGCGCCGGCCGGGCCGGTGATCAGGCGCAGCTGGGCAACGACGGTCATCGTCAGGTTCGTGTCGCTCAGCGAGCACTGGCGGGTGTAATCGCCGAACGAGGCCTGGAAGACGATCTGCTGCGGATCGTCCTTCTTGCCCTTGGCATAGGTGCGGAAGATCGCATCCTGGTCACGCATGAAGATCTGCGGGCAGGCGCCCTGGACGACCGGGGCAACGGTGCCCTGCGCCGTCGTGGCGGTGCCGATCGACGGATTGTTCGAGGAGGGATTGGCGGGGGCCAGCGGCATGATCTGGGCGGTGCCGTTCGGCTGGGCCGGCGCCGCCGGCTTGCTGTCGCCGCCTATGCCGAGCGAGTTGCAACCAGTGAGCAGGGCAAGAACAGATGCGGAGACGATGAGACGCGAGACCTTGCCGAGCACCATATTCCATCCCTTGTACAAGCGTTTCTTGGAGGCCCCATGTCTTTTCCGCGAGGCCTTTCATGACGGTTTGCGATGGTCTATATCAGCGGCGCAAACAAAAATCGATTGGGTAAGCACCGTTTTGATGCACTTTTCGCCGCCGGATGCGGGCAACTTCAACAGGATACCCGCGATGGCGTGCCGGCAGGGCAGCCCCTCTCCCATTTTCGGCAGAGCGCGCCACGGCTGCGCCCGGCCGGATTTCTTCCAGCGATAGATCAAGGATGACTGACGTGGACTATATCTCGACCCGCGGCGAGGCCCCTGCCCTCGGCTTTTGCGACGCTCTGCTGACCGGGCTGGCGCGCGACGGCGGGCTCTACGTTCCCCGGGAATGGCCGAGCTTTTCCAAGAAGCAAATCCGGGCGCTGCGCGGCAAGAGCTATCAGGAGGTCGCCTTCACCATCCTGTCGCCCTTCACCAATGGCGAGATCCCCGCCGACACCTTCCGGGCGATGATCGACGAGGCCTACGGCACCTTCCGCCATCCGGCGATCGCGCCGCTCGTCCAGACCGGGCCGAACAGCTTCGTCATGGAACTGTTCCACGGCACGACGCTCGCCTTCAAGGACGTGGCGATGCAATTGCTCGCCCGGCTGATGGATTATGCGCTGGAGAAGCGCGGCGAGCGGGCAACGATCGTCGGCGCCACCTCGGGCGATACCGGGGGTGCGGCGATCGACGCCTTTGCGGGCCGCGAGCGCACCGACATCTTCATCCTCTTCCCGCATGGCAAGGTCTCGCCGGTGCAGCAGCGGCAGAT
Source organism: Rhizobium sp. L43 (assembly GCF_002531725.1). Classification (GTDB taxonomy): domain Bacteria; phylum Pseudomonadota; class Alphaproteobacteria; order Rhizobiales; family Rhizobiaceae; genus Rhizobium. Next base: position 113,982 of record NZ_NWSQ01000011.1, read on the forward strand.
GACCACCTCGTCTTCATCCAACGTGCATGCGCTTGCCGTCGAGGGCAATTTCGACGATTGCCAGAACCTGGTGAAGGCGATGTTCAACGACGCCGCCTTCCGCGACAAGGTTCGTCTCTCCGGCGTCAACTCGATCAACTGGGCGCGCATCATGGCCCAGATCGTCTATTATTTCACCGCGGCGGTGGCGCTCGGCGGGCCGGACCGGAAGATCTCGTTCACGGTGCCCACCGGCAATTTCGGCGATATCTTCGCCGGCTACTGCGCCAAGCGCATGGGCCTGCCGATTGACCGGCTGGTCATCGCCACCAACGAAAACGACATTCTGGCGCGGACGCTGAAGACCGGCCGCTACGACATGAAGGCGGTCAAGGCGACGACGTCGCCGTCGATGGACATCCAGATCTCCTCGAATTTCGAACGGCTGCTGTTCGAAGCCTATGGGCGCGACGCCTCCAAGGTGCGCGCGGCGATGGAAAGCCTCAAGCAGTCCAACGGTTTCGAGATCGGCGCGCAGGCGCTGAAGGCGATCCGCCGCGACTTCCGCGCCGGCCGCGCCAGCGAGAGCCAAGTGGCCGAGACGATCCGCAAGACCCATGCCGAGACCGGTTATCTGCTGGATCCGCATTCGGCGATCGGCGTCTACGTCGCCAACAAGAAAGAAAAGCCGAATACGCCGATGGTGACGCTTTCGACCGCACATCCGGCGAAATTCCCGGTCGCCGTAAAATCGGCCAGCGGTATTGACCCGGCGCTTCCGACGTGGCTTGCTGATCTGATGCACAGGGAGGAGCGCTTCCAGATCATCGAACCGGAGCTGAAAGCCGTAGAAACCTTTATCGGCAAACACGCCCGCGGCGAGACGACGGCAGGCGCAGAAAGATAGCCAATGACAGTTGAGTGCACCCGGCTGAAATCCGGGCTGACAGTAGTTACAGAGACCATGCCGCACCTTGAAAGCGTTGCGCTCGGAGTCTGGATCAAATCGGGATCGCGTAACGAGACGGACAACGAGCACGGCATCGCCCACCTGCTCGAGCACATGGCCTTCAAGGGCACGGCACGCCGCTCGGCCCGCCAGATCGCCGAGGAAATCGAGGATGTCGGCGGCGAAGTCAACGCCGCCACCTCGACCGAGACGACCTCCTATTACGCCCGCGTCCTCAAGGACCACGTGCCGCTTGCCGTCGATATCCTCGCCGACATCCTGACCGAATCGGCCTTCGAGGAGGAGGAGCTGGAGCGTGAGAAGCAGGTGATCCTGCAGGAGATCAACGCCGCCAACGACACGCCCGACGACGTGGTGTTCGACCGGTTCTCCGAGGTCGCCTATCGCGACCAGACGCTCGGCCGGGCCATCCTCGGCACGCCGGAGACCGTCGTCTCCTTTACGCCGCTGCAGATCCGCGGCTATCTCGGCCGCAACTACACGACCGACCGCATGTTCGTGGTCGCCACCGGCGCCGTCGAGCATGAAGAATTCGTCCGCATGGTCGAGGAGCGTTTCGCCAGCCTGCCGACTTCGCCTTCCGCCCCGCCCGTCATGGAACCGGCGCGTTATATCGGCGGCAGCGTGCGCGAACCGCGCGACCTGATGGATGCGCAGATCCTGCTCGGCTTCGAGGGCAAACCCTACCACGCCCGCGATTTCTACTGTTCGCAGATCCTCGCCAATATCCTCGGCGGCGGCATGTCCTCCAGGCTGTTCCAGGAGGTGCGCGAGTTCCGTGGTCTCTGCTATTCCGTCTATGCCTTCCACTGGGGCTTTTCCGACACCGGCATTTTCGGCATTCATGCCGCGACCGGCGGCGAAAACCTGCCGGAACTGGTGCCCGTCATCATCGACGAGCTGCACAAGTCAGCCGATCAGATCCACCAGAAGGAAATCGAGCGCGCCCGCGCCCAGATCCGCGCCCAGCTGCTGATGGGCCAGGAAAGCCCGGCGTCGCGCGCCGGCCAGATCGCCAGGCAGATGATGCTTTACGGCGAGCCGATCTCCAATCCGGAGATGATGGAACGGCTGGAAGGCATCACCATCGAGCGGCTGACCGATCTCGCCGGCCGGCTGTTTTACGACACGGTGCCGACGCTTTCGGCGATCGGGCCGCTGGACCAGCTCGCGCCGATGGAAGACATCACCGCTTCGCTTTCGGTCCCGGCACCGAAGACGATGCAGGCCGGCCGCTGAGCCGGCTGCGTCCCGCCGGGAGTGATCGATGCCAAAATCGGTGTTTCGGTTTCTGTCGCGGCAGCCGGAAACGGTGGAGCTGGAGAACGACAGATATCTCTTGCGCCTGCCGCGCTACCAGGATTTCAACCAGTGGCACCGGCTGCGTGCCGAAAGCCGCAAGTTCCTCGAACCCTGGGAGCCGACCTGGCGGCGCGACGAGTTGACGGAGGGCGCCTACCGCGCCCGTGTCATCCGCGGCAAGCAGGAATATGCCTCGGGCCAGGCAATCCCGCTGTTCATTTTCCTGAAGGGCGACATGACGCTCGTCGGCGGCATCACCATCGGTTATATCAGGCGGGGTGCGGCACAAAGCTGCATGATCGGCTACTGGATGGGCGAACGCCATGCCGGCCAGGGGCATATGTTCGCCGCTCTGCAAATGGTTATTCCTTACATCTTCACCGGGCTTGAGTTGCACCGTATCGAAGCAGCCTGTATTCCAGATAACGCGCGCAGCATCCGTCTGCTTGAAAAGGCCGGGTTTCAGCAGGAGGGCTATCTGCGCGGATACTTGAAGATCAACGGTCAGTGGCATGACCATGTGATGTTTTCACGTCTCGCCACCGATACGGATAAAGGCAGGAAAACCGACAGCCGATGACCAGAGACCGCATGCTGCCCAAGTCACCGTCCGGACGAGTGATCGCGGTGATCGCAGCCCTTTTCCTGGCAGCCTTCGCCTTGGTGGCGGGCGCTGCCCAGGCGGCCGAACCGGTGAAGATTTCCCGTGACGATACCGCGCTCGATCTGACGGCGACGACCGAAATCTACGTCAACCAGGGCGAGGCCTTCCAGGTTTCGACGGCCGCGGGTGCCGACGGCATCCGCCGCCGCATCGAGGTCAGGGCAAGCTCGGAAAACCACCAGGGCGACTGGGCGGTGTTTGCGCTCGCCAATGTCTCGGAGGAGCAGCTCGAGCGCGTCATCGTCGCGCCGCATTTCCGTCTGGTCAATTCCAAGCTGTTCTGGCCGGATCTCGGCTCGCAGCGCATCAGCGCCATCACGCCCAGCGAAGGTTTCGCGCTCGACCGGCAGCCGAGCGACGAGGCCGACGTCTTCCGCATCACGCTGAACCCCGGCGCCGTCATCACCTTCGTCGCCGAGCTGTCGACGCCGGAGTTGCCGCAGATCTATCTCTGGGAACCGAACGCCTACAAGGACACGATCAACGCCTTCACGCTCTATCGCGGCATCGTGCTCGGCATTGCCGGCCTGCTGGCGGTGTTCCTGACCATCCTCTTCGTCGTCAAGGGCACGTCGATGCTGCCGGCAACCGCAGCCCTTGCCTGGGCGGTACTCGGTTATATCTGCGTCGACTTCGGTTTCCTCGGCAAGCTGATCAGCGTCGCCTCGGCCGACCAGCGAATATGGCGCGCCTGCGCCGAGGTGGCGCTGGCCTCCAGTTTCGTCATCTTTCTCTTCACTTATCTCAACCTCAACCGCTGGCATGCGCATCTCGGCTATGCCACGCTTGCCTGGGTGCTCGGCCTTGCCCTGCTGTTCGGTGTGGCGATCTACGATCCGTCGATTGCCGCCGGCATCGCCAGGCTGTCCTTCGCGCTGACGGCGGCGACCGGCCTGCTTTTGATCATCTATCTCGGCTTCAACCGCTATGACCGCGCCATCCTGCTGGTGCCGGCCTGGGCGCTGACGCTGGTCTGGCTGTTCGGGGCGTGGCTGACGGTCACCGGCCGGCTCGACAACGATATCATCCAGCCGGCGCTCGGCGGCGGCCTGGTGCTGATCGTTCTCCTGATCGGCTTCACCGTCATGCAGCACGCCTTTGCCGGCGGCGCTTTCCAGCAGGGGCTGTTTTCCGATCTCGAACGGCAATCCCTAGCGCTGACCGGATCCGGCGACATGGTGTGGGACTGGGACGTGGCGCGCGACCGCGTCGTCACCATTCCCGATGTCTCGGTCAAGCTCGGCCTATCGCCGGGGGCCATGCACGGCGCGGCCCGCAACTGGCTGCCGCGGCTGCACCCTGATGATCGCGACCGCTTCCGCGCCACCCTCGACGTGCTGCTCGAACATCGCCGCGGGCGGCTGAACCACGAGTTCCGCATCCGCGCCGAGGACGGCCATTTCCATTGGCTGCTGATCCGTGCCCGGCCGGTGCTCGGCTCGAACGGCGAGATCATCCGCTGCGTCGGCACGATCGTCGACGTGACCGAGCAGAAGAATTCCGTCGAGCGGCTGCTGCACGATGCGCTGCACGACAATCTGACCGGCCTGCCGAACCGCCAGGTCTTCCTCGACCGGCTGCAGTCGGTGCTGGCGCTGGCGCCGGGCGGCGACACGCTCAGGCCGACGGTGATGGTGATCGATATCGACCGCTACAAGCTGGTCAATGATGCGCTTGGCGTTGCTGCCGGCGACAATATTCTCATCGCGCTGACGCGGCGGCTCCGCCGGCTGCTGAAGCCGCAGGACACGCTGGCGCGGCTTGCCGGCGACCAGTTCGGCCTGATCCTGGTGTCCGAGCACAATCCGGCCAAGGTTGCCGATTTTGCCGATGCGATCAGCAAGGCGATCATGGTGCCGATCAACTTCGCCAATCGCGAGATCATCCTGACGGCCTCGGTCGGGCTTGCCTCCTGGGTCGACCGGCAGGAAAGCGCCACCGGCCTGCTCAGCGACGCCGAGCTTGCGATGTACCGGGCCAAACGGGCCGGCGGCAACCGCGTCGAGCCGTTCCAGCCGGCCTTCCGCGACTTCGGCACCGACCGGCTGCAGCTGGAAACCGATCTGCGCCGCGCCATCGAGCGCAAGGAATTGTCGATGGTCTACCAGCCGATCGCCAGGCTTGAAGATGTCGAGGTCGCCGGTTTCGAGGCGCTGATGCGCTGGGAACATCCCAAACGCGGCAATATCCAGCCATCCGAATTCATTCCGATCGCCGAAGCCTCCGATCTCATCGGTCCGCTCGGCATGTTTGCGCTGGAACAGGCGACCAACGATCTGATGAGCTGGCAGAACCAGACGGGCGAACTGCCGATCTTCGTCTCGATCAATCTGTCGAGCGTGCAACTGCTCAACAACGAACTCTATGACGATGTGCGTTCGGTTCTCGCCAAGACGCATTGCCAGCCATCGCGCCTCAAGCTCGAACTGACGGAATCCATGGTGATGGAAAATCCGGAACAGGCCCGCCTCGTCTTACAGAAGCTGAAGGAAGCCGGCATCGGCCTGGCGCTCGACGATTTCGGCACCGGCTATTCGTCGCTCGCCTATCTCACCCGCTTCCCCTTCGACATGATCAAGCTCGACAAGGCGCTTGTGCGCGACGGCAGCGACAAGAAGGCGACCGTGCTCCGTTCGGTGATATCGATGGCGCGCGAGCTTGAGATGACGGTGGTGGCGGAGGGGATCGAATCCAACGAGGATGCGATCGAACTCGCCAAGATGGGCTGCAGCTACGGACAGAGCTATCTCTTCGGGCCGCCAATTCCTTCGGAATCGGTGCTGCGGCTGCTTCGGGAGCGCTTTCCGCTGACGAAGCGCGCCTGACCGGGCGATCGGCCTCAGCGCTCGACGGGAACGCTCAAGCCGACCTTCACCCGATCCATCGCGACGAATGTCCGAAAGCGCTTGACGTTGTTGTTGCCGAAAAACAGCCGCCGCGTCAGAGCCTCGTAGTCGGCCATTGCCGGGACGACGATGACCAAAACGAAATCCGCCTCGCCGGTGACGTAGTAGCATTGCTGGATTTCAGGCGCGGCCGCGAACTGGCTTTTGGCCTCTTCGATCTGTTTTGACGTTTCGCTGATAACCTCCACCTCCACGAAGATGGTGATCGATTGCCCAAGCGCTGCGGGGTCGAGAACGGCGACGTTCGCCTGGATGACCCCCTCCTCTGCCATCCGTTTGATCCGGCGTTGGACGGCCGGCGCAGACAGGCCGACGGCTTCGCCGATGGTCCGCTGCGGCGTGCTATTGTCCCTTTGCAGGATCGCCAGGATTTTGCGGTCAAAAGCATCCAGCTGCGGAAATTTTCCCGGTCGGCTCAAAATGAAGGCTCCAACGAAACAAACTTGCAAAAATGCCCGCGAAATGCAGCGCCTTTTTCACATCGGCTGCAATATGTTTCAAGAGACAACATAAGTGAGGCGCCTATGTTTCTGCTGAACAGCAATTCCGACTATCGTCAGCCGCTCGACCCACGCGACGCCGAAATCCTCGGGCTGGATGCCGCAAACGCAGTCGAGCGCCACCTGAGCTTCCGGGAAAACCATGCGGAAACGCCGCTCGTGGCTCTGCCGGCGCTGGCAGAGGAAATCGGTGTCGCCTCGATCCACATGAAGGACGAAGGCCACCGCCTCGGCCTCGGGAGCTTCAAGGCGCTTGGCGGCGCCTATGCCGTGATCCGGCTCGTCCTCGATGAAGCGGCGCACAGGCTCGGCCGCGCAATCGATATCTCGGAATTGCATTCTTCGACTGTCCGCAAAATCGCCGAGACGATGACGGTGGCCTGCGCCACCGACGGCAATCACGGCCGCTCGGTGGCGCAGGGTGCGCAGCTGGTGGGAGCCCGGGCGGTGATCTCAGTGCATTCCGGTGTCAGCGACGAACGTGTCGCCGCCATCGCTCGCTTCGGCGCGGATATGATCCGTGTCGACGGGACCTATGATGATTCCGTTCGGGAGGCCGCGCGCATTGCCGAAGAAAAAGGCTGGACGATCGTGTCGGACACCTCATGGCCCGGCTATGAGCGCATTCCCGGGCTGGTGATGCAGGGTTACACCGCCCTTGTCCGGGAAGCCCTGAGGGCAATGCCGCAGCCGCCGACCCACATCTTCATTCAGGCAGGTGTCGGCGGGATCGCCGCCGCTGTCGCAGGCCACATGGCCATCGCCTTCGGCGACAAACGCCCGACCTTCATCGTCGTCGATCCCGCCCGCGCCGCCTGCCTGTTCGAAACGGCTCGGGCGGGACATTTGGTGACCGTTGCCCACGGCGAGCCGACTATCATGGCGATGCTCGAATGCTACGAACCTTCCCTCGTCGCCTGGCGTATTCTCTCCCGGGTCGCCGACGCATTCATGACGGTGGATGAAGACGACGCGATCGCAGTGATGAAGCGGCTTGCCGATCCCGCTGGAAACGACCCCGCGATCGTCGCCGGCGAAAGCGGCGGGGTGGGGCTTGCCGGGCTGATCAGCGCCATCGGCGATCCGGCGATCCGGCAAGCACTGTCGCTCGACGGGCATTCCCGCATCTTCCTGGTGAACACCGAAGGCGCGACCGACCCCGGCAAATATGAAGAGATCGTCGGGCTGTCACCAGCCGCGGTCGCCGCGAAATCCAAGACTGGAGCTTCAGAATGAGCCATCGTTCGATCGATTCCTCCCGCCTGCTCGAGCGCATCCGCGAACTCGGCGAGATCGGCCGCGATGCGGATGGCAGGCTTGTCCGATTGGCGGCGTCCGAGACCGAGAGGCTTGGACGCGACCGGTTTGTCTCCTGGCTTGAGGAGGCTGGGCTGGAGGTTGCCGTCGACCGGATCGGCAACGTCTTCGGCATCTGGAATGCCGGGGATGTCGGGGAAAAGCCTGTCATGATCGGCTCGCACATCGACACGGTTATCAACGCCGGCATCTATGATGGATGTTATGGCGTGCTGTCCGGCCTCGAGGTGATCCAGACGCTGAAAAGCCAGGGGTTTAAACCCAAGCGCCCCATTGTCGTTGCCGCCTTCACCAATGAGGAAGGCGTGCGCTATGCACCCGACATGATGGGTTCGCTGGTCTATTCCGGTGGCCTCGACGCCGCCACGGCACTGCAGACGGTGGGCACGGACGGGACGGTGCTCGGCGATGAATTGGCGCGGATCGGCTATGCCGGCACCCATGCGCCCGGCTTCATGGTGCCGCACGCCTATGTCGAACTGCATATCGAGCAGGGCCCTGTCCTGGAGAGGGAGGGCGTACCGATTGGAGCGGTCGGGGATTTGCAGGGGATTTCCTGGCAGAAGGTGACCATCGACGGCGATGCCAACCATGCTGGGACGACACCGATCTCGATGCGCCGGGACGCCGGCTACGCGGCCGCCCGCGTCATCACATTTCTGCGGGACCGGGCAAAAGCATCGAACACCCCGACTGTCGCGACCGTCGGCTGCATCGCGTTCGAACCGAATGCCGTCAATGTCATTCCTTCCCGCGCGACGTTCACGGTCGATCTGCGTGATCCGGACGAAGACCGCCTCAGGCAAGAGGAAACCGCGCTCGCTGCATTCCTCGACCGGCTGGCGGCCGACGAAAAGGTTGGCATATCGATCGAGCGACTGGCACGGTTCGAGCCGGTCAAATTCGACCAGGCGATCGTTCGCCTGATCGAGTCTGCCGCAAGCGATCGGGGCCTGGGGTGCAAGCGCATGACATCGGGTGCCGGCCATGACGCCCAGATGATCGCCCGTATCGCGCCGAGCGCGATGATCTTCGTACCCAGCCGCGGCGGCATCAGTCACAATCCGAAGGAGTTCACAGCCGACACGGACCTTGTCGCGGGGGCGAATATCCTCCTCGACGTCGTTTGCGGCCTTGCAACAGGGGAACTGCGGAAATGAGCGTGGACAACCAGATGCTGGAACAGCAAATGACCGCCTGGAGGCGCGATCTTCACAGCCATCCCGAGTTCGGCTTCGAGGAGAAGCGGACGGCGGCTTTCGTCGCGCAAAAGCTGCGGGAGTTCGGGCTCGACGAGGTGGTCGAAGGTGTTGGGGGCACAGGGGTTGTCGGAACCCTGAGGCGCGGCGGCGGCAACCGTTCCATCGCGCTGCGCGCCGACATGGATGCCCTTCGGATCACCGAACAGGGAGAGAAGACCTATCGGTCGCAGACCGCCGGCGTGATGCATGCCTGCGGCCATGACGGCCACACGGCGATGCTGCTTGGCGCCGCCAGGATGCTGTCGGAAGACGGCAATTTCGACGGCACCGTCCGGTTCATTTTTCAGCCTGCCGAGGAGTGGGGCAAAGGCGCGTCGGCGATGCTCGACGATGGCCTGATGACGCGCTTTCCGTTCGACGAAATCTACGGTCTGCACAACATGCCGGGTCTTCCGGTCGGCGTTTTCCAGACCCGCGTCGGCGCGGTCATGTCGGCGGAAGACAATTTCGAGATTGTGCTCAAGGGCGTCGGCGGACACGCCGCGCGTCCGCACTCGGGCAACGAAGTCCTGGTCGCCGCCTGCGCGGTGGTGACGAACCTCCAGACGATCGTTTCCCGAAGGCTCGATCCGACGGATATCGGCGTCGTCTCGGTGACGGAACTGCTGACCGACGGCACTCGCAACGCGCTGCCTGGACTGGCGCGCATTCTGGGCGACGCCCGCAGCTTCCGCCCCGAGGTCAGCGCTGTGATCGAGAAGCAGATGCGCCGCATCGCAGAGGGCACCGCACTCGCCCACAATGTCTCGGCCGAGGTGAGCTATACGAGAGAATTCGTTCCCCTTCTCAATGATGCCGCCCTGGTCGAGGAAGCGTTTGCCGCCGCCCGCAGCGTCTTTGCGCCCGAGAACATCAAGGTCCGGCGCGAGCCGATGACCGGATCGGAAGACTTCGCGCGGTTCCTCGAACATGTCCCCGGCTGCTTCGTCTTCCTGGGCAATGGCGAAGACTCAGCGCCGCTTCACAATCCGAACTACGATTTCAACGACGACGGACTGCTCCATGGCGCCAAATTCCACGCAAGCATCGTCCGTAGACGCCTGAACGCAAGCTGAGATCGCATTTTTCACCGGTACGCCAGCGTCTGTCCGGCGCGCGCCCTGCCCTTTCATGGATGGCCATTGACCAACGGCTTGCGATGTGCGCCTCTCATTGCTTGCACAAGGAAAATCCCATGCTCAAGTTTCTGCTCACCCTCTCGTTGGGTGTTTTTTGCGTCTCACCGCTTCAGGCCGGCGATATCACTCCCGGTACCAAGAGCTGCCAGCCGGGGGCAAAACAGGCGCAATGCGAGCGATGGGTTACGGATATCAAGAAAGCCGTCGAGCTGGCCTATAAGGGCGACCACGGGGCGCAGGTGACCGTTGCCTTCTGCCTGTCCACCGGTTGCCATGGTGCCGTCGCCATCGACAGGGTCGCCTCCTGCAGCTGGCATCTCGTCATCGCCAGTTCCGGGTCTACGACAGTGCTCGATAGTTCAAACACCAGGAACACCTGCCGGCCGATGACGGCGGCCGAGAAGGACGAAGCCCGCGCGCTGGCAAGCGATCTCGTCCAGAAAATCTACAAGCGGCCCCTGGTCAAGACCGACCAGATGTAATCTGCCGGCTCACGGCTCACGGCTCACGGCTCACGGCTCAAAGGCTCAAGGCTTGCGGCGCAACGCCTGCGTGAAAATAAATCTCATTGCCCTCCCGGCTTTCGCCGCTATTCTGCCGACACAGAAAATCGGGAGGACCACTGATGATCCTGCACTGCGTATTCCTGCGGCTGAAGACCGCGATGACGATCGAGGACAAGGAGTCGCTGTTTGCGGCGATCGTTGCCCTAAAACAGGTCATTCCCGGCATATTGGATATCAAATACGGACCGAACGTTTCGCCCGAAGGCCTGCACGGCGGCTTCGTCGACGGTTTTGCCGTGACCTTCGAAAGCGCCGAGGCGCGCGACGCCTATCTCATCCATCCCGAACATGTGATTGTGGGCGAGCGCATCGTCTCGTCGACGGACGGCGGCCTTGCCGGCATCCTGGTCTTCGACCTCAATCTTTAGAGCAGTCCGGTTCCTGGAAGCGCAGTACCGCTCCCAAGCTTTGTTTGAAGGCCTGCCCTTTCGTTTGGGGCGGCTAAATTAGCGCGCCTCGCCAAGCAAGACGTAGGTTCTCGCTCGAAACCCGATCTTGGTAAAAGCTGCGAATTGACCGCTTGCGCAGTCGTGGGGAGCAAAACCCTTGGGCAACATCTCCTCGACCGAGGGCGAAACCTCATGCTTGGCCAAGACATCGAGCTTTTGAGAACGATTGAATGCTGCGATCTCGATTGCCTCCTTCCCAATCAGCACAAATGCGAAATGCTCTTCGTCTGGCACGTAGTTGTTCGCGGCGAGATAGTCGTTCACCCTGGCGGCCAACGCATTATTGGAAGGCAATCGATCCTGATAGGGCTGGAGCAAGCAAACCGCCTGAGCATCCAGTGACGATAGATTCGAAAACTTCGTGGCCTTGCCAACGGGGATGTTCCTGAAAGCATCTTCGTCCAAGGAGCCGGCATTGGCCGACGGCCCGTAAGCAATCAATGCCATCGCAGCCAACGCAATAAACCTCATGAGGCGCATCCTCTTTCCTGCCTTCCACGCAAACACCGGATGCAACCCTGTGTTGTCGCCGGTGTCAACATGGCCTAGCCTCATTACCAGAGACAGGCCTAGGCAAGTGAGATTGATTGCCGGAACCTTCCCGCGCCGCTTCCATTGCGGTCTTCGGCTGAACCTGCCTTTAGCAGACTCTCATCCACCGCGAGCATGTGATCGTGGGCGAGCGCACCGCCCCGTCAACGGACGGAGGTCTTGTCGGCATCCTGGTCTTCGACCTCAATATGTGAGGGGCCGCGGGGGACCAACCTCGCGGCCCGAGACTATCAGCTCGATTTCGCCATAGCGGCGGCGAGCTGGTCGACATTGTATTTGAACATTTTCTCATAGGTCGGCGCCGGTCCCTTGGCGTCGGAGAGCGACTCGACATAGAGCTCGCCGCCGGGCTCGGCGCCGGTTGCCTTGGCGACCTGCTTGACCAGGCGCGGATCGTTGGAATTCTCGAAGAAATAGGCCTTCACACGCTCGCTCTTGATCTGCTCGATCAGCTTGGCGACGTCGGCGGCCGAGGCCTCGCTTTCCGTGGACAGGCCGAGCGGGGCGAGGAAGCTGACATTATATTCGCGGCCGAAATAGCCGAAGGCATCATGGCTGGTCAGCACCTTGCGGCGATCGTCGGCGATCTTGTCGAATTTCGCATGGGCATAGGCGTTCAACGCGTCAAGCTTCTTGGTGTAGTTCTCGGCATTGGCCTTGAAGGCGGCGGCGTCAGCGGGATCGGCCGCTGACAGCGCCTTTTCGATATTGGCGACCCAGATCTTGACGTTGACGGGGCTGTTCCAGACATGCGGATCGGTGATCTTTTCGCCGTCCTCTTCCATGGTGCTGACGTCGATGCCTTCGGAGACGGTGACCGGCTTGCCCTTATAGCCCGAGGCGGTGATCAGCCGGTCCATCCAGCCTTCCAGCCCCTCGCCGCTGACGAAGGTCACTTCCGCCGCGTTCAAATTCTTGGCGTCGGCCGGCGACGGCTCGAATTCATGGGGGTCGCCGTTCGGCCCGACGAGGCTCGTCACCTTTACATGTTCACCCCCGACCTGTTTGACGACATCGGCAAGCACGGTGAAGGACGCCACAACCTTCAGCGTTTCGGCCGAGGCAGGCATGGCCGACAGCGCCATCAAAGCGGGGATGGCTGCGGAGAGAAGCAGTCTGTGCGGGTTCATCGAAGTCTCCTTGGGATCAGCCCTTCAAATGCGGGCGGGGAAAGAAGCGCCGGGCCAGGCCGGAAGGCGCAAAAAAGATCGAGAAGGCGTAGAGAATCGCCGCCGTCATGATGATCGTCGGGCCGGAGGCGAGTTCGAGATGGTAGGAGGCGATCAGGCCGAGATAACCGGAGGCAGCAGCACTTCCGGCGGCAATCGCCATCATCACGGCCAGGCTGCGCGACCAGAGCTGGGCGATGGCGGCCGGCAGCATCATCAGGCCGACCGCCATCAGCGTGCCGAGCGCCTGGAAGCTGGCGACAAGGTTCAGCACCACCAGCAGCAGGAAGAGCACATGATAGACCGGCCCACGCCCGCCGACGGCACGCAGGAACCCCGGATCGAAACATTCGGCCACCAGCGGCCGGTAGATGAAGGCGAGGATGACGAGGGTCAGCGAGGTGATCGCGCCGATCAGATAAAGCGCCGGCGCATCGATCGCCAGAATGGTGCCGAAGAGCACATGCAGCAGATCGATATTCGAGCCACGCAGCGAGACGATCAGCACGCCGAGCGCCAGCGATGCGAGGTAGAAGCTGGCAAAGCTCGCATCCTCCTGCAGAACGGTCATCCGGCTGACGGCGCCCGATAGCAGCGCCACCGACAGGCCGGCGATCAGGCCGCCGAGGCCCATCGCCGTCAGCGACAGCGAGCCGGCGACGAGATAACCGATCGCCGCCCCCGGCAGCACGGCATGGCTCATGGCATCGCCCATCAGGCTCATGCGCCTGAGCATCAGGAAGACGCCGATCGGCCCGGAGCCGAGCCCGAGGCAAAGGCAGGCGACGAGCGCCCGGCGCATGAAACCGAAATCGGCAAAGGGCGCGAGGAAGAGATCATAGGCCGTCATGCCGCCGGTGCCTGTTCAGGTTCGCAGGCCTCGGCATCCTCATCCCAGCGCTCGGCCATGGCGCGCGCCTTCATCAGATTGGCGGATGACATGACCTCGGTGGTCGGCCCCCATCCGACAAGCTCACGGGCAAGCAGCAGCGTCTCGGGGAAATGCGTGCGAACGAGCTCGAAATCATGCAGCACCGCAATCACCGTGCGGCCCTCGCCATGCCAGCGGGCGACGATATCGATGAGGTCCTTGGTGGTGCGGGCATCGATCGCGGTAAACGGCTCGTCTAGCAGGATGATGCCGGCATCCTGCAGCAGCAGCCGGGCAAAGAGCACACGCTGGAACTGGCCGGCTGAGAGCGACCCGACATGGCGCTTGCCGAAGCCTTCGAGCCCGACGGCGGCAAGCGCCTCACCTGCCCTTTTCACCTCGCCGGGCGCGATGCGGCCGAAGGCGCCCGTCTTCTTCCAGGCGCCGAGCATGACGGTATCGATGACCGAGATCGGAAAGCGCCGATCGATCTCGGCCGCCTGCGGGAGGTAACCGAATTCCGCCCGCCCCAGCCGGTGCTCGACCCTGCCTTCGGCCGGGCGAAGCTCACCCATGATCGCCTTCAGCAGCGTCGATTTGCCCGCCCCATTCGGCCCGGCAATCGCCGTCAGGCTGCCGGAGGCAAAGGCGCCGGAGACATGATGGATGGCGGGGTGCCTGTGATAGGCGACGGTCAAATTATCGAGACGGATCAGCGGCGTCATGGCAGCAGCACCGCCCAGTGGATCGCTAGCCAGAGGACGGCAAGGACGAGGATCATGCCGATCACTCTGGATAATGCCGACTGTCCGATCAGGCTGACGGAAGGGCGGTCGGGGCTCGGGGGCATGGCGCATCCTACAATGTAATAACATTACGGTTATGTTATAACGATTGCGGCGAGATTGAGGCGAGCTGGGCAGTAGCTCACACAATTGAAAAGGGCGACCGAAATGGCCGCCCTTTCAGGATGCTTGTATGCGGCCTCCGCTATCCTTGCTCCGGAAGCCACCCCACCCTCCGTCATCCTCGGGCTTGACCCGAGGATCCACTCTCGCCTCCATCAGCACCGGGCATGGATCCCAGGCTCAAGGCCTGGGATGACGGTGGCTGGGGGCACGTTTCCGCCAAACTCCCCCGCCAGCGCAGCGGATGCTCACGTCGCGCCCAAGCGGAAGTCGTCGCTGGACGACAAATGGCATGATGTGTCAAAAGAGCGCGCCGCATGTCAGCGTGGAGACAGTCTTGGGACTTCGGGAAGATAAGAAGGATCGCACGCGAGCGCAGTTGCTCGAGGCCGGGTTGGAGCTGATCCACAAGCGCGGCTTCGAGGAGACGACGGTCGCCGATATCGCTGCCGCCGTCAGCGTTTCCCCTCGCACCTTGCTTCGCTATTTCCCGACAAAGGAGGATGTGATCGTCAGCTGGGTGCAGGACGGTATGGCGATCATCCGTGCAGAACTGACGGAACGGCTCGCGTCGGAGCCACCCGCCGTCGCACTGCTTGCCGCCGCGCGGGCGATGCTTTCGGCATTCGATGAAAGGTCACGTTTCTTTCTCAGCATCGAGACGGCAATCCGCTCCAACAGGAGCATTTCGGCACGAAAAGAACAGATGATCGCCGAATTGATCGACGAAATCGCCCATATTCTCTCCTCGCCGGACAGACGGCCTCCGCTCCCGGACGTTGTCGCCTACACGATCGCGGGAACGGTTTTCGCGCTCATTCGGGCATCGATAAACAGTTGGGTGGACGGTGGAGCCGCCATGTCACTTGCCGATCTCTTCGATCGCGCCGCCGGTGTCGTGCACTTCGGATAAAATGTCACTTAGTGACATTTGTCGTTGACAGACATAATCTACCGTGCAATTTCACGATGCGTTGCTGAGCAACGTCATTGCAAACAGCCTCGCCATGCGAGCGCGCCTGCTCGGGAGATAAAATGTCCACAGATCAAAAGATCGCACTCGTCACCGGCGCGACCCGCGGCCTCGGTTTTGAAACGGCGCGCCAGCTCGGCCGGGAAGGCGTGCTCGTCCTTCTCGGCGCACGCGATCTTGCAGCAGGGCAGGCAAAGGCCGAAACATTGCGTGCGGAGGGCTTGGCGGTCGAGGCGATCGAGATCGATCTCAATCGCCCTGAGACGATCGACGCTGCCGCATCATCGATCGGCGAGCGCTTCGGCAGGCTCGACATTCTGATCAACAATGCGGGAATCCTGCTGCTCGACACCGACGATTTCCCCAGCGTGGCCTCCGTCGAAACCCTGCGTGAATCCTATGAGGTCAATTTCATCGGAATGGTGATCGTGACCCAGAAACTGTTGCCGCTGATCCGCAAGGCGGCCAGCGGGCGCATCGTCAACCTTTCCAGCAGCGTGGGTTCGCTTTGGTGGACGGGCGATGCAAACAATCCCTCCCCCGATGTCAAATGGCTTGGCTATGCCGCCTCCAAGGCGGCGGTCAACATGCTGACCGTGCAACTTGCCCTTGAGCTGAAAGATACGCCGATCAAGGTGAATGCTGTCTGCCCCGGCTATGTCATGACCGAATTGAACAGAGGCGGCGGCTACATCACGATCGAAGACGGCGTTCGGGCCCCGGTCAAATATGCTTTGCTGGACGACGCCGGACCGACCGGCCAGTTTTTCAACACCAATGGCCCGATCAACTGGTGACGGCCCTTGGCCGGGCGCCTGACGACCCGGCCTGCGCAGGACCGTTCAGCGACACGGGGGGTGTCGCGTCCCGAGGACGCGGCATCCGCCTTTTCGCCGCGACAGCGAATTCGCCCGCATCCCCTTTCAAGGACCATGAAAAAATGAAACCAACGACGGATGACATCGTCGAGATCAACCAAATCCTCTCGCTCTGGGCACACCTAGTCGACAATCATGCGTGGGACAGGTTCGGTGAAGTCTTTACCGAGGATGCACATTTCGACTCGAGCGTTTTCGGGTTTGCGCCGGTCACGGGCATTGCAGCGATCTGCCATATGGCCAGCCAGGACGGCCATGCGAGGGCGCATCACACGACGAATGTGCACGTTCAGAAGGGCCCGGGCGACGAGCTCCTCGCCGTCTCGAAGGGGCTTGGTCTGTTGTCGAACGGGGCGGTGGCGAGCGTGACCTATACCGACCGCCTGCAGCGGACGCCGGAGGGCTGGCGTCTGGCGAGCCGCATTCTCGCGCTCCAAGCGCCGTCGCATTGAGGTCGCCCCCTATGTCTCTCGTCAACCTATCCCTAGCAAACGTCATTGCCTGGCTGCTTGCAGCCTTCTTCTTCGTCGGCGCCTATGGCAACACCTTCGTCAGCCCCGAAATCGCAGCGGACTACGCCCGGTGGGGCTATCCGGAAAGCTTTCACTATCTGACCGCCATCTGTGAGTTCGCCACCGCGATCATGCTCATCTTCAAACCACTCCGCCTCTACGGTTCACTGCTCGGGAGTGCGGTGATGCTGGCGGCTGTGGCTACGGTTCTCTTCCACGGCGAATATGCGCATGCAATTCCGCCCCTCGTGGTGCTGGTTTTTTGCGGGCTCGTCGCTCTTCTGACGGTGAGGCGGAGACGATCGCAGTAGCGTCCATCCCGGCTTCGATTGGAGTCTCGACCATCCGAGCCGCTTGCGGCGGATTTCAGCCGCTGCTCACGCCGAGGCTCTGGCGAGCATGCAATGCGGGCTCGGATGCGAGCTTCACGATCAGGTCCGACAGGCTGTTGAGCGAAACGTCGTGTCCCTTGAATGGCTCCCCCTTTCTGGTGAGCTGATAATTGATCTCAGCGTCGTGCGTGAACCAACCCGGCCGCAGGATGGTATAGTCGAGGTCCGACTGCTCGATCAGCGCGGCAGAATCTCGATAGGGATCGAGGATGCTGCGATATTTCTCGCCGGGGACTTCGCGGTAGATGCCCATCGAACTGATGAAGATCAGCCGCTTCAGCCCCTCCGCGTGCATGGCGTCGACGATCGACCGTGCCTGGTGAGCCATATCGCCGGAAAGGTTGGCATAGACGATGTCCTGCTTTGCCATCGCCAGCCGGAGCGCCGCGTTGTCGAGAACATCGCCGTCGACGATCCTCACTCTTTCAGGCGCCGGGTTGGCAAGACGGTCCGCCCGCCGCAGATAGAGGGTGAGATTGGCGTCCGTCCTGTCGAGGAGCATCCGCGTCGTGTTGCGCGCCAGCTGCCCGTTGGCACCGAGTATAAGGATGTTGGTCATGCTGATTTCCCTCAGTAAGTCGAGGTGAGAAGCTCCACGAGCTTCCACCCGGCGGGTTTGCGAACATAGACTTCGGTGAAAGCCAGACGATACTGTCCTCGGTGTCCCCCCATGGTCACCGTGAAAACGGCCTTGCCTCGGAGCGTCGCTCGATCGCCCTCGACCGCAACCGAAGCGCCCCGCGGCTCGATGCGGTTGTAAACAAAGCGGCCGGATCGCAGCTCTTCGATCCACTCTTGCTTCGAAGACACATGCCCGGTGATGTGGACGAAGTGCAGATCGTCGTCGAAAAGCGCCTCGACCAGATCGATACGGCCGGATGTCTTCCAACGGAATTTGTCCAGCGAGAGGGCGATGATCTCCTCCTCGGCACTTGCTGATGCTGCGTGGTTCATCGAGAACAGCCTTTCTGGTCGAGATGTGCTTGGGCGCTGCCTGCCCCCATCATCTAGTCCATGAGCGAAAAGGCGATTAGACTGCAAAATCCGCATTCGGTATTGAGCAGAATTCAAAAATGTCCCGAGACAGCATCAACGACCTCACTGTTTTCCTGGCGGTCGCCAGAGAACAGAGCTTCACCAGAGCGGCGGCGAAGCTTGGCGTCTCGCCTTCGGCGCTCAGCCATTCGATGCGGCTGCTCGAGGAGCGGCTCGGCGTGCGGTTGCTGACGAGAACGACCCGGCGCGTCTCCGTGACCGATGCCGGGGAGCGGTTGCTGCACTCGATCGAGCCGCACTTCGACGGCATCGACACCGCACTGGCGGCTCTCACCGAACTGCGTGACAAACCCGCAGGGACGGTTCGGATCACCGCCGGCGAGCATCCAACGACGTCGATCCTCTGGCCGGCGATAGAGCGACTTCTTCCGGAATATCCGGATATCAAGTTTGAAATCACGGTGGACGGGGCGCTCACCGATATTGTCGCGGAGCGCTACGATGCGGGAATTCGGCTCGGCGAGCAGTTGAACGGCGATATGATCGCCGTGCGGATCGGACCTGAGATGAGAATGGTGGTCGTTGGTTCGCCAGACTATTTCGCGCGCCACCCAAAACCGTCGACGCCGCAGGACCTGACTGCCCATGCCTGCATCAACATCAGATTGCCGACTTATGGAGGCTATATGGTTTGGGAGTTCGAAAAGGACGGACGGGAGGTTCGTGTCCGTCTCGATGGCCCCTTGGCTTTCAATAACACTGAGATGGTGATGAGAGCGGCGCTCGGGGGCGTCGGACTTGCCTACCTGTTCGAGGATCATGCACGAGATGCAATCGAGAGCGGGCGGCTTGTCACCGTTCTCGACGACTGGAACCCGCTGTTCGATGGTTACTTCCTCTACTATCCGAGCCGCCGCCAGATGTCTCCGGCCTTCAGCGTGCTGGTCGACGCGCTGCGATACCGACCATCACGTTCCGATCATTGATGAGAATTCCTCAAAAGCGCATGCAGGAATAGCAATCTAATCGGCAGAATAGCCGGGTGCTATCTCTCGGGACATCGGCGGCGATCGCCGCAATGACGGTTCCGGAGAGCACCATGAGATCACCCCCACAGGCCAGCCGGCCCTCCAGCCGAGCGGAAAAACCCTTATCGCACGCGGTCAACAAGACAGCGATCCTGACCATCATCCTCACGAGCTACGTGATGCTCGTGCTCGACACGTCGATCGTGCTGACGGGGCTTTCGAGCATCCATCGTGAACTTGGCTTTTCCGACCCTGAGCTCGCCTGGGTGCAAAGCGCCTATACCCTCACCTTCGGAGGCTTCCTGCTTCTGGGTGCAAGAGCCGGCGACATTCTCGGCCGCAAGCGCATGCTCACCATCGGCCTTGCTCTCTTCACCGCGTCTTCGCTCGCCATCGGTCTTTCAGAAACGCCGGCCTGGATGATCGGCGCGCGTGCCGTCCAGGGGATTGGCGGCGCCATTCTTGCGCCGGCTACGCTGGCCTTGCTGCAGACGACCTTCGCCGAGGGGACCGAGCGCACCCGCGCAGTGTCCTACTACAGCGCGGTTGCCGGCATTGCAGCCAGCGTCGGCCTCGTCCTCGGCGGCATATTGGCCGAGTGGCTGTCGTGGCGTGTGGGCTTCTTCATCAATCTGCCGATTGGCCTCGGCATGATCCTCGCCGCGATCCGTTTCGTTCCCGAGACGGGACGGCAGCCGGGGCGGCTCGATATTGCCGGAGGCCTGACCTCGACGATCGGCATGGTGGCGCTTGTCTACAGCCTGATCCGTTCGGCGAGCCATGGCTGGCATGACAGCCTGACCATCGGCCTTATCACGGCCTCCCTATTGCTGCTGGTGGCCTTTGTTGCCATCGAACGGAATGCTCGGCAACCGATCATGCCCTTGCGTCTCTTCGCCAGTCGCGAACGCGTCGGGGCCTATTCCTCGCGAATTCTCTTCCTCGGCGGAATGATCGGCTTCTTTTTCTTCACGACGCAGTTCCTGCAGAGTGTTCTCGGATACAGCGCTGCCGCCACCGGATTGGCTTTCCTGCCCGCGACACTGGTGAACTTTGCCTCCGCGATGGCCGTGCCGCAGCTGACGAAGCGCTTCGGCAACGCCCGCCTGCTTGCCACGGGTTTTGTCCTCACCCTCATCGGAATGACCTGGCTCAGCCGTGTCTCCGCCGATGCGGATTATCTGCGTGACATCGCCTTGCCGATGGTCCTGATCGGCTGGGGCCAGGGTTTCGTCCTGAGCCCCCTGACAGCCTCGGGCATATCAGGCGTCTCCGGGGCCGATGCCGGCGCCGCCTCAGGTGTGGTCAACGTCGCCCACCAGCTCGGCAGTTCCCTTGGTCTTGCGATCCTGGTCGCCGTCACGGCTTTCGGCACCAGCGGCCTGGAAGGTATCCCACTTCTTGCCCATCGCGTGACGATGGCGTTGACGGGCTCGGCCGCGATGTTGGCGCTCGCGCTTGTTCTCGTCCTCGTCCTGATCGTCCGGCAGCGCCACCCCGCCTCAGCCATCGTCCCAGTCGCCGAAGAGTCGGTCGACGTCGCTTGAAGCGCAACCCTGCCCATCCGTCCCAGCTCAAGGAGATTTCCATGCAAGACAATACTCTGGAACAACGCATCCAGACACTCGAAGACAGGGTCGCCCTTAAAGCACTCGTCGATACTTTCGCCAATCTCGCGGACCAGAAAGATTTGGCCACTCAGTCCCTGCTGTTTGCCGAAGACGCTGTCGTCGACACCTACTTTGAAGGACAGCTTTTTGCGTCGCTCAAGGGTCGCAAGGAGATTCAGGAGACCTTCACCGGCTTCATGGCCAATTTCGAGACGGCCTACCATATCAATGGTCAGCATACCGCCGAAATTGACGGAGACCGCGCAACGGCAGTGCATTACTGCCTGGTTGTCCTCGTCAATACAGTCGATGGCAAAAAGATGAGGAATACCAACGGCGTCTATTACAATGACGAGTATGTGCGCCAGGGCGGTCAGTGGCTGATCTCGAAGCGCACTTCGCATTTCACATGGCGTGACACTATGGAGATGGTGGCCGGTTGACCGAGGCCTGAGACGCCGCTCGAGTCCCGCCGAAGACTCACACAATCGAAAAGGGGCGCCCGAACGGCCGCCCCTTCATCCATTGGCAATGAACGCTCAGAGCTGCTCCAACATCGCGGCAGCGCCCGAGACGGTGGCCTGGCCGGGGCTTTCCTCGACGTTGAGAGCTTTCACCACCCCGTCTTCCACCAGCATCGAATAGCGCTTGGAGCGGAGGCCGAGGCCGCCGGCGGAGAGGTCGGCGTCGAGACCGACGGCCTTGGTGAAGCCGGCGTCCCAATCGGCGAGGAAGTGGATCTTGCCGAAGCCGCCGGAGGATTGCGCCCAGGCGCCCATCACATGCCAGTCGTTGACTGATACAACAGCGATGTCGTCGACGCCCTTGCCGAGGATGGTGTCGCGGTTTTCGAGATAACCCGGCAGGTGGTTCAGCGAGCAGGTGGGCGTAAAGGCGCCGGGCACGGCAAAGAGCACTACGCGCTTGCCGGCAAAGAGCTGCTCGGTGGTGATTTCGACCGGGCCGTCGGCGGTCTTTTCCTTGAAGGTGGCGGCAGGAAGCTTGTCGCCGATCGCGATGGTCATGGTCTTCTCCTTTGAGTTCCGGCTTTGGGGGTTATGCGGGTTCCAGCTTGGCGGCGGGCGCCGCAAGGGATCTGCGGCGACTATAAGAGCCGGTCATTCAAAGGCAAGTGTGGTCTCCATCGCCCGCGCGCCGTCGATAACAAGCAGGCCCCAGCGTTTGCCTGAAATGGCGTAATTCTCCGGCAGCTTGCCGATAGCGATATCGACCTTGAAAGTGGCGCCGTCGCGTTTGCCGCCGATCTGCTTGGTGAAGGCATGGCCGCTCGGCCCGGTGACGATGATATCGGGCGCGGCCTTAGCCTCGCCTTTCCCCTCGCCCGGCAAAACCAGCGTCAGCGACAGCACCTTCCCATCAGGTGACATTGCATGCGCCGTCACGTCGAAATCGGCCGATGGCGGCTTCGGCAGGCTCGCATCAGCCGCCTGGAGGATCGCCTCCTCCTGCGGGTGCGACTGGATGGCGGGGCCGAGCTTCAGCTGAAAATTCGCCTGGAAGGGGATGCAGATATCCCTGCAGATGCCGATGAAGGCGGCAGCGTCGATCTCGACTGGCCCCTTGCCTGCCGCCGTCAACGAAAGCGGCAGCGTCACCGGCGCGTCATAGGCGATATCCTCGATCGCGCCGTTGAAAAAATGCTTGGGAACGGGATAGGCGATGGCATCGAGCGAAACACCGCTGCCCGCCGCGATGGTGACTTGGGGCGGAATGCCATTGCCGCCGGGCTCTTTCCAATAGGTGATCCAGCCGGGTTTCGGCTCGATCTGCAGCGCGGCGCGGATTTTGCCGCCGGCATCGGGCGCCAGCGCCACCAGGCGCATGCGGCCGCCCTCATTGTCCGCCCAGGCGCTCATTTCCGCATGGACGGAACAAAGCGGGACAAGGGCTGCGGCCATCGAAAAGACCGCAATGAAAAGCCGACGCGGGACTGAGGAAATAATCATCATGGAACAACGGTTTACCGAAACTGGGGTTTGGCCGCCAGCAGTCGCGGCGATCTAAATCTTCATTTTCAGTTGATTGATGTGTGACATTGGCCCATGTTTCTCTTGTCAAGGCCTCGGTGCGGCTGGCAGCAGGAGGAACGATGTCCTTATCGACGCTGAAGAACAGACGGGAACGTGGCTTCTTCGATGGCCAGTTCCTGATCGCGATGCCCGGCATCGAAGACCGCAACTTTGCCCGCACGGTGATCTATATCTGCGCGCATTCGGATGCCGGCGCCATGGGCTTCGTCATCAACCGGCCGCAGAGCCTGACCTTCACCGATGTGCTGCTGCATCTCGATATGATCAAGCAGGAAGATTCGATCGTGCTGCCGCAAAGGGCGCGCGACTTCCCGATCCAGACCGGCGGCCCGGTGGAAAGCGGCCGCGGCTTCGTGCTGCATTCGGACGATTATTCCAGCGACTCCTCGATCCCCGTCAGCGACGATATCTGCCTGACGGCAACACTCGACATCGTGCGCGCCATCTCCAAGGGCAATGGCCCGACGCGGGCGACCATGCTGCTCGGCTATTCCTCCTGGTCGGCCGGCCAGCTCGAAAACGAGGTCGTCAACAATGGCTGGCTCACCTGCCCGGCCAATGAGGAACTGATCTTCGACCGCAGCCTCGACGACAAATACGAACGGGCGCTCGCCGGCATGGGCGTGACCGCCGCCATGCTTTCGGCCGAAGCCGGGCATGCCTGAGACGCAGTTGGCCTGAGGTGGCTCGCCTGAGCGATTGGCCTAAGCCAGCGGGAACGAATAGCCGCAAGTGACGTTTCATTTCGGCAAGTATGGACAAGAGGCCCATGCTGACCAAGGAGACATCACATATGGGTAGCACCAGCGACAAGATTTCCGGTAAGGCCAACGAAATTGCCGGCAAGACCAAGCAGGCCGTCGGCAAGGCCACGGACGATCGCGAAATGCAGGCCAAAGGCGCCGTTCAGGAAGCCAAAGGCAAGGGACAGGTCGCGACCGGTAAGGTCAAGGACAAGCTCAAGGGCGCCGTCGACCGGCTCTGAGCCAGAAGCTCATCCGTCATGCACCATGCCTGCTGCGCTCTCGCGCGGCAGGCATTTTTAATCCGCTCCCAACGCTCTGCAGAGATAACGATGAAGCTTTTCGCCTGCGACAATTGCGATCAGGTCGTCCACTTCGACAACCGGCAATGCGTGCGCTGCAACCATCGCCTCGGCTTCCTGCCCGGCGATCTCGCCATGCATGCGCTGGAACCGCGCGATGAGGCGCTCTGGCAGCTGGTTTCCGATCCCGACCGCGAGGTGCGTTTCTGCGCCAATGCCGGCCTCGATATCTGCAATTGGCTGGTGGACGGCGAAAGCGGGAGCGAATTCTGCGTCGCCTGCCGCCATAACCGGCTGGTTCCCAATACCGATACCCAGAACGGCATCGACCGCTGGCGGCGCATCAGCCAGGCGCAGCGTCATCTCTTCTATTCGCTCTTGCGCTGGAGGCTGCCGCATCCCGACCGGGCGCAAGACCCGCAGGGCGGCCTCGTCTTCGATTTCCTCGAGGATTCCCTACAGAGCAACGGCTATGTCGTTCCTGCCATGACCGGCCACGAGGAAGGCCTGATCACCATCCGCGCCGCCGAGGCCGACGATGCGACGCGCGAACAGGCGCGCAGTTCGATGAACGAACCCTATCGCACGCTGCTCGGCCATTTCCGTCACGAGACCGGCCATTTCATCTGGAACAAGCTGGTGCGCGATCAGAATGGCCTCACGGATTTCCGCACCGTCTTCGGCGACGAACGGCAGGATTATGCCGCCGCCCTGCAAAGCCATTATGCCGGCGGCGCGCCCTTGGGCTGGCAGGATAATTTCATCAGCGCCTATGCGGCATCGCACCCCTGGGAGGATTTCGCCGAATGTTTCGCCCATTACCTCCATATCGTCGACACGCTGGAAACGGCCCGCGCGTTCGGCATCGCCATCGATCCGCGCGGCCATGAGGAGATATCGGGCGAGGTCGATTTCCTCCCTTACCGGGCCAGAAGCGCCGAACAGCTGGTCAGCGCCTGGGTGCCGCTCAGCATCGCCATCAACGCCATCCAGCGCAGCATGGGCCAGCCGGACTCCTACCCCTTCGTGCTCTCCTCGCCCGTCGTCACCAAGCTCGAATATCTGCACCGGCTGATCCAGGGTGCGGCGACGACGCGGCAGCAATAGGCGGCTTGAAGAGCTGCTGTCGCTATCATGAGGCGCCACAGTATCTCCTCCCTCATTCCTGTGCTCGTCACAGGAATCCAGCCACCGCGCGTCCGCGCGGTGAATGACTCATTTGACGGCAAGGAGTTTCTGGCGTCCAAGGACTTGGACGCACTGGATTCCTGTGACGAGCACAGGAATGACGGAGCAAGAGGAGCGATAATCCTGCCCATCGTCGGCTCTCCGAAGCCCGGTCGGTTGGCGGCAAGCGTTACGGCGGCGGAGAGTTTGGCGAGAACGCCACCCCAATCTCCGTCATCCTCGGCCTTGAGCCGAGGATCTATGCCCGATGCCGATGGACACCAGCGTGGATCCTCGGGTCAAGCCCGAGGATGACGGAGGGTGGGGTGGGCGGAAGGCAATTCACGCAAGCGGGCTTTTCCCGACGAATGCGTGAGGCTGCACACTTAAAACGAAACCGCCTTGCCCTTCTTGAAAGGCTCCATGCCCCGGCGGGCGAGTTCGTCGGCGCGTTCGTTTTCCGGGTGGCCGGCGTGGCCTTTGACCCAGTGCAGCGTCACCTTGTGGCGGTCACGGGCCGCCTCCAGCGCCTGCCAGAGCTCGGCATTTTTCACCGGCTTCTTGTCGGCGGTTTTCCAGCCGTTTTTCTTCCAGCCGAATATCCACTTGGAGATGCCGTCCTTGACATAGGCGCTGTCGGTATAGAGATCGACCTCGCAAGGGCTCTTCAAGGCCTGCAGCGCCGAGATCGCCGCCAGCAGTTCCATGCGGTTGTTGGTGGTATCCGCCTCGCCGCCGCAAAGCTCCTTTTCGACGTCGCCATAACGCAGCACGGCGCCCCAGCCGCCGGGGCCGGGATTGCCGGAGCAGGCGCCGTCGGTGAAGATATCGACGTGTTTCATAGGCTCAATCCGTATTCGGCGGCCGAGCCGATCTGGCGGTGGAAGCGCAGTTTGCGCAGATATTCGAGCGGGTCCTTCTTGGTGACCATGGCACCCTCCGGCGTCGTCAGCCAGTCATAGAGCCGGGTCAGGAAGAAGCGCAGCGCCGAGCCACGCGCCAGCACCGGCAAAGCGGCGATCTCTTCGCCGCTCAGCGGCCTGACACTCTGGTAACCCGCCAGCATCGCCGTGCCCTTGGTGATGTTGTAGGCGCCGTCCTTTTCGAAGCACCAGGCGTTCAGGCAGATCGACACGTCATAGGCGAGCAGGTCGTTGCAGGCGAAATAGAAATCGATCAGGCCGGAGAGCTCGTCGCCCAAGAAGAAGACGTTGTCGGGGAAGAGATCGGCATGGATGACGCCGGCAGGCAGGCTTTTCGGCCAGGCGGCGGAGAGGAAATCGAGTTCGCTTCGGATCTCGTTCTGCAGGCCGGGCTCGACCTCGCCGGCGCGCTCCGCCGATTTCTCCCAGAGCCCGCGCCAGCCGTCGATCGACAGCGCATTGGGACGCTTGAGTTCGAAACCCTCGCCGGCCACATGCATTTCGGCCAGTGCCCTGCCGACCTCGCGGCAATGTTTCGCCTCCGGCTTTCTCAGCCACATGCCTTCGAGGAAGGAAATCAGCGCCGCCGGGCGGCCGGAGAGCGAGCCGAGCAGCGCTCCGTCGCGGCGCGGCAGCGGCAGCGGGCAGGACAGGCCGCGGGCGGAGAGATGCTGCATCAGGCCGAGGAAGAATGGCAGATCGGTCTTTTCCACCCGCTTTTCATAGAGCGTCAGGATCAGCGGGTCCTTGGAGGTGTGCAGCAGGAAGTTGGAGTTTTCGACGCCTTCGGCGATGCCCTTATAGGAGAGCAGCGTGCCGGCGTCATATTCCGTCAGGAACCATTTCAGATCGTCTTCGGCGATATCGGTATAGACTGCCAAGGGAGGTCTCGCCTTCATGCATTGCTGTTATTGGATCCGCCGTATTGATCATCCGGCGTCGTGATAGGGTCCGTTCTCAGGATCAGCCGTTGACGAAGGCCATGTCGGCCGCCGTCAGCTCGATGCTGCGCAATTCGCGGTTGACGAGGAAATTTTCGGTTTCCTGCACCGTTTCGGCGAGCTCGACGCGGGCATCGAAGCGGGCGCGGAAAGCCTCGATGATCTCGTTGACAATCACCTCGGGGGCCGAAGCGCCGGCGGAAAGGCCGAGCGTCGAAATCGCGCCGATCTCATTCCAGTCGAGCTCGGCGGCGCGCTGCACCAGGATCGATTTCTTCGCCCCTGCCCTGAGCGCCACTTCGACGAGGCGTTTGGAATTGGAGGAATTCGGCGCGCCGACGATGATGAAGAGATCGCAGCCGGGGGCTGCCTGCTTCACCACTTCCTGGCGATTGGTCGTCGCGTAACAGATAGAATCCGCCGCCGGCGCCGTCAGGTTGGGGAAGCGTTCGTGCAGGCGGGTGATGACGCCGGCCGTATCGTCGACCGACAGCGTCGTCTGGGTGACATAGCCGAGATTGTCGGGATCCGTGGGGATATAGGCGTCCGCATCCTCGATCGTTTCGATCAGCGAAACCGAGCCCTCCGGCAATTGCCCCATTGTGCCGATCACCTCCGGATGGCCGGCATGGCCGATGAGGACGACATGGCGCCCGAGGCGATTGTGGCGCATCGCCTGCTTGTGGACCTTGGAGACCAGCGGGCAGGTGGCGTCGAGATAGAAGAGGTTGCGGCTTGCCGCATCCTCCGGCACCGACTTCGGCACGCCATGGGCGGAAAAGACCACCGGCTGGGCGCGATGTTCGGCCGGGATCTCGTCCAGTTCCTCGACGAAGACGGCGCCCTTGGCTTCCAGCCCTTCGACGACATAGCGATTGTGGACGATCTCGTGGCGCACATAGACCGGCGCGCCATAGGATTTCAGCGCCAGCACGACGATCTGGATGGCGCGGTCGACGCCGGCGCAGAAGCCGCGCGGGCCGCAGAGCCTGATCGTCAAGGGAGGTTTCGCCGCAATATTCATGTCTGTTCCGTCAAATTCCTCATTCCTGTGCTCGTCACAGGAATCCAGCCACGGCGCGTCGGCGCCGTGAATGAGTGTCAACCTCCAAGTCCACCTTCCGCGCCCAAGGACTTGGGCGACTGGATTCCTGTGACATCCCTCGGGTTAAACCCGAGGACAGGAATGAGGGAGAACTTGGCAACGTCCAGCTTCAACAGCAACGTCCCGCGTGGGGCTAAGGGACCTCTAGCCCAATATGGCCAAGAATTGAAGCGATACTATTGCGGGGCTGCCTTGGTCCCCTTGCGGAACCAGGAGATCGCCACCACGACGACGAGCACGGCGGCAAGCCCGTACCAGGTGAAAGCATACTGCAGATGGTCGTTCGGCAGATCCACCTGGGTGACGCCGCCGATCGGCAGGCCGGCCGGATTGGGGGTGGAATCGGCATCGACGAAAAAGGGAATGACGCTCGCTTTCTCCAGCCCGACGCTCTCGGCCATGACGTCGAGATCCTTCCAGTAGAAGATGTTCTTGGCGACGTCGTTGTCGGGCACCACCCAGGAAGGCTTGCCGGGAAGCTTTTCGCGCGCGAGACCGGTGACGGTCTGCTGATCCGTCAGCTGGCCCTGCATGCGCATTTCCGGCTCCTTGTTGTCAAAGGGAACGAAGCCGCGATTGACGAAGAGTGCACGCCCGTCGGCAAGCTCCAACGGGGTATAGATGTAATAACCGGTCTGGCCGCGCCAGGTGGCGAAGAAGTGCCGCTCCTTGTTGTTGATGTAGCGGCCGGTGGCGGTGACCTTGCGGTATTCGATGTCGCCACTTGCAGCTGCCATCGCCTCGATCTCGGCCAGCGGCACAGGGGCTGCGACTTGCCGCGCGGCGATATCGGCAAGCAGGCCTTCCTTCCAGTGGAGGCGCTCCACCTGCCAGGTGCCGAGCGAAATCAGGATGGCAAGGGCGATCAGCACCAGGATGCCGGTGAAAACCGGCAGCCGGCGGCGCGGCGTTACTTGCTCTATTTCAGTCACTCAGGCGTCCTTCGCGGGCATTATGGCGATATTGCATGGCGATCAGGATGCCCTTGAACCAGCGCAGCGTCGCGAGCGACAGGATGATCGTCAGTGGAGCAAAGAGCAGGATATGCACCCAGATCGGCGGCCCGTAATTCACCTGCAGCCACAGCACCATGCCGATGACGATGAAGCCGACGATGAGGATGACGAAGACAGCCGGGCCGTCGCCGGAATCGGCGAAAGAATAATCGAGGCCGCAGGCGGCGCAGCGCGGCTTCAGGCCGAGCAGGCCATCGAACAGCTTATCCTCGCCGCAGCGCGGGCAGCAGCCCTTGATGCCTGTCTTGACCGGATCGACGGGGGGAAAATGGGCGCTGTCCTCGTTCATTCCATTCCTTCTGGCCATTCCTTCCGGCCTTGGCGGCCGCCGCTTTTTCGATGTTGCCTTAACTCTCCCATAAAGTATTCGCATCCCGAATGGAAATGCCTGCGCTTTTTCGTCACTGCATAAGTCCCTGAATCGGAATGGATTGAAGGAATTACGCAGCAAATCAGAG
The DNA here is from genome assembly GCF_002531725.1 of Rhizobium sp. L43. GTDB lineage: Bacteria > Pseudomonadota > Alphaproteobacteria > Rhizobiales > Rhizobiaceae > Rhizobium. The sequence continues at coordinate 143,610 of NZ_NWSQ01000011.1, forward strand.
GGTTATGCGCGTCTCAAAAAGACGTGCGGCGCCGTGGTGATTCGCGCCAAACAGAAGAAGAAAACTGATGCACCATGACAGCCATGCCGGCCAGATCGTTATCCTCAACGGCGCTCCGAGAAGCGGCAAGACCACGATTGCCAAGATGATCCAGGCGCATTTCGACGGGCCGTGGATCAATCTCGGCGTCGACGCCTATAATGCCATGACACCGGAGCGCTACCTGCCCGGCATCGGCCTTCGCCCCGGCGGCGAGCGGCCGGAACTCGAGGAATTGGTGCCGTTCCTCTATGCCGCGCTCTACGAATCGATCGCCATCCATGCCGGCTTCGGCCTCAACGTCGTCGCCGATTTCGGCCATCACGACAGCTATTCCAAGCCGCTCGGCATTCTTGCCGACTGCGCGCGGCGGCTGGAGGGTTTTGCGGTGCTGTTCGTCGGCGTGCGCTGTCCGATCGAGACCATCATGAAACGCCGCGCAGTCGACGAGCCCGGCCGCGAGATGCGCTATCTCAAGGCGACCGACGAGATGCCGGTTCCCGAGCCGGTGCGGCGTTGGCAGGAGGAAGTCCACCGCCCCGGCCTCTACGACATGGAGGTCGATACGTCACAGCTGACGCCGCTCGAATGCGCCGAGGCCATCCGCCATCAGCTCGACCTCGGTATTCCCGAACCTTCGGCCTTCGAACGGATCGCCGAGGCGCGCTGAGGCGATAAGAGGCGGGCACAGATCCCTCAGACCGCTGACAAAGCCGGCCAATTCCTCTTCGTCATGCTCGGGCTTGTCCCGAGCATCTGCTGCCGGTTGATATGTAGCAGATCCTCGGCACAAGGCCGAGGATGACGTTGAGTTTGTAGAGAACGAGGTTTGCCAACAAAAAAGGCGGGCACCAAGCCCGCCTTTTCTCAAATCTCGTTCCGATCAGCCTGCGGCCAGCGGAGCGCCCCAGCCGCCCCAGACGTAGATGCAGAAGAACAGGAACAGCCAGACGACGTCGACGAAGTGCCAGTACCAGGCGGCCGCCTCGAAGCCGAAATGCTGCTTCGGGGTGAAGTCGCCGCGCAGCGCGCGCAGCAGGCAGACACCCAGGAAGATCGTGCCGACCAGGACGTGGAAACCGTGGAAGCCGGTCGCCATGAAGAAGGTCGCGCCGTAGATCGAATTCTTGAAGGCGAAGGGCGCGTGGGCATATTCATAAGCCTGCACGGAGGAGAACAGGATGCCGAGCAGCACCGTCAGCGTCAGGCCCTGGATCAGGCCCTTGCGGTCGTTGTGCAGCAGCGCATGGTGCGCCCAGGTGACCGTCGTGCCCGACAGCAGCAGGATGACGGTGTTGTAGATCGGCAGATGCCAGGGATCGAGAACCTCGATGCCCTTCGGCGGCCAGGTGCCGCCGGTGTAGAGCAGGCGCGAGGCCTGGATCGCTTCGTTCGGATAGAGGCTGGCGTCGAAATAGGCCCAGAACCAGGCGACGAAGAACATCACTTCGGAAGCGATGAACATGATCATGCCGTAGCGCAGATGCAGCGAGACGACGCGGGTGTGGGCGCCCTCATGGGCTTCCTTCACCGTATCGGCCCACCAGCCGTACATGACGTAGAGAACCAAGGCGAAGCCAATATAGAAGAGCCAGGGATTGGCGAGCTCGGCGCCGGCGACCTTGAACGAACCGCCGTTCAGGTAGCGCATATAGCAGACGCCGCCGATCGCCATGATGAAGGCGCCGAGCGAGGCGAGAATCGGCCATGGGCTCGGATCGATGATGTGATAGTCGTGATTCTTCTGATGAGCATCGGCCATGTAGCTATCCCCGGTGTCTTCCTTCACTCCGCTCCCGGCATAGCCGGAAACGAGCCTTGATCAAAGTTTCTTTTCAATCTTCTCCGCTCCACCCTCATTCGAAGCCAGAGGCTTCGGACCCTCTTTCGGGTAGAACGTATATGACAGCGTCACCGTGTGGATGTTCTTCGATTCCACCGCCTTGACGATGTCAGGATCGATGTAGAACACCACCGGCATGTCGAGCTTCTCGCCCGGCTTCAGGTCCGTTTCCGTAAAGCAGAAACATTGCACCTTGTTGAAATAGACGCCGGCTTCGCCCGGCGTGACGTTGAAAACCGCCTGGCCGCGCTGGGTCTCGTTCGAGCGATTCTCGGCAGTGAAATTCACCTGGATCGTTTCGCCGATCTTCGGATTGACCTCGCGCTCGACCGGCTTGAAGTCCCACTGCAGGCCCGGCGCGACATTGGCGTCGAAGGTGACGCGCATGGTGCGGTCGAGCACGACGCTCGACACCTGGTCGACGCGCTGGGTCGTGCCGTTATAACCGGTCACCTGGCAGAAGATGCGGTAGAGCGGCACGGCGGCATAGCTCATCGCGCCCATGCCGAAGACGAAGCTCAGGCACATCATGACGACGGCGCCGTTGTTGCGGCCCTGTTTCTTCGGTGCGGCGGCGTTGTCGCTCATCCGGCCATCCCCCCACCGATCTTCACGATGGTGATCGCGTAGAAGAGAATGACGAGGCCGGCGAGCACCAGCCCGAGAGCGACGTTGCGGTTGCGGCGCGACTTGCGCTGCGCTTCGGTGAGCTTGACCATTTCCATCAGAACCAACCTCCCGCATGCGAGACCAGCAGCGAGGCCAGCCGGTCGATCATCAAGGCGGAGAACACGGCGAAGAGATAGAAGATCGAAAAGGCGAAGAGCTTCTTGGCCGGGATCATCTTCAGATCGCCGTCGGGCATGCGCCAGACGGCGATGGAACAGTATATGAAGATCGCGCCGAGGGCCGCAGTGACGAGGCCATAACCCAGGCTCGCGAAACCGAGGAAGGACGGCAAGACCGCGCAGATGGCGGTCAGCACCGCATAGGCGACGATCTGATGTTTGGTCACCCGCTCGCCGGCGACATTCGGCAGCATCGGCACGCCGACGGCCTCGTAATCGCGCATCTTGAAGAGGGCCAGCGCCCAGAAATGCGCCGGCGTCCACAGGAAGATGATGAGGAAGAGAACGGTGCTCTCGATCGTCACGCTGTTGGTCACGCAAGCCCAGCCGATCATCGGCGGGAAGGCGCCGGCGGCACCGCCGATGACGATGTTCTGCGGCGTCGAGCGCTTCAGCCACATGGTGTAGACAACGGCGTAGAAGAAGATGGTGAAGGCGAGGATGCCGGCCGAGAGCCAGTTGACGGCCAGGCCGAGGATGACGACCGAGAAGCCTGACAGCACCAGGCCGAAGGCGAGCGCCTCCGACGGCGCGATGCGGCCGGCCGGGATCGGACGGTTGGCGGTGCGGCTCATGATCGCGTCGATATCGGCGTCATACCACATGTTCAACGCGCCGGAGGCGCCGGCGCCGACGGCGATACAGAGGATGGCGATCAGCCCGAGGACGGGATGGATGTGACCCGGCGCCAGCACCAGACCGGCAAAGGCAGTGAAGACCACGAGCGACATCACCCGTGGTTTCAGCAATTCGAAATAATCGCGCGCACTCGCTTCCGACAATTCGCCGTCCTTTGCAAGCACCTCGTGATTGTCGATGACCGTCATCATTCCGTCCTGAATGTCAAACTATCAGGACGCCGTATCGAATGCGGCGTCCTGATGATCCGCGCAATTACTTGATGCGCGGAAGCTGTTCCCACTGGTGGTAGGGCGGCGGCGAAGGCAGCTGCCATTCGAGCGTCGTTGCACCCTCACCCCACGGATTGTCGCCGGCAACGCGCTTCTTGGCGAAGGCTTCGAAGACGCCGTAGAGGAAGATCAGCACACCGAAGGCCGAGATGTAGGAGCCGATGGAGGACACATAGTTCCAGCCGGCAAAGGCATCCGGATAATCGATGTAGCGGCGCGGCATGCCGGCCAGACCGAGGAAGTGCTGCGGGAAGAACACCAGGTTGACGCCGATGAACATGATCCAGAAATGCAGCTTGCCGACCAGCTCGTTGTACATGTAGCCGGTCATCTTCGGGAACCAGTAGTACCAGCCGGCGAAGATCGCGAAGACGGCGCCGAGCGACAGAACGTAGTGGAAGTGGGCCACGACGTAATAGGTGTCATGCAGCGAGCGGTCGAGACCGGCATTGGCGAGCTGGACGCCGGTGACGCCGCCGACCGTGAACAGGAAGATGAAGCCGATCGCCCAGAGCATCGGCGTGCGGAACGAGATCGAGCCGCCCCACATCGTCGCGATCCAGGAGAAGATCTTCACACCTGTCGGAACGGCGATGACCATCGTCGCGAAGACGAAGTAGCGCTGCGCGTCGAGCGACAGGCCGACCGTGTACATGTGGTGGGCCCAGACGACGAAGCCGACGGCGCCGATCGCGACCATGGCGTAGGCCATGCCGAGGTAGCCGAAGATCGGCTTCTTCGAGAAGGTCGAGATGATGTGGCTGATCATGCCGAAGCCCGGCAGGATGAGGATGTATACTTCCGGGTGACCGAAGAACCAGAACAGATGCTGGTAGAGGATCGGGTCGCCGCCGCCTTCCGGAGAGAAGAAGGAGGTGCCGAAGTTGCGGTCGGTCAGCAGCATGGTGATGCCGCCTGCCAGAACCGGCAGCGACAGCAAGAGCAGGAAGGCGGTGATCAGCACCGACCAGGCAAACAGCGGCATCTTGTGCAGCGTCATGCCGGGCGCGCGCATGTTGAGGATGGTGGTGATGAAGTTGATCGCACCGAGGATCGACGAGGCGCCGGCAATGTGGAGCGCAAAGATCGCAAGGTCGACTGCCGGGCCCGGCGTGCCGCTCGTTGCCAGCGGCGGATACATCGTCCAGCCGCCGCCCGTGCCATAGGCGCCTGCCGGGCCTTCGACGAACATCGACAGCAGCAGCAGCGCGAAGGCGGGAACGATCAGCCAGAAAGAGATGTTGTTCAGGCGCGGGAAAGCCATGTCGGGCGCACCGATCATGATCGGCACCATCCAGTTGGCAAAACCGCCGATCATCGCCGGCATGACCATGAAGAAGATCATGATCAGCGCGTGCGCCGTGGTGAACATGTTGAACATCTGCTTGGCGCCGTCGATCGCGGCATCGCCTTCATAGCCGTAGACCATCGAGGCCAGGCCGTGGAAGATCTGGATGCCCGGCTCCTGCAGCTCCATGCGCATGGCAACCGACAGCGCGCCGCCGATGATGCCGGCAATGATCGCGAAGATCAGATAGAGCGTGCCGATGTCCTTATGGTTCGTCGAGAACAGCCAGCGATTGACAAAGCTCGGCTTGTGCCCATGATCGTGGTGATCGTCATGCGCGTGGTCGTGGTGGGCGTGATCACCGTGCGTGTGATCGTGATCATGAGAATGATCGTCGTGAGCGGAAGGTCCAGCCATTGTCCCGATCCCCTTTAATTACTGTGCTTCGGCAACGTCGAGGGTCTTTGCGGGACCATCGGTTGCGGCCATGAGTGTCTTGTAGGCGCCGGGCAGGTCGCTGGCGGCTGCGGTCAGCCACTGCTTGTACTTGTCCTCGGAGACGACGCGGATGGCGATCGGCATGAACGCATGGTCCTTGCCGCAGAGCTCGGAACACTGGCCATAGAACAGGCCCTCGCGCTCGGCCCTGAACCAGGTCTCGTTGAGACGGCCCGGCACGGCATCGATCTTGACGCCGAAAGACGGCATGGCGAAAGCGTGGATGACGTCGGTCGGCGCCGAGGTCACGAGAACGCGGACCGTCTTGTTGACAGGCAGGACCAGCTCGTTGTCGACGGCGAGAAGCCTCGGATAGATCGACTTGTCCTCCTTGCCGGCAGCGGCGCGATCCTGATCCTTCAGCAAGTAGGAATCGAAAGCCAGCGGGCTTTCGCCCGAACCTTCATATTCGTAGTTCCACTGCCACTGGGTGGCGGTCGCCTTGATCGTGACGTCGGGGTTTTCGGGCAGCGTCAGCTGCGCCGTCAGCAGGTTGAACGAGGGAATGGCGAGAAGGAGCAGCACGAGGACCGGCCCCACGGTCCAGGCAATCTCGATCAGCGTGTTATGGCTCGTCTTCGAGGGAACCGGGTTCGCGCTGGCGCGGAACTTGAAACAGACGACGATGAGCAGGACCAGAACGAAGAGCGTGATCGGAACGATAAACCACAGGGTATATTGTTCGAACCAATGAATTTCCCGCATGATCGGCGTTGCCGCCGGCTGCAGCGTCGCCTGCCACGGCATGGGCTGGTCGGCATATGTGCCGGAAGCAAAAAGCAGACAGACCAGCGTGGTCAGGGCTGCATAAGCCTTCTTCATCACCTTATTATCTCCCTCGAGCGCTTGACCTGCAAAATAGAACGCAGAATCCTTGCCATCTTCAGCGCTTCAAACCACAGTTTGGCATTTGCCGCAACAGGCCAGAGCAATTGTCTATGCGGCATTTTTGCTGAAAGCATAGGCAGGCGGGAACGGCAAAACATCCCAAGTTTTTCATCAGCATATGAAAAATCGGCTTTCCGGCCAATCCGCGCGCGACACATTATTTCGCAAAGGTCCAATTTCCGCCGCAGTCCCCCGGTTTTCACGGGGTGGGGCTTTTCATTTTTGGTGGGCAGCTTCAACAATAGCCGCAATGATTCGATATCCAGAGGTTTCCATGGGTTTCCGTTCCCTCGCGCAGTCGCTTCTCGTGACTGCCAGCATCGCGGCAGCAGCGACGACGCCCGTTTTCGCGCAACAACCCACGCCGTCACCGGCCAAGCCGCCGGCTGCCGCGCCGGCGCCTGCTCCTGCCCCGGCGCCGCAGCAGCCGAATGCCGCCAGCCCGAATATCCAGGTAACGCCCGGCCAGACCCAGCCGCAGGCGCCGGGCACGGTGAAATCCAATCACGGCGCATGGTCCGTCGTCTGCGACAAGCCGGCAGGCGCCGCGACCGAACAATGCGCGCTAATGCAGAATGTCATCGCCGAGGATCGCCCGGAAGTCGGGCTTTCTGTCGTCGTGTTGAAAACCGCCGACCGCAAGTCGAAGATTCTCCGCGTGCTGGCGCCGCTCGGCGTGCTGCTGCCGAACGGGCTCGGCCTCAATGTCGACGGCAAGGATATCGGCCGCGCCTATTTCGTCCGCTGCTTCGCCGACGGCTGCTATGCCGAGGTCGTGCTCGAGGACGAACTGCTCAAGACCTTCCGCAGCGGCGCCCAGGCAACCTTCATCGTCTTCCAGACGCCGGAGGAAGGCATCGGCATTCCTGTTGATCTCAAGGGCTTCGCTGAAGGTTTTGACGCTCTGCCGTGAGGCGGGCTGCGACGGCGTCGAGCGTAGAGTGCAACTACGCTCCCATTCCGTCACCCATCGCCGTCCTTACTCCAGAAGCTCAACCCATACTCCGTCATGCTCGGGCCTGTCCCGAGCATCTGCAGCCGGCTGATATGTAGCAGATCCTCGGCACAAGGCCGAGGATGACGGAGGGCGCGTTTTGCCGCTCCCATCCCTTTAAAAAAGAATTATTCGACGGCGGGGCTTCACTCCTTATTATGTGGAGCCCTATCTAGGGAGTAAGTGCATTCCTGAACGCATGCCCATTGGAGCCATACCATGACCACCGATCTCCTGACGCTTTTCGATGCCGACGAAGCGACGATGCGCAAGCATGTGGCCGAGGCGCTGTCCGGGGCCGATGACGGCGAGCTGTTCATCGAGCATGCGCAGGCGGAAGCGCTAAGCTTCGACAATGGCCGGCTGAAGGGCGGCAGCTTCAACACCGAGCAAGGGTTCGGCCTGCGCGCCGTGGCCGGCGAAGCGGTGGGTTATGCCCATGCCGGCGATCTCTCGGTGGCGGCGCTGAAGCGGGCGGCCGATGCCGTCGGCGCGGTGACGCGCGGCTATTCCGGCTCCTATGCCGCCGCACCGCAAGGCACCAACAAGAAATTCTACGGTGACCAGAACCCGATCGGCCAGCCGAGCTTCGAGGAGAAGGTCAAGGTTCTGCAGGACATCGACGCCTATCTCAGAGGCAAGAACGACAAGGTGCGGCAGGTGACGGCCTCGGTCGCCGCCAGCTGGCAGGTCGTCGATATCCTGCGTGCCGACGGACACCGCGTGCGCGATATCAGGCCGATGACGCGCATCAATATTTCGGTGATGGTCGGCGAAGGCGATCGCCAGGAGAGCGGCTCCTACGGCCACGGCGGGCGCATCGGCTTCGGCGATTTCGTCGCCGAAGGCAGCTGGCAATACGGCGCCGACGAGGCGCTGCGCCAGGCGCTCGTCAATCTCGAAGCGATCGACGCGCCAGCGGGCACGATGGATGTTGTGCTCGGCTCCGGCTGGCCGGGCGTGATGCTGCACGAGGCTGTGGGGCACGGGCTGGAAGGCGATTTCAACCGCAAGAAGACATCGGCCTTTTCAGGCCTTCTCGGCCAGATGGTCGCCGCGCCCGGCGTCACCGTCGTAGACGACGGCACGATCGACAACCGCCGCGGCTCGATCACCATCGACGACGAGGGCACGCCATCGGGCTATAATGTGCTGATCGAGAACGGCAAGCTCGTCGGCTACATGCAGGATCGGCAGAATGCCCGGCTGATGGGCATGGCGCCCACCGGCAATGGCCGCCGCCAGGGCTATGCGCATGTGCCGATGCCGCGCATGACCAACACCTATATGCTCGGCGGCGACAAGACGCCCGAGGAGATCATCGCCTCGGTGAAAAAGGGCATCTATGCCGTCTCCTTCGGCGGCGGCCAGGTCGACATCACCTCGGGCAAGTTCGTCTTCGGCTGCACCGAGGCCTATCTGATCGAGAACGGCAAGGTCGGGGCGCCGATCAAGGGCGCGATGCTGATCGGCAACGGCCCGGACGCAATGAAGCGGGTGTCGATGATCGGCAACGACATGAAGCTCGACACCGGCATCGGCAATTGCGGCAAGGCCGGCCAATGGGTTCCGGTCGGCGTCGGCCAGCCGCATCTGCGCATGGATCAGATCACCGTCGGCGGCACCCAGACCTGAGGCGAAAGGATTCTCTGATGGCGGACATCGAAATCAGACCCTTCGCATCAGACGATGCCGATGCCGTGCTGTCGGTGATCCTCCCGATCCAGCGCGAGGAATTCGGCATCGACATCACCGCGGATGCGCAGCCGGATCTCCGGGTCATCCCGGATTTCTATCAGTCCGGCAAAGGCCAGTTCTGGGTCGCCGTCAAGGACGGCGCCATCGTCGGCACGGTCGGGCTGAAGGACATCGGCAACAACCAGGCGGCGCTGCGCAAGATGTTCGTCTCAGCCGCGGTGCGCGGCCGCGAGCATGGTGTGGCGGCGCGGCTCCTCGATCGCCTGATCGCGCATGCCAGGGATACCGGCCTCACCGATATCTTCCTCGGCACAACGGACAAGTTCGTCGCCGCGCATCGTTTCTACGAAAAGAACGGCTTTAGCGAGATCGCCAAGAGCGCCCTGCCCCGCGCCTTCCCGCTGATGGCGGTGGACAGCAAATTCTACCGTTATAAGGTCGGCTGACTTTATCGGCCGACATGCATCAGCTCTTCGCCACCTCCGCGGGCCGAAACAGCCACTTGCGTTCGATCGCGGCGGCAAGGTCGAGATCATTGTGACGGGCAAACAGCAGAAGGTGGCCGAGAACGTCGGCGGTCTCGTCGGCGAGATCGCGCTGCATGTCTTCGGGCGTGCGGCCCTTCGCACGGCCGCGGCCGGTCAGCCGGTTCCAGGCCTGGGTCAGTTCACCCATTTCCTCCTGCAGCTTCAGCAGGAACCAGTCGGCATCGCGCTCGATGTTGTTGGCGGCGACATGGACAGAGGATGAGATTTCGAACTGGTCGGCAAGACGACGCAACATGGACGTTCTCCTTTTGTTTAGGGAGGAGACGCTGATTCCCGATGCTTGTCCAGAGTGAATTGCCGCAGTGGCGCGGGGGGCGATCAGCTGTGGTCCGGCAGCAGCATGCAGTCATAGGAGCGCTGCTTCAGCGCATCGCAGGCCGAGACGGCGGCATCCTTGCTGGCGAAGCCGACGAAGCGGGCGCGGTAGATCTTGTTGGCGCCCTGCCCGACCGCCTCGGTATAGGGTGAAGCGGAAACCAGCGGCGCGCCGCCTTCCGACTTCGCCTGGGCGAGAAGTGCACGCGCCGCATCGGCACTCGGTGCGGCCGAGATCTGGATCTGCCAGTCGCCATCGGCCTTTTTCGCCGCGGTTTTCGCTGTCTTGCCGGCGTTCAGGATTTCGTCCATCGCGACCGGGCGCTCCAGCGGCACGACGGCGTCGTCGGCATAGGCCAGGCTCTTGGCAGCGAGATCGTCGACTGGCCGCGGTGCGTTGAGCGGAACCGGTACATCGGAAGCCTCGGCAGCGGAGGCGACTTCGACAGTTTCCTTGGCGCCGACGCTCGCCACCAGCTTGGCGCCGCCGGAAGAGGAGGCGCGGCCGAGATAACGGTCGAGCAAACCAGCCATCTTGTCGTCGCGGCTGCGGGCGGTCCGGCCGCCGAGCACGACGCCGACCACGCGGCGGTTGCCGTCCCTGACGGCGCTGACGAGATTGAAGCCGGAGGCGTTGGTGTAACCGGTCTTGATGCCGTCCATGCCCTGATAGCGATACATGAGATTATTGTGGCCGCGCACGGTGCGGCCACGGAAATTGAAACTTGCCGCCGAAAACAGCCGGTATTCGTTCGGATAATTTTTCATCAGCGCGACGGCGAGCGTCGACATGTCACGCGCCGTCGTCACCTGACGGCCGTCCGGCAGGCCGGATGCGTTGACGAAGACGGTGCGGCTCATGCCGAGCTGGCGGGCTTTGGCCGTCATCATCCGGGCAAAACCGCTTTCCGAGCCGCCGAGCGTCTCGCCCATGGCGGAAGCGGCATCATTGGCGGATTTGATGATCATGCCATAGACCGCCTCGCGCACGGTGATCGTGCCGCCGGCCTTGACGCCAAGCTTGGTCGGCGGCCGCGAAGCGGCGTATTTCGACATCCTGATCGGCGTATCCCAGGCGATCTTGCCGCGTTTCAACGCCTCAAAGGTGAGATAAAGCGTCATCATCTTGGTCAGCGAGGCCGGATGGTTCAGCGTATCGGCGTTTTCAGCGGCGAGAACCTTGCCGGTGCGGGCATCGAGGATCAGGGAAGCGCTGCCGGCAAGGGCCGCAAGCGGCGCCGAAACGGCAAGCGTTACGGTCAAAACAGCCGCCAGAAGCTTTCTCATGCAGGTCCCCTTGATGCGCCAGGCTCGTCAGTCAGATCGGCATTTGTGCCGTAATGTGACAGAAGCCGCAAGTTTGGCGCGACTTTGAGGCAACGCCTATCATTTTTCTAGTCTTTTCATCGTCTTGGTTAATGCGACATGAAGCATCTGCGCCGAATCGGGATTCAGCAAGGCTTAAGTCACCCCTGCTAGTCTCCGGCAAAGGCAGGGGACGCGCCATGACGGGACAATTGAAGCGATTGGCAAAACGCGCAGCGATCGGCGCCGGGCTCGAGGTTTCCTGGCTGCTCGCGTCAGTCGGGCTGATGCGGCAGGCGCGCGGACGGGGCGTCGTCTTCACACTGCATCATGTCCGTCCGCACGTGCCTGAGGCTTTCGAGCCGAACGCGCATCTCGAAATCACGCCGCGCTTTCTCGATGCGGCGCTTAAGCGGCTGAAGCGGGAGGGTTATCGCTTCGTGCCACTCGATCAGGTGCCAGGGCTGCTGGCGGAGCCCGAGGGTGGAAAGCCGTTTGCCGCTTTCACGCTCGACGACGGCTACATCAACAATCTCGAGCATGCGCTGCCGGTGTTCGAGCGGCACCGGGCGCCGTTCACGGTATTCGTCGCCCAGGGTTTTGCCGAGGGCTCGCATAGCATCTGGTGGGAGACGCTCGCCGTCCTGTTGCGCCGGCAAAACGAAATCCACTTCGATTTCGGCCGCGGCAGCGAGCGGCTGGCGCTCGACAACCCGCAACAGCAATGGCACGCCTTCGACCGCTTCGCGTGGTATATCCACCGCTCCGACGAGGCGGGCGCCGTCGCCGCCATCGACAGGCTGGCGCGGGAAAACGGCATCGAGCCGACCGATATCACGCGCGAACTGGTGATGGGGCCCAGTCAATTACAATGGCTCGCCGGGCATCCGCTCGCATCGCTCGGCGCCCATACGATCAGCCATCGCGCGCTTGCCCGCCTGCCGGAAGCCGAGGCGCGGATAGAGATGCAGGTTTCGGCTGATTACGTCGAGGCGGCGACCGGCATCCGTCCCGAGACGATCGCCTATCCCTACGGCACACCCGAGGCTGCAACCGGCCGTGAGGCGAGGATTGCCCGCAATCTCGGCTTTACCCTAGCGGTCACCACTCAGCCCGGACTGCCGACGGCGCAGATGACCGGCTATCTCCCCCGCATGTCGCTCAACGGCTTCTACCAGAAGCGACGCTATGTTTCGGCGCTCGCCTCCGGCATTCCGCTGAAGCTGATGGGCCGCTGAAGCTGATGGGCCGCCGAAGCTGATGGGCCGGTAGACCTGTCAGGGATACATCCTGACCTTGTCCCATTCGCCCTGCGGTAAGGGCCGGCGGAATTCGACGCGGTCATGCAGGCGGAATTTCTGGTCTTTCCAGAATTCGATCGAGGTCGGCCGGATGCGAAAGCCCGACCAGTGGGCGGGGCGGGGAATCTCGCCGATGGCGTAACGGGCGGTGTATTCGGCCACGGCTTTCTCGAGCGCGAATCGGCTTTCGAGCGGGCGGGACTGCTTGGAGGCCCAGGCGCCGATGCGGCTGCCGCGCGCCCGCGTCTGGAAATAAGCGTCGGCTTCGGCGTCGGTGACGATTTCGACCGGACCGCGCAGCCTTACCTGGCGGCGCAGGCTTTTCCAGTGGAAGCACATGGCGGCCTTTTTCTGGCCCAGAATTTCACGGCCTTTCTGACTCTCGAAATTGGTGTAGAAGACGAAACCGTCGTCGTCGAATCCCTTCAGGAGAACCATGCGGACATTGGGAAGACCATCCTCGTCGACCGTTGCCAGCGCCACGGCATTCGGGTCGTTGGGTTCGGAGGCCTCGGCTTCTTTCAGCCATTCGGCAAAGAGCTTGAAGGGTTCGCCACTTTCGGTAAAGTCACCGCTTGTTAACTCGTTTGCCGACATATTGGTTCAAATGCCCCGGATTATTCAAAACTCGCCCAGCTTTTGATAACTGGACAGGACGCAGGGTGGAAGTCATAGCAAAGTCAAATCGCCATACAAAGGGCCTGCGGCAACGCAGCAGCGCGTTCTTCGTCATTGGCGTTGCCATGCTTTCGCTTTCCGGCTGCGTCGGCAGCGGCATGGATTTCCTGAGTGAAGCCAAGGTCGACCGGTCGGTGGCAACCGGCACCGTGCCGCAGACGCCGCCGAGCACCGATACGCTTTCCGACGAGATGACGGTGCGCAACGCCGTGACCTCGGCCGACGTGCAAAGGCTCGAAGGCCAGCCGCTTCCCTGGGCGAATGCATCGACGGGCAGTGCCGGCGTCATCGATACGATCGTCGAGAACAATGAGTCGGGCCAGGTCTGCCGCCAGTTCCGCACGACCCGGCATTCCTATGTCGGCATCGCCAAATTCTACGGCAAGACCTGCCTCGTCGGCGGCGGCAACTGGCAGCTTTTGAGCTTCCAGCCCGAGAGCTGATCCCAGCCGGAAGTTCATCCGGCGCGTCAACAGGTTAACACCTGACGGCTTTCTGCCGGATGCTTAGCAAAGAGCTAACCATTTAGGGCAAAACACCCCACATCTCTCCATAGAAATAAGAAGTGATTAGCAACTCCAACGCACGATCGGCGTTGAGAGTGGCTCTCCCTGCCTTTGCGGCGGGTGGCGCCGCACCAGTGATATTGGAGTTTCGGGATGCCGGGCAAGGACGTGGCTTCCCGCATCGCAACACCGGCGGTTTTGACATGCGCGATCCTTACAAAATTCTGGGCGTCAAGCGCGACGCGGCAGCAGACGAGATCAAGGCGGCTTGGCGCAACATGGCCAAATCGGCCCATCCCGACCACAATCAGGGCGACCCGACGGCAACAGCCCGGTTCGCCGAGATCGGCCGTGCCTATGAAACGCTGAAAGACCCGCGCAAACGCAGCCTGTTCGACAATGCCGTACGCATGGCGGAAGCCAAGAAGAACGAACAGACGATCATGCAGCAGCGTCAGGCCGCCCGCGAGGCGGCCGTGCGCGCCAAGGCGGCGCAGGCCAATGCCGAGCGTGTGATGGAAGAGTTGGCGCGTGCTGCCCAGAAGGCCGCCGCCGACGGCTCCAGACAACAGGCGGGATCGGCCGAGCCCGCCGACGAAATGGTCGAGCGCATTTTCGGCGCCCAGGCGCGCGCTGCGGCCGGCGGCCAGGCGCAGGGTCGCGCCCAGCAGGCACAATACCAACAGGCCCAGAATCAGCAGAGCCCGAACCAGCAGGCCCAGTACCAGCAGACGGGCGATACCGCCGAGGCCGACCCCAAGGGCGACGAGGAGACCGGCGAGACCGTCGCGAATGCCGGCGCCAACCTGCCGCTGCCGCTCAGCATCCTGACAAACCTGGTACGCCGTTTCACCGGCGCCAAGGATACCGGTCTCGAAAAAGCACCCGATGAGGTGACGACAGCGACGGTGACGATCGACGACGTGTTGAAGAGCGGCTGGATCACCGCGTCGCTGCCGGAAGGCCGCGAAATCGGCTTCTCCTTGCCGGCGGGCACGACCGACGGTCACGAGATCAGGCTCAAGGGTCAGGGCTTCAAGCTGCCGGGCATGCAGCGGGGCGACGCCGTCATCAACATCCGCATCGCAGCCGATCCGCGCTTCACGGTCGACGGTTTCGATCTGCACGCCGTGCTGCCGCTCAGCATCGAAAATGCCGTGCTCGGCACCGAGGCGCGCATCGACGGACCGAGCGGGCCGCTTGATATCACCATCCCCGCATGGTCGGGCTCGGACAAGACGATCAGAATCCCCGGCCAGGGATTGCCCCGCGAAGAGGGCGGCAGAGGCGATCTCGTCGTCGAATTGCGCATTATCCTGTGGGAAAAACCCGACGATAAAGTCACCGATCTCATGCGGAGCATGCGCGAAGGCCTATTCCTGTGAAATTTTTATGACATTCGCACCCTTTGTTACGATACCTAACAGTTGATGATCCAGGCCAAGCTTGAACCGATTAACGGCCTATGCCATAGGCAGGATCGATCAGAATTCCTAGGGAGCGAAATATGGCTCAAGCATCCGGCCTCATGGCAGGCAAACGCGGCGTCATCATGGGTGTCGCCAACAATCGTTCGATTGCGTGGGGTATTGCCAAGGCCATTCATGCGCAGGGCGGCGAAGTCGCGCTCACCTACCAGGGCGATGCGCTGAAGAAGCGCGTCGAGCCACTCGCCGCCGAAATCGGCGCGACGCTCGTCGGCCACTGTGACGTCGCCGACGAAGACACCATCGACGAGGTTTTCGCCAACGTCGAAAAGCTGTGGGGCAAGATCGATTTCCTCGTGCATGCGATCGGCTTCTCCGACAAGGACGAGCTGACCGGCCGCTATGTCGACACCTCGGCCGACAATTTCGCCAAGACGATGCAGATCTCCGTCTATTCCTTCACCTCGGTCGCACGCCGCGCCGAGAAGCTGATGACGGACGGCGGCGCCATGCTGACGCTGACCTATTACGGCGCCGAAAAGGTGATGCCGAACTATAACGTCATGGGCGTCGCCAAGGCCGCGCTCGAGGCAAGCGTCAAATATCTCGCCGTCGACCTCGGACCGCAGAACATCCGCGTCAACGCCGTCTCGGCCGGGCCGATCAAGACGCTCGCCGCCTCCGGCATCGGCGATTTCCGCTACATTCTGAAGTGGAACGAATACAACGCGCCGCTGCGCCGCACCGTCACCATCGAAGAAGTCGGCGATGTCGGCCTCTATCTCCTGTCGGACCTGTCGCGTTCCGTCACCGGCGAAGTGCACCATGCCGACAGCGGCTATCATGTCATCGGCATGAAGGCGGTCGACGCGCCTGACATTTCGGTCATTAAGGACTAAAGCATTTCGAGTGGGGCTGAGACCGTGCTTATCTACGTGATCAGACACGGCCAGACCGCCTGGAATGCCGAGCGCCGCCTGCAAGGTCAGAAGGATATCCCGATGAATGCCACGGGCCTGGAGCAGGCCCGGCAGAACGGCGTGGCACTTGCCGGGATTCTCGGCGACACAGTCGATGACTTCGATTTCGTCGCCAGCCCGCTCGGCCGCACCCGCGCGACGATGGAAATCATGCGCAACGCCATGGGCCTGCCGCCGCTTGCCTATCGCACCGATCCGCGGCTGGTCGAGATTTCCTTCGGCGACTGGGAAGGCTCGACGCTGAAGGAGCTGAAGGCGACGCAGCGCGAGCGGGTGGCGGAACGCAACGCCTCGAAATGGGATTTCATCCCGCCCGGCGACGATGCGGAAAGCTACGAGATTCTCTCCTGGCGCACCGGCTCATGGCTGCAATCGGTCGATCGCCCGACGGTCTGCGTGACCCATGGCGGCGTCATCCGCACGTTTTTCCAGACGATTTCAGACCTGCCGAAGAGCAGTGCCGCGGAAGGCGCGATCCCGCAGGACCGGATCGCCAGGATCGACACCGATGAGCGGACGATCGTCTGGCTGTAGGCATTGCAGGGCGCCTGCCCTCAGTCTTGGTCGGATTGGGATATGAGTTCGGCCCGGGAGATTACCGGGACCGGCCCCTCATCCGGCTGCCGCCACCTTCTCCCCGCTCGCGGGGCGAAGGGATATGCCGCAACCTCTCCGTCCCCACCGATCTCTCGCATGGCACGTCCCCTCGCCCCGTTTACGGGGAGAGGATTAGGGTGAGGGGCAGCCTTCTCCAGAGTCCTGCCTACTTGACGATATCGAGATCGTTGATGACGCGTTTGCCGTCGACCTCGGTATAGAAGACGATCACCTTCACGCCGGCTTCGAGGCCGTCGAAATTGAATTCCTCCGGCGCCTGATAGGTCTTGCCGTCATCGAGCGTCAGCACGAGATTTGCTGTGTCGACCTTCTTGATCGTCGCCTCGACATCGGCGCTCTCGGCAAAACCGCTCATCGGCGACAGGAAACTTGCTGTTGCCAAAAGCGTGGCGACGACGAAACGCATGGCGACAATCCTTTTGAAACGCTGCACGAGAAGCTGCACGAAAAAATGACTGGCCACAGATAGCCTCCTGAATATGGCGAAAATTGCCCGGAAGAATGGCTTTTCCCGCCCAATTGATGAATAGGATTTTAAATATAATCAAGATGCCGCGTTCACCGCGGTTTTTCCCTTCCCATGATTTTTCGGCATCGCCTGCGGGCAATCGTAAATTAACCCCAGCGCCCTACAGTTGCCCGGAATATGGGGGTTTCATTTTGCTTTCCAGGCTGAGCGACAACAAGCAGTTACGGCGCGTGTTGAAGAATACCCGCGTCTCGTTTCTGGTTTCATCGTTCGTCGCCCTTGTCGTCATTCTGGTCGGCTTCGGCCTCGACCGGGCCAATACTCAATCTTATATGCGCGAACTTCATATCCGCACCGAAAGCGAGGCGAACCTCATCCGCGCCCGGGTCATGGCCGAGATCAACATGGACCTCAGCATCGTCCGCGACCTGACCAACCTGATCTCCGTCAGCCCGGCCAACGGAGAGGAGATAGAGCGGCAGATCAACTGGCTGCTGATCCAGAATCCACCCTTCATCCATATCGCCGTCGCACCCGATTTCATCGTCAGCAACGTCTATCCACCGCAATCCGGCAATGAGCGGATCGGCCGCGACGTGCGCGAAACGCTCCTTTCACGCCAGGCGATGACGCCCGCTGCCGGCGATCAGTCGGCGCGTTTCTATGGCCCGATCGCGACCAACGGCCGCGACGCCTTTGCCATATTCTTCCCGGTTTTCGTCAAGGAGAACGGCCAGCGGCGGGTCTGGGGGGCGGTCGAGCTCGTCATCGACCAGCAGATGTTCTACGAGGCGACGGGGCTGATGCCGGCGCGCGACCGCGAGAACCAGGAACGTTATCCGCATCTCGACCATCTCTCCATCGCCATCCGCGATATCGGCCCGCCGGCAAGGGCCGCGACGAGGGCGCCCTTCTTCGGGTCGTCCGATATCGACGACAAGGATCCGATGCGTCAGAAGATCGGCTTTGCCGGCGGCAAGTGGGAGCTTTCCGTCGTCCCGAACAGCGGTTGGGACGCGATACCGGAAAACCGAACCGAGCTGCGCCTGATCGTCGGTGCCGCCGGCATCATCATCATCGTCCCGATCTTCTTTGCCACGCTGCTGCTCGGCGAGCGCAACCGCAACATCATGGAGTTGGAGACACGCGAGGCGAAACTCAAGGAACTGTCGCAGCGGCTCGATCTGGCGCTGGAATCCTCGAATATCGGCGTCTGGGAGCTGCAGGATCATACGAGCAGCCTGCTCTGGGATGCGCGCGCCGCGGCCCTGCACGGCAAGCCGGCGCAGGAGACAAGCGGGGCGCTCGACGAATGGCTGGCGACGATCCTGCCCGAGGACCGGGACATCGCCGAAGTGCACTTCTTCAGCTGCAGTATCGCCGGCGCTGCCTGTACGGCGCAGTACCGCATCCTGCTTGCCGATGGCGGCATCCGGCATCTCCGCTCGGTCGGCGCCTTCTATACGGATGCCGGCGGCGTCAGCAAGACGATCGGCATCGTCTGGGACGTGACAACGGATGCGGAGACGACCGACACGCTGCGCAAGGCCAGGGATACGAGCGAGGTCAAGAATGCCGAGCTGGAGCTGGCGCTTGAAGAGCTTTCCAGCCGCGAGGCAGAGCTCGCCGAGCTGTCGAGCCGGCTCGACCTCGCGCTCGATTCCTATCAATGCGGCATATGGGAAGCGCGGCCCGGCCGGGGCGGCTCGATCTGGAACGAGCGCATGCACGAGCTCTACGGGCTTACCCCGCGCAACGGATTCATGACCGAGGAGATCTGGCTTGGCTGCATCCACCCGGAGGATCGGGCCTTGGCGCTCGAAAGCGCACGTTACTTCAAGAAGAACGGCGATACGCACACCCTCGTCTGCCGGGTAATAGCAAGCGACGGCCAGGTGCGTTATGTGCGCTCGGTCGGCAAGGTCCACCAGACGGGGACCGGCGAGATGAAAATCATGGGCATCGCCTTCGATGCCACCGAAGACGTGCTGATGACGATCCGGCTGAAGGCGGCCAAGGACGAGGCGGTCGCCAAGAATATCGAGCTCGAGCTTGCCAAGAACAGGATCGAACACAATTCGCTGCATGACCCGCTGACTGCACTCGCCAATCGCCGCAAGCTCGACATTGCGCTTGAAAGCCTCACCCATGACGGCCGCCGGCAGCGGCAGAAATTCTCGATCCTGCACATCGACCTCGACCGCTTCAAGGAAATCAACGACACGCTCGGCCATGCCGCCGGCGACGCGATGCTGGTGCATGCCTCGAAAGTGCTCGCCAGGAACGTCCGCGGCAGCGATCTCGTTGCGCGCATCGGCGGCGACGAGTTCGTCATCCTCGCGCTTGACGTCGGCGACAAGGAGATGGCGGAGCTGTCGACGCGGATCATCGAGGAGATGCGCCAGCCGATCGATTTTCAGGGTTTTTCCTGCCGCTGCGGCGTGTCGATCGGCGTGGCGCTTGCCAACGGTATCCATGTCGATGCGCGCAAGGTGCTGATCAATGCCGATATCGCGCTCTACCGCGCCAAGAGCATGGGCCGCAACCGCTTCGAATTCTTCAATCACAATCTCCAGGCCGATATCATCAACACCAAGCGCACCGCCGACGAGATCCTCGCCGGCATCGACAATGGCGAATTCACCGCCTGGTACCAGCCGCAATTTTCGGCGCGGACGATGGAGCTGACGGGAGTGGAGGCGTTGGTGCGCTGGAAGCATCCCTCCAAGGGGCTGCTCACCCCCGACAAGTTCCTGCGCATCGCCGACGAGATCAATGTCGTGCAGATGCTCGACCGGATCGTGCTGGAAACGGCGCTGCGCGACAAGATGCGCTGGACGGCGCACGGTATTGCCGTGCCCAAGGTCTCGGTCAATGTCTCGGCGCGGCGGCTGCATGACGGCAGCCTGCTGGAATCGCTCGCCGACCTGCATATCCGCCCTGGCGAACTCTCCTTCGAACTGGTGGAATCGATCTTCCTCGATGAGAGTGAGGACGTCGTCTCACACAATCTCGAACGCATCAAGGCGCTCGGCATCGATATCGAGATCGACGATTTCGGCACCGGCCATACTTCGATCGTCAGCCTGCTGAAGCTGAAGCCGAAGCGGCTGAAGATCGACCGTCAGCTGGTGCAGCCGATCGTCAACGCCACGCAGGAGCGCGCGCTGGTCAGCTCGATCATCGAAATCGCCCGCTCGCTCGGCGTCGAGACAGTGGCCGAAGGGGTGGAGACGGCAGCCCATGCCGAACTGCTGCGCGATCTCGGCTGCGATATCCTGCAGGGCTACGCCTTCTCGCGACCTCTCTCCTTCGACGATTTCACCGCAGAAGCAACCGGAACGGGGTGGCGGCTGGCCTCATGACCGCCGCCTTCGAACGGAGGGACGCCGGAATGCACCGCCATCCGGAAACAGCATTTCCGCCGCCGCCGGTTTGACGCAAAGAAAGGCTTTTGCCTCGGCGGTTTTTTGGCCTATGAGTGTCGCGCCTTTTCAAGCAATGGCGCGGCCGGCGGCGACCGGCCCTGGCGCGCCGCCGTGGGAACATATGTCGCACAATACATTCGGTCACCTCTTCCGCGTAACCACCTGGGGCGAAAGCCATGGGCCGGCGCTCGGCTGCGTCGTCGACGGCTGCCCTCCGGGGCTGCGCTTCACGCTTGCCGACCTGCAGGTCTGGCTCGACAAGCGCAAGCCCGGGCAATCCCGCTTCGTGACGCAGCGGCGCGAGGCGGATCTGGTGAAGGTGCTCTCCGGCGTGATGCTCGATGCCGACGGCGAGACGATGACGACAACCGGCACGCCGATCTCCCTGCTGATCGAAAACACCGACCAGCGCTCCAAGGATTACGGCGAGATCGCCCGGCAATACCGTCCCGGCCATGCCGATTATACCTATGACCTCAAATACGGCATTCGCGACTATCGCGGCGGCGGCCGCTCCTCGGCGCGCGAGACTGCGGCGCGGGTTGCGGCCGGCGGCATCGCCCGTCTCGTGGTGCCGGGTGTGACCGTGCGCGGCGCGCTGGTGCAGATCGGCAAGCACAAGATCGACCGCCGCAACTGGGATTGGGACCAGGTCGGGCAGAACCCGTTCTTCTCGCCGGATGCGGCGATCGTGCCGGTCTGGGAGGAATATCTCGACGGCATCCGCAAGACCGGTTCGTCGATCGGCGCCGTCATCGAAGTGATCGCCGAAGGTGTGCCGGCCGGCCTCGGTGCGCCGATCTATGCCAAGCTCGACCAGGATATCGCCTCGCTGCTGATGTCGATCAACGCCGTCAAGGGTGTCGAGATCGGCAATGGTTTTGCCGCCGCCGAAACCTCGGGCGAGGACAATGCCGACGAGATGCGCATGGGCAATGACGGTGTGCCGATCTTCCTTTCCAACAATGCCGGCGGTATTCTCGGCGGTATCTCCACCGGCCAGCCGGTGGTGGCGCGTTTCGCCGTCAAGCCGACCTCGTCGATCCTGACCGAACGGCAGTCGATCGATGCCGACGGCAAGAATGTCGACGTGCGCACCAAGGGCCGACACGACCCCTGCGTCGGCATCCGCGCCGTGCCGATCGGTGAGGCGATGGTCGCCTGCGCCATCGCCGACCATTATCTTCGCGACCGCGGCCAGACCGGCCGTCTGAAATAGGAGCGCCCTCATGTCTTATGATCAGAAGCGCGTCGTCGACGCCATCAGGGCCTTCGAGGCCGGCGAGATCGTCGTCGTCATGGACGACAATGACCGCGAGAACGAGGGCGACCTGATCGTCGCCGCCGTCCACACCACGCCGGAGAAGATGGCCTTCATCGTGCGCCACACATCCGGCATCGTCTGCGCGCCGATGCCGAAGGAAGAGGCCAAGCGCCTCAACCTCAACGCCATGGTGGCGGAAAACGATTCGGCCCATGCGACGGCTTTCACCGTCTCGGTCGATTTCAAGCACGGCACGACGACCGGCATCTCCGCCGACGACCGGACGCTGACGGTGCGCAACCTCGCCAATCCGAATGTCGGC
Organism: Rhizobium sp. L43; assembly: GCF_002531725.1. GTDB lineage: Bacteria > Pseudomonadota > Alphaproteobacteria > Rhizobiales > Rhizobiaceae > Rhizobium. The sequence continues at coordinate 165,778 of NZ_NWSQ01000011.1, forward strand.
GCCGCCGATTTCGTCCGCCCCGGCCACATCTTCCCGCTGGTGTCCCGGGAAGGCGGCGTGCTGATGCGCTCCGGTCATACCGAAGCCGCCGTCGACCTCTGCAAGCTTGCCGGCCTGCCGCCGATCGGCGTCATCTCCGAACTCGTCAACGACGACGGCACGGTGACGCGCGGCCCGCAGGTGGTCGATTTCGCCGAACAGCACGGGCTGAAGCTCGTCTCCGTCGCCGATCTCATCGCCTATCGCCAGCGCAAGGAAACGCTGATCGAACTCGGCACCAGCTTCGACGTCGACACGCCGTTCGGCAAGGCCAAGGCCCATACCTATTCCCTGCCCTGGGACCCGATGCAGCATCTCGCCGTCGTCTTCGGCGACATCCGCGACGGCGTCGACATCCCGGTGCGCCTGCATCCGGAAAATGTCGCCGAGGATCTCTTCGGCAAAAACAGCCCGGTCGATTTCTACATGAAGAAGATTTCCGAGGAAGGCCGCGGCGTCATCGTCTATCTGCGCGAGGGCTCGGTCGGTGTCGGCCACACCGACAACGGCCGCAAGGCCCGCAACCAGGGCCGCGAAGCCCATGCCGAAGCGCAGACGCGCGACAGCGAATGGCTGGAAATCGGCCTCGGCGCCCAGATCCTTAGGGATCTCGGCGTCAGCTCGATCAAGCTGCTGACCAGCCGCGAACGCCACTATGTCGGCCTGGAAGGTTTTGGCATCAAGATCAGCAAGACGGAGATCTGCTGAAGGGAGGTTCTCTCCTCCCTCATTCCTGTGCTCGTCACAGGAATCCAGCCACCGCGCGTCTGCGCGGTGAATGACTCAATGCGAGTTTGGAGAAGAGTCTCCCGCACCCAAGGACTTGGGTGCGCTGGATCCCTGTGACAAGCACAGGGATGAGGAGTGCATGATGAGGCACAGAAGGTAATTCGACTACCCTCTCCATCCGTCGAGCAACACCACCTTCTCCACACCCGCAAACCGCGCAACCCGATCCAACTCCGCCTCCAGCCGCTCCAACCGCCCGGCCGAAGGTTTCACGCCCGGTTCCAGCCAGAGCCGTTTAACATCGAGCGTCGATTTCTTCCGGTCCGCCTTCATGTCGATGCGGCCGATCAGCCGGTCGCCTTCGAGCAGCGGGAAGACGTAATAGCCGTATTCGCGTTTCGGCTCGGGCACAAAAATCTCGATGCGGTAGAAGAAGCCGAACAGGCGTTCGGTGCGGTTGCGGTCGCGGATCATCGGGTCGAAGGGGCTGAGCACGCGGATGCGCGGCGGCGCGCCGGGGTAGTCGTCGAGGGTCGAAAGGAAATCGGCAAAGGCCCAGGAGGGCCGCGGCTTGGCCCCGAGCGCCGGTTCGATCAGCACTTCGATCAGTTCGTCGCGATGGGCTGAGACCCAGGCCTTGGCCTCATCGGGCGAGACCAGGTTCCAGAAGGCCGATATTTCGCCATGGGTGGCAAAGCCGAGGCGGGCGAGCGCGCTGCGGCAGGCCCAGTCGATAAATTCTTCGCGGCTCACCTCCGACTGGCGGAACTCGGCCGGGACGACGCGCTCCGTCAGATCGTAGATCTTCTGGAAGTTCGAGCGGCCGGCGATGGCGAACTTGCCGGTGTGCCAGAAATATTCGAGCGCCGTCTTGTTGGGGTGCCAGTTCCACCAGCCGCCGGAGACGTGGCCGTCGGCCTTGATGTCGCGCGCCAGGATCGCGCCATCGCGCTCGACGCGCTCATAGGTCTCCGCGAAAGCCGCCTCGAAACCCTCGCCACGCCATTTGCGCCAGCGTTCGACGATCACCTTCTCCTGATGGCGGAACTTGTGCTTCCAATAGACGAAGAAGGCGCTCGGCAGGATGGAGGCATCATGCGTCCAGTGCTCGAACAGGGCGCCATCCTTTTCGAGCAGCGCGACGAGGTGCTCGCGCCTGTAGGTCTGGTTGCGGGAAAACAGGATCTGATGATGCGCCCGCTCCACCGTCTGGATGCTGTCCACCTGGACAAAACCCAGCTCATGGATGAGCTGCAGCAGGCCGGCCTTGGTCAAGGCGCGGTTCGGTGGAGCGCTGAGGCCCTGCTTGGCAAGAAAGACACGGCGGGCGTCGGAATTGGAAAGCAGATTCGTCATGCCCCATCATAATCCGGAAAATCTTCCTAGCCACCCGATATCGTGATCGGATATCGACAGCGAGATTTGCGCTTTCATCATCCTTGATTCCCCGTGTAGAAGCACTGCTGTCAGGTTGGCGCCGAGCGGCTGCCCCTCACCCTAACCCTCTCCCCGTTCTGACGGGGAGAGGGGACGTGCCTTGCGAGAGGTTGGCGGGGGAACGGAGAGGTCGCGGCATGGTCCCCTTCGCCCCGTTTACGGGGAGAAGGTGCCGGCAGCCGGATGAGGGGCCGGCATCGGCAATGTCCTCCGAAAAAATGCGAGGAATGGGTTTGGACATACAATTCGAAGGTGCCGGGGTCAATTTCGGGGCGCGGGTGGCGCTGCAGCCGTTGACGCTCGGGATCAATGGCAAACGCATCGGCGTCATCGGGCTCAACGGCTCGGGCAAGACGACGTTCGCCCGGCTGATCAATGGATTGACCAAACCGTCGATCGGCCGCGTCAGCGTCAACGGCCGCGATACGAGCGATGAGAAAGCTGCCATGGCCGATGTCGGCTTCATCTTCCAGTCGCCGCAGAACCAGATCATCCTGCCGATCGTCAGGGACGACATCGCCTTCGGGCTGAAGCGGCGCGGCTTCACCAAGGCCGAGATCGAGGCGAAGGTCGAGGCCGTGCTGGCCCGTTTCGGCGCCGAGGCGCTGGCCGATCGGCGGGCGCATGAGCTTTCCGGCGGCGAATTGCAGGTGGCCGCCCTCTGCTCGGTGCTGGCGACGGGGCCAGGCATTCTCATCCTCGACGAACCCACAAACCAGCTCGACCTCAAGAACCGGGCGCTGGTCGAGGGGATTATCGCCGGACTTGACGAAAGCGCCATCGTCATCACCCATGATCTGGAACTAATCGCCGGTTTCGAGCGGGTGCTGCTGTTTCATGAAGGCCGGCTTGCCGCGGATGCGCCGGCTGCCGAAGCGATCGCGCGCTACAGGGAGATCGCCGCCTGATGCAGTCGCTCTATGTCGAAGGCAACAGCGTGATGCACCGGCTCTCGCCGCGGCTGAAATTGTTGTCGCTGACGGCCTTCGGCATCCTCCTGTTCATCAGCGATAACCTCGCGCTGCTTTCGAGCGCCGTGCTGCTGACGGCGGTTCTCTACCGCATGGTCGGCCTGCCGCTCGGCGAGGCGCTCAGGCGGCTGCGGCCGATCTTCCTGACGATTGCGGTCGTGGCGCTCTTCAATCTGATCTTCAATCCCTGGCAGGCAGCACTGGTGCCGCTGCTGCGGCTGACGGCGCTGATGCTGCTCGCCGCCGCCGTGACGGCGACGACGTCGATCACTCAGTTCATCGACGAGGTGACCGCACTTGCCCGCCCGCTCGAACGCACCGGCTGGGTGCAGGCCGACGATATCGGCCTGGCGCTCGGGCTGGTGCTGCGCTTCGTGCCTGAGATTGTCGGCCGTTATCAGGCGATCCGCGAGGCGCATCGGGCGCGCGGGCTGAAGGTCCGGCCGATAACGCTGCTTGCGCCGCTGATCATTCTGACGCTCAGGGATGCGGATAATATCGCCGCGGCGATTGACGCGCGCGGCATTCGGCGGCATGTGAGTTAAAGATTAATAAACACGGAATTGATGATGAGCACTCGCGACCTCGTTCTTACCGCCCTCTTTGCCGCGATCATCGTGGCGCTCGGCCTGCTGCCGCCGATTTACCTCGGCTTCATTCCGGTGCCGATCACCGCGCAATCGCTCGGCGTCATGATGGCCGGCGTCGTGCTCGGCGCCCGGCGCGGCCCGATTGCCGTGCTGATCGTGCTGGTGCTGGTCGCAATCGGCCTGCCGGTACTGTCCGGCGGCCGCGGCGGCCTTGCCATCTTCGCGTCGCCGACGGCCGGCTTCCTCGTCGGCTGGATCTTTGCCGCCTTCGTCACCGGCTATCTCAGCGAGCGGCTGGTCAACGATCGGCAATCCGGCCTGGTGCAGACGGTGAGCTTCTTTCTCACCGCCATGGCCGGCGGCATCGTCGTGCTCTACGCCTTCGGCATCACTTACCTCGCGACCGCCGCCGGCATGGGTTTCCAGAACGCCTTCGTCAGCTCGATGGCCTTCATCCCCGGCGATGTGATCAAGGCTTTCGTCGCCGCCCTCCTCGGCCGCGCCGTCATGGTCGGCTATCCCCTGCTGCCGGTGCGCGCGTAGGCGCATAGGCCGGGCCTCACAGAGCAAATGCCACAATGGCCGCCTTCCACCCGAAGGCGGCCATTGTACGTTGGCGGCTGCCGCCAACCCGTCCAGCCATGGGTGATGAAATCGCAGCACCGTTGCTCTTCCCGCCGATCGCTCCCTCAACCTCCGTCATTCCAGGCCTTGAGCCTGGAATCCAGGCATGCACCGGCACCTAGACCCGAGACGCCTTCGTCTGAAAACCGGCAGCGCGTCGTCCCAGCCGATCGAAGACCAATCGCAAAATGCTGCGGATCGGCGGCTCTCCCCATTTGCACACTGCCAACGCCATCGCGCAGACGATCGCAACGGCCAAAGCCAGCGCCAGCAGCGGTGCCATCCTCAGAGCGGTCAGCCAATCGAGAAGTTGGACGCCGATCGCGAAATGCAGGAGATAGAGCGGGTAGGTCATCGAGCCGAGGGTTTTGACCGATTGAAGCAAGGCGGCCGGCAGACGACTGATCTGCTTGGCATAGGTCACGCTTGCAACGATCGATATCAGCCCCGCCACCCAAATCGAGAGTGCGGGAAAGGGCGAGAAGGAATGACCGGCTGCGGCGAGAGTGCGGTCGCTGGTATTTTCGCCCGCCATATATATCTGCGCAGCCCCGGTCACCAAGGCGCAGATCAAACCCACCCAGGAAATTCGGCTCATCCGGCCTAGAGACAAAAGCCATATGTAGATGCCGATGGCAAATTGGCAGCCATAATAAAAGGGGATGGCCCGCCAGGCGGTCTCCGTGAATATGGTCAGACCGTCTGAATCGGGAAAGGCGTTTAACAGGGCAATGAAAGCGGTACTCGCCATCGACAGGCCGAGCGCCAGGGCAGGCAACCTCGTCTTCTGACCGGTCGCACACATGATGAAGACAAGCGCGTAAAAGCAGATCTCACACGCCAAGGTCCAATACTGACCGTCGATCCATGGCCCGCCCGGATAGAGGGTGATCGACCGCAGATAGTTCTTGATGATGCGTCTGTTGACGTCTTGCGTTGCGATGACGATCAGCGTCAGTGACGCACAAATCCATACCGCCGGATACAACCGCAGAATTCGCCCCTTGAGAAACGACAGTGCGCTGGCGGAAGCGGCAGAATTGACGATGACGAGCCCTGATATGACGAAGAACAATTCGACGCCGACCCATCCAGGTTGGGCGACATTCTCAATCGTGGGCATTCTGTACGGCCTGAGATATAAGGGCGAAGCCCAGGAAGCAAATCCAAGATGAAATATCGTTACCATCAACGCGCACACAAATCGTAGCGCGTCGATACCGTAAATATACGGGCTGCCGACGTGAGATTTTACCATAACGATTTCCCCCAAAACCCAGTCCACCACTACCTGGACTTGGATATTGCTACAGGATACTCGCAGTTGGCGTAGGAATTATGATTGTGGGGTCAGCTCGTCCATTTGCCCGGCAGATAGCTTTCGCCAGCCCGGTCTATTGCCGTCACGACCCGGCCCGGAATCCGGGCAACAAAAAACCGCCTTGAGGCGGTCGGGCATTCTATCGATTTCAGTTTGATTCAGTCTCCTCCTCCACCATCTCCACCCCCGCCGTCACAATCGCCTGAGGCGTCGAACCAGCCTCCCCCACCGTCGCCAGAGCCCCCCGAATTGCCCCACCTGCGCCTGGTGTTTGCGGCGGTCTGGGTGGCAGCGCTTCTTTCTGCCCTTGCGATCAGCGCAAAAAGCAGTGCAAAGCCTCCAACGAGCGCGGTAGCCACAAGAAATGTCTCCAATCGGTATCCTTTCGTTGTTTCGGGAAATCTTGTTTCCCGACTAAAATAGTAGATTATTTTCCCGCTCCCGGACATAGCCTGAATATGAAACTTTCATGACATTCTGGATCACGTCAAAACGGGGCCTCGTGCGGCCATTGGCGAGCGGTTTCATGATGTGATAGCAAGACAACGGGTTGCTCGCCCTTGCTACGGCGTGCCTGTGCAGGGTGGTGAAAGGACATGCTGCTTTGCTCCGCACGAAGATCGACACGCTGTGGTTCAAGCGGTGCTGTGCGTTTCACCTGCAGTTCCTTCCCGATCGCGAGACACTGTCAAAGCTCTGCGATTTGCAGGACAGTATCTCGCGACACAGCGCGTCACCGCTCTCGCGCGTCCCGGCAACAAGCCTGCACATGACGATCGTCACTCTCGTTAACGCCGCGACCCAAGTCAGTCTTCCAAACGACGAGGTCTGGAAGTTGAACAGGGAGAGATGGAAGGAGAGCGTGGAGAGATTGGTCGAGGAGACGTCGCCGTTTGACCTCCATTTTCATGAGGTGGCAGCCTCAGAAGCCGCTGTCTTCGTAAAAGCAGAGGAGCCGCCTCAATTGCGCAGGCTGCGCTCGGCCATTTCAGATACCATCTGCTTCGAAGATTGGCGTCCAACCCCACCCCGAATAGCGCACATTACTCTGTTCAGGTTTTTTGCCGAAGAACGGCTGCCGCCGGTCAACTTCGACACGGGTCTTTTGCCCATAGGCGTGAAGGTTGGATCCCTTCAATTGCTGGAGGAGCGAATTTATCCGAACGTCGAGATCACCCTGCTCGGCGAGCCGCGTCTCCAGGGCAAAAGCACGGAATAACAATCCCGACGGGCGCCTGCTCTGGCCTGCTGATCATCGGGGAGACAGGTATTAATCCAAAAACCGATAAAGCCAGTCGCGCGTTTCCTCCGGCAACGAGGCGGGCGACTGGTCTTCGGGCGCGTGGGCCTGCCAGATGATTTCCACCTCGGCGGCGCGCTCGTCGCCGGTCTCGACCGCAATAAGGAAGCCAATGGAGCGGACGCCGATCTTGTCGACGGTGGCGGTGAAGGTTACCGGCTCGTCATAGTGCAGCGGACGGTGCAGCATGCAGGAAACCTTGCTGGGGCTATAGACCGGTTCGTCATCGACATCGGGCCGCGACGACCAGAAGGTTGCAAGCACGGATTCGGCATAAGAAATATAGGAGGCCAGAAACATCCGGCCGTTCATATCGACATCGCGAAACGGCACGCGCATGTCCGTCACATCAGGACGCTTCGACTGACTCATCAACGCAACTGCCTTACAAAATTCCCCCATGGACGACAATACTGCATAATTCCTTGGATCGAAACCGATTTAAAGACAAAATTATGCAACAGTTCAAAGTGTTACAGCGTCCTCGAAGTAAACGGCGCGAAGACCCGATGATGCAGCGCACGGTCGGACGGCGCGACAAGAGTGCTTGTTGAAATCGTCGGGCAATGCCCCATCTGCTGTGGCACATGACATAAGCGACCGATAGAGTGTCTCCATGAGCACCCGTCTTTATGAACATCCGATCTTCCTGGAACACGTGACGCCCGCCGGCCATCCGGAGCGATCGGACAGGATCCGCGCCATCAATGTCGCGCTGGAACATCCGAATTTCGAGCGGCTGGAGCGCCGGCAGGCGCCGCAGGCGAGCGAGGATGCGGTGCTGCTGGCCCATCCGGAGGAACATCTCATCGCCGTGATGCGGGAGATCCCCGAGGAAGAGGATGAGATCAACCAGCTCGAAGCCGATACCTATGCCAGCGCCAAAAGCCTGCAGGCGGCGCTGACCGGCATCGGCGGGGCGATGGCCGCCGTCGACGACGTCTTTACCGGCCGGGCCGACAATGTCTTCGTCGCCGCCCGCCCGCCCGGGCACCATGCCGAGAAGATGACGGCGATGGGCTTCTGCTTCTTCAACAATGCGGCGATCGCCGCCCGCCACGCGCAGAAGATCCATGGCGCCGAGCGCGTCGCCATCGTCGACTGGGACGTGCATCACGGCAACGGTACCCAGGATATCTTCTGGGACGATGCCTCGGTGCTGTTCTGCTCGACGCATCAGATGCCGCTCTATCCCGGCAGCGGCGCCAAGGACGAGAAGGGCAAACACAACACCATCGTCAATGCGCCGCTGTCGCCGAATGTCGGAAGCGACCATTTCCGCGAGGCGTTCAAATCGCGGGTGCTGCCGGCGCTGGACGATTTCCGGCCGGATCTGATCATCATCTCGGCCGGCTTCGATGCGCATCACCGCGATCCGCTGGCGCAGATCAATCTGACCGGCGAGGATTTCGACTGGGCGACCGGGCGCGTGCTCGAGCTCGCCGACCGGCACGCCAAGAACCGGGTCGTCAGCCTGCTCGAAGGCGGTTATGATCTCGAGGGACTCGCCGAATCGGCGGGCATGCATATTCTGAGAATGATGAAGGGTTGAGAATGACTGACAGCGCTAAGCCGGAGGTGTCCGGCCTTTCCTTCGAAAAGGCGGTTGCCGAACTCGAAAGCATCGTCGCCCGGCTGGAACGCGGCGATGTGGCGTTGGATGAATCGATCGAGATCTATGAGCGCGGCGAAGCGCTGAAGAAACATTGCGAGACGCTGCTTTCGGCTGCCGAAAACCGCATCGAGAAGATCCGGCTCGACCGCGCCGGCAGGCCGCAGGGCGTCGAGCCGCTCGACGGCGCCTGAGGCGTACCGAACTCCCTTTTAAGGCGCTTGGCGATCGGCTTCAGACCGATCTATGATCCCCCGGCAAAACAATGAGGGGACAGACAATGACGGACAGATTGAAGGGCAAGGTCGCCATTATCTCGGGCGGCGCGACCGGCATGGGTGGTGCCGCCTCGAAGCTTTTTGCGGCTGAGGGCGCGCGGATCGCGATCATCGACCGCAATGGCGATGCAGCGGCTGAGACCGTCAAAGCGATCCGTGATGTCGGCGGCGAGGCCGAATATTGGACGGCCGACGTTTCCGACGAAGCCGCCGTCAATGCCGCCGTCGCCGGTGTGGAAGAGCGCTACGGGGCCGTCACCGTGCTCTTCAATCACGCCGGCACGATCGTCATCAAACCCTTCCTGGAAACGACGCTGCAGGAATGGGACTGGCTGCACGCCGTCAATGTGCGCTCGATGTTCCTGATGACCAAGGCCGTGTTGCCGAAGATGATTGCGAGCGGCGGCGGATCGATCGTCTGCACCTCGTCGATCTCGGCGGTCGCCGCCACGCCGATGGAAGTGCTTTACGACACCACCAAGGGCGCGGTGCATATGTTTGCCCGCGCCATCGCGGTGGAATTCCGCGATCGCAACATCCGCTGCAATGCCGTCTGTCCCGGCTTCATCCGCACGCCGCACGGCCTGCGCGAGGTGGCCGACCTGCAGGCGCTCGGCGTCGATGTCTCGGATGCCGCCATTGCCGCCCAGCAGGGGCGGATCGGCGAGCCGGAGGACGTGGCGCGCGCCGCGCTCTATCTCGCCAGCGACGAGTCGAATTTCGTCAATGGCGCCCATCTCTTCGTCGATAACGGCTTCACGGCGATCTGAGCCGGACCTTTTAAAGTGATAGCGCGTCCGTTGGACGTGCGGCACGCTTTCACGTGCTGGAGCGTCCTTAGCGCGTCCGATTGGACGCGCGGCGCGCTTTTACGTGCTGGAGCGTCCTTAGCGCGTCCGATTGGACGTGCGGCGCGCTTTTAAGTGCTGGAGCGTCCTTAGCGCGTCCGATTGGACGCGCGGCGCTCCAGGCACTATCTGTGCATGGAGCCTTTGCGATCGGAGATCCCTGATGTCCTTCTTTCCCGGTAAAGATCCCCTGCCCGGCGATGCCTTCGCCTGTGATGCGATCGAGAACCTGATCATTCCGCGCACCAGCGATATCGGCGGTTTTCAGGTGCGGCGTGCGCTGCCGAGCCGGCAGCGGCGGCTCGTCGGGCCATTCATCTTCTTCGACCGCATGGGGCCGGCGATCCTCAAGCCGGATGAGGCGCTCGACGTCAAGCCGCATCCGCATATCGGGCTGTCGACGGTGACCTATCTGTTCGACGGCGAGATCCGCCATCGCGACAGCCTCGGCACCGAGAAGGTCATTCGCCCCGGCGATATCAACCTGATGACGGCAGGCCGCGGCATCGTGCATTCCGAGCGCACGCCGGACAATCTGCGCGGCCATCCGCTGCTGATGTCGGGGCTGCAGACCTGGCTGGCGCTGCCCGACGAGAAGGAGGAGATCGATCCCTCCTTCGCCCATACCGAAAAGTCTGAGATGCCGCTGATCGAGACGACAGGCGTGCGCGGGCGTGTGGTCATTGGCTCGTTCGAAGGCATGACGTCGCCGGTCGGGGTTTTCTCCGACACGCTTTATGTCGATCTCGACCTGCAGCCCGGCGCCAAATTTCCCTTCGGCGCGGCCCATGAGGAGCGCGCCGTCTACGTGCTCTCGGGCGAGGTGGTGATCGCAGGCGACCGTTTTGCCGCCGACCAGCTTTTGGTCTTCCGGCCGGGCGATGCGATCACGCTGGAAGCCGGCCGCGACGGCTGTCACCTGATGCTGTTCGGCGGCGCGGCGCTCAATTCAAAACGCTATATCTGGTGGAATTTCGTGTCTTCCTCGAAGGAGCGGATCGAAAAAGCCAAGGAGGAATGGCGTACCGGCCGCTTCGATATCGTTCCCGGCGACGAAGAGGAATTCGTGCCGTTGCCGGAAGGCTGACGGCAGCGCGATGCGCCGCCGGCAACCTCTCCCGGAATTTCAACCCTTTGCGAAATATCGCGTCAACGCACCCTTCGTGCGGTTGACGTAGCCGTCCTGCCAGCTGTCGTCGCCGCTGAGGAAGCCAGACCAGCCCTTCTTGCCCTGACGCTTCAGCTCCGCCTCGACGGCACGGAAACGGTAGTGATCGTAGACGTCGAGGATGTGGACCGCGTAGGCTTCGGCGAGCGCGCGGTCGCCTTTGACGATCAGCATGTTCTCATCATTGGCGTAAGAGGCCTTGAAGCCGAGATTGTGGCTGCCGAGGACGACGACGCACTCGTCCGACAAGGGATCGACGACCAGCACCTTGTCGTGAATGATGGCGCCGACCTTCTTGGCCGTCAGTTCCTCCGCGCCGAAATCCGCCAAGAGCTGACGGTCGTCGATGCGTGAGGCCCGGACGATCGAGACATTGGCCTCGTCGAACGTGTGGGGTGAGACGGCGTCGACGTCGTCGTCCTCGTCGTCGGGATCGTTCTTCTTGCCGGCGACATAGTTGGGCATGGCCTGCGGGCTTGAAACGGCGCCGGTGACGATCAGCTTCTGATCCTTGAGGCCGATATCGATCGCCTCGCCGACGATGCAGTCCCTGCCCGACTGGCCGGGATAGAAGGCCAGAAACAGCACGGCGTGCTCGGCACGGCGCATCAGCCGGTAGACCTCGCGAAGGTCGGGCGGCGTCGCCTTGCCCTTCTTGCGGCTCTGCATGTTCGGCGAAAACCACGCTTCGACCGAAGCGCCATTGCCGGTGGGCACAATGGACGGCGTCTCGTTCGAGTGCCGGAACGCCTTGCTCTGCTGGTTGTCGGGCATGCCGTCATCGAATTCGACAGGCGCTTCCAGCGTCGCATTGTCTTCCAGCATTCGCTCCCAATAGGAAACATAGACGGCGGCGACCGCGTCGTTCCTGACGATCAGCGCATTGTTGGATTGGCCGGCAAGGCCGGTGGCCGTCCAGTTGGTGCTGCCGGTGAAGACGCTGCGATCAGCGCCGCCGGGCGGAATATGGACGACGAACTTGTTGTGGCCGATCTGACTCGAATTGTTGAACATCCGGTGGTGAATCTCGACACCGGCATCGATCAGCGCCTGGCGTGCATGAGCATTGCGCACATCCCAATCGTCTCCGACCTTTCCGGTGTTGGCGAGGATGATGCGCAGCTTGTCCTTGTTGGCAAGCAGCAGCTCCAGCAATTCCTTGTCCTCCAGCTCGTAGAGGGCGACAAGGAAGCGGCCGGGCGCGTTCATGAAATCCCTGAGCATGGGAATGACATCGCCGGCAAGATATTTGCGGATGCCGTTCGACGGTGTGGAAATCATCTCGATCAGCTCGTTCGGCTGTTTCACGCCGTCCTCCAACAGCACGTTTCGCAGCCACTGGGCGGCGAGAATGCCGTTGGTGAAGGTGGAGTCGAACTGGCCCCGCTTGCGCGTCACATGCACCGGATTGGTGGCGACAGCCGGCCCGAGATAACCGAGCGGCCGCGGCGGCCCCTCATAAGCCTTGACGGCGATTTTCTCGTAGGTGTTGTCGGCCTTCTTGATCGGCCTGCCATTCTCATCCCGCTTGTTGATCTCGACGAGCTGCGGCGTCGGATCGGGCGCGGCCGTCATGCCGGGCTTCAGGTCGCCGAGCGAGCGGACCTCGTAACGGACGTGGACCTCATCGGGCCGCCGTCTCATTTCGTTGCGCCGCTTGCGCAGCGTCAGGTCGCGCCAGGACAGCTTCTGCACCGGCCAGAGCGAGGTGGTTTGCGGCAGCCAATGCGGATTGCGCTGCCCCTTGAACGCGACCCAGGCGGCGCAGGTCACACGATCCTCGCTGCCATCGAGCCTTTTCGCCACGTTCCCCTGGTCGTCGAGATAGACACGGACGACTTCGAACCCAAGGCATCCGTCGATCTTGGCATCTATATCCCAGGCCACATAGGCGACCTCGTTGTTCACATAGGTATGCGCTGCAACAATCGTTCCCATGCTCTGCTCCCCCAGCCAGAGCGGCCACATTGCTACCATTCCGTGTCATATTCAAGCTGTTCGCCAGCTCTTCGCGCGTTCGATCGCCCGAGCAAAATCAGGCGAGTGCAACGCACAGAAATAGAAAGTGATATCTTCCGAAACCGCTCACACTTTTTTCCGCCATGCTCTAAGGTGAAAACCTTCGGTTCCTGAAATGCACTTGTTTTGCCCCGATCTAATCGAATAAAGCGGAACAAGGAAAAGCAAGAAAGAGCGCCCGCCCGTGACACAACTGCCGAAGACCCCCCTGCTCGACCAGGTCATTTACCCCGCCGACCTGCGCAAGCTCGAGGATCGCGATCTGCCGCAGCTTGCCCGCGAAGTCCGGGACGAAATGATCGATGCGGTGTCGCGCACCGGCGGTCATCTCGGCGCCGGTCTCGGCGTGGTCGAATTGACGATCGCCATCCACAGCGTCTTCGACACGCCCGAGGATCGGCTGATCTTCGATGTCGGCCATCAATGTTATCCGCACAAGATCCTGACCGGCCGGCGCGACCGCATCCGCACGCTGCGCCAGGAAGACGGGCTGTCCGGCTTCACCCGCCGGGCCGAGAGCGAATACGATCCCTTCGGGGCGGCGCATTCCTCGACCTCGATCTCGGCCGGCCTCGGCATGGCGATTGCCGCCGATCTCGACAAGACAGACCGCCGCGTCATCGCCGTCATCGGCGACGGGGCGATGTCGGCCGGCATGGCCTATGAGGCGCTGAACAATGCCGGCGCGCTCGATGCCCGGCTGATCGTCATCCTCAACGACAACGACATGTCGATCGCGCCGCCGACCGGCGCCATGAGCGCCTATCTCGCCCGCCTCGCCTCCGGCCGCACCTATATGGGCTTCCGCGATCTCGGCAAGAAGCTGACGGCCTATCTCGGCAAGAACATCGACCGGGCGATCACCCGCGCCGTCGAACATGCCCGCGGTTACGTTACCGGCGGCACGATGTTCGAGGAGATGGGCTTTTATCATATCGGGCCGATCGACGGGCATTCCTTCGATCACCTGCTGCCGGTCCTGCGCAACGTCCGCGACAATGGCCGCGGCCCGGTGCTAATCCATGTCGTCACTCAGAAGGGCAAGGGCTATCCGCCGGCGGAAGCCGCGGCCGACAAATATCACGGCGTCAACAAGTTCGACGTCATCACCGGCGCCCAGGCCAGGGTCAAGCCGAATGCGCCGAGCTATACCAGCGTCTTTGCCGAAGCGCTGGTGCAGGAAGCTGCCCTCGACGACAAGATCGTCGGCATCACCGCCGCCATGCCGAATGGTACCGGCCTCGACAAGCTCGCCGAAGCCTTTCCGTCGCGCTGTTTCGATGTCGGCATCGCCGAACAGCATGCCGTGACTTTCGCCGCCGGCCTCGCGGCGGAAGGCTACAAGCCGTTCGCGGCGCTTTATTCCACCTTCCTGCAGCGCGCCTACGACCAGGTCGTCCACGACGTGGCGATCCAGGGACTGCCGGTGCGTTTCCCGATCGACCGTGCCGGCTTCGTCGGCGCCGACGGGCCGACGCATGCCGGCTCCTTCGACACCGCCTTCCTCACCACCCTGCCCGGCTTCGTGGTGATGGCGGCGGCCGACGAGGCCGAACTCAAGCATATGGTGCGCACGGCTGTGGCCTATGACGCCGGGCCGATCTCGTTCCGCTATCCGCGCGGCGAAGGCGTCGGCGTCGACATGCCGGTACGCGGCGAAATCCTGCAGATCGGCAAGGGCCGCATCGTCAAGGAAGGCACCAAGGTGGCGCTGCTCTCCTTTGGCACAAGGCTGGCCGATTGTCTGCTGGCCGCCGAGGATCTCGATGCCGCCGGGCTGTCGACGACGGTCGCCGATGCGCGCTTCGCCAAGCCGCTCGACCACGACCTGATCCGCCAGCTCGCCCGCCACCACGAGATGGTCATCACCGTCGAGGAAGGCTCGATCGGCGGTTTCGGCAGCCAGGTGATGCAGTATCTTTCGAGCGAAGGCCTGCTCGACAACGGCCTGAAGATCCGCTCGCTCGTGATGCCCGACATCTGGATGGAGCAGGCGAAACCGGAAGCGATGAACGCCCATGCGGGGCTCGACCGCGCGGGCATCGTCTCGACGGTATTCAAGGCGCTGGGGCGTGGGGTTGCGGTTGGGGTTGCTGGGTAGGATTGTGAGGGTGCGCCGTGTGGCCCCCTCATCTGCCTGCCGGCACCTTCTCCCCGCTGGGGAGAAGAGATTTGCGGCAACCTCTCGATTCCCTCTTCTCCCCAGCGGGGAGAAGGTGCCCGTAGGGCGGATGAGGGGGCCACACGGCAAGTCCTTTCAATAAAAAAGGGCAGCGCATCGCTGCACCGCCCCCTTCATTCAACATCCCTTCCCAAGAAGGGCGCCTCTCAGAACTCCGTCCACTCGTCCTGAACCACAGCCGCAGCGCTCGCCTGCCTCCCGCCAAAAGCCTTGGCAACCGTGCGGGTGAGAGCATGCGCCGGAGAGGCGACCGGGCGGGCGTTGGCGGCGGCAACGCTTGCGCGCGGGGCCTGGCCGAGCTTGAACTGGCGCAGCAACTCGTCGAGGGCGCTGGCTTCCTGGGCGAGCGCATGGCTTGCGGCGGTCTGCTCCTCGACCATGGCTGCGTTCTGCTGCGTGCCCTGGTCCATGTTGTTAACGGCGGTGTTGATCTCCTGCAGGCCGATCGACTGTTCGCGGGTGGCGGTGACGATGGCGCTGACGTGGTGGTTGATCTCCTGCACTTCCGAGACGATCGCTTCCAGCGCCTTGCCGGTCTCGCCGACGAGGGAGACGCCGGCATTGACCTGTTCGCCTGATGTGGTGATCAGCGCCTTGATCTCCTTGGCCGCCTTGGCCGAGCGCTGGGCAAGCTCGCGCACTTCCTGGGCGACGACGGCAAAACCCTTGCCGGCGTCACCGGCGCGGGCGGCTTCGACGCCGGCGTTCAGAGCCAAAAGGTTGGTCTGGAAGGCGATGTCGTCGATAACGCCGATGATGTTGGAGATTTCGCCCGAGGACTTCTCGATCTGCTGCATGGCGGAGACCGCCTTGCGGACGACTTCACCGGATTTTTCAGCGCCGAGGCGGGTGCGCTCGACGAGATTGCCGGCATCCTCGGCGCGCTTGGCGCTGTCGCGGACGGTCGTCGTTACTTGTTCGAGCGCTGCGGCGGTCTGCTCGACGGCGGCAGCCTGCTGCTCGGTGCGGTGGGCGAGATCGTCGGCGGCCGAGCGGATCTCACCGGCGCCGGCATTGATCGCCGAGGCATTGCGGCCGACCGACTGCAGTGCCGCCTGCAGCTTTTCGACGGCATGGTTGAAGTCATTGCGCAGGCTGTCATATTGCTGCGCGAACGGCGTCTGGATACGACCGGCCATATCGCCATTGGCAAGCTCGGCAAGGCCGCCCGCCAAAGCGTCGATGGCATAGCGGAGCTCGCCTTCTTCGCGCGCCTTCTGCTCGTCGCCTGCCCGGCGCTGGCGCTCGACGTCGTCGCGCATGCGATCGGTCTCGCCGGCAAGACGCAGCTTCTCGATTGCTGCCTGCTTGAAGACCAGGACCGACTGGGCCATGCGGCCGATTTCGTCGCCACGCTCGACAGCCGGAACCTCGATGTCGTTCTGGCCGCCGGCAAGGCGATCCATGGCGGCGGTCATGCCGACGACCGGGCGGACGATGGTGCGCGACATCAGCCAGGCGAGTACAGCGGCGGCAAGCGAGGCAAGGATGCCGCCGGCCAGCAGCGTCGTCTTCAGATCGCTATTGGCGTCGGCCCGGATCGCGGCGAGCGCATCCGACTTGGCGCGGGCGGTCGCCTTGATCTTGGCAGAGGCCTGGCGGAAACCGTCGAGCTGGCCCTTGGTGGCGTTGACGCCGATCTTGATGACCTCTTCGATCGGCATGTCGGTTTCCTTGCGCGCCTTGGTCTGCGGCTCGGCGAGTTCATGGAAATAGAGGTCGGCGGCCTTCTGCATGCCGTCGATCATCTCGACCAGCTGCGGCTCGTCCGCCGCCGTCTGCTTGGCGGCGGCAATCGCCTTCAGCATGCGCTCGCGATTGGCGAAGACATCGCCATAGGTGCTGTCGCTGCGGAAGAGGATGAAGCCGCGCAGATTGACGGCCTGCTCGAGCATCGCCTGCAGCGCGTCGTCGATCTGGTTGACCAGCAGCTCGGACTTTTCCTGCTCGGCGGAAGCGGCCGCCGACGCCGTCGCCTTGGAATAAACGAAAGCGGAAACGGCGACGAAGATAAGAATGAGGGCTGCGAACGTGGCCGCAAGCTTCCCGTTCAAGGATATGTTTTTGGCGGACATCGGTGATTTCTCCTGACGACAGTCGACGCGGCGAGAGGCCCGTCGCACGGAACGCGCAACCGCAGGGACGTTTGAATCTGAGAACATGATCGGCGTGGAAACGCTTGCGCCTTCATGGCGCCGAGCGGTTCGGACGAACCGCTGCAATCAAGCCGAACCTATACAAGCGGACTTTAAATTTGTTTAAATTTGTGCGTCGCAGCAGCGACCAATGCCGATGATTATTGCGCCGCTTCCGGCGGATTGAGGATCAGGATGTCGAAATCCTTCTCGGGATCGAAATCCTCTGCCGTCATCCGGAAGGTCGTCGGGCCGATCTTCTCGACGTTGCTGCCGCAGAAGCTGATGAGACTGCCGGGCTTGCCCTTGTCGATCGTCAGCTGGAAGCGCCGGATCGGCCCCGCCCAGTTGGCGCCGGTCGACAGCACATAGGAGATCCAGCTTTCGGTATAGTTGGCGCCGCCGGCCTCGGCTTCCCCGGCCCGCTGTCGGACGGTCCTGACGAAGTCCGCATCCAGGCAGTACTTGCGGGAATATTCCTCGAAGCGCTCGCCCTTCGCCTCGCCGTTCTCCAGAAAGCTGATCGCCACCGTGCCGCCGACGGCCGGCTGATAACGGTGCTGGACGCTCACCTTCTTCTTCGCCGGAAAGGTGGTACGCCACCAATAGGTCGAGCGCAGCGTCCAGAGCGGCACGAGAGAGACCCTGGCATCGCCCTCGTCCATCGGATAGATGAGACCGCGGGCGATCCAGTCCTTCCGCACGGTTTCGGGAAGCTTGGCCAGTGCTGCGGCCGTCTTCTGGCTGTAGGGCAGGACGGGAATGGCATATTTGGCGAACTCGTCGGTGACGTCGATGCCGAGCGCGACGACGCGCTGCTGCAGCTTGGCAGTGATCGGCCTGCCGTCCTGCACGGTGGAAAAATGCAGGAAATTGTCGCTGTCGTAATCTGATATGGCGGAGTTGTTGTCGACCTGACCCGTGATGTCGGGCATCGGGAAGGCGACCAGGCTTTCGACGTCCTTGTCGGAGCTGTTCTCGAAGACATAGTCGACGCGCACTTGCGACGCGGAGATGAAGAGATCCTCTTCCGCCATGCTGACATCGTCGGATTGGGCGAAGATCAGCCCGCCGGTCTTGACCTCGGCCATCGTGTCGTTCGCGAGCGCCGGCGATGCGATCCCCGCCGCGACAAGAAGAGTGAAGAGCTTCAGCATAAGACACCCCCTGCGGCTGCCCCGCGATCGCCGCGGCAGGATTATCGCCGAAAGCTTTCGAGGGTCAATGACGGTCTCGGGAACAAAATGCTTGCAACCGGCGGCTTTGCCGGTCATTCACAGCCGATGTCAGATCAAAACACCCAACGTCTCGACCAGCTTCTCGTCTCCCTCGGCCTCTTTGCCAGCCGCTCGCGCGCCCGCGACGCCGTGCAGCGCGGCACTGTCAGGATCGGCGGCCAGGTGGTCACGAAGGCCGGCGCGCTGTTTGGCGCAGACGCGGCAATCGAGATCGACGATCCGGCGCAGGACTACGTCTCGCGCGCCGCGCTGAAGCTTGCCGCCGCCCTCGACCATTTCCGCCTCGATCCCGTCGGCCATCACTGTCTCGATATCGGTGCTTCCACCGGCGGCTTCACCGAGGTGCTGCTGCAGCGCGGGGCCGCGCATGTCACCGCGATCGATGTCGGCCATGGGCAGATGCATCCGCGCATATCAGGTGATCCGCGGGTGACGAACAGGGAGGGCCTCAACGCCCGTAACCTGACGGCAGACGATATCGACCATCCCGCCACCTTCATCGTTTCCGACGTCTCCTTCATCACGCTGAAGCTGGCGCTGGCGCCGGCGCTCGAGATCGCCGAACCCGGCGCCGTCGCCGTGCTGCTGGTCAAGCCGCAGTTCGAGGCCGGGCGCGAGGCGATCGGCAAGGGCGGGATGCTGAAGGACCCCTCGTCCGCTCCCGCCGTCGCTGCGGAACTGCAGCGCTGGTTCACCGAGGACATGGGCTGGAACAGCCTCGGCCTCATCCCCTCCCCGATTTCCGGCGGCGACGGCAATCAGGAATTTCTTCTGGCAGGATTGAAACCGTGAGCACCGAAACCGTCACGATCGAGAAGCTCGGCGCCCAGGGCGACGGCATCGCCGGCAGCGCCGGCGGACCTGTCTATGTCCCCTTTTCCCTGCCCGGGGAAACCGTGGCGATCGCCCGCGTCAAGAGCCAGGGCACGATCATGTCGATCACCACGCCCTCGCCCGACCGGCAGGAGCCGCCCTGCCGGCATTTCGGCCCGGATGGTGTCAACGGCACCTGCGGCGGCTGCACGCTGCAGCATATGGCAGATGCGCCCTACCGCGCCTTCAAGCGCCAGCTGGTCATCGACGCGCTGAGATCGAAAGGGCTGACGCCTGAGGTCGGCGAGATCGTTCCGGCCCGGCCGGGCGAACGCCGGCGCGTCGTCTTTGCGGCCCGCAAGACCGAAAAAGACATGCTGATCGGTTTCAACCAGGCCGAAAGCCATCATATCGTCGCCATCGAGGAATGTCCGATCTCGTCGGCAGGGATCATCGCCCGGCTACCGGCGATCAGGGCGATTGCCGCATCGCTGGCGACCAATGCCGAGCCCTTCCGGGTCTCCGTGCTCGAAACGCTTTCCGGCCTCGATATTGCGGTCGACGAAGTCAAGAAACTCTCCGACCCGCAGCGGCGCAAGGCGGTCGAGACCGTGCTCAGCCTGCGCGGCATCGCCCGCGTGTCGCTGAACGGCGAAATCCTCATCGAGCCGTCGAAGCCGCTGGTCGATTTCGGCGGCGTCCAGGTTTCACCGCCGCCCGGCGGCTTCACCCAGGCGACGAAATCGGCAGAAGAAGCGATGGCCGAGCTGGTGCTTGCCCATGCCGGCAAGGCGAAACGGATCGCCGACCTCTTTGCCGGCGCCGGCACGTTTTCGCTGCAGCTGGCGCGGATCGGCCGCGTCCATGCGGTCGAAGCCGAGGCAAAGGCGCTTGCCGCCCTCGATCATGCCGCCCGCAACACACAGGGGTTGAAGCCGGTCAGCGTCGAAAGGCGCGATCTCTTCCGCCGCCCCCTGATGACGCAGGAGTTCAAGCCCTTTGACGCCGTCGTCTTCGATCCGCCGCGCGCCGGCGCCGAGTTCCAGTGCAAGGAGCTTGCCCGCTCAAGCGTGAAGAAGATCGCCGCCGTCAGCTGCAATCCGCTGACGCTGGCCCGGGATCTGGCGATCCTCGTCGAGGGCGGCTACCGGATCACCGGCGTGACCCCGATCGACCAGTTCCTCTGGACCTCGCATGTCGAGGTGGTGGCGACGCTGGAGAAATAGGCGTGCCTGTCGGAAAGACCAAAGGACGCAACCCCTACTATAACGGCCCGGTGTCCGATCATTTCGACGGCACGCATTTCTTCAATCCCGAAGGTATCGAGCCCCTTGGTTTCCGCGATCTGCTGCGGTGGCAATTCGGCGGTGGCCGTGAGCGTTGGCCGAAGTCTGTCCCAAGTCCATACGCGGCGGCCAAGCCGGATCTACGCGTAGACGGCGAGGATCTCAGGGTGACCATGGTTGGTCATGCAACAATGCTCGTGCAGGTCGCTGGGCTCAATATCCTCACCGACCCGGTGTGGTCGGAACGCGTGAGCCCCTTCGCTTTTGCTGGCCCCAAGCGCGTCGTCCAACCGGGCATCGCGTTCGATGATTTGCCGCCAATTGATCTCGTGCTGGTGTCGCACAATCATTATGATCATCTCGATATCGCAACGCTCAGGCGGTTGGGTGCGAAGCATCGGCCGCGTGTCGTGACGCCGCTCGGCAATGACACGATCATACGTCGTGCCGTGCCCGATATGCAGACGACATCGATGGACTGGGGCGAGCGCATTTCGCACGCCGGAATCAGCATTGATGCGGAGCCGGCACACCATTGGTCCGCCCGCGGAACCGCCGATCGCCGGATGGCACTCTGGGCGTCGTTCGTTTTGTCGACTCCGGCCGGAAAAATTTACCACGTCGGAGATACGGGCTTTCACCACGGCATCAATTACAAAGCGGCACAGCAGAAGCATGGCGGCTTTCGCTTGGCCATTCTACCCTTCGGCGCATATGAGCCGCGATGGTTCATGAAAGGGCAGCACCAGAACCCGCAAGAGGCGGTGATCGGGATGAAGTTGGTAAATGCGGCCTATGTGGCCGGGCATCACTTCGCCACGTTCCAACTGACCAATGAAGCGGTCGACGCGCCGGCAAGAGCATTGCAAGACGCAATGAGCGAGCATGATATTCCCCCGGAACGGTTCCGTCCGCTCAGAGCCGGCGAGGTATTCGATGTGCCGGCGGTCTAATCGCTATCCGTTTGCTCCGGGTGTTGGTCGGCCTGCTGACCGAGATCGCCGCGAAGCGACGCTCAGCGACGCATGAAGGCTTCGAAGGCGGCCCGCGCCTCGGCGCTTTTCAGCCGCGCCGAGAAATAGCGGGCCTCCTCGTCGATGCGGGCAATGATCTCACCGCGGTCGCCACGAATGAGATCGCGGGCGATGCGCAGCGCCTCCGGCGGCTTGGCGGCGAGCTTTGCGGCGAGGCCAAGCGTCAGGGCATCGACCTCGCCTGGCTCGACGACCTTCCAGACCAGACCGGCCTCCCTCGCCTCCTCGGCCGAAAATGCTTCGCCGGCGGCCAGCATGGCGAAGGCGCGCTGATGGCCCATCAGCCGCGGCGCGACGAGGCTGGAACCTGCCTCCGGCACCAGCGCCAGATCCACGAAGGGTGTGCGGAACTGGCTGCGGCTGGAGGCGATGGTCAGGTCGCAATGGAGATGGATCGTCGTGCCGATGCCGACCGCCAGGCCGTCGACGCCGGAGACGACGGGTTTTTCGGCATTGACCAGCGCATAGAGGAAATCGAGGATCTCCTGCTCGAGGCCGCGGCCGCCCATCGCGGCAGCGAGAAAATCGTTCAGGTCGTTGCCGGCCGAGAAGCAGCCTTCGGTGCCGAGCAAGGCGGTGGCGCGGATGCCGGGATCGGCATTGGCCGCATTCAGAGCATCGGCCATGGTGCGGTACATCGGGCGGGTGATGGCATTCTTCTTTTCCGGCCGGTTGAAGCGGATAGACTGGACGCCGGGATAAGCGGAAGGCTGGTCGACGATGATGTGATCGGTCATTGGATCTCCTCGGGGGTCTCCTCAGGCAAGCAGGATGCGGGCGGCGGCAAGGCTTGCCGCGCCATTGACGACCCGGTCGCGCAGGGCCGCGGTTTCAGCGAGCAGGTTTTCGGCGGCGAAGCGGCAGAGCGCGATGCGGCCTTCACCTGCGCCATCGGCTGCCCCGGCAAGCGCGCCCTTGGCGAGGTAGCAGCCGGTCAGCACGAGGCCGAACAGGCGCTGATAGGGCGTCGCGCCGGAGAGCGCCTCGGCCGTCTTTTCCTCGGCAAGCGTCTTCAGCAGCCAGTCGGTCGCCTGCTCGAGATCGGTGATCGCAGCGTCGAGCCGCACGGCGGTTTCGCCGAAACCATTAAGATTGGAGCCGCGGACGTTATCGGCGATCTGCTTCAGCTCGGCGATAAAACCCTTCACCTGCTCGCCGCCGGAGAGCGGCAGCTTGCGGGTGACGAGGTCGATCGCCTGGATACCGTTGGTGCCCTCGTAGATCGGGGCGATGCGGGCATCGCGGAGATAACGCGCCGCACCCGTCTCCTCGATGAAGCCCATGCCGCCATGCACCTGAATGCCGAGCGAGGCGACATCGACGCCGGCATCGGTCGAAAAGGATTTGGCGATCGGCGTCAGCAAAGCGGCGCGCTCCTGCCAGTGGCGGCTGTTGTCATGTGTGCGGTGGGACATGTCGATCGCATGGGCGCAGGCATAGGAGATGGCGCGCGCGCCTTGGGTCAGCGCCTTCATGGTGGCGAGCATGCGGGCGACATCGGGATGCTCGACGATCGGGCTCATGCCGGCGCCGGTCCAGCCGGGCGCCCTGCCCTGGGCGCGTTCCTTGGCATAGGCGACGGCCTTCTGGGTGGCGGCCTCTGAGATCGCCACGCCCTGCATGCCGACGGCAAGGCGGGCATTGTTCATCATCGTGAACATGCAGGCGAGCCCCTTGTTCTCCTCGCCGACCAGCCATCCCACAGCGCCCTTTTCATCGCCGAATTTTCCGTCGCCATAGATCATCGTGCAGGTCGGCGAACCATGGATGCCGAGCTTGTGCTCCAGCGAGTGGCAGAAGAGATCGTTGCGGGCCCCGAGCGAGCCGTCGTCGTTCACCAGGAATTTCGGCACCAGGAAGAGCGAGATGCCGCGGGTACCCGCCGGCGCATCCGGCAGGCGGGCGAGCACCAGATGGATGATGTTGTCGGCCGCATCATGTTCGCCCCAGGTGATGAAAATCTTCTGGCCGAAGAGGCGGTAGCTGCCGTCGTCGCGGCGCTCGGCGCGAGCCTTGAGCACGCCGAGATCGGAGCCGGCATGCGGCTCGGTCAGGTTCATGGTGCCGGTCCATTCGCCTGACACCATCTTCTCCAGATATTTGTCTTTCAGCGCGGCACTGCCATGGGCGCTGACCGCCTCGATGGCGCCCATCGTCAGCGTCGGGGCAAGCGCGAAGGCCATGGAACCGGAATTCCACATTTCCAGTGCCGCGACATTCAGCATATGCGGCAGCGCCTGGCCGCCGAACGCCTCGGGTGCGGTCAGGCCGTTCCAGCCGCCGGCGATCCAGTTGCGGTAGAGATCGCGCCAGCCATCCGGCAGCCTGACCTCGCCATCGATCAGACGGGCGCCCTGGCGGTCGCCGATATCGGCGAGAGGCGCCACTTCCTCTGTGGCAAAACGTCCCGCCTCGGCGAGGATGGCGTCGATGAGATCTTCGCCGAGATCGCCGAGCAGCCCCTCAGACATCGCCTCGCTCATACCGGCTACATGCTTCAACGTGAACGCGATTTCCTCGACGGGCGCCTTGTACATGCTCTTTTCCTCCGCAGACCGGCTCGCACACGGCAAAGCCCCTCCGAGGCAAAGGGCTAATTGATTTTTACGTAAACGTCAATTTCGATTTCCTCGGCCATCATGCGATAACTCATTTGACGATAATTCATCCGGCATGGCGCTTGGCCCTTGCACCCTTGCATAAATAGCCGTCATGGAGACACTCTAGGAATGAAATCGCCTTCGCAAAGGATCGGCGACCAATGGATACATTGCCCGTCAACATACCCGGTTTCGTCTGGGCCTATCGCTTCTCGCCCGACGAAAAGACCGCGGTGCGGCTGAACAACAGTGCGACGGTGGCGGAGCTGACCGCCGACAATTGTTTCTACTGGCTGCACCTCAACCTTGTCGACGCCCGCGTGCCGGCCTTGCTCGAGACGCTGGACGGGCTGACGGAGGATGCGAAATCGGCGCTGACGACGCGTGACACGCATGCGGCCATCACCGTCGACGAGCAGATGCTCTATGGCACGCTCGTCGATTGCCAGCGCGATTTCGCCCAGGACACCAACAATCTCGGCTGGCTGCATTTCGCCATGTCCGACCGCTTCATCATCACCACCAGGCTGCAGCCGCTGCGCAGCGTCGAACGGGCGCGGGCGCTGATCGAGAAGAACCCGGGCAAATTCTCCCGGCCGGTCGATCTGTTCGAACTGCTGGTGATCGAGTTCCAGCGCACGCTGATCGCGATCGTCATCGAACTCACCGAAGAACTGAACCAGATCGAGGATATCGTCTACGACAGTGCGCAGCGCGACGAGCGCCGGCGCCTGGCGCCGGTGCGGCGAACCGTGGTCAGGCTCCATCGGCATCTGCGCACCGTGCTGGCGCTGATGCGCCGGGCGGCGGCGGCCGACGACGACGAGATGCCCTTCGGCTTCGACGATGTGGCGCGGCGGCTGACGAGCCGGCTGGAAACGGTCGACCACGATATCTATGCGCTGCAGGACCGGGCGCGCCTGCTGCACGAAGAAATCGATTCGAAACAATCCTCCGAAACCAACCGCCACCTCTATCTGCTGTCGATCATGACCGCCTTCCTGTTGCCGCCGACCCTGGTGACGGGTTTCTTCGGCATGAACACCGCCAACCTGCCCTTCGCCGTCGGCGACTACGGCACGGAATATGCGGTCGCCCTGATCGTCGCGTCGATTGCGTTTGCCTGGTGGCTGCTGCGGCGGGTGGATATTCTTTGAGGGGGAAAGGTTCGGCGTAACCGTCGGAGAGTTCGCTCCTATTCCATCAAACGTCGCGGTACTTGCCACAGAGATCACTCCACACTCCGTCATCCTCGGGCCTGACCCGAGGGTCCACGTAGCCCTCCTCCATCAGCGGTGGGCATGGATCCTCGGCTCAAGGCCGAGGATGACGGAGGGTGGGGAATCGTTCCAGCCAAACTCGCCGCCGACACAGCGGATGGCGCGGCGTTGCACCTACCGCATCACACCGCATTGACACTGAGCGATCGGAAGCGCGTCACGCTTCCCATGCCTCATCAATACGGCGAATAGCACTGCTGGCGCGGGCCGTTATAGGGCTGGAACGTGTTGTCGTAGGCGCGATAGGACCGGTAGCGGTTGGCGCACCAGGCGACGTGGCTTGAACCCAGGCGGGGCGCAGCGTAGCGCGGGGCGACGATGACCGCGCCGGCGCCGAAGGCGGCGAGCGGATACCAGAAGCCGTTGTAGCGGCGATAGCCCGGGCGGTAATAGCTATATCCGCGATAGCCGCCATAGTAGCCGGGCCGGTAGTAGGCACCGGGGCGATAGCCCGGCCGGTAGTAGGCGCCCGGACGATAGCCGGGGCGATAGTAGCGGCGGTATTGGACATTCTCGACGGCGGAGGATTTTTCCACCTGTGGGGCGGTGGGCATCTGGATTGCCTGCGACGGCACAAAGCCTGTCAGAACGACGGCGGCGGCCAGAACGGCGGTCGCGATCTTATTTCTCAGCCCGATCATTGCTTCATCTCCCATTCAACAGCGATCACCGCCTGCCCAGCAACGCTTTCGGGCCTGAATGGTTCCAGAAGCGGCCGGGGCCGGCCGCTTCCTGTTTTAGCGAGGCTGAACTGAACCGGACATTAACCGGCGCCGGCGATGCGATCAGGCCACGGCGGATATTTTCGCCTGATCGCCCTGCAGGCGGTTCACCATGAAGTTCGAATACCATTCGAGGAACTGCATGACGCCGCCCTCGTGCAGGGAGGAATAGGGACCGGGCTCATAGGCGGGCGAGTGGATGCCGAAGGCATTCTCCTCGACGATGCGGCGATCCTGATCGTTGGTCTCGGTCCAGACGTGGGTCAGTTCCTCGAGATTGTAATCGACGCCTTCGACGGCGTCCTTGTGGACCAGCCACTTGGTCGTCACCGCCGTCTCGTTGGCGCTGAGCGGCAGCACGCGGAAGGAGATGGCGTGGTCGCCGAGCAGGTGGTTCCAGGTCGTCGGGTAGTGGAAGAGCAGCATGGTGCCGATATGGCTGATCGAAATATCGTCGGCGAGCGGGCGCTTGACGGCGCGCTTGCCCGACATGGTGTAGCTCTCGGCATCTTCGATCAGCGGCATGCGAGCGGTGCGGAACTGGCCGTCCGGCGAGATCTGGAATTTGCTCGGCAGGCCGGCGGCCTCGCAGCGCGCCCAATGGCCGGCGATCTCCGGATCGTCGGCGCCGCCATCCGTGCCGGTGACGCTCGGGGCTTCGGGATAGGTGCGGCAGAGTTCGGGGTGATTGGCGGCGCAGTGATAGCACTCGCGGTTGTTTTCCCAGACGAGCTTCCAGTTGCCCTTCTCGATGATCGTGCTCTGGAAGGCGACCTTGCTCTCGCTGATCCGGTGCGGCGCGACATAGGGTTCGATCTTGTCGCGCACCGTCTGGAAATCCGGAGCGGTGTTGGCGAGGCAGATGAAGACATAGCCTGCGACGACCTCGCAATGGACGGGCTTCAGATTGAAGCCGGTCTTATCGAAATCATCGCCCATGTGGCGGGCGAAGGCGAGCTTGCCTTCGAGATCATAGGTCCACTGATGATAGGGACAGACGAGACGCACGGAGGAGCCGTGCTCCTTGGTGCAGACGCGCGAGCCGCGATGGCGACAGCTGTTGTGGAAGGCGCGGATGACATTGTCCTTGCCGCGGACCATGACGACGGGATAGCTGCCGATCTGCACGGTGACATAGGCGCCCGGCTTCGGCAGTTCGCAATCATGGCCGATGAACAGCCAGTCGCGGTAATAGATCATCTCCATGTCGAGCTGGAAATAATCCTCGTCGATGTAGAACGGCCGTTCGAGGCTGAAGCCCTCCTGGCGGTTCTTGAGCTGACGCAAAACGTTGCTGCGAATATCCATCTTCATGTCCTCGTGCACCCGGTTGCCACCCTCGATCGGAGGGCCGGCGGAAGCGCGCCCGCTTCCTTCTCCTTCGGGAGAATTGTTCATGGCGCCATTTAATCACCTGGCATGGCTGCCGCTTGGTTGTAATGCGACATCGGCTTCGAAATTGACGACAGGATGCGGCAAGGCTTGAAACGGCCTGTCCCGGTCGACCCTATCGCCCGACTCTCCAGGCAATTATCGTCAATTGCGACATGGCGTAAAGGCCCGTTGCGCAAAGAGGTCGGCCGCCTCCGTCGCGTTTGCGACATCTGCCGGCATTTGCCCTTTCCGCCGGCCCGGCCAGCCGGCGATTTTAACATCGCCTTAAGCATACGGCCCTATCCTGCGGCTGATCGAAGACCGACCGAAGAACGCGACCGATGGCCAAACTCCGTTATTTCGATGCGAAAGAAGCGAGCAAATCGCAGGAGCCGCAGCTGGTTGCCGCGCATTCCGAATTCTTGCGCACCGGCCGCATCCCCCGCGAGCGGCGGCACTGGCTGGCCGAGGAAAAGCGCTATTTCACCCATGACGAGGTGGCCGCAAAGACCGGCCGCAAGCTGCAGGTCGCCGGCGAAAAGACGCATCAGCACATTAACGGCTTCCACCACTCGATCCAGTTTCCGAAGATGATCTTCCACCGGACGCTGCAGGACAGCCCGCATCTCGGCTACTGCCACGTCACCGCCGCGCGGACGAAATTCGCCCATTACGAAGAGGTGAGCTGGGCCTTCTACATCGCCAATTTCTATTCCGACATCGGCGACAACGACAATTTCTTCGAACGTATCGATGTCGGCTATTCCCGCATGTATTTCGCCGTCGCCATCAAGCCGGGCGAGAACTCCGTGGAAAAGATGACCATCGACCGGTCGGTGCGCGGCAACGGCCTGCTCTTCCGCACCCATGATCCGCAGGCGGCAATCCGCAACGTCCTGCTTCTCGGCGCCCGCAACGAGCAGCTCCGCGAAATCATCCGCCAGCTCTGAATGAACAACGCGATTGATCGCGGGCGGCGGAAAGCCTAAGGACTGCCGGGACCAATTTACCGGGCAGCACATGGCACGCACGATCGACATCAAGGCAGACAGACAGGCAGCACTCGATGCAGCCTCAGCCGCTCTTGCCGACGGCTTTGCCATCGCCATTCCGACCGAGACCGTCTACGGCCTTGCCGCCGACGCCACCAATCCGGTGGCCATCACCCGCATCTACGAGACCAAGGGACGGCCGCGCTTCAACCCGCTGATCTGCCATATGGCCGACCTCGCCATGGCCGAGGAACATGCCGAATTCGATCCCGTGTCGCGGGCGCTCGCCGCAGCCTTCTGGCCCGGTCCGCTGACGCTGGTGCTGCCGCTGAAACCTCAAAGTCCAATCCATTCGCTGGCGACCGCCGGGCTCGACAGCGTCGGCGTGCGTGTGCCGGAAGGTTTTGCCGGCGCCTTGATCGGCGCCTTCGGACGGCCGCTCGCCGCCCCCAGCGCCAATACGTCGGGTGCAATCAGCGCCACGAGTGCCGCCCATGTCGAGGCGGATCTCGGGGCGAAGATTCCGTTGATCCTCGATGCGGGCCCCAGTGCTGTCGGCGTCGAATCGACGATCGTCAAGGTGGAGGGCGACCGGCTGAGGCTGCTTCGGCCGGGCGGCCTGGCAGCGCGCGATATCGAGCGTGTCGCAGGCAGGCCGCTGCTCAGGGCGAAGACGGCATCGGCGGCGATCGAGGCACCTGGCATGCTTGCCTCGCATTATGCGCCGGGCGCCTCGGTGCGCCTCAATGCGCGCGCCGTGGAACCCGGCGAGGCGCTGATCGGCTTCGGCAGTGCTGCGGTCTCCGGCGCGGAGGCTGCGCGGATCGTCCTCGATCTCAGCCCGCGCGGCGACCTTGCCGAGGCGGCGGCCAATCTTTTCGACTATATGAAGCGGGCCGATGCCAGCGGCGCTTTGAGCATCGCCTTTTCGCCCATTCCCGAGGAGGGGCTCGGCGAAGCGATCAACGATCGCCTGCAGCGGGCAGCCGCACCCCGCGACTGACAGACCTTATAGAAGCGAGAGGATCGACCTGATGAGCAGCCCCGGCATTTCCACCGATCTTCTCGCCCGCTTCACTGCTATCGTCGGCGAAAAATACGCGCTTGCCAGCGAAGCCGATCTTGCGCCGCACCTGATCGAAAACCGCGGGCTCTATCACGGCTCCTCCCCTCTCCTCCTGAAACCGGGCTCGGTCGCGGAAGTCTCCGATATCATGAAGCTTGCGACCGAGACCGGAACGGCGATCGTGCCGCAGACCGGCAATACCGGCCTGGTCGGCGGCCAGACGCCGCGTGCCGGCAAGGCCGATATCATCCTGTCGCTCGAGCGCATGAACAGGATCCGCGACGTCGATCCGGTGGCGAACGTGCTGGTGGCCGACGGCGGCGCCATCCTGACCGAGGTGCAGAAGGCGGCCGAAGCACATGGGCGGCTGTTTCCGCTGTCGCTCGGCTCGGAGGGTTCCTGCCGCATCGGCGGCAATCTCTCCACCAATGCCGGCGGCACGGCGGTGCTTGCCTACGGCAATATGCGCCAGCTCTGCCTCGGCCTCGAAGTGGTGCTGCCGACCGGCGAGATCTGGGACGGGCTGCGCCGCCTGAAGAAGGACAATACCGGCTACGACCTGCGCGACCTCTTCATCGGCGCCGAAGGCACGCTCGGCATCATCACCGGCGCGGTGCTGAAGCTCTTTCCGCAGCCGCTCGGCCATCAGGTGGCCTTTGCCGGGCTGAATTCGGTCGAGGACGCGCTCGGCCTCTTCAACCTTGCCGCCAGCCTCTGCGGCGCCTCGCTCACCGGTTTCGAGCTGATGCCGCGTTTCGGCGTCGAGATCACCACCCGCCATATCGACGGTGTGCGCGATCCGCTGGAAACGGCCTATCCCTGGTACGTGCTGATCGACATTTCGACGTCGGATTCGGCCGAGACGGCGGAGCGGATGATGAACGGCGTGCTGGAACAGGGTTTTGAGGCCGGGCTGGTGCTCGATGCCGCCATCGCTTCATCCCTAGCGCAGCAGCAGGCGATCTGGCACATGCGCGAGAGCATGTCGGATGCCCAGAAGCCGGAAGGCGGGTCGATCAAACACGATGTTTCCGTGCCGGTGTCGAGGATCCCGCATTTCATGGCCGAGGCCGCAGAAGCTGTGATGGCGGCGATGCCCGGCGCTCGCATCTGCGCCTTCGGCCATATGGGCGACGGCAATATCCATTACAATATTTCCCAGCCGGTCGGTGCCGACAAGGCCGCCTTCATCGCCCGCTGGCGCGAAATGAACCACATCGTCCATGGGCTGGTGCTGGCGCATGGCGGCTCGATCTCTGCCGAACACGGCATCGGCCAGCTGAAGCGCGATGAACTGGCGGCGATCCGGCCGGCGATCGAAATCGAGCTGATGCGCCGCATCAAACGCGCCTTCGACCCGGGCAATATCATGAACCCGGGGAAGGTCGTCAGTCTCGAGGTGTGAGGTCGGCGAGACCGGCCCCTTGCATCCGCCTGCCGGCACCTTTCCCGCTTGCGAGGCAAAGGGGGTCATGACAGCGTCTCCTCTCTTCTCCCCTCAGGAAAAAGTGGAAGGCAGCGGGGCGTCATGGAAGGCCTGCTTGAAAGGTGCTTTCCTCTCCTCCCTCATTCCTGTGCTCGTCACAGGAATCCAGTGCGCCCAAGTCCTTGGGCGCAGGAGACTTCCTTCTCGAATGAGAGTCATTCACGGCGCGGACGCGCCGTGGCTGGATTCCTGTGACAAGCACAGGAATGAGGTGGAGAGGGACGGCGAACGGGATATGCAGCAGCCTCTCCGTTCCCCGCCAAACCTCTCAACTGCCCTAGGACGACTGCGTGCCGCCGCCGGTGAGGATCTGCAGTGCCGGCGATTGCTGGGTGCTGTTCTGGACGTCGTACATGGCGGTGAACCGGCGCAGCAGCTTGTCGACCTTCTTTGGATCCTGGAGATCTTCGAGCTTGACGAAGCGGTTGATCAGATCGGCCTGCTTGGCGACGTCCATGCCCGAGATCTGCGACGGCAGGCTGTAGGCTGTGGTGATGACCTGGTAGAGCGCCTTGTCGCCGAGGAGCGAATAGATCGAGGTGATGCTCGGGGCCTTGCGGCTGAAATAAAGCGCCAGGCGGACGCCGTCATTGGTTTCGCCCTCCTGGTTTTCCATCGTCTGCTGGACATAGAGCTGCTGGGTATGGTCCTCAGCCGCCTTGTTCTGGATGGTGCCGATCTTGGCGCGGGTCAGATTGCCGTCCTTGTCGAAATTGAAGGCGGCGACGATATCCTTGAAGCGCGCATCGGCCTTGGTGTTGAGGTAGCTCTTCTTGTCGTCGGGATCGGATGTGAAGATCTTCTTCAGCGTCGCCTTGTCGTAATCCTTCGGGTCGAGATTGTTCGCCTTCAGCACCAGATCCGTCAGACGGCTGTCATCGAGGAAATCGTCGAGCGACTTCACCTTCGCCATGCCCTTGGCGAAATAGTCGACCTCGGTCGTCGCGTCCTTCGATGCCTTGTCCTTCACCGGCCCGGCCTTCAGCAGCATGGTGACATGCGCTTTGTAGTCGGTGGCGTATTTGGCCAGGGTCGCGTCGGGAAGCGCCTGGAAGGGTGACGCCGCCTTGCCGTCGGGACCGAAGTTGAAGGCGCGGGCAAGGTTGGTGATCCGTTCGTCCTTGAGCGAGGCGATATAGCCATTCGGGTCGTAGGCATCGCTCGTCAGGATCTTGCGCATCATCGAGCGCGACACTTCCTGGTCGGTCAGACCGAAGGCCTGCAGCGCCACATGATAGGGATCCGGCAGATCATCGTTGCTCTTGGTGAAATCGGCCGACGAATTGCTGCGCAGGAAGTCGTTGACGCTCTTTATGTCGGAGAAGTTGAGCAGGCTGCCGCTGTCGGCCATCATGCGTGTGTAGTTGGTGGCCACCTCGTCGATCGCCTCGTCGCGCTCGTCGTCATAACGGGCCATATAATTGTCGTTGGTGGTCTGCGCCTGATCGGCCGTCTGGACCGAACTCATCACCGGAAGCGATCCATCGGCGGCGAAGTTGAAATCGGCGTTGAGATCGGCGTGGCCGGCAGCGGCAGCCGCCGTCGCATCGGTCAGGATGCTCTTCAGATCGGCGTTCGAAATGCCGGTCGGAAGATTGTAGGTGCTCTTCAGGAAGTTGGTGATGGCGTCATCGGCGATGAGATCGTCGACATTGGCGATCGTCGACATCCGGGCGGAATAGTCGTCCGTGCGGGCGGAAGCGGTAAATTTCGTGCTGCTGATCTGGCTGGCCGTCTGCGCGGCCATGCCGTCCTCGAGCGTGCCGTCCGCCTTGAAGTTGAAGGCGGCGGCGACGTCGGCATAGGTGCCGGTGCCGCTCTGATCGGTCAGGATGGCGCGAAGGGCAACGTCGGTGACGGTCGACGGGATGCCGTAGGCGTTGCGCACGAAATTGTTCAGCTTCTGGTCCGACAGCAACTGATCGACGTTGGAGATGCCGGCGATGGTCGCCTGGTAATAGACGGCCGCATTGTCGGCCTTGCCCGCGGTGCTGGCGCTCTGTGAAGCGCTCTGCGAGGCGTAAAGGGTCGCGACCGATCCGTCCGTCTTGAAATTGAAGAGATCGTGGACGTCGCTGTAGCCCTGGGCGCTGGCCGCCGCGGGATCGACGAGGAAAGTCCTCAACGTCGCATCGGAAACGCTGTCGGCGATCTGCATGCTGTTTCTGAGATAGCTGACCGCAACAGGATCGGACATGATGTCGTCGACATTGGTGACATTGCCGATCATGCTGTTGAAATGCGTCGCGTTCGCCGCCGACTTGTCGGTGGTCGATTTGCGCTGCGCCGCGGTCTGGATCGCCGAACCGTTGATCGAGCCGTCCGCCTGAAAGTTGAAGTCGGCATTGAGATCGGCGTGGCCCTGGGCGGCGGCATAGGCCGAATCCGTCAGGATATTCTTCAGGTCGGCATTGCTGAAATTCGTGCCGAGGCCATAGGCATCCTTGATGTAACGCGCCAGCACGTCATCGGCCAGCAGATCGTCGACATTGGTGATGGCGCTCGACTGCGAGGTCACGGAATAATAGTTGTTCGTGCTCGATGCAGCCGATTTCAGCTTGTTCGCCTGGTCGACCGACTGGACGCGCGCCGTGCCGGAGGTCGACCCGTCAGCCTTGAAGTTGAAAGCATTATAGACATTGGTAAAGCCCATCAGCTGGGCATAACCGGGATCGGTCAGCACCGTGCGCAGCGCGGCCGCGGTGAAGTCGGCGCCCATGCTGTAGGCCGTCGTGATGTAGGAGGTCAGGCGTTTGTCGGCGACCAGATCGTCGACATTGGTGATCGTGCCGATCTTCGCCGTGTAATAGGCCTTGTTGTAGTCGGCCGCCGTCTGGCCGACGTAATAGACATCCGAACCGACCGAATTGTCGACGATGACCGACTGGGAATTCAGCGTGTAGGACTCGATGACCGAGGCCTTCTGCGCGGCGGTCTGTGCCGTGCCGGTGACGGTGCCGTCGGCATTGAAGCTGAACTGGGCGGCAAGCGCCTTGTATTTGTCGCCGCCCTGCGTGTTGACGACGCTCGTGGGGTCGTTGAGATCGCTCGTCAGCACCTGGCGCAGAAAGTCCTTCGACGCATAGGTGGGATCGATCTTGAACGTCTTCAGCACATAGGTGCGCAGCCGGGTGTTGTTGACCAGATCGTCGACGGTCTGCACGCTGTCGATATTGTTGCTGTAATAGGTGCTCTCGGTGGCGGCCGCCTTGTCGGCATCGATGAAGGACTGCTTGTAGAGGCCGATGAGATCGTCCTCCTGCGCGTCCGTCTGGACGTCCTTGGCGGGCGCATTGAAATTGAAGGCGGCGGCGAATTCGCGGTAGCGCGTATCGGAGAGCTTGTTGGCGTAGCTGTCGGGGTCGGTGAGATCGCTTTCCAGCACCTTCTTCATGAAGGCCTTGGCATAGGTCATGTCCTCGAGGCCATAGGCCTTCATCGCGTAGCTGTAGAGCTTGTAGTCGCCGAGGAAGTCGTCGACATAAGTGACCTTGTTGATATGGTCGGCG
This sequence comes from Rhizobium sp. L43, assembly GCF_002531725.1. Classification (GTDB taxonomy): domain Bacteria; phylum Pseudomonadota; class Alphaproteobacteria; order Rhizobiales; family Rhizobiaceae; genus Rhizobium. The sequence continues at coordinate 200,431 of NZ_NWSQ01000011.1, forward strand.
TAATACTCGGCATCCTTCTTGACCGTCGCCTGAGACGCAACCTTGTTGAGGCTGGACGTCATATCCTTCGACAGGATCGTGTAAGCGAGGGAAGCCGTGATCATGAATAGCGCCCTTTTCGGCAAAATCTCTAAAAGAACGACGAACTGCTGGTGAGCCCATTTTGCCATGGAAAGCTTACCTGAGGCTTACCTCAGGATGCATCATTTCCGCACAGCACACCGTTCACCTTCCGGAAACCCTGCCGGATTCGGTTTTGATAACCATCAGAGGAGGCAAAGTTTTCTTAACCGCAATTTTTAAGCTGTACGGAACGGCGGGCCCCTATTGTCGGCCGTAGAGGACGAAAAGTCCCAAGGAGAAGACCGGAAATCGGCTCTCAGGTAAGACAAGGGTAGAATGAAATGAACAATCCCGTAATGAAGCCCGCTTGGGCTGGCACGACGTTACGCCTCGATCCGTCCCGCTTTCCGCAGCAGGTCAGCTACGCCATCCATGATTGTTCGGATGACGTCAATATCACCATCGACGAACGCGGCGCGGTCCTGCGCAAGGTCCTGCCTTCCAGCGGCCTGCCGCTTTCGATTGCGCTGCCGAAGCGCGTCTTCAAGGGTGTCGCCGCCCGCGCCATCGACCATGGCGACGGCGAGGTTACCGTCACGCTCGAGCTTCACCACGCCGATCCCGAGCTTTGCGTTCCGCTGCTCGTCGCCCATGATCTCAGCGATATCGCCGCCGACTGGCGCAGCTGGTCCGAAGCCTTCCGCATTCCGATGCTGATGGTCGAGGCCGACGGCATCGCCCGTCCGCTCGAAGAGCATATCGGCGCCTTGCGCACCAGCGATCTCAAGCCGCGCCGCCGTCATTCCTACTTCGCCAACCGCCGTCCGCGCTTCCTCGTGCGCCGCACCACCGGCCGGCTGGGCGTCGCGATGAAGATCGAAGGCAAGGAAATCATCGCCCGCAACTGAGCGATATCGCGGACTTGGTTTTCGCATCATTTTGAAACCCGGCGCCCGCGCCGGGTTTGTCGTTTCATGCATCGTCCCAATCAGGGAATGGCGAAGAGCAGCGAGACGAAGAGGCCGAAGAAGATGATCAGGCCGACGCGGTTGTTCGATTTGAACAGCGCCAGGCACTCGTCGGCATCGTTGATATCGAGCCGGACGATCTGCCAGGCGAACATGCCGGCAGCGCCGAGCAAGGCCAGGAAAGCGATGAGATTGGCGCCGGCGAGCGCGAAAGCCATAAACATCAGCACCAGCGTCAGCCCATAAAGGCCGATCAGCCACAGCCGCGTCCTGTCGCCGAACAGGCGGGCGGTCGAACGGACGCCGATCAGCTCGTCGTCCTCCTTGTCCTGATGGGCGTAGATCGTGTCGTAACCGATCGTCCAGGCGATGGAGGCGGCATAGAGCAGGATGGCGGCGAAGGAAAGCTCGCCCAAAATGCCGGCCCAGCCCATCAACGCGCCCCAGGAGAAGGCAAGACCGAGATAGAATTGCGGCCAGTCGGTGAAGCGTTTGGCGTAGGGATAAAAGGCGACGATGGCGAGCGAGAGCAAGCCGAGAAAGACGGTGAGCCAGTTGAACTGCAAGAGCACGAAGAGACCGACCAGCGCCTGCAGGCCGATGAAGATTTTCGCGCGGGCGCGCGTGACGCGGCCGGAGGGGAGCGGGCGCGAACGGGTGCGCGCCACTTCCATGTCGATCTCGTGGTCGACGAGATCATTATAGGTGCAGCCGGCGCCGCGCATGGCGACCGCGCCGATGAAATAGAGGAGAAGGTGAGACACTAGCAGGCTGCCGGAATAGAGCCCCTGGTCGATCGCCGCATTGGCGGCGAGTGTCGCCGACCAGAAGCATGGCCACATCAGCAATTGCCAGCCGATCGGGCGATCCCAGCGCGCCAGCTGCGCATAAGGCCAGAGCCATGGCGGCAGGATCCGGTAGACCCAGTTATTCGAAGGCGCGTCGGAGACGCGATCGTTGAAGTGGTCGGTATCTTCCATGCCGTTTATCTAGCGGCGGGCCGCCGATCCGGTCAAGAAGCGATCATCGCGCCGCGCCTTGCATCATTTTCCGGACCAGAACCGACATAGGGATAAAATCTCTGGTAATTCAAGGCATTATAGCGTCCGCACATTTGAAAAGACGCGCGGGCGCCGGCCATCACTGCAGTGAGAAATTGAACTTGTAGGTGGCCGAGACACCAATCAGGACCTGATTCTTCGAACCGCGGTCGCGCACCAGGCTGCTGTCGGCGGCGGGACCCGCCAGCCGCTTATATTCGAGGAAGGAGCTTGCCGAGAGGTTTTCGGTCGCCTTCCAGGTGATGGCCGTTCCCGCGCCATAAGACTGGATACCCGACGACGGTTTATAGGGATCAAGACCGCTTGCCGCCGCGTGCTTGGCGCTGACGCCGTAATAGGCGTCGTAATAGCCTGCGGTGGCGAATGTCGCGCGCGGACCGCCTGATAGCTGCAGGTTGGGCGCGATATCGGTAAAGGCATCGACGGCGAGATCGGCGACAACGCCGTCATGAGAGCGGATGCCCTGGCGGACTTCGGCGCGGGCGCGCAGGAAATCTGTGGGGTAGACCTCGACGAACCCGCCGGCTTCCGCCCCCCATTTGACCTTCCTCAAGCCCTTCAAGTCACGGTCGTCGCCGCCATCGCGCGACGGCACGAATTTGCCGACGATGCCGGCGCGGAAGGCGCCCTTGTCGATGAGGGCGAAGGACGGATTGTCGTTGCGCGAGGAAAACCGCGGCCCGGCGCCCTGGCGGCCGACCGAGATCAGCGGGCTGAACTTGAATTCATTGTGCGACGAGCCCTCGAATTTCGGGGCGGAGAAGCCGGCAACGCCGACGCTCAGATACCAGTCGCCGGACCAGAAGGGCTGGCCGCTTTCCTGCGCCGCCGCCAAAGCTGGGAATGAAAGGGCAATAGCCAAAGAGATCGATACGACTGATCGATGAAACACGTCCGCACTCCAGAAAACGCAAAAACAAAGCCGCGGAGGGCGGCGGTGGCTAGATTTATCCGGATCTCGTTACGCCAATGTTAACCACGGAGACACGAGGGGCGCCAAATGAATGGTGTGCCGTGTGGCCGCGAGCGATCGAATTTGTTGCCCTATCTCTGGTTCCACCGGCGAATAACCGGCTCCGTCAGGTCGTGCTCGTAGCCGAGCACGCTGATGCTTGTGGTATCGAGCGAGAAATACACGCCGCCTTCCGGCGGCAAGCCGAGCCAGCGGGCGGCGAGCACTCGCAGGAAATGTGAGCTGGAGAAGATCAGGATGGTGCCGGCCGTTTGGCGAAGTGCATGGATGACGGCGTCGGCGCGGGCGCCGACATCGGCGGCGAACTCGCCGTTCGGGCAGCCGTCGCGAAAGAGCTGCCAGCCGGGGCGGCTCGCCAGGATTTCGGTGGTGGTGATGCCTTCATAGGCGCCGTAGTCCCATTCGGCGAGATCGTCCCTGATGACCGCGTCCGATCCGAAGCCGGCGAGCACGCAGGTCCTGCGGGCCCGCGCGGACGGGCTCGACCAGACGGCGGAGAAGGTCAGGCCCGAAAGCCGTTCGATCAGCTTGCCGGCGGCGGCCTCGCCGTTTGCCGTCAGCGGAATATCGGTCCGTCCGGTATGGCGCCCGGAACGGCTCCACTCGGTTTCACCGTGCCGGACGAGGTAGATCTCGGGAAACGCACTGCTCATCGGCATGCCCTTTCATTATGGCCGGCCCAAGCGCTGCCGCTCAGAAGGTTACCTTCTCGAGCGGGGGCCGCTTCGCCTCGAATTCCTGCAGCTTGGCTTCGTTCCGCGTGATGTAAGTGCGATTGTCGGGAACGGCAAACTGGTTCTTGGCGATCTGGATCTGCAGGATGAAGAGTTCGTCCCAGCGGAAGCCCATTTCGGAACCAGCGAGGTAGAATTCCCACATGCGGAAGAACTGCTCGTCGTATAGCGCCACCGCTTCGGCCTTGCGCGCTACGAAACGCTCCCGCCAATGGCGCAGCGTATAGGCATAATGCATCGGCAGGATTTCGACATCCCTAACCAGGAGCCCGGCCTTTTCAAGCGGCGGCAAGACCTCGCCGACGGAAGGGATGTAGCCACCGGGAAAAATATACTTTTCGATGAAGGCGTTGGTGCCGAAGCTCGGCTTCGGGCGGCCGATCGAATGCAGCACCATGACACCGTTATCGTCGAGGAGATCCGATACCTTGCGGAAGAAGTTGGCGTAATTGCCGATCCCGACATGTTCGAACATGCCGACCGAGACGATACGGTCGAACTTTTTGCCGGTCATGCTGCGATAGTCCTGCAGCTCGAAACGCACGCGATCGGCAAGGCCGCGCTTTTCGGCGCGGGCACGGGAGACCTTGAGCTGTTCTTCGCTGAGCGTAATGCCGGTGAAATCGGCGCCTTCCGTCGCTTCCGTCAGGTACATGCCCATGCCGCCCCAGCCGGAGCCGATCTCCAGGATGCGCTGGTTGGGCTGAAGCAGAAGCTTGGCGGCGATATGGCGTTTCTTGGCAAGCTGCGCCTCGTCGAGACCGATGCCCGGCGGCTCGAAATAGGCGCAGGAATATTGCCAGTCGTCGTCGAGGAAAAGATTGAAGAGCTTGGCCGACAGGTCGTAATGATGGGCGACATTGTGCTTGTTGCGATTGACCGGCACGCGGCTCTTCAGCTGCTGCCAGGCAATGCGGCCGAGAAGCAGTGCCGCCATCTTGAAATCGAAGATCTCGTTGGTGGTGTTCTGCTTCACCAGCGACAGGAAATCGTAAATGTTGCCCTGTTCGAGAATGAACCGGCCCTGCATGTACATTTCGCCGAGCTTCATCGTCGGGTCGCGGCGAATGGCGTCCTCGGCCTCCTGATCGGCAAGGCGGGCGACAACGGTTTCACCGCTGCCGTCGCCGACGATGTGGGTGTCGCCATTGGCAAGGGTAAGTTTCAACGAACCCTTGCGGATGATTTGCTGGACGATCGAAAGGAAAGCCGACGCCATGGACGCCTCGCAAATGTGACAGAATGGTCACATCAACTTAGTAGCTCTCTTTCGCCTTACAAGCGCCGGATTTAGCACTGTTGAAATAACGCGGCCAAACTGTTGCATTTTTGCCGATATGCCGGCTAAGCCCTTATTTTCGCTTCATGGCTTCGGCAAGGGCGGCGCCGAAGGCGCCCTGGCTCTCCGGTTTGGCAGCCGCCGGCCGGCGCTCGCTCTGCGGCCTGGACCCCTGATTGCCGCGAGAATCACCACGCGGTGGAGGTGCAGAAGAACCGTCATCGCGCTTCATCGACAGAGCGATGCGCTTACGCTTGGCGTCGACTTCGACGACCCGCACCTTGACGACATCACCCGCCTTGACGACCTCGTGCGGATCCTTGACGAAGCGATCGGCAAGCTGCGACACATGCACCAGTCCGTCCTGATGCACGCCGATATCGACGAAGGCGCCGAAGGCGGCGACATTGGTCACCGTGCCTTCCAGCATCATGCCGGGCTTGAGGTCGGAAATTTCGTTGACGCCCTCGGCGAAGGTCGCGGTCTTGAAGCTCGGACGCGGGTCGCGGCCGGGCTTTTCCAGCTCGGCGATGATGTCCCGGACCGTCGGCAGGCCGAATTTCTCGTCGATGAACTGACGCGGATCGACCGATTTCAGCACGGCGCTGTCGCCCATCAGAGCGCGCAGATCGCGGCCGCAGGCGGCGACGATCTTCTTGGCGACGCCATAGGCCTCCGGATGCACCGAGGAGGCATCGAGCGGCTCCTTGCCGTTGGGGATGCGCAGGAAGCCGGCGCATTGCTCGAAGGTGCGGCCGCCGAGGCGGGCGACCTTCAGCAGATCCTTTCGCGTCTCGAAACGGCCCTCGCTGTCGCGGTGGCGGACGATGGCGTCGGCGATCGACGGGCCGAGGCCGGAGACGCGGGACAGCAGCGGCGCAGAGGCGGTGTTCAAATCGACGCCGACGGCGTTCACTGCATCTTCCACGACGGCATCGAGCGAACGCGACAGCTTCTGCTGGTCGACATCGTGCTGATACTGGCCGACGCCGATCGACTTCGGCTCGATCTTGACGAGTTCAGCCAGCGGATCCTGCAGGCGCCGGGCGATGGAGACGGCGCCGCGCAAGGACACGTCGAGATCGGGAAACTCGGCCGCTGCGGTCGCCGAGGCGGAATAGACCGAGGCGCCGGCTTCCGAGACGATCACCTTGGTCGGCTTCGGCGCCGGCAACTCGGCCAGCATGTCGGCCACCAGCTTTTCGGTTTCGCGGCTGCCGGTGCCGTTGCCGATCGAGATCAGCTCGACATTGTGCTTGCGGACCAGCGATGCGAGCTCGACCTGGGCGCCGCGCACGTCGTTGCGCGGCTGGAAGGGATAAACGGTCGAAGTCGCAATCACTTTGCCGGTGCCGTCGACGACGGCGACCTTGACGCCGGTGCGAATGCCGGGATCGAGACCCATGGTCGCGCGCGAACCGGCCGGTGCTGCGAGCAGCAGATCCTTGAGATTGCGGGCGAAGACATGGATCGCCTCCTCTTCGGCCCTTTCGCGCAATTCCCGCATCAGGTCGAGCGAGAGCGACATGGACAGCTTCACGCGCCAGGTCCAGCTTGCGACCTCCATCAGCCAGCGGTCGCCGGGGCGGCTCGCACCGATCTCATAGGCGGCGGCGATCATGCGTTCGACCGGCTTGTTCGGAGAGGCGGTCTCGGCGTCGGCCTCGATCGTCAGCGTCAGCACCTCCTCGTTCCAGCCGCGCAGCATGGCGAGCGCGCGGTGGCCGGGTGCAGTCGCCCAGCGTTCGGAATGGTCGAAATAATCGGAAAACTTCTCGCCCGTCGCCTGCTTGCCGTCGACGACCCGGGCCTTCAGCAGCGAGGCCTGGCGCATATGGGCGCGCAATCTGCCGAGCAGATCGGCATTTTCGGCAAAACCTTCGGCGACGATGTCGCGCGCGCCTTCGAGCGCCGTCTTCACATCGGCCACATCTGCCGTGATGAAGCCTTCGGCGAGCACCGCCGGCTCCCGGCCGCGCTCGGTGAGGATCGCCTCGGCAAGCGGGCCGAGGCCGCGTTCACGGGCGATTTCGGCCCGCGTGCGGCGCTTCGGCTTATAGGGCAGATAGAGATCTTCGAGCTCGGCCTTGGTTGCGGCGCCGGAGACCTTGGCCATCAGCTCGTCGGTCATCTTGCCCTGGCCGGTGATCGATTCGACGATCGCATCACGCCTGGCTTCGAGTTCGCGCAGATAGACCAGCCGCTCGGCGAGATTGCGCAGCTGCGTATCATCAAGCCCGCCCGTCACTTCCTTGCGGTAGCGGGCGATGAACGGCACGGTGGCGCCCTCGTCGAGCAGTTCGATGGCGGCTTTGGCCTGGTCGGGCCGGGCGTTGATTTCGGCGGAGATGCGGGCTGCGAGGAAACGGAGGTCTGCGGCCATGGGATTTCCTATGTCGACGAAAGTTGCGGGACCATAGCGGCGAAAAGCGGCAAGGCAATGCCCGACTGTGGTTTCCACAGCGGAAGTTATTGGATCGGGGGACCATTAGCGTGGTCGCCCCACCCCCATCGCTCTCTTCCGTTTTTGCGGTTGTGCAGATGCGGCATTCTTTGATAGCAGAAGCAACGTTTTTGGATCGCCCTGCCCGCGGGCGCAAGGATAAAGATTGACATGCCAAACCTTCTTCTCGAACTCCGCTCCGAAGAGATTCCGGCCCGCATGCAGCGCAAGGCTGCCGGCGACCTGAAGAAGCTCGTCACCGATGCGCTTGTCGAAGCCGGCCTGTCCTATGAGGGCGCGCGCGAATACTGGACGCCGCGGCGGCTGGCGCTCGACATTCATGGCCTGACGGCGCGCTCGGCCGATGTGCGCGAGGAGCGCAAGGGGCCGCGCACCGACGCCAACGAGAAGGCGATCGAAGGTTTTCTGCGCGGCGCCGGGCTGTCTTCGGTCTCCGAGGCGCAGGTGGTGAGCGATCCGAAGAAGGGCGATTTCTACGTCGCGGTCATCTCCAGGCCCGGCCGCGCGACCGAAGAAATCGTCACCGCTGTCATGCCCGGCATCATCCGCGATTTTCCCTGGCCGAAATCGATGCGCTGGGGCAAGGCCTCCTCCAAGCCCGGTGCGCTGCGCTGGGTGCGGCCGCTGCAATCGATCGTCTGCACCTTCGGCCCGGAGCATGAGGAGACCGTCGTCATCCCCTTCGAGATCGACGGCATCACCGCTTCCAATATCACCTACGGCCACCGTTTCCATGCGCCCGAGGCGATCACCGTGCGGCGCTTCGACGATTATGCGGCGAACCTCGAAAAGGCCAAGGTCATTCTCGATGCCGAGCGGCGCAAGGACATCATCCTGCACGACGCCCGCGACATCGCCTTTGCCAATGGGCTGGAGCTGGTGGAAGACGAAGGCCTGCTGGAGGAAGTCTCCGGCCTGGTCGAATGGCCGCAGGTGCTGATGGGCAGTTTCGAGGAGGATTATCTCTCGATCCCCTCGGAAATCATCCGGCTGACGATCAAGACCAACCAGAAGTGCTTCGTCACCCGCAAACAGGGTGAAGAGACGCTGTCGAACAAATTCATCCTGATTTCCAATATCCAGGCGAGCGACGGCGGCAAGGAAATCGTCCATGGCAACGGCAAGGTGGTGCGGGCGAGGCTTTCGGACGCACTGCATTTCTGGAAGCGCGACCAGGGCAACCTGCCGGATCTCGAAATACTGACGGCCTCGGCGGCAAAGTTCGGCCTCGACCTGAACAAGCCGCTCGACCAGCGCATGGCCAAGCTCGATGCGCTCGATGTGACGTTCCACGCCAAGCTCGGCACGCAGGGGGCGCGCGTCGCCCGCATCCGGGCGCTGGCTGGGGAGTTGGCAAAGATCACCGGCGCGGATGCGGCTCTCGTCAATCGTGCCGCCGTGCTGGCCAAGGCCGATCTGCGCACCGAAGCGGTCGGCGAATTCCCGGAACTACAGGGCTTGATGGGCCGTAAATATGCGGTGCTGCAGGGCGAGCACGCCTCCGTTGCCGCCGCGATCGAAGACCACTACAAGCCGCAGGGTCCGTCGGACCGCGTGCCGGAGGACAGAGTGGCGATCACCGTCGCGCTTGCCGACAAGCTCGATACGCTGATCGGTTTCTGGGCGGTCGATGAAAAGCCGACCGGCTCGAAAGATCCGTTCGCGCTGCGGCGGGCAGCACTCGGTGTCGTCAGGATCCTCTTGGAGCGAAGGATCCGCCTGCCGCTGCTGGCGACGACCAGGGATATCGACCTGCTCTCCTTCTTCCACGACCGTCTCAAGGTCTATCTGCGCGACCAGGGCGCCCGCCACGACCTGATCGACGCGGTGCTGACGGCGGATGCCGACGACCTGCTGATGGTGGCGCGCCGCGTCGAAGCGCTGACCGCCTTCATCACCTCGGAAGATGGCAAGAACCTGCTTTCCGGCACCAAGCGCGCAACGCAGCTGCTTGCCGCCGAGGAAAAGAAGGGCACCGTGATCGCCGACGGCGTTTCGCCGGCGCTGCTGAAGCTCGATGCCGAAAAGGAGCTGTTCGCCGCAATATCCAGCGCCGCGAAGGACGCGTCGGACGCCGTCGCCGGCGAGGATTTCCGCTCGGCAATGGAAGCGCTCTCCAAGCTGCGTGGTCCGGTCGACCGCTTCTTCGAAGACGTGCTGGTCAACGACGAGGACGCCGCCATCCGCGCCAACCGCCTCGCTTTGCTGCGGCTGATCCGCGAGGCGACGGGAACGGTGGCGGATTTCTCGAAGATTTCGGGGTGATGTTCGGCTTCGGCTGGATGCTTTAACGCCAACGCAGCGCTTGCGGCCATGGGTCCTCGGGTCAAGCCCGAGGACGACGGAGAGTGGGGAGCCTGTGCGTTAAATAGCGAAGTCGTGGTGGTTTCGTTGGAATTCGTTGTGTGCGTAGTTCCCAGTCAAAACTGCTAGACACGTTTTGCTAGGAATTGCTCCAGACGTCTCGCCTCTTGCCACGCGTATCCCCCACCCTCCGTCATACTCGGGCTTGACCCGAGTATCCATGCCGCAAGCCCTTCGCTTGAATTTGTTAGGCAGCCGCCGGCTTAGTCGGTTCGAACACCAACCCAGGACTTGCGTCCAAAGCAGCACGGCCGCCGGAGAAACCGACGGCCGCTAAAAACCTGGTGAAAAAAGACTCTGATTGTCCCCGCGCCGTTTAAGCAGCGCGGCGACCCTGATGCATGGTCGGCGCAGCGCTTTCGCCGCTGACGCGGAAGCCGCGGATGAGGTCGATCAGCTCGTCGGTGTCGCTGGCCAGCGTTTCGGCCGATGCCGTCGTCTCCTCGGCCATGGCGGCGTTCTGCTGGGTGGCGGCGTCGAGCTGGTTCATCGAGGAGGAGATCGAGCGCAGCGTCGTATCCTGCTCGGAGGCGCTGTGGGCGATCTTGGCGACGATTTCGTTGGCGGCCTTGATCTGATCGGAGATGCGCTTCAGCGCCTCGCCGGCCTCGCCGACCAGACGGACGCCGTGGTCGACCTGGCTGGAGGAGCGGGCGATCTGATCCTTGATCTCCTTGGCGGCCGCGGCGGAGCGCTGGGCGAGTTCACGGACTTCCTGGGCGACGACGGCAAAACCCTTGCCGGATTCACCGGCGCGGGCTGCCTCGACGCCGGCATTCAGCGCCAGCAGGTTGGTCTGGAAGGCGATCTCGTCGATGACGCCGATGATCTTGGTGATCTCCGACGACGACTTCTCGATGCCGCTCATCGCCTCGATCGCCTGGGTGACGATCGCGTCGCTGTGGTTGGCTTCGGTGCTGACCGAGTGGACGCGCTTGCTCGCCTCATGGGCGCCATCGGCCGTCTGACGGACGGCGACGGTGAGTTCGTCGAGAGCAGCCGAGGTTTCTTCCAGGCTGGCGGCCTGGCGCTCGGTGCGCTGCGACAGCTCGTTGGAGGCGCGGCGGATCTCTTCCTTGCTGGTGCCGATGTCGGTGCCCTTGGCGCTGACCTTGGCCATGGCGGCTTCGAGATGCGACAGCGCATCGTTGAAGTTATCGCGCAGGGCGGCGTATTTCTGGCCGAGATCGGCGCAGCGGACGGTGAGGTCGCCGCGGGCGATCATCTCCAGCGCCTGGCCGATCGTCGCCACCACACGCGCCTGCAGCGCTGTTTCATCCTGCTGCTGGCGCTGATTGTTTTCGCGCTCGTTTTCCAGCGCCAGCTGCTGGGCCGCCTCGCGATCCGACATCGCATGGCGTTCCCTGATCTTTTCCTGCAGCGACTGCGTCGCCTTGGCCATCATGCCGACTTCGTTGTTCATGCCGATATGCGGGATGGCGATGGAAACGTCCTCTTCGGCGACGGCCTTCAGGGCGGCATGGACGTTGTTGAGAGGTCCCGATATGCCGCGGATCACGACGTAGGCGGCTGCCATGGCAAGGAAGAACAGGACGATGCTGCCGGAGAGCGCAGTGAGGATCGTGCTGTTTATCTGAGCATCGAGATCGTCCATGTAGACGCCGGTGACGACGACGACCTTCCAGGGATCGAAGGCCTGGCCATAGGCCGTCTTGCGATAATCGCCAACGGGCTGGCCCGGTTTGACCGTGGAATAATATTCGACCAGACCGCCGCCCTGCTGCCCGAGCTTGACCAGCTCATCGCGATAGAGCTTGCCTTTGCTGTCCGGCTGGCCCTTGTTGATCTGCCCGACTTTCGCGGCATCGTAGTGGAATATCATCTGGACGTCGTAGCTATAGCCGAAGAAATAGCCGTCGGGATCGTATTTCATCCCGTTGACGGTGGCATAGGCCTGCTTCTGGGCATCCTCGAGCGTCATTTCGCCCGCGGTAACCTTGGCCTGGTAAAGCTTGAGAACGGACACCGCCGATTGAACCTCGGCGCGGAGCATGTCGTAACGCTCCTTGTAGATCGCATCGACCGAGGAGCGGATCTGCAGGGACGTGGCGATCGCAAAGGCAATCATCAAGCCGACGACCAGCAGTATGAGCTGCTTCGATATCTTCAAATTTTTCATTACGCCTCGCAACGGGGAATGAATGGCTGCATTCCGGTGCGGTTTTCTACCGCCTGTGCGAGCGCGCCAAACAAGGCGGCACGTCTACCGCTGCTAAAACAACATGCTGCGACCGGTGAGCAACAATTGATGCCTACCTTATAAAAAAGCTTTAACTTTATTAAAAGCGATGCAGATTTCCCTAAAAATCAAGGGGTCAAGTTATACAGCGCAGCCCGGCCCATCAAAACATGAATGCACCCCCGCTGCTCATCGAGGGTGCATTCGGCCCACCTGCGGTGGACCCCCAAACGATCGAAACCTTGATCAGGCGGGGGCAGGGAACTTTCTAAAAGCGCAGCTTGAATTCGGAAACGTTGAGGGCTGCCGGCTGTTCGGTCATGCCGGCTACAACAGGCCTGGCGTCGCCGCCGATGACGGCCGCGGTCGTCGCACTCATGTCGATGCCGTCGGCAGCCGGGGCGGTAGGTGCTGCCGCCACCATCGCTTCCGGGGTCGCCTTGCTGACGAAGACGACGGGCGAGCCGCCCATCCAGCCTTCGGTGCGGTAGATCTTCTTTTCGCCGCCGACATCACGAATCTCGCTCGCCTGGAGGACGCCGGGCTTCAGCTCGGGCACCGTATAGTCCTTCTTGGTCAGCTCGGCCTGGAGCGGCGGGCAATCGGCACAGCTTTCGGTGACGATGCTGCCTTCAGCGCGCGGAGCAGTCTTGCCGACCACCTCTATCGAGGACGCCATTGCCGAGCCTGCCATCAGCAGGATTGCCGCACCGAGGAAAATCTGACGCATCAACGCACCTCCGTCTTACCGTAGGAGCGGTATAACGGAGCTTTGTTTCCATCCCGTCAGGGGAAAGGGTAAAAATTTATAGAATGCGGTGGTTTATACTGTATCTCAGGCTTTTTCGCGCTCGATCGCCCGCCAGCCGATGTCGCGCCGGCAGAAGCCGTTTTCCCATCTCACCCTGTCGAGCAGCGCGTAGGCGCGGTCCTTGGCCTCGGCGACCGTGCAGCCCGTGGCGGTGACGTTGAGCACGCGGCCGCCGGTCGCAACCAGCGCACCGTCCTTCAGAGCCGTGCCGGCATGAAACACCTTCTCGCCCTCGCCCGCATCCGGCAGCGAGAGGATCGGCGTGTTCTTCTCGTAGGCGGCGGGATAACCCTTGGAAGCCATGACCACGGTCAGGGCCGGATCGTCGTTCCATTCGGCGGTTGCCTGATCGAGCGTGCCGTTGGCGGTGGCAAGCAGCAGCGGCAGCAGATCGCTCTTCAACCGCATCATCATCACCTGGCATTCGGGATCGCCGAAGCGCACATTGTATTCGATCAGCTCCGGCCCCTTTTCAGTGATCATCAGCCCGGCGAAAAACACGCCGGAGAAGGGATGACCGCTCTCGGCCATGCCGCGCATCGTCGGCTCGATGATCTCCTTCATGGTGCGCTCGACCATTTCGGCGGTCATGACGGGCGCCGGCGAATAGGCGCCCATGCCGCCGGTATTGACGCCGGTATCGCCCTCGCCCACCCGCTTGTGGTCCTGGGCGGTTGCGAGCGGCAGCGCGTGTTTTCCATCGCAGAGGCAGAAGAAGCTCGCCTCCTCGCCGTCGAGATAGGCTTCGACGACGACTTCGGCGCCGGCCGCGCCAAAGGCGCCCTCGAAGCAGTCATCGACGGCATCTAGCGCCTCATCCAGCGTCATCGCCACCGTCACGCCCTTGCCGGCGGCAAGACCATCGGCCTTGACGACGATTGGCGCGCCCAGGGCGCGAATATAGGCTTTCGCCTTCGGCGCATTGTTGAAGCGCTGGTAGGCGCCTGTGGGAATGCCGTAGCGGGCGCAGATATCCTTGGTGAAGCCCTTGGAGCCTTCGAGCTGGGCCGCAGCGGCGGAAGGACCGAAAACCACAAGGCCATCGGCGCGCAGCCGGTCGGCGAGGCCGGCCACCAGCGGCGCCTCGGGGCCGACGACGACGAAATCGATCGCCTTGTCCTTGCAGAAGGCCGCGACCGCTTCATGATCCTCGATGTCGATGGGCACCAGGACGGCATGTTCGCCAATGCCGGGATTGCCGGGGGCGGCGTAGAATTCGCTCATCAACGGCGATTGCGCCAGCTTCCAGGCGAGCGCATGCTCGCGTCCGCCTGATCCGATCAACAGAACCTTCATGCGCAACCCTTTCCTTTTGCCCCTGGCGGTTAAGGGCCAAGGGCAAAAAGGTCAAGCGGGAAAGCTTACCAGCCGCCGCCTCCCCCGCCTCCACCACCGCCGCCGGACGAGCCGCCACCGGAAAAACCGGAGGACGAACTCGAGGGCGGCGGCGAGGGTATGGTCGACGCGATGGTCGAGGCCATCGACGAGGAGAAACCGCCGACACGGTCGGAGAAACTGCCGCTGTTGAAGTTGCCGGAATACCAGGCGGGCGCATAGGCCGCAGCCGCGCCGGCAGCGGCGGCCGCAAGCCAGGTTTCGAAGGTGCGCGACCAGGGTTTTTCGACGCCGAGCGCCACTGCATAGGGCAGCAGCGTCTCGAAATGCTGCGGCGACATTTGTGGGGCGCCTGCCGTGTTCATCCGGTCTTTTTCGGCCAGCGTCAGATATTGCCGCAACCCGTCTATGCCGTCCATCATCTTGGCGCCGAGCGGCGTCGGCGCGCCCATGATGAAGAAATAAAGGATATTCAAAAGCACGATGCCGCCGACCGCAAAGAGCATCGGCGTCTCGTGCAGTTTCACCAGCGACGAGGCGAGCGCCAGCACCACGGTCGCCAGGATGCTGATGCCGACGAAAACGCCGATCGCCGTGGCAATGATGGCGATGATCTTGCCGAACAGTGACCTACCGCGATGCAGCGAGCGGACGAGCCCGGCGACGAACACGGCGACGAAGACCGAGATGGCGATCGGGATGAGCATCAGCGCGATCGTGTCGGGCTCCAGCGACCCAAAGACGAACAGCGCCACCAGGGCGGCGGCGCTTAGCGCGATACCGCCTGCGGTATAGCCGAGGTTGGAATTGTAATATTTGCCGCGGTGCTCCTTCTCGATCGCCGAACGGAAGGTCTGGCCGACGGATTTCACCCGTTCGCCATTGGCCTTGTCGATCGTCAGCGTCTGGCCCGCGCCGCCGGCGACTTTCAGCAGTTCGATCTCGCCGGCTTGGAATTTCTCCTTGCCGAGCGCTTTGCCGGTGCCGCGCATGACGATCGAATTCGTCAGGTCTTCGAGTTTGACGTAACCGCGGACCGCCAGATTGAGGGCGGTGGCGGAAAGCGCCGTCCAGCCCTCGCCGGAGAAGCCCTTATTGTCGATATAATTGACCAGCGCCGGCGAGATGCCGTCAGGCGCGTCCCAGCGCGGCACGACGACGCCGCGGGCGGGATCGCGGCCGACCTTCAGCCATGATCTGAGATAGTAGGCGAAAACCAGGATCAGGCCGCCGAAGCCGATGAAATAATCGCGGTTGTCCTTCAGCCACCAGGTGCTTTCTATCTCCTCGCTCGGGGGATCGATCGAGCCCTTCGGCATGCGGATCGCGAAAGTCAGGCCTTCGTTAGGGCCAAGAGGCGCGGTGGTGGAAAAGACCAGGCCGGCGCCGGCCTCGCTGACGCGGGCGTTCTTTCCAGTTGCGCCTTGCCGGCCGGTGAAGAAGGTCGTCTCGGTCGCGCCGACGCCGGGCGGCAGCGTCACCGTCGCCGTCGCCGAGTCGATCGGGAAGATCCAGCCATTGCCGGTGACGTTCCAATAGAGTTCGTCATGATCGTCGAAATAGCGGATCTGGCGGTTGGTCCTGTAGGTGAAGATGTAGCGATGGCGACCCGGCGTCACCGTCACATCGGCAGAACCGGCATAGATGCGGATGCCGCCCGAGATCGATTCCGTATGCCAAGGCTCGTCAGCACCGTCGCGCTTCACCGACACCATATCGAAATCGACGCTGCGGCGACGGCCTGAGGCATCGGTGAAATAGAGCGGGAAGTCACGGAAGATGCCGTGGTTGATCCTGTTGCCCTCGGCATCGACGGTGACCGTTTCCGTCACCGTCATCGCACCGCTCTTTTCGAGCGCGATGTCGGAGGCGAAACTGTCGATCACCTCGGCGGCAAAGGCAGCCGGAGCGGCAAGCATCAATAGCAGTGCAACACAAAATCCGAAAAGCCGACGCCCCATCCCAGTCTCCCCGCCGGCAGCCTCGGCTGCGTTTCCGTCAATCGTTGTCCTGATATGTCACGCCGAGGGCGGCGAGTGTGCGCCAATACGCCGGGAAGGTTTTGCCGACGCAATCGGGATCGAGAATGGTGATGCCGTCGATCTTCAACCCGGCGAGCGCGAAACTCATGGCGATGCGATGATCGGCGAAGCTGTCGATCTCGGCGGGCAGGCGTTTGCCCGCAAGGGCTGGATCGGAGCTCACGATCAGATCGTCGCCCTCTTCGCGGGCAAGCCCCGAAACGATGCGGTTGAGGCCGGTGGACAGCGCCCGGATGCGATCGCATTCCTTGACGCGCAGGTTGGCGATGCCGACGAAGCGAACCGGCGTCTGGTTGAAGGCGGCCAGCACGGCCAGCGTCGGAACGGCATCCTGCATCTGCGAGCCGTCAATCTCGGCCGGCAGATGCGGAAACTTGGCGATCACGTCATAGGCGCGCGCATCCGGTTGCGAGAAGACGTCGGCCGGGACGCCGAGATCGATCGCGCCGCCGGTCAGGACTTCGGCGGCCCAGAGATAGGTCGCAGCCGAGGCGTCGGGCTCGACGATGAAATCGGCGGCGGTGTAACCTGTCGGCTCGACGCGCCAGGTGACCGGGCTGGTCTTCTCAACCTTGGCGCCGAAGGCCTTCATCGCCGCCGTGGTGAGATCGATATAACCGAGCGCGCCGATATCCTCGCCGACGAGTTCGATATCGACAGGCCGGTCGCCGCCGGCCGCCATCATCAGCAGCGCCGAGACATACTGGCTGGAGAGGCCGCCGTCGATGCGGATGCGGTCGGCCTGGAAGCGGCCGGTGCCCCTGACGGTGACCGGCGGGCAGCCGGTCTCGGCGGTGACGTCGATGCCGAGCGTGCGGATCGCCTCGACCAGCGGGCCGATCGGGCGCGTGCGCATATGTTCGTCGCCATCGACGATGACGGTGCCGTCGACCAGGGCGGCGGCGGCCGTCAGGAAGCGTGTCGCCGTGCCGGCATTGCCGAGGAAGAGCGGCGCCTTGGGCGGCTTGAGCCTGCCGCTGCCGGTGACGACGAAGGTGGTGTCATCGGGCTCGTCGATCGCAACACCCATGGCACGCAGCGCGTCGGCCATATACCGCGTATCGTCGCTCTTCAGCGCGCCCGTCAGCCGGCTCGTGCCTTTGGCAAGGCCGGCGAGCAGCAGCGCGCGGTTGGTGATCGATTTGGAACCCGGCGGCATGGCGCGGCCCGAAAGCGGCTTGCTCGGCGGGATGATCGTGAGTTTGGCTGTGCTTTTCATGCTATGTCTTCCGTCCATGAGACGACCCTTGCCGGCCGCAAATCTGCCCTTGCTCTTAATCGCTTTCTGGCAAAGGCAAAATGCCGGATCGTCAGAATTTTACGGTGGGGACGGCGCGGTCGGCTTCGTTGGTGATTTCGAAATATTCCCGCTTGGCAAAACCGAACTGGCCGGCGACGAGATTGGACGGGAAGCTTTCGACCTTGACGTTCAGGTCTCGGGCCGCACCATTGTAATAGCGCCGCGCCATCTGCAGCTCGCCTTCCATGGTCTCCAGCGAGGCCTGCAGCTCGGCAAAGTTCTGGTTGGCCTTGAGATCGGGATAGGCCTCGGCGAGCGCGATGACGCGGCCGAGCGCCTGGCCGAGCAGACCTTCCGCCTGCGCCCTGCCGGCGACATCACCTGATGGAACGGCCTGCGCCTTGTTGCGGAGCTCAACCACCTCTTCGAGCGTCGACTTTTCATGGGCGGCATAACCCTTGACCGTCTCGATCAGGTTCGGGATCAGGTCGGCGCGGCGCTTGAGCTGGACGTCGATGCCCGACCAGGCCTCTTCCGCCATCTGCCGCGCGCGAACCAGGCCGTTATAGATGAAGACGACGTAGAGTGCGATGACAACGATAATAGCGAGTATCACGTACATGCAGATCAGCTCCCCGATTTGATCGGTTGCACGTTAGTGATTCGGCATAACAAAGTCATCTTGGTGCGGTCGTTCTTCGGCCGATTTCAATCAGACTTTGATGAATACTGGTCCGTCTGGGAGCTTATCAGCCAATCGGGAGCACAACTTCTCTTTCGTCATGCTCGGTGCCCCAGCATCTGCAGCAGGCGCGGCAGATGCTCGAGACAAGACCACTACCCCTCTCAGCTGTCAGGAGGGCAAAAGGGAGCGAACACGGTGGCCGCTTGCTCCCTCATTCCTGTGCCTGTCACAGGAATCCAGTGCGCCCAAGTCTTTGGGCGCGAAAGACTCTTTTGTTTGAAGTATTGATTCATTCACGGCGCGGACGCGCCGTGGCTGGATTCCTGTGACGAGCACAGGAATGAGGGAGCTTGGGGAAACGTTCCCGCTAAGCTTTCTGCCGGCATTGCCGACAGTTGCGTATCGGCAGAAAAGGTGAGAGGCAGCCATCGATGCTAACCGGACAACGGTGACACAATGCCGAGTAGAGAGCGAGGCTTGCCAACAAACTGAAGGCTTTTACGCCGCCTCTTTCGACAAGTTGACGCCGCCGGCATCGGTCAGCAGGAAGGCTTCGCCGCAGGCCTTGGCGAGCGTGCGTACGCGCAGGATGTAGCTTTGGCGTTCGGTGACCGAGATGACGCCGCGGGCGTCGAGCAGGTTGAAGACGTGGCTGGCCTTGATGCATTGGTCATAGGCCGGGAAGACGCATTTGTGCAGGCGCTGGTCGGCGTTGTCGCCGGGCGCGCCGGCATCGAGCAGCGCGCGGCATTCCTTCTCGGCATCGACGAAATGGCGATGCAGCATCTCGGTATTGGCGAATTCGAAATTATGGCGTGAATATTCCTGCTCGGCCTGCAGGAAGACGTCGCCATAGCTGATCTTCTCGTCGCCTTCGCGGCCGTTGAAGTTCAGGTCGTAGACATTGTCGACGCCCTGGACATACATGGCCAAGCGTTCGAGACCGTAGGTCAATTCGCCTGCGACCGGCGAGCATTCGATGCCGCAGACCTGCTGGAAATAGGTGAACTGCGAGACTTCCATGCCGTCGCACCAGCATTCCCAGCCGAGGCCCCAGGCGCCGAGCGTCGGGCTTTCCCAGTCGTCCTCGACGAAACGGATATCGTGCAGCAAGGGATCGAGACCGATCGCGGCCAGCGAGCCGAGATAGAGTTCCTGCAGATTGGACGGATTCGGCTTCAGGATGACCTGGTACTGGTAATAATGCTGCAGCCGGTTCGGGTTCTCACCATAACGGCCGTCCGACGGGCGGCGGGAAGGCTGGACGTAGGCGGCCTTCCACGGCTTGGGGCCGAGGGCGCGCAGCGTCGTGGCCGGGTGAAAGGTGCCGGCGCCGACTTCCATGTCGTAGGGCTGCAGCACCGCGCAACCCTTGTCCGCCCAGTAGCTATGCAGGGTCAGGATCAGCGCCTGGAAGGAGCGCTTCGGGTTCATGTGGTCTGGGATAGCTGACATCGAACGGCACCGATTGCTTGGGAATTATCGGCGCGACAGGTGCCATGGAGGGCGGCGGGGGTCAAGAGTTTTGCGGCAGTGGAGGGGCGTGGAATGCCGACATGGAAGAGGAATTCCTTCTTGTGGCTGCGGGGTGATACCCCCTCTGTCCTGCCGGACATCTCCCCCACAAGGAGGGAGATCGGATGGGCGCAACGGCTTCCCCAAACAATCAGCGTTGCAGCCCGACGAAACGGTAGAGGGATGGGAAATCCAAGCCACTTGTGATCTCCCCACCTGTGGGGGGTCCGAAGGACGGGTCGAGACCCGTGGCTCGACACCGGGCCCGCAGGGCAGAGGGGGGCTTCCGACCCACAGAGCGCCCGGAGCGGATGCCGAATGAAAGGCAGGCGCAGTGGTAACGCCTCTTATTCCTCATCGCGCTTCAGCCGATATTCCCCCGTCACCGGATCCTTGACCAGCGTGCCGATCGCGCCGGTCTGGCGCTCTTTTTCGGCGCGACGCGACTTTTCGGCGAGTTTGCGGGCATCGGAGACGAAGCGGCGGTAGAGCCACCAGGCTGAGAAGACCAGGACCAGGATCGTGATAAGCTGCGCCATTCCCCTCTCCTGCCCTCCTTAAAGCCCGAAACGGCTCCACAATGCTCTCTCTTCGGCCGCTTCGACAAGCCCCGTCGCGAGACCGGATGCCGCACTTTCGAGCGAGACCGGCGACACGCCTGGAATACGGCGGCCGAGCAGGCCGCGGCCGGCGGTGACGAGTTCCAGCTTGGTCTTCCCGCCGTAGCGCCGCTTCAACTCCTGGCGCATGTCGCCGAGGCCATCGATGAGGCCGAGTTCGAGGCCGCGCGTGCCGCTCCAGAACAGGCCGGAGAAGACCGCCGCATCGTCCCCCAGCTTGCCGGCGCGGCGCTCGCGCACCATCGAAATGAAGACCTGGTGGATTTCGAGCTGCAGGCTCTTCAGATACTCGATGTCCTTTTCCTTTTCCGGCTGGAAAGGATCGAGGATCACCTTGTTTTCACCCGCGGTATAAACGCGGCGCTCGACGCCGATCTTCTTCAGCAATTCGGGAAAACCGAAACCGCCGGAAACGACGCCGATCGAGCCGACGATCGAGGTGGCGTCGGCGATGATCTCGTCGCCGGCAAGGGCGATCATGTAACCGCCGGAAGCGGCGACGTCCTCGACGAAGACCAGCACCTTCTTCTGCTTCTCGCGGGCAAGCTCCCGAATACGGGTGAAGATCAGCCGGGACTGGACCGGCGAGCCACCCGGCGAATTGATGGAGATGGCAACCGCCGGCGCGTCCTTCATGGCGAAGGCCTTTTCCAGAACCGGCGCGACATTGGCGAGATTGAGAGCCGGCCGGAACTGGCCGCCGCCGCTGATGATCGCGCCCTGCAGCCGGACGACCGGGATGGTGACGCCATCCTTGCGGAACCGTTTCGGCAGCAGTTTTCTCAACAATCCGGCCATCTCTAATCCTTCGCTTCGCGTCGTCCGATCGTCAATCGCGATCGGCATCCATGTATGCGCTGGAACGACAAACGCAATGGCCGCGTTCTCGAAAACATGCAGTTTGATTTTCTTGTTGCGAATGACTTGCATTATCATTCTAATCCGTCATATTGACGCTCACGACAAACAGGTGGAAAACGCATGGACGCCCTAAACCCGAATGCAAGAAGCGGCTGGCGGCACGAACGCGGCGAGGCATCGCTATCGGATGTCTACCGCACCGTCGGAACGGGGCGTCACAGCTCGGTATGGCGGCGGGCGGCAGCCTTTGCCGGGCCGGGCTACATGGTCGCCGTCGGCTATATGGACCCCGGCAACTGGGCGACCTCGCTCGCCGGCGGCTCGAAATTCGGCTATGCGCTGCTGACCGTCGCGCTGCTTTCCAACCTGATGGCGATCGTGCTGCAATCGCTCTGCGCGCGTCTGGCGATCGCGTCGGGCCGCGACCTCGCGCAGGCCTGCCGCGACGCCTTCCCAAAATATGTCTCGGTGCCGCTCTGGGCCTTTGCCGAGATCGCCATCATCGCCACCGACATCGCCGAGGTGATCGGCACGGCGATCGGCCTCAACCTGTTGATGGGCATTCCGCTCGAACTCGGCGTGCTGATCACCGCGCTCGACGTCTTCGTGATCCTCTTCCTGCAGAAGCTCGGTTTCCGCTGGGTGGAGGCCTTCATCATCGCGCTGCTCGGCGTCATCGCGGTCTGCTTCGGCGTGCAGATCCTGCTTGCCGATCCGCAATGGGGCGCCGTCCTGACCGGCTTCTTCCCGACCACCGAGATCGTGACCAACCCGGAGATGCTCTATCTGGCGCTCGGCATTCTCGGCGCCACAGTCATGCCGCACAATCTCTACCTCCATTCCGGCATCGTGCAGACGCGCGCCTATGGCCATACGATCCCTGAGAAGAAGGAGGCGCTGACCTTTGCGACGATCGACTCGACGGTGGCGCTGTGCTTTGCGCTGCTGATCAACGCCTCGATCCTGATCCTGGCAGCGGCCGCCTTCAATGCGCATGGGAAGACCGATGTCGTCGAACTCGGCGAGGCGCATTCGCTGCTGGCGCCGCTGCTCGGCCTGGCGATCGCGCCGACGCTGTTCGGCATTGCGCTTCTCTGCTGCGGCCTCAACTCGACGGTGACGGCGACGCTGGCCGGTCAGATCGTCATGGAAGGCTTCCTCAAGATCAGGCTGAAGCCGTGGATACGCCGCCTGATCACCCGGGCCATCGCCATCGTGCCGGCGGCGATCGTCACCATCTGGTACGGCGACCAGGGCACGGCGCAGCTTTTGATCCTGACACAGGTGGTGCTCAGCCTGCAGCTTTCCTTCGCGGTCTTCCCGCTTGTGATGTTCACCGCCAGCAAGGCCAAGATGGGCGAACTGGTGGCGCCACGCTGGCTGAGCGGCATCGCTTATCTGATCGCGGTCGTCATCGCCGGGCTGAACGTCAAGCTGCTCTTCGACTTCGTCACCGGCTGAAGCAATTCCAGGAAAAGTGCGATGCGGTTTTCCGTCCGGAATTGCGCGATAAATTAAAGCCTGGCGTAAGCCGCCCGGCCATTGTTGAAATCATCGACGAGAGGGGAGAACTTGTGGCTCCCCTCTTCGTGCATGATCAGGGCCGCCCGCAGCGACAGCCGCGCCCGCGATCCCTTGATCGCTGTCACCAGGATACGGACGGCGTTTTCACCCGGGCGCGGATGGATGGCGGTGATTTCGATGCCGCCGAAGCGCCGGCCGCAGGCATCGATGATCTCGGCGATCGACTGGGGCCTGGCGATCAGCGACAATTGCCCGCCCGGGATCATGATGGCGCCGGCCGTGCGGATCCAGCTTTCGAACAGGCCATCGGTCATCGCATGGGCTTCGGCCTTCAGCGCATCCGGCGTGCGCCGGTCGCCGGCATCGTTGAAAGGCGGGTTCATGATGACGTGGTGGAAGCTTTCATCGATGAGGCCGGCATCGTTGCGCGCCTTGGCGGTCAGCGTCACATCGGCCTCGACGACGCTGACGCGGCCCGCGATGTGGGCATTCTCAGGCAGCAGGATGCTGCGGCGGGCATAATCGGCCATCTCGGCCGAGCGCTCGAACAGCACCACCTCCGCATCGGCAAGGCGCGAGGCGACGGCGAGGCCGGCAGCCCCGGCGCCGGCGCCGAGATCGGCGACCCTGACCGGGCGGTCGTCGGCGACGAGGGCGGCCAGCAGCATCGCATCCATGCCGGAGCGATGGCCCCTGCCCTTCGGCTGCACCAGATGGAAGGCGCCGCGATGGAAGGCATCGACGGTGTCAGTGGGTTCCCCGGTCATCGCAGGCTCACGTCCTGTCGCGCAGTTCGCCGCCGAGACCGGCATCGATGAGGATGCGGCGCGCCTGATCGGCCATCTCCTCATCCACCAGCAGGCGGCGCGGCAGCATGCCGAGCGAGCCTTCCAGCACGCTCATGCCCTGGTCGGCGATAAAGCAGTGAATCCCCGCATCCTTCATCAAACTTTCGGCAAAGGAGAGCAGAACGGGGTCGTTGGCGCGGATAAGCTCATGCATTTGCCGTCGTTTTCCTTCCAATTTCGTTCAGCGCGACAATTCACCCCTTGCCGCGCCCATCGCCCCTTTCTATTGTCAGGTGCAATGAATGAACAGGAGTCCGGGTCGTTGGGCGTGGTCATACCGCTTGAAGAAAGCAAAAACAAACTGGCATCCATCAAGCCATTGGTCGATCTCACCAGGGTTGATATGGAGCGAGTGAACCAGCTCATTCTGTCCAAGGCCGGCTCCGACGTGCAGATGATCCCTGAGGTGGCGAACCATCTGATCTCATCAGGCGGCAAGCGGCTGCGGCCAATGCTGACGCTGGCTGCCGCCTCGCTGTTCGACTACAGAGGCGATAATCACGTCAAACTCGCGACCTCGGTCGAATTCATGCACACCGCAACGCTGCTGCATGACGACGTCGTCGACGAAAGCGACCTGCGCCGCGGCAAATCGACGGCGCGGATGATCTGGGGCAACCAGGCAAGCGTACTGGTCGGCGACTTCCTGCTCGGCCAGGCCTTCCGCATGATGGTCGAAGTCGGCTCGCTCGATGCGCTCGACGTGCTGTCCTCGGCCGCCTGCGTGATCGCCGAGGGCGAGGTGCTGCAGCTTTCCGTCGCCAAGAACATGGAGACAACGGAGGACGATTATCTCGCCGTCATCCGCGCCAAGACGGCGGCGCTTTTTGCCGCCGCCGCCGAAGTCGGGCCGATTGTCGCCGAGGCCGGCAAATCCGGCCGCAACGCGCTGAAGTCCTACGGCATGAATCTCGGACTGGCTTTCCAGCTCGTCGACGACGCGCTCGACTATGGCGGCAAGGCGGCCGATCTCGGCAAGAATGTCGGCGACGATTTCCGCGAGGGCAAGATCACCCTGCCGGTCATCCTCGCCTATCGCCGCGGCACCGAGGACGAGCGCGCCTTCTGGCGCGATGCGATCGAAGCCGGCAACAGCACCGACGCCAACCTGGAAAAAGCGCTGGGACTGATCACCAAATACGGCACGCTCAGCGACACGATCGGCCGGGCGATCCATTACGGCACGATCGCCCGAGACGCGCTTGCACCGCTCCCCGATACGGCCTGGAAATCTGCCCTGATGGAAGTGATCGATTTCTGCATCGAGCGCGTCAACTGATCAAACGTCCTTGATCGCAGGCTGATTTTCTTGCGGCGCCGCTTCAAAAAAGCCATCCTGTTATGAATCAGTGATCACAACTGATTTTGCGACCGGCATCATTGCCGGGACGCTCTCGAAGAAAGGTTTCCCTTATGCGGCAGAGATTCGCCATCCGTCTTCTTACGAGCGCAGCGCTAGTGGCTGTTCTTTCGCTCGGCGGCGTCGCCGGCGTGAACGCCGAGGATGCGGCCAAGACGGGCGATGCCGGCAAGACAGACAGCTTCGATGCCGACAGCGTCACCTCCTTCTCCGGCGCCTTCCTGGCGGCGCGCACGGCCGATGTCGATCATGATTACCCAACGGCGATCGAACTCTACAAGAAGGCGCTGCAGATCGAGCCCGGCAATCCGGAGATTCGCCAGCGGCTGATGATCTCGCTGCTGCTCAACGGCGACATCAAGGACGGCGTCAAATATGCCAACGACCTGAAGGGCGATCCTTCCGTCGAGCGCATCACCACGATCGTGCGCGGCATGGATGCCGTGCGCCGCGACGACTACAAGACCGCCGAGGCCATCCTCAAATATAAGGGGCCGAACGATCTCGACCGGATGATGAACGACCTGCTGCTCGCCTGGGCCCGCGTCGGCGCCGGCCGCGGCAAGGAAGCGCTCACCATGGTCGAGAAGATGAAGGGGCCGGACTGGTTCCGCATCTTCCAGAATTACAATGCCGGCGCGATTGCCATCGCCACCGGCGACGTGAAATCCGCCCGCAAGCACCTGAACGATGCCGTGCTCGACAAGGAGGGCGGGGCGACGGCGCCCGACACCTTCATGCGCGCGGTGATGGCGCTTGCCCGCCTCGAAGCCCAGCAGGGCAACAAGCAGAAGGCGCTCGACGCCGTGTCTGTCGGCGACAATCTGCTGCCGAATTATGCGCCGCTAAATGCGCTGCGCGACAGCATCGAAAAGGACGAGAAGCAGGAACAGCAGGTCAAGACCGCCGAAGAAGGAGCTGCCGGCGTGCTGTTTTCGGTCGGCGGCGCGCTGAACCGCGACGGCGCCGAGGACATCGTCTCGCTGTACCTGCAGACGGCCAATGCGCTCGATCCGAACAGCGCCGATACGCTGGTGCTGCTCGGTGGCATCGCCGAGAAGCAGAACCAGATGGACCGCGCCATCGCGCTCTACAAGCAGGTGCCGGAGAATTCGCCGATGCGGCGCATCTCCGAGCTGCAGCTCGGCCTTGCGCTTGCCCAGGGCGGCAAGGTGGACGAGGCGCGCAAGCACCTGCAGGCGCTGATCTCCTCCGACCCGAAGGACATCCGCAGCTACCTCGCCTATGGCAGCGTGCTCTCCGACGCCAAGGACTACGAGGCGATGGCCGCCAATTACGACAAGGCGGTCGAAGCGATCGGCCCCATTCCCGGCCGCGCCAATTGGAGCGTCTTCTTCCAGCGCGGCATCGCCTATGAGCGGCTGAAGAAGTGGGACCAGGCCGAACCGAACTTCCGCAAGGCCCTGGAGCTCAACCCCGACCAGCCGCAGGTGCTGAACTATCTCGGCTATTCCTGGATCGACATGAACCGGAACCTCGACGAAGGTCTCGGCATGATCAAGAAGGCCGTCGATCTTCGCCCTGACGACGGCTACATCATCGATTCGCTCGGCTGGGCCTATTTCCGCCTCAACCGCTTCGACGATGCCGTCGACGAATTGGAGCGGGCCGCCCAGATCAAGGCCGGCGACGCGACGATCAACGACCATCTCGGCGATGCCTATTGGCGCGTCGGCCGCAAGCTCGAGGCCGTCTATCAGTGGAACCGGGCGCTCAGCTCCGAGCCGGAGGCCGCCGAAATTCCGAAGATCAAGGACAAGGTCGCCAACGGCCTGCCTCCTGTCAGCGACGATGCCAAAGCGGCCGACAAGAAGCAGCCGGACCCGGCACCGGTCACCCCGCCGCCGGTCGACAAGAAATCCTGACGGGCCGAAAATATGCCTGAAGAGGGCCTGGCCGAGGCTTTCGGCGTCACCGAAGAGGCGCGCGCGAAGATCAACCTCGCCCTGCATGTGACGGGCCGGCGGGCAGATGGCTATCATCTGCTCGACATGCTGGTGACCTTCGCCGATTGCGGCGACCGGCTGGGCTTCCTGCCTTCGCAGGCCGACACCTTCACGCTGTCGGGCCGCTTCGGCGAAACGCTTGCCGGCGATGGCGGCACCAACCTGGTGCTGCGGGCGCGCGATCTCCTGCGCGAAGCGGTCGGCGCCCTCGCCTTCCCTGTCCATATCCACCTGCAAAAGAACCTGCCGATCGCCTCCGGCATCGGCGGCGGCTCGGCCGATGCGGCCGCGACCCTGCGCGGCCTGATGCGGCTCTGGGGCATGAGCTTGCCGGTGGAAGCGCTTGGCAACCTCTCGCTGAAGCTCGGCGCCGATGTGCCGATGTGCCTTGAGAGCCGGCCGCTGATTGCCCGCGGCATCGGCGAAAAGATCGAAGCCGTGCCGGATCTGCCTGCCTTTGCCATGGTGCTCGCCAATCCGCTGAAAGGCGTCTCGACGCCGGAGGTTTTCCGGCGGCTGGCCACGAAGAACAATCCGGCGCTGAACCTGGCTTCAAATCTCGCTGGGACTGCCGACTGGCTCGCTGCAATCGGCATCGCCCGCAACGACCTGGAGCCGCCGGCGCGCGAACTCGTGCCCGAGATTTCTGCGATCTCGGCAATGCTGCAAGCCCGCGGCGCGCTGCTCACCCGCATGTCCGGCTCCGGCGCCACCTGTTTTGGCATCTTTGCCACTATGGCCGCTGCGCAAGAGGCGGTGACAGCTCTTCACGGCGAGCGGCCGGACTGGTATTTCCAGGCGACGGAAACGGTGTCGGGAGGCAGGTGATGGCAGGTCTGGACGAAAAGCGGCCCTTCATCGCCGTCGGCATCGCGATTCTCACCGTCTCGGATACGCGCACGCCGGAGACGGACAAATCAGGCGACACGCTGGCGGCGCGAATCACCGAGGCCGGCCACAGGCTGGTCGACCGGGCGATCGTGCCCGATGATCGCGAGAAAATCGCCGCACGGGTGAAGGCCTGGACGGAGAGCAAAGACATCGACGTCGTCATCACCACTGGTGGCACCGGCTTTACCGGCCGCGATGTGACGCCCGAGGCGCTGGAGCCGTTGTTCGAAAAGCGCATGGACGGCTTTTCCGCCATCTTCCACCGCATCTCCTATGAGAAGATCGGCTCGGCAACGATCCAGTCGCGCGCCACGGCAGGCGTTGCCAATTCCACCTTCATCTTTGCACTGCCGGGATCGCCCGGCGCCTGCCGGGATGCCTGGGACGGCATTCTGAAAGGACAACTCGACTATCGCAGCGTGCCGTGCAATTTCGTCGAGATCATGCCGCGTCTGGACGAGCATCTGAAACGCGGCGCGACCAAATAGAATTCGCTATGTGGCAAGGCCCGGCAGAGCCGGCATTGTTTCCCAGCTGTCACCCGACAGCAGGATGCAGCTTATGCCGTGAACATCCGTGACCACGAGCGTCCAGGTTCCGCTTTCGGCGGCGTAGACCTCGAGAACGGCGTTCTGGTTGACCAGTCCGACTGCCGTGAGCTTTTCGGCGAAGTTCCTGTCGAGGAACTTGATGACCTCGGATCGGCCTGCGCAACTGAGCATCGTCTGCGATGCTGCCGAATGCGGATGCGCGATCACCAAAGTCGGCAATATGACGGCCAGCAGGCCGTAGATCATACCGCGTACGCTGTAGATTCTACCGCGTGTCATGACGCACCTCCTTTCGCCGGGAATCCGGCAGAAGAGGAGATTTTCGCGGACCTGTTCTGCCGTTCACCGGCATTCCATGGCCATTCCGTTGCGAAGCGCGGCGCTTCGACGGCGCCATGTTTGAATTATAGCGCGAAATTCTATTGGACGCCATCTTTTGCGCGATGACGGGAGGAGCATGATACTCCTCCGAGGTTCGGCGACCCGCCCCCTCATCCGGCTGCCGCCACCGACCGGGGTCGAGCCACGGGTCTCGACCCGGGTAAGGTTAGGGTGAGGGGCAGCCATTGTCGCGAAAGCAGGATGACGGAGAGAGTGGAATCGCTTAGCGGGCGGCGCGGGCGACCCAGGCGGGGATGAGTTCGCTCGCCAGCTTGCGCGGCTTCTGGCCCTTGACGAATTCGGGAAGCCGCATCCCGCTTTTGGCGGTGGCGAGCGCCAGCTTTTTCGGCACCAGGAAACCAAGCTCCAGCGGGGGTACGGCTCGGCCGACACGCTGGAAGAACGGGCGCCGATAGCCCCTCGACGCGGTAAAGCGCGCCGGCAGCTTGTTCAGCGCCACATATTCGGCGATCTCATCGATCCAGCCGGCCTGCGGTCTGGCGCCCGGCTCGACGAAGAGCAGCCATTCGCCGCGGGCGGAGCGGACGATGTCCTTGATATCCCATTGTGAATGGAAGCGGCAGCCGGCAGCGTCGGCCACTCGTGAGGTACCGTCGCGCGAGCCGTGATCGAGCACGATCACATCGCTGACAAGCCCTTCCACCGCGCCTGCCACCAATACCGATAAAGTCTGCGCCAGCTCAGATTCCTGATCATGGCATTCGAGAACAACCGTCAACATCGACTATTCATAATGCGCCGCACAAATTTTTGCCAGCACCGTTTTCCACATTTTGTTCTTGCATTGTTCTCATTTTGCCGATAGGAATTTAATCATCAAAACGGGCGGGAACAATGGCTTTCCGCCACGGGAGAATCCGATGAGAGAGCAGTCCCTGGCAGGGCAGGCCGCATTCGCGCCTGCCAATACGGCAGATATTGCCGATGCGATGATCGTTTCCTCCGGGCTGAGAGTCGAGGTCGATCGGCGGCGCGGACGTGGGGCGGGATTGAACCCGACAGGGCGGTTCGAGGCGCTGCAGCGGGAGAGCTTCGACGACGGCTGGCAGACGTGGGAAGAGCTGCCGCCGTTCAAGACGGAGGTGCAGATCGAGAAACCGCGCACGGCCATCACCCGCAACGAATCGCCTGACATTTCCTTCGACCGCTCGATCAATCCCTATCGCGGCTGCGAACATGGCTGCATCTATTGTTTCGCCCGGCCGACACATGCTTATATGGGACTGTCCGCCGGACTCGATTTCGAGACGAAGCTGTTTGCCAAGCCGGATGCGGCAAAACTCCTGGAACGGGAACTCGCCAAGCCAGGCTACAAGGTGCGGGTGATCGCGATCGGTACCAATACCGATCCCTATCAGCCGATCGAGAAGGAATGGCGCATCATGCGCGGCATTCTCGAGGTCTTGAACAAGGCGAACCATCCGGTGTCGATCGTTACCAAGTCGGCGATGATCCTGCGCGATCTCGACATTCTGCAGGAGATGGCAGCCAAGAACCTGGTGCGTGTCGGCATCTCGGTGACCACGCTCGACCGCAAGCTTGCCCGGACGATGGAGCCGCGTGCCGCCACACCGCCGCGACGGCTGGAGACGATCCACACGCTTGCCGAAGCCGGCATCCAGACGGCTGTGATGGCCGCTCCGCTCATTCCGGCGCTGAACGACCACGAGCTGGAACGCATCCTCGAATCGGCCAAGGCTGCCGGTGCTGCCGAGGCGAGCTACGTCATCCTCAGGCTGCCGCTCGAGGTCAGTCCGCTGTTTCGCGACTGGCTGCTGCAGCATTACCCCGATCGTTATCGGCATGTGATGTCGCTGGTGCGCTCGATGCGCGGCGGCAAGGATTATGATGCCGAATTCGGCAAGCGCATGAAGGGCGCCGGTCCCTATGCCTGGCAGATCGCCCGGCGCTTTGAAATGGCGGCCAGACGTTTCGGCCTGACACGCCGCAGCGTACCGCTGCGCGACGATCTGTTTATCCCGCCCGATGGCAGCGGCGTGCAGCTGTCGCTTCTTTGACCTTTTGTGTTTACGCAATTCCCGGCAAAACCGCTTCGCGCTTTGCTTGGAATGTCCTCTAACCCTTACGCAATTCCGGATGGAAAACCGCTTCGCACTTTTCCTGGAATCGCTTCGAGCTTGCGCATCGGCTGCTCAGAAAAACCGCCCTGTTTTCGAGTCCCGAGCGCAATTCCCGCGGATGGCCTTGACCGCCACCATCCGCCGGACCGGTCCCCGGCCGCCGCCCTGATCCGGGGACTTGCGGGAAATCGGGTTGGCGTGCGAGGTTCAGCCGCATGAAACCTCGCACGCCACCCGATTCTCCCCTGCTTTTCGACACGGCTCCGCTCGTGCCGGATTTCAAACTCGAGCTCAAAGCCCGCAAGGCCGGCCACTGGCCGGTCGCCGGCGCCGATGAGGCGGGCCGCGGGCCGCTGGCCGGACCTGTCGTCGCTGCTGCCGTCATTCTCGATCCCAAGCGCATCCCTGAGGGCCTGAACGATTCCAAGCAGCTTTCGGCGCAACGGCGTGAGGAATTGTTCGTGCAGATCCTGGCGACCGCCACCGTCTCCATCGCCTCCTCCAGCTCGACGCGCATCGACGAGACGGATATTCGCAAGGCAAGCCTCGACGCCATGCGCCGGGCCATCTGCAGCCTCGCCATTCCGGCCAGCTACGTGCTGACCGACGGCCTCGACGTGCCGCCCGGTCTCGATTGCCCCGGACAGGCGGTGGTCAAGGGTGATGCCCGCTCCGTCTCGATCGCCGCCGCCTCGATCGTCGCCAAGGTGACCCGCGACCGGATGATGGCGCGGGCACATTATGTCTTCCCGGATTACGGCTTTGCCGCGCATGTCGGCTACGGCACGGCGCAGCACCGCGCCGGCATCGAGAAACACGGCCCCTGCTCCCTGCACCGGATGAGTTTTAGGCCGTTGCGCAAGGTTGAGGATGGTCCTGGGATGGATGAGCTGCTTTCCGAGTAGTGCGCTTTTCAGTAGAAAACCGGGCATGCCGAACGCAACAGCCAAGTTAAGGAAGTCGGCGCGTCTTGCTCCCTCTTCTCCCCAGCGGGGAGAAGGTGGCCCGAAGGGTCGGATGAGGGGGCCTCACGGCAGAACATTTGTTGTTGTGCTGAGCGAAAGCGAAGGGAATGAATGCTGTACCGTGTAGCCCCCTCATCCGCCGCCGGCACCTTCTCCCCGCTGGGCTATGGCATTCACACATTTAAAATTGCCTATGGGATTGCCTTCTGATTCTCTTGTTG
>NZ_NWSQ01000012.1 GCF_002531725.1 Rhizobium sp. L43
GACGCGCGATGGCATCGGCCAACCAACGGCCTGAAACGCATTAGATTCGAAAGCTTCACATACTCTGAGGTGCCCCGCAGGGGCCTCGAAGGGCGAGGGCGGCCACTCCGCTGCAGGTCTCCATCCGTGCACTCCGCCACGGCATACAAAAAGAAAGCCGGCGCAAGGCCGGCTAAGACGAACGCGGCTGGACAGGGGATACTGGCCGGTTCCAAGCACTTCGTGACTGAACAATAACTTTCACTACATGCCGAGGCAGCAAAAAAGGGGCGCAACGAGAACACCCGGAGACGGCTCCGCAAAGGGGTGGGCGGCGGGGCGGATGCCGGTGCTGGCCTCGGCTTTCTTATCGGGCATTAACATCACCGGATGATGACATCCGAAACCGGCGGCGGTCTTTCTTTTCAGCGGAAGGGCGGCTTTTCGCAAAGATCCAATGCCGGCTAACCCGCCCGCGTCAGCGGGCCTTCCGCGTCAGCGGGCCGTCCCGTTGGCGGTCAACGGTGTTAGCAAGGCGCGAATGCACTGTTCACGTTCCCAAGGATGTTAAAGCGTCATCAAGGGACTATATAGCGAGCAAAATACTTGGATAATTCTCAAGAGTTCCGCATGGCCCCCATCATTTCTGTTCAGAACCTCACCAAGACCTACGCCAACGGGTTCGAGGCCCTGAAAGGCATCAACCTCGACGTCGAAAAGGGCGAGATCCTGGCGCTGCTCGGGCCGAACGGCGCGGGCAAGACAACGCTGATCTCGATCATCTGCGGCATCGCCAATCCGAGCGGCGGCCAAGTATTGGTCGCCGGCCACGACGTCGTGAAGGATTTTCGCGCCACGCGGGGGATGATCGGTCTGGTGCCGCAGGAACTGACCACCGACCAATTCGAAACGGTGTTCAATACCGTCAGCTTTTCGCGCGGCCTGCACGGCAAGAAAGCCAATCCCGCCCATATCGAGAAGGTGCTGCGTGCGCTCTCGCTGTGGGACAAGAAGGACAATATGCTGCGCCAGCTCTCCGGCGGCATGAAGCGGCGGGTGCTGATCGCCAAGGCGCTGTCGCATGAGCCGGATATTCTTTTCCTCGACGAACCCACCGCCGGCGTCGACGTGACGCTGCGCAAGGACATGTGGCATGTCGTCGAAGAGCTTCGGGCCTCCGGCGTCACCATCATTCTGACCACGCACTATATCGAAGAGGCTGAGGAAATCGCCGACCGCGTCGGCGTCATCAATGGCGGGCAATTGCTGCTTGTCGAGAACAAGGCGGCGCTGATGGCCAAGCTCGGCCGCAAGCAGCTCATTCTCGATCTGACCGAACCGCTGAGCCGCTTGCCGGATTGTTTTGCCGGCAACGGACTGACGCTGGAAGCGGACGGCAACCGGCTGACTTATGATTTCGACACCGACAACGAGCAGGAAAGCATCGCGGCACTGCTGACGCGGCTCGGCGAGAACAATATTCATTTCAAGGATCTGTCGACGCGGCAGAGTTCGCTCGAAGATATCTTCGTGGCGCTGGTGGGAGCGGGCAAATGAACGTCGAAGCGGTCAAATCGATCTATTTCTTCGAGATGGCGCGCACGCGCCGCACGCTACTGCAGAGCGTCATCTCGCCCGTCATCTCGACATCGCTCTACTTCATCGTCTTCGGTGCGGCGGTCGGCTCGCGTATCCAGGAGGTGGAGGGCGTGTCCTACGGCGCCTTCATCACGCCCGGCCTGATCATGCTGACGCTGCTCGGTCAGTGCATCAGCAACGGCTCGTTCGGCATCTATTTCCCGAAATTCACCGGCACGATCTACGAGGTGCTTTCGGCGCCGGTGGCGATGACGGAGATCCTGCTCGGTTATGTCGGGGCGGCGGCGACCAAGGGCATGCTCATCGGCTTCATCATCCTTCTTACAGCCAATCTCTTCGTCGATGTCAGGATCGAGCATCCCTTCATGATGATCCTGTTCTTCCTCTTGACGGCCGTCACCTTCAGCCTGTTCGGCTTCATGATCGGCATCTGGGCCGGCAATTTCGAACAGCTGAACCTCATTCCGATGCTGGTCGTGCCGCCGCTGACTTTCCTCGGCGGCAGCTTCTATTCGGTCAACATGCTGCCGCCCTTCTGGCAGGCGGTCAGCCACCTCAATCCGGTGCTTTATCTCGTCAGCGGCTTCCGTTGGAGTTTCTACGGGATAGCCGACGTCAACCCGGCGATCAGCCTAGCGATGATCACGGTGTTCCTGCTGATCTGCCTGGGAACACTCGCCTGGATTTTCAAGACCGGTTACCGGCTGCGCAACTGATCGTTTTCTGAAGAAGCCATCGGAAAAACTCGATGACGTCATCGGTTTCTTCCGTTTTTCTTCCGCTCCGGCCTGGGGCATCTGCTGCGCCAGCCAAGAAGGAGACGGCAGATGACGGATATCAGGATCGAAGGCGCGAAGATCATTATTGTTGGCGGCAGTTCTGGAATGGGGCTGGCGCTGGCGCGGCGTTTGCTCGGGGAAGGGGCGGCGGTGACGATCGCAGGACGCAGCGAGGATAGGCTTGCGGCGGCCCGCCGCGATCTCGATGACCATCCTGGACTGGCGACGATTGCCGTCGATATATCGCGGGAGGAAGAGGTCGCGGCGCTGTTCCGCAATAGCGGGCCGGTCGATCACATCGTCAGCACGGCGGCCGATATCGAGGGGGCCTATCAGCTGCTGCCTTCGATCGAACTTGCGGCGGCGCAAAGGGTGATCGAGAGTAAATTCTACGGGCCGCTGCTGCTGGCGAAATATGGCGCCGCCCATTTGCCGCCCTCAGGATCGATCACCTACACGTCAGGTATCGCGGCCTACCGGCCTGCGGCGCGGGGATCGGTGGTCGCAGCCGTCAATGCAGCGCTGGAAGGCCTGGTCAGGGCGCTGGCGATCGAGCTGGCGCCGATCCGGATCAACGCGGTGTCGCCGGGATGGGTGGATACGCCGATCTGGAGCTACGTCGCCGGCGATGCCAAGCAGGCAACGCTTGATGCAATGGCTGCGCGACTGCCGGCTGGACGTGTCGGCAGGCCCGGGGATATTGCCGACGCGATCCGCTTCCTGATCGGCAACGGCTTCACCACAGGCACTATCCTGCACGTTGAAGGCGGGCATCGGCTGGTTTGACGGGCTGAAGGTTTTCGGACGCTGATGCCAGCAGGAGAGAAAGCGCCGACGGCTGGACACGCCGGCGGCGCCACATCATGATCAGCGAAGCGGCAGGTGGATTGCCCGGCCATGGCAGTTCGACGACGTCGTCCCGTGTTGCCGCCTGGCCGAGTGCAAGGCGCGGCACAAGGCCGTAACCGGTGCCGGATGAAACGAGTCGGATGATCGTCGCGATGCTGTCTGCCTCGGTGACGATCGGTGGTGTGGCGATGCTCGCCTCGGCAAAAGCGGTCTCGAACAGGTGACGGTAGACGCAGCCGATTTCAGTGGCGACGAAGGACGCCGTGCTCAGTGCGGCGAGGCTTGCGGGTGGTCGGGCTTGCGAATCGCTGCCGGCAATCAGCACCAGCGGTTCGCTGCAGATGCGGCGCGTCAAGAAGCGTTCATCCTGCTGCCCGCGATCGAAGGTGAAGGCGACATCGATCGAGCCGTGCTGCAATTGCGCCAGCAATTCGCCGCTGTTACCGATCTTGAGCTTGAGGCCAAAGCGGGGGTTCTTCTTGCGAAAGAGTGACAGCCAGGGCGCCAGCCTTTCGGTGGCGATGGTTTCGAGCGTACCCAGGGTAAGGGACAGTTCGGCGCAGCCGGCTGCCGCGCTGACGGCGGTCTTCGCCTCGTCGTTCAGCGCCAATATCTCTTCGGCATAGGCCTTGAGGGCCGCGCCTGCCGGTGTCGGGACGACGCCCTGTCGGGAGCGGAGGAAGAGCTCCGCGCCCAGCTCCTGTTCCAGCGCCTGTATCTGGTCGCTGAGGCTCGACTGAGCGAGATTGACCTCGGCAGCGGTGCGCGTGAGGTTTCCATGCCGGATCACTGCGAGGAATGTCTTCAATTGTCGTGGGTTCATATCGAGCTCCGGTATGGCGCGGAGGCGCCGTGACGCAGGATATCAACAAAGCGGAACCGGCTGCAACGCAGGAGCATGGGGCGGCGACCTGCTCGTCTTGTGTTGCTGCGTATTGCGCCAGTTCCCATCAGGCGTTGCTGACAAGGACGGCGCCCGAGATGATGAGGAGTGTGCCGGCGACGAGCTTCATTGTGTCGAGTTCGGAGGCTTCGCCGAGAAAGACGGCGCCGATTGCCAGCGTCACCAGCACGTTGCAGCTCCAGATTGGGGCGAGTTTCGAGACCGGGACGCCATAAGTGAAAAGCGCATAGCCGATGAGGCCGGTGCCGACGGCAAAGCAGGCACCAGCGGTGGCAGCAAAACCGAGACCTTGGGCGGTCCAGGGGGCCGGGCGCCAGATCAGGGCGGCAATCAGGCCGGCAAGCGCGCAGGCAGCGCCGAAGGCGATCAGATAGACGGCCGAGCCGGGCTGATGTGGCGCTCTGCTTCTGGAAGATGGCGGTGATGCCCCAGAAGAAGGCGGGCAGAATGCCGCCGATGACGATCGGCCAGAGTGAATTCATTGCGAAACTCCTGTCGCACCCATGGGTCAAGGCCTCGCCGCGGGCGAGGGCCGGTCGAACATGCGGTGCCACAAGACTAGGAGTTTCTTTTTGCTCTTTGTGGTCTTGTTGTTCTTGCGCTCAAGCTGGCAGATCCGGTCTCCGCCGTAAAGCGACGGGGCCGCAATTAGTCGCGCATGCGGAGTTCGTCGGTCTGCATCTGGAGCGAGCCCAGCGTTTCCAGGAAGCTCATGCCGAGCAGGCTCTGGTCGAGCCGGCCATCCTCGGAGACGCTGGCTGCGACATTGTTGCGGACGATCGGGCCGATCGCTACCTGGTCGAGCGTGACGGGTGCTGCGCGGCCACGGCCGTTGGCAGTCATGACGGTCATGGAGTAGGTGAGGCGGGAGAGGTCGATGCCGATCCGTTCGGCATCTTCACGTGACAGCGCCACCATGCTGGAGCCGGTATCGACGAGCATCTCGATCGTCTGGCCATTGACCGCGACATCGGCTTCGAAATGGCCGTTCAGCAGCTTGTGCAGGATGATCTCCTGGCCGCCCTCGCTTGTCGTGACGACGACGGCGTGGCCGGGAACGAGGCCGGCGAGCAGCCGGTTGCCGACGCCGAGCGCTTCCTGGCGATAGAGATAGACGGTGGCGAGCGCCAGGATGATGACCAGCCAGATCATCATCTGGCGCATCGTTTCGCCAACGCTGCGCCGGCTCGCCCAGATGCCGGCCGACAGCATCAGCGCGATCGGCAGGAGATAGACGACACGGCCGAAATCATCGCTCTGCAGGCCGAGAATGCGGCCGCTGTCATTGTTGAGGATCAGCACGGCAAGGCCGATGCCGATCACGACGAGGAAGACGGTCAAACGGATCATAAAGGCCGCTCCGGCCCGGCGAGAGTTGTTTTCATGTGGTTTGACGCGGCGGCGACGCCTGCAAGCCTTGCGGGCAGCAGCGCCATGATCCGCCTTCGCTCGGTGTCGGAATAGCTCGTCCAACTGCCGATTTCTTGAAGAGACCGGCCGCAGCCGGCGCAAAATCCGGTGGCTGAAACCAGGGAGCAGAGGTGAATGCAGGGTGTTTGCATGAGCGATATATCGGAGTTTCAAAGAGCCGTGGCAAGGGCGCAAAGAGTGGCGATCTCGCAAATCTGCTGCGTTGCGCCGAGCGTATCGCCGGTGTGGCCGGCAAGCTTGCGGCGGATGAAAGCGGTGAAGGCAAATCCTGCGATGCCGGTGGCGAGCAGGCTTGCGACGAGCGGCCGCAGGCCGAAGGCAGGCCAGATCAGAAGTGCCGCGACGAAGCCGGCTGCGGCGAGCGCAAACTGCATTGCCGGCTCGTCCGGCTGGCCGGTCGAGGCGGCTACGCCATCGGCCTTTGCCGGCGCCAGGCGCTGCCAGTGCCAGG
The DNA here is from genome assembly GCF_002531725.1 of Rhizobium sp. L43. Lineage (GTDB taxonomy): Bacteria > Pseudomonadota > Alphaproteobacteria > Rhizobiales > Rhizobiaceae > Rhizobium. The sequence goes on from NZ_NWSQ01000012.1 coordinate 5,993, forward strand.
CGATGGCGCCGCGGCTCAGCGTCGCGACGGCGGGAATGGCAAGGGCGGCAGCGAGTGGCGAGGAATGGCGGGCGATCACAGCAAGCGCGGCTGCGCGGATCGCGAAGGAGAGGATCAGCGCTATCGCGCCATAGGTGCCGATCCGGCTGTCCTTCATGATGACGAGGCTCTGCTCGCGGCTCTTGCCACCGCCGATGCCATCGGCCGTATCGGCCAGGCCGTCCTCGTGCAGCGCGCCGGTGATGAGGACCTGGATGGAAAGCGCGATCAGGGCCGCCATCAGCGGATCGGCGCTGAGCCCCAAAAGCAGCAGGAGGGAGAGCGCGGGAACGACACCGATGACGATGCCCGCGAAGGGAAAGGCGCGCACCAGCCGGCCGAGCCTGCCGTCATAGCCTTTGAACAGCGATTGCGGCATCGGAATGCGGCTGAGGAAGGCGACGGCGCGGGCGGTATCGACTGCATAGTCCTTGATCTTCATTCTGCTTCGTTCTGCCAGAGCTTTCGGCTTATGGTCGCGGCGGCGCTTTTTGCAGTTGTTCGCCTCGTCCGCCCGCTTTAAGAGAGTTGCCACCCGCAAGGAAGCTGATTTGCGTGGAAAAGACAAGAATACCGGATTCATAGGAAAACCGCACAGATGAGCGTTTCAGGCCTGCCGTTCGACGATTTCCGTACCCTGCTCCGCGACCTGCCGGGGCCGGATGCCCGGGCGCTGGTGGCCGCGCGCGAACGCGACGCGCAGCTGACCAAGCCGCCGGGCGCGCTCGGACGGCTCGAGGAAATCGCCTTCTGGCTTGCCGCCTGGACAGGCCGCACACCTGCCGTCAACCGGCCGCTGGTGGCGATCTTTGCCGGCAATCACGGTGTCACCAGGCAGGGCATCACGCCCTTTCCGCCTGCGGTGACGCAACAGATGGTCGAGAATTTCGCAGCCGGGGGGGCTGCGATCAATCAGATCTGCGTCGCCTATGATCTCGGGCTGAAAGTCTTCGATCTGGCGCTCGATTATCCCACCGGCGACATCACCGAGGAGGCAGCCCTTTCCGAGCGCGATTGCGCAGCAACCATGGCCTTCGGCATGGAGGCGATCGCCGGCGGCACCGACCTGCTTTGCATCGGCGAGATGGGGATCGGCAATACGACGATTGCGGCGGCGATCAACTATGCGCTCTACGGCGGCTCGGCGCGTGACTGGGTGGGGCCGGGCACCGGTTCGGAAGGCGAGATGCTGAAGCGCAAGATCGCGGCGGTGGAAAAGGCGGTGGCGCTGCACAGCGATCATCTCGACGATCCGCTGGAGATCATGCGCCGGCTCGGCGGCCGCGAGATCGCGGCGATGGCCGGCGCCATCCTCGCCGCCCGCATGGAGCGCATTCCCGTGCTGATCGACGGTTATGTCGCAACGGCGGCGGCGGCGATCCTGAAGGCCGCCAATCCGTCCGCACTCGATCATTGCCTGATCGGCCATGTCTCCGGCGAGCCCGGACATTTGCGCGCAATCGAGATGCTCGGCAAGACGCCGCTTCTGGCGCTTGGCATGCGGCTCGGCGAAGGCACCGGTGCGGCGCTGGCCGCCGGCATCGTCAAGGCGGCCGCTGCCTGCCATTCCGGCATGGCGACCTTCGCCCAGGCAGGGGTGACCAACAAACATTGAGGCCGCGGTCGGCGCCGCCGATCCCGCGGTCGGCACTGCCGATCCGCCTGCGTTCGCTTGCGCCGCCGAGGGGGATTCGCTATTTGCGTATTCGCTCATCGAAGGGGAGGCGGCAAGCCTTCCCGGGTCTGTGACGCAACGGCAAGAGGAGAGGGCGTCTTGACCAAGCCTGCGGTGACGAAAGAGACCGGATTTCGGCATTTCCTCGCCGCGGCCAGCTATTCCTGGGCGGGCTTCCTACGGGTGCTGAAAGAGGCGGCGTTCCGCCAGGAACTTGGTTTTTTCGTCCTTTCCATCGCGGCGCTGGCGCTCGTCGGTGCAAGTGTCGGCGAGATCGTCGTCGCGGTGCTTCTGTTTCTCGGGCTGTTTTCGATGGAGGCGATGAATACCGCCGTCGAAGAGGTGATCGACCGGATTTCGCCGGAGATTTCGATCGTCGGCAAACATGCCAAGGATCTCGGCTCCTTCGCGGTAACCTGCATGATCGCCGCCTGCTGCCTCTATCTCAGCTTCGTGCTCGGCAAGCACCTGCTATTTACCTGATTCGGAAAGGCGTTCAGGCAAAACTCTTGCGCTTGCGCGCGACGGCCTGAGCTTCTTCCACGGCCGGCAGGCTCTGAAGCACGCGCTTGGCCGGCAGGATGGCGATGACCTCGGTGCCCTCGCGCAGCTTCGATTTCAGCAAGAACTGTCCGTCATGCTTGGCAAGGATCGCCTGCACGATCGGCAGGCCGAGGCCGGTGCCCTGTTCGGCGCTCTTGATGGCGATCGAGCCCTGGCCGAAGGCCGATAGCACGACGGGGATTTCTTCTTCCGGAATGCCGGGGCCGTTGTCCTTGATCGAGATGTATTGTCCGCCGCCGGCCGTCCAGCCGACCTTGACGTGGATTTCGCCGCCCTGCGGCGTGAACTTGACGGCATTGGAGAGAAGGTTGAGCACCACCTGGCGCATCGATTTCTCGTCTGCCCAGATGGCCGGCAGCTGCCGCTCGAATTGATCCGAAATGGCGATGTTCTTGGCGCGGGCGCGCAGCTGGACCATGCCGATGCAATCTTCGGTGATATCGAGAAGCGAGATCGCCTCCTCGCTCAACTCGTATTTGCCGGCCTCGATGCGGGAGAGGTCGAGGATCTCGTTGATGAGATCGAGCAGATGCTGGCCGGAGCGGTGGATGTCGCCGGCATATTCCTTGTAGGTCGGATTGGCGAGCGGTCCCATGACTTCGGCCGTCATCACCTCGGAGAAGCCGAGGATGGCGTTGAGCGGCGTCCTGAGCTCGTGTGACATGGAGGCAAGGAAGCGGGACTTGGCAAGGTTTGCCTCTTCGGCACGGCGGCGCGCCTCGTCCGACATCGATTTCGCCACCTCGAGCTCGGCGATCAGGTCGTCCTTCTCCGACTGGTAGGAGAGGATCCTGAGGTTCGACTTGAAGAGCCGGTCGCTGATATAGTTGAAGAAGACGAGGGTGGTGGTGAAGACCCCCGTCAGGCTGATTTCGAGCAGGTCGCGCGACAGGCCGCTCTTGGCGGCGAGCGCCAGGACCGCCGGCGAGAAGGCGGCGAGCACGGCGGGCGTCAGCATGAAGTTCGACATCGCCGTGACGGAGAGCGCGATCAGCAGCGTCGCACCCTTATAAAGAATGAAGCTCGACGGCTCACAGGTGTCGCAGCCCTGCAGCGCGAAGATGGCCCAGCAGCAGCCGAGCAGGAACTGGCCGGCGAGCAGCAGGCGGCGCCATTTGCGGGCGCTCTCGGGGGTGATTTCCTGCCGGCGCGCGCGCCGCGCAAGCAGGATATTGCCGGTGTGACAGGTCAGCGTCAGCAGTGCCCAGAAGAGCAATTGCGTGTTCTGTGTGAAGTAGACGCCAAGCGCGGTGACGATGACGACGAAGAGCGGCATGATCGTCGCGCCCTGCAGCATCGACGCCACATACATCTTGAGCACGTCACGGTCGAAGGAGGAATTGGACGCATGACCGGACTGAAGACGTTCGCGCGTCTGCCGCACGGCCTTCGAAACGGCCTTGTTGCGGTGGCTGCGCGACCTGTCGACAATAATCTTGTCGGTCGATGTGCTGACGCCGGTACTCATGTGCACGTTGAAACTTCATCCCAGGGTGGATAAGAGCTTAACCGGCAATTCTTAAGAAGATGTTTGCCATCTTTGCCAAGGATTTGTTTTTTAAGGAGGCGAAAGCGTGACACGGAGCCTGCGCCTGATTCGCGACGGCGTGATCGCTTTTGCCCTGCTGGCGCTCTTGGCACTGATTGCCGCCAAGCTCAACGATGCAGCACAAATCGAGCGTGCCGGTGCTTTTCATGCTGCCGACGGCGACAGCCTGACATTGGGAGACGAGCGTTTGCGCCTCGAAGGCATCGATGCACCGGAGCTTAACCAGAGCTGCGAACGGGCAGGGAGGGCCTGGGCCTGTGGGCGGGCGGCGCGCGAGGCGCTGCAGGCCTTGGTCTTGGCATCGGGAACGCTTTGCCAGGGCAGCCGGCGCGACCGCTACGACAGGCTGCTTGTCATCTGCCGGAGCGGGGCGGGCGGCGATATCAACGCCGCCATGGTGCGCCGGGGCATGGCCATCGCCTATGGCAGGTATGGCAAGGAGGAGGCCGAGGCGAGGGCAGCCAAGGCGGGTCTCTGGGCCGGGGCTTTCGAGCGGCCGCGTGATGTGCGCGATCACACGCGCCAGAAGCCCGCTTTCGACGGCGCCCTCAGTTTCATCCGGCAGATCGCCGGGTGGGAGTAAGTGCCATGACCGACGAAGCCACGCTGGAGACGCTGCGGAGCGAGATCGCCTCCTGCCGCATCTGTCGCGATAGGCCGGCGAAAGGTCCTGAATATCGACTGCCGCACGAGCCGCGGCCGGTGGCCGTGATCTCCTCGAGGGCACGCATCCTGATCGCCGGGCAAGCGCCGGGGGTCCGGGTGCATGAGAGTGGACTGCCGTTTGACGATGCCTCGGGCGACCGGTTGCGGTCCTGGCTCGGCGTTGACAGGGCAAGCTTCTACGACCGCGACCGATTCGCCATCGTGCCGATGGGCTTCTGTTTTCCTGGTTATGACGAGAAGGGCGCGGATTTACCGCCGCGCCGCGAATGTGCGCCGTTCTGGCGGCAAAGGGTGATTGCGGCGATGCCGCAGATCGAACTGGTGCTGGTCATCGGCCAATATGCGCAGGCCTGGCATATGGCTGACGAAAGGCGGGGCAGTATGACCGAGACGGTGCGGGCATGGCGCGACGGCCTTCTGTCTGGCAGGTCGCCGGCGGTGCTGCCGCTGCCGCATCCGAGTTGGCGCAACAGCGGCTGGCTGAAGCGCAATCCCTGGTTTGAGAGCGAACTGCTCCCGGTCTTGCGAGCACGGACGAAAATACTGCTTTCCTGAAACAAAATTCTTTTCGTTGCGCGGAATCGCGTTATACAAAGAAAAATAATTCGAAAGGACTGTTGTGCGCATGGACCGCCTCGACCGCAAAATACTGCGTCTGCTGCAAGAAGATTCGACCCTTGCAGTCGCCGATCTCGCAAAGAAAGTCGGGCTTTCGACGACGCCATGCTGGCGGCGCATCCAGAAGATGGAGGAAGACGGCGTCATCAAGCGGCGAGTCGCCATCCTTGATCCGGAGAAGGTCAACACCAAAGTCACCGTCTTCGTGTCGATTCGCACGGCCACACATTCGATCGAATGGCTGCGACGCTTTTCCGAGGTTGTTGCTGAATTTCCCGAAGTGGTCGAATTCTACCGGATGAGCGGGGATGTCGACTATCTCCTGCGAGTCGTCGTACCCGATATCGCCGCCTATGACGCTTTCTACAAGCGGATGATCGCCAAGATCGAGATTCGCGACGTCTCTTCCGCCTTTGCGATGGAGCAGATCAAGTATTCGACGCAGCTGCCGCTCGACTACATGATTCTGGAGAATGCCAAATCCAACGAGGACTGAAACCGGCGTGCGGCCTGCGCCGCACCCCGCAATGCGCGAGGCCGCACGCATAATCGCGCCAGGATTGAGCTGTTGGGGGCAGTTCAGCCACATTTGAGCGCCGATCTAGCGAGCGTGGAGGCAGGCAGAATGTGGTCGCACCTGCAGAAAGGCCCTAGAAATAGCGAAAAAACGCTTGAATCGCGCCAAATTCTCAAAAATAAATAGCCTGGTAACGAATACGAGGCTATGTTGACCGCAACCGGTGAGCGCTCTGTCATCATTTCGTCTCATTGGTATCGAATTCAGGACACCATGTTCTACGCCGCTGCCTTGTATGTGTTGAGTAGCCGGCGGTAGAGTTTATGCACTTCACCATTGTGTTCGACGGGGGTCGAGCGGTGGAGAATTTGACAAATGGGGCATAGCGTTTGCGGCTTGCGATGGAAGATTTCCGTCGCGGAGCCGCTTGGTGTGTTTTTCGCATAAATAATTGAAATTGTTGTATAAAAATCACGCCTACGGGGAAAGTAGCTTCGGTAGCCCTATCTCACGTGTATCCAGAATTGCTTGATAAGGCGGTGTATGGGATGACGGTTGGGCGGTTCGATCGATCCGCACGCCGAGATGGCTGTTCAAACTGGGCCGGCTTCAAATCGACTACCCGATTGGAAGCCAGCCCCGATCGACAAAGGAATGGATTGGTAAATGAACATCAGAATGGTTTTGCTTGCATCAGCAGCAGCATTTGCTGCATCGACGCCGGTTCTTGCAGCTGACGCTATTGTTGCTGCTGAGCCGGAACCGGTTGAATATGTTCGCGTCTGCGACGCTTACGGCACCGGCTACTTCTACATCCCGGGCACCGAAACCTGCCTCAAGATCGAAGGCTACATCCGTTTCCAGGTCGACGTTGGTGATCAGCCCCTCAATGGCTCGGCCAGCAACGACTCGGATTGGGATGCCAAGACCCGCGGTCAGGTTCAGTTCACCGCCAAGAGCGACACCGAGTACGGTCCGCTGACCGGCGTCATCGTCATGCAGTTCAATGCTGACAATGCCACCGACCAGGATGCCATCCTCGACTCCGCTTATCTCGACATCGCGGGCTTCCGCGCTGGTCTGTTCTACAGCTGGTGGGACGATGGTCTCTCGGGTGAAACCGACGACATCGGCTCGATCGTAACGCTGCACAACTCTCTCCGCTATCAGTACGAAAGCGGCACCTTCTACGCTGGTATCAGCGTCGACGAACTGGAAGACGGCTTCTACAAGAGCGGCGAAGGCCCGAACAACGTAGGCGTTGCCTTCGGCGTTGGCGGCACTGCAGGTGCCTTCAGCTACCAGGTCACCGGCGGCTGGGACTTCGACAACGAAGACGGCGCTGTCCGTGCAATGGGTACGGTTGACATCGGTCCCGGTACGCTCGGCCTCGCTGCCGTATACTCTTCCGGCCCGAACTCCTACTACTCCGCAGCTGAATGGGCTGTCGCTGCCGAATACGCTATCAAGGCAACCGACAAGCTCAAGATCACCCCTGGTGTTCAGTACTACGGCGACTACTATGCTGCTGGCGACGACTTCAGCAATGACGACGCTTGGAAGGTCGGTCTGACGGTCGATTACCAGATCGTCGACAACTTCTACGCCAAGGCTTCGGTTCAGTACCTCGACCCGGACAACGGCGACGACTCCACTTCGGGCTACTTCCGCCTGCAGCGTTCGTTCTAATCCACTTAGTGGATGCCCCCGGTTTTCGGGCCGGGGGCACTTCAAATCAGTTTCTGATCCGAGTGACCTCCGATCAGCTACGGGGACGGGTCCGGTCTTCCCTGCCGGGCCGTCCTTGCAGCGTTTTTAACGCGCAGTCTTCAAGGCAGTCTTTCCGGATAGCCTTTCAAGTGGTGGAAGCGGCAGGTTTGCGTATTGCACGTCGGCTTCTTGGCAATCCCGTTTCTCGTTGAACTCCCTTTTTCAATTTTCAAGCGCGCTGGATCGATCGATAACATCATCGTGCGGGACGGGAGCTATTGAGCTGCTTCTCGTCTTCGCCGTCGGCTGGCTTGCCGCAACAGGTCGCGAAAAGAAAATCCAATGCCGACAATGTGATTACAGCTTTTGGGGAGAGGCGATACAACCCTTGCAGGGGGCTGGCATTCATTCCTTTGCTCGGATAGCTTGTTCTTATGGACGATCTCAATGATTACTATTATTTCGCCGCTGTCGTCTCCAGCGGTGGTTTTGCTTCTGCAAGTCGCGATCTCAAGATACCGCGTTCGAAGCTGAGCAGGCGGGTCAGCCGGCTGGAAGACGGGCTTGGCGCAAGGCTGATAGAACGCTCGACTCGTCACTTCCGGGTGACGGAGATCGGTCAAGCTTTCTACGAAAGATGCCAGACCATCCTGCAGGAGGCCGACCGCGCCAAATCGATCGTCAGCGAAGCTCAGTCCGACCCGCAAGGCGTGGTCCGGATGGCTTGTCCGCTCGGTCTCGTCGACATTTCGGTCGGCGGAATCCTGCCTGAATTCCTGGAGCGTTATCCGAAGATCAAATTGCAGATCATCGGCTCCGACCGGCGCGCCGACCTGATCAACGAACGCATCGACCTCGAGGTGAGGGCAACCAATGAGCCGGAGACGCAGACGAGCCTGACAATGCGCAAGCTCGACCGCATCAGGCGTATCCTCGTCGCGAGTCCCTCGCTCGTCGAGCGCACCGGCGGCTTGAATTGCGTGGACGAGCTCGCCGACCTGCCGACGCTGGCAATGACGTCATGGGTGTCGTTCCACACCTGGGAACTGATCGGCCCGAATGATGCCAAGCAGGTGATCCGGCATCAGCCGCGGCTCACCTGCCGCAGTATGACCGCCATCCTCGACGCGGCCCGTGCTGGCCTCGGCTTCGGGCTTCTGCTCGAAAGTGCCTGCGAGGCGGACCTCCAGGCCGGCAAGCTGGTGCGGGTGCTGCCGGAGTGGCAATCGGAGGAGAGCCAGTTCTATATCGTCTTTACGACCGCCAAGGGCATGCCGCCGGCGGTCCGAGTGCTGATCGATTTCCTGGTCGAAAAATCCAGACATCATTGACGAAGAGGCGAGGGGTTTCGGCACTGGAGCAGGCGTCCGCCTTATCTCAGCCGGGCCAGCAGCTTTTCGTTGGCCAGTTCCCTGGCGGCATCCTTGCCAATCCATCGGGTGGTTTTATCAGCGCTTTCCGCCAGGGCGCTTGCGAGTGCGAGCGCTGGTGTATGGCAGGCGAGATTGCGCTTGCCGATACTGCGCAGTGCCCAATTGACCGCCTTGCGCACGAAGTTTCGCGGGTCGCCGGAATGGGCTTCGATCAGCGGCATCCAGGCGAGGATGGTGGCGTCGGGCTCCTTCTTCCGATGGACGGCGGCGCCTGATATCATGGCGAAGGCAGTGCGCCTGACAAATTCGCGCTCATCGGCGGCGAATTCTGACACGAGTTCGTCGAGCCGGGCCTCGACGAAGAGATCGGCGGCGCAATCGACGATCTCCCAGGAGTTAAAATCGTTGCCCCAATTTCGCGCATCGTCCGCCGTCAGCCGCTTCGGCTCGGCTGTAAAGAGGGCGAGCAGGCGGACTTCGCGGATATCGCTACTCCAGAGCTGCCTTGCCCTGGCGTGATCCTTCTTCGCTTGCCTGGCGATCGCCTTGAGATCGGGATTGGGGATGCCGAGGGCACGGTTCGTGACAATGCCGAAGCGCGCCATGCCGGCGATATTTTCCTCCGAACGCAGGGTTTCGAGATGGGCGATCAGTTCGGCTGCGTCGGAGGCTGACGTGATCATTTTTCGAGGCGGGCGAGCAACGAGGATGTGTCCCAGCGATTGCCGCCCATCGCCTGGACGTCGCCGTAGAACTGGTCGACGACGGCGGTGACCGGCAGCTTGGCGCCGTTGCGGCGAGCTTCGGTGAGCACGATGCCGAGATCCTTGCGCATCCAATCGACCGCGAAGCCGAAATCATATTTGCCGGCGTTCATAGTCTTGTGCCGGTTTTCCATCTGCCAGGAGCCGGCCGCCCCCTTGGAGATCACCTCGACGACCTTTTCGATATCGAGACCGGCGCGCTTGCCGAAATGCAGCGCTTCGGCAAGTCCCTGCACGAGGCCGGCGATGCAGATCTGGTTGACCATCTTGGTCAACTGGCCCGAACCTGCCGGTCCCATCAGACCGACCATGCGGGCATAGGCGTCGATGACGGGCCTGGCGCGTTCGAAGACGGCCTCGTCACCGCCGCACATAACGGTGAGGATGCCGTTTTCGGCGCCGGCCTGGCCGCCGGAGACGGGAGCGTCGATGAAATCGACGCCTTTTTCCTTTGCCGCGGCATAAAGTTCGCGAGCGACCTCGGCGCTGGCGGTGGTGTTGTCGATCAACACCGAACCCGGCTTCATGCCGTGCAGGGCGCCGTCCTTGCCGGATGTCACCGATCGGAGATCTTCGTCATTGCCGACGCAGACGAAGACGAAGTCGGCCCCGGCGGCGGCCTCGGCCGGGGTGGGGGCGGACTTGCCGGAGAATTTCTCGGCCCAGGCGGCGGCTTTTTCGGGCGTCCTGTTGTAGACGGTAACATCGTGGCCGCCCTTCCTCTTCAGATGACCGGCCATGGGAAAACCCATGACGCCGAGACCGATGAATGCGACTTTAGCCATATGTCCTATCCTTTTCGTCAAGCGCAGGCCCGAGGATTAACCGAAACGGCGGGAGCAGAAAAGACCCGGAAGACGGACTTCTCTTCCGATTGGCACATATGAGGCTGGCCGCATCCGAGAGCGGCTCTCCGCCGAAGGTCGGGAGTGATCGGCAAAAGCACGCGAAAAAATTTCGCTTTAAGGCGATTTCCGGGCCGCAAAATTTCAGCAAGGGCCGAATGTTGCAAATATAATTGTCGATACAGATTATAGATTTAATCATCATGGAGCCCATAGCGAACGGGTTCGACCAGCCGAAACCAGGTTTGGCGCCATTCAAAAAGGGGATAGTCATGATTTCACGTCGACAAACGCTCGGGCTTTTCGCAGCAGCCGCGGCCACGGCAATCCTGCCGGCTATCAGGCCGGCACGCGCTGCCGCCAGCGAATTCCGTATCGGCTGGCAGAAGAACGGCGTGCTTGCGCTTGCCAAGCGTCGCAGCGCACTTGAGAAGCGGTTTGCCGATCGAGGCATTACCGTCAGCTGGTCGGAATTCACATCCGGTCCGCCGCTTCTCGAAGCTTTGGGCGCCGGCGCTCTCGATTTCGGCGCGACCGGCGATGTGCCGCCCCTCTTTGCCCAGGCGGCCGGCGGGCAGCTCTATTATGTCGGTCTCTACAAGGGCAGCCCGGCAGCCTCGGCCATCCTCGTGCGCAAGGATTCGCCAATCAAGACGCTCGACGACCTCAAGGGTAAAAAGGTTGCTTTCAAGCGCGGCTCCAGCGCGCACAATGTGACCGTCAAGGTTCTGCGCAAGGCCGGCCTGAAGCCCGAGGACGTCGAGCAGCTGGACCTTTCGCCACCCGATGCCGCCGCCGCCTTTAAGAATGGCAGCATCGACGCATGGTCGATCTGGGATCCCTATCTGGCGATTGCCCAAGCCGATCCGGAGACACGCATCCTGACGACTGTCGAAGGCATCGTCGACTCCTACAGCTTCTTCCTCGCCAACCGTGATTTCACCGACGCCAACGGGCAGGTGATCGTCGACGTGATCGACGAACTCGCCAAGGTCGGCAAGTCGGCACAAAGCAATCTCGATGCGACGGTGAAAGAGCTTTCCGAGATCACCGGTGTGCCGGTTGAGGTGACGCAGGTGACATTGACGCGCAAGGGCGCCGATCTCGGCAGCGTCTCGACAATCACCGATGCCGCCGCTGCCTATCAGCAGGCACTTGCCGACGAGTTTTACGGGCTGGGCATCCTGCCGAAGAAGCTCGTGACAGGCGATATTGTCTGGCGTCCCAAGGCGAGCTGACTTTTCGCAGAGGCTGAGATTTCCGCTCAGCGGCATGAAGAGACCCTTCATGCCGCTGAGCCGGAAAAATATTCTCCAAAGCCGATTACAATAGCAATTGATATTGTCGATCTAATTGGTGGTCTATGCCAGTATCCTGGCGATCGACAGTGGACCGGAAGGCACCGGCCAGCCGCCATTTGATCGAAGGATATTTCAGATGCTCATGCACAGGCAGACACCCAGCCTTCTGGCAGCCTCCGCCGCCACCGCGATTCTCGCAAGCGCCGGCGCGACAGCGGTGCTGCGCAGGCGGACGGTTTGCGTATCGCCGCTTTCAGCGAGCCATCTCGACCGCGTGAGTTGATTTTCGAATTCGCAGCAAAGGACGCCTTCCATGACCATCACCTCAAATCCCATCAACTTCCTCTGGTTCATCCCGACATCGGGCGACGGCACCTATCTCGGCTCCTCCGAGCTCAACCGCGCGCCTGAGATCGGCTATCTCACGCAGATCGCCCAGGCCGTCGACCGGCTCGGCTATTCCGGCGTGCTGCTGCCGACCGGGGTTGCCTGCGAGGAATCCTTCGTGACGGCGGCGGCCCTTGCCGCCAAAACCGAGAAGCTGCAGTTCCTGGTGGCGATCCGCCCCGGTACGGCATCGCCTGCGTATTACGCGCGTCTTGCGACGACGCTCGACCGCATCTCCAACGGCCGGCTGCTGCTCAACATCGTCGTCGGCGGCAGCCCGGCGGAGCTTGCCGGCGATGGCATCCATCTCGAGCATGACGAGCGCTATGCCCATGCCGAGGAGTTTTTCACCGTCTTCGAGGAACTGCTGGACAAGGGTACTGCGAGCTTCGACGGCAAATACATCAAGGCGACCAATGCGCGCCTCGGCTTTCCCTCGGTACAGAATCCGCGCCCGCCGCTTTATTTCGGCGGTTCGTCGGATGCCGGCATCGATTTCTCCGTCGGCCGCGTCGACAAATATCTGACCTGGGGCGAGCCGCCGGCACAGGTTGCCGAAAAGGTCGCCAAGGTGCGCAAGGCCGCCGGCGAGCGCGGCCGCGAGGTAAGCTTCGGCATCCGCCTGCATTTCATCGTGCGCGAAACCGATGAAGAGGCATGGGAGGCGGCCGAACGGCTGATCCGCCATCTCGACGACGATACGATCCGCGAGGCGCAGGAGCGCTTCGTCCACGAATCCGACTCGGTCGGCCAGAAGCGCATGGCCGCCCTTCACGGCGGTCGCCGCGACAAGCTCGAGGTCTCGCCGAACCTCTGGGCCGGCGTCGGCCTGGTGCGCGCCGGTGCGGGCACCGCGCTTGTGGGTTCACCGAAGACGGTGGCCGCGCGCCTTCGCGAATATCAGGAGATCGGCATCGATACGGTGATCGGCTCCGGCTATCCGCATCTGGAAGAGGCCTATCGCGTCGCCGAGCTGCTTTTCCCCGAACTCGGCATCACCCGCGAGCGGCAGCGCCTAGGCTTCAACAATGAGTTCGGCCGTAAACAGGTCTTCGCCGGCGGTAGCCATGGCGGCAATCTCAAAGTCGTCTCCGGTTCCTGAGCTCGACGAAGACGCAGAGCGTGACGCCGCCGCAAGCCGCTTACGGCTTGCGGCATCCTGCTTTCGATAAGCGCGAGGACAATGCATGTCGACTTTCGATACTCCGTTCGTAAGGACGGCCGCTTCCGAAAAGGTTGGGAAGACGGGTTTACGCCTGCCGCTGCCCAGCCTGGAGAAGCTCACGCCTTACCTGGTGCCGGTGGGGATCGTGGCGTTCTGGCAGCTTGCCTCCTCTGTCGGTTGGATCTCGTCGCGTATCATGCCGTCGCCGGCCGATGTCGGCCTCGCCTTCTGGTCGACGACGGTTTCCGGCCAGTTGCCGCATGACGTGCTGGTCAGTGCCGGCCGCGCCTTTGCCGGCCTTCTCGTCGGCGGCTCGATCGGTTTCCTGCTCGGCATCGCCAATGGTGTATCGCGCATTTCCGAGCAGCTGACCGATACGACGTTGCAGATGCTGCGCACCATTCCGCATCTGGCGATGATTCCACTCATCATCCTGTGGTTCGGGATCGGCGAGGAATCGAAGCTGTTTCTGACCTCGCTCGGCGTGCTCTTCCCCGTTTATCTCAACACCTATCACGGGGTGCGCAATGTCGACCGCGACCTGATCGAGATGGGCAGGGTCTATGGCATGGGCAACTGGACGCTGTTCCGCAAGGTTATCTTTCCGGGCGCACTGCCGTCGATCTTCGTCGGCCTCAGATATGCGCTCGGCATCATGTGGCTGACGCTGATCGTATCGGAATCGATCGCCGCATCGTCAGGCATCGGTCACATGGCCAACGAAGCCCGCGAATTCATGATGACGGATGTCGTCGTGCTGGCCCTCGTCATCTATGCCGTGCTCGGCAAGCTTGCCGATGTCATCGCCCGGGCGCTGGAGAAGCGGTTGCTCAGCTGGAACCCGGCCTATCAGAAATAGGAGAGACGCCATGACATCGATCGCACATGAGCGTTTTCACGCCGCCGCCGCTGAGCCAGCCTATGCACCTACGGCGGAGCGCATTGCGCCCGCGGGGGCAGCGGCGATCAGCCTGACGGGGCTTGAAAAGAGTTTTGGGGCCAACCGCGTGCTGCGCGGCATCAACCTGCATATTCCGGCCGGCCAGTTCGTTGCCGTGATCGGCAAGAGCGGCTGCGGCAAGAGCACGTTGCTGCGCATCCTGATGGGGCTCGACGAGCCGAGTGCCGGCGAATTGCATTTCGAAGATGCCGACGGCGCGCAGGCGAGCCCGAATGCGCGTATCGTTTTCCAGGAGCCGCGGTTGCTGCCCTGGCTCAGCGTCGCCGACAATGTGGCGGTCGGGCTCGGTGACGGCATCGACAGGCGGGCGGCGCTGAAGGCGGCCGAGGCCGTGCTTGCTGAAGTTCAGCTTGGCGAGAAAGCCGGCGAATGGCCGGCGCGGCTCTCCGGCGGTCAGCGGCAGCGTGTGGCGCTGGCACGGGCGCTGGTGAGCCGGCCGGGCGTGCTGGCGCTCGACGAACCGCTCGGCGCGCTCGATGCGCTGACGCGGATCAGCATGCAGGAACTCATCAATCGCGTGTGGCGCGAACTCGGTTTCACCACTGTACTCGTCACCCACGATGTCAGCGAAGCGGTGCATCTCGCCGATCGCGTCATCGTGCTCGACGAGGGGCGGATCGCGCTCGATCTTCCCATTCCCTATCCGCATCCGCGCCGGCACGGCAACCCCGACCTTGCCGAGCTCGAAGGCCGGCTGCTTGCGGCGATCCTCGGCACCGACGGCGGCCGTTGATCCCAGCCCTGGTCGCAAAGTTGCACGACCTCGGCATAGGCGAGGCGTGTCGGCGCGAGCATGCCTGATCAGTACGAAAATGCATAGGCGCCTGGGTATGAGACACTTATTCGTCTCTGCCGAGGTGCGCCACTGCGTTCGCCAAAATCGCCAATGATAGCTTGCTCAGGTCATTTGCTTCCGGCTTGACTTACCCATACCTCCGTGGCTATAGGTTAATCCATAGCCAACGAGGTATTGATTGTAGATGTCGAACGCTCAGGACATGCTCTTCAGAACGCTCGCCGATCCGACCCGGAGGGCGCTTTTCGAACGGCTGTGCCGCGAAGGAGAAAAGACGGTCGGGGCTCTGACGGCTCGGGCAGGGGTTTCGCAACCCGTCGTCTCAAAACATCTCGGAATTCTGAAGCAGGCCGGATTGGTGCGCGACCGCCACGAAGGTCGGCAGACGCATTATAGCGCGCAGCTCGGTGCGCTGGCACCGCTGATCGACTGGACAAGCGAGATGGCCGGCTTCTGGCAAAGCCGCTTCGACGCCCTTGAGGATTTGCTGAAGAGGATGGATCAATGACCGATATATCGACCGAAACACGTTCCGTCATCATCGAACGGGAGATGCCTTTTCCCACGGACAAGATCTGGCGGGCGCTCACCCAGCCGCATCTGATTGAGGAGTGGCTGATGAAGAGCGACTTCAAACCGGTCGTCGACCATCGTTTCAACTTCAATGCCGATTGGGGCTCGGTCGACTGCCGGGTTCTGGAGGTCGAACCGAACAGGACGCTCGCATATAGCTGGGGCGCCTATGGCCTCGAAACCGTCGTCACCTGGACGCTCACGCCGACGGGCGCGGGTACGCATCTGCGCATGGAGCAATCGGGCTTCGGGCGGGATCAGCGGCAGGCCTATGGCGGCGCCAGGAGCGGCTGGCCGCAGTTCTTCGAAAAGCTGGAGGAGGTGCTGGCGCGGACAGAGTGAGGGGCGCCCCCGCAGGCAGCCCATCATCCAGGCTCATCTTTGAGGAGGGGTTGCCATTGAATTGGAGCAACTGGTTTCGGCAGATCCACCGATGGCTATCCATTGGCTTTACGGTGGCAGTCATCATCAATATCATCGCCATGCAGCAGGAGAAATCGTCCGTCTGGGTGGGCCTCTTGGCACTGTTGCCGCTCATCTTGCTCTTGCTCACCGGTCTCTACTTGTTCGTCCTGCCATATGCCACCAGGTGGCGCGGAGCGGGACGCAACGGCGGATAGGAGTGAAGGCGATGGCCGGCAAGACGTCCAAGACCGAAGCGAAGATGACCAAGAAGGCAGCCGCTATGCCGGCCACCGGGGAGCCAACCCTTCTCTCGGGCGGCAACCCTCAGATCGCCAAGGGTTACGGCGACGCTCCGGTGCAGGCCTATATCGCCGCCATGCCGGGCTGGAAAAGCAACGTCGGGCACCGCCTCGATGCGCTGATCACGCGCACCGTGCCCGGTGTGTACAAGGCCGTGAAATGGAACTCGCCTCTCTATGGCATTGAAGGGCAGGGCTGGTTCCTCAGCGTTCATTGCTTCACGAAATACGTCAAGGTGGCCTTCTTCCGCGGCACGTCGCTGCATCCTGTCCCGCCCGGGGAATCCAAGCAGAAGGAAGTGCGCTACCTCGACATCCGGGAGAATGACACATTCGACGAAGACCAACTCCTCGCCTGGGTGGAGCAGGCCAGCCAATTGCCTGGCGAACGGATGTAAGGTCATAGGCACCCCAGGTGGGCAACGAACAACCACGAAGAAAGCGACGCAATCATGAAGAAGAGCGATTCCGGGGAACGAAAAGAGGGAGTCTCTCCCTCTCAGCTGATTGACGCGAGGATCGACGAACTGCGCGATTGGCGCGGCGAGATGCTCGCCCGGGTTCGAGCACTCATCAAGCAGGCCGAGCCGGAGGTGGTCGAGGAGTGGAAGTGGCGCGGGGTTCCGGTGTGGGAGCGTTCCGGCATCATCTGCACCGGCGAGACTTACAAGAGCGCGGTAAAGCTGACCTTCGCCAAGGGCGCCTCACTGCAAGACCCTTCGGGCCTTTTCAACTCCAGCCTCGAAGGCAATACCAGGCGCGCCATCGATTTCCATGAGGGCGACGAGATCGACGAGGAGGCGTTGAAGGCACTTATTCGCGCCGCCGCAGGGCTGAATAGCTCAGCAAAGGCTGCCGGCTCCCGAAAGAAATCAAGCGGCTGAGGCTAAGCCCGCCTAATGGATAGGGCTTTCCTCGCGCTCGAGAAAAAGTTCGAGATTGTCCAGGCCGATCTCGGTGCCCTGGAGGCGGGCGCCGTTGTCGGCGTAGCCGTCGAGGAAGACCGCCTGCTCGGTGAACACCATCCTGGTGCCGGCGGGTTCGGCTTCGAAGGCGACGGTGGCGAGGGAGGCGGAGATGCGGGTTTGCCCGAGTTTCATCTCATAGGCATAGATGATGCGGGCATCGGGCACGATATCGATGTAACGGGCGTCAAAAGCGTGCAGAAGGCCGTCGGAATCGGCGACGTGGTTCCTCTCGATGCCGCCCGGGCGGAAATCAAGCGTGTAGTCCAGCTGCACCCATTCACCGTGGCAGGCGAACCATTGACGTTTGGCCTCCGGCGTCGACCAGGCGCGGAAGACCCGGGCGATCGGCACTTTCAGGTGTCGCTCGATGACGAAGGTGGCGTGTTCGGCGGATGGTGTCGTCATTCGGGAAGGCTCTCCTTTTCCTCAGCGAGATATTCATCCAGCCTGTCGAAGGCGGCGGTCCAGCGGGTCTTTCGTTGTTCCACCCAGCGTTCGACGGTAGCAAGCGCATCCTGCTGCAGGCGGTAGGTCCTCACCCGACCGGACTTTTCCGAGAGCACGAGACCGCTCTCCTCCAGCACCTGCAGATGTTTCATCACCGTTGGCAGGGCGACCGCGAGCGGTGCTGCCAGCTCGGTGACGGAGGCCGGCCCGCGGCCGAGGCGGTCGATCATGCCGCGGCGGCTGCGGTCTGAGAGCGCGTGGAACATGCGGTCGAGATTAGCTTGGCTGTCGATCATCCCGCCGCATCCCGGAAGCGGGCGGGCAGCCTGTCGTGATAAGGATAGAACTTGAAGTAGGGACGGGCCTCTTCCAACACCCTTGCAAAGGACGGGCGCGCCAGCAGCCGATCGTAATAGCCACGAAGGTTCGGCTGATCCTCTGAAAGCGGGACCAGCGTCTCTGCATAGAAGAGGGCGGGGGCTGCGGCGCAATCGGCCATGGTGAAGTCGCTGCCCGTTATCCACGGCTTGTCGGCGAGCTGTTTTTCGATCATCGCATAGGCGGTGGCGAGCATCGCCCTGGCGGCGGCCGTCTCGATTTCGTCTGCGGTGCCCTCGGGGCGCCGGCGATTGCTGACGAGCGCCTGCATCGGCGTCTGGACATAGTGGTCGAAGAACCGGTCCCACAGGCGGACCTGTAGCGCCCGGTCGATCTCCAGCGGCAGCAGGCGACCGCGGCCGGGATAATAATGCTCGAGATATTCGATGATGATCGAGGTCTCGGGAATGGTGCTGTCGCGCGCCTCATCCCTGAGCAGCGGCATCTTGCCGATCGGCCAGAAGCGGAAGAGATCGGCGCGCGAGTTCTCGTCGGATAGATCGACGATGCGATTGTCGAAGGGCGTGCCGTTTTCATAAAGCGCGATCAGCACTTTGTGGCAGAAGGAGGCGAGCGGATGTCCATAGAAAACGAGCGACATGCGGCGACCTTTCCTATCGTTGCGATAAACTTTACCGATCGACTAAGTATCAGGTCGGGAGGAATTGCGCAACAGATACTTTGCCAATCGCGCAACTATCCCGTCAGCCGACATATCTGGCGATCACCAGATGGCCGGGCGTGGGCTGGCCGTCTTCCATGCGCACGTTGATATCGGTTATCTCGACGAGTTCGAAACCGGTGGCTGCCAGCCTTTCTTTCACATAGGCATCCGCATGGGCGAAGCGCTGGTGCGGGCCGACCATGTAAGCGCGGCCGGCAAGAATCTCCTCGGGCAGGGTCTCCGACGAGAAGATGAACAGGCCGCCCGGCGCCAGGTTCTCGGCGGCGCCGAAAAACAGCGGTTCGAGCGCACCGAGATAGGGCAGCACGTCGGTGGCGGTGATGATGTCGAAGGCTTCCTCGTCGTTGTCGTCGAGGAAATCCTCGACCTCGGCGACGAAGAGCGTCTCGTAGAGATCTTTCTCATGGGCGATCTCGACCATCTTCTCCGATAGATCGATGCCGGTCATATCCTCGCAGAGGTCACGCAGGGCGCCGCCGGTCAGACCCGTACCGCAACCGAGATCGAGCAGTCGTTTGAACGGCCCGAGCTTCAGCGCCTGCAGGCGCTGGCGCACCAGCATCGGCACGTGATAGCCGAGCTGCTCGACGAGCACGTCCTCGAAAACCTCGGCATGCTGGTCGAACAAGGTCTCGACATAGGCGTCGGGCGCCCTGACCGGTGTTTCGCCGCGACCCATCGCGGCGATGCGCACGGCCGCGCCACCATGATCGTCGGGGTCGATTGCCAGGACTTCCTCATAGGCTGCCACGGCCGCGTCGACATCGCCGGCCTTTTCCAGCGCCAGCGCGCGGTTATAGGCTTCACCGAGGGCTTCTTCGTCGATCTTCTTTGCCATCGCAATCACCGTCTCTTTGTTGCAGGCATGGCTCTAAGGCCGCTTTCGATGTTTTGCAATGGCGCGTTTGCAGGCGCAGAATGGCCGAAAAGAAGACGAAGGGAGGAACGAGCCATGAAAATGGAGGAAGACAGGACGTCATCGGCACGGGAAGGAGAGGGCGCGCGGCCATTGCTGCTGCCCAGTACACCAGGCGAGGTCACCAACACGCTCATTCATTATTACCGCGGCGAACTCGGACGGATGACGAGTTGGCGCGACCGCATCGACCGGACCTCCAACTGGGCGATCACCGTCGTCGCGGCGCTGCTCTCGGTGTCGCTGTCGACGCCGACCTCGCATCACGGAGTGCTGCTGTTCGGGATGATGCTGGTGACGCTGCTGCTGATGATCGAGGCGCGGCGCTACCGCTTCTTCGATATCTACCGCGCCCGCATCCGTCAGATCGAGCGTTGCTATTTCGCCGAGATTCTGGCGCCCGAGGCCAGGAACAGCGGCGAATGGGCTATGGTGGTCGCCCGCAGCCTGCGCAAACCGCGCTTCCTGCTCAGCTATCAGGAGGCGATGCACCGCCGGCTCAAACGCAATTACGGCTGGATGTATTTCATCCTGTTGCTCGCCTGGTGCCTGAAGATCTCGACGCCGAAACTGCAGACGGAGGGCATGCCGGCGTTGCAGGCGCAGTCATGGACCTATGTCATCGACAATGCCGTGCTCGGGCCGATTCCCGGCCTTGCCGTCATTGCCATCGTCGTCGTCTTCTATCTCGGCATGCTCACTTTTGCCCTGCGCCCGGACCGTGACGAAGGCGAATTCGGTCATGGCGAGGCGCATGTCTGACGTGGCGAGTTCCGATCAGTGCAGGATGAACTCGCCTTTCAGCGCCCGCCACTCGGTTGCCGAGATCAGCTTGCGGTGGACGTAGCGCACCGAATGCAGCGGTCCGTCGAGCTTTTCTTCCCAGAATTTCAGGAAGCCGCGCATTTCGGGAAAATCGGGGGCGAGGTCGTAATCCTGCCAGACGTAGCTTTGCAGGATCGCCGGGTGGTCCGGCAGGTGGTAGAGGATCTGGGCTGTCGTCAGACCGTAGCCCTGCAGTTGTTTTTCCATGTCCTTGTGCATCGTATTCCGCTTCTTCTCGTTCCCACTCGCGCGCTTGTTAGCGCTACGTGATATGGAAACATGCGAGTGGTTAACGGAAACTTTACAGATACTTCGTGAAAGAACAATTGATTTTTAATATCAATGGCTTGGCAGCACTATACCGAGAGTGCTGCCAGCTGCTTCCTGTTCATGATGCCGTTATCCCAAAACTGCGACACACTCTTGGGTGTCATGCATCAGCGCTTGAGATGCCGGGTCAGGCGGCGCTCGATCCAGGCCCAGAGATGGCGCAATGCCTCGACGATGGTGAGGTAAAAGATCGCCGCCCAAAGATAGGTCTGGTAGTCGAAGGTGCGGGAGAAGGCGTAGCGGGTTTCGCCCATCAGGTCGAGCACCGTGATAATGGCGACGACTGCCGAGCCCTTGATCAGCAGGATGATCTCGTTGCCATAAGGGCGAAGTGCAACGATGAGAGCCTGCGGCAGGATGACCTTGCGGAAGGCGATGAATTTGTGGATGCCGAGTGCCGCGGCCGCCTCGCGCTGGCCGTGCGGTACGCTTTCGATAGCGCCGCGCAGGATTTCCGCCTGGTAGGCAGCGGTATTGATGGTCATGGCAAAAAGGCCGCAATACCAGGCGTCGCGGAAAAACCACCAGATGCCGACGGCCTCCAACTGCGGCCGGAATATGCCGAGGCCGTAATAGACCAGGAACAGCTGGGCAAGCAGCGGCGTGCCACGGAAGAAGTAGATATAGCCGTAGGCCAGCCAGTTCAGCACCCGGCTGCTCGACAGGCGCGCCATGGCGAGCGGCAACGACAGCAGGGCGCCGCAGACGACGGAAATGGCAACGAGGCTCAGTGTTACCCAGAGACCGTGCAGGTAGCGCGGCCCGTAGCGGGTGAACTTCTCAAGATCCCAGCCATTGATGACGGTGTAGACCAGCAGCGCGGCAAATAGCGCCCAAATGGCAACGAAGATATAGCCGGCGAGGCGGGCGGCCGTTACCGGTTTTGCCACTTTACGGGGGGCGGGCTGCGGCGGGATCAATGTTTCAGCGTAGCTCATCGCCGGACCTCCGAACGCTTGGCCCAGCGATCGACATAGACGAGCACAAAGGAGGAGAGGACGGCGAGCACCAGATAGAGGCAACAGGCCAAGCCATAAAAGAAGAAGGGTTCCTTGGTTACACGGACAGCGACGCTCGTCTGGCGCAGGATATCGGCAAGGCTGATGATCGAGACGTAGGAGGTATCCTTCAGGAGCACCATCCAGAGGTTCGTCAGGCCCGGCAGCGCGATGCGCACGAGCTGCGGCAGGATGATCAGGCGCAGCGTGCGGCCGTGATGCAGCCCAAGCGCGTCGCCTGCCTCATATTGCCCCTTGGGAATGGCGCGAAAGGCCGAGAGCAGCACTTCCGAACAATAGGCGGAGAAGACCACCGAAAGCGCGATGACGCCGGCGAGGAAGGCGTTGATCTCGACCGGCGGTCCGTCATAACCGACGAAGGTCAGCAGAGACTGGATCAGCATCTGCATGCCGTAATAGATGATGAAGAGCGTCAGAAGCTCCGGCAGGCCGCGGAAGATCGTGGTGTAGATGCCGGCCGCCAGCCGCAGCGGCTTTTCCTCCGACTGCTGGCCCAGCGCCACGAGAAAACCGATGACGAGGCCGATCGGCAAGGTGACGATCGCCACCGAAACGGTAACCTGCAAGCCGAGCGCAATCTCGTCGCCCCAGCCAGTATCGCCACACGCAAGAAGCGTCGACTGATCAAACCAGGTAAAGATGCCAACGGGTCCGCATAGCGGATCGAAAATGTGCACAAGTGAGCTCCAGAAGGAGCCAAGCGCGGAAGACAATCCGCCCATGCGAGAATTCCCCTCACGGCTTTTGCCGTTTTGATCTTGCCACCTTTGTCAAACAAAAATGGCGGAAGAGCAAGCCTTCCGCCATTACAGCGCCGCGCGTCTTTTCAGACGCGCAAAGGACGCTGTAACATTTTGAATGGCTGCATAATTTTATCCTTAAATCGATTCTGACTTAAGGAATTATGCAGTAGCTTTCATCGGCCAGATAACGAATTTCTTATTCGCCGTAAACGTCGAAATCGAAGTACTTATCCTGGATCTTCTTGTACTCGCCGCTGGCGCGGATCGCAGCGATCGCGGTGTTGAGCTTTTCCTTGAGCGGATCGCCCTTGCGAATGGCGATGCCTGCGCCGTTGCCGTTGATTTCCTTGTCGACCGGCAGGGTCGTCAGGATCTTGCAGCAGGAGCCGGCGTCGGACTTGACCCACTCGGAGAGAACCACGACGTCGTCGATGACGGCATCGACGCGGCCGCTGGCAACGTCGAGCTTGTATTCGTCAGCCGTCGGATAGAGCTTCAGCTCGGTGTCGGCGAGGTGCTTCTCGGCGTAGTTGGCATGCGTCGTCGAGGTCTGCGCGCCGATCACCTTGCCCTTCAGGCCGGCAACGTCAGTGATCGTCGAATCCTTCGGCACGGCGACGGCCGGCGGGGTGTTGTAGTACTTGTTGGAGAAATCGACGAGTTTGAGGCGCTCCGGCGTGATCGACATGGAGGAAACGATCATGTCGAATTTCTTGGCGTTGAGCGCCGGGATGATGCCGTCCCAATCGGTGCTGACGAAGGAGCATTCGGCCTTCATCTCAGCACAGAGCGCCTTGGTGATGTCGATATCGAAGCCCTGGATCGTGCCGCTGGCATCGACGAATTCGAAGGGGGGATAGGTCGAATCGGTGCCGATCACATATTTCTCGCCATCGGCCATGGCCGAACCGGCGAAAAGGGACATCGCCGCGATCGAGGCTGCCGCGAAAATACGGGTGGAGATATGCATGAGGATCCTCTCTGTTGGTAGCCGTCGCTCTTTTTCGCGTGGGCTGACGGCCGCAGTTCAACGGCCCAAGACCGCCTTGCGGCGATAATCAGACTTTTTTTCATGGAATTGCAACACAAATCCCATCGCAATTGGGCGGTGCAAATAGCGGGGCGAGATGAACGTCGGCAGACTGCAACATTCACGCGAGGTTAATCTCCGGCTTCCTAGAACCGGAACAAATCGGCGGCTCGGCGATTGCCATTTCGCCGTTTCGCCTCATTGCAACGCTAGGGGCGGAACCAGGGCCTGTCGGCCTTCAGGAAGCTCAAACAGGATCGAGGAAACCCGATGGGCATGAAATCAAGATTGTTCGCGAGCGCAGCTTTTCCGCTGCTTTCCCTCTCGCTGGCTTTGCAGCCGGCTTCGGCTGTGGCGGCCGCGCGCGGTGCGGCGACAGAGGCCGCAGCTGTGCGGCAGGTCGAACAGGGCAGCTTCGAGGTGGCGCAGGACGCGCCTTCCGAGGAGGAACTGCTGAAGAAAAAGAAGAAGCAGAAGGAAGAGGCTCCGGCTGAACAGGCGCCGGCCGCTGAGAAGCCGGCGCAGCAGGAAGCGCCCGCCGAAAAGCCGAAGGCCGAGCGGAAGGAAGCGCCTGAACCGAAGGCAGAGCCGGAAGCGCCGAAGGCGGAATCGCCCAGGGCGGCGCCTGCGGAGCAGCCTGAAAGCAAGCCCGAGCGGAAGGCCAAGCAGCAGGCCCAGCCCGAGGCAAAGCCGGAGGCCGCGCCGCAGCAGGAAGAGCAGCCGGTAACCCAGGAAAAGCCGAAGAAGCCGAAGAGGCAGGAGACGCAGCAGGCCGAGCCGGAGGCTCAGCCGCAGCCCGAACAGCAGCCGGCAGCAAAGAAAGCGCAGCCGGAAACGGAACAGGCACAACCTGAAGCCAAGCCGGAAGGCGGCAAGCGGGAGAAAGGGCAGGACAAGGGCCAGGGCCGGGATAAAGGCAAAGGCAAGGCCGAGACTGCCGCTCCCGAGGCGGTGACTCCGAGCGAAGAGCAGGCCAAGCCGGAGGCAAAACCGGCCGCCGAGGCGCCGGCCGAAAAGAAGCCGACAAAGGGCGAGGCCGCAGCACCCGAGGCGCCGACCGAAAAGAAGCCGACAAAGGGCGAGGCCGCAGCACCCGAGGCGCCGACCGAAAAGAAGCCGACAAAGGGCGAAGCCGCAGCTCCTGCGGATAAGACGATCGAAGGCAAGACGACCGAAGACAAGGCCGCCGCCCCGGAAGCCGCGCCCGCCGAGAAGCCGAAGGACGGCACCGCGGCAAAACCTGCCGGTGAACAGCCCACCGGCGAGCAGCCGGCCGCGCCGGCGACCGACACTGCCAAGCCGCTGCCGGATGCCAGCGGCGGCCAGCAGGTGGAGCAGGCCATTCCGGCGCCTGAAAAAGCATCGCCCGAGGAGCTGGAGCGCCGCAAGAAGATTGCCGCAGATCCGGCCAAGAGCAATGAGACCGTCGTGCTGCCGGTCGAGAACGGTGCTGCCGTACTCGATAGCGACAAGGATGCCGACCGCAGCAAGGGCCGGGAAGGCCGCCGCGACCGCGACAGGCAACGCGCCGACAGCCAGGACGTCAAGGTGCCGACCTCGGATGCCGATGCGCAGGCCGCTACCGGCGCCAAAGCGCCGGCGCCGGTCAAGCTCGAAGCTGTGACCAGCGAGAAGGGCAGGAAGCTCGATGAGCGGCCGCGATTTGCCCGCCCGGATGGTGCGCAGTTCAGCGACAGCCAAGACAACAGCCGGGTGATCATCCAGTATGATAACCGGGTGATCGTACGCGGCGACGACGACAGGCGGTTCCTGCGTGACGGCGAGCGGCCGACCTACGAGGAACTGTCGGGCGATCGCTACCGCGAGACGATCATGCGGCCGGAGGGCTACCGCATCGTCACGATCCGCAATCGCTACGGTGACATCATCCAGCGGTCGCGCGTCGATGCCCGCGGACGCGAGCACGTGCTCTATTACTCGCAGGACCTCTATGAGGATCCGGACCGCGACTATTTCGAGGATCCGGGCGCCGACCTGCCGCCGATGCGGCTGCGCGTGCCGCTCAGCGACTATATCATCGACACCCGCAGCGACCCGGACCGGGATTACTACGAGTTCCTGAGCGAGCCGCCCGTCGAGCCGGTGGAGCGTGTCTATTCGCTGGACGAGGTGAAATATTCCGCCCGTATCCGCGACAAGGTGCGCCGCATCGACCTCGACACGGTGACCTTTGCGACCGGCAGCGCCGAGATCCCTATGACGCAGGCCCGCACCCTGCGCAAGGTCGCCGACGCGATCAGCCAGGTGCTGAAGAAGGATCCGAGCGAGACCTTCCTGATCGAGGGCCATACGGATGCCGTCGGGACTGAACAGAGCAATCTGGTTCTCTCCGACCAGCGGGCCGAATCGGTCGCCAACGTGCTTTCCGACGTCTACGGCATTGCGCCGGAGAACCTGGCAACGCAGGGCTACGGCGAGCAGTATCTGAAGGTCAACACGGCAGGCCCCGAACAGGAAAACCGCCGCGTCACCATCCGCCGTGTCACCGCGTTGGTCCGCCCGGTCGCAGCCAACCAGTAATAGCGTTGCCCCTCTCCATTCGTGGGGAGGGGCACTTTTCTTGCTCCCTCTTCTCCCGGCTGGGGAGGAGAGACTCGGAGCAGCGCTTCGTCTCCTCTACTCACCGGCCTGCTTGGCTGCCTTTTCGATCACATCGGCGACCTTTTCCGCTTGGGAGGCGAAGACGGCGTGGCTGGCCTTGATCTCGGTCACGTCGCTGCCGGCGCGTCTTGCCATGTCACACTCCAGCTCGGGATTGATAGAGCGATCCTCGGTGGCAACGATCGACCAGCTTTTCTCCGCCATGCCGGCTGGGTGATCTTGGCCGAGAAAGCCTGCTTCGAGGCGAAGACCTGTGATCTTGCCATGAAAGCGGCTTCGGCTTTCGGCAGGTCGGCGGCGAAGGCCGCGGCAAAAGCGCCCGGATCGAGATAGAGATACTTGCCGTCTTTCGTTTCCTTGATATCCATGCTGCCGGCGGGCTTGGAGCTGGCGAGGCTCAGCAGGCTTTCGCCCTTGTCGGGCTGGAAGGCCGCGACATAGACGAGGCCTGCGACATTGGGGTCGTTGCCGGCTTCGGTGATGACCATGCCGCCATAGCTGTGGCCGACGAGCAGGCTCGGTCCTTGCTGGAGGTCGAGAACGCGCTTCGTCGCGGCCACATCGTCGTCGAGCGAGGTAATGGGCTGCTGGACAATGGTGACGTTGAAGCCGCGCTTTTCGAGAATCTCCGTCGCCTTGCGCCATCCCGAGCTGTCGGCGAGTGCGCCGTGGACGATCACGATGTTCTTCACCGCGGCAGCCTCTGCTGCACAGGCGATGGCGGTGGTGGCGAAGGCAAGGGCTGCCGTGAAAAGAAGACGTCTGCTCATGGGTATGACTCCTTTGGTCGTTGTTGAGGGTCGGAATTGATCAGTCTGCGGCTCAGCCGAAGGTGAAGGCGTAGGCTTGCACCCCGGAATCGAGGAAGTGGATCTCGAAATTGCGGGCGCCGACCGTGCCGGACTGGCGGACGAGCTGGTAAAGCCTTGTGGCGATCACCGTGCCTTTGCCATCGGCATCGATATCGGAGCCGTGGTCCGGCCCGGGCGCCTTGCCGTCGACCGTCACCTGGAAGCGGATCGGTTTGCCGTTGGCGCCGGGTCCGAGAACGAGATGCAGGTCGCGGGCGCTGAAGCGATAGGTAATGCCGCCGCCGGCCTGATCAAGCGTCGCCTGATCCTTGCCGACGGTCCAGGTTCCGGACAGGCCCCAGCCGTTGAGGCCGGGTTCGGCGATCGAATAGTTATGGGGCGCGTCGGATTGCAGCCCTTCGGGCGAGGCAAAATTCGCCGCCTGTTCGTAGCCGAGATAGGTTTCGCCGGAGCGGATGTTGCCAAGGTCCGGACCTGCCTCCACGCCTTTGGCATCCGGTGCGACCGGCGCACTTGAAGGCATATGGCTACCGGCCTCGCGCAGCAGGTCCTGAATGGCTTTTTCGGTCCTGACATAGTTGCCTTCGCCGAAATGGCGATAGCGGATATGGCCCTCGGCATCGATGAGATAGCCGGCCGGCCAGTAGCTGTTTTCGAAGGCCCGCCAGATTTTGTAATCATTGTCGATCGCGACGGGATAACCGAGCTTGAAGTCGCTGACCGCCTTCCTGACGTTGTCGATCTTCTTTTCGAAGGCGAATTCCGGAGCGTGGATGCCGATCACAACGAGACCCTGATCGGCATATTTTTCCGCCCAGGCCCTGACATAGGGGATCGTGCGAATGCAGTTGATGCAGGAATAGGTCCAAAAATCGACGAGCACCACCTTGCCGCGCAGCTGCTCCGTGGTCAGCGGTTTGGAATTCAGCCACTCGACGGCACCGTCAAGCGAAGGCGCATAGCCTTCGACGGGCAAATCGCTGCGGAAAGGCCTCTTCGCATCGGCCGCGGCGATCACCATGCCGTTGCTCGCCAGCTCGGAGGATGCGCCACTCAGCGGCTTTGCGTGTAGCCTGTCAAGCACGGCCTGTTCCAGCGATGCGGTGCTGGCATAGGAGAGCCGGGCGAGCAGGCTGGTATCGAGGCCGAGCGCGATGATGGCGACGCCCGCCAGCACGGCAGCGCCGAGCGCTTTACGAATCCGGTCGCCGAGGCCCAGCGAACGCTTCATGGCGGTGAATACCCTACCGCCGACCAGCAAGGCGACGGCAAGTGAAGTCGCAGCACCGGCGGCATAGGCGATCAGCAGGAAGGTTGTCTGTAGATTGGCACCCTGCAAGGCCGCCCCCGTCAGAACAAGGCCGAGGATCGGCCCGGCGCAGGGCGCCCAGAGCAGGCCGGTAGCAACGCCGAGTATAAGGGCGCTCTTGACCGTCGGCGCGGTTTGTCCGTTGCCCGTAGCGTACACAAGGTTGTTGCCGAGATCGACGACCGGCCGGGCAAGCGTGCCTGCGATGCGCGGTGAAAGCAGGCTTGCGCCAAAGAGGGCAAGCAGGACGATCGCAGCAAGCCGGCCATACTCATTGGCGCGAATGGCCCAGCTGCCACCGACTGCGGCAAGTGTGGCGACCAGCGCGAAGGTGGCGGCCATGCCCGCCAGCATCGGCAGCGTGCTTCTGACGAAGGGCTGTCCGGCGCGGGCGAAGACGAAGGGGAGGATGGGCAGGATACACGGGCTGAGGATCGTCAGCGCGCCTCCGAGATAGGCAATGATCAGCAGTGTCATCATCGTTTTCCTTTGAAACCGATTGATCGGGCTCTGGACGGCGATGGGGCCTGAACCAGCAATGGCGGGGATATGCCGGGCGGACGTATCCTCGATGTGTCCGGTTTGGCGGGGAAATGTACCGAACTATTGCGGCCGGGGCGGGCGATACAAAGCGATACAAACTGCCGCCCGGCGGTGGCCTGTGGCGAAAGCGCCGTGGCCGGTGAGAGGCTTTGCTCGGTCGGCACGATTGTATCAGAATGTATCGCGGCGGCCGGAAGCTACATGCGCATTCAAAAACCGACGGCCCGCGACATATGGGGGATACAAGCGCCAACTCATATCAGCACCGTGATCCATTCGACAGGAGAGACCGATGTCAGAGCAAATCAACCATCACCGCCGCCGCTTTTTCGGGATGACGGCAGTCGCCCTTGCTGCGGTCGAGTTCGGCGTGGCCGGCACGGCCGCCGCGCAATCGGCGCCCGCGGCATCCTTGCCTGATGTAAAGGCGGGAACCCACACGTCCTTCGAGGCGCTGAAGCAGGTGAAGGCCGGCGTGCTCGATATCGGTTACGCCGAGGCGGGGAAGGCGGATGGCCCTGTCGTGCTGCTGCTGCATGGCTGGCCCTATGACATCTACAGTTTCGTCGATGTCGCACCGCTGCTTGCCTCGGCAGGCTATAGGGTGATCGTGCCCTATCTGCGCGGTTACGGGACGACCCGCTTCCTGGACGACCAGACGCCGCGCAACGGCCAACCGTCAGCGCTCGCCGCCGATATGATCGCGCTGCTCGATGCGCTCGATATTGAGAAGGCGGTCATTGCCGGCTACGACTGGGGCGGGCGGACCGCCAACATCATGGCGGCGCTCTGGCCGGAGCGCTGCAAGGCGATGGTGTCGGTCAGCGGCTACCTGATCGGCAGTCAGGAGGCCAACAAGAAGCCGCTGCCGCCGAAGGCCGAACTTGCCTGGTGGTACCAGTTCTATTTCGCCACCGAGCGCGGCCGCCTGGGCTATGAGAGCAACACCCACGATTTCGCAAAGCTCATCTGGCAGACGGCTTCGCCGAAGTGGAACTTCGACGATGCGACATTCGGCAGGTCGGCCGCCGCCTTCGACAATCCCGATCATGTTGCGATCGTCATTCACAATTATCGCTGGCGCCTGGGACTTGTCGAAGGCGAGGCCAAATACGATGCCTATGAGACGACGCTTGCCGGAGCGCCTGTCATTTCGGTGCCGACGATCACCATGGAAGGTGACGCAAACGGTGCGCCGCATCCGCAGCCCTCCGCCTATGCCGGAAAATTCTCCGGCAGATACGAGCATCGCACGATCGGCGGCGGCATCGGCCACAATCTGCCACAGGAGGCACCGCAGGCCTTCGCGCAGGCTGTCATCGATGTCGATCGCTTCTGATCGATGAGGCCGGCCGCAGAGCCTCGTTGCTCCGGCCGGCCGAATATGCGTAGGTCGCGTCAGCCGCCTCGATGTCGACGCGGAGGGCGCGGCCGCTTCTATCGTAAGGGAACAGGAACATATGGATCATGTCGATCACATCCTGATCGTCGATGACGATCGCGAAATCCGCGAGCTGGTCTCGGGCTATCTGCAGAAGAACGGCCTGAGGACCAGCGTTGCCGCGGACGGGCGCCAGATGCGCAGTTTTCTCGAGGCCAATGCGGTCGACCTGATCGTGCTCGATGTGATGATGCCCGGCGACGACGGGCTGGTGCTGTGCCGCGAACTGCGCTCCGGCCGGCACAAGGCGATCCCGATCCTAATGCTGACGGCCCGCACCGACGAGATGGACCGGATCCTCGGGCTGGAGATGGGCGCCGACGACTATCTTCCCAAGCCCTTTGCCGCGCGTGAGCTGCTTGCCCGCATCAAGGCAGTGCTGCGGCGCACGCGCATGCTGCCGCCCAACCTGCAGATCAGCGAGGCCGGGCAGTTGCTGAGCTTCGGTGATTGGCGGCTCGATACGGTCGGCCGCCACCTTCTCGACAGGGAAGGGACCGCGATTGCGCTCAGCGGCGCCGAGTACCGCCTGCTTCGCGTCTTCATCGACCACCCGCAGCGGGTGCTCAATCGCGATCAGCTTCTGAGCCTGACACAGGGCCGCGACGCCGATCTGTTCGATCGTTCCATCGATCTCCTGGTCAGCCGGCTGCGTCAGCGGCTGGGGGACGATGCGCGCGAACCTACATACATCAAGACGGTGCGCAGCGAAGGTTATGTGTTTTCGGTTCCGGTCGAAATCACCGAGTTGCGCCAATGAGGGCGGGGATCCCCTTGTTCTCGGGTTTGATGTGGCCGAGCACGTTGCGGTCGCGGATCTTCCTGATCCTGCTGATCGGACTGGCGCTGGCCTACGGCCTGTCCTTCAGCGTGCTTTATATGGAGCGCTATATGTCGGCCAAAGCAGTGATGCTCGGCACGCTGGAAAACGACGTCGCAACCTCGATTGCCGTTCTCGACCGGCTTCCGCCAGGCGAACGCGGCGATCTCCTGGACCGGCTGGGCCGCGGCAACTACCGTTTTGTGCTCGGACCCGGCCTTGCCGGCGTGCCTGACACGTCAAGCAAGGGCGCCGAGATATCAGGCAAGATCGAGGAGGCGATCGGGCACCGCTTTCCGATCCGCATCGAACGGATTCCGGGTGAGGTGAACCGGTTGCAGGCGCATCTGACACTCAGCGACGGAAGCCCCTTGACGATCGACGTCACGCCGAAGGGCGTCATGCCGATCGCCGCATGGCTGCCCTATGTCTTCGTCATCCAGATGGCGCTGCTCATCCTCTGTACCTGGTTTGCGGTTCGCCAAGTGATCCGGCCGCTCGGCGCGCTTGCCGCCGCCGCCGATGCTCTCGACCCGAATAAGGACGGTCCGGCCTTGAGCGAGGCGGGGCCGAGCGAGGTCGCGCATGCGGCAAGGGCGTTCAACGCGATGCGGGAGAGGATTGCCCATTACCTCGAAGAGCGCGTGCAGATCCTGGCGGCCATCTCGCACGATCTGCAGACGCCGATCACCCGCATGCGGCTGCGCGCCGACATGGCGGAGGATTCGCCGGAGAAGGACAAGCTGGTGCATGATCTCGGCGAGATCCAGCGTCTCGTCCAGGACGGGATTGCTTATGCACGCAGCGCCCATGGCAACGGCGAGAAGAGCGCCCGGATCGACCTTGCCTCGTTCATCGACAGCATAGCCTACGACTATCAGGATACCGGAAAGGCCGTCACTGTCGTCGGGCTGGTTCAGGGTGCGGCCTTCACCAAGCCGCATGCGCTTCGTCGCATCCTGTCGAACTTCGTCGACAATGCGCTGAAGTTTGCCGGCGCTGCCGAGATCTGTGTCGAGCGCAGCGCCGAGAACGATATCGTCATATCGGTCATGGATCGCGGGCCGGGAATTCCGGACGATATGCTGGAAGCCGCCATGCAGCCTTTCTTCCGGCTGGAGCAATCCCGCAACCGGGAGACCGGCGGCACCGGTCTCGGTCTTGCGATTGCCCAGCAGTTGACCGCCAAGATCGGCGGGTCGCTCCGGCTCTACAATCGCGCCGGCGGCGGACTGGCGGCAGAAGTCACCATCCGTTGACATCGGCAGTCGCCCACAAAATTTCGAGATGTTTGTATGTAAAGATGTCCTCGATCTCGGATGCTACTCTTTGTGACATTTCGGGCGATTTCGGAAACATGGCGGATACGTCAGCCGGTCAAACCACACTCCGTCAACCCGGCCGCGCAGTGCGGCAGTCGCCAGGAGCGACGCAACATAAGGAGTGTTCCATGACAAAGATCGACAAGGTTCTCTATACCGGCAAGACCCACACGACGGGCGGGCGCGACGGCGCGTCGCACAGCGACGACGGCCAGTTGGATATCAAGCTTTCGCCTCCGGGCAGCAACCGCGCCGGCACCAATCCCGAACAGCTTTTCGCCGCCGGCTGGTCTGCCTGCTTCATAGGCGCGATCGGCTTTGCCGCGGCCAATCAAAAGGTAGGCTCCCCGCCGATCTTGCGGTCGACACCGAGGTCGATCTGGGAACCGCCGATGGCGGCTATTTCCTGCAGGCCCGTCTCAAGGTCAGCCTGCCGGGGATCGAAGCTGAAGTGGCAAGAGCCCTCATCGAAGAGGCGCATCAGACCTGCCCCTACTCGAAGGCCACGCGCGGCAA
The DNA here is from genome assembly GCF_002531725.1 of Rhizobium sp. L43. GTDB lineage: Bacteria > Pseudomonadota > Alphaproteobacteria > Rhizobiales > Rhizobiaceae > Rhizobium. Next base: position 38,926 of record NZ_NWSQ01000012.1, read on the forward strand.
TATCCATGTCGAATTGACCGTTGCCTGACGCACCCTCTGCCCGCCGAAGGCCATAGGTTACGGCGGGCAGAGAACAGAAGCCGAAAGCAAACAGGACGAGGCCGACCGGGCCTCGCCGATTGGAGGATCTGATGAGACTGATGATCATCTGCATTCTGGGCGCGACGGTTTTCGCCGCGCCCTGCATCTACGACGTAAGCTCGCAGGAGCCTTCGCCGCTTGTGGGCCTCGTGACGGCGGCATCCGCAGCGTCGTCTTCAGGAGAACCGCAGCCGTTCCAGCCGCTCTTTTAAGTGACCAGGGAGAGACCCGTGAAGCTCTATCAGAATGAAATTTCCTCGGCGACGTCGAGAGTCCGCATCGCGCTAGCCCTGAAGGGGCTGACGGCGGAAACACTGCCGGTGACCATCCTCGGCGAAGAGGCCGAGAGCCGGCAGGCCGGATATCGCAGCGTCAATCCGCAAGGGCTGGTGCCGGCCTTGCTGACGGATGGCGGCGTCATCACCCAGTCACTGGCGATCGTCGAATATCTCGACGAGCTTCACCCCGAACCGCCGCTGTTGCCCGACACGGCGGAGGGCAGGGCGCTGGCGCGGTCGATCGCGCTTGCAATCGCCGCCGAGATCCATGCGCTGCTGCCGCCACGCATCGGCCTGCACCTCAAAACGGCCTTCCAGGCGGATGCCGATGCCATTGCCGCCTGGAGCCGTCACTGGGTCGGCGAGGGAATGGCCGCTGTGGAGACGATGATCGCCGGCCGCAGGCATGGCGCCTTCGCCATCGGCGACCGGCCTGGTATTGCCGATATCTTTCTCTTCCCGCAGGCGATCAGCGCCCGGCGCATGGGCTTCGATCTCGCCCGCTGGCCCAATATCGCGGAGATTGTCGGCAGGCTCGAGGCGATCCCGGCTTTCCAGGAGAATGCGCCGGCGCCGAGACGATGATGCGATCAATGAAGAAGCGACCGCAAACGATGGCGGTCGTTTCTTTTCTCAGCGGTTGACCCTTGCCTGCAGATGCGCGGGATATCGATCGCCTTCCACCTTGATGGTGGCGAGCGCGCTTTCGATATTGCCGAGATCCTCGGCCGTCAGTTCGACCTCGGCGGCCCGGATGTTCTCCTCGAGGCGATGCAGCTTGGTGGTTCCGGGGATCGGCACGATCCAAGGTTTTTGCTCCAGCAGCCAGGCCAAGGCGACCTGGGCCGAGGTGGCGTTTTTGCGCCTGGCGATCTCTACGAGAAGATCGACGAGCGCCTGGTTGGCTTTTCGCGCTTCTGGTGAGAAGCGCGGCACGATGTTGCGGAAGTCCTTGCTGTCGAAGGTGGTCGTCTCGCTGATCGCGCCGGTGAGGAAGCCTTTGCCGAGCGGGCTGAACGGCACGAAGCCGATGCCGAGCTCTTCGAGCACCGGCAGGATTTCCTGCTCGGGTTCGCGCCACCACAGCGAATATTCGCTCTGCAGCGCCGTCACCGCCTGGACGGCATGGGCGCGGCGGATCGTTTGGGCGCCCGCTTCCGAGAGACCGAAATGTCTGACCTTACCCTCGGCGATCAGCGCCTTGACCGTGCCGGCCACATCTTCGATCGGGACATCGGGGTCGACACGATGCTGATAGAAGAGGTCGATGACATCCGTCTTCAAACGCTTCAACGCCTGGTCGGCCACCGCGCGGATCTGCTCCGGCCGGCTGTTCATGCCACTCTGGCCGCCATTGGCATCGAAGTTGAAGCCGAATTTCGTGGCAATCACCACCTCGTCGCGGAGGGGCGCCAGGGCTTCTCCGAGAAGCTCCTCGTTCTTGTAGGGACCATAGGCCTCGGCGGTGTCAAAGAAGGTCACGCCGCGTTCGAATGCGCGGCGGATCAGCGCGATCGCTTCCGGAATCGCTGTTGCCGGGCCATAACCATAACTCAGCCCCATGCAGCCGAGACCGATGGCCGAGACACGAAGTCCGCTCTTTCCGAGTTCACTTTTCTGCATTGCCGTTTCCTTTTCTAACCTTGGTACTGCGTGTCGGTGACGTGCTCCATCCAGTCGACGACCTTGCCGTCGAGCTGTTCCTGAATGGCGATATGGGTCATCGCCGTCGTCGGCGCTGCACCGTGCCAATGGAGTTCGCCCGGTTCGAACCGGACGACGTCGCCGGCGCAGATCTCCTCGACGGGGCCGCCTTCGCGCTGGACGCGACCGCAGCCCGATGTGACGATGAGCGTCTGGCCAAGCGGATGGGTGTGCCAGGCGGTGCGGGCGCCGGGCTCGAAGGTGACGCTGGCGCCGGCCGCGCGGGCGGGGCTGGTCACCGCAAACAGCGGGTCGACGCGCACGCTGCCGGTGAACCAATCGGCCGGTCCCTTGGCCGAGGGCTGCGAACCGTTTCGCTTGATGTCCATTTGTCTTCCTTTCCAACGTCGGGGCTGGGCCGCCCGGGCAGACAGGTCCGCCCAGGATGACAGGATATTTAGCGCCTGCGCATGGTTGCGATTAGATGGTATAAACAGCAAGAACCCATGAGGGATTTTCATAAATGTCACGCCCTGCCGTCAACGATCTCATCGCCTTCCTCGCTGTTGCGCGTGCACAGAGCTTCACCAAGGCGGCCGGCAAGCTGGGTGTGTCGCAATCGGCGCTCAGCCATACGATCCGCGGGCTCGAGGAGCGGCTTGGACTGCGATTGCTGACACGCACGACACGCAGCGTATCGCCGACGGAAGCCGGCGAACGGCTGCTTGTCTCCATCGGGCCGCGGCTCGATGAGATCGAGAGCGAACTGGCTGCCTTGAGCGCGTTCCGGGAGAAACCGGCGGGCACCATCCGCATCAATGCCGGCGAGCATGCGGCCGATGCCGTCCTCTGGCCCGCCCTGGAAAAGCTGCTGCCCGATTACCCCGATATCAATGTCGAGATGATCGTCGACTACGGTCTGACCGACATCGTTGCGGAGCGTTATGATGCGGGGGTGCGGCTTGGGGAACAGGTGGCGAAAGATATGATCGCGGTGCGCATCGGCCCCGACATGCGCATGGCCGTGGTCGGCACTCCCGCCTATTTCGCCGCCAGGCCGAAGCCGCTGACGCCGCAGGATCTCACGGATCACAATTGCATCAATCTGCGTCTGCCGACCTATGGCGGCGTCTATGCATGGGAGTTCGAGAAGGACGGGCGCGAGCTCAGGGTTCGCGTCGAAGGTCAGCTGGTTTTCAACAATATAGCGCTCAGGCTGAACGCCGTGCTGGCCGGTCTGGGGCTGGCATACATGCCGGAGAACCTGGTCGAGGCGCATCTTGCCGATGGGCGGCTGGTCCGGGTCCTCGAGGATTGGTGCCTGCCGTTTTCCGGCTACCATCTCTACTACCCAAGTCGTCGGCACACGTCTCCGGCATTCGCCCTCGTCGTCGATGCGCTTCGCTATCGGGGATAGCCGCCCATCGTTCGAGGTGCGCGAACCGGCAGATATCCGAGCCATTGAGACATTCACTCGATCGTCTCTTGCCGGAAGCGAAGTCATGGCTGCAACGATTTGACATTCCATCACTCGCCGCTAATTCACACTTAATATTGAAGGAAACAGTGAATGAATACTGCGGCACCTGCCACGAAAGCCCGGACCGGTGTGTCCGGTTTGGACACAGTTCTGGCGGGGGGGCTTTCCACGGGCCACGTGTTTCTCCTGGAGGGAAACCCAGGAGCGGGCAAAACGACTATCGCGCTGCAGTTTCTGATCGAAGGTGCACGGCTCGGCGAGCAGGGGCTTTACATCACCCTTTCGGAAACCGAGAGCGAACTCCGGGCCGGTGCCGCATCGCATGGCATGGTGATCGATGGCAATATCGAGGTCTTCGAGGTCGTGCCCCCGGAAAGCTTGCTGGATGCCGACCAGCAGCAGAGCCTGCTTTATTCGTCGGACCTTGAACTTGGAGAGACGACAAAGGAAATCTTTGCCGCTTTCGAGCGGGTCAAGCCACGGCGCGTGGTTCTCGACAGTCTGTCGGAGATAAGGCTGCTCGCGCAAAGCTCGCTGCGCTACCGCCGGCAGATCCTCGCGCTCAAACATTATTTTGCCCGGCAGGGGGCGACAGTCCTTCTGCTCGACGATCTGACTTCCGATGTGCTCGACAAGACGGTGCACAGCGTCGTGCACGGTGTCATCCATCTCGAAGAGATGGCGCCGAGCTACGGCTCCGAACGCCGACGTCTCAGAGTCATAAAATATCGCGGACAGGCCTTCCGCGGCGGCTATCACGATTTCATTATCCAGACTGGCGGCGTGATCGTCTTTCCGCGGCTCGTCGCCGCCGAACACAGGTCGAGTTACGCCCGCGATCAGATTTCCTGCAATATTGCGGAACTGGACCTTCTTCTGGGAGGTGGCCTCGAGCGAGGTTCCAGTACACTCATCCTTGGTCCTGCCGGCACTGGCAAAAGCACGTTCTCGTTTCAATTCCTGGTGGCTGCGGTCGCGCGCGGCGAGAAAGTGGCGGCCTTCATTTTTGACGAGGAGCTGGGCCTGCTCTTCACGCGGCTGAAGGCGCTCGGAATGGATCTCGAAGCCATGCGGAACGCGGGTCATATCCACATCGAACAGCTGGATGCCGCCGAACTGTCGCCGGGCGAATTCGCCCACCGCGTGCGCAACTGCGTCGACAAGTCGGATGCGAAAACCGTGATCATCGATAGTATCAACGGTTATCAGGCTTCGATGCCAGATGAGAATTCGCTGATCCTTCATATGCATGAGCTGCTGCAATATTTGAACAGGCAGGGCGCCAATACCTTCCTGACCGTTGCGCAGCACGGGCTGGTTGGTGACATGAAGGCACCTGTCGACGTTACCTATCTCGCCGATACCGTCATTCTGCTGCGTTACTTCGAGGCGGCGGGAAAGGTGCGAAGGGCAGTCTCGGTGATCAAGAAGAGGACCGGCTTTCACGAGGATACCATCCGGGAGTATCGGATAGACGCTTCCGGCTTGAGGTTCGGCGATCCTCTCGTCGGGTTCCAGGGCGTGCTTCGCGGCGTTCCCGAATTTGTCGCGCCCTTGGCGCCGCTCCTGTCGACCAATGGCGGGGATAGCGGCAATTCCTAATTCCAGCAAACCGAAAGCATTGATCTACGCCCCCGCCGGTCGCGATGCCTGGGTGGCGAGATCGCTGGTCGATGAGGCCGGGTTGACGTCGATTGCCGCCGCCGACCTGTCTATGTTCGCGTCTTCGCTCAGCGATGACATCGCGCTTGGCGTGCTGACGGAAGAGGCCGTTCGCTCGAGCGATCTCAAGCCGATCGCCGCCTGGGTTTCGGCCCAACCGAGCTGGTCAGATCTGCCGTTCATCGTACTCACCACACGTGGCGGCGGGCCCGAACGAAATCCGGCCGCTGCCAGGCTTTCCGAGGTTCTTGGCAACGTCACCTTCCTGGAACGGCCGTTCCATGCGACCTCCTTCATCAGCGTTGCCCGGACTGCTTTAAAGGGGCGCCTGCGCCAATATGAAGCGCAAGCCCGGCTCGAAGCTCTCGGCGAAGGGGAGCGACGGTTGCAGACGGCGCTCGCTGCCGGTCGTCTGGGAGCCTGGGAACTGGAACTCTCCTCGATGGCCTTGTCCGCCTCGGCGACCTGCAAGGCAGTCTTCGGCCGAGGACCGGATGATGATGTGACGCGCGACGATCTGATCACAAGCATCCACCCCGATGACCGGGACGGTGTGCTCGCAAGTCTGCGCCGGACGATCGATACCGGACACGACTATTCGATCGAACACAGGACGATCTGGCCGGATGGATCGTTGCACTGGACCGAGGTCCATGCGCAGCTTTACGCCGACAGATACGGTTCCGCCAGGAAGCTCGTCGGGGTCTGCTCCGATACCACCGCCCGCAAGACCATCGAGGAAAATCTGAGACGGCTCAATGAAAACCTCGAAGAGCGTGTGAGGGAACGGACCAGGGAGGTTAACGCCGCCCACCAGACCCTGCTCGAGGAAGTGGCTCAGCGTGAGAGAGCCGAGGAGCAGCTTCGCCAATCGCAGAAGATGGAAGCGATCGGCCAACTTACAGGTGGTGTCGCCCATGATTTCAACAATTTGCTGATGGTGGTTCTCGGAAATCTGGAGCTGCTCGGCAAGTCTGTTGCAGGAGATGCCAAGGCGACGCGTCTGGTCGACGGGGCGCTGCAGGGCGCGCGTCGCGGCGCGGCGCTGACGCAGCGGCTGCTGGCTTTTGCCAGACAACAGGATCTGCAGGTCAAGCCTGTCGATCTGGCCGAACTGGTCTCCGACATGAACGACCTGCTGCGGCGCTCCGTGGGACCCTCGGTCAGCATCGAGACCATCCTGCCGGCGACACTGCCGCCGGCACTGGTTGATGCGAACCAGCTCGAACTGGCGCTGCTCAATCTTGCCGTCAATGCCCGCGACGCGATGCCGGAGGGCGGAAGGCTGTCCATATCGCTGCGCGAGGAACAGGTCGTCGGCAATGGCGGCGATCTCGGCGAGGGAGCCTATCTCGTATTGGCGGTGGCCGACAACGGCACCGGCATGGACGCGGAGACGCTGAAGAAGGCCGTCGATCCGTTTTTCTCGACCAAGGAACTCGGAAAGGGCACGGGCCTCGGCCTATCGATGATCCATGGACTTGCCGTTCAGCTCAATGGCGCACTGCTTCTGACAAGCGAGCCTGGGCTGGGAACGACCGCCGAGTTGTGGCTTCCGGCGACCGAACGGCGCCCCGAGCGGCCGGCCGAGGCGGAGCTCTCCGTCCCGCAGGCTGCATCCAGGCTGAAGATCCTTCTGGTCGATGACGATGCCTTGATCGCCATGAGCTCGGTCGACATGCTCGAAGATCTCGGCCACGAGGTCGTCGAGGCAAATTCCGGCTCGGAGGCGCTCGAGCTGATCAGGAGCGGCCAGCATTTCGACCTTGTCATCACCGACTATTCGATGCCTGGTATGACCGGTGCACAGCTCGCTGAGGCCGCACGGGACATTCTGCCAGCGCTACCGATCGTGCTGGCCACGGGCTATGCCGATCTGCCCGCCGGCACCGATATCGATCTTCCGAGATTGGGAAAGCCCTATAATCAGGCGCAGCTTGCCAGGGAAATCAGCAAGGCGGTGGCAGGCGAAGCGGTTCCGGTGCCCAGATCCGCCAGCGGCGCCGACGCTTCAGGACCTCGTCTCTCCAAGCCCGACGATATCAGCAATGAAATCGGCGATGGCGCCTGTATCGTCTAGATCGAAGACCGGCAGGGCCGTATCCGCGACGGGATGATCGGCGGCGATTGCGCAGATATGGGGATCGCTCGGCGCCAGCGGTTCACGATTGGCGGCCTCCAGGCGGCGGGCCTCGATCTTCGGGATCGGTTCGCGCTTGTAACCTTCGATCAGCACGAGATCGCAGGGCGCGAGACGGGCAAGAATCTCCTCGAACGCAGGTTCGGGGGCGCCGCGCAACTCGTGCATGATGGCGTAGCGGGTGCCGGAGACGATGGTGACTTCGTGGGCGCCGGCCTGCCGGTGGCGGTAGCTATCGGCGCCCACCTTGTCGATGTCGAAATCATGATGGGCGTGCTTGATCGTCGAGATCCTGTAGCCGCGGCGGGTGAACTCCGTTACCAGCCGGACGGCGAGCCCTGTTTTGCCCGAGTTCTTCCAGCCGGCAATGCCGAAGATTTTCGGTGCGGTCATGCGCGAAGGGCCTCCAGCCAGCGTTCCGCCTCGACGAGATCGTCGGGCGTGTTGATGTTGAAGAAGGGATCGAGCAGGCTGGCGCGGGTCGGATGCAGCGGAAACGCCACTTCCGTCACGTCATGCCGCAACAGGAAGTCGCGCACGCGGCGCTTTTCGTCGGTGGCGATCCAGGCTTCGAGATCGGCCGCGAGCGTCACCGGCCACAGCCCGAAGACGGGATGGCTGCGGCCTTCGGAGGCGGCGATGGCGATCTGCGACGGCCGTTCCAGCGATGCCGCCAGCCGGGCCACGAGATCGGTCGGGAAGAACGGGCAATCCACAGAGACGGTGACGACATGGCTGATTGCGGGAAGGCCGGCGGCATAGGTCATGGCCGCATGGATGCCGGCCATCGGTCCTGCCTTGCCGGGAATACGGTCGGGCATGACGGGCACGGCTTCGGCGGCGGCATCGGCATTGACGGCAACGGAAAAAACCTGCGGCGAGAGCCGGTCGAGCACATGGCGGAGCAGGCTTTCGGCCCCGAGCATGACGCCCGCCTTGTCGCGGCCCATGCGTTGCGAGCGGCCGCCGGCCAGCACGACGCCTGCTATATCGGATCTGTCGAGCGGGAATTCAGTCATCATCCTGCCTCAAACCGGTGAGCGCGGCGCGGATTCCTGCGCGATCGGGGGTACGCGGCGCTTGGCTTCACGATAGAACGTATAGAGGCCGGAAGCGATGACGATTGCAGCGCCGAGGAGCGTCCAGCTGTCGGGCACTTCGGCGAAGAAGAAAAAGCCGAGGAGCGAGGAGAAGATCAGGCTGGTATAGCGGAAAGGTGCGACGAAGGAGATTTCGCCGGTGCGCATGGCGAGGATGACCGACTGGTAGCCGACGAGCACCAGAACCGAAGCGAGCAGCAGATGTCCGAGCGAGGTCGCACTGACCGGTTGCCAGCCGCCGAGCACCGGGATCAGCAATGCGCCGAAGAAAGAGATGGAGATGGCGGTGATGACGGTGATCATCAGCGAGGGAATCTCCGGGTCGATCGAGCGGGTGGCAAGATCGCGGCCGGCCGTCGTCAGCACGGCGCCGACGCAGAGCAGGGCGGCGGCGGTGAAACCTTCCGGTCCGGGGCGGATGATGATCATCACGCCGACGAGGCCGACTGTTATCGCCGACCAGCGCCGCCAGCCGACGGGCTCGCGGAAGAAGAGGGCGGCACCGAAGGTGACGACCAGCGGCAGCGACTGCAGGATCGCCGAGGCATTGGCGATCGGCATCATGCCGAGCGCGGTAATATAGGTGACGGCGGAAAACATCTCGCAGATGATGCGGAGGATGATGATCGGCTGCAGCACGATACGCCAGGAGCGCAGAGCGCCCATTTTCCTGGCGATCAGATAGACGAGCAGGCTGGTGAAGAGGCCGCGCAGGAACATGATCTCCCCGGCATTCATATAGGCGACCACGGATTTGGAGAGAGCATCGCTGGCGGAAAAGCCGGCCATCGCCATGCTCATATAGATGGCGCCCTCAGTATTGCGTGACCGCGGCATGAAGAGATTCCCGTTACCTGTGCGCCCCTTCTTAGTCGGGAAGATACATGAAGGGAATCGGATGAATGTCACACCCGGGATAAATCGATGATGCGGCGCACAATGGTGCTGACGCTGCGGCAGGCGCGTGTTTGGAAACCACAGCAAAGCAGCGTTTTAGAAGGCGAATTCCGATTTCCGGTGGACGATCATCCTCCTTCGGCTGGAACGGATCGCCGGCTGAAAGCATCGACTGTCGGCAGTTTTGGTTTGTCCGCGCGGGAAACGGGTGGCTGCATGGCCTGATGTTTGAGATGTCGGATGCCTCGACAACTGAGGAGAAACGAACATGACACTTCTGAACGACAAGGTCGCGATCATCACCGGCGCAAGCTCCGGCATTGGCCGCGCGGCGGCAAAGCTCTTTGCGCGAGAGGGTGCGAAGCTCGTGGTCACCGGAAGGCGACAGGAGGCGCTGGATGCCGTCGTCGCCGAAATCGAGACGGAGGGCGGACAGGCTGTCGCCTTATCGGGCGACGTCAGGGACGAGGCGCTGCAGGCAAGGCTTGCCGACATGGCGGTCTCGCGCTTCGGCCGGCTCGACATCGCCTTCAACAATGCCGGCATCCTTGGTGAGATGGGGCCGGTTGCCGGACTGTCGCTGGAAGGCTGGCGCGAAACGATCGAGACCAATCTCACCGCCGCCTTCCTCGGCGCCAAACATCAGTCGGCAGCGATGGGAAAAGGCGGCGGATCATTGATCTTCACCTCCACCTTCGTCGGCTACACCGCCGGCATGCCGGGCATGGCCGCCTATGCGGCTGGTAAGGCGGGACTGATTGGCTTCGTGCAGGTGCTCGCCGCCGAACTCGGCCGACAGAACATCCGCGTCAACGCCCTGCTTCCCGGCGGCACCGACACACCCGCCAGCATCACCAACGCGCCTGATGCGACGCCGGAGGTGCTCGCTTTCGTCGAGGGGCTGCATGCGCTGAAGCGCATGGCCCAGCCGGAAGAAATCGCCAATGCCGCGCTGTTCCTGGCGTCCGACATGGCGAGCTTCGTGACGGGCACGGCGATGCTGGCGGATGGCGGGGTGTCGATCAGCCGGACTTAGGATGGGTGAGGGGGCGTTTCATTTTGAAGCTGAATGGAGGATTTGACCTGAAGCAGCCATATGCCTTTCGCTTACCGCTCAAGGCGTTCGTCGCTGACGCTCCTCACCCCCCCCTCATCTGCCCTGACGGGCATCTTCTCCCCGCTGGGGAGAAGGGGGAGCAAACCGCCGACCATCGTTTCCTACCGCAAAGGTCGCAATGGGGAGCGAGGCGCTGCCACGAGTCCCTTCTCCCCAGCGGGGAGAAGATGCCGGCAGGCAGATGAGGGGGCTACACGGCGCATCCTTAATTACCTGGCTTCGCTGAGCGCCAGCGAAGTCAGTACCGCCGGCCCATGGTCTGCATCCCGCCTAAGACATAATCAACCCACCATCGACATTGATCGTCTGGCCGGTGATGTAGGCGGCGTCGTCGCTGGCGAGGAAGGTCGCCAGGCCGGCGACGTCTTCTCCGGAGCCGGCGCGTTTCATCGGGATGCCCTCGACCCATTCCTTCATCAATTCGCCGGGGGCGTAATTGCCGAGCAGCTTGCCCCAGGCCTGGTCGTTATAGGCCCACATATCCGTTTCGATGATGCCGGGGCAGAAGGCGTTGACGGTGATCTTTTCGGTGGCGACTTCTTTGGCCAGGCTCTGGGTGATGCCGACGACGCCCATTTTCGAGGCGGCATAGTGGGGCGTGTAGATGAAGCCGTCGCGGGCCTGGCCGGAGGCGGTGTTGATGATGCGGCCGCCGCGCTTGTGTTTGCGCATGCGCAGAATGGCCTCCTGGGCGCAGAGGAAGACGCCCTTGGTGTTGACGGCCATGACCTTGTCCCACTCGTTTTCGGTCAGATCCTCGATGCGGGCGATGGTGATGACGCCGGCATTCTGGATCGAGACGTCGACCGCGCCGAATTCCTTCTCGGCGGCATCATAGAGGGCAATGACGCCCGCCTTGTCGGTGACGTCGCCGATGAAGGAGATTGCCTTGCCGCCTTCGGCCCGGATCCCATCGGCAACGCCGTGGACCAGCTCCTCGTTGGCCGAGACGACGAGATTGGCGCCTTCGCGCGCAAAGCGCCTGGCGATCGCCGCGCCGATGCCGCGGCTAGCCCCGGTAATGACGACAGTCTTTTGCTCAAAGCGTTTCATGCTCTTTCCTTCCCGGTATCCGTCAACAAACAGCAAATCTGGGTGCGATCTGCGCTGTGATGCTTATTGGAGCTCGAACGGCTGCCCGAGATAATCTCGGGGAATTCAGGCCGTCTTGAGCGCCGATGACGACGCCCGACTCCTCTACCCGTTCTATCGGCGTGAAGGGCGGGCAAGACGACGATATCGCACGCCGTCTTGCCCGTTCCTTCAGCGCCTCGATCTCAGCCAGGGAGGAAGCGAGACCGTTCATTTTTTCAGTTATCACCAGCAGCAGAAGCCGCCGTCGACGAGAAGATCGACGCCGGTCACGAAACTTGCTGCATTCGACAGCAAGAACACCGCCGGTCCGACCATCTCGTCGACCGATGCCATACGCTGCATCGGCGTCTGCTCTTCGAAGAGCTTGGTCTGATGAACCATCTCCGGACGGGTGTTCATGGGCGTCGCCGTATATCCGGGGGAGATGGTGTTGACGCGAATGCCGCGGTCGACCCATTCCATCGCCAGAGACTTCGACATATGGATGACGCCCGCCTTGGAGGCGTTGTAATGCGCTTGGCTCAGCCCCCGGTTTACGATCACACCGGACATGGAGGCGATGTTGACGATGGAGCCGCGTCCATTCTTCAGCATGGCGCGAGCCTCGGCCTGGCAGGAAAGGAATATGCCTTTGAGGTTGATGTCCATCAACGTCTGATATTGATCCTCTTCCATCTCTTCCGCCGAGTTCGCGTTAGCGATGCCTGCAGCGTTGACGGCAAGCGTCAACAGGCCGAGATCCGCTTCGGTACGGGCGACGGCCTCTGCAAGGGACGATTTGCTCGTGACGTCAGCCGCGATCTCAATCGAGCGGCGGCCGGCGGCGCGAATGTGTTCGGCCGTTCTGGCCAGTCCGTCGTCGGTTCGACGGTCGAGCAGCGCCACGTCGGCGCCGCATTGCGCAAGGCCGATGGCAATGCGCTGCCCAATGCCGCTCCCGGCTCCGGTCACGATGGCGACCTGGCCGCTGAGATCGAAAAGCTTCGGGGCGTTCAGAGTGATGTCGGACACCGCTCTTCCTTTCTCTGTCTGTTTAGATGGTGGCTAGCTCCATGACCGAAACGTCATTTGCCTGGTCACGATTGAGGATCCCCGCCTGCTTGCCCTGGGCAAGTACGAGAATGCGATTGGAGACTCCGAGAACTTCCTCGAGATCCGAGCTGACGACGATGACCGCCACGCCCTGTTTGGCAAGATTGACGATGATGTCGTAGATGCCCGCCCGGGCGCCGACGTCGATGCCTCTCGTCGGTTCGTCGAGCACGACGACCTTGGGATCGCGCATAAGCCACTTGGCGATCACGACCTTTTGCTGGTTGCCGCCGGAAAGGTCCGAGGCGTATTGCTCTGCGCGGCCCTTGACGCCGAACTTGGCAACCGCCTTTTCTGCAAACGAGCGCTTGATGCGCGGCGTAATCCAACGCCCGCCCAGCTTGTCGAGATTGGCGTAGATAATGTTCTCGCTGATCCGGTGGCCGACGATCAGGCCCTGCTCCTTGCGGTCTTCCGGAACCATCACGATCCCCTTGGCGATGGCGTCCGCCGGATCGTGCAGCCTGAGTTCTTCGCCTTCCAGCTTGATCGAACCTGCACTGATTGGGTCCGCGCCCGAAATGGCGCGCACCAGTTCGGTGCGGCCGGCGCCGACCAATCCGGCAATCCCGAGAATTTCCCCGGCCCGCACCTCGAAGTTAACGTCACGGAACGCGTTATCAGGCGAGCTCAGCCCGGATACCTGGAGTACCGGACGGTCTGTCGGAACGGGCAGGGTGGGGAACAAGCGGTCAAGCGGGCGTCCGACCATGCTCTCGACGATCGTGCGCACCGGGGTCGCGCTGTCTGAGAATTCCTGCACGCGCTCACCGTCGCGAAGAACGACGATCCGGTCGGTTATCTGCTTGATCTCTTCCATGCGGTGGGAGATGTAGACGATGCCGACGCCCTCCGAGCGAAGCTTCCGCACCTGTTCGAAGAGAGCTTCCGTCTCCGCGCCGCCAAGCGCGGCTGTCGGCTCATCGAGGATCAGCAGCTTTGCGTTGAGAGCCAGAGCCTTGGCGATCTCGATGAGCTGCTGATTTGCTGTCGAAAGGCCGGCGACCGTTCGCGTTGCGGGTATGTGAAGGTTCAATCGCGCGAGCTGGTCCTGGGCCCGGCGAACCATTTGGGCACGGTCGACGACACCGTTCTTCATCGGCCAGCGTCCGATGAAGACGTTTTCCGCGATCGACAGCTGCGGCAGAAGCTGCAGTTCCTGGTGGATCAGGACGACGCCCTTGTCGATCGCTTCCCTAGGGGTGGCCGGGGCATAAGGTTGCCCCAGCCATGTCATTGATCCTTCGGACGGTGTGCGGGACCCGGCGATGATGCCCGATAGCGTCGACTTGCCCGCTCCGTTTTCACCGAGAAGTGCAACCACTTCGCCCGGATAGACGTCCAAGCTGACATTCTTCAGAACCTGGAGCGGCCCGTACCACTTGGATATGCCCCTCAGGGAAAGAACCGGGTCAGTCATGGCACACCTCCTCAAGACCTCGACTTATTAGAGCGCCGTGCGTCCGTTTGGACGCACAAAGGACGCTCTAACGCTTTGAATCTACGCATCGTGCTTTCCGAAAATCGATTCCGATTTTCGGGCCGATGCGTTACGGATGGTTGGCGATGAAGCCTGCGACGTTTTCCTTGGTCGTCAACGTGGCATCCATGAGCTGGACCGGCGGCACCTTTTCTCCGGCGACAAGCTTGGCGGCATTTTCAACCGCATCGCGGCCCATCTTCTGTGTCTGCTGGGTCGCAGTTACGTTGAAGACGCCCTTGCTGAGGGCTTCGAGAGCTGCGGTGTCGCCATCGAAACCACCAACCACGATCTTCTGCGATGGATTGGCGACCTTGATCGCCTGGGCGGCGCCAAGGGCGAGACCGTCGGCTTGGGCGAACACGATCGAAACGTCCGGATTTGCCTGCAGCATATTCTGCATGATCTGGAAGCCTTCGTCCTGGCTCCAGATGTTCGAGAACTGCTCGGCGACAACCTTGACATCAGGATATGCTTTCAGAGATTCAGCACAGCCCTTCGAGCGATCGACCTCCGGCGTCGTGCCCTTCTGGCCGTGGATGATGACCATCTTTCCCTTGCCGCCGGCTTCCTTCAGGATGTAGTCGCACACCGCCTTGGCAGAGGCGACGGAATCCGTTGCAAGGAAGGTATCGCCGGGCGCTCCCTCGGCGTTGCGGTCAACGTTCACGACCGGAATACCAGCGCTCTTCGCGAGCTTGACCGGAACGGTCGCAGCCGCCGCACCTGCCGGAATGTAGATCAGCGCGTCGATTTTCTGAGTCAGGAGGTCCTGGATCTGGTTGACCTGTGTCGGGCCGTCGCCCTTGGCGTCAACCGTGATGACTTCGATGCCGCGCTTCTTGGCTTCGGCTTCGACCGATTGCTTGATCTGGTTGAAGAAGTTTGCCTGAAGATTGGCAACGGCCAGGCCGAGCTTCTTCAGTTCCGCCGCGTGTACGGGACCGAGCATGAGGCCGAGAAGTGCAGCAGACGCGAGCATGGTGCGCGCAATTTTCATTGTATTTCCTCCGTTGTTTGATGGAACCCTCGGGTATGTCCTCCCCCTCGGGGTATTGATCCGCCCCAACATTCCGGGGCGGAATTCCGGGTCCGCCAACACGGCGGACCCTGCTCGTCAGGCGCGACGCCGACGAATGGTCTCCGCGCCGACCGCGAGCACGATGACGATGCCGATGATCACCTGCTGAAGAAACGGTGAGACGTTGAGAAGGTTGAGGCCGTTGCGAAGCACACCGATGATTAGAACGCCGATCAGCGTTCCCCCGATGCCGCCCGCGCCGCCGGAGAGCGAAGTCCCGCCGATGACGACCGCGGCGATGGTGTCCAGTTCATAACCCAGGCCACTGGATGGCTGGACGGAATCCAGTCGGGCGGCGAGCACGACGCCGGCAAGTCCCGCAAGAACGGCACTCATGACATAGACGCCGATCGTCACGAGCGGGACGTTGATGCCGGCCAGGCGCGCGACTTCGGAGTTTCCGCCCACCGCATAGAGCATGCGCCCTTCGGATCGGAAGTGCAGGAAAAGCCAGGCCGCGAGAACAACCGCAAGCATCAGAAACACCGTGGCTGTCATGACGCCGAAATGGCGATCGATCGCCAGCATCATGAACCAGTCGGGGAATCCGACGATCTGCTGGCCGTCCGTGATCATGTTTGCAACGCCGCGAGCTGCAGACATCATTGCAAGCGTGGCAATAAAGGCTGGAACCCTGAACTGCGTCACCAGAAGTCCGACGATCAGGCCTGATACCGCCGAGGCGATCAGCGCAAAGGCGATGCCGACAGGCAGCGGCAGGCCGGCGACATTGGCGGTCCAGCCCATGACCATCATCGCCAGGGCAAGTGCCGAGCCGACAGAGAGATCGATGCCGCCGATGAGGATGACGAACGTCATTCCCACGGCCATGATGCCGAGAACAGTGATCTGGTCGAGGATGTTGAGGCCGTTTCGAACCGAAAGAAACGTGTCTGTGCTGAAGCTCAGAAAGACGCACAGCACGAGCAGTCCCACGAGTGGACCGGTCGCTCCCTTGAGCTTGCTCAACCACGCACCGGAGGAAAGCCTGTGTTCATTGATATCGAGCGCCACCATTGCTCCTCCCTCTGCGTAGGCTTGTATCCGATATTCGTTCAGGAGGGAATAAATATTCACACCTGCTGGAAAATTCATTAACAACTTGCTTTCCGGCTGTCAATAGGATTTGCTCTGGCGTCAGCTGCTGTCAGGCTCGCTTAAGGGCTTGACTAATCGGCTTCTTGTGCAAAAATATTGATGAATGAATATTTATGCAAGAGGAACTCATGGATACGACAGAACTTGAGCGCATCGCCCGCGAAATCCGATTGCGCGATCTTCAGGCGGTCTTCGAAGCGGGCGCCGGCCATATTGGCGGGGAAATGTCGGTCATCGACATTTTGACGGCGCTCTATTTCAGGGTGCTGAATGTCTGGCCGGATCAGCCCAAACATCCAGGCCGCGACAGGTTCGTTCTTTCAAAGGGACATACGGCATGCGCTCTGTATGTGACGCTCGCCAAACGTGGCTTTATCCCGGAGGAGGAGATTTCCACCTTTTTGCAGCCGCATTCGAGGCTGAACGGGCATCCAAATTGCAACAAGGTTCCGGGCGTCGAAACGAATACCGGGCCGCTCGGTCACGGTCTTCCGGTCGCCATAGGAATGGCGAAAGCCGCCAAGCTCTCAGGCGCGAAATATCACACCTATGTCGTCACCGGCGACGGTGAGATGCAGGAGGGTTCCAACTGGGAAGCGATCATGGCGGCCGCCCAGTTCAAGCTCGACAATTTGACGCTGGTCATCGACCACAACAGGTTCCAGCAGGGCGCGGCGCTGGCCGAAACCAATGATCTCGCGCCGCTGCGTCCGAAGCTGGAGGCGTTCGATTGGGAGGTCACCGAAATCAACGGGAACAATATGAGCGAAGTCGTTCCCGCTCTCGAACGCCGGGGGGCAAGACCACATTGCATCGTTGCCCATACCAACAAGGGCCATGGAATCTCGTTCATGCAGGACCGGGTCGACTGGCACCACAAGGTACCGAGCAAGGAACAATACGAAATCGCATTGGCAGAATTGTCGGAGGCCCTGTAATGAACGCGCCAATAAACCCACCCAAGCTTTACGATTGCCGCGATGCATTCGCTGCCACGCTTGAGCGGCTGGCTGCTGAAAACGAAACGATCGTTGCAGTCTGCAACGACTCGGTCGGTTCCTCCAAGCTCGGCGGCTTCAAGTCGAAATTTCCGGATCGCCTCGTAAACGTCGGCATCGCCGAGCAGAACATGGTCGGCGTTGGAGCAGGCCTTGCCAACGGCGGACGTCTTCCATTCGTGTGCGCCGCTGCTCCGTTTCTGACGGGGCGGTCCCTGGAGCAGATCAAGGCCGATATTTCCTATTCGAATGCCAACGTCAAACTGGTCGGCATTTCTTCCGGAATGGCCTATGGCGAACTCGGTCCGACCCATCACTCGATCGAAGACTTCGCCTGGACGCGGGTCCTGCCCAATCTGCCGGTGATTGCACCTTGTGACCGCATCGAAACCGCTGCCGCTGTTGCCTGGGCAGCGACCTATGACGGGCCCTGTTTCCTGCGTCTGTCGCGGGTAGGGGTGCCCGACCTCCTTCCGGAAGGCCATAAGTTCGAACTTGGCAAGGCAAATCTCCTTCGCCAGGGTTCCCAAGTCACCCTTATCGCCAACGGCACTTTGACTCATCGAATTTTGAAGGCTGCCGAAATCCTCGCAGGCCGCGGCATCGATGCCAGAGTGCTCAACCTTGCAACGGTGCGTCCGATCGACGAGGAGGCTATCATCGCCGCGGCGAAGGAAACCGGAGCGATCGTCACGGCCGAAGAACATTCGATCTTCGGCGGGCTCGGCTCCGCGGTCGCCGAAGTGGTGGTCGACAATGCTCCGGTTCCGATGAAACGTCTCGGCGTTCCCGGCGTCTACGCTCCGACCGGCTCGGCAGAGTTCCTGCTCGACGAATTCGGGATGGCGCCGTCCGCAATCGCCGACGCCGCACAGTCGCTGATCAAGCGCAAGTAACCGGGATCGCGTGACCAGCCGGGACGCTTTTTCGTCGTCCCGGCCGGCGCCCGATCTGAGGAGGATGGAATGCGGGCAATTCTGGCAATCGACCAGGGCACGACCAATTCAAAGGCAGTACTCGTTTCCGAAAAGGGAGAAATCGTCGGCAGAGGTTCGGCTCCTGTCGGCATTTCCTATCCGAAGCCGGGCTGGGTCGAACAAGACCCGCGCCGGCTCTACGCATCCGTCTGCGAGGCGATCGACGCCTGCCTGAAGGCCGCCCCCAACGTGGCTGTCGAGGCCGTGGCGATTTCCAATCAGCGCGAGTCGGTCACGGCCTGGGACGCCGACACGGGGGAGGCGCTCGGGCCGGTGGTGAGCTGGCAGTGCCGCCGAACGGCACCGGATTGCGAAGGTCTCATCGCCGAAGGCCACCTTGACCGGGTGCAGGCGCTGACGGGCCTGCCACTGGATCCGATGTTCCCGGGGTCGAAATTCCGATGGCTGCTCGACCGTATTCCGGCCGGACGATCGGTGCGGCTGGGAACGATCGACAGCTGGCTGGTCCACTGCCTGACGGGCGGGCGCCGGCATGCCTGCGATGCTTCCAATGCCGCCAGGAGCCAGTTGTTCGATCTCCGGGAGCAGCGATGGAGCGAGGAACTCGGCGAGATTTTCGGCGTCGACATCGCGCTGCTGCCCGAGGTGCTCGACAGCTCTGCCGATTTCGGCAGAACGCAGGGGTTGCCAGGGGTGGCGGATGGCACTCCCATCATGGCAGCGATCGGCGACAGCCATGCTGCCCTTTTCGGTCACGGTGCATTTAAGCCTGGCGACGGCAAGGTGACCTTCGGAACCGGCTCTTCTGTCATGACGACGCTTGCGCGATTCATTCCCCCACGCAACGGCGTCACCACCACCGTCGCCTGGCGTATCGGGGGAAAGCCGACTTTCGCTTTCGAAGGCAATATTCTCGTCTGCGCCGCCAGTCTGCCCTGGATGGCTGATATTCTTGGCCTTGCTGACGTGGCGGCCCTTGTCGAACTTGCGGCGAGCGCCGAGCCGGGCGGACCCGGCTTCGTGCCGGCATTCGTGGGACTGGGTGCACCCTATTGGAACTCCGACGCCCGTGCCCTGTTCTCGCAGATCAACTTCAACACGACACGCGCGCAAATGGCTCGGTCGGTCACCGACTCCATTGCCTTCCAGGTGCATGACGTGATCGCGGCCATGCGCACACAGAGCGGCGGCGCGCTCGGCGCGCTCTATGTGGATGGCGGACCGAGCCAGAACCGCTTCCTGATGCAGTGTGTCGCCAACCTCATCGACCATCCGGTGATCCAATGCGAAGCACCCGAGGCATCGGCTTTGGGCGCTGCTTATCTGGCGGGGCTGTCACTCGGCTTGTGGAGCGATCTCCACATGGTCGCGGAGCTGCCGCGAAACACGCAAACCTTCGAGCCGCAAGCCGTGGATCGCGCGGTCCTGCTCGATACCTGGAATGATGCGCTCGCCCGCTCGACGTCCCGCGAAACAACGGCTAAAGGTGAATAAAAATTCACTCTGGGATTAGCGATGACTCGCCTCAACGAACTCCGCCTCATTTCAAGGGTCGCCCAGATGTACCATATGGAGGGACGGCGACAGGCGGATATCGCCCAGCATCTTCGCCTGTCGCAGGCGACGGTGTCGCGCATGCTCAAGCGTGCCGAGGCTGAAGACATCGTGCGAACCAGCGTCATCCCTCCCGCCGGCACCTACAGCGAGCTAGAGGGCGCGCTTCGCGAGAAATACGATCTGCCGGAGGCGATTGTCGTCGAGTGCACGGAAGATCGGGACGGCGCCATCATGGCCCGTATCGGAGAGGCAGCGGCTCATCTCCTGGAGGTGACGCTTGCGCCGGGAGAGATCATCGGCGTTTCGAGCTGGAGCCAGACCATTTTCAAGATGGTCGAGAACATTCATCCCCAGAAGAGTGCTCAGGTGAAATATGTCGTCCAGACCCTTGGCGGCATGGGCGATCCTTCCGTGCAGACGCACGCGACGCAGCTGACCACGCGGCTTGCCCGGCTGACCGGCGCCGAGCCGAAACTGCTGCCTGTGCAGGGCGTTACGTCGTCCAGAGAGGCAAAACTTCTGATGCAGGCCGACCCGTTCGTGCGCGAGACGATGGACCTGTTCGGCAGCATAACGCTTGCGATCGTCGGAATCGGAGCAGTCGAACCGTCCGAACTTCTCGCACGATCCGGCAACATCTTTTCGTCTCGCGAACTGTCTGATCTCGCGGAAGCGGGAGCCGTCGGCGATATCTCGCTTCGCTTCTTCGATAAAAACGGCAAGCCGGTCAAGACACCCCTGGATGACCGGGTCATAGGGCTTCCGCTTGAGGATCTCGAACGGGTGGACCGGGTTATTGCGCTTGCCGGCGGATCCAAAAAGACCGAAGCCATCGCCGGCGCGCTCCGCGTGGGGGTCATCGACATGCTGGTTACGGACAAGTTTACCGCGCAGCGATTGATCGACTGACGGGTGGTTTTGCGGGCCTTAATGCGCCGTCCCATCCACGATAACATGATCGTGGTCCATCGAGCATTTCTCCACCCGCGCCTCGACCCTGTAGATCTCGCGCAGCATCTCGGCGGAGTGGGATGACGCTTGCCTTCGCCAAATGGGTGAAGAAGCAGCTAGCGCCTTCGGCCCGCTATCCGCTACTGGACCGGCATCAAGACGATCGAGCCGCTCGGCGGCTATTCCTGCCGGCGCATGAACAACAGCCGGCAGAAATACAATCCGATGTCCGAACACGCCCGTGGCAACCCCATCGACGTCGGCAAATTCGTGCTGAAAAACGGCCACGAGATCGACGTGCTCAAGAAGGGGCTGTTCTCCTACTACGAGGGCCGCCTGCTGAAAGCCGTGCGCACCGACGGCTGCCGGTATTTCAACACCGTGCTGGGGCCGGGCCGGGGAGCAATCCGGAGCATTGGAATCATTTTCACTTTGATTTGCGGTCGCGCAAGGGTGGGAAGATTTATTGTGATTAGGCTGGGTGTGGGAGGCAGGGAGCAGTGTTGAGGGGGGATCCTTCGAGGGATCGCACCTCAGGACAAGTTCTCGCGTCTTGAAGCTTCGGCAAACGAAGCCCATCTTCACCGTTACCTTGCCGAGTTCGATTTCCGCTACAATCGCCGCGCCGCGCTCAAAGTTTCAGATCGTGAACGGGCAGAAGAGGCCATTCGCGGTGCTTCTGGTAAGCGCCTTCCGTATGACCAACCTTACCAAGCCGCTCACGCCTAAGCAGAAAGCGCGGCGACTTATGGTCCTTAGCAAGCGTCAGCGCTTATCAACCGAGGATTGACTCTTTTCATTCTTTGGCTTCCCCTTCGCCCGTTGTTTGGGTGGACGGGTCTTCATCGCATGTCGCAAGGCATTGTCGCGTCGGCGCGCAGTCTCTTCTTCGCTCAACTCTTGCTCAGGAAGGGGCTTTGTTATCATGAGACCGGAACCTTTGTTTCTTGAACGGTGCGAGCAGGTTCAAGTTCTGCTGGAGTCGAACCGTGAGATCGAAATCTTAGACCTCGCTGCACGTCTCAGGCAACTCTTGCTCGATCAGCATTGCTTGGCAGGTGCCGCAAACACAAACAAGGTGAAGCTGCGATTCGAGGTCGGGCACTTCGATGGCGGACCAGACCCTTTTGAGGCCTACGTAACCTTTCGTTCTCTTGAGGATGGAGTTGATCCTCAGACCCGCGCGAGACCCCAAGAACCGCTGCGTCTAAACCTGGATGAGTTCATGGCGCACAAGGTGATGATCGTTTCAGGCGCGGCCATCTCTATAAAGGAAATCATTCGTCACGTTTCAAACGTGGCCGGCGGAGTTCACTACGACCCAAATCCTAAACAAGAATACAAACTACTTCAGGAGGTAGGCCAAATGTTCGGCATAGGCGGGCTTCCGGCGGGCGTTCGCGTATTGAAGGCAATGGCAAGAGTTGCATTGCGCGGATTGCAGCCGCTGATCGATGACGTTCGGAAGCGTCACCCGGCACCCTGACGATATTTTTCTGCCTCCATAGCCGGATAAATCTTACGGACCTGATCCTCCACAATCTATGGAGGTGATGGTGCTGTCCAAGCAGTCTTCACCCCAGCCTCTATCATTTCGGGCGTCATCACAATTCGAGTTTTATCGCGATATTTTCGGGTATCGTTCGTCTCTTCGGTAACTAGGTATATTCTCCTAACTTTGTCACGTATTCCAATAATATAGCAACAAAACGGTTATGCTAAGTAATAAGGATTTAATTCCTTTATTTTCGTTGAAGGAATGGCTAGGCCTAATTATTCTACCTCAGATACGCGAAGAAGATATGGCCGAGACATCGATAGAGTGGACCGACGCATTATGAGTGCCGGCTAGCGCAATGCTGCCTCAGTCATACATAATGCCGCCCGCGATGCGGAATTAGGACAACCCCAACTTTTTCGGCTGAACGCGACCCTGTGAATAAAGACTCCACAAACCAATTAAAAATTGTACATTTCTCTAAGTGCAATTGAATTGGAGCGGGGATGATGCCTGATATTGCGCAGGATAAGGAAGTACCTCTGGAGAAGCCGGTTCCTCCGCCACCAATCGAACAGCCCATTGGAGCTATAGGGTACGCGGTACTTGGTTTTTTGAATCTCTTCGTTGCAATTGCTATTGCAATTGGCATTTTCTACGCAGGACGCCAATTGACGGCTCAGCCGACTATGCATCTCTTTAACTATGTTTTGCTTGCCGTCCTCGGTATAACGACGGCTTTATTCTTGTTTGGCGCGATGCGCTCGGGAGCTGCCCTTACAAGCAAAAAATTGGATACATCCGTGGAGTTGGGCGGCCCAGTCGTCGTTGCCGTGCTGGTCGTAGTGGGAGGCTACTACTTCACAAAGGCGCCAAGCGTCGTGCCCTTAACCTTCCAGCTCCCGCCTGACAGCGCGCTAACTCCGAACCTGTCCTCAGACGTGAAATTGGTGGTCGACCTTCCGGGGAGACGAGAGACCCTGACCTTTAACTCCAACGGAGAGGGTACCATTCAACAGGTGTCCTACGGCGATGTCGGACGTCTGATGCAGATCACTCTCCAATCCAATGAGTATAAATTCGAGAACAACCAGAGAACCGTCGACGTTCCAATACCAGATAATTGGAAGGTCCCGCTAACTTTGATTCATATAAGTGAGGACGAGCGGAAGCAACAAAAGCTGAAGGCTATTTATCTCCAGCTTATCGAAGATATCAACCTTGAGCTCGTCCGCAAGGACGCGATGCTTTTCCCGGCTATCGAAGACTACCTGAATCATCCAAGTGTGCAGGGGTGGGAACGTGTGAAGGTTGCGGCAGGAGATTCCGAGCGACGCATCAACGCATCTTTGGACAAGGAGCTCGAAATCCGCTCAGAATCCGAGCTTATAGAGTCACGCCGCAGAATGGCCGCCTCAATCAACGACGCTCCGGAAGTTAAACTGCAAGGACATCAACCTGTCCTCAACGATCTGTTTCAACAACACCGCCAGCGGGCCGACATCCTAGAAAACATACCGACGGTGATACTACCTAGCCGCGAGCAGGTTATCATGTGGCGCGATCAGATGAAAATCCACTATCTCGAAATGAAGGATATGGTCCGCTCGATGACTGATAAGCCTGAGATTTAACGCTTCCGGTTTCTGAGCCACCGGTTTGATTAGTCCTCAAGGGACAAACCAACCTCCCAAAACCTCAATGCGCCGTCCCATCCACAATCACATGATCATGATCCAGCGAGCATTTCTCCACCCTAGCCTCGACCCGGTAGATTTCCCGCAGCATCTCGGCGGTGACGACATCTCTCGGGGCGCCGCAGGCGCGCATGCGGCCGTTGGCGATGACGAGGACCTTGTCGGCGAAGCGGAGTGCCTGGTTGATGTCGTGGATGGCGATGAGGACGAGCATGCCCTTGGCACGGGCCTGGCGCCGCATGAAGTCGAGGACTTCGACCTGGCGGTGCAGGTCGAGCGCGCTGGTTGGTTCGTCCATCAGCATGATCTCTGGCTCGCGCACCAGCGCCTGGGCGATCGAGACGAGCTGGCGCTGGCCGCCGGACAGCGCGCCGAGATCGCGGAAGGCGATGGCTGATATATCGAGCGCTGCCATGATCTGGTCGATGAAGCGCAGGTCGCTGTCGCCGACGGCCCAGGACTGGCCCTGCTTGCGGGCGAGCAGGATGGATTCGTAGACGGTCAGCACCGCATTGGCCGAAGTATCCTGCGGCATGTAGCTGATGGCGTTTTTCGCCTTCGAGCCCTCGACGACGACATGGCCCGGGCCCTTGAGCAGGCCGGTGATGCGCTTGAAGAGCGTCGACTTGCCGGCGGCGTTCGGGCCGATCACCGCCACGACCTCGCCTGAGGTCATGACAGGTGTCGTCACGTCCTCGACGAAGAGCTTGCGGCCGTGATAGGCGCCGACCGACTGCAACTGAAGCGCTACCATGACCGGCTCCTGTTCGAGAGGATGAGCGAGAAGAAGAAGGGTACGCCGACCAGCGCGGTGATGATGCCGATCGGGAAGACGACGCCGGGGATGATCGACTTCGAGACGATCGAGGTCAGCGACAGCAGCAGCGCGCCCGAGAGGATCGAACCCGGCAGAAAGAAGCGCTGATCCTCGCCGAGGATCATGCGCGCGATATGCGGCCCGACGAGGCCGACGAAGCCGATCGTGCCGACGAAGCTCACGGGGACGGCGGCAAGCAGCGAGACGACGAGCATGGTTTCCAGCCGGATACGGCGGACATTGACGCCGAAGCTGGCGGCCTTGTCTTCGCCGAGGCGGATCGCGGTCAGCGCCCAGGCATTGCGGGCAAAGAGCGGCAGTGCTGCCAGCAGAACGGCAAGCGTCACCCAGATCTTCGGCCAGGTGGCCTTGGTGAGGCTGCCCATCGTCCAGAAGACCACGGCCGACAGCGCCTGTTCGGAGGCCAGATATTGCAGGAAGGCGAGAGCCGCATTGAAGGTGAAGACCAGGGCAATGCCGAGCAGCACCACTGTCTGCACCGAGACGCCGCGGGCCTGCGAGATGAAATGGATGAAGAGGGTGGCGATCAGCGCCATGACGAAGGCGTTGACCGGCACCAGCAGCCCGGCCGCGACAGGCAGAAGCGGAACGCTGGTGACGATCGCCAGCGCCGCGCCGAAGCTTGCCGCCGCCGAAATGCCGAGCGTGAAGGGGCTGGCGAGCGGATTGGCGAGAATCGTCTGCATCTGCGCGCCGGCAACGGAGAGCGAGGCGCCGACGACGATCGCCATCACGGCGACAGGCATGCGGATGCCCCAGACGACGGCGCGGATCTGATCCGAAACGGAGGCGGGGTCAAGGAGGGCGGAGACGACCTCGCCGAGATTATAGCGGGCCGGCCCCCAGGCGAGATCGACGGCGAAGGACAGACAAAGCGCTGCCGTCATGGCAAACAGGATCAGAAGCTTGCGCCGGGCAAGCGCGCGGTAGCGCTCTCCCGGCTTCCACTTCGATCGATCGTGCGGCGATCTCGGCCATCCCGATTTACTGACCGGCCTTGGCGTCGACCCAGTAACCCGGCTGATAGGCGACCGGCAGGAATTTCTCGTGGAATTCCTTGAAGGTGGCATCGGGATCGAGATCGGCAAAGAGGTTCGGGTGGAACCATTTGGCCAGTTGCTGGACGGCGACGAACTGGTAGGGGCTGGTGTAGAACTGATGCCAGATCGCATGGACATTGCCGCCGGCAACCGCCTTGGAACCGGTGAAGGCGGGGTTTTCCATCAGCGTGTTCAGGACCTTGCGGCTGTCATCGAGGGTCGCGGCGGCGTTGGGGCCAACGTTCACATAATCCTTGGCGTTCTTGGTCTGGCTCCAGTTGGAACCGGTGACGACGATGACCTCAGGGTTGGAGGCGACGACCTGCTCGGCGTTGATCGAGCCGGTGTAGCCGGGCAGGAAATCGGAGCCGAGATTGTGGCCGCCGGCCCAATCGACCATCAGGCCGAAATTATCGGGACCGAAGGTGCCGCAGCATTCCACAAGACCGGCGGCGCGGTACATGAAGACGTTGGGCTTCGGCGGATTGGCGGCCTTCAGCCTGTCGGTCACCCGCGCCATCTGCTCTTTCCAGAAGGCGGCGACCGCCTTGGCGCGGTCCTCATGGCCGAAGAGCTTGCCGAGTATCTCCAGGCTCGGTTCGGTATTGGCGAGAATGTGCTCGCGGAAATCGATATAGACGATCTTCACGCCGATGCCGGCGAGCATTTCTTCGAGCTTCACCTCGTCGGCTGCGGTCTTGTTGCCGATCGGCAGCAGCAGCACGTCGGGATGCAGCTTGACGACCGTTTCTGTCTGCAGCGTGCCGTCTGTGAGGTTGCCGAGGAAGGGCAGGTCCTTGCCCTTGGGAAACTTCTCGACATAGGCGTTGAAGCCGTCCTTGTCGGTGGTCCAGAGATCGTTGCGCCAGCCGACGATCTTGGCGAAGGGATCTTCCTTCTCGATCGGTGCTACGGCGTAGAGCATGCGGCCTTCCCCAAGGATCACGCGCTCGACCGGCTTGTCGAAGCTGACTTCGCGGCCTGCCACATCCTTGATGGTGAAGGACTGCGCAAGTGCCGAAAGCGGCATCAAGCCGGCAATCGCAGCCGCGGAAACTGCGAGCATTTTCACGAAATTCATCTGGAAATTCCCCTGACGTCTGAATAATGTCCGCAGGCATAAGAAATATGACTTTATGAATCAAGTTATATGTTTTAGAGCATTTCCAAACTGATGTTGTGCCGGGGTGCCTGCGATGAATTCGATGAATACAAACTACTCCATCCGCGATGAAATTCGCGATTTCTGGTCGGAACGGGCCGCGACCTTCGACCAGAGCGTCGGCCATGAAATCTTTTCGGAAGCGGAGCGCAAAGGCTGGCAGCGGCTGATCAGGAAGCATCTCGGCGAAGGCCAGGGGCGGCCGCTGCTCGATCTTGCTTGCGGCACGGCCGTCATCTCGCATCTGATGCATGATGTCGGCTTCAAGGTGACCGGTCTCGATTGGTCGGATGCGATGCTGGCGCAGGCGCGCGCCAAGGCGAAGAAGCGCGGCACCGATATCCGCTTCGTTTCCGGCGACGCCGAAAACACCATGGAACCGAAGGACAGCTACGACGCCATCACCAACCGGCACCTCGTCTGGACACTGGTGGACCCGGCGTCTGCCTTCAAGGAATGGTTTTCGGTGCTGAAGCCGGGCGGCAGGGTGCTGATCGTCGACGGCAATATGGGCAGGGAAACCTGGGTCAAGGGCCTGCAGAAGTTTTGGACGAAGCTGACCGGCAGGCCGGCGGCGAGCCACATGTCGCCTGAAATGATGGCGCGGCACCAGAAGATCCGCTCGCGCGTGCATTTCTCCAAGCAGATGCCGGCCGAAGCGATTGTCGATCTTCTGCGCGAGGCTGGTTTTGTGGAGATCGTGGTCGACCGCAAGCTTGGCGACATTCATTGGGCGCAGGCGCGCAAGATGCCGTTTTTGCGCGGGCTCGAGCGGTTGGTGCAGGATCGGTTTGCGATTTGTGCGCGTAAGCCTGGGTGATGGGGTGGCGCGGCGTTGCGGCATACCTCTTCTCCCCAGCGGGGAGAAGTGCCGGAGCGATAGCGAGGCGATGAGGGGGTGAGCGGCGAAGCCGCGAATGCACAGAGCGTAAGCGAAGGGCAACATGAAGGTTGTGCCGTGCGGCCCCCTCATCCGACCCTTCGGGCCACCTTCTCCCCGCTGGGGAGAAGAGAAGAGGGAGTTTGCCGCACCGTATCCCGGCCCTTCGCTTGGGCTCAGGGCGTTCGGCCCTGCGATCGATTCACTGGATCGATCGCTCCCCGCTTTGCGGGGACCGGGCCTCACCCACCGGTGACACTCATATGCCTTGCCACCGCCGGACGGTTATGCGTGCGGTCGATGATGAAGTCGTGGCCCTTCGGTTTGCGGGTGATGGCTTCGTCGATGGCGGCGTGGAGGAGGGCGTCGTCTTCGGTGGCGCGGAGGCTCGCACGCAGATCGGCGGCGTCGTTCTGGCCGAGGCACATATAGAGCGTGCCGGTGCAGGTGAGGCGGACGCGGTTGCAGCTCTCGCAGAAATTATGGGTCATCGGCGTGATGAAGCCGAGGCGGCCGCCGGTTTCTTCGACCCTGGCGTAACGCGCCGGGCCGCCGGTGTGGTAGTCGATATCGGTCAGCGTGAACTGCTTCTCCAGATCGGCGCGCAGCTCGGAGAGCGGCAGGTATTGATCCGTACGGTCTTCTTCGATCTCGCCCATCGGCATGGTCTCGATGACGGTCAAATCCATGCCGCGGCCATGGGCGAAGCGCAGAAGCTCCGGCATTTCGGTATCGTTGAAATCCTTCAGCGCCACGGCGTTGAGCTTGATTTTCAGCCCGGCTTTCTGAGCGGCGTCGATGCCTTCCATGACCTTGGCGAAATCGCCCCAGCGGGTGATCCTGCGGAACTTGTCGGGATCGAGCGTATCGAGTGAAACGTTGATGCGGCGCACGCCGCAATCATAAAGCTCCTCGGCATGGCGGGACAGCTGCGAGCCGTTGGTCGTCAGCGTCAGTTCGTCCAGGCCGGAGCCGATCCTCTGGCCGAGCTGGCGGACCAGATACATGATGTTCTTGCGCACCAGCGGCTCGCCGCCGGTCAGCCTGATCTTGCTGACACCCTTGGTGATGAAGGCGGAACAGAGCCGGTCGAGCTCTTCCAGCGTCAACAGATCCTTCTTTGGCAGGAAGGTCATATTCTCCGCCATGCAATAGGTGCAGCGGAAATCGCAGCGGTCGGTGACGGAGACGCGAAGATAGGTGACCGCCCGCCCGAAGGGGTCGATCATCGGGTGTGCATCCGCCACCAGCGGCGATGCATTGCCTATCGTTCCGACTCTGGTGTTCACCTGTTTCTCCGTACTCTCATCAATGTGGGCATATGCTATTGTCGCGTCAAGGGAAACAGCCCGCGCGAGCATGCCAATTTCAGCTTGCGCTGAAAAAGATCAACGCCTACTCCTCGCATGAGAAGAGGACAAAATGATGAGCGATATCTGGCCGAGCGAACTTCGGGTCTCGAAAGACAGGCAGCGGCTGGCGGTGACTTTCAATGACGGCCAGAGCTTCGACCTGTCGGCCGAGCTCTTGCGCGTGCTGTCGCCCTCGGCCGAGGTGCAGGGCCATGGGCCGGGGCAGAAGGTAACGGTGCCGGGCAAACGCAATGTCGCGATTATCTCGATGATGCCGACCGGCAATTACGCGGTCCGGATCGGCTTCGACGACATGCACGATACCGGCATCTACACCTGGACCTATCTACGCGAACTCGGCGAACGGGGCGCTGAGCTGTTTTCCGCCTATGAGGACGAGCTCAGGGAAAAGGGCATGAACCGCGACACGGCGGAGAAGCCGCGCTGACGCTCACGAGCGCGCCGCTATCAGTTTCAATAGACCCATAATTCCAGCCATCGGGGGGCCATATGGCGAAGACGAACGGACAGAACTGGCTGCGCGCCAAGGGCAGCGCCGGCGGCAGCAAGGTAAGCTTCCTCGAACTGTTCTTCGACCTGGTTTTCGTCTTTTCGATCTCGCAACTTTCGCATGCGCTCGCCGCCCACTACACGCCGCTTGGCGCGGCCGAGGCGGCGCTGATGACCTTCGCCGTCTGGTGGGTGTGGATCTTCACCACCTGGGTGACGAACTGGCTCGACCCTGAGAAAATGCCGGTGCGCGGCATGTTGGTGGTGCTGATGATGCTCGGGCTGCTGCTGTCGGCCTCGATCCCCGAGGCCTTCGGCGACAAGGGGCTGCTGTTTGCCGGCGCCTACGTGGCGATGCAGGTCGGGCGCTCGCTGTTCACGACCTATGCGATGACCCGCGTCGACCGCGCCAACACCTTGAATTTCGTCCGCATCACCGCCTGGCTCGTGGCGGCAGGCGTCTTCTGGATCGCCGGCGGGCTGCTCGAGCACGAAGCCCGGCTGATCGCCTGGGTGATCGCGCTCGCAATCGAATATATCGGGCCGGCCGCGGGTTTTGCCGTGCCGGGGCTCGGCCGCTCGAGGCCAAGCGACTGGGATGTTTCCGGCGCACACATGGCCGAGCGCTGCGCGCTCTTCGTCATCATCTGCCTCGGCGAAGCGATCCTTGTTTCCGGCCGCACCTTTTCGGAGCTGCCGTTTTCGGGGCTGACCAGCATCGTCTTCGTCACCGCCTTCATCGGCACGGTCGCCATGTGGTGGCTGTATTTCCGCTTCGGCCACGGCCGCGCCGCCCGCCGCATCGAACATGAAGAGACGCCGGGGAGCTTGGCGCGGCAAGCCTTCACCTATGGGCATATTCCGATCCTCGCCGGCATCATCGTCCATGCGGTCGCCGTCGAGTTCATGTTCTCGCATCCGCATGAGACGGGCAACCTCGGCATCGCCGCGGCGGTGCTCGGCGGTTCCGGCCTGTTCCTGCTCGGCAATCTCTGGTTCAAGGGCGCAACCAGCGGCCAGCTGCCGCTGTCGCATCTCGCCGGCCTCGTTTTGCTGATACTGCTCGCCTTCGCAGCACCCTTCATCGAGATCTATCTGCTCGGCATTCTGGCGACGCTGGTGCTGATCATCGTCGCAGCTTGGGAATACCGTTCGCTGACCGGCACGGCGGCAGCGCCGACGCTGCATTGATCATCAAGCGCCTCGCATCGAACTGGGTTCATACGAGGCGCTTGATGTCTTGGTTTTATGCATGTCGTCCTCCCAAAACCGCTGCACACTTTTGGGCGACATGCATTAATCGTCGTCGCGCAGATCTTTCAGCAGCACGGCGATGATGCGCTCCATCGAAGTGGCGGTCGCCGTGCATTGTTCGATCGGCTCGTCGGAGAGTGTGCGTTCGATAAGATCGGTCTGGATGGCCATCGCCGCCTCGGTCAGCTTGCGGCCCTCCGATGTCAGAGAGAGGCGCAACACGCGCTTGTCGCGTTCGTCGCCGCGCCGCTCGATGAGGCCGCGTTTTTCCATCTGCGGGAGCAGCATGCTCATATTGGAGCGGCCGACCAGCAGCTTGCGCGCCAGCTCCTGCTGCGAGATTCCCTCAAAACGATAGAGATTGACCAGAATATCGAGGTGCGGCGGCTTGATGTCGAGATCGGCCAGCGAGCGGGATAGCGACTGCTGCATCAGCTGGCAGGCGCGCGCCACCGCAATCCAGCTGCGAAAACGCGGATGATCCCAGGGAAGGGATTGATTTTTGTTCATTGTTGTACTTTATTGTTCAGTGTTGAACAGTCTTTTGGATTCTCACTATGGCAAATTTTGCGCTTGAGGTCACCCGCCTCGGCTTCTCCACTTTGCAGGCGGTTTCGCCAGACCTAGCGGGCAGGGTGGCGTTCCGGCTGTTCTGCCGGACGCCGTCGCCGCGGCCGAAGGGAGCAAGGGCGAAGGCGGCGCATGCGGCGGGTGCGACCCGGCTTGCCGACGCTGAACGCTTCACCCTCAAGCTTGCCGGCGGCGCGAAAGCGCATGCCTATCGGCTGAATGGCGGGGCGCGGGGCAAACGCAAGCGCTTCCTGGTGACGCATGGCTGGGGTTCGAGCGCCGAATATATGGTCGCGCTTATTTCGATGCTTTCGGCAACGGGTGCGGAGGTGGTGGCGCTTGATTTTCCCGGTCACGGACGCGCGGGCGGACGCTTCCTGCATATGGGGCTTGCGGTCGGAGCGATCGCCGCGGCAGAGGCGCGCTTCGGCACATTCGATGCGGTTGTCGGCCATTCCTTCGGCGGTGCAGCGCTGATGGTCTCGGCCGCGGGTCTGCTGCCCGGCGTGGCGCCTGTCACCTGCGAGCGGCTGGTGCTGATCGGCGCGCCAAGCGAGATGCACTGGCTGTTTGCCGGTTTCGGCCGGATGATCGGCCTTCGCCCTGCCGCGCAGGCGGCACTCGAGGACAGGGTCCATCGCGTCACCGGCCGGAGACTTGACGAGTTCGACGCCGGCAATACGGTCGGCGCGATCGGCCGGCCGGTGCTCGTCATTCATGCCGAGGACGACAAGGAGGTATCGCCGGCCCATGCCAGGCGTTATGGCGCGGCGGGTAGGAGCGTGCGGCTGTTCTGGGCGAACGGCTTCGGGCATCGGCGCATCGTTGCCGCGGCCCCCGTCCTTGGCGCGATCGCGGCATTTCTCGAAGGAGATCGGGGCGAAGAGGGTGTTTCCGACGAAAACATCAAAAAAGATGCGGAGATCATTCCATTTTTTGAGCTTCCGGCGAGACGCGCGGCATTGTAGCGTCCGCCCGGATATCAGCCGCGGCGGGACGCCTCATGAAAATCATCAGCAGTATTGAAGAGCTCAACACGATCTATGGCGCCGGGCTGTCACCGGCCTCCGTCAGCAAGGTGACGCAGCGGCTGACGCCGCTCTACCGTGAGATGATCGAGATCTCGCCCTTTGCGGCGCTGGCGACCGTCGGGCCGGAAGGGCTCGACTGTTCGCCGCGCGGCGATCTCGGCGGCGTCGTGCGGGTCGTCGACGACGAGACGCTGCATCTGCCGGACTGGCGCGGCAACAACCGCGTCGATTCGCTTTCCAATATCGTGCGTGATCCGAGGCTGGCGCTGATGTTCTTGATCCCCGGCTCGAACACGACGATGCGCATCAACGGTCGCGGCGTCGTCTCCGATGACGAGGCGCTGCTTTCGAGCTTCGTGATGGACGGCAAACATCCGCGCACCGTCGTTGTCATTTCGATCGACGAGGTCTATTTCCAGTGCGCGCGTGCGGTGATGCGGGCCGAACTCTGGAATGCCGAACATTTCGCCGATCCGGCAGGTCTGCCGACGCCGGGGCAGATGCTGAAGGCGGCGACCGGCGATTTCGACCAGGAAACCTACGACCGGGAATGGCCGGGGCGGGCGGCCAAGACGATGTGGTAGGGCGGGGGGTCGAGAGGCGGACACCCACCTCTCTTCCCTCATTCCTGTGCTTGTCACAGGAATCCAGTGCGCCCAAGTCCTTGGGCGCGGAAGACATTTTCACGGTCGCAAAGAGTTATTCACCGCGCAGACGCGCGGTGGCTGGATTCCTGTGACAGGCACAGGAATGAGGGAGCAAGCGGCTACCTCGTCCGTTCCCTCGGACTCCTGGCGGACGAGAGAGCCATCGGCGCGAACCGGACAACAGTCTAAGCCGTCACCTTGTGGTGACAGCGTGCGCACGGCGACCGATTACCCTCACGTCTTATAAATCAGCCAACTCTTGGTGAAATCCTTCTGCATGCCGTCCTGATAGAGGATGGTGCAGTTGCGGCCGGCATTCTTGGCGCCGTAAAGGGCGATGTCGGTCTTGCTGTAGAGCTCCCCGGCATCCTCGGCGCTGGAAGCCATGCAGATGCCGATCGAGACGGTAATCGGGCCGTAGTTCACCCGCGTGCGGGAATTCTTGAACGGGGTCGTTTCCAGCGTCCGGCGGATGCGCTCGGCGATCGCCGTGATTTCCTCTGGTGTATTGCCGTCGATGATGAGAGCGAATTCCTCGCCGCCGGCGCGGGCGACGAAGACGTCGCGCCGGACGTTGCTGCGGATGACGGAGGCGACGGTGGCAAGGATCTTGTCGCCGACCGGATGGCCGTAGGTGTCGTTGATCTTCTTGAAGTTGTCGATGTCGGCGAGCAGCAGCGCCGTCACCGGCCGCATGCCGGGATTGTTGAAGACGGCGGCGAGGCGCTCGTCGAAGGCGCGGCGGTTGGAAAGGCGCGTCAGCGAATCGGTGTTGGCGATACGCTTGTATTCATCGAGTTCCTTGCGAACCTGGTCCATCTCCTGCGAGCGCTGGACAACATCCTCGACGGTGCGTTCGCCATGCGCCATGGTGTCGCCGGTCGCCTGGCTCAAAAGTTCGATGGCGTTTTCGATCAATTCGACGCTGGCATTGCTCTTGGAGGTGATGCGCTTATGAGTCTCGCCGAGCAGCCTTGTATAGCTTTCCAGCGAGCTCTGCTCCTGTCGCAGGATCCGCAACAGGCCATCCAGTTCGCCTGATATGCGCGAATGGGCGTCGTCGAAGACGCGGACCGGGCTGTTGGTGAAATATTTCGCGCCGAGCGCGTCGAGTTCGGCCTGCGTCACCTGAGCGCCGAGGGCTGCAAGTTCCCGAGTGAGCGCCGGATTGGAGCCGATATAGGCCTCGTAGAAGAGTTCGTAATTGCGGGGTATCGGCGCAACGCCCATCGAGCGCATGGCATAGGTGATCTGCCCCGCCACGTCGGGAACCTGCACCTTGGGCGCGACAGCCGTATTCATCCGGCGATACTCCTCATATATTCAAAGGCAATATTCCATTTGGTAGCTTAAATTTCTTGGGAAAAGATTAAAGCGACATATACCAAAGATTACATACGACAACTGCTCCAAGCGCCAATACCTCAAGCAGGCCTATGATTTTCCAAGGAAAAACGTATCTTTGGCGGGACAGTGCATGCTCGTTACGCGGGAGCGTTGTCTGAAAAACTTACAGTTCTTCTCTGCGCCGGGATCATATTCATCTTGTCGACAGTTGGTTTTGGCCGTCTCCTATTTCAGCCTGGGTATCTCAGAATGATAATTTCCAGTGGTAAACTCGACTGCTCTGAGAAAATCAGGGCGTGAGATCATGGAAAGGTCCCCTGCCATTTCTTTCACCATCCTTGCTTTCACCGTCCTCGCCGGCGGGCCCTTATTGCTGGAACATACCGGCCTCTTCACAGGCGCATTCCCGACGGAGATCCTGGCGCGGGTGGATGATGGGAACGTGGTAAGAGCTACCGATAGTCAATAACCACGCAAAATATCGGAAGTGCGTGCCGTGCACCCCCATCCGACCCTTCGGGCCACCGACCGGGGTTGAGCCACGGGTCTCAACCCGTCCTTCGGACCCCCGTTGGGGAGAAGAGGGAACAAGCCGCTTGCTTTTCATTTCCGTAGCGAGGGTGCAGGACGTTGCCTCACAGGCGGATGCAAGGGGGCCACGCGGCACGCCGTTTATTGCCCTTCATCTGCCTTCAATGCCAACATCAAAAAACTACCCCAGGTTGAGCTCCTGGAAGAAATCGTTGCCCTTGTCATCGATGACGATGAAGGCGGGGAAGTTTTCGACTTCGATCTTCCAGACCGCTTCCATGCCGAGTTCGGGATATTCGAACACCTCGACTTTGCGGATGCAGTCCTGGGCGAGGCGGGCGGCGGGGCCGCCGATGGAGCCCAAGTAAAAGCCGCCGTGTTTCTTGCAGGCTTCGCGCACGGCGCGCGAGCGGTTGCCCTTGGCGAGCATCACCATCGAGCCGCCGAAGGATTGGAACTGGTCGACGTAACTATCCATGCGGCCTGCCGTGGTCGGGCCGAAGGAGCCGGAGGCGTAACCGGCCGGCGTCTTGGCGGGACCGGCGTAATAGACCGGGTGGTTTTTCAGGTAATCGGGCATGCCTTCGCCCTTTTCCAGCCGCTCGCGGATCTTGGCGTGCGCCAGGTCGCGGGCGACGATGATCGTGCCGGACAGCGACAGGCGCGTCTTGACGGGATGCCTCGACAGTTCGGCAAGCACGTCGGCCATCGGCCGGTTGAGATCGATGCGCACCGTCGATTCCGACAGTTTCGCCTCATCGATCTCGGGCATGTATTTCGACGGATCGGTTTCCAGCTGTTCGATGAAAATGCCGTCGCGGGTGATCTTACCCTTGGCCTGACGGTCGGCGGAACAGGAGACGCCGAGGCCGATCGGCAGCGAGGCGCCGTGGCGGGGCAGCCGGATGACCCGGACGTCATGACAGAAATACTTGCCGCCGAACTGGGCGCCGACGCCCATCTGCTGCGTCAGCTTGTGAATTTCCTTCTCCATCTCGATGTCGCGGAAGGCGTGGCCGCTGTCCGAGCCTTCGGTCGGCAGCTGGTCGAGATAGCGGGTGGAGGCGAGCTTGACGGTTTTGAGATTCATCTCGGCCGAAGTGCCGCCGATGACGATCGCCAGATGGTAGGGAGGACAGGCTGCCGTCCCTAACGTCAGGATCTTCTCCTTGAGGAAGTCGATCATCCGGTCGTGGGTCAAGAGCGAGGGCGTGCCCTGGTAGAGGAAGGTCTTGTTGGCCGAGCCGCCGCCCTTGGCGACGAAGAGGAATTCATAGGCGTCGGTGCCTTCCTCGTAGATGTCGATCTGGGCCGGCAGGTTGTTCCTGGTATTCTTCTCCTCGAACATTTTGACCGGCGCGAGCTGCGAATAACGCAGGTTCTTCTTCTCGTAGGCATCCATGACGCCGCGGGCGAGCGCCGCCGTATCCTCGCCCTCGGTCCAGACCCTGCGGCCTTTCTTGCCCATGATGATCGCCGTGCCGGTATCCTGGCACATGGGCAGCACGCCGCCGGCTGATATATTGGCGTTCTTCAAGAGATCGTAGGCGACGAAACGGTCATTGTCCGTTGCCTCGGGATCGTCGAGGATCGAGGCGAGCTGCTTCAGGTGGCCGGGGCGCAGCAAATGGTTGATATCGGCGAAGGCGGTTTCGGCCAGCAGGCGGATGCCTTCCGGCTCGACGGTCAGGATCTCCTGGCCCTTGAACGTATCGACCGAGACATGGTCGTCGCTGATCTTGCGATAGGGGGTGGCATCCTTGCCGAGCGGGAAGAGATCGTCAGCCATCGAAGTGACCTTTCTGGTAGGGCGTCGCTAGATTGGAACCGGTCTAAATCCGCCGCGGGGTAAATGCAATCAGGATGCGCCGGAGTCCGGCCGGTTAAGCCGGAGTCGCGCGTGCTGCACCACGCGAAACGGGTGAAACTAGCGTAATCGCCTCGACAAAGACGACTCCAGGTTGCCTTCGGTTCGAGGCCAGTCCATATTCCCGGCAGCGTTAACCTGCCGGGGCTTCAAATGACAAATGCAAAGCCAACTGCTGTCGACGACCTTCTCGTTTTTTTCGAAGACAATTGGATCCGCGGGAATCTGCTCCGCCTCTCCAGCGATCCCGAGGGAGCGGACATGTATGTTCGCTTCGTCAATGGCGTGCGTATCGACGCCAAACATGGGCCTGACCACGAAACGATCATAAGGGGCGAGTACGGAACCTTCAAACTGAAACCTGACGGTCACTTCGAGTACGAGCTGGACTACACGCTCGACGTCGTGAAAAATTTAACGAAATACGATCAGCTCATCGAGAAGCTGAGCTTCAAGATGTCCGATGGCTCAGGGGGCACGGACCTCGGCGTGCTGACCCTTGCGATCGACGGCGTCAACGAAGGCGATAAATACCACGAAATCCTGGATTTCGACGATATGGGCGTCACATCGAGGGCCGATAATTTCTCTCTGCCTGACTATCGCAACTTTGCGCTCTCGGTGAACGGCGGTCACGAATTCACGCTTCTGAACGGGTATGTCTATGATACCATCCCGGGTGTCGACGCCATCACCGAGGACGGTTTCAGCGATACCGTTCTATCGCCGGGTTCTGCGCCCGTAAGCTTGAAAATGCTCAATGGCGGGGAATTCACCTTTCAGAGCGTTTCGATCGCCGAATTGTCGGCAGCGCCCTTTCACCTGACGCTCACCGCGCTGAACGACGGCCAGATCGTCTATCAGCAGGAGCTCGAGGTCACCGGCCCCACTCTCGAGGTCAATCTCGAAGACATCGAAGAAATCCGGTTCGATTTCATGGGCAATTCTGTCGTGATGGACAATTTTTCGCTGTTTGCCTTGCTATAGGCTGGAGGGAGTCGAGGCGTTGCGGCATATCCCCTTCTCCCCGCGAGCGGGGGTCCGAAGGACGGGTCGAGACCTGTGGCTCGACCCCGGTTGGTGGTGGCGGCAGCCGGATGAGGGGCAGCGCGACCTCCCTACTTCGGCCCGATCATCGTCTCCGGACGCACGATCTCGTCATATTCTTCCGACGTCACCAGGCCGCTGGCAAGCGCCTCTTCCTTCAGTGTCGTGCCGTTCTTGTGGGCAGTCTTGGCGATCTTGGCGGCTGCGTCGTAGCCGATCTTCGGGGCAAGTGCGGTGACCAGCATCAGCGAGCGTTCGAGGCCGGCCTTGATATTATCTTCGCGCGCCTCGATGCCGACGACGCAATTGTCGGTGAAGGAGACGGCGGCGTCGGCGAGCAGCTGCACCGACTGAAGGAAATTATAGGCCATCATCGGATTGTAGACGTTGAGCTCGAAATGGCCCTGGCTGTCTGCGAACGTCAGCGCGGCATGATTGCCGAAGATATGGATGCAGACCTGGGTCAGTGCTTCGCACTGGGTCGGATTGACCTTACCGGGCATGATCGAGGAGCCGGGCTCGTTTTCCGGCAGCGCCAGCTCGCCGAGACCGGCGCGCGGGCCGGAGCCGAGCAGGCGGATATCGTTGGCGATCTTGAAGAGGGCGGCAGCCGCCGCATTGATGGCGCCATGGGAAAAGACCATGCTGTCATGCGAAGCGAGCGCCTCGAACTTGTTCGGCGCGGTGACGAAGGGCATGCCGGTGATGTTGGCGATCTCCTGGGCGACCTTTTCGGCAAAACCCACCGGCGCATTGAGGCCGGTGCCGACGGCAGTGCCGCCCTGGGCGAGTTCGCAGAGGCCGGGCAGGGTCATCTCGATACGCTTGATGGCGGAGCCGACCTGGGCGGCGTAACCCGAAAATTCCTGGCCGAGCGTCAGCGGCGTCGCATCCTGGGTATGGGTGCGGCCGATCTTGATGATGTGGCTGAATTCGGTGACCTTCATGTCGAGGGCAGCATGCAGGTGCTTCAGCGACGGCAGCAGGTGATGGGCGATCCGTTCGGCGCAGGCGATGTGCATCGCCGTCGGATAGGTGTCGTTGGACGACTGGCTCATATTGACGTGATCGTTCGGATGCACCGGCTTCTTGGAACCCATGACGCCGCCGAGCATTTCTATGGCACGATTGGAGATCACTTCATTGGCGTTCATGTTCGACTGCGTACCCGAACCGGTCTGCCAGACCACAAGCGGAAAATGCTCGTCGAGCTTGCCGTCGATCACCTCCTGGGCGGCCTCGGTGACGGCTTTGCCGAGGGTAGGGTCGAGTTGGCCGAGCGACATGTTGGCGCGGGCCGCCGCCTGTTTGACGATGCCGAGCGCGCGCACGATCGACAGCGGCTGCTTTTCCCAGCCGATCTTGAAGTTGCCGAGCGAACGTTCGGCCTGGGCGCCCCAATATCGGTCGGCGGCGACGTCGATCGGGCCAAAAGTATCGGTTTCGGTGCGGGTTGCGGTCATCGGCTCAGCCTTCCCTTTACATGCTGTTTTCGGGCATTTTCACAAGATGAGGTCTTATAGGTTGGAAAGCCCGACAAGAAAACCGGATGCCGTGCGAAATATTGAAGATAACAGTCATGTTTGTGCGGGCTTTTCGGCGTGCCTTTTAGGCCACTTTCAAAATTTTATGCGTCCGGGCGTTTTCGCCTCACTGGTCTGGCGGCGAAAATTCGGTAAAAAATTAACTAATAATTTCATAATTTTGTGTGAACTGCTGCGCGGCGCCGTGCAGGATCTCCGTCACACAAAATTGAGTCCGCCGGCGCTGGCGGCGCAGCCCGGTTTCTGATCAAGGAAGGCCCTAGGCTGCTTGAGTTTCGCGGGATTTGATCTGAGAACAGCATGACCGGGACTGGAAGATATATATGACGTTCGTTTTGAAAAGCGCGGCATCCGCATTGGCAATTTCCTGCGGCGTGGCGGTTATGAGTGCCGCACCGGCGCATGCTTATACTCTGATGGACATGCTGCGCGGCGACAGGCAGCGGAGCCAGAGCACCATCTTCATGGATCAGGCGCCCGGCCGTCCGGTGCCGCGCGGCGCCGTCGGCGGTTCGCTCGGCGGGCTCGATCCGGAAGCGCCGCTGCCGAAGGTGAGCGGCCCGCGTTACTACACCTATAAAACCGAAACACTGCAGTTCGTCGATGCCGGCAAGTTCGCCGATCCCGTCGTCACCGGCGCGGTCGCCGACGTTTCGGCAAGCGGCGATGCCAGCGCCGAACCCGCGGTGCAGCGCCGTTTCCTGGCGCAGGCCAAGGTGCGTGCCAATGCGGACGTCGCAAAGGCACTCGAAGCCTATTACAGCGACAGCCGCAATCCGCTCGTCTGGATCGAGGGCAACCAGATCAACGAACGCGCAAAGGCGGCGATGGCGGCACTTGCCGATGCAGCCTCCGTCGGTCTCGATCCTGCTGACTACGCCGTCCAGGCGCCCGATATCGATCCGGCCAATCCCGATCCCGCCTTCCGCGACCGGGCGCTGACGCAGTTCGAGCTCGAACTCTCCGCCAAGGTGCTGGCCTTCGTGCAGGACACTGAGCGCGGCCGCATCGATCCGAACAAGATCTCCGGCTACCACGACTTCCAGCGCAAGACGGTCAATCTGGCGCCGGTGCTGAAGCTTGCCCGCATGAGCCCCGATGTCGGCGCCTACATCGCCAACCGTTCGCCCGATGGCCCGCAATTCCAGGGGCTGAAGGCGGAGCTTGCCAAGCTTCGCGCCGCCGACGGCGGCAATGAGGAGCGAATCGTTGTTTCGCTCGACAAGCTGCTGAAGCCCGGCGAAAGCTCGCCGGAGATCGCCAATATCGTCAAGGCGATCGGCAAGCACGGTTCCGAAACGCTGAAGACCGATCACGCGGCAACGCTTGCTGCTTATGCAGGCAGCATCGACTATTCGCCCGATATCGTTTCGCTGGTCGAGGATTTCCAGAAGGAGCGTGGACTGAAGGCCGATGGCGTCATCGGCCAGGCGACGGTGCGCGCCATGACCGGCGGCGATACCAATGCCTCGAAAATCGACAAGCTCGTCGTCGCCATGGAGCAGGCGCGCTGGCTGCCGGAGGATCTCGGTTCCCGCTACGTGATGATCAACCAGCCGGCCTTCATGGCCTATTACCACAATGACGGCAAGGAACAGCTGTCGATGCGCGTCGTGGTCGGCGGCAAGAACAACCAGACCTATTTCTTCGACGACGAAATCGAGACGGTCGAGTTCAATCCGTTCTGGGGCGTGCCGCAGTCGATCATCATCAACGAGATGCTGCCGAAGCTGCGCTCGGATCCGAACTATCTCGACCAGCTCGGTTATGAGGTCGAGGTGAACGGCCATGCCGTCGCCTCATCAAGCGTCGACTGGTATGGTTCGACCGACAATGTTTCGGTGCGCCAGCCGCCGAGCAGCGACAATGCGCTCGGCGAACTGAAGATCCTGTTCCCGAACAGCCACGCGATCTACATGCATGACACGCCGTCGAAGAGCTTCTTCAAGCGCGACATGCGGGCTCTCAGCCACGGTTGCGTGCGCCTGTCCAATCCGCGCGCCATGGCAGCCGCCGTGCTCGGCACGACGGTCGACGACGTCGCCAAGCAGATCGCCACGGGGCAGAACCATGCGGTGAAAGTGCCGCAGAAGATCCCCGTTTACGTCTCCTACTTCACTGCCTGGCCGAACAAGGATGGCGTGGTGGAATATTTCGACGACGTCTATGGTCGCGACGCCTATGTCGACAAGGCTTTCGACGCGACGAGCAAGGCGCGCGGCGCGCAGATTTGACGTAAGGTTTATTGGGTTTGGAGCGGGCGGTCTTCGGGCCGCCCGTTTTGTTTGGCGGTGTCTGCGTGCAAGAAATAAGAGGAGAGGACCACAATCGCAAAGGCATCGGCCTGGTCGTCTCAGACCGCGACCTTCGCCGCAAATTCCCGCAACAGTCTCTCCACCAGTTCCGGCGTCAACTCATCGTAATGCATAATGATCTTATCCGGATCGAGGCTTGAGACCGGCACATCCGAATAACCAAAGGGCACGGCAATCGACGGGACTCCAGCATTCCTGGCGACGGCGATGTCGTTGATGCTGTCGCCTATCATCACGGTGCGGGCGATGTCGGCGCCGGCGCGGTCGATGGTGCCGGTCAAGTGGCGGGCGTCGGGTTTGCGCACCGGGAAGGTATCGCCACCTGATATGGCGGCGAAATAGCCGGTGAGATCGAGCTTGTCGAGCAGGCCGAGCGCCAGGCTCTCCATCTTGTTGGTGCAGACGGCGAGGCGGTAGCCGGCAGATTTAAGCCGGTCCATCGCGGCGACCAGGCCGGGATAGGGCTCGGTACGGCCGGGCATGTTGCCGGCATAATGAGCGACGAAACGCTCGACCAGCGTCGGCAGGGCGTCGCCTTCGAGCGGATGGCCGCGCAGCCGGCAGGCGCGCTCGATCATCACGCGCGCGCCCTGGCCGACAAGATGGGTGAGGTCGTCATAGCTGACCGGTTCGAGGCTGAGGGCGGCAATCGTGTGGTTCAGGCTCTCGACCAGGTCCGCGTGGGTGTCGAGAAGAGTACCGTCGAGATCGAAGACGATGAGCGCCGGGCGAACGGGAGCAGGGGTCAAGGCTTGCCTCTTTGAGCGATGGGACGTCCTGGGGATAGATCGCCCCAGGAGGACGACGTGTCGTCCTTGGGAATGATCGTTTCTGAGGTAGGCGATCGCGGGCCGGAAAGCAACGTCCTGTGATGGCCGGGGAGGCTGCAGGCATGTGTTTCGGCTTTTCATTTTCCGTGATGATTTTGACTTTCGTTTGCCAGGCGAGCCGTGTAAACAGCACATCCAACGCAATAATTCGGAGCTGGCGGCGCATGGATGCCCGCGAAATGAAGATCAAGGCCGCCGAGGCCGCACTCGCCCATGTCGAAAGCGGGATGCGTCTCGGGATCGGTACGGGCAGCACGGCGGAAGAATTCGTTCGCCTGTTGGCGGAGAAGGTTGCCGGCGGCTTCCGGGTCGAGGGCGTTCCGACGTCGGAGCGGACCGCGCGGCTCTGTGTCGAACTCGGCGTGCCGCTGAAGTCGCTCGATGAACTTCCGGCACTCGATCTGACGATCGACGGCGCCGACGAGGTCGATCGGGCGCTTAGATTGATCAAGGGCGGCGGCGGCGCGCTGCTGCGCGAAAAGATTGTAGCGGCCGCTTCCGAGCGGATGATCGTCATCGCCGACGAGAGCAAGCTGGTCGACACGCTCGGCGCCTACGCGCTGCCGATCGAGGTCAATCCGTTCGGGCTGGTCTCGACGCGGATGGCGATCGAGAAGGTCGCGGCCCGGCTCGGTCTTTCCGGTGAACTCACCCTGCGCCAGTCCGGTGACGGAGAGTTTACCACGGATGGCGGCCATCACATTATCGATGCATCTTTTGGCCGCATTCCTGATGCAGAGGCGCTTTCGAGCGAGCTGAATTCCATACCCGGCGTCGTCGAACACGGGCTCTTTATCAATATGGCGGCACTTGCGATCATTGCC
Source organism: Rhizobium sp. L43 (assembly GCF_002531725.1). Classification (GTDB taxonomy): domain Bacteria; phylum Pseudomonadota; class Alphaproteobacteria; order Rhizobiales; family Rhizobiaceae; genus Rhizobium. Next base: position 82,399 of record NZ_NWSQ01000012.1, read on the forward strand.
GGTCCTGCGGGTGCGCGCACGCTGCAGGCAAACAGATAACAGGAGCATACACTCATGATGAACATTGCAGGTCTTGGCCGTCTCGCCGCTGCGACCGTCGTTCTTTCCGGGCTTGCCTTCGGCTCCGCCGTCAAGGCGCAGGAGGTCTCCGAGGAGCAGCTGAAGGCGTCTCGCGCGGCGATCGACGCCATCGGCGCCACGGCCCAGTTCGACAACATCCTGCCCGGTCTCGCCGAGCGCCTGAAGGCCGGCCTGATCCAGGATTCGCCGAACTATCAGGACGTCATTTCCTCGACGGTCGACGCGCAGGCGCTAAAGCTGGCACCGCGCCGCGGCGATCTGGAGAAGGAGGCGGCACTCACCTATGCCAAGACCTTCACCGCCGACGAGCTGAAGGCGATCGCCGACTTCTACAATTCCGACGTCGGCAAGAAGCTGCTGCGCGACGGCCCGGTCGCCTCGCGCGAGACGGCGAAGGCTGCCGACATCTGGGCGCAGGGCATTTCCCGCGACCTGGAAAAGCAGAGCAATGCCGAGCTTTCTAAGGTCATCAAGGCGCCGCCGCCGGCAACCGACAGCCCGGCCGCTCCGGCTCCCGCACCGGCTGCCCAGCAGTAAGGCCTACCCCATCAAATTGCGAAAGCCCGGCATCGTCCGGGCTTTTTTGTTATGATGCGGCAAATGCTGTCGGCGAGGATTCAGGTGACTGCAGATATGCCCGATCGTTACAAGGCTGTCCGAGTGCGGATATCCGGCAAGGTCCAGGGTGTCGGCTTTCGCATGTGGACGCGCAACGAGGCGGTACGGCTTGGTTTGACGGGCTGGGTTCGCAATGAAGAGGACGGGGCCGTCGTCGCTTTGATCGCCGGACCCGATGCCGCGATCTCGACGATGATCGAACGTTTCGGCCGCGGGCCTGCGGGGTCATGGGTCGCAGGCGTCGAGACTGAGGCAGCCGAGTTTGAGAAGAACCTGACGGATTTCAGCATCACCGGTTGAAAGCGGCAATCCGCCAAGGATGCGCATCTTAGATGCGGCGGACGCTCAGCCCCAATCCTTCGAGCTCTTGGCCAATTGCCATACGCCCGTTTCATCCGGTTCCACGCGTTTGTTGCCGCGGTAGAAGATCGGCAGTCCTGTTTTCTTGTCCATCGCGAAGCGGCTCGGCGTGAATTTTTCGTCCTCATGGCCTTGGATGGCGAGGCCGAGCGCTTCCTTGAATTTGCCAGCCTTGCACAGGTTGGCGAAGAGAGTTTGATCCATCTTTTGCTCCGGCTTCTGTTCTACTCCGTGGATTGCCTGCCAGCCTGAGGCGACCGGGTCAACCGTTTGCCGGGAAGATTCGGCGAGGGGAACGGGATGAAGCAGGAGTGGGCTTTTGTTTTCAGGGCGATCGCCCCTATATCAAGGGCGTCTTTTCCTGCGATTCCCTTCCGGAGCTCCTCATGTCTTCCTACGACTACGACCTCTTCGTCATCGGCGGCGGTTCCGGAGGTGTGCGCGGCGCACGTGTCGCCGCCTCGCTCGGTAAAAGGGTGGCGATCGCCGAGGAGTATCGCTATGGCGGAACATGCGTCATCCGCGGCTGCGTGCCGAAGAAGCTGTTCGTCTATGCCTCGCAGTTCCATGAGCATTTCGAGGATGCCGCCGGCTTCGGCTGGACGGTCGGCGAAAGCAGCTTCGACTGGAAGAAGCTGGTGGCGGCAAAAGATGTTGAAATCGCCCGGCTGGAAGGCCTCTACAAGAAAGGGCTCGCCGGCGCCAAGGCCGAGATCCTCGAAACGCGCGCCGAACTCGTCGATGCTCATACGGTGCGGCTCGTGAAAACAGGTCAGACGGTGACGGCAAAGACGATCGTGATTGCCACCGGCGGACGACCGAACCCGCATGCAGCCCTTCCCGGCCACGAGCTTTGCATTTCCTCCAACGAAGCCTTTGATCTCGAAGAACTGCCGAAGTCGATCGTCATCGCAGGCGGCGGTTATATCGCCGTCGAATTCGCCAATATCTTCCATGGCCTCGGCGTCGAGACGACGCTGATCTATCGCGGTGCCGAGATCCTGTCGCGCTTCGACGAGGATCTCAGGCGCGGGCTGCACGAGGCGATGGTCGCCAAGGGCATCCGCATCCTCTGCCACGACACGCTGCAGAAGGTTTCTAAGGGTGAGGGCGGGCTCAATCTGGAGGCGCTGAACAACGGCACGCTGCAGGCCGATGTGGTCATGCTGGCGCTCGGGCGCGATCCGAATACCGAAGGCCTCGGCCTCGAAGCGGCCGGCGTCGCCGTCGACGAACGCGGCGCGATTATCGTCGACGAATATTCCCGCACCAATGTCGAGAACATCTATGCGCTCGGTGATGTCACCAACCGGGTACAGCTGACGCCGGTGGCGATCCACGAAGCGATGTGCTTCATCGAGACCGAGTACAAGAACAATCCGACCCGGCCCGACCACGAGCTGATCCCGACCGCCGTCTTCTCGCAGCCGGAGATCGGTACGGTCGGTCTTTCGGAAGAGGAGGCGGGCAAGCGTTACGCCGAGCTTGAGGTGTATCGGGCCCAGTTCCGACCGCTGAAGGCGACACTTTCCGGCCGGTCCGAGCGGATGATCATGAAGCTGCTCGTCGATGCGGCGAGCCGCAAGGTGGTCGGCGCCCATATCCTCGGCCATGATGCCGGCGAGATGGCGCAGCTGCTCGGTATAACGCTGAAGGCCGGCTGCACCAAGGACGATTTCGACCGGACGATGGCGCTTCATCCGACGGCGGCTGAAGAACTCGTCACCATGTATGCGCCGAGCTATCGCATTCGTGACGGGCAGCGCGTCTGACCCCTCTCGGCACGCTCAGCTGGTGATGCGCGGCGCGCGGATAACTTTGAGGAAAAGCGCCTTCATCGCATCGGTGATCCCTTGGGTCGGCGTCACCTCGAAATAGAGGCCGGGCGAGGCGCATTCCTGCATCTTCGTCGGGATCTGGCTTTGGAAGGGGCTGATCCACGTATTATACCAGCTGTTTTTCGGCAGAGGCAGGTAGGTGGTGTAGAGCACTGCGATCCTGATGCCCTTGTCCTTGATCGGCTGGCAGAAAGACGTGTCGATCGGTTCCTGGCAGCGGTTGCCGGTGAGCTTTTTGGTGCAGCCCTTCGGCTTCTCGCTGTCGCCGACGCCGTCCGAAACGAAGAACAGGATTTTCTGCGGGGTCGCCGACGTGCTGCCGTCGCCTGGCGTCGTGATGATGGTTTTCATCTGCGTCAGCGCGTTGTCGAAGCTCGTCTGCTGGTCGTTGTTATAGCCCTGCTTCGGGATCGTCATCAGGTCAACGGCGTCGGTATAGCTGCGCACCTGGTCGAGATCGTCCGTCGGATCGGATATGGTGGTCAGCCTGGCATCTTCGGCCTTGGTGCCGAAGGTATAAACGCCCATGCGGAACTGGTTGTTGGAAACGCGCGTGGACTTCGCAGTCAGCGTCAACTCCTTGGTCGCCTGGCGCACGACGTCGATGCGCATGCTGACGCCGAGCTTCTTGGCAAGATTGTAATAGTTGTTTTTGTTTTCCGTTTCGTGGCAGGCGAAGGCACAGCTATCGCTGGTGTTTTTTTCCATCGTCGCGACGTCGGTCGCGGTGGCGCCGACACCCATCGAGGGGGTGTTGTCGAGCAGGATGTAGAAATCCATGAAGGAGGCGGTCTGGTATTCGGCCGTCGCCGTGCCCGAGATGGTAATCGAATCCCTGCCGAGAACGCGCATGAAGGTGGTGGGCACGGTCGCGTTGAAGGAAACCTGCGAATTCAGTTTGTTGGCGGCCTTGGTGACGTCGATGCCGAGATCCACTTTGACGTCTGTCAGCTCCCCGGACATCTGAGACATGAAGATGCTGCGGGCATCGTCCTTGCCGAGCGAAATCGTGCCGTTGCCGCTCATCGTCATGGCGGCTGCAACCGCGCCGGATTTTTCGGCGATCGAACCGACGGCGGCGGCATCGGCGGCGGCGTAAAGCTGTGTCCGGAGGCTCAGCGCGTGGGCGAAATCCACCGCCAAGCCTGCCGTACCGAGGAGCGGCACCATCAGCAGTGCGGTCATGATACCGAAATTGCCCGAGCGGTCCGCTATGAAACCGGGCAGAAGCATCGCCATGACATGTCCCCACTGTTGAAACCCTTTTGCGGTTTTACATGCAAAGTCTAAAATATAGGGAAATCGACATAGTATATGCTGGTTTAATGGTAGAATTGACGGCTTTTGCTACCTATATGCGAGCTCTCGCCGACGGCGACAGCGCGGGCGATCGAGCTTTGGGTGATTGGCCTTTGCAAGGCCGATCTAAAGGTCTATAAGCCGCCGCAATTCAGGATAGGGGCATCCCGGGGACGGGTGCGAGTGAGGTGAGTGAAATGGCAGAGAATTGGACCCCGAGCAGCTGGCGGCAAAAACCGATCCTGCAGGTTCCGGAATATCCCGACGCAGCCGCTTTGGCGGCAACGGAAGCCACGCTCGCCAGCTATCCGCCGCTCGTCTTCGCCGGTGAGGCGCGCCGCCTGAAAAAGCATCTTGCCAATGTCGCCGAAGGCAACGGCTTCCTGCTGCAGGGCGGCGACTGCGCCGAGAGCTTCGCCGAACACGGCGCCGACAATATCCGCGACTTCTTCCGCGCCTTCCTGCAGATGGCCGTCGTGCTGACCTTCGGCGCGCAGCTGCCGGTCGTCAAGGTCGGCCGCATTGCCGGCCAGTTCGCCAAGCCGCGTTCGTCGAATGTCGAGAAGCAGGGCGATGTGACGCTGCCGGCCTATCGCGGCGACATCATCAACGGCATCGAGTTCACCGAGGAGTCGCGCATTCCGAACCCGGAACGCCAGGCCATGGCCTATCGCCAGTCGGCCGCGACGCTGAACCTTCTGCGCGCCTTCGCGATGGGCGGCTACGCCAATCTCGAAAACGTCCATCAGTGGATGCTGGGCTTCGTCAAGGACAGCCCGCAGGGCGAGCGCTACCGCAAGCTTGCCGACCGCATCAGCGAAACCATGGATTTCATGAAGGCGATCGGCATCACCTCGGAAAACCATCCGAGCCTGCGCGAGACCGATTTCTTCACCAGCCATGAGGCGCTGCTGCTCGGCTACGAGGAGGCGCTGACCCGCGTCGATTCCACCTCGGGCGACTGGTATGCCACATCAGGCCACATGATCTGGATCGGCGACCGCACCCGCCAGGCCGACCATGCGCATGTCGAATATTGCCGCGGCATCAAGAACCCGATCGGCCTGAAATGCGGCCCGTCGCTGCAGGCCGACGATCTGCTGCAGCTGATCGACATCCTCAATCCGGCCAACGAAGCCGGCCGTCTGACGCTGATCTGCCGCTTCGGCCATGAGAAAGTCGCCGAGAACCTGCCGCGGCTCATCCGCGCCGTCGAGCGCGAAGGCCGCAAGGTCGTCTGGTCCTGCGACCCTATGCACGGCAACACGATTACGCTCAACAACTACAAGACCCGTCCCTTCGAGCGGATCCTGTCGGAAGTCGAAAGCTTCTTCCAGATCCACCGCGCCGAAGGAACGCATCCCGGCGGCATCCATATCGAGATGACCGGCAAGGACGTGACGGAATGCACCGGCGGCGCCCGCGCCGTCACCGCCGACGACCTGCAGGACCGCTACCACACCCATTGCGACCCGCGCCTCAACTCCGACCAGGCGCTCGAGCTCGCCTTCCTGCTTGCCGAGCGCATGAAGGGCGGCCGCGACGAGAAGCGGATGGTCGCCAACGGCTGAGATTAGGCCAAAACAGATGATAAAAGCCCGGTTCCGCCGGGCTTTTTGTTGACTGGCCTTGCCCTTCACTCGGCGTCATCCTCGGCCTTGTGCCGAGGATCTGCTGAGCCGTCGGCAGATGCTCGGGACAAGCCCGAGCATGACGAAAGAGGGGTTGGCCGGTTTTGTCGGCTGTCCGATCGCGGGGCGATCCGGGCTTTTTGTTGCTGCACTCAGATGCTGGCCTGAACGCTGTGCAGATTGGCGTAGACGCCGTCCTGCGCCATGAGTTCGTCATGGGTGCCCTGTTCGACGATGCCATCTGCCGTCAGAACCAGGATACGGTCGGCGTGGCGGACGGTCGACAGGCGGTGGGCGATGACCAGGGTGGTTCGACCATTCGCCAGGCTGAGCAACGCCTGCTGCACCGCCCGTTCACTCTCGTTGTCGAGCGCGCTGGTCGCCTCGTCGAAGATCAGGATCTCCGGATCCTTGAGGAAGGCGCGGGCGATGGTGATACGCTGGCGCTGGCCGCCCGACAGCTTGACGCCGCGCTGGCCGATATCGGTGTCATAGCCCTGGGGCAGGGCCATGATGAAGTCGTGCGCATTGGCCGCACGCGCAGCCGCTTCCAGCTCGGCATCGCTGGCATCGGGCCGGCCATAACGCAGGTTTTCCGCCACCGTACCGGCAAACAGGTAGACATCCTGCTGCACCACCCCGACATGGCGCCGGAGCGAGGCCAGCGTCACATCGCGGATGTCGATGCCATCGATCTGGATCGCCCCAGCTTCGACATCGTAGAAACGCGGTATCAGCGCACAAAGCGTGCTCTTGCCGACCCCTGACGGGCCGACCAGGGCGACGAACTCCCCGGGAGCGATGGTGAGCGACAGCTGCTCGAGCACGCGCGGGCCATCGGCCTCGTAACCGAAGGCGACGTTGGAAAAACTGATCTCGCCCCGTGGCGCCGGCATCGGCCGCGCTTCCGGCCGATCGGTGATGTCAGGGGCGATCTCCAGGATCTCCATGGCCCTGACGAAGCCGGTGTAACCCTCCTGCCAGAGGCGCACGAAATTCGCCAGCCGCTGCACGGGATCGACCAGCACGGCGACGCAGAGCAGGAAGGTCAGCATATCCGGCACGGTCAGTTCCGCCGCCAGGATGCGCAGGCCGCCGACGATGATCACCAATATGGTGACGAGCTGGGCGAAGGTTTCGGTGCCGACCGAAAACCACGCTTCGCTGCGGTAGCCTTCGGCGCGGCTTTGCAGGAAGCGCCGGTTCTGCTCGGCGAAGCGTTCGCGCTCCAGTGCCTCGTTGGCGAAGGACTGGACGACGCGGATGCCGGCAAGAGCATCCTCGACGCGTTCGTTGACGGCGGCGATCTGCCGTTTGCTGGCTTCGAGCGCGCGGTTCATGCGCCGGTTGAAATAGAGCGCATAGGCAACCGCCGCCGGAGTGAGCAGCAGGATGATGCCTGCCAATGGCGGATCGATGAAGAACAGCACCAGCATGGCGCCGCCGTATTTGAGTACGGCGATGGAAAGATCCTCGGGGCCATGATGAAAGAGTTCGCCCAGCCACAGGCTGTCATTGGTGATGCGGCTCATCAGCTGGCCGGTGCGCTGGCGGTCGTAGAAGCTGAAGGAGAGCTTCTGGCAGTGCTCGAAGAGTTCCTGCCGCACCGTTGCTTCGATGCGCGCGCCCATGACGTGGCCGCGATAGTCGACAAAGAAGATCGCAACGATCTGGACCGCCAGAACGGCCAGCATAATGCCGCCCATTGCCAGGATCTGTGCGAAGGCCTGCGGCGCGTCGGGCAGCGCCAGAAGCCTGCTGGTGACGACGTTGGCGCAGAGCGGCAGGGCGACCGCGGTGCCGGCGACGAGGATGGCGCACAGCAGGTCCGCCAATAGCAAAGGCAGATGCGGGCGATAGTAGGAGAGAAATTTACGCATGCGCGACCAACGCCGGCGGCGGTCGGCGGCGGGATCGTCGCGGAAAAGGTTCAGGAAGGCGTTATGGCGTCGCGAGCTTTTCCTCGCGCGGGAGAACGAAATATTCATGAAGCTGAATGTCCTTGTGGGGGATTTTTCCTTTCTGTTCGGACAGGGTCGCTCTCATGTCAGTCTCCCGGAGGTTGTATGAATAGATCCGGATTATCGCCGACAATCTCGATCGATTCAACCGGCGATGGGAGGAGATTGCTGAGTGTTGTCGGCAGGCAACAGGGTGGCTCAAGCCAAGTCACCGGCGACCTTCAAGATTTCTGATGATTTTGTTGAGCGGTTTGGATTTGACGACACGAGTGATCGACGGCAACGTTCAGTCATAAAAGGGAGAGCGACCATGACCGAACGGCATACAGGCGGCTGCCTCTGCGGCGCCGTGCGATTTTCGACGACGGCGAAGCCAGGACCCGTGGTCGGCTGCCATTGCTCGCAGTGCCGCCGGCAGACGGGGCTGTATTACGCCGCGGTCAACGTGGCGCGCGCCGCTCTTTCGATCGAGGGCGCTGAAGCAATCCGCTGGTACCGGTCGAGTGAAGAGGCGCAGCGCGGCTTCTGCGCGAATTGCGGTTCCGCATTGTTCTGGCAGGGCGACACATCGGCGGAGATTTCAATCATGGCAGGCGCTTTCGACGAACCGAGCGGGCTTGCCTTCGGCCACCATATCTATTGCGCCGATAAGGGCGATTTCTACGAGATAACGGATGGCCTGCCGCAATATGCGGTGAATCCGACTTAAAGCCTGTCGTATCGGATTGTTATGCGCTTTAAGTTTTTATCTGGTGCATGTCGTTGCCCCAAAACCGCTGCACACTTTTGGGCGACATGCATTAGCCTTTGGCGGCAAGCGCAGCGCTGAGGCGAGCCACATCCTCACGCAGCGCCGTCAGTTCGGTCAGCACGCTCATGTCGATCTTCTGGTGCAGAGAGAGCACTTCGAGTTCGGCCTTGAGATTGACTTCGTAATCCTTGGCGGCCTCGAAGCGATCGCGTTCGGCCTGGCGGTTCTGGGACATCATGATGATCGGCGCCTGGATGGCGGCAAGCATCGACAGGATCAGGTTCAGGAAGACGAAGGGGTAGGGATCGAAGGCGCCGGTCGCCAGGATGATGGTATTGATCAGCGTCCAGACGACAAGAAAGGCGAGGAAGGCGATGATGAAGGACCAGGAGCCGCCGACGCGGGCGATGCCGTCGGCGACACGCTCGCCGAATGAGGCCTTTGCGGAGAAGGCGGCATTGACGTCGGTCGAGATGATCTTGCGCGCGTGCGCTTTCGCCAGCACGTGCTTCTCGATCGCGCCGAGCTCTTCGGCCGGCTTGTCGAAATGATGGTGCACGAAGTTCGAAAAGTTATTCATGGCTGTGTTTCCGATGCTGTCGCTTCCGGCGCAGTATTCCGCTCCGTCTATAAATTGCAATGTGTATCGAGTCCCGCGGCGCTCTGGCGCACCCTTCATAAAAATTTCGTCACTGCCGGGTGGCGCTTTCGCAGCGAACATGTTGCCGTTGCTGAAGCTGCAGGCTAAATAAATGACATGACACAGGAAAACGCTCTCTCTGATATCTTCCGCATCGCCATCGGCCAGTTCAATCCAACGGTCGGCGACGTCGCAGCCAATCTCGCCAAAGCGCGGGAGGCGCGCGCTGACGCTGCCCGGGAGGGCGCACATCTGCTCGTCCTGACCGAGCTTTTCATCTCCGGCTATCCGCCGGAAGATCTGGTGTTGAAGCCGGCCTTCATCCGCGCCTGCTGGAAAGCGGTCGAGAGCCTGGCTGCCGATACCGCCGACGGCGGGCCGGGGGTCCTCATCGGCTTTCCCCGGCAGGACGAGAGCGGGCGCTACAATTCCGTCGCCGTGCTCGACGGCGGCAAGGTGATTGCGATGCGCGACAAGATCGACCTGCCGAATTACGGCGAGTTCGACGAGAAGCGCGTCTTCAATCAGGGCGCCATGCCGGGGCCGGTGAATTTCCGCGGCGTGCGCATCGGCATTCCGATCTGCGAGGATATCTGGGGCGATCTCGGCGTGTGCGAGACGCTGGCCGAAAGCGGCGCCGAGATCCTGTTGTCGCCGAACGGTTCGCCTTATTATCGCGGCAAGGTCGATATTCGCCATCAGGTGGTTCTGAAGCAGGTGATCGAGACGGGCCTGCCGCTGATCTATGCCGCTCAGCTCGGCGGCCAGGACGAACTGGTCTTCGACGGGGCGAGCTTCGCCTTCAACGCCGATAAGTCGCTGGCCTTCCAGATGAGCCAGTTCGAAACCGCGCTTGCAGTGACCACCTGGAAGCGTGGCGAGGCCGGCTGGCATTGCGCCGAAGGGCCGATGGCGCATATCCCTGAAGGCGAGGAGGCCGATTACCGTGCCTGCCTGCTCGGCTTTCGCGACTACGTCAACAAGAACGGCTTCAAAACCGTCGTGCTCGGCCTTTCCGGCGGCATCGACTCGGCGATCTGTGCAGCCATCGCCGTCGATGCGCTGGGCGAGGAGCGGGTGCGCACCGTCATGTTGCCCTACCGCTATACCTCCGAGGATTCGCTGAAGGATGCGGCCGATTGCGCCAAAGCGCTCGGCTGCCGTTACGACATCGTGCCGATCGAAGAGCCGGTGACGGGATTCAGCAGCGCGCTCGCCGGCCTTTTCGAGGGCACGGACAGCGGCATCACCGAGGAGAACCTGCAGAGCCGGGCGCGCGGCGTCATCCTGATGGCGATCTCCAACAAGTTCGGCTCGATGGTGGTGACGACGGGCAACAAGTCGGAGATGTCGGTCGGCTACGCGACGCTCTACGGCGACATGAACGGCGGCTTCAATCCGATCAAGGATCTCTACAAGATGCAGGTCTATGCGCTGTCGCGCTGGCGCAATGGGAATGTGCCGCCGGGTGCGCTCGGTCCTTCCGGCGAGGTGATCCCGCGCAATATCATCGACAAGGCGCCATCGGCCGAACTGCGTCCCGACCAGAAGGATCAGGATTCGCTGCCGCCCTATCCCGTCCTTGACGATATCCTCGAATGCCTGGTGGAGAAGGAGATGGCGGTCGAGGAGATCGTCGCGCGCGGCCATGACGTGGCCACCGTCCACCGGGTCGAGCACCTGCTCTATCTCGCCGAATACAAGCGGCGGCAATCGGCGCCGGGCGTGAAGATCACCAAGAAGAATTTCGGGCGCGACCGGCGCTATCCGATCACCAACCGGTTCCGGGATCGCTGACGAAATCGGATTGCTGACGCAATGAGGATTGCTGACGCAATCGAGATCGCTGACGCGATCGGGATCGCTGACGGTCAAGATTTTGGGGAGGAAACATGCGCAGCTCGGTCGAGATCTATAATGTCAGGACGGGCAGGGCGCGCGAAGTCTGGCAGACGGACAGGCTGGTCGAAGCGCCGAACTTTTCACCTGATGGTTCCTACCTGCTGCTGAACGGCGACGGGCTGCTCTATCGGCTGCCGCTCGATGGCGGCGAGGTCACCAAGGTCGATACCGGCTTTGCCGTCAACTGCAACAATGATCACGGCATTTCGCCCGATGGCACAGAGATCGTCATCTCGGACAAGACCGAATTCGGCAAGTCGGCGATCTATGTCCTGCCGATCGAAGGCGGCACGCCGCGGCTCGTCACGCAAAACCTGCCGTCCTACTGGCACGGCTGGTCGCCGGATGGCCGCCAGCTTGCCTATTGCGGCATCCGCGACGACCTCTTCGACATCTATACGATCTCGGTCGATGGCGGCGCCGAGACGCGGCTGACGCATGGTGAGGGCCGCAATGACGGGCCGGATTATTCCGCCGACGGGCAATGGATCTATTTCAATTCCAGCCGCACCGGTTTGATGCAGATCTGGCGCATTCACCCCGACGGCACCGAGCTGGAGCAGGTCACCTCGGACAATCAGGGCAACTGGTTCGCCCATCCGTCCCCCAAAAACGACAAGGTGCTGATCCTCTCCTACGACCCCTCGGTTTTCGACCATCCGCGCGATCTCGACGTGCGGCTGCAATTGATGGACATGGACGGCGGCAATCTGAAGACGCTGTTCGAGCTGTTCGGCGGGCAGGGCACGATCAACGTGCCCTGCTGGTCTCCTGACGGCGAAGAATTCGCCTATGTGCGCTATTTCCCGGCCGACTGAACGCGGGTCCGGCGCCGCTCGCGGGCGGATTTTGCCAGGTCTTCCAGCACCGCGACCGACATATCCCAGTCGATGCAGCCGTCGGTGATCGACTGGCCGTAGACCAGCGGCTTGCCGGGAACGAGATCCTGGCGGCCGGCGACGAGGTTGCTCTCGATCATCATGCCCTTAATGTCGCTATTTCCGGCGGCGATCTGCGCGGCGACGGACTTGACGACGCGCGGCTGGTTCATCGGGTCCTTGCCGCTGTTGGCATGGCTGGCATCGACGAGGATGCGCGGGGCGACGCCGAGCTTGACGGCTTCGGTCGTGACCGCTGCGATGTCGGCCGCCTCATAGTTCGGCTGTTTGCCGCCGCGCAGGATGATGTGGCAGTCCTCATTGCCTCTCGTCGAGGCGATCGCCGCCTGTCCGTCCTTGGTGACGGCCGGGAAGTGATGCGGCTGCGAGGCGGCCAGGATCGCGTCGAGTGCGACGCGGGCGCTCCCATCGGTGCCGTTCTTGAAGCCGATCGGGCAGGAGAGACCGGAGGCAAGCTGGCGATGGATCTGGCTTTCGGTCGTGCGCGCACCGATCGCGCCCCAGCTGACGAGGTCGGCAATGTATTGCGGCGTGATCGTGTCGAGGAATTCGACGCCAGCCGGAAGGCTCATGGCATTGATGTCGAGCAGCAGGCGCCTGGCAATCCTCAAGCCTTCCTCGATGCGGTAGCTGCCGTCGAGATGCGGGTCGTTTATCAGGCCCTTCCAGCCGACGGTGGTGCGGGGTTTTTCGAAATAGACGCGCATGACGATTTCCAGATCGTCGGAGAAGCGCTGTCGCTGTTCCTGGAGCCGTGCGGCATATTCCCGGGCGGCAACGGGGTCATGGATGGAGCAGGGGCCGATGACGACGGCCAGGCGATCGTCTTCGCCCTGGAGAATTTTATGGATCGCATCGCGATTGCTGGTCACGGTCTCGGTGACAACAGCGTCGCGGTGGATTTCCGCGAGGATATCGGCGGGTTTGGTCAGCGGCGTGATCTCGAGGATTCGCAGATCATCAATGGTATCGGGCACGGTATGGCTCCTGTTTGGTCATACCGGGCGGAACAAAAAAGCCGCCAGGTAGACTAGCGGCTGTTCGGGTTGTCGTCGCGTCGACTTCAGTTACGCATAGACCCGCATCCGCTGGGAGCAGCGGTACCAATAAAATCGCGAGGCGTAGATCGAAGTGGTCGACATCAGGCGTATGTAGCGTCGCAACCGGGTGATGTCACGCAGAATTTGCGGCCTGAAAATCCCGCTCCTGCGGGACCAGCGATCGCTTCCGCAGAGAGGCAAAAAGCATATCGCCCAAAAGCGCGCTGCTTCTGGGCGATATGAACGCAAAGCTGAGATCAGAGAGCGTCGACGGTCACGCCGACTGTGATGGCGCCGATCGGCGTTCCCTTGTCATCTGAAATCGTGACGCTTGCCTGCGACTGCAGCGTCTGGGTCGATTCGTCCTTTTCGATCTCATCGACGAAGACGGCGTCCTTGCCGGCGCCGAAGGATTTCTGGAACTTGCCCTCGTCGCCCTGCCAGTAGTCGGAGGTGGGATCGCTTTGGCCGACATTCAGGCCCTTTGCATCCATGACGAAGATCTCCGCAATCTTGCCGTTGGACGCAGCCTTCTTTTCCTGAAGGAATTTTGACAGCGCATTGCCGAGCACGCCGTCGATCATCGAATGGTCGGAACCATCGACCTCGGCACGCCACTTCTTATCGAGGGCGTCGATATCGGCCTGGCTGAGATTGGCGTTTGCGGCATTCTGTGCCTTGATGGCCTCGATGACGGCGGGGTCGTTCAGCCAGGGTTTTACGTCGCTTGTCACATAGTCGGAGATCGGGGCAAGCTTCGCATCCTGTGCCATGGATACGCCCGTAGTCACGGCAACTGCGGTGCAGGCCAAAAGCAATGCGGTCACAACTTTCTTCATAACTGTTCCCTTCCTGATTATGGGATGTTGAGGAATAAAAGCTTATCGAACGAAGAGGGCGTCAGAACTCTTCCCAGGCACCGGGAGAAGCGGCGACGGCGGCGTTTCCCGTATGTCGCTGCGAAAAGACTCTCTGTTCCGGGCGAGGTTGGTGAATGCCGGGTTGAGCGGGTTTGGGCTGGCTGGCGGCAGAGGCGCCAACGGTGAACCTGCCGGCCGAATCCTGCAGAAGGCGTCCCTGCGTGCGCAACTCCTGGCAGGCCGCGTTGGTCTCCTCGACCATGGCCGCGTTCTGCTGTGTGGCCTGATCCATCTGATTGATCGCGCCATTGATTTCCTGCAGGCCCGTCGCCTGTTCGCGATAGGACTGGACAATCGAAGCGATGCTGTCGCTGATGCGGTTGATCTGCTCCTCGATCTTCAGGAGGGCATCGCCGGTCTCGTTCACCAGCCCGACGCCCGCCGCAACCTCCTGGCCGGATACGTTGATCAGGTTCTTGATTTCCTTTGCCGCATTGGCGGACCGCTGGGCGAGTTCCCGCACTTCCTGCGCGACGACCGCAAAACCCTTGCCCGCTTCACCGGCACGCGCCGCCTCGACGCCGGCGTTCAGTGCCAGCAGGTTCGTCTGGAAAGCGATTTCATCGATGACGCCGATAATGCGGCCGATCTGGCTCGACGAGGTCTGGATCCGATCCATCGCTCCGATCGCGTCGCGTACCACCGTCGCCGAGACATGAGCGCTGCGCTTGGTTTCCTCGACCAGCTTGCCGGCATTTTCGGCCCGCTGCGACGAGGTTCTGACCGTCGTCGTCACCTCATCGAGGGCTGCGGCGGTCTCTTCCAGGGCGGCGGCCTGCTGCTCTGTCCGCCTGGCGAGCTGATCGGCGGAGGAGGCCAGCTCGCTTGAGCCGCCTTCAACCGCGACGGAGGCGGTCTTAATCTCTGTCAGCGCGGCCGCGACCGCCTGGACCATGTTGTTGAAATCCTGCCGCAATTTGTCGAATTCAGGACCAAGATCGGCCAGCTGTATCGAGAAGTCGCCTGCGGCAAGCTTTTCCAATTCATTGGCGAGCGCGGTCATGACCAGCCGCTGAGCGTTGCTCACCTCTTCCGTCAACAGTGCGTTGCGCGCCCGTTCGGCGTCGAACGAGGCGCTCTGCTCGGCAGCGGCCCGCTCTCTTTCGATCTTGGCAATCGCCTCGTTACGGAAAACCTCCAAGGCCCGTGCCAGGAAGCCGATCTCATCGCCATTTTCCCGGTAGGTGATGGGAGAGGCCAGGTCGCCTTTCTGCAAGGCGCTGATTCTTTCGCTGAGAATCCTGAGGGGGCGGCCGACGAGGCTGCGCATGGCGAGAAGAAAAGCGACAACGGCCATGGCGGTGATCGCGAACTGCGTCAGAAGCGAAATCAGGACCTTCTGCTTGACTTCGGCAGCAATTTTTTCGACCGACCAGTTCGTAACGACGTAGCCGGTAGCCTTGCCTGCCTTATCCAGCGGAAGCGGTGCAATGATCGTCACGACGCCGGCAGATATTCCGCCGTCATCGATCGTCGTTTTTTCCGGCTTGGCGCTGAGGCGCTTCGCCAGATCGGCAGGCGCCGGCAAACCGTCAATGCCGTCGCGCGTCCATGTATCGACAGCGGCGGGTTCCGCATTGAAGGCGGCAAATTGAACAAGGTCGAGCGAGGGATCGTCGCGGTACAGCGAATAGGCTTCGCGAACGGCGTTCGCCTTGCCCCATTTCACGCCGCCGGCAGCCAGAGACGCAAACTGCTCCGCATCCTTGGACCAGTTCGCCTTGGCGCCATCGATCAACGCTTTGGTTTCGTACATCCATGTATAGGCGGCAAAGGCGGAAATGCCACAGAGGTTGACGGCAACGATAATCGCCGCCAGCTTGGCTGTCAGAGGCATCGTTTTCAAAAATTGGAACATGCCGCGGGGGCCTCGAAACGCGGCTCAGTCGGATATGCTCTCGACCGGCCTATCAACACGGGCATCCACGCCGGCGGTCGCAGCATGAGCACTCATGCCCATGTCCCCCTTGCGACCCAAAACGCGCAAACGCAGTGTGTATTCGATGTGTGAATAAATCATAAAGTAGAATGGGATGCCGGAGCACACGCGTGTTATTTCGCTATCTCTCAGCTGTTTTCCGCGATCGCATCTTCGGGCTCGGCCTGCCGGTGTTTGCGGCGGCGCGTCGTCAGCTCCGCGCCGGCATCGCGCGGCAGGCGCAGGAAGGTGATGCAGGCCAGCGCCGAAATTGCCGAGACGCTGAAGAAGGCGGTGTGGAAATCCGAAACCAGCAGCCTACCACCATGGAAGCTGCTGGAAATTTCAAGGATGCCACCGGCGATCGCCACACCCATCGCCATGGAGATGCGCTGGGCAACGGCATTGATCGCGGTCGCCTGGCTGCTGTCGGCATCGTCGACATCGCCGAAGGCCATGGCGTTGACGCCCGAGAAAGCCATGGAGCGGAACAGGCCGCCGATCAGCAGGCAGGCCATGATCAGGAACAGCGGCGTTTCGGCGGTGAACAGGCCGTTGATGCCGAGGAAGATCGCCGCCAGCAAGGTGGTGATCGATATGACGGTCCGGAAGCCGAAGGCATTGAAGGTGCGCGAGGCGGCGAATTTGGATACCATCGAGCCGAGCGCGCTGACGAAGGTGACCGAACCCGATTGCAGCGGCGTCAGGCCGAAGCCGAGCTGCAGCATCAGCGGCATCAAAAACGGCAGGGCGCCAAGCCCCATGCGGAAGTTCGAAGCGCCAAGGATCGCCGCCCGGAACAGGGGATAGCGGAACATTTTCGGATCGAGAAGCGGGTGGGCAGCGCGGCGGGTATGCAGGAGATAGAGGAGGCCGGCAAGGATGCCGATCGCCACCGTGACGTAGCCGTAGATGACGGGCACGGCCGGCAGGCTGATCACCGACAGGCCGAAGACGAAGCCGGAAAAGCCGATGCCGCAGAGGAAGAAGCCGGGAAAGTCCATCGGCCGCGGACTGCGCGGCTCGACCGCCGGCAGGAACCGCGTGACGAGGATGATGCCGAGCACGCCGATCGGGACGTTGATCCAGAAGATCCAGTGCCAGGTGAGATAGGTGGTGAGGAAACCGCCGATCGGCGGCCCCATGATCGGGCCGATCAAAGCCGGAATGGTGAGCCAGGCCATGGCATCGACGAGTTCGTGGCGCGGCGTTCCCCGGACCAAAAGCAGGCGGCTGACCGGCGTCATCATCGAGCCGCCGGCGCCCTGGATCAGGCGCGAGACGACGAAGGCCGCGATCGAATTGGAAAGGGCGCAGGCGACCGAGCCGATCATGAAGACGAAGATCGCCAGACGGAAGACATTGCGTGCGCCGAAACGATCGGACATCCAGCCGCTGATCGGAATGAAGATCGCCAGCGCCACGAGATAGCTGGTGACGGCGAGCTTCAGCGCGATCGGCGAGGTGCCGATATCGGCCGCGATCGCCGGCAGGCTGGTGGCGATCACGGTCGAATCCATCTGTTCCATGAACAGGGCGACCGCGAGGATCATGGGCGTGAGGCGGGGCACGGGCGACCGGGATGCTGCAAGGGACTGTATCGTCCATACGCCTTCGGTGGCGATAAGGCCATAGAAACTATCGATGAAAGGGGTTGCCGAACCGCTTCAAACCGACGCGGGGCGGGCGGTGCGCCACTCATTATTGCCCCTTCACTGGCGCTCAGGGCATTCGCAGTTTCACTGCCCACCCCTCAACGGTCTATCGCTACCCTCTCCTCCCTCATTCCTGTGCTTGTCACAGGAATCCAGCCACGGCGCGTCGGCGCCGTGAATGAATCAATACTTCAACGGAAAGAGTCTTTCGCGCCCAAGGACTTGGGCGCACTGGATTCCTGTGACGAGCACAGGAATGAGGGAGGAATGTGTGGCTCCACGTGGTTCCCGATTGCGACATCGGAGCCATCTTGCCGCCACCGCACTTTCCTGAAATAGATGCGCTGTCAGGTGCCCGCCGATGAGGCGGGAGAATCGGGAATCCGGTGCAAAGCCGGAACGTGCCCAACGCTGTAAGGCCGACGCTTGCCGCATCACTACGCCACTGGCTTTTGCCGGGAAGGCTGCGGCAGACGGATGACGCCAAGTCAGAAGACCGGCCTGGCAAGATGGACCCAACCCGCGCGGACGGCGGGCGGTTGCGTTGTTGGGGATTTGACGATGCGACCCTTTGATGAGGATGCCCTTTTGGCGGCGTCCGGTTTTTCGCTGGCCGAACGCGAGGCCGTTTATCACGCGATCATGACGCGGCGTGACGTGCGCAGTCAGTTTCTGCCCGACCCCTTGCCCGAGGATGTCGTGGAGCGGCTGCTGACGGCTGCCCATCATGCGCCTTCCGTCGGCTTCATGCAGCCGTGGAATTTCATTCTGGTGAAAAGTCCAACCGTGCGCGCGCGCATCCAGGATGCTTTTTCGAAGGCCAACGAGGAAGCGGCTTTGATGTTTGAGGGCGAGCGGCGGCAGGTCTACCGTTCCCTCAAGCTCGAAGGCATCGTCGAGGCGCCGCTCGGCATATGCGTAACCTGCGATCCCACCCGCAGCGGCAGCGTGGTGCTGGGGCGCACGCACAATCCCAGGATGGATAGCTATTCCACAGTCTGCGCCATCCAGAATCTCTGGCTTGCGGCCCGCGCCGAAGGGATCGGTATCGGCTGGGTCAGTATCTTTCGCGAGGGTGACCTGAAGAGCATTCTCGGCATACCCGAGCATGTCGAAGTGGTCGCCTGGCTCTGCGCCGGTTTCGTCGACAAGCTCTACGACGAGCCGGAACTCTCCGTCAAAGGCTGGCGGCAGCGACTGCCGCTCGAGGAGCTCGTGTTTCACGACGGTTGGGGACGGAGGGAGCGTTGAACAGCGTCCTCGAACCCGGCTCGGCCTATCGCTGCTGCTGCTGCTGCTGCGGCTGCGGGCCAGGCGTTGCCGGATTGGCAAGGTCGATGGAGCCCTGATCGCCGGCGAGGAATTGCGGGCCGACCTGGCGGACCTTGTTCTGTGTGGGATCGTAAGGACGGTCGGGAACGGATGGCTGCGGCGCGGCAACGGCAGCATCCTTCGCCGGCGGATTGGTACGGATTGATGTGATCGAGCCCTGTTGCGGCGGTTCGCTCAGGGCTTGCTTGCCGCGCATCTCGTCGTAATAGGCGGTGAGATTGCAGGCGCAGGACGTCTTTTCGCCGGGCGAGCGGTTCTTATAGGCAAAAGCGTTCTTCATGGCGCTGTAGGGCGTGCCGGTTGCGACCGAGATCATATTCGAGGCTTCGGTGCTCGTCACGTCACGATAGAACAGCTCGGTCTCGATACCCGGGCACATCTTGGCGCAGGTCTCCGCGTCGCGGCCGAAATCGACCGAAGTGGCGTTCGAGCTGATCGGGAAGAAGCCGCCGTCGCAGCTGCGCACGCACATGGTGCTGACCGGCGAGAGCATCTCGGCCCGCGGCAGGCCGAAACGCGGATCGACCTCTTCACCGCCGCCGAGCGGAATGAAGGTATCGTTGCGCATCGCCTGCTCCTCAATGCTCGGGGCGGGGTCGGCGGCGCTGCGGTCGCTCGGCGCATAGAAGTTTTCGCTGTTACAGCCATTGCTGTCGAGAGCGGCAATCAGTTCGCGGCGCTCGCCATCATCGCGGCTTTGGTCGGCCAACTCGTTGCGGCGGTCCTGGAGATAACCGATATTGTCGATCATGCGGGCTTCGGCCTGCGACAGCTCGGCGCAATAATCGTCATTCTCGCCGCCGATCACGACCATGCTGCCGGAGGTGCAGCCATTGCTGCGCAGTTCGTTGCGGACCTTGCGCAGCTCGAGGTTCTGCTCGGCCATGGCGCTGGCATATTGGCGCGCTTCCGGGCCGTTGCCGTTGCCGATCGATCGCGGCAGGTCGGCGAGGCGGCCGCGCAGATCCTCGCAGACGGCACTCGTCTGCGCGGCGGCCGGCGTCGCGAAGGCAAGGAGGAGGGCAAGAGACAGGTTTCGGCGTTTCACGGCGTCGTCCGGGGTGAGCAAAAAGTCGATCGGTCGATTGCGGCCTCGATCGCCGCGCGTTGTCCCTTAAGGTGTTTCTCTTAATAAGCTTGGAGAAAATCCTAGCGCATTTTCGCGATCTTATCCAGCAGACGCGGGCCATCTTCCGTTAGGGGAGGTCGGGACAGCTTCCTGTTAAATCTGCCTGGACCGTGCCATCTCGGCGCGCATCCAGCTTGAGTCTCCCCATGTGGAGAGCCAGATCATCAGATCGGTGAGCGCGGCGACGACGGGCAGAAGCAGCGCGTGGCCGACGCCGCGCCGTGTCTGGTTCTTCTCGGCTTCCCTGAGGTGAGCCAATTCCTCTTCCTGAATCGAGTCAATAAGGCCGTGAAGCTGCGGGTCACGGGTTTCCAGGAAAGCCAATTGATCCTCCAGATGACGGTGAACCGTGCTTTCAACCGCCTCGGTACAGATCCAGACCATATTGCGCCCACCGAGGGCCGTCAGGAAACCGAGCAGATAGCCTCCGAGGCTCCAGAATGCCATGACGCGGCATGGCCTGGCATTCCTTGAGGGCATTGCGTCGCGAAACAGGCGGCAGTGCTCGATTTCGTCGTCCCGCATGTCACAAAGTGCCGGCACGATGTCAGGAAACAGCCGGCGGGCCATCCAGATCTGTGCCCCGTAGATACGAATTGCGCCGAACTCGCCGGCATGATTGACCTTGAGAATACGACGAACGGTTACGGCGCGATCGCGCTGACCGGCACTGCTTGACGGATTATCCATGATCCACGTTGCCCCACAGTTCCCCGTCGGCAATAGGCACTGTTGCCGCCGCCATCGTCAATGGTTGACACAACCGATGAGGTGCAATTCGAATGTCCGCTTCGGGGCGGGCAGGCAGTCGCAAATCGCGCTGGCGCAGCGAAGGCGAAAAGAGCGGAGAACATGACGAGCATTTCCAACGAGCTTCACGTCCCCGAGACAACAGTCGGAAGATCGGAAGCCCAACACGGCCTCCACCTCTTCGTCGACGGTTGCTACGAACCCGGTTCCGGGCATGGGGGCTGGGCTTTTGTCGCTTATCGCGATGCCGTGGAAATCGCGTGCGGATTTGGTGGCGTCGAAGATTCCGCCAATAATTCGATGGAATTGGCTGCCGTGCTCAAGGCAGTCCTGTGGATCAATAGTGAAGCAACTGATGAAGCCGTCATCGTCTGGTCGGATTCCATCTATGCCGTCAAAGGCTGCAATGTCAGGCGACATATCTGGAAAAACAACGGTTGGAAGAAAAGCAGCCCGAATGGAAATGCCCGGAGCCGAACGATCGCCAATGCGGAACTCTGGAAGGCGGTCGATCTTCAGCTGTCCCGGAACGCCCTGGTGACCATTGCCTGGTGCAAGGGCCATTCCGGCATTGCCGGCAA
This sequence comes from Rhizobium sp. L43, assembly GCF_002531725.1. GTDB lineage: Bacteria > Pseudomonadota > Alphaproteobacteria > Rhizobiales > Rhizobiaceae > Rhizobium. The sequence goes on from NZ_NWSQ01000012.1 coordinate 103,704, forward strand.
CGAACGCGCGGATACGCTTGCGGATAAAGGACGCCTGTCGTTGCAGGGCGCCCGATAACTGTTGCATATCAACCGGTTGCCGATGCTCGGGACAAGCCCGAGCATGACGAGATGAGGAACCGACTCACGCCGGCTGCGATGCCTCGACAACGGCCAACGCTGCCATGTTGACGACGCCGCGGGAGGTGACCGAGGGGGCGAGGATGTGGGCGGGCAGGGCGGCGCCGAGCAGGATCGGGCCGACATGCAGGCCGTCGGTCATCGACTTGACGACGCCGAGCGTGATGTTGGCGGCGTCGAGGTTCGGGAAGACCAGCAGGTTCGCCTCGTCGTGCAGCGTCGTGTGCGGCATGACGCGTTTGCGCAGCGCCTCGGTGATCGCGCTTTCGCCATGCATTTCGCCGTCGACCTCAAGATCGGGCGCGGCGTCGCGTACGAGCTGCAAGGCATTGCGCATCTTCGTGGCGCTTTCGGATTCGCGTGAGCCGAAGTTGGAATGCGAGACGAGGGCAGCGCGCGGGGTGATGCCGAAGCGGCGGATTTCCTCGGCCGCCAGCACCGTCGACTCGGCGACTTCCTCGGCAGTCGGATTGAACGTGACGTAGGTGTCGGTGAAGAACGTGGCGCCGCGCTGCGAGATCATCAGGCTGAGTGCGGAGAAATCGCGGACATCCTTGCGCTTGCCGATGATCTGGCGGACATCGCGCAGATGCTTCTCATAGCGGCCTTCGAGGCCGCAGATCAGCGCATCGGCCTCGCCGCGCCTCAGCGCCAGCGCCCCGATGACTGTTGTGTTGGTGCGCACGATGGTGCGGGCCGCTTCCGGGATGACGCCGCGCCGGCCGACAAGCGAGAAATAGAGATCGACATATTCGCGAAAGCGCGGATCGTCTTCCGGGTTGATGACTTCGAAATCCTGCAGCGGGCGGATGCGCAGGCCGTAGCGCTTCAGGCGCGTTTCGATGACCTGCGGACGGCCGATCAAGATTGGGTCGGCGAGGCCTTCTTCGAGCAGCACCTGGGCGGCGCGCAGCACGCGTTCGTCTTCGCCTTCGGAGAAGATGACGCGCTTGCGTTCGGCGGCCTTGGCCGCGGTGAAGATCGGCTTCATGACGAAGCCGGAGCGGAAGACGAAGCGGTTCAACTGGTCGAGATAGGCGTCGAAATCCTGGATCGGGCGGCGCGCCACGCCGCTCTGTTCGGCAGCCTTGGCGACCGCGGGCGCAATGCGCAGGATGAGGCGCGGATCGAAAGGCGAGGGGATGAGGTAATCGGGACCGAAGACCGGGGTCTCGCCGGAATAGGCGCGGGCGGCGACGTCGGAGGGCTCCTCGCGGGCAAGGGCGGCGATGGCGCGCACGGCCGCCATCTTCATTTCCTCGTTGATCGTCTCGGCGCCGCAATCGAGCGCGCCGCGGAAGATATAGGGGAAGCAGAGGACGTTGTTGACCTGGTTGGCGAAATCTGAGCGGCCGGTGCAGATCATCGCATCGGGGCGGGCAGCACGGGCGAGATCCGGCATGATCTCCGGCGTCGGATTGGCGAGCGCCATGATCAGCGGCTTGTCGGCCATCTGCGCCAGCAATTCCGGTTTCAGCACGCCGGCGGCCGACAGGCCGAGGAAAACGTCGGCGCCGCCGATGTTTTCGGCCAGTGTGCGGGTGTCGCTCTTCTGGGCATAGACGGATTTCCATTCGTCCATCAGCTCGGTGCGGCCCTCATAGACGAGGCCTTCGAGATCGTGGACCCAGATGTTTTCGCGCTTGGCGCCAAGGATCACCAGGAGATTGAGGCAGGCAAGGGCGGCGGCACCCGCGCCGGAGGCGACGATCTTGATGTCGGAAATGTTCTTGCCGGCGAGTTCCAGGCCGTTCAGGATCGCGGCGGCGACGATGATCGCCGTGCCGTGCTGATCGTCGTGGAAGACCGGGATCTTCATCTTCTCGCGCAGGCGACGCTCGACCTCGAAACATTCCGGCGCCTTGATGTCTTCGAGGTTGATGCCGCCGAAGGTCGGCTCCAGCGAGGCGACGGTCGAGACCATCTGGTCGACGCTTGCGGCATCGATCTCGATATCGAAGACGTCGATGCCGGCGAATTTCTTGAAGAGCACGGCCTTGCCCTCCATGACCGGTTTTGAGGCGAGCGGGCCGATATTGCCGAGGCCGAGGACGGCGGTGCCGTTGGAGATGACGGCGACGAGATTGGCGCGCGAGGTATATTCGGCTGCCATTTCGGGATTGTCGCGGATCGCAAGGCAGGGGGCGGCAACGCCGGGCGAATAGGCGAGTGCCAGATCGCGCTGGTTACCGAGCGGCTTGGTCGCCTGGATCTCCAGCTTGCCGGGGCGGGGATAGCGGTGGAAGAAAAGCGCCTGTTCGTCGAGATCGCCGCTCGTCAGGTTCTTTTCCGTCTTGGACTTTTCCTGGTGATCCATTGCCGCCTCCGTGCACGTCTTTTTTGGAATTCCCTGCATACATCAATCGGCTACGGGGGACAGTATGGAAATGGGGGAAGGGCGAAGTTTTCGTGAGGTGGGCAGAGGGGGTATCCACGCCATGTCCATTCGGCCTTCATGCCAAGCGGCGGCCGCAGCTAGCTAATCCTTTTGGGGAAACTTGTCTGGCGACCGCAACGGGAGCAGGATGCCGCCGCGACGGTGCAGGGCGCCGGTCGCATGGAGGAAATCATGGACAATTTGAACCTGACGACCCTGCAAAGGGGTCAGACAATGGTCAATGACGTGGCCATCGATGCGTTTGCTGCCGGATTTCGCGGCAGTCTCCTGACCAACAAAGATATGGATTACAACGAGGCGCGGGCGATCTGGAATGCGATGATCGATCGGCGGCCGGGCCTCATTGCGCGCTGCGCCGGTGCTGCCGATGTCGTGCGGGCGGTGCGGTTTGCACGCGACAATAATCTGCTCGTTTCGGTGCGTGGCGGCGGGCACGGCATTGCCGGAAATGCCGTTTGCGAGGGCGGTATCGTCATCGACCTGTCGGCGATGAAATCGGTGCGCGTCGATCCGCAGACCAAGCGCGCCAGGATCGAGCCGGGCGCAACACTTGCCGATGTCGACAAGGAAACGCTGGCCTTCGAGCTGGTGCTGCCGACCGGCATCAATTCCACCACCGGCATCGCCGGCCTGACGCTCGGCGGCGGTTTCGGCTGGCTGACCCGCAAATTCGGGCTGACGCTCGACAATCTGCTTTCGGTCGATGTGGTGACGGCCGACGGCGAACTGGTCAAAGCGAGCGAGACGGAAAGGCCCGACCTGTTTTGGGCACTGCGCGGCGGCGGCGGCAATTTCGGCGTCGTCACCTCCTTCGAGTTCAAGCTCAACCCGCTCGCCGCAGAGGTTCTCGCCGGGCTGGTGGTGCATCCCTTTGCCGATGCGGAAAAGGTGCTGAGGGAATATCGGCAGGCGCTGGAAGCGGCACCCGATGAGCTGACCTGCTGGGTGGTGATGCGCCAGGCACCGCCGCTGCCGTTCCTGCCGGCCGAATGGCACGGCAAGGAGATCGTGGTGCTGGCGATGTGCTATTGCGGAGACATCGCGGCGGGCGAACAGGCTGCGGCCAGATTGCGTGCGATCGGAAATCCGATTGCCGACGTCGTCGGCCCGGTGCCGTTTACCGGCTGGCAGCAGGCATTCGATCCGCTGCTGACGCCAGGTGCACGCAATTACTGGAAGAGCCAGGATTTCGCCTCGCTCTCGGATGCGGCAATCGACGTGCTGCTCAACGCCGTGCGCAAATTGCCGGGGCCGGAATGCGAGATCTTCATCGGCCATGTCGGCGGTGCGGCCGGGCGCGTGCCCACTGAAGCCACCGCATTTCCGCAGCGCAGCTCGCATTTCGTCATGAATGTGCATGCGCGCTGGCGGGAGACCGGGATGGACGGAAGCTGCATCGGCTGGGCGCGTGAGCTCTTCGAGGCCACCAAGCAGCATTCGGTCGGCACTGCCTATATCAACTTCATGCCGGAGGACGAGACCGATCGGGTCGAAAGCGCTTACGGCGCCAATTACAGCCGTCTTGCTGAAATCAAGCGGCGTTACGATCCGAACAATCTGTTCCGGATGAACCAGAACGTCAAACCCACGGCGGCCGTGCGGGCTGCCTGAGGGAATGGCGTGAAATCAAGGCATTTGAGCCGCGCGTCGCTTTACGCGCGGCGCGTGGTGATCCGAATGCGCGACGACTGATGTCGTCGGTCGGAGACAATCCGTTCCTTGTCAGCCTTTGGTAAGTTCGATCAATTCCTGCAACAGAACCGTATCGTCGGAAGCGGCATGGTCGTCAGGCCTCAGAACGTGGGCAAGCCATGCTCCGTCCGCCGCCAGGCGAACGATCTCGAGCCGCATTCCGGCGTCGGTTTCGGCGTGTTTGACGAGCCGGTCATCCATCCATTTATGCCAAAGAGATTTGGAGTAGGGGTCGGCAAGCACGGTCATGGTTTGCGCCGACCATGGGCTGTTGTTGAGGGCGCGGTCGGAAAACAGGGTGTTGACATAGGCGCGGGTGAATGTGCCGTGGCCGCCCTTGTCCCTTTCCAGTTCCTGGTCGATCTCTCGGTCGAGGTTTTCCATCATGCCGTCGAACACGGCCTCTATGAGCGCCTGCTTATTGGGGAAGTGGTGAAACAGGCCTCCCTTGGTCACGCCGGCTGCGCTGGCGACCGCCTGCAGGCTGACGGCAGCCAAGCCATGCTCGAGCGCCAGCTTGGTGGCGCAATCGAGAAGAGCCTGCCGCACGATGTCCGGCTGTTTCTTTCTGTTGCGGGGGCTATCTACCAATGCATGACCTGTGTTCGAGATAAGCTTCGCGCCGAGACGGCCCGAGAGGATCAGTATCACTCCCGGGATCGCCGGGCCATGGGAACTTCGAGTATGAGAAAGCTATCATACCAACCGGTAGGTATCTTGCAAAGCGAAAAAAGATCGACTATTTGTCGGTTCAGGAGGCCCGCCGAACGTCATGTCGGCGGGCTGTGCTTTTTTGGACCCCAGCGGGACCATCAGGAAGGCTTATGAATAATGCTTTTTCGTCCGAAATCATTGCGTTACGCGCTGGCCCTGGCGCTGTTCCTCGGCGCCGGCTTGCCGGCTTACGCTCAGGAAGGCGCGATGCCGCCTGCAGCCGTCAGCGTCCTGACGCTGAATGCCCGTCCGGTTCCGGTTGTCAGCGAATTGCCCGGCCGCATTGCCGCAACGCGCGTTTCGGAAGTGCGGGCCAGGGTTTCCGGCATCCTACAGGAACGGGTGTTTGAGCAGGGCAGCCTCGTTCACCAGGGTGACGTGCTTTACCGGATCGATCCGGCGCTGTTCCGGGTGCGGGTGGCAAGCGCCGAGGCAAGCCTCGAGCGCGCCAGGGCGACGCAGCTCAATGCCCGCCAGCAGCTGGAGCGCCAGAAGTCGCTGCGCGACCGCGATGTCGCAAGCGGTATCGAATATGATGCGGCCGCTGTCGCCCTTGCCCAGGCCGATGCCGATGTCGCGCTGGCCCAGGCTGCGCTCGACGAGGCCAAGATCAATCTCGGCTATACCGAAGTCCGGGCGCCGATCACTGGCATCATCGGCGGCGCGCTGGTGACGGAAGGCGCGCTGGTGACGGCCGATGCCGGCGATGCGCTGGCGATGATCCAGCAGATCGACCCTGTTTATGCCGACTTCAAGCAATCCTCCGGCGACCTGCTGGCGCTGAAGCGGGCGGTCGAGAACGGCAGCCTCGCATCGACGGAAGCCGGAAAGGCCGATATCAAGCTCGTCTTCGACGACGGCACGGTCTATGGCGAAGCCGGAAAGCTGCTCTTCAGCAGCGCCAGCGTCGATGCGACGACGGGTCAGGTCACCCTTCGCGGTGAATTCCCCAATCCGAAGGGCGATCTGCTGCCCGGGCTGTACATCCGTGTCCGCATTGAGCAGGCCGTTCGTGAGAAGGCGATCCTCATTCCGCAACGCGCCGTCATCCGCACGGCCGATGGCAAGGCGCAGGTCTATGTCATCCAGGAGGGAGACGTGGCGCAGCCGCGCGACGTCGAACTCGGTCAATCCTCCGGCAATGAATGGGTCGTCGAAAGCGGCCTGTCGTCGGGTGAACGCCTCGTCGTCGACGGCGTGCAGAAGCTGCAGCCGGGCGCAAAGGTTGCGCCGGAAGAATGGCGGGATGGCCAGCTCGCGTCCGGTGACGCCAGGAAGCCGGAGTAGGATCGATGGCACGTTTCTTTATCGATCGCCCGATCCTTGCCTGGGTCTTTGCGATCTTCATCTCCATCGCCGGCCTGATCGCGCTGCCATTCCTGCCGGTCGCGCAATATCCGAAGGTCGCGCCGCCGCAGCTCAGCATCACCACCAGCTATCCCGGCGCGTCGCCGCAGGATATTTATCAGGGCGTCACCCGCCAGATCGAGGAAGAGCTGAACGGCGTCGAGCATCTTTCCTATTTCGAGTCCACGTCGGATACATCGGGCGCGATGACGATCACCGCGACCTTTGCCGCGGGCACCGATATCGACCAGGCTTCCGTCGACGTTCAGAATGCCATCCGCCGCGTCGAACCGCGGCTGCCGCAATCCGTCAAGGATCAGGGCATCACCGTCGAGGAGGCGTCGTCCGGCTTCCTGATGTTCATCTCGCTGACCTCGACGGACGGCAAGACCGACGAGGTGGCGCTCGGCGATTATCTCAACCGAAACGTCATCGGCGAACTGCGCCGTCTCGAGGGCGTCGGCCGCGCGCAGCTGTTTGCTTCGCAGCGGGCGATGCGCATCTGGATCGATCCCGACAAGATGGTCGGCCTGAGCCTCACCGCATCCGACATCAGCGCGGCGATCTCGGCGCAGAATGCCCAGGTGGCGGCAGGCCAGATCGGCGCGGCACCCAATCCGATCTCGCAGGACCTGACGGCGACGGTGCTGGTCAAGGGGCAACTGACCGACATCAAGGAGTTCGGAGACATCGTGCTGCGCGCCAATGCCGACGGATCGAACGTCCGGCTGCGCGACGTCGCGCGCATCGAAGAGGGCAGCGAGAGCTACAGCTTCTCCACCCGGTTGAACGGGCAGCCGAGTGCCGCCATCGCCATCCAGCTGTCGTCGACAGGCAATGCCGTCAATACGTCGAACCTGGTCAAGGCGAAGATGGAGGAGCTGTCACGCTTCTTCCCTGATGGCGTCGAATATTCCGTTCCCTATGATACCAGCCCGTTCGTCTCGGCATCGATCGAGAAGGTGGCGCATACGCTCGCAGAAGCCGTCGCACTCGTCTTCGTCGTCATGCTCATCTTCCTGCAGAGCTTCCGCTACACCATCATTCCGACGCTTGTCGTGCCGGTCGCGCTGCTCGGGACGCTTGCCGTCATGTATGCCGCCGGCTTCTCGATCAACGTTTTGACGATGTTTGCGATGGTGCTGGCCATCGGCATTCTCGTCGACGACGCCATCGTGGTGGTCGAAAATGTCGAGCGGCTGATGGCGGTGGAAGGGCTGTCGCCGAAGGAAGCGACCAAGAAAGCGATGCGGCAGATCACCGGTGCGATCCTCGGCATCACGCTGGTTCTTTCCTGCGTCTTCGTGCCGATGGCATTTTTCCCGGGCTCGACCGGCATCATCTACCGCCAGTTCAGCCTGACCATGGTTGTTTCAATCCTGTTTTCGGCCTTCCTAGCGCTGTCGCTGACGCCGGCGCTGTGCGCGACTTTCCTGAAGCCGATCAAAGGCCATCACGAGAAGAAGGGTGTCGCCAGCTGGTTCAACCGCAATTTCGACCGGCTCACCGGCCGTTATGCCCGCACCGTCGAGGGGCTAGCCAAGCGCTCCTGGCGGGTCATGGCCGTCTATATCGCGCTGGTCGTCGGCCTTGGCTATCTCTTCGTCAATCTCCCGAGCAGTTTCGTGCCGGATGAGGATCAGGGCTTCCTGATCGTCGACGTGCAGGGACCACCGGAGGCGAGCCGCAACCGCACGGTGGCCTCGCTCGAAAGCATCGAGGCGATCTTCAGGAAGGAGCCGGCCGTTGCCAATGTCGTGGCGATCCAGGGCTTCAGCTTCTCCGGGCAGGGACCGAATGCCGCCCTGGTGTTCGTCACGCTCAAGGACTGGGCCGAACGCGGTGCCGGCAATACGGTGCAGGAAATCTCCAACCGCGCCAATATGCAGCTGTTTGCGCTGAAGGACGCCACGTCCTTCGCGCTCTCGCCGCCGCCGATCGAAGGTTTCGGCACGACCAACGGCTTCACCTTCCGCCTGCAGGATCGCGGGGGGAAGGGCCAGGCGGCGCTGAGCGAGGCGGCGGGCATGCTGATCGGCAAGGCATCCGAGAACCCCATCATTGCCGGTATCCGCCCGGAAGGCATGCCTGACTCGGCCCAGTTGGTGCTGGTCATCGACCGCGAAAAGGCCAATACCTTCGGCGTCGCCTTTGCCGACATCAACAGCACGATCACCGCCAATCTCGGTTCGAGTTATGTCAATGACTTCCCGAATTCGGGCCGCATGCAGCGCGTCATCGTGCAGGCGCAGGACAAGAGCCGACTTCAGGCGGAAGACCTGATGAAGCTCAATGTCCGCAATGCAAGCGGTGGCATGGTGCCGCTGTCATCCCTAGCCATCGCCGAATGGCAGAAGGGACCGGCGCAGATCGTCGGCTATAACGGCTATCCCTCCGTGCGCATTTCGGGCGCTCCGGCGCCCGGATATTCGTCGGGCGCGGCGATTGCCGAAATGGAACGGCTGGCTTCGGAACTTCCCGACGGCTTCGGCTTCGAATGGACCGGGCAGTCGCTGGAAGAGCTCAAATCGGGATCGCAGGCGCCGTTGCTGTTCGGACTCAGCATCCTTTTCGTCTTCCTGCTGCTGTCGGGGCTTTACGAGAGCTGGTCGATCCCGCTGTCGGTCATGCTCGTCGTGCCGCTCGGCGTCATCGGCTGCGTGCTTGCGGTGATGAGCCGGGATATGTCCAACGACATCTACTTCAAGGTCGGCCTGATCGCGATCATCGGCCTGTCGGCGAAGAACGCCATCCTGATCGTCGAATTCGCCAAGGACGGCTTTGCAGAGGGGAAATCGCTGATGGAGGCGGCGATCGAAGGCGCGCGTCTGCGCTTCCGGCCGATCATCATGACCTCGCTCGCCTTCACTTTAGGCGTGGTGCCACTGGCGATCGCCACCGGGCCAAGTGCCGCCAGCCAGAATGCCATCGGCACCGGTGTGCTCGGCGGCATGATCTCGGCGACGGTGCTGGCGATCTTCTTCGTTCCGGTCTTCTTCGTCTTCGTGCTGCGTCTCCTGAGGACGAAGCGGCCGGAGATTGTAAACGAGGAGGCTCCGGCCGGGCAGGAACCGGCAACTGTGACGTCGCCGACGTAAGGCGACGGGTCAGCTAAGCTGAAGAGTTGGCGGGTTACCTTGCGTAACCCGCCGGCGACCTATCCGCCGCTCTTCGGCGTGATCGTCACGTCGGCGCCATAGGCATCGCGCAGTTCACCTTCCTGTCCCGGCTGCCGGTCGGCGGCCTGATGCAGCAGGATCGACTCGTAGCCTTGCGAGCGTGTTCCCTCGATAAGGGTGATATCGGCATTTCCAGGGTTGTCGGAGCGCTCGAACCACTCGACGGGGCGGTGCAGAAAATTCATTTCGACCGCCCGGTTGGTGACGCCATGACCGACGATCACGACGTTGTGGTCGCTATTTTCGGCGTAGCGCATCACGGTCTGGAGGAACAGCCGCACCCGCTGGGCCACATCCGCCCGGCTTTCGCCATCCGGCGGCCGCGCGTAGAACTTGCCGCTATTGCTGCGCAGCCTCGCCCATTTTTCGAACTCCTCGGGAAATTTCTGTTTCTGTTCGGCGTGGTCATAGATTTCGGTGAAAAGACCGAAATCCTGCTCGCGCAGCAGATAATCCTCCCTGACATCGCCGACGACGCTTTCCGGCAGGGCCGAGAGCAAGGCATCCTTGCTCTGCCGCGTCCTCAGGAACGGCGAGTACCAGATCTGCAGCCTGCCGAATTCCGCGCTCGGCAACGCCTTCAAATAGGAGGCGATCGCGCCGCCGGCTTCTACAGCCTGGCGATGGCCCCATTGCGTCAGCGGCACGTTGTGATCGCCGAATTGGCGATAGGCCTGTTCGTTGATGTTGCCGAGGGATTCGCCGTGGCGAACGAGAAAGAGACGCATCAGCCATCCCGCATTGTCGGATATGGAATCGCCGTCATCATGAACGCGCTCGATGCGGAGAGCAACATCGCCGCTGCGCGGGGCGGCGGGGATTCTGCCCGCGCGGCGCCAGGCATTCTGCCTGCGCGGGATGAACAGTTTGCGAGGCTTTTCTCCAGCTTGTCATCTTCCTGAAACACGAGTCTGGTTTTGGAAGGTTAAATGAAAGATGGGGCATGAGCCGCAGCTCATGATAGACATGATGGAACCCAGACATTTCCGCACGCTCTTCATTTCCGATGTCCATCTCGGCTCGAAGGCCGCGAAGGCCGATTTCCTATTGGATTTCCTGCGCCACCACGAGGCCGATACGATCGTACTCGTCGGTGACATCGTCGACGGCTGGCGGCTGAAGCGCAGCTGGTACTGGCCGCAAGTCTGCAACGACGTCGTCCAGAAGCTGCTGCGCAAGGCGCGCAAGGGCACGCGCGTCGTCTATATTCCCGGCAATCACGACGAATTCCTGCGCGACTTCCCGGGCATGCATTTCGGCGGCATCGAGGTCGTCGAACGCATGATGCATGATGGCGCCGACGGCAAGAAATACCTGATCCTGCACGGCGACGAGTTCGATGTCGTCGTCCGCAACGCCCGGCTGCTCGCCTATCTCGGCGACTGGGCCTACGATACTGCGATCCGCATCAACATCCTGCTGGCGGCAGTGCGCCGCCGACTCGGCATGCCCTACTGGTCGTTCTCGGCCTGGGCGAAGCTCCAGGTCAAGCATGCCGTCAACTTTATCGGTGAATTCGAGCGTGTCGTTGCCGAGGAAGCCCGCAAAAACGGCGCCGACGGCGTGATCTGCGGCCATATCCATCACGCCATCATCCAGGACATGGACGGCATCCGCTACATCAATACGGGCGATTGGGTGGAAAGCTGCACGGCGGTCGCCGAGCATGAGGATGGCACCTTCGAACTGATCACCTGGCGGGCGCTCGCCAGCGGCGTGCCGGCGATTGCCGCCATCGAAATGCATGACGAGGGCGAACTGGCGCCCCAGGCTGCTTGATTTTGACTGCTTGAATTTTGGCCGCCTGATTTTGGCGTCGGCGCATCCGCGCCCGCGCTCCCACGAATTTAGCCGTTACCGCCAGGCGACAGGCCCAATTTATTTTCTAAAACGTTTCAGGACGGCTATTTCTCGCAATAGTCGCCTCCAGGGCGGTGTGTTAGGACAACGTCGAGTTTTCTTCAGGTCCCCCATGATTCCCGTTCCACATTCTCCGACAGGCGAGGGAGTGCCGCCGCGCTTCCGGCTGCTCAGCGCGCTTTCCTATTGCGCGCCGCTGCTCGTCAACGGCATCGTTCTGCCGTTCTTTCCCGTCTGGCTTGCAACCCACAGCTTCAGCGACCACGAGATCGGCATTATCCTCGCCATACCGATGGTGGTTCGGGTGCTGGTGGCGCCTGTCGTCGCGATGATTGCCGACCGTTTGAAGGAACGCGCCGACGTGCTGCTCTGGTCGGGCGGCCTGTCGCTGCTGACGGCGATCGCGCTCTTCTGGACGACGAGTTTCTGGCCGGTGACGATCGTCTATGCGCTGCAGGGCGCCACTTTCGCGCCCTATCTGCCGGTCGTCGAATCGATCGTCATCTCGGGCGTGCGCCGCTGGGGGCTGGATTACGGGTCGATGCGCGTGTGGGGCTCGATCGCCTTCATCGTCTCGACGCTGGTCGGCGGCCAGCTGATCAGCCGCTGGGGCGGCGAGATGGTGCTTGATATCATGCTGTTCGGCTTTGCCATGACCGTGATCATGGCAATCTTCTGTCCGCGCATCGGGCCGACGCGGCGGCGCGGCCAGCCGGTCAATATTCCAGCCGCCACCGGCAGCGGGTTGCGGGAACCGCACCTGCTGCTGCTGCTGATCGGCGTCGCCATCCAACAGTCGAGCCATGCGGTGCTCAACGCGTTTTCATCGATCTACTGGCACCATCTCGGCTTTTCCGGCATTGAGGTCGGCCTGCTCTGGAGCGCCGGCGTCGCTTCGGAGGTGACGGTGTTCTTTCTGTCGAAGCGTCTCAACCGGCGCTTCAGCGCCTGGACGCTGATCCGCTTCGGTTGCGCCGTCAGCGTCTGCCGCTGGATCCTCTTTCCGATGAATACCGGCTTTGCCGGTTTTTTCCTGCTGCAATGTTTCCACGGCTTCACCTACGCCTTCGTGCATACCGGGGTGCAGCGGCGGATCGTAGCGACGGTGCAGGAGACACAGGAATCCTCGGCGCAAGGCGCCTATTTCTTCTATGTCGGCATGGCGATGGCGCTGATGACGCTCGCATCGGGTTATCTCTATGCCTGGCTCGGCGTCGTCAGCTATTACGTCATGGCGCTGGTGGCGTTCTCCGGCCTCGGTCTCGTCATCTCGGCCTATTACCTTCAGCCCCAGAGCGCGCTTTCGGGCGGAAAGACCAGGGAAGCGGTGTAACGCAGGCCGGGCTCGCGGTCGCGGGCCAGCAGCAGCGCGCCGTCGAGATCGACGAAATCGGCATTCTGGGCGAGCAGCACGGCAGGCGCCATGGCAAGCGAGGTGCCGACCATGCAGCCGATCATGATGCTGAATCCGAGCCGTTCGGCCTCGGTCTTCATCACCAGCGCCTCCGTCAGGCCACCCGTCTTGTCGAGCTTGATGTTGATCGCGTCGTAGCGGTCGGCAAGGCTTGCGAGATCGCCTGTATGATGGACGCTTTCGTCGGCGCAGACGAGCAGCGGCCGGCGGATTTCGGCGAGCATCCCATCGCGGCCGGCCGGCAGCGGCTGCTCGACGAGGGCCACACCGGCTTGCGCGGCAATATGGAGATGGCGTTCCAGCACCGCTTCCGGCCAGCCTTCGTTGGCATCGAGGATGATGGCGGCATCGGGGGCGGCGGCTCGGACGGCGCGGATACGGCTTTCATCGTCGCCGGTTCCGACCTTGACCTTGAGCAGCGCGCGGCCGGCATGTTCGCGCGCCTGCGCGGCCATCACCTCCGGTTCGCCGAGCGAAATGGTGTAAGCTGTGGTGAGCGGCTTCAGCTCGGCAAGGCCGAGACGAGCCGCGACGCTTTCACCCGTTCGTTTCGCTTCCAGGTCCCAGAGCGCGCAATCGACGGCGTTGCGGGCAGCACCCGGCGGCATCGCCGAGAGCAGGTCGTGGCGCGAGATGCCGGCTTCAACCAGCGGACGCGTCGCCTCGATCTGGGCGAAAACGCTCTCCATGGTCTCGCCGTAGCGCCGATAGGGCACGCATTCACCAAGCCCCCGCGCGCCGTCTTCGGTGAGCGTACAGGTGATCACCTCGGCCTCGGTCTTGGCGCCGCGCGAGATGGTGAAGGTCCTGGCAATCGGAAAGGAATTCATCTGGATATCAAGGGTGCGCGGCATTATTGCTGTCCTGCGAGCATGGAAATTGCAGCTTGCTTCTGTATATTGACGCGCCGGGCGCCGAACGATCTGTTCGCGATTCGGCAATGTCGCCGCAAGCCTTGAAAGACATAAGTATCTTGAACGCAGAGAATCGCAACGCTGCCTCGCTTGACGTGGACGACCAGGCCGATGGTTCGGGGCAGCATGTGCGTCTCAGCGGCAATTGGCGCAGCGCCTATATCCATCTCGTGCTGCGCGACTTCGAAAAGCTCCTTCATCAGAAGACCGGCGACCTGACGGTCGACCTCTCGGACATTTCGGATATCGATACCGCCGGAATCTGGCTGCTGTGCCGGCTGAAGAAAGAAGAGGAGGCGGCTGGACGGAGGGTTCGCTTCGAAGGCACCAATCCGCATATCGACGAAATGCTGGCGATGTTTTCCGAGGAGCCGGCCAAACCCGAGCCGGAGCCGCAGGAGAAGGTCTCGCTTGTCGCGCGCATCTTCGCGCCTGTGGGCAGGATGACCTACGACCTCTGGGACAATTTCGCCGCCTCCATGTATATCCTCGGCTCGGCGGTGCGCGGGGCGCAGATGAAGTTCGGTCGCGGCAGCGGCGTTTCGCCGGCCTCGATCGTCAACCAGATCGACCATATGGGCGTTCGCGCCGTTCCGATCATCCTGCTGATGTCGTTTCTGATCGGGGCGATCATTGCCCAGCAGGGCGCCTTCCAGCTGCGCTACTTCGGCGCTGAGGTTTTCGTCGTCGATCTCGTCGGCATCCTGCAATTGCGCGAAATCGGCGTGCTGTTGACTTCGATCATGATCGCCGGCCGTTCGGGCAGCGCGATCACCGCCGAAATCGGCTCGATGAAGATGCGCGAGGAGATCGACGCGCTGAAGGTGATGGGGCTCAACCCGATCGGCGTGCTGATCTTCCCGCGGCTGGTGGCGCTGACTATCGCGCTGCCGCTTCTGACGGTGCTCGCAAATTTCGCCTCACTCGCCGGTGCGGCCGCCGTCGCCTGGGGTTATTCCGGCATCACCTTCGCCAACTTCCTGTCGCGCCTGCACGAGGCGGTGACACTGTCGACGGTGCTCTCAGGCATGATCAAGGCGCCGTTCATGGCGCTTGTTATCGGCATCGTCGCCGCCGTCGAAGGGCTGAAGGTCGGCGGCAGCGCCGAATCGCTCGGCCAGCACGTAACGGCCGCAGTGGTGAAGGCGATTTTCGTCGTCATCCTGATGGACGGGCTTTTTGCGATGTTCTATGCAGCGATCGATTTCTAGCATGGCGGACCGCGTGGACGAGCAATCGAACGAAATCGAGAAAGACGGCGAGGGCAGGGACATCGTGCTTTCGGCGCGCGACGTCACCGTCGCCTTCGGCTCCAAGGTCGTGCTCGACAATCTCAATCTGAATATCTACCGCGGCGAGATCCTCGGTTTCGTCGGTGCTTCGGGCACCGGCAAATCGGTGCTGATGCGCACGGTGCTGAGGCTCTTGCCGCGCCGCTCCGGCACGATCAAGATCCTCGGCCAGGATTTCGACGAACTCGACGAACCGCAGCGCAACGCGCTCGACATGCGGCTCGGCGTGCTGTTCCAGCAGGGCGCGCTGTTTTCGTCGCTGACGGTCAAGGAAAACATCCAGGTGCCGATGCGCGAATATCTCGACCTGCCGCGCTCGCTGATGGACGAACTGGCGCATCTGAAGATTCGCATGGTGGGTCTGGCGGCCGATGCCGCCGACAAATACCCGTCCGAACTGTCAGGCGGCATGATCAAGCGCGCCGCCCTTGCCCGCGCCCTGGCACTCGATCCCGAACTCGTCTTCCTGGACGAACCGACCTCGGGTCTCGACCCGATCGGTGCTGCCGAATTCGATGAGCTGATCGCCAACCTGCGCGATAGTCTGGGACTGACTGTCTATATGGTCACACATGACCTCGACAGCCTGTTTTCGGTCTGCGACCGTATTGCCGTGCTCGGAAAGAAACGAGTAATGGTGGAAGGCACGATCGGCGACATGCTGGCCTATGACGATCCGTGGGTGCAGGCCTATTTCAAGGGTAAACGCGCGCGCTCGATCGTGCCGCAGGACGATGGCGCGCGGCATGGCGTGAGCGGGAAGTGACCGGATAAATGGAAACCAAAGCCAATTACACAATTGTCGGTTTTTTCACGGTGCTGGTGATCGCGGCGGCCTTCGGCTTCGTCTACTGGATGGCCGAATACGGCCGCGGCGGCCCGATGACGGAACTGATCGTGCGTATTCCGGGCTCCGCCAACGGCCTCAGCGTCGGCTCGCCGGTGCGCTTCAACGGCATCCAGATCGGCTCGGTGCAGACATTGTCGATCGATGCCGACGATCCGCAATATTCGCTTGCTTTCACCCAGGTGCGCACCGATGCGCCGATTTACCCCTCCACCAAGGCCGCCCTTGAAATCCAGGGCCTGACCGGGGCTGCATATATAGAGCTGTCAGGCGGCCGCAAGGGCGAGGAAAGCATCCTTCAACATGCGATCGACAATGGCAAACGCGCCGTCATCGTCGCCGATCAGTCGAGCGTCACCAACCTGCTGGCGACCGCTGACAAGATCCTCGATCGCGCCAATGACGCGGTCGGCGAACTCCAGGGCTTCATCCAGGATTCACGTGCTCCGCTGACCGAGACGTTCAAGAATGCCGAGACGTTCTCGGATGCTCTGGCCAAGAATTCCGGCAATATCGACGCCTTCCTGCAAAGCGTCGGTGAGCTCTCCAATACGGTGAAGGCAGTCTCCGGCCGTGTCGATTCGACGCTTCAGGCTGTGGAATCGCTGGTCAAGGCTGTCGACGCACAGAAGATCGACAACATCGTTTCCAACGCCGAGAAGATTACCGCCAATGTCGCCGATGCCTCGGGCGACCTCAAGGGGGCGATCCAGAAGTTCGACCAGACGGCCACCACCTTCAACGATTTCGGCAAACAGGCACAGGCGACGCTCGACCGCGTCGACACGCTCGTCGCCCAGATCGACCCCGCCAAGGTGAAGGGTTCCGTCGACGACATCGCGCAGGCGACCAAGGATGCGCGCACCGCCGTTGCCTCGATCCGCGATGTCGCCGATACGGTTTCGGCCCGCAAGAAAGATATCGACCAGACGATCCAAGACGTCTCGCAGCTTACCAACAAGCTGAATTCGGCTTCGACCCGCATCGACGGCATTCTCATCAAAGTCGATGCGCTGCTCGGAACCGATAACACACAATCGCTGTTCACCGAGGCGCGCGATACCCTGGAATCCTTCAAGAAAGTCGCCGACAACCTGAATGCGCGCATCGGGCCGATCGCCGACAATCTGCAGAAATTCTCGAGCGGCGGCTTGCGCGACGTACAGACGCTCGTCAACGACATGCGCGGAACCGTGAACAATCTGAACGATACGATCACCAATTTCGACCGCAATCCGCAACGCCTGATCTTCGGCGGGGACACGGTCAAGCAATATGACGGCCGGACGCGGCGTTAACTGGGAAGTCAGGGGTAGCCTAATATGGTCGCATCGCATCTGTTGTCGCGCCGTTCTTGGATCAGGGGAACGGTGATCGCGCTGCCGCTGACGGCGCTGATCCTTTCCGGGTGCGGCACCGCGGCCAAGAACGATACCTATGACCTGTCCGCTGCCGTCGATGGCGACGGGCCCGCGGCCAAATCCCGCCAGGTCCTGATCGCCAGTCCGACGGCGCTCAGAGCGCTCGACAGCGAGCAGATCGTCATCCGCGTCTCGTCCTCGGAAATCCAGTATCTGTCGCGGGCGCAGTGGGGCGACAAGCTGCCGCGCATCGTGCAGTCGAAGCTGGTCGAGGCCTTCGAGAATTCCGGCAAGCTCGGCGGGGTCGGCATGCCGGGGCAGGGGCTGGCGATCGATTACCAGGTCGTCACCGATATCCGCTCATTCGAGATCGACGCTTCCAATGGCAATCAGGCGGTGGTCGAAATCTCCGCTAAGATCCTCAACGACCGCAACGGTTCGGTGCGTGCCCAGAAGGTATTCCGCGCCACGGCGCCGGCGGGCGGCGACAATGTTGGCTTCGTCAAGGGTCTCGACCGCGCCTTTTCCACGGTGGTCTCCGAGATCGTCAGCTGGACGCTGCGCTCAATCTGAGATGGCGTTTCGCGACCGCTGCGTCGACATCAAGGGTTGCTGATTTCGAAAAATATTTGGTCCCATCAGAATGGGGCTGCCATCGTATTCAATTTTTTCACGAATTTGTGGAACGCATCATGTTATCGCTGTCAGGAGGCATGCTGCATGGTGGTCGCACGAGTATTCGGAAAGTCGTCATCGGAAGCGCTCCAGCGCGAAAATGCTCGTCTGGCCGCGCTGCAGCAGCTCGACCTTCTCGACACGCCGAGGGACGAAGGCTTCGAACGGATCGTCCGCCTGATAAAGCAGATATTTTCCATCGACATCGGCATCGTATCGCTGATCGATGGGCACCGGCAATGGTACAAGGCCTGCTCCGGCCTGTCGGCCGACGAGGTGTCGCTCGAAGACACGTTCTGCCGCTGCGTGGTGGACTGTGACGAGCCGGTTATCGTCCAGGATGCGACCAAGGATGCACGCTTTTCAAAACATTCCGCGGTGACGGGCGAGGATCATATCCGCTTCTATGCCGGCGTGCCATTGAGGACGAAAGCCGGGCACATGATCGGAACGGTCTGTGCGATCGACCGCCGGCCAAGATCGTTCGGCACCAGAGACCTCAGCATTCTCGAGGAGCTGGCGGGGGCGGCGATGGACCGCATCGAACTCATGCAGTCGGCCGCCACCGACAGCCTGACCGAGGCGATGACGCGGCGCGCCTTCAAGCAGGAAGCTGATCAGCTGATTTCGCTCGCCCTGCGGCACCAGCATGACCTGTCATGCATCGTCTTCGATATCGACCATTTCAAGCGGGTGAACGATACGCATGGACACGCTGCGGGAGACGAGGTTCTCAGGGCGGTTGCATCAATCTGCAGGACGACCCTTCGCGCCGGCGATCTGTTCGGGCGGATCGGAGGCGAGGAATTCGCCGTCGTCCTTCCGCATGTCGATCGGGAAGGGGCTGTCGCCGTCGCCGAAAAACTCAGGGCCGCCATCGCCTCACAGCCGATCCGCGGCGATCATGGCGTTCTCCACGTCACGGCGAGCTTGGGAAGCTCGGCGCTCTCGATCGTCAGCAAGGAGATCGAGACCCTGCTGGCTCAGGCGGATGCCGCGATGTATCAGGCCAAACATGCCGGCCGGAATCGCTGCATATCATGGAGCTCCATTCATGCCGATCACGCCATCGGCGCTCGCCGGCGTGTCCTGGAGGCGGGTTCGATATTCTTCAACGATCGGCGTTCGACCATTGACTGCACCGTCAAATCCATCGGTTCGGAGAGTGCCGGCATTTCGGTCTCCAATACGTCAGGCATTCCTCCGGAATTCATCCTTGCCATCAAAGGCGAAGGGTTCGAAACGAATTGCCGGGTGATTGCGCAAGACCGCCAGCACCTGGAAGTGGCCTTCAGATAAAAATCAGCCTACTTCGTCGGCTGCGTATCCGTCATCGTCGCGCCCGGCTGTTTGCCTGGTGTCGTTGATGCAGTGGCGGTCGAGGACGACGGCAGCGCGCTGTCCAGCAGGCCTGCCATCTTGTCGTCGCGCAGGCTCGCGGTCTTTTCGCCCATGACGACGCCGACGACGCGGCGGCCATCCTTCAGCGCCGAGGTTACGACATTATAGCCTGATGCATCGGTATAGCCGGTCTTGATGCCATCGACGCCGTCATAGCGGTACATCAGGTTGTTGTGGCCGCGCAGCTTCATGCCGCGGAACTGGAAGCCGCGCATCGAGAAGAGCTTGAACTCCTCGGGGAAGTCCCGCATCAGCGAAACGCCGAGGGTTGCCATATCACGCGCCGAGGTGACCTGCTCCGGATCGGGGAGGCCCGAGGGATTCTTGAAGACCGTATTGGTCATGCCGAGCTGGCGTGCCTTGCCGGTCATGACAGTGGCGAAAGCCTGTTCGGAGCCGCCGAGCTGTTCGGCAATCGCCACAGCAGAGTCGTTGGCAGACAAGACGACGATGCTTTCGACCGCTTCGCGCAACGTCACCTGGCGGCCGGCGCCGACGGCGAGCTTGAAGGGCTCCTTGCTCTCGGCATTTTCCGACATGGTCAGCTTCTGATCCCAGGTGAGGCGTCCCTCATGCAGGGCTTCGAAGGCGAGATAGAGCGTCATCATCTTGGTCAGCGATGCCGGATAGTTCAGCTCGTCCTGATTGGATGCTTCGAGCACCTGACCGGACTGCGCATCGATGACGAAACTTGCCTGGCCGGCTTGAGCCAGCGTGAAAGCGCCCATCAGCAAGGCGGAGGAGAGCGCGGTGGCAAGGAGCCGGGAGGTCGTCTTGGTCATCAATTGCAGTCTCTGTCGTTGGGCGGTGCTGTTGGCTTAAACGCAAGCCGATCTAGAAAGTTTGTGACGGAATGAAGGACAAGCGGCAATAAAAAAGGCCTATCCACAGCTGATTCCTTTTGTCTCACCGTCTTCGGTTTTGACAATGCGGCGCATCGCCCTTAGAAAATTCCTCATGAGTATGAAGAGCGCGCCTTTCTTCCGTTATATCAGCACCTGCCTGCAGGTTGCGATTGCGCGCGCTTTTGGCGGACGAGGTCTTCGCGTCCAGCCGTGACGTCAGGGCGCTATCGGCGTCCGGCGCGCTGCTGGACGTAAAGCCCCCTCACCACGTCAATCAAGGTTGCCAGGGAGACAGGCACCGTGCTCAATCTTTATCATGTCAATTCGCTCGTCCATTGGGAGGAGCGCGAGATCCATCTGCGCGACCATATGATCGGCTTCTTCTCGCAAGAGGTCCGCAGTTTTCTGAGATCAGTCAATCCCGCTTGGGATGTGCGAAGGGTCGAGGCGCCGGCGCTGATGCCGCGATCGCTGGTCTCAAACGCCTATTCGAATGCCGATATCTGGGTGCAGGAGCAGCTCTCCGCCGGCGATACCGCGCTGGTGCTGAGACCGGAGACCACGCCGTCGACCTATGCCTATATGCAGCATATTCTCGGGAATCACTCGAAGACGCGGCTGCCGCTCTGCGTCTGGCAGGCGGGTCGGTCCTATCGCCGTGAGCAGGAGCAGCCGACGAAACATATGCGGCTGAAGGAGTTCTGGCAGCTCGAATTCCAATGCGCCTTCACGGCCGACAGCGGCAACGACTATCACGCCGCCTGCCTCGAACCGGTGCGCCGCATGATCGCCTCGCTGATCCATCTGCCGACGCGCATCGTGCCCTCCGACCGGCTGCCGTCCTATTCCGAGGTGACGATGGATATCGAGGTCGACAATGGCGACAAATGGATGGAGGTCTGCTCGATCTCGCGGCGCACCGACTTTCCGCAGCGCTACCGGTCGCAGCCGAAGAAGGGACCTGCTATCGACCACGACGTCCTGGTGCTCGAAATCGCCATCGGTCTCGATCGATGCGTTTACAACTGGGGCATAGCGGCCGATCGGTAGATGGGGAGCCGGGGCCGCATTGCGGTCCCGGTTTTCGCCGCTACAGTTGTTCACGAATTTCCGCAGCACTTTGAATTGCTGCATAATTCCGATTTAAGAAATTATACAGTAGGAGACAGCGTCATGCTGCGAGGGGTGGGATTTCTATGATGCGCTCGGCAATGGTTTTGGTCGTCGGCATATGTGTGCTCGTTTTCCCACCCTTTTCCGCCTTTGCGTCATCCGGACGCTCCGTTCCGCGTTCTCTGGTTCCTCAAATGTTTCTGTATGAGGAGAAACCGGAGAAGGCACAGCCGACGACGGTTCCCGGTTCTGTCACGTGGTCAATCGATATGCGCACCGACGCCAGGGGACATTCCGATCCTGTTATCCAAGCGCACATTGCGGTGCCGAAGCGTCACCTCACTGCAGTGCTGACACTGGAACGGAATGCAGATCCCTCCGTTTCCGCAAGCCACCTCCTTGAATTGTCGTTTCAGATCGCGCCGGGATTTAAGGGAGGTGGAATTTACAGTCTTCGGTCCATGTCAATGAAGGCGACGGAAAGCGATCGCGGTGACACATTGATAGCCGTGCCCGCCAAGGTCACGGACAATCTTTACATGCTGGCGCTCAATGATCTGCCTGAGGCTCGTGCCAAGAACCTTGAACTGCTTGAACGCCAATGGATCGATTTGCCGATTTCCTATCAGGACGGCAAACGAGCACTGCTGACGCTTGAAAAGGGCGCCGATGGTGAACGTGTGTTCAATCAGGCCATCCAGGCTTGGGCGTCAGATGATCTTGCCGGGACTGCTGCCGGCAATGCACAATAGAAGATATCAGCAGTAAACTGGTCTGCGAACTGCTCCGGCCTCTGAGGCTAAGACCGTCGTATCTCCTTGCCTGACGTGCATTCATTGAATAACGGGTGAGCTATGTGATTGTCTTCGGAAAAACGACTGTTGCCCGCGCGCTCGCGAGGCGGCCCTGCTTCCGATGTGATGTCGGCTGTTGCTGCTGGAGCTTTATGAAAAGGCGATATCGGCGGCGGGGCGGATTTCTACCATCGCCTTGCCCGCGTCAAAACCGTCGAGCGTTTCATTGTGGTGGGCGATAATCTCTGAGAAGGTGAGGGTCGCCGTATCGCCGGTGGTGTGACCATCGGCAATCAGCGTCACGTCATATCCGAGGGAAACAGCGCGTCTGACCGTCGTGTCTACGCAGAATTGCGACATGCAGCCGCCGATGACGAGGTGGGTGACCGACTGTTCGTTGAGACGTTCGGTTAGATCGGTCTCGAAGAAGGAGTCGGCGCTCTCCTTGCGGACGACGACCTCGCCTTGTTTCGGTGCGATCTCCTCGCGTAGCGCCCATCCTTCCGTGCCGACGGCCAATCGATGGCCCCTCTCGCCGTCATGTTGCACCAGCACGACCGGCGCGCCTGCCTGCCTCGCCTTTTCCTGGAGTGTTGCGAGCCGAGCGACGGTCTCGTCAAGTGCGGCATCGACACGCGGCTGGCGCTCCGGCGTGGCTTTGCCGGAGAGAATCGCATTCTGCACATCGATGATCAGCAGGGCCTTGGTCATTTTGCATGCCTCACGATGAGGGGTTCTCGGCTACGCCCTTCCGACAAACGAAAGCCGCTCGACAAGTGTGGCGGCGGCTTCCTGTCCAATTCGGTCAAGTACGATCGATGGTTACAAGCAGGCTCAGCCGAGCCTGCCGGCTGCATGGGCGAGCATGGTGTAGACCTTGCCCGTATCCGAGGTGAGGTAGGACTGCGACACGGTCTGGTTCGGGTCGGTGCGGGCGACGTCGGCGAGCAGCTTTTCGAAATCACCGATATAGCGGTCGACGGCGGTGCGGAACTCCGGTTCGCGGTCGTATTTGCGCTTGATCTCATCGAAAGTCTGCTGGCCCTTCAGCGTGTAGAGGCGACGGGTGAAGACGTCGCGCTCGCCGCGCTGGTAACGGCGCCAGAGATCGACCGAGGCGTCGTGATCGATGGCGCGGGCGATATCGACCGAGAGCGAATTCAGCGATTCGACGACGTGGCGCGGATTGCGGCTGTCGTTGCTGCGCGCGGCCGGCGCCGTGGTTTCCGCCGGCCGGGCGGGGGCACGGGCAGACGCCTCGTCGGCGGCCTCCTCACGCGATGCGCCGCGCAGAAGATCGCTGATCCAGCCGCCGCTTTCCGGACGAGCAGGCTCCTGGCGGACTGCTTCCTGGCGAGCGGGGGCAGGCTGCGGGGCGGCGCGCTGAGGGGCGGCAGCAGGTGCTGACGGCGCGATCGTTCCGCGCAGGCCCGTCGCTTCGATCGACGGGGGCGCTACCGGCTGCTGAGGCTGAGCTACGACTTGCTGGGTTACAGCCGGTTGCGCGGCCGGCTGCGTCTGGGCGAGGTTGCGAGCGACGGGCTGGGAGATCTCAAGCTGCTGGCTGGAGCGGCCGACGAGCTGGGAGATATCCTGCAGCGCCTTGATCTGCTCGGCGACGGCCCGGCGCATGGCCGAAGCGCTTTCCTTGGCTTCTTCGGGAAGATCGAAGGCGCCGCGCTTCAATTCGGCGCGGGTGGCGTCGAGCTCGTTGCGGATGTCGGCGGCGGAGCGGCGGATATCATCGGTGGCGCCGGAGAAGCGGCCGACGGCATCGTCGATCGCTTCGCGCAACGCTTCCCGCATGTTCTGGGCGGCGCCGTCGGAAGCGCGGCCGGCTTCGCCGAGCATGCGCTCGACTTCCGACAGCGAGGCCGTCAAACCGCCGCGAATACGGTTGGAGAGATCGCCGGAGCGACGCTCGACATTGGCGAAGGTGCCGTCGATCGTCGTATTGGCCTCGTCGCCGGCGCGGGTGATCGCCTCGCGCATCGTTTCTGCCGCTTCCTGGGCACGCTTCTCGGTTTCGGTGAGAATGCGGCCGATATCGGCCAAGGAGGACTGCACGCCCTGGCGCAGATTGCCGGAGACCTGGTTGGAGCGTTGCTCTGCCCGCTCGAACACGGTCTCGATCATGCCGCCGAGGCCTTGCATGGTCTTTTCGATCTCGGCGGAACGCTGGACGAGGCCGACGGAGAGCGTCTGCAGAGCGCTCTCGCGCTCCTCAAGCGTCGAGGCGAGGTTGGACTGGGCAGCGCCGAGAAGCTGCGAGGCCTGGGTCAGGACCTTGGAGTGTTCGTCGAAGCGGCCGATGATGCTGCCGACCTGTGACAGCGTCTGGCCCGAAATGTCGGAGAGGCGGTCGACCTTGCCTTCGAGCAGCCTGGTCGAGGCCGAGACCATTTCAGCGGCCTTGGTGGCGGAGTCGGCAAAGCGCGTGGTCGTGTCGCCGAGGCGGCCGTCGACGCTGGCCAGTTGCTCGGCGGCGCGGTTCATCATCATCGCCATCGCCGCACTGCTTTCCGACATGCGCTGAACGAGGCCGTTGACGTTGCCGACCAGGCTGTTTTCGATGGCGCTGACGGCATTGGCGACATTTTCGGTGCGGGCGGCAACGGCGCTGGCGAGCGCTTCGTTTTCGGCGCGCAGACGATCGGCGCTGAGGTTGGCGGCGGCGGTGATGCGGGCGGCTGCCTGCTCGCCGGCGTCGGTGTAGCGATCGATGATCGGGCGGGCGGTCTCGTCGAGGATGCGCGTCAGTTCGACCGAGCGGCCTGATAGCATCGAATTGAGGTCGCGGGTGCGTTCTTCGAGCGTCGAGCGGATCGAATTGCCACGCGCTTCGAGCGCTCGGTCGATCTCGGAGAAGGTCGTGTCGATCTCGCGGGCACGCTCCTCGAGATTGGAGCGAATGGCGCTGCTGCGGGCTTCGAGCGCCCGGTCGACATCTGCCATGGTGGCGGAGATCTCGCTGCCGGCGCCCGACAGCGTCGAGCGGATGGCATCGCCGCGTGCTTCCAGCGACTGGCCGGCATCCGACAGCACCTTGGAGATGGCGTTGACCTGGGTGCCGACGACGGTCTCGGCTTCGGCGACCTTGTTGACGATGGCGTTGCCGGCTTCCGAGAAGGTCTGGGCGACGGCAGCAGCCTGGCTGGCCAGCCGGTTCTGGGCTTCGGCGACGCGGGTGACGATCTGCGACGAGCGCTCATCCATCGTGCGGGTGAATTCGTCGCTTTTCGTATTGAGATCCTCAGCGAATTGCTGGCCGGTCCTGCCGAGCAGTTCTGTGGTTCTCGTCGCTTCGCCTTCCATTCCCTGGGCTGCTTCGGCAACGGCGCTGCGCAGCGTCGAGGCGAGGCCGGCGGCCTTGCCTTCGATGGTCCGGTTGACGGCTTCGAGGCCGACAGTCAGCGCGCGGTCCATGGTGGAGAGGCGTTCCTCGATGCGTTTATTGCCGCGGTCGAGGGTTTCGCCGAGGCGCGCCGTGCGGCCTTCGATGGCGCCGGTCATGCTCGTGGCGCGGCTGTCCAGCGTCTCGGCCAGATTGGCGGTGCGGCTGTCGATCGCCTCGGTGAGATTTGCGGCACTGCCTTCGAGCGTCGCCGAGATGCGCTGCGTGGCGTCGTTGCTGAGCGCGCCGAGACGGGAAATGCCGTCGGCGAGCACGCCGGAGAGCTGGCCGCTGGCCGTTTCGACCTTGTCGGCAACGCCGCCGACGCCGTCGCGGATGCGGGTCTCGATCGCGGCAAGACCGGCTTCCACCCGCGATCCGGTTTCTTCAAAACGGCCGGTCAGGCTTTCGACAGACCGATCGAGATGAGCGGAGAAGTTCTGCGTGGAGCTCGAAATCGCACTTGCCGCCTCCTGGAAGCGACCGGCGATCTGGCCGGCGCCGGCATGCATGCGATCTTCCAATGTCTGGGCGCCGGCATCGATTGCCTGGCGGATTGCGGCTTCGCGCTCCTCCAGCGACATCTCGAGCATGCTGACGCTGGTCGCTACCGAGGTGCCGATGCTGGTCGCCTGCTCGGTGAGCGTATCGCTGATCAGCGCGTGGGCCTGGTTCAGCGACAGGTCGATGGCGTTGGCGCGGTCCTCAAGCGTCGTGCGAATGCGTTCATGGGCGGAGTCGAGCCCGCGCTCGATGCGTGCGGCGGCCTCGTCGGCGAGGCCTCCGAGCCGCGCATGGGCATCGGTCAGGCGGCCCTCGATGCGGCCGGTCAAACCGCCGACTATATCTTCGAAGCGGGAGCCGCCGGCATCAAGAACACCGGAGAGGGCAGCGCTATGCTGGGAGAGTGCATTTTCCAGCCGCTGCTGATTATCGGTATAGGCGGTGCGGATCGCATCGGTCTTGTCGGCGAAGGCGCCGGCGACGCGCGTCTCGGCATTGGCAACGGCTTCCATCATCGAGTTGCTGCGGGCTTCAAGGGCGCTGTCGAAGCGGCTCTGGTTATCGTCGAGCGAAATGGCGAGCGCCATGGTCTTTTCGTCGAGCGCATCGGTGAGCCGGTCGTGACTTGCCGTTACGGCGCCGATGATCGCAGCCGTGCGGTGCCCCAAAGATTCCTCGAGGCGGGCCTGGCCTTGGCTCAGCGAGGTGGCAAGGGCGGCGGCCTTCTGGTCGAGCACACCATTGATGCCTTCATGCGTGCCGGAGACCGCATTGATGATCGCATCGGCGCCCGCCGTCAGTGTCTCCTCGAGACGGCTCTGGTTCTCGTTCAGCGAAATGGCAAGCGTCATGGCCCGGTCGTCGAGTGTCTCGGACAGGCGGTCGTGGGTGGCGGTCACCGCACTGAGGAAGGATTCCGAACGGCTCTCCAGCGTGTCCTGCAGGCGGCTCTGACCCTCGTTCAGGGAGGCGGCAAGCGCCGCCGACTTTTCGTCGAGCGTCTGTGAAAGGCGGTCATGCGTGCCGGACACGGATTTGAGGAAGGCTTCGGAGCGCGCTTCCAGCGTCTCTTCGATCCGCGACTGGCTCTCATTGAGCGAGATGGCGAGCGTCATCGCCTTTTCATCAAGCGTTTCGGACAAGCGCTCATGGGTGCCGGAGACGGCGTTCAGCAGGGCTGCGGAGCGGGTTTCGAGCGTCTCCTCGATGCGGGCATGGCCTTCGCTGAGCGAGGTGGCAAAAGCTGCCGCCTTGCCGTCGAGAGTCTCTGACAGGCGGTCATGGGTGCCGGAGACTGCGTTCAGCAGGGCCGCGGAACGGGTTTGGAGCGTATCTTCGATGCGAGCCTGGCTCTCGTTCAAGGACGTGGCAAGCGCCGTCGTCTTTTCGTCGAGGGTCTCGGCAAGACGGTCGCGCGTGCCGGACACGGTGTTCAGCAGCGCCTCGGCACGTGTTCCAAGCGCATCCTCGATGCGGGCATGGCGCTCGTCGAGTGAGGTGGTCAGGGCCGCCGCCTTGCTGTCCAGCGTTTGCGACAGGCGGTCATGGGTGCCGGAGACGGCATTCAGCAGGGCCGCGGAGCGGGTCTCGAGCGTATCCTCGATGCGGGCCTGGTTTTCATTGAGCGAAATGGCGAGGGCCATCGCCTTTTCATCGAGCGTCTCGGACAGGCGGTCATGGGTGCCGGAGACCGCGTTCAGCAGAGCCGCGGAGCGGCTCTCCAGCGTATCCTCGATGCGGGTCTGGCTCTCGTTCAGGGAGATGGCGAGCGCCATCGCCTTTTCGTCGAGCGTCTCGGCAAGACGGTCATGGGTGCCGGAGACGGCATTGAGGATGGCGTCGGAGCGGGTTGCCAGCGCTTCCTCGAAGCGGCCGTGATGGGTGGTGAGCGCCTCGATCAGTGCGCCGCCGCGCTCTGCCATGACGCTGTCGATGCGGCCGTGGGCCGTGCCTACAGCCTCGGTGATCTCAGCCGCACGCGCTGCAAGCACGCCGCTCAGCTCCTCGGCGCGACCGCCGAAGGCAGCGGTCACCTGCTCGGTGCCTTCGGCAACGGCGGTGGTCAACTCAGTGGTGGTGGCGCGCAGCGTGTCGCGGAATTCGGCCGAGCGTGTCTGAAGATTGTTCTGCAGCTCGGAGGTGCCGGATGCAAGCGCCAGCGCGATGTCGGACGTGGCATGCTGCAGTGCCGAGGTCAGTTCGCCGGTGCGGCTGCTGAGCGCGGTGGTGATTTCTTCCGTCCGGGCACCGAGCGTGCTTTCCAGCATTTCATGGCCGGTGGCGAGCGCGGTGGCCAGCGCTAGCGACTGGTCGGTCATCGACGAACCGAGCCGGTCGATGTTGGAACTCAGGATGCCGTCGATCGACTCCGAGCCGCCGGTCAGCGTCTCGTTGATGCGGGCGAGGCTTTCCATCAGCTTGGTATCGAGCGAGCCGGTGCGCTTGTCGAAGGCGCTGGTAAATTCGGCGACGCGTTCGTCGAAGGCCGTCGACAGCTGGGCGACGGTCGTCTGCAGCCGTTCTTCGAAGAAGCCGGAGCGCACGTCGAGATCCATGACGGCGTCGTCGGCGGTGGTCTGCAGGCTCTGGCGGAAGCTTGCGCCCTTTTCGTCGAGCGCGCTGTTCAGCTTCGACAGCACGTCGTCGAGCGTGCCGCCGATGGTGCGTCCGCCCGATGTCAGGCTTTCATTGATCTCGCGGGTGCGGGCGATCAGGATCTCGTTCAGCTGGTGGGTGCGCTCGTTCAGCGCCGCATTCAGCTTTTCGGTGCTGCTGTCCATCGTCGACGCGCGCGTCTCGAACTGGCTGAGCAGTCTTTCGCCATGGTCGTTGAGATTGACGGAGAGTGCTTCGAGGCGGTTGTCGAATTCGGTGGCGAGCGCGAAACCCGATGCGTTCAGGGTCTGCAGCAGGCTGTCGGTCTTGGCGGCGAGCAGGCTGCCCATCGACTGCAGGGCGCTGTCGGATTTTTCAAGGATCGTCGCGGCGCGCGTATCGATCAGCGAGGCGAAGGCTTCGCCCGATGTGGCAAGCCGCACCGCGATCTCTTCGGTCGCAAGCGACAGCTCTTCCTTCAACTGATCGTGGACGCTGCCGATCGAGGTGCGGATGCGGTCGGCATGGTTGACGATCGCCTCACGCTCGGAACCGAGTTCGTGGACGAGACCGCGCACACGCAGCTCATTATCGGCATAGGAACGTTCAAGTGCATTGACTTCGGAATGGACGAGCGTTTCCAGCTCGGAGGCACGCGCGATGGTGCGCTCGATGCCTTCGTTCATGGCCGAGACCTCACGGCGCACGGCCTGGCCGACGGTCATGATGCGTTCGGAGGCGATGGTTTCCGGCTCTGCCAGGCGCAGGGCCACCTCTGCCATGGAACGGGCAGCGTTGCGCATGTCCTGGGCGCGCGCGATCATGATGGCGAAAGCATAGAACATCATCACGGGAATGATGATGCCGACGAGGCCGGCGATGACGCCTGGCAGGGCGACGAGATCGGCGACTGAACGGATCTGCCAGATCTCGGGCGCATAAAGCAGCGACATCAGGCCGAGACCGGCCATGATCCAAAGCACCGAGAAGAGCGTGGCGGTGCGCACCGCCGAGCGGCTGGAGGCGCCGTCGAAGGATTTCAGGATCGAGGCGGGCGTATTGCGGCTGGCATCGTTGGCGGGCGCGAAGGTCGGCCCCCTCGACGCCTGCTCGCCGGCGGCACCGCGGCGGCTGCGGCGTTGCGCTTCGTCCTGGGCCTGCTGGTTACGCGCATTTACTGGATCAGACACATGAGCCTCCGGGGCCTCTGGCGCGTCGCCGCGGCGAGACGGCACGTTATCCTTGCCGAAGTCGATCTGGAGCGCTTCGTCCAATGCCTTGAACGCTTTGTCCTCAATCGACTCGTTATATTTGTTGTTCGCCATTCGGTATGCCTCGTTACATCCGGCCGGTCCGGTAGCACATCCCGGGCTTCCGCCTCACCCGGGAACAACTTTGCCGTTCCAGCCTTCCATCCCAACGACGGACGGATAAGCATGTCATTTCAGAGTAGATAGCCGCTTTTTCAAACGGAAGGTATCAAAACACTACCATTATCCACTCGCTCGGCAAAGGCGCGTACCATAAACCCGCTCCACCAGTATCGTAGTGACACATCTGGGCTCTTCACACAATTAATGAAGGCTTGAGATTCATGGCTCGTTAAACCGTTGTTAACACCTTTAAATCCGCGGCACCGCTTAAAAACCAATAATTTAGGGATATTTAACGGACGTTAACCATATGGCGAGATTTCCGCCCCGAATGTGCCGGAATTTAACGGGATGGCCACCCTCCTGACGCAGAACTGTTGCAACTGCGGACGACAGAGACGGGAGAATTGGCAATGGCAGCTCAGATGGCAGCATTGAACATCGTATTCGAGGCGCCCGATAATGCAAAGGGACCCTGTCCCTCAAAGGTCCGGCCGATCGATCTGGTCCATCTCGCAAAGCAGACGATGGGCGACAAGACGCTGGAAATCGAAGTCCTTCAGATGTTTGCGCGCCAGGCTCGCGCATGTCTGCAGGATATTGCGAGCGGCGAAACCATCCGCGTCGGCGCGGCCGCGCACCGCCTGAAGGGCGCGGCAAGCTCGGTCGGCGCGTTCCGCGTGTCGCAGACGGCTGAGGTCGTCGAGGAAACCGGCGGCGATGCTGGCGCGAGGGCAGCGCTCGGTGCCGCCGTCATCGACGCCGAGAATTTCATCCTGAAGCTCTGCCGCGGCTGATCTCCAAATCTCTTGTTGATGCATGTCGTTCGAACCAGGCCCGTTGTTCCATTGCGGAACCTCGGGTCTTTTTGCGACCTGCTCCATGACGCTTTGAAGACGGCGGGCGAAGGCCCGATCTGCGACGCTATGGCGAATTTCCGCAATGTTGACTGATGCGTCGAATTGTCGGAAGAAAATCCGCCCATCACTTGAAGACCGGAAATAATCCTGATGCCAAAACTTACCATCGTTGCTTTCGACGGCACGCGCTTCGACCTCGACGTCGACCAAGGCTCCACCGTAATGGAGAATGCCGTGCGCAATTCGGTGCCCGGCATTGAGGCCGAATGCGGCGGCGCCTGCGCCTGCGCGACCTGTCATGTCTATGTCGACGAGGCATGGACCGAACAGGTCGGTCAGCCGGAAGCGATGGAAGAGGATATGCTCGACTTCGCCTTCGATGTGCGCCCGACCTCGCGGCTGTCCTGCCAGATCCGCATGAAGGCTGCCTATGACGGGCTCGTGGTGCACGTGCCGGAACGTCAAGCCTAAGCGCGCTGCGCGCTTTGGCCAGGCGTAAGCGCGCTGCGCTTTGCTGACTGAGAATCTGCAGATGTGGATTCCACAAAAAAGACGCCTCGCGCGCTAGAGCGAGCGAGGCGAGGCGGGCGCATTACCTACGGATGAGGGAGGAACATCCGCGGCTTCGGAACGCGCCAGGAGAACCCAGCGATGAAAGTCCAGTTGCCGTAGCTGCACTTTCGAATGTGTTCATATTAACGCGTTCCGGTTGAGTCTGCCAGGATGAAAAATGACCATTCAATCGCTGGGGAGGGCGCTGGTTTCGCACAAGTTTCGTTGTGCAGCTAAGGTTTTTCGCTCGCGTCCCGACTGAAAAAGCCTTATTTTTCGCCGGCTCGGCCGTTGATTCGATTGTTCAGCAATCTCAGCATGCGCTTCTGGAAATTGACCGCCTCGACCCGGTCGAATCGCGCCTGCTGCCGATCGTGCTCTTCTATACCGCGAGCTGATTCGTCGGAGACGAGTTCCTGCATGGCTTCGCAACTGCGCTGTTGCGGCAGCGCGCGAATGGCGCGTTCCATGGCGCGCGCCTGATCGCGGGCGATTTCGGCATGGCGCTCCTCGTGGCGCTTGATATCGCTCGACAGGGCATCCCAGATCATCGACAGCTCCTTGCTGGCGCCCTTGCGGCTGCTCCAGCGCGGCAGGATGATCTGGGTGTGGACCGTGACCTTGACATTGCCAACGCGGCAACGCCCGTTATCCTGGATATAGGTGGCTTCACCGCCAAAGCGGATCTTCGTTGCGCCGGGATGGCGCGCCGAGGAACCGCTCGACGTCGGGCCGCGCCGGCTGAGTTCACGGTCGAGTTCATCGGCGGTTTTGCCGCTGATGCTGAAATAGGAATAGCTTTTCGATGCGATCACTTCTGCTGCCACCGGGCTGCAGACGGAAAGAGCAATGGAAAAGGCAATAGGAAGGACCATATAACGCACTGCAAGCGGCATTCTGAACGCAACCCGTGTTGAAATCGACAGGAGCTTGGGGCATAGCCACCGCAAGCGCAATATCGGATGGCGCTTTTTTCGCGATCAATAGGATAAGTCTGGTGACAGGGTTCGAAGGCAGTTTATGGCGTGTCGGCCATGGCCGGGAGATCGAACTCGGCCGCCGTTCTCTCATCATGGCGATCATCAACGTGACGCCGGACTCCTTTTCCGACGGCGGACGTTTTGAAACCGTCGATGCGGCGGTCGAACAGGCGCTGCGGGCGGTGGACGAGGGAGCCGGGATTGTCGACGTCGGCGGCGAATCGACCCGGCCGAACGCTGCAACCGTCAGCCCTTCCGAGGAGCAGGCCCGCGTGCTGCCCGTCATCGAGGCGCTGCGCGGGCGCACCCGGGCGCTGATCTCGATCGACACCTATCGCGCCGAGACGGCGCGGCTTGCGGTTGGCGCCGGCGCCCATATCGTCAACGATGTGTTCGGGCTGCAGAAGGAGCCCGATATCGCCGACATCGCCGCGGCGACCGGGGCCGGGCTCTGCATCATGCATACCGGCCGCGACAGGGCGAAGCTTCCCGATGTCATTGCCGACCAGGTGCATTTTCTCAAACGGTCGCTTGATATCGCCGCTGCATCAGGCGTCAACCGCGACCGCATCGTGCTCGATCCGGGCTTCGGCTTCGCCAAGGAGACGGGGGAGGAGAACCTGGAGCTGATGGCGCGGTTCTCCGAACTTTCCCGCTTCGGCCTGCCGCTGCTCGCCGGCACGTCGCGCAAACGCTTCCTCGGTACGGTGACGGGGCGTGAGGCGCAAGACAGGGATGCGGCGACGGCTGCATCAAGCGCGCTGCTCAGGCTTCAAGGGGCTGCGGTTTTCCGCGTGCACAATGTCGCAATCAACAGGGACGCGCTCGACATCGCCGATGCTATGCTGAATGCGCGCCAGGAATTCGAGAGGAAGCGGCCGACATGACCACCTACACGATCACGCTGCAGAACTGCGCCTTCTTTGCGCGCCACGGCGTGCATGACGAGGAGGAATTCCTCGGTCAGCGCTTCTTCGTCGATGCCGAGCTCGACGTCGTTGCCGGCGAGGCGCTGGAAAGCGATTCGATCAACGATACCGTCAACTACGGCATTGCCTTCACCGTGATCGAGCAGATTGTCACGGGCAAGCGGCGCTACCTGATCGAAGCCCTGGCGCTTGATATCGCCAAGGGGCTCTGCGAGACATTCCCGCAGGTCCGGCGGGCGAAGATCACGGTGCGCAAGCCGAACGCCCCGGTGCCCGGCGTGCTCGATTTCGTGCAGGTGAGCATTGAACACTTTGCCTGAGGCCGCATTGCAATCCGCCACACTCGGTCTCGGCGGCAATATCGGCGATCCCGTCAAGGCGATGGCGGCCGCACTGCAGCGGCTGGACGAACGGGATGACTGCCGGGTGACGGCCGTCTCGCGGCTCTATCGCACGCCGCCCTGGGGCAAGACGGACCAATCCTTCTTCTTCAATGCCTGCGCGGCCGTTAAGACCACGCTGGAACCTGAGGCTTTGCTTGATGTCTGCCTGTCGATCGAACGGGAGATGAAACGCGAGCGCATCGAGCGCTGGGGACCACGCACCCTTGATATCGACGTGCTGACCTATGGCGACGTCATCCAGGAGGCGCCGCGGCTGGGACTGCCGCATCCGCGCATGACCGATCGCGGTTTCGTGCTGATGCCGCTCGCCGATATCGCGCCGGGCCTGCTCGTCAGGGGCAGGGCGGTCAGCGACTGGCTTGATGATGCCGAGGTCGCCGGCATTGAGGTCGCCGATAACAGTCACGACTGGTGGCGGAACGCCTGAAGCCGCAAAGCTGAAACGGAAAACGGCGGGAGCTCCGCCGCTTCAAGGAAAATCCGGAGATATCGGTTATCTATTGGATGGAGCCGACGGCCATCTCGTCGACCTGGCGGGTCAGCGTCAGGCCGATGACCGGGATCATCTGGCTTTCGACCTTGACCGAAACGGTAACGTTCATCGTCTTGTCGTCGCGCACGCGGGCGATCATCGCGCCGTTCAGCTTGGCGCGGTTGATGCCGACGACGACGGTATCTTCGCTGACGGCGCCGGAGACGACGTCAAGACCCTTGCCGGCGGCGCCGTCGAGGAACTTGCCCTTGTAGCTCGAGCCCGACTGCGAGATGACGGCGGTCATCGGCTGCTTGAAGACACCGACGCGGCAAGTGCCGTCGAGCTTGATGCCGGCGCTGCTATCGCCTGTGGGCTCGCCGATCAGGTTACAGGTGAACTTTGTGCCCTTGTACTTGCCGGCGACGATTTCGCCCGGGCCCTTCCACGAGCCGGCGACGGAATCGAAGAACGCCTTGTCACGGGTTGCGGCCGTGGCTGCCGGAGCGACATCTGCGACGGGAGACAATGCCGCGGCGGCCAGACCGCATATAATGAGAAACTTGCGCGAATACATGGATTTTCCTTGGCAAACACCACTCACGAATTGGCTGCAAGTTTTGCCGAATAATGGTTAATCCTTCCTTTCGATTGTGCCGAAATGCGCGGCGACACAGGGTTTTCGCGCGGCGACAATTTCAAATTATCATCGCTATATCCTTGAATCTGCTGCAAGTATTTCGGCATTACGCAGGGGAAGGTGAAAGCTGCGGAATCGCGTCGTCGATCAAGGATTGTTGTTGCGCGGTGACATGGACGGCGTGAGATCGCCGATAAAATCACCGATTCCCGGCCGCTTCAGGGCGTGGAAGGCGAGCGGGCGGCAGAGATCCATCGCCGCGATTCCAATACGGGCGGTCATCAGGCCGTTGATGACACCTTCGCCCAGCCGGGCAGAGAGCCTGGAGGCAAGCCCATGGCCGAGCACCTGCTGGACGAGGCTGTCGCCGACGGCGATCGAGCCGGTGACGGCGAGATGCGCGAGCACATCACGCAGCAGACGGAACATGCCGAGCGTGCCGGGGCGGCCGCCGTAAAGCTCGGCCATGGCGCGGATCAGGCGCACGGCCTCGTAGAGCACATAGAGCAGGTCGACGACGGCGCGCGGGCTGACGGCGGTGACGATCGAGACGCGTTTCGAGGCGCTGACGATCAGGGCGCGAGCCTTGCGGTCTAGCGGAGCGAGCAATTCACGCTCGGCCAACGCAATCAGATGCGGGGGATCGATAACCTCGCCCTCGGTCGCCTTCAGCGTTGCACGGCCCTTCGATGTTTCGGGATTGCCGGAAAGCAGTGTGGAGAGCTGCGCGACGACGGCGCGGGCCTTGGCCGGCCGGGTTTCAGCAATCGCAGCTTCCGCTTCGGCCTTGATTGCCTGGACGGCGGCAAGGCGCATCATGCCTGCTGTCTCGCGGATGACGAGGGCGAGCACGGCGAGGATGCCGACCGCGAGGACGGCAAGGGCGACATAACCCAGCCAGTCGGCGCGGGTGAAGAGATCGCGGATCAGGCTGTCGGTCCAGAGGCCGAGGCCAAGCGACAGCAGGATGCCGAAGGCGCCGGCGGCGATCTTGCCGAAGGAGGTCCGGCGCTTGCGCGGCGCGGCAACGGGAACTGCGCTCAGATCCCTGTCGGGATTGAGGAAGGGATCGTCCTCATCCGGCGTCACGACGATATGTTCAGAGAAGCTTTCCGGCTTGCGCCGCTCACCTGCCTGGCGGCCGTTGTCGCGCCGCTCGGTGGCCTCATCCTCATAGGTGAAGGCGGCAGGTGGCCGGCGCGGCGGATCGGACGGGGGCTTGCTCATGCGAGACGGTCTCCGAACAGGAACTGCATGGCGCGATCGAGGCGGATATGCGGCACCGACAGCTTGATGCCGCCGCCGGTTTCCTCAAGCTGCGGCGGGCGGAACCGGACGACGTTGACGTCGGGCAGTTGCAGGCCTGGTGCACCCGAGGCAATGCGGTCGAACAGGCTTTCCGGATCCTCCGGCAGGTCGCCGGGGAAGATCGCGGTCTTTTTCAGGCCGTCGAAGCGCTCGGCCCCGATGGTTTCGCCCTCCATCGGCGTGCCGACGATAACAGGCAGGTCATGACCGTCGCGCTTGACAGATGCCTCGCGGGTGGCGCGCACGGAGGCGAGCGCCATGACGTCGATGCCGGCGCCGGCCATGCCGATTCGCTCGATGGCGCGATCGACGAGGCGGCGGGTCAGCGCATCGAGCCGGTCGTGGCTTTCATGGTGGAGATGATCGGCCTTGGTGGCGGCGACCAGCACGCGGTCGATGCGGCGCCCGAGCAGCGAGGAGAGCAGCGAATTGGTGCCGGGGCGGAAACAGGCGAGCACATCGGTCAGCGCCCGCTCCAGATCCTGCACCGCTTCGGGGCCGCGGTTCATCGCCTGCAGTGCATCGACCAGCACGATCTGGCGGTCGAGGCGGGCGAAATGCTCGCGGAAGAAGGGTTTGACGACGACCGATTTATAGGCCTCGTAGCGCCGCTCCATCATCGTCCAGAGCGAGCCGCGGCCGGGACGCGCGTCCGGCGGCAGCGCCAGCGGTGCGAAGGTCAGCGCCGGCGATCCGTCGAGATCACCGGGCAGGAGCAGACGGCCGGGCGGCAAGGTGGAAAGCGAGCGTTCGTCGGCCTTGCAGGCCTTGAGATAATCGGCAAAGGCCATGGCGAGGTCGCGGGCGACCATCTCGTCGGCGCTGGCGTGGATATCGGCAGCACGCGTCAGCGCCAGCCATCCCCGCGACAGTTCGGAACGGACGCCGGATTCGGCAAGCGCGATCGTTTCCTCGCTGAAGGTGCGGTAGTCCTTGCCGAGCAGCGGCAGGTCGAGCAGCCATTCGCCGGGATAATCGACGATGTCGATCGACAGGCGGCCGGGCGAAAACAGCCGGTTCCAGCCGCTGGCGCTCTGATAATCCAGCGTGATTCGCAGTTCCGATATGGCGCGGGTCGAATCCGGCCAGATACGGTCCTTCACCAGCGCGCGGATATGGTCCTCGTACTGGAAACGCGGCACGGCATCATCGGGCTGCGGCTCCAGCCGTACCGCCGAGACGCGACCCGACTGCACCGGCTCGAACAGCGGCAGGCGGCCGCCATGCAGCAGATTGTGGACCAGCGAGGAAATGAAGACCGTCTTGCCGGAGCGGGAGAGGCCGGTGACGCCGAGCCGCACGGTCGGATTGACGAGGCCGCTCGCTCGGTCGGCGAGATTGTCGAGGGCGATGCGGGCGTCATCGGCAAAGGATGTCAGGCGTAGCGACAAGGCGCGATTCCGGTTGGTGACTGCCGGCAATATAGGAAGGGTCCGCCGCCCGCAAAAGAAGAGCAGCGCGAAAGACTTCAGACGACCACGAAATCGGTGAGGCGCCAGGCGGTGGCGGAAGCGTCGTAATCGACGACGGCAAGGCCTGCCGTCGGGAAGCCGCCGGGAAGGGCGCTGACCATCGCCTCATGGCCGATCAGCACCTCCAGCGCCTGCTCCATGGTTGGATTGTGGCCGACCAGCATGACAGCGGCCACCTCCTGCGAATCGACGATCTCGATATAGTTATCAACAGTGGCGTTGTAGAGCGCGTCGACATAACGAACCTCGAGCGAGAGGCCGATTGCCCTATACACCGCATCGGCCGTATCGCGGCAGCGCAATGCCGTCGAGCTGATCAGAAGATCGGGGCGATAGCCTTTGTCGGCGGCCTTGTCGGCGATGATCTCGGCATCGCCAAAGCCTTTTTCGTTGAGCGGCCGGTCGAAATCGCGCTGTCCGGGTTCGGCCCAGGCGGCCTCGGCATGGCGCAGGAGATAGATGCGGTTGGGCGGAGGCAGCGGTACGGTCATGGGCAAATCCAGGATCGGGCGGGTCTTTTCAGTAGCGGTTGCGATTGGCTGCCGTCAATCGCCAGCCGCGCCGCAACTGCCTAAAACCTGGCCGATAACACGGCGTTTTGAAGGCGAAGAGAAAAACGGTGGCCGGAATAACCATGACAAAATAGACCGTTAGCCGAAAATTGTAACAGATTTAAAAATCTGTTTACCTGTCGTATTTGGCTTGAATCGCGACTAGCCCTTGGGATATACACCCGCCAGATGAGATGTTCTTCAGGAGAATCGCGTTGAGTGAGAAGATCGATCTTAGCAATTACGTTCCCTCGGAAGAGGAAGAGTTCATGAACGTAAACCAGCGTGCCTACTTCAGGACCAAGCTGGTTGCATGGAGAAATGATATCCTTAGAGAAGCGCGCGAAACCCTCGACCATCTGGCCGAGGAAAGCGCAAACCATCCCGACCTCGCCGACCGGGCGTCGTCGGAAACCGACCGGGCGATCGAACTTCGCGCCCGTGATCGGCAGAGAAAGCTGATTTCCAAGATCGACGCAGCACTGCAGCGCATCGAAGACGGCACCTACGGCTATTGCGAGGAAACCGGCGAACCGATCGGCCTTAAGCGTCTCGACGCCCGCCCGATCGCGACGCTTTCGATCGAGGCGCAGGAGCGCCACGAACGCCGCGAAAAAGTCTATCGCGACGAATAATGGTTTTCATGCAGACATGAGCAGAACAAGCGCCGCGATCTGATCGCGGCGCTTTTTCGTTGAGCCATCATCCGGTGTACCGGAGAGGAATGTGGCTTCCGCAATTACAGCGGATCTCCTGTCGCCAGAGGTTTCCACGATTGCTCTCGCTCGGCCTCCATGGAGAGGTCGATGACGACAAGGGTGCCATTCCTGATCCGTCGCCGCATGATGTCTGCTCGCTCTGGATCCGTCCGGACCATGCCTTCAGCGTGAAGTGCCTGCAGCCTCGAACGTGAAACCGTCAGCTCGAACGCCAGCAGGCGGTCGAGGCGTGTGCTTGTCGGGAACGGGACCGCCAGTTCGATGGCCAGTCTCGTCCAATTTGCAGCTTCGTGCTGCATCTCCTTTGCGATTTCAAATTCGGCAAACTCATCCACACGCAGCGATTTGTGTCGGAGAGCATCGAGGTTGAAGGTCTCTGCCCGGATCCAGTCCGGATCGTTGGATTGCAGCGCCTCGAGGACTGCAGGATCGATGTCGCGGACATTGCGGCGCTCGAGGATCGGCCGGTTCCATGTCCTTTCGCAGATCAGACATTTGTAGATAAGCCAAGCGTCCAGCTTGCGACCGTTGGCGTTGAGCCGGATCTTGCCGCTGGATTGGAAGGCTCTCAGGCCTCCGCATCCGCCGCATGCAATCCAAGGCTGGGGAGCTGTTTTGGGAATAATGGTCCATCGGACCCGAAGCGTATCGCACATATCGTCTTGGTCTTCCGTTCGGAAGTCCACCAAGATGGTGCGTGAGATAACCCCTGCGGGCGCGGTGTGGCGATGTTGTGGGCGGCTGAAGAGCTGAGACAGCGGAGCTGCACATGGCACGATATAACAATGCCAAACCGGTCTCTCGCCACCACCCGATGAACATGTTCGAATGCCGCCAGCGTGTCGCTATGCGGCAGGGGTGAAACTGGACTGAGACCGGTATTTACTTAGGCAAAATGTAACCTCGAATGCGCCAACGCTCTTCACCCTGACCGATACCAGATGATCGGCATGATGGGGGAGGCCCAGGGCATCCTCGATCTGAAAAGCCGCGGCATTGCGGCTTTTATGCAACTTCATGGTGAAAGCGACGGCGCGGAACCCGACAAGCGCGGGTTTTCTCATTTATCGCGATTGACGCTCATTTCGCCGAAAATCCGGGCGACTTCCTTCTGCAGCTCGGTATCGGCGCCGGTGATGGGAGCAAGCTCTGGATCGCGGCGCGGCAGGTTGCCCGGCTGCGGTACGGCTTGGCGGGGCGCCTGGTTTGCCGGCGCCGGCACGATGCGCTCGGCCGTCAGATTGTTCGACATTTCCTGTTCCAGCACCCGCTGGAAATCATGGCGGATCGCCGCTGCCGACGCATCGTCCTCGGCCGGACCAGATGCGGCGCGCGCGGCGGCCGGCATGGGTTGGACGGGCGGGGTGGAGACCTCGGGTTCGATGCGCTGCTGCGGAAGCACGCGCTGGCGGGCGGCATCGAGGATCTCGGCCGCACTTGCGGTATCGTGGAACGGTGCGGGCTGCGCGGCTGGGGGAGCGATGGGACGTTCCGGCGGGCGCGGGGCGGCAGGCAAGGGAACGTCGCGTTCGGCCGACAGCGGCGCTGTCACAGGGGTCGCCGGAAGAGGGCTGGTGGCCACCGGCGGTGCCACGGCCGGCGGGACAGGCGGTTGGGCTGGCGGTTCGGGGCGCGGGCGCGGCTCTGGCGAAGCCGGAGCGGAGAAGGAAGGCTCGGCGGCCGGCTCGATTCGGGCTGCGCCAAGGGCTGCGATTGGGGCGACGACAGGGGCTGGGGCTGGGGCGCGGGGCGGGGAAACCGGCGGCGTTTCCGGCCGCGCTGGGAATATTGGGCGCTGCTCGACCGGTTGCGGGCGGTTGGCGCTTTCCGGCTGTTCGGCCGCTTCGGGCAGGATGCGGCTTTCGATGACGATATCGCTCGGGCCGCCGATCATGATCAGGTGCTCGACGTCATCGCGGCGCACCAGCACCAGCCGGCGACGGGCATCGACAGCTGCGGCATCCAACACCTGCAGGCGAGGCTGGCGGTTGCGGCCGCCGCGCACAAAGGGCGAGGGCGCCCGGCGGCGGATGACCCAGAGCACGAGGATGAGCAGGAGAAGCGCCAGACCGACGCCACCGGCGGCAAGCAGGAAACGGCTGCCATAAGCTCCGACAACATCATCCAACATAGTCACTCACTCCATTTCGCATTCGGCACATATTGACGACTTTTCCGTTCCTTAGGCAAGGGCCGCCGGTGCTGTCCAGTCACGGGAGAACGCGATTTCGTGTTCCGCTGCTTGGGCCGCCCGGCGATCGTGCTCACGGGCGCCGCGTCGGGCTTCAGGGGCAGATGGCGCTGTTGCCTGTGAATTCAAGCAGTCTTGCCGGCCACCGGTGTTTTTGCCGACGCGGCAAATTGCTAAGAAGGAAAGAGTGCCTGATTCCCGCTTCGTGTTCGTGCTAGGAAGTGGGAGGGGCTTATGTGAGGAATACATGACGAAACCGCGTCAGGCCGACGACTATAACGCACCGCTTGTGGATCGTGGGGGGCGTTCTGGCACGGTTTTGCGCATCCTTCTGCTGGCGCTCGTGCTGATCGCAGCCGCCGGCGGCTTCGTCTTCTTCAAAAAGTCGCTCGACAACGAGATCGTGCTCGGCGGCCTCGGCGTGCTCGCCATGGTCGGCATCTTCTTTCTGGTATCCTCGGTCATCGGCTTCATCGAGGTGATGCCGCAGCGCCAGTCCGACAGCCTGGCGCGCGCATTCCTCAACAGCCACCCCGACGGGACTTTGATCACCGACGAAAAGGGCCGGATCATCTATGCCAACGCCGCCTACGGCGCCCTGACCGGGGCGCGCAAAGCGACCGAGGTGCAGACGCTGGAAACGCTGCTGTCGCGCCACCGCGAATCGAACGAAGCGCTCTACAGGCTGGTCAACGGCCTGCGCGAGGGCAAGGAAGGCCGGGAGGAGTTCCGCCTGCTGCGCGCCGTCGGGCCTGGCAGCAACAGCTCCGGCGCGCATTGGTACCGGCTGAAGGCACGGCTGCTGCAGCCGGAGGAGAGCGGCGGCAGGCCGCTGCAGATCTGGCAGATCACCGACATCACCACCGAGCGCGACGACCAGGAGCGGTTCTTCAAGGAGTTGCAAAACGCGATCGACTATCTCGACCATGCGCCGGCCGGCTTCTTTTCCGCCGGCAGGAAGGGCGAGATTTTCTATCTCAATGCGACGCTTGCCGAGTGGCTGGGTCTCGACCTCACCAAGTTCGTGCCGGGCTCGATGACGATCGGCGACGTCGTGGCAGGCGAGGGGCTGGCGCTGATCCAGTCGGTGCAGGCCGAACCGGGCCTGAAAAAGACCGTGACGCTCGATCTCGACCTGCGCAAGACCAACGGCCAGAGCCTGCCGGTGCAGATCATCCACAGCGTCACCTCGATGCGCGACGGCGCACCCGGCGAAAGCCGGACGATCGTGCTGGCGCGTGAAAAGAGCGATGCCGGCGGCCAGTCCGCTTCGGCCGCCGCCATGCGCTTCACCCGCTTCTTCAACAACACGCCGATGGCGATTGCTTCGGTCGACGGCGAAGGCCGTATCCTGCGGACCAATGCGCCGTTCCTGAAGCTATTCTCCGGCGTCGTCTCGCGCGATGATCTCGAAAAGGCGCCGCATCTCGAAACCATCGTGCAGGAGAGCGACCGGCCTCAACTGGCCGAGGCGCTGGCGGCGGCCAAGGACCGGCAGGGCGATATCGCGCCGCTCGACACCCGCACGCCGACCGATGAGGCTCGCTATTTCCGCTTCTATGTCAACGCCGTCATCGACCAGAGCGACGAGGCGCCTGAGGAGGCGGCAATCGTCTATGCCGTCGAGGTAACCGAGCAGAAGGCGCTGGAAGCGCAGATGGCGCAGACGCAGAAGATGAATGCAGTCGGCACGCTCGCCGGCGGCATCGCGCATGATTTCAACAACGTGCTGACGGCGATCCTGCTGTCCTCCGACCATCTGCTGCTGCAGGCGCGGCCCGCCGATGCCAGCTTCGCCGACCTGATGGAAATCAAGCGCAACGCCAACCGCGCCGCCGTGCTGGTGCGCCAGCTGCTCGCCTTCTCGCGCAAGCAGACGATGCGGCCCTCGGTACTGAACCTGACCGATGTCGTCGGCGACCTGCGCATGCTGGTCGACCGGCTGCTCTCCGGCACCAACGTCAAGCTCGACGTGCAATATGGCCGCGACCTCTGGCCTGTCAAAACAGACCTCTCGCAATTCGAGCAGGTACTGATCAATCTTTGCGTCAATGCGCGCGACGCGATGCCGGAGGGCGGCACGCTGACCCTGCGCACCAAAAACCTGACCGCCGCCGAAGTCTCGGCCTTCAACTATTCCTACATGCCGGCCGAAGACATGGTGCTGGTCGAAGTTGCCGATAATGGCACCGGTATCGCACCGGAGATCATGGACAAGATCTTCGAGCCGTTCTTCACCACCAAGGATGTCGGCAAGGGCACCGGCCTCGGCCTCGCCATGGTCTACGGCATCGTCAAGCAATCGGGCGGCTACATCCAGCCGGAATCCGAAGTCGGCAAAGGCACGACGTTCCGTGTTTTCCTGCCGCGCCACATCCCGGAGCCGGCGGTGGCCGCAGAAGCGGGTTCGATCGACGGCGCCATCGCCGGGGCGGAGGTGCTGCCGCAGCCGGCAACGCCGCAGCAGCCGGAGGACCTGACCGGATCGGCCGTCATCCTTCTCGTCGAGGACGAGGAGGCGGTGCGCCGCGGCGGCAAGCGCATGCTGGAAACGCGCGGTTATACCGTGCACGAGGCGGGATCGGGCGTCGAGGCGCTGAGCATCATGGAAGAACTCGATGGCAAGGTTGACATCGTCGTTTCCGACGTGGTGATGCCTGAGATGGACGGCCCGACGCTGCTGCGCGAGCTGCGCAAGACCTATCCCGACATGAAATTCATCTTCGTCTCCGGCTATGCCGAAGATGCCTTTGCCCGCAACCTGCCACCGGAGTCGAAATTCGGGTTTTTGCCGAAGCCGTTTTCGCTGAAGCAACTCGCTGTTGTGGTGAAGGAGACGTTGGAAGGGTGAGTGGCGCTTGTCGCAGGGTGAGTGTGGGCGTTGTGCCGTGTAAGCCCCCCTCTGCCCTGTCGGGCATCTCCCCCACAGGTGGGGAGATCACAAGCGGCGAAATCCTCCCGTCACAGCAACGTCTCGCCGAGCTGCAACGGATATTTGGTTGGGGGAAGCCAGCGCGTCTAGCCAATCTCCCCACCTGTGGGGGAGATGCCCGGCAGGGCAGAGGGGGGCTTGCCTGGCACCGCCGGCAGCCCGTAGTCCTCATTCACCCAGCGCCACCGCAATCTCAGCCGCCAGCCG
The DNA here is from genome assembly GCF_002531725.1 of Rhizobium sp. L43. Taxonomy (GTDB): domain Bacteria; phylum Pseudomonadota; class Alphaproteobacteria; order Rhizobiales; family Rhizobiaceae; genus Rhizobium. The sequence goes on from NZ_NWSQ01000012.1 coordinate 147,753, forward strand.
CGCATTGTTCTCAACCAGTGCAATATTGGTCTTCAGGCTCTGGCCGTCCGTCAGGTCGAAGATGGTCGAGAGCAGATAGGGCGTTACCGCCTTGCCGGTGATCTCGTCGCGTTCGGCGCTATCCAGCGCCCGCTCGATATAGATCTCCATCTCCTCGCTCGGAATCTCATCAGCCTCTGGCACCGGGTTGGCGACGAGCATGCCGCCGTCGATGCCGAGCTGTTCGCGCACCGTCTGGAAATTGGCGATGGCGGCCGGGCTGTTCAGCGACAGCGGGCTACGGATACCCGAGGAGCGCGACCAGAAGGCAGGGAATTCTTCGCTTTCATAGGTGACGACGGGAACGCCGCGGGTTTCCAGCACTTCCAGCGTCTTCGGAATGTCGAGGATCGCCTTGGCGCCGGCGCAGACGACGATGACGCCGGTGCGGGCAAGCTCCTCGATATCGGCTGATATATCGAAGCTTTCCTCGGCGCCGCGGTGCACGCCGCCGATGCCGCCCGTGGCAAAGACGCGGATACCGGCGCGGGCGGCCGCAATCATCGTCGCCGCGACCGTGGTAGCGCCAGTGCGGCGCTCAGCGATCGCGAAGGCGAGATCAGCGCGCGACACCTTCATCACTTCGGTCGCCTTGGCGAGCTGCTCCAGTTCGCCGGCTTCAAGGCCGATATGCAGCGTGCCGTGAATGACGGCAATGGTTGCCGGTACCGCACCCTGTTCGCGGATGATCGCCTCGACGCTGCGGGCCATCTCGATATTGCCCGGATAGGGCATGCCATGGGTGATGATGGTCGATTCCAGCGCCACGATCGGGGCACCGCGCTGCTTGGCGCTGGCGACTTCCTTGGAATAGGCGATCGGCAGAAGAGGAGAGATGGGCTTGGTCATGGGCGTGTCCTGTGATCGACAGAGCATGATGCCGAAACGTGTGAGCGGTTTTCGGACCACATCATGCTCAACTCTTTAATTCGCCGTTCAATGCAGAATTCTGACCGCGGGAACAAGGGCAAGCGCCTCATTCAACAGATCCGGCGTCAGATTTTCGTTGACGGCGTGCCGCGACTGCACCGTCAGCGTCGCGGCCGCGGTGCCGTGGCGGACGGCTTCTTCGAGCGGCAGGCCGAGCATCAAGGCGGCAATCGTGCCGGCGGCAAGGGAATCGCCGGCACCGGTGACATCGGCGACGGTGTCGGCGATGGGAGGCTGCAGCGTCACGGCCCGACCATCGCATAGTGCGACGAGTTCACGGCGGCCACGGGTGACGACGGCGTTCCTGATGCCGATCTCGTTCAGAAGCGACGGCCAGCCGGCGGCATTCTCCGGCTGCTGCCCAGTCAGAGCTCCCGCTTCTGCCTCGTTCAGGAAGAGGTAGTCTATATCCCCGATGGAGGGTTTCAGCCTGACGACCTTGGCCGGCGAGATGGCGATTGCCGCGGCGGGCTTCGCAAGGGAACGCGCCTTTGCGACGATTGCCGCGATCGTCTCTTCCGGCAGGTTGGCATCGAAAAGAATCAAATCATGGGCGGCGAAGGCCTCGCGCACCCAGCGGATCGACAGACGCCGCGGCACGAAGAAGCGGTAGAGATCCATGTCGGCAAGGGCGATCACCAGATTGCCGTCCTTCTCGATGATCGCCGTATAGCTCGGCGTCTTACGATCGAGGAAGATGAAGGGCCGGTCGTCGATGCCGGAGGCATCGGCAGCTTCACCGACCATCTCACCGATGGGATCGCCGCCACGCGGCGAAATCATCGTTACCTGAAAACCGAGCCTTGCAAGGTTGCGCGCCGCATTGAAACCGCCGCCGCCCGGCTCCTCGAACCAGGTGCCGGGATTGCTGGCGCCAGGCGCCGTCTCGCCGAAGATGCGGCCGCGCCGATCGATATGGGCACCGCCGAGAACGAGAATCTTTTTCTTCATCCGATCCGCTCTCCTGATGCCCGAGGGACGAATCGATACGGTGCGCCCTGCCTCGCCCGAGTCGGCACTTTTGGCCTAAGCCGTTGCTTTTTATTGATAAAACAAATGCAGAACACGTGTCGTTTTACCTTTTTCTTTCAACTGTTTGATCGCCTATTGCGAGAATGGAACAAATAGGGTACAAACTCGACATTGCTTGAGCGGCTTCAATAACCTAAAGGTGGATCGAATGTCTCAGAATTCATTGCGGCTGGTAGAGGACAAATCGGTGGACAAAAGCAAGGCGCTTGAAGCGGCACTCTCACAGATAGAGCGGTCGTTCGGCAAGGGCTCGATCATGAAACTCGGCTCCAACGAGAATGTTGTCGAGATCGAGACGATCTCGACCGGCTCGCTTGGCCTCGATATTGCACTCGGCGTTGGTGGCCTGCCGAGGGGCCGCATCATCGAGATCTACGGGCCGGAAAGCTCCGGTAAGACCACGCTTGCATTGCAGACGATTGCCGAAGCGCAGAAGAAGGGTGGCATCTGCGCCTTCGTCGATGCCGAACATGCGCTCGATCCCGTCTATGCCCGCAAGCTTGGCGTCGACCTGCAGAACCTTCTGATCTCGCAGCCCGATACGGGCGAGCAGGCGCTCGAAATCACCGATACGCTGGTGCGCTCCGGCGCCGTCGACGTTCTCGTCGTCGACTCGGTCGCCGCACTGACGCCACGCGCCGAAATCGAAGGCGAGATGGGCGACAGCCTTCCCGGCCTGCAGGCACGACTGATGAGCCAGGCGCTGCGCAAGCTCACCGCTTCGATCTCGAAGTCGAATACCATGGTGATCTTCATCAACCAGATCCGCATGAAGATCGGCGTCATGTTCGGTTCGCCGGAGACGACGACGGGCGGCAATGCGCTGAAGTTCTACGCCTCCGTGCGTCTCGACATCCGCCGCATCGGCGCGGTCAAGGAGCGCGAAGAGGTGATCGGCAACCAGACCCGCGTCAAGGTCGTCAAGAACAAGATGGCGCCGCCCTTCAAGCAGGTCGAGTTCGACATCATGTATGGCGAGGGCGTTTCCAAGACCGGCGAACTGGTCGATCTCGGCGTCAAAGCCGGCATCGTCGAGAAATCAGGCGCCTGGTTCTCCTATAACAGCCAGCGTCTTGGCCAGGGCCGCGAAAACGCCAAGACCTTCCTGCGCGACAATCCGGATCTCGCCCGCGAGATCGAACTGTCGCTGCGTCAGAATGCCGGCCTGATCGCCGATCGTTTCCTGCAGAACGGCGGACCGGATCCCGATGACGGCGATGCCGCCGCCGAGATGTGAGTTTTTCCGCCAGTCCCTTTGAAAGTCCAAGCCGGCTGCATTCCTGATCAGAATGCGGCCGGTTTTGTTTGTCTGCTGGACAGTGGCGGAGGCGAACGTTAAAAGCCGATGGATTTGTATTTACCTGCCTCCGGCAGCATCGAAGGGCATAGAATGAGCGGCGTGAACGATATCCGGTCGACCTTCCTCGACTATTTCAAGAAGAACGGCCATGAGATTGTTTCGTCGAGCCCGCTCGTGCCGCGCAACGATCCGACGCTGATGTTTACCAATGCCGGCATGGTGCAGTTCAAGAACGTCTTTACCGGTCTGGAAAAGCGTCCTTATTCGACGGCGACAACGTCGCAGAAATGCGTGCGCGCCGGCGGCAAACACAATGACCTCGATAATGTCGGCTATACCGCCCGGCATCTGACCTTCTTCGAAATGCTCGGCAACTTCTCCTTCGGCGACTATTTCAAGGAGAATGCGATCGAGCTTGCCTGGAAGCTCGTCACCGAAGGTTTCGACCTGCCGAAGAGCCGCCTGCTGGTGACTGTCTATTCCGAAGACGAAGAAGCGGCGACGCTGTGGAAGAAGATCGCCGGTTTCTCCGACGACAAGATCATCCGCATCCCGACCTCGGACAATTTCTGGCAGATGGGCGATACCGGCCCCTGTGGCCCGTGCTCTGAAATCTTCATCGACCAGGGCGAGAATGTCTGGGGCGGCCCTCCCGGTTCACCTGAGGAAGATGGCGACCGGTTCCTGGAGTTCTGGAACCTCGTCTTCATGCAGTTCGAGCAGACGGCACCCGGTGAACGCACGCCACTGCCGCGCCCGTCCATCGACACCGGAATGGGTCTGGAGCGCATGGCCTGCATTCTCCAGGGCGTCCAGAGCGTATTCGACACCGATCTCTTCCGCACGCTGACCGGCACCATCGAGGATACGATAGGCGTCAAGGCGGAGGGCAGCGCCAGCCACCGCGTCATCGCCGATCACCTGCGCTCCTCTGCCTTCCTGATCGCTGACGGCGTGTTGCCGTCGAATGAAGGCCGCGGCTATGTGCTGCGCCGTATCATGCGCCGTGCCATGCGCCATGCGCAGCTTCTCGGCGCCAAAGAACCGCTGATGTACAAGCTGCTGCCGACACTGGTGCAGCAGATGGGCCGCGCCTATCCGGAGCTGGTGCGCGCCGAGCCGCTGATCTCGGAGACGCTGAAACTCGAGGAAAACCGCTTCCGCAAGACGCTGGAGCGCGGCCTGTCGCTTCTCTCCGACGCGACTGCGGACCTTGCCAAGGGCGACATGCTGGATGGCGAGACCGCCTTCAAGCTTTACGATACCTATGGTTTCCCGCTCGATCTGACGCAGGATGCGCTGCGCGCCCGCGAGATCGGCGTCGATATATCAGGCTTCACCGATGCCATGCAGCGCCAGAAGGCCGAAGCCCGCTCGCACTGGGCCGGTTCCGGCGAAAAGGCGACCGAAACCGTCTGGTTCGAGCTTAGGGAAAAACATGGTGCGACCGAATTCCTGGGCTACGACACCGAAACGGCAGAGGGCGTCGTCCAGGCGATCGTTAGGGATGGCGCGGTTTCGACCGAGGCCAAGGCTGGCGACAAGGTGCAGATCGTCGTCAGCCAGACGCCGTTCTACGGCGAATCCGGTGGCCAGATGGGCGATACCGGCGTGATCTCGTCCGACCACGGCAAGATCGAGATTTCAGATACGCAGAAGAGGGGCGAGGGCCTGTTCGTGCATCAGGGGACTGTTGTCGACGGCGTGTTCAAGGACGGCGATGCGGTCGTGCTGACGGTCGATCATGCCCGCCGTTCGCGGCTGCGCGCCAACCATTCTGCGACCCACCTGCTGCACGAGGCGCTGCGCGAAGTGCTTGGCACCCACGTTGCGCAGAAGGGCTCTCTGGTGGCGCCGGAGCGCCTGCGTTTCGACGTCTCGCATCCGAAGCCGATGTCGGCCGAAGAGCTGAAAATCGTCGAGGATATGGCTAACGAGATCGTGCTGCAGAATTCGCCGGTTACCACGAGGCTGATGAGCGTCGACGATGCGATCGCCGAAGGCGCGATGGCGCTGTTCGGTGAGAAATACGGCGATGAAGTGCGCGTCGTCGGGATGGGTGAAGGTGTGCGTGGCGCCAAGGCCGGCAAGCCCTATTCGATCGAACTCTGCGGCGGCACGCATGTCGGGGCGACCGGCCAGATCGGCTTGATCCGCGTTCTCGGCGACAGTGCCGTCGGCGCCGGCGTTCGCCGCATCGAGGCCGTCACCGGCGAATCGGCGCGTGAGTATCTGGCCGAACAGGACGACCGCGTGAAGGCGCTTGCCGCCTCGCTCAAGGTACAGCCGGCCGAAGTGCTATCGCGCGTCGAAGCGTTGATGGACGAGCGTCGCAAACTGGAGAAGGAACTGGCTGACGCCAAGCGCAAGCTCGCCATGGGCGGCGGGCAGGGCGGCTCGGGCGATAGCGTGCGCGAAGTCGCCGGCGTCAAGTTCCTTGGCAAGTCGATATCGGGCGTCGATCCCAAGGACCTGAAGGGCCTTGCCGATGACGGCAAGACCAGCATCGGTTCCGGCGTCGTGACGCTCATCGGCGTTTCCGAGGATGGCAAGGCAAGTGCGGTCGTCGCGGTGACACCGGATCTCGTCGACCGTTTCAGCGCCGTTGATCTGGTGCGTGTCGCTTCTGCCGCGCTTGGCGGCAAGGGCGGCGGCGGGCGACCGGACATGGCGCAGGCTGGCGGCCCTGATGGCGCCAAGGCTGAAGAAGCCCTCGAGGCAGTTGCGTCGGCACTTGCCGGCTGGCCATCGGCCTGACGACAGTTTGACATGCGGGCCGGCTGCGAGATCATGGATTTTGCAGCCGGTTTTACTTTCGCAGGAGCCGATCAGTTTCGCGCTTGCAAAGCGAGGCGGCAGGCGAGCCCGGCGAAAACAGTCGCCAGCATATATTGCGGCAGCTTCGGAAAGCGGCTGAGCGAGGCCAGCCGGGCGCGGATCTGGCTTCCGAGAATGATGACGGCGCCATTGACGACGAGGCCGATGCCGTTCAGCACAGTTGCAAGCGCCAGAATCTGCATCGTGATCGAACCGCTTTGCACAGTCACAAATTGCGGAAAGAGGGCCACGACGAAGAGGGCCATTTTCGGATTGAGCAGATTAGTGGCGAGACCTGCAAAGAAGATGCGTCTGCCCGATAGCCGTCTTAGTGTCGATGCCGGCGCAAAGGCGATGCCTTCCGAGCGGATCGTCTTATAGGCCAAATAGAGAAGATAACAGCAGCCGGCCCAGCGCACTGCTTCATAGACAGCGGGCACCGTCATGAAGAGCTGAGAGAGCCCGAAAGCGGCGGCAAGGGCGTGGCAATAGGTGCCGAGCGCGATGCCGGCATAGGTCAGAAATCCGGCGGCGCGTCCCTGGCTGACACTGCGCGAGGCGATCAGTAGCATGTCGGGACCGGGGGTGGCTGTCAGCACCAGCGCTGCGGCGGCAAAAAGCATCAATGTTGAAAAATCCGGCATCAGTCATTCCTTTTGGGTTCGAGCCGGAATTCCGCCTTACGCCGGATTCGTCGAAGGCGCAAGTCAGCAGGATTTGTCAAATCGGAATATGGTTCTCTGCAGTCGATCGAATTGCACGAGGTTTGACATGAACGGCGAAACGGCATGGGCACTTTATGAAAACCGTCTGCGGCGGGTTTCGGCCTATATTCACGACCACCTCGACGAGGAGCTGGATATGGAGCGCCTTGCCGAGATCGCCTGCATGTCGAGCTATCACTGGCACAGGATCTACCGGGCGATTTACGGCGAGACGCTGGCGGCAACCGTCAAGCGGCTCAGGCTGCATCACGCGGCGGGTGAGATCGTTCGCACGGAACTTGCCGTCAGCGAAATTGCCAAACGATCAGGCTATCCCAATCTCCAATCCTTCAATCGCATCTTCAAGTCGGTCTACGGCATGCCGCCGGCCCGGTACCGGAAAGAGGGAAGCCACACAGCCTATGAGCCCTCACCCAACGGAAAGACCAAAGCCATGTTAGACGTTACCATACGCGAGATCGGACCGATCGAGCTGATCGGCGTTGCCCATACCGGTTCCTACATGCAGATCGACAAGGCCTTCGAGACGCTGTTCGGCACGCTTTATGCCCGCGGCCTCGCCAGGCCCGACATGCGGATGATCGGCGTCTATCTCGACGATCCCGACATCGTGCCGGTGGAAAAGCTGCGCTCGATTGCCTGCGTCACGGGCGCTGCCGACGTGCCGGCCGAGGCGCCGTTCGAGCGGCGCACGATCGACGGCGGCGATTATGCCGTGCAGCGCCACAAGGGTCCCTATGGGGATATGCCCAAATCCTATCAGTGGCTCTTTGCCGAATGGCTGCCGAAATCCGGCCGGCAGTTGAAGGACAGACTGATGTTCGAAGAGTATCTCAACAATCCGCGCGAGGTGTCGCCGACCGAGCTTCGGACGGACATTCACATGCCGCTTGTCTGACGGCGGATCTCTCCGGAGCGGCGGTCCGGCCGCCGCCCCGGGTTTAACGCATCAAGCGGCCTGCATCGTCTTGCCGGCCTCGTCGTCCAGTGCATTCGCGCGCTTATAGGCCTCGCGCTCGCTGATGCGGCCGAAATAATCGACGAAGGCCTGGCGCTTTTCGATGCTGCCGAAGCCAAGGCCCCAGCCGACATGCGAACCGACATAGACGTCGGCGGCGGTGAAACGCTCGCCGGTGATGTAGGTCGAGCCGGAGACCGCCATTTCGAGCGTGTTCATGACATCGCCGAAACCGCCGCAGCCCGCCATGCGCAAGCGCTCCGCCGGAATTTCGAAGCCGAGAGCCTTCATTGTCACCGCCGACTCGAGAGGGCCGGCGGCAAAGAACATCCAGCGGTAATAGCGGGCGCGCTCCTCCGGCCTCGGGGCCAGCGCCTTTTCCGGGAAGGTCTCGGCGAGATAGGCGCAGATCGCCGCGCATTCGGTGACGACGGCATCGCCGTGGCGGATCGCCGGCACCTTGCCCATCGGATTGACCGCGAGATATTCGGGCGCCTTCATGGTTTCGCCGAAGGTCAGGAGTTCGGTGCGATAGGGCCGGCCGATCTCCTCCAGCATCCAGCGCGCGATGCGACCGCGCGACATGGGGTTCGTATAGAATACCAGTTCTTCCGTCATGAGATCCTCCTCGTGCTGCCCGCATTCTGCGGCCTTGCCGTGCCGTTCCCCGGAATCAATAGCGCGGCGGGACTTTGTGCAACCCCAGCCCGTTAAAGGGCCTTGCGGTACTGGATGAAACCGGAGCGCTCGGCGATCCTGTCGTAAAGCCGCCGTGCCGTCGCATTGGTTTCATGCGTCATCCAATAGAGCCGGCCTGCACCATTTACGCGGGCGAGATCGGCGACAGCCTCGATCAGCGCGGCACCGGTGCCAAGCCCGCGTTGGCTGTTTTCGACATAGAGATCCTGGAGATAGCAGGTCCATTGCGGCAGCCAGCAGGAACGATGAAAGATCGCATGGACGATACCGACGAGCCGGCCATCATCGTCGAAGGCACCGAGCGCGTGCATCGGTTCGTCGGGATCGTGGAAGCGAGCCCAGGTAAGATCTGTGGTGTCGGGCGGGATGACCACGTCGTAGAAACGCTGATAGGCCTCCCATAAGGGCTCCCAAGCGGCACGGTCGGCGGGTTCAAGCGGTCGCAGGATGGCCGTCATCGGTTCATTCCCCAAATGAAAACGGCGGGGAAATCCCCGCCGTTTCAATCTTATCCCGGAAAGTCCGGCTTACGCCATGGCCTTCTGCAGGTTCTGGTCGATCTTGTCGAGGAAGGCGGTGGTCGAGAGCCACGGCTGGTCGGGGCCGATCAGGAGCGCCAGGTCCTTGGTCATGAAACCGGATTCGACGGTGTCGACGCAGACCTTCTCGAGCGTTGCGGCAAAGCGGGCAAGCTCGGCATTGTCGTCGAGCTTGGCGCGATGGGCGAGGCCGCGGGTCCAGGCGAAGATCGAGGCGATCGAGTTCGTCGAGGTTTCCTGGCCCTTCTGGTGCTGGCGGTAGTGGCGGGTGACCGTGCCGTGGGCGGCTTCGGCTTCGACGGTCTTGCCGTCGGGCGTCAGCAGCACCGAGGTCATCAGGCCGAGCGAGCCAAAGCCCTGGGCGACGGTGTCGGACTGGACGTCGCCGTCATAGTTCTTGCAGGCCCAGACGTAACCGCCCGACCACTTCAGCGCCGAGGCGACCATGTCGTCGATCAGGCGGTGTTCGTAGGTGATGCCGACTTCCTTGAACTGATCCTTGAATTCGGTCTCGTAGACTTCCTCGAAGATGTCCTTGAAGCGGCCGTCATAGGCCTTGAGGATGGTGTTCTTGGTCGACAGGTAAACCGGCCACTTGCGCATCAGGCCGTACATCATCGAGGCGCGGGCGAATTCGCGGATCGATTCGTCGAGATTGTACATGGCCATGGCAACGCCGGCGCCCGGCGCATTGAAGACTTCCTTCTCGATGACGGTGCCGTCTTCGCCGACGAACTTGATCGTCAACTTGCCCTTGCCGGGGAACTTGAAATCGGTGGCGCGGTACTGGTCGCCGAAGGCATGGCGGCCGACGACGATCGGCTTGGTCCAGCCGGGAACCAGGCGCGGCACATTCTTGCAGATGATCGGCTCGCGGAAGATGACGCCGCCGAGGATGTTGCGGATCGTGCCGTTCGGGCTCTTCCACATTTCCTTGAGGTTGAATTCCTTGACGCGGGCCTCATCCGGCGTGATCGTCGCGCACTTGATGCCGACGCCGTATTTCTTGATGGCGTTGGCGGCATCGACAGTCACCTGGTCGTTGGTGGCGTCGCGGTTTTCGACCGACAGGTCGAAATAGTCGATGTCGAGGTCGAGATACGGATGGATCAGCTTATCCTTGATGAGCTGCCAGATGATGCGCGTCATTTCATCGCCGTCGAGATCGGCGACGGGATTGGCGACCTTGATCTTGTTCATGTATCTGCCTCGTTCGAGCTTGAAGGGGGACGGGGGTCCCGGGTGGGTGACGTGATGAGGAGCGCTATAGCATTGTGAACCGGGAACGCAAAGCTGCAACGGGTTCGAGAATGCGTTTTTGCCGGCATTGCCAAGCGCTGAAATCCGGCTAGTGTCCGCCTTGATTTGCCCGCCCGGAACATTCGACCATGAAGACAATCGCCGTTGTTATCGCAAGCCTTATCGCCTTTTCAGGCACCGCCCGTGCGGCCGATGCCACCGCGCCCGTGAAGGAGATCATGGACGCGACTAGGAGCAACTGGGCCGACAACAACGGCGACTGGACCGACATCTTCGATGCGAGCCGGCTCGCCCGTCTCTACAGCAAGGATTTCGTCGCCAAGTACCAGGCCGCCGCGCAATTTCCCGCGGTCGATGACGATGGCATATCGCCGTTCGACTACGACGTCATCGTCAACGGTCAGGATGCATGCCCGCTGGAGGATTTGACGATGGCGGCGGCGCCTGTGGTCAACGGGACGGCTGAGGTGGTCGTGCGCTTCAAGAAATCCGCCTGCTCGGATGCGCCCGATGCCAAGGACTATACGACCGTTCGCTTCGAGGTGATCGAAGAAGGCGGTACACCAGTGATCGACGATATCGTCAGCGAGAATATCGAGACGCAGGGCCGTGATTCCCTGAAGGCGACGATGGCGCTGATTGCCAAGGGCCAATAGGCGCGCGACATTCGATCGATATCGGGGAATCGATCCCGGGCGATTGTTCCGATCGGTTCTGCGATGGTTTGATTTCCGCTCTTGCGGCGGTATCTGTCGATCCTTTCGTGGCATGAGGGCTCCCGCATTTGTTTTCCGGTTTTCAGCTTCGCGACTGGCTGCTTGCCAACGATCCGGCGCTTTCGCGCCTGCGCATGGCCTCGCGGGTGACGCTGACGATCGTCCTTTCGTTCTTGATCCTGCTTACCATCCACGCCCTTATTCTGCCGCTGCCGACCTCGGCTTTTGGCCTCGGCATCGTGCTGTCGATCGAAGGAGGGATCGCCGTGCGCGACAAAGGCAATGCGCGCCAGCTGGTGACGCGGCTCTTCGGTTGTGTCGCAAGCCTTGCCGTGGTCGCCGTTGCGGCGGGGCTCGAGGATAGCCGCTTTCTCTCCGATCTCGTCTTCCTGGTGGTGATCGCGCTTGCATCGGCGGCACGGGTGGTCGGGCCGCGCGGTTTTGCCATCGGCATGTTCGCCTTCACCTCCTATTTCATGGGCGCCTATTTCCGGCCTTCGCTGGTCGATCTGCCGGAGGTGGCAATCGGCCCCGTCGTGTCCGTGCTGGTCGGTCATCTGGTGCGGGCGGTGCTCTTGCCTGATGATTGGCGGCGTGACCTGCTTCGCTCGCTCGAAAGCGTCAGGGGCCGGATCAACCAGATCCTCTTCAAGCTCGCGGCGTTAGCCGGCCGCGCGGAGATCGGCGAAGCCGACCGGCAGGAACTGCGCCAGTTGGAAGACCGGCTGAAGGAGGTGGTGCTGATGGCGGAGACCTTCATCCCGCGCCCGCCGGCCGGCGTCTTCGACGGTGCCGCCGACCCTGCCGCCGAGCTGGCGATCCGGCTTTTCGATGCCCATCTTGCTGCCGAGAGCGCGATCGTGCTGAGTTTCCAGAGCCCGCCGCCTTTTGCGCTCGTCCATGCCGTGATCGAGGCGGATGCGGCGGAGCTTGCAAGATTTGAGGGAATGGCGGAAGCCATCAAGGACCAGCCGCAGGGCGAAACCGTGCGGGCGCTGCTCTGGCTCGGCGAGGCGCGGCAGCAACTGACGCAGGCGATCGACGAGGGGCAGGCTTCCGGTTTTTCCGGCATCGATACGATCAACGACACCGCGCAATCCCAGCCGATCGACTTTTCATTCGGCAATCCGCTGCTGCGCTCGGCGCTGCAGATCACGCTCGCCTCGGCAATCGCCATGGGCTTCGGGCTGCTCTTGTCGCGCGAGCGCTGGTTCTGGGCCGTGCTCGCCTCTTTCCTCGTCTTCACCAACACAAACTCGCGTGGCGATACGGCGATGAAGGCGCTGTCGCGCTCGCTCGGCACGGTGTTCGGGATTGCGATCGGCCTTGGGCTGGCGACGCTGATTTCGGGCAAGCCTGATGTCGCCATTCCGGCCGCCGCCGTCTGCATCTTCCTGGCCTTTTATTTCCTGCAGGTCTCCTACGCGACGATGACCTTCTTTATCTCGATCGTGCTCTGCCTGGTCTACGGCATGACCGGCGTGCTGACGCTCGATCTGTTGAAGCTGCGCATCGGCGAGACCGTGATCGGCGCGGTCGCCGGAACGGCGGTCGCCTTCGTCGTTTTCCCCACGCGCACGCGCGGCGCGCTCGATGCTGCAGTCGCGCGCTGGTTCCAGGCGCTGCGCGAGTTGCTTGGCGCGCTCGGCGAGGGCAAGAGCAGTTTCGAACTGATTGCGCTGTCGCAGAAGATCGATGCCTGCTATCGCGATGTGACGGTGGCGGCGCGGCCGCTCGGCTCCTCCTGGTCGGTGGTGACGCGGCCCGGCCAGATCCGACAGACGCTGGCGATCTTCCTGTCCTGCACCTATTGGGCGCGTATTTTGGCGAAGAGTTACGAAACGCCGGTTGCTGGCGACAATCTGAACAGGCTGATCGCGGCGGATCTGGCGCTGATCGACAACGCCGCGCCGCGCGGTTCGGCTTGTTTCCTGATCAAGCGCAAGGCATCACGGACAACGGGACGACACCTGCCCCTGTTGCGGGAGGGCGCGAGACTTGGGCTCGAAATGATCGGTTCGGCGCTGGAAAGGCTCTATCCGCAGGCCGATGTCTTGCCGTTTTCAGCGGGCGAGGCTATTGCGCGCTCGAAACAGGGATAAGACCATGGCAGGCACGAACAGCGAGCGTCAACTTCTGGCCGAAGGGCCGGCCATCATTCTGGTCGAGCCGCAGATGGGTGAGAATATCGGCATGGTGGCGCGCGCCATGGCGAATTTCGGCCTTGCGGAACTGCGCCTCGTCAATCCGCGCGACGGCTGGCCGAACGAGAAAGCATTGGCGACCGCCTCCAAGGCCGATCACGTGATCGAGGCGACGAAGGTCTACGACACGCTGGAACAGGCGGTTGCCGACCTCAATTTCGTCTATGCGACAACGGCGCGCGAGCGCGACGGGTATAAGCCGGTGCGTTCGCCCGTCATCGCCGCCGAGACGCTGCGGGGGAAATTCCGGGTGGGCGAGGGCACCGGCATCCTCTTCGGACGCGAGCGCTGGGGGCTGACCAACGAGGAGGTGGCGCTTGCCGATGAGATCGTCACCTTTCCGGTCAATCCGGCCTTCGCCTCGCTGAACATTGCCCAGGCCGTGCTGCTGATGTCCTATGAATGGATGAAATCGGGCATGGAGGATGCCGGCGCCGTGCCCTTCCAGGCGATGGGACAGACGCCTTCCACCAAGGAACAGCTCTTCGGCCTGTTCGACCAGCTGGAAGAGGCGCTTGATGCGCGTGGATATTTCCATCCTGCCGGGAAAAAGCCGAAAATGGTCGACAATCTCCGTGCTGTTCTATCCCGCCGGGCTTTCACGGAGCAGGAAATCAGCGTGTTGCGCGGCGTCATCTCCTCCCTCGACCGCTTCTCGCGCAAGAGCCCGCGCGGCGGCAGGTTCCCGACAGCGGCCAAGGAAACACCGCCAGATGACAGCGACGACGCGTGAGCTGAAACCCATTCTTCTCTTTGATTCCGGCATCGGAGGGCTGACCGTGCTGCGCGAGGCGCGTGTGCTGATGCCCGAACGCGGCTTCATCTATGTCGCCGACGATGCCGGCTTTCCCTATGGCGGCTGGGAGGAGCAGGCACTTAAAGAGCGGATCATCGGGCTTTTCAGCAAACTGTTGGCGGATCACGATCCCGAGGTCTGCATCATCGCCTGCAACACCGCCTTCACGCTCGTCGGCGCGGACCTGCGCGCCGCCTTTCCGCAGATGACCTTTGTCGGCACCGTGCCGGCGATCAAGCCGGCGGCGGAGCGCACGCGGTCAGGCCTGGTCTCGGTGCTCGCTACCCCCGGCACCGTGAAGCGGGCCTATACCCGCGACCTCATTCAGTCCTTCGCCCAGCAATGCCATGTCCGCCTTGTCGGCTCAGAGAACCTTGCGCGCATGGCGGAGGCCTATATTCGCGGCGATGCCGTCTCCAACGATGCCGTGCTTGGCGAAATCGACCAATGCTTCGTCGAGAAGGATGGTCAGAAGACCGATATCGTCGTGCTCGCCTGCACCCACTATCCTTTCATGGCCAATCTTTTCCGCCGGCTCGCGCCCTGGCCGGTCGACTGGCTCGACCCCGCCGAAGCGATCGCGCGCCGCGCCCGCACGCTGGTGCCGCTGGTCGCCGATGCCGTGCATCCTGACAATTTCGACTTCGCGGTCTTTACATCAGGCCAGCAGGATTTCGCCACCCGGCGGCTGATGCAGGGGTTTGGCTTGCGGGCGTAGCTCGGCGAAGGGGTGCGCGATGAGGGCGCCGGATTATCTTCTCGGATGATGCCCGGAATTGTCCTGTGGGTTGGCGAAATCCGGTCCTGAAAGATAGCGCATTCTTTGATAGACGGGGCGATGCCGTTTCGGAAGAATGGCGCTTCGTTCATGTGAGTCTCTTCGCCGCGAGGATCAGCATTGCAGGTTGGCATCGATATGGGATTGGCGTCCGGCAGCCCGGCGACGCTCGATATCGAGGAGCTGCTGGCGACCCGTCTGCTCGTGCAGGGCAATTCCGGATCGGGCAAGTCGCATCTGCTGCGCCGCCTGCTCGAGCAATCGGCGCAATGGGTGCAGCAGGTCATCATCGATCCCGAGGGTGATTTCGTCACCCTCAGCGACAGGTTCGGTCATGTCGTCGTCGACGGTGAACGCACAGAGGCGGAGCTGGCGGGCATCGCCAACCGCATCCGCCAGCATCGCGTTTCCTGCGTGCTGACGCTCGAGGGCCTCGATATCGAGCAGCAGATGCGCGCCGCCGCGGCTTTCCTCACCGGCATGTTCGATGCCGATCGAGAATATTGGTATCCGGTTCTCGTTGTGGTCGACGAGGCGCAGATGTTTGCGCCGTCGGTCGGCGGCGATGTTTCGGAAGATGCGCGCAAGATGTCTCTCGGCGCGATGACCAACCTGATGTGCCGCGGCCGCAAGCGCGGCCTTGCCGGCGTGATCGCGACTCAGCGGCTTGCCAAGCTCGCCAAAAACGTCGCGGCCGAGGCCTCGAACTTCTTGATGGGCCGCACCTTTCTCGATATCGACATGGCGCGCGCCGCCGACCTACTCGGCATGGACCGGCGCCAGGCCGAGATGTTCCGCGATCTCAAGCGCGGCAATTTCGTCGCTCTCGGACCGGCGCTGTCACGCCGGCCTCTGCCGATCCAGATCGGCGCAGTGGAGACCTCGGCGCGTTCGTCCAGCCCGAAGCTGATGCCGCTGCCGGATGCGCCTCAGGATGTCGAGGACCTGATCTTCACGCCCGATCCGGAGGAATTCCAGCGCCCGCTCGTGCGCCGCGCGCCGCCGGCGCCGCGGCCGACGACCGACATTCTGGCCGAGCTCTCGCGCTCGACGCCGGCGGCATCGGCAGCACCTGCCGAGGCGAGGGCGAGCCAGGTGGAAGTCTCCGCCGAGGAGCGGGAAGAGCGCCTTGCCGGCGTGCTTGCCGAAATCCTCGATGATCCCACCTCCGCCTTCCGCACCGATTCGGTGCTCTACCAGGATTTTCTCGTGCGGTTGCGCATGCGCCGCGTACCGGGACCGCCGATTGCGCTGCCGGATTTTCGCCGGCGGGTGGCGATCTCGCGTTCCGGCGTTGATGCGGCAACGGCCGCCAGCGATGCCTGGGCAACGGCGCTGTCGCTGTCGTCAGGCGTCACCGACGATCTGCAGGGCGTCTTCCTGATGCTCGCCAAGGCCGCCGTCTGCGGCGAGGCGTGCCCGTCGGATGCCCGCATCGCCCGCGCCTACGGCACCCATTCCGCCCGCCGCGCCCGCCGTCTGCTCGGCTATTTCGAGGAGCAAGGGATCGTCGTCGTGCACACGGATTTCTCCGGCAAACGCATCGTGGCGTTCCCCGACATGAATTGCCAGACGGCGCCTGGCGACGCCAACGCGCCCGATACGGGCGATCAGCCGCTGGCGGCGGAATAGTGGCGCTATTGGGCTTTGGCGCTGTTGACATTTTCATGACGGACCTCTAAAGACCGCGCCAAGCACCGGGCAGCAATGTCCGGTGTTTCATTTGACATGTCCCGTGGATCGTTCCTGTTCGCTAACCGGAACATCCTGTCAGATCTCGGCAGAGATCAGAGGAGGGCGTGTTTCCTTCGTGCGGTTTGGCAACAAACCGTCATAAACCTTTGAAAGGAAATACGATGAGCAAGCGCGAATCGTCCAAGTACAAAATTGACCGCCGTATGGGCGAAAATATCTGGGGTCGTCCGAAGTCCCCGGTGAACCGCCGCGAATACGGCCCGGGCCAGCACGGCCAGCGTCGCAAGGGCAAGCTTTCGGACTTCGGTGTGCAGCTGCGCGCCAAGCAGAAGCTCAAGGGCTATTACGGCGACCTGCGTGAAAAGCAGTTCCGCGCGATCTTCGCCGAAGCCGACCGCCGCAAGGGCGACACTTCTGAAAACCTGATCGGCCTGCTGGAATCGCGTCTCGATGCGATCGTCTATCGCGCCAAGTTCGTTCCGACGGTCTTTGCTGCCCGTCAGTTCGTCAACCATGGCCACGTCACCGTCAACGGCGTACGCGTCAACATCGGTTCCTACCGCTGCAAGGCCGGCGACGTCATCGAAGTTCGCGAGAAGTCGAAACAGCTCGTGACCGTTCTGGAAGCCGTCAGCCTCGCCGAGCGCGACGTTCCCGACTATATCGAAGTCGATCACCACAAGATGGTCGCCACCTTCGGCCGCGTTCCGACGCTCAGCGACGTTCCGTTCCCGGTCGTCATGGAACCGCATCTGGTCGTCGAATTCTATTCGCGTTAAGAAGAACCAGGCGTTTTTGCTTTTGGAAAAGCCGCTCTTTCGGGCGGCTTTTTTGTTATCCGGAGAGAAGCGATGGCGGATTTGCAGGCGACCCTCGATAGCATCTACACCGATATCCTGCCAAGGATCGGTGAGGGTAAGGTCGCCGACTATATTCCCGAGCTTGCCAAGGTCGATCCGCGGCAGTTCGGCATGGCGATCGTGACCGTCGACGGCAAGGTCTACCGTGTCGGCGATGCCGACATCGCCTTCTCGATCCAGAGCATATCCAAGGTCTTCATGCTGACGCTGGCGCTCGGCAAGGTCGGCGAAGGCTTATGGAAGCGCGTCGGGCGCGAACCGTCCGGATCGGCTTTCAACTCGATCGTCCAGCTCGAGCACGAGAGCGGCATCCCGCGCAATCCCTTCATCAATGCCGGCGCGATTGCCGTCAGCGACGTCGTCATGGCCGGCCATGCGCCGCGCGAGGCGATCGGCGAATTGCTGCGCTTCGTACGTTATCTTGCCGATGACGAATCGATCACCATCGACGACAAGGTGGCGCGCTCGGAGACCCAGACGGGATATCGCAATGTCGCGCTCGCCAATTTCATGCGCGCCTACCGCAATCTCGACCATCCCGTCGACCATGTGCTCGGCGTCTACTTCCATCAATGCGCGCTGTCGATGAGCTGTGAGCAGCTGGCGCGCGCCGGGCTGTTCCTGGCGGCGCGCGGCAGCAATCCGATGACCGGCCATTCGGTGGTCTCCCCGAAGCGGGCGCGGCGCATCAACGCGCTGATGCTGACCTGCGGCCATTACGACGGCTCGGGCGATTTCGCCTATCATGTCGGCCTGCCCGGCAAGAGCGGCGTCGGCGGCGGCATCTTCGCGGTTGCGCCCGGCATCGCCTCGATCGCGGTGTGGTCGCCGGGGCTCAACAAGGTCGGCAATTCGCAGCTCGGCGCCGTGGCGCTGGAGATGCTGGCGGCGCGCACCGGCTGGTCGGTTTTCGGCGAATGAGACTGTGTTGGCGAAGGGCTTTCTGCTAAGGCAAGCATGAATCTTCGATAGGACGAAGCAATGAATATCGCAGGCGACATCGCCGATGACCTGGAAAGCGGCGAAGCCGACAGCGGCATCGGCCATGCGCTGTTTGCCGATGCACCGCGCTCCGTCTCCTTCAACAAGCTGCGCAAGCGGTTGCTGCGGCAGGTGCGCCAGGCCTTCGACGATTTTGACATGCTGAAGGGGCAGAAGCGCTGGCTGGTCGGCCTTTCCGGCGGCAAGGATTCCTACGGGCTGCTGGCGCTGCTGCTCGATCTGCAATGGCGCGGACTGCTGCCGGTTGAGCTCGTGGCCTGCAATCTCGACCAGGGTCAGCCGAACTTTCCAAAGCACGTGCTGCCGGATTATCTGACCAAAATCGGTGTGCGCCATCGGATCGAATATCGGGATACCTATTCGATCGTGAAGGAGAAGGTGCCGGAAGGCGTCACCTATTGTTCGCTCTGTTCGCGGCTGCGGCGCGGCAATCTCTACCGTGTTGCCCGGGAAGAGGGTTGCGATGCGCTGGTGCTCGGCCACCACCGCGAGGACATTCTCGAAACCTTTTTCATGAATTTCTTCCACGGCGGGCGGCTTGCCTCGATGCCGGCGAAACTTCTGAACGACGAGGGCGACCTGATGGTGCTGCGGCCGCTCGCCTATGCCGCCGAGGATGACCTCGCAAAATTCGCCGCCGCCATGCAGTTTCCGATCATCCCCTGCGATCTCTGCGGCTCGCAGGACGGGCTGCAGCGCAATGCGATGAAGGATATGCTCGCCGATATCGAGCGGCGCATGCCGGGACGCAAGGACACGATGCTGCGGGCACTTTCGCATGTGAACCCGTCGCATCTGCTCGACCCGAAACTCTTCGACTTTTCCACCCTTGGTGTCACCGATCCTTCATGAAAAGCCGGCTAAGCAGGCTGGCTATTGCATGAGAACAGGAATTCGCATGACAATTTCAGATCAGGATATTCTCTTTCTCGGCGACTGCGTCAAGGAAGCGGCGCAAGCCGAGATCATGCCGCGTTTCCGCAATCTCGGCACTGCCGATGTTTCGGAGAAGACTTCGGCAATCGATTTGGTGACGCAGGCAGATGTGCTTGCCGAACACCGGATCACCGCGGCGCTGAGAGAGCGCTTTCCCAAAGCACTTGTCGTCGGCGAGGAGGCCTATGATGCCGATCGGTCCGTCGTGCCGGCACTTGCCGATGCCGAGCTCGCCTTCGTCATTGACCCTGTCGACGGGACGTTCAATTTCGCCGCCGGGCTTCCCGTCTTCGGGACGATGTTGGCGGTGACGATCAAGGGCGAGACGGTCGCCGGCATCATTCACGATCCCGTCCTCGGCGACACGGTGACGGCGATCAAGGGAGCGGGCGCCTTCCTGACGCGGCAGGATGGGCAATCGAGCAAGCTGAGGGTGGCTGAGCCTGCCGCCTTGAACCAGATGGTCGGCGGCATCTCATGGGGCCATATGGACGACCCGGAGCGCTCGCGCATCTGCGCCAACATGGCGAAGATCAGGATGACCTTCGCCTTCAACTGCTCGGCCTATGAATATTGGATGGTCGCCTCCGGCAAGCTGCATTTCATCGGCCATGCGAAGCTGATGCCCTGGGACCACCTGGCCGGCGTGCTCGCACACCAGGAGGCCGGCGGCCATACGGCGAAATTCGACGGAACGCCCTATCGCCCCGGCGAGACGACGGGCGGCATCATCTCCGCGCCCGACAGGGAAAGCTGGCAGATGATCCGGCGTGAGATCGTCGGCATCTGATGTGAGGCCCTTCCCAGAAGGCCGGACCGAAAGGATTTGACATGACTGCGACTGTCGACGTGACCGTTCTTGCCGATTTGCTGCGCCGTGCGGCGAAGGCGGAGATCCTGCCGCGGTTCCGCCGGCTCGGCCAGGATGACGTGCGTGCCAAGAGCGAGGCGACCGATCTCGTCACCGAGGCCGACGAGCAGGCCGAGCGGATGATCAAGGCGGAGGCCGAGCGGCGCTGGCCGGGCGCGCTGTTTCTCGGCGAAGAATCTGTTGCGGCCGAACCTGATTTGCTCGGCAGGCTCGCAGATGCCGATCTCGCCATCATCGTCGATCCGGTCGACGGCACGTTCAATTTCGCCGCCGGCATCCCGGCCTTCGGCGTCATGGCCTCCGTCATATCAGGCGGTGAGACCATTGCCGGCATCATCTATGATCCGATGGGCGACGACTGGGTAATGGCGGAAAAGGGCGGCGGCGCCTGGCTGCGGCGGCCGGATGGCGAAGCGCGGCGATTGCACACGGCCGAGCCGGTCGCGCTAGACCAGATGGTCGGCATGGCCTCCACCGGCTACCTGCCGCAGGAGAAGCGGGCAGAGATCCTCGGTAATCTCGCCAAGGTCCGCTTCCTCACCAATTACCGCTGCGCCGCCCATGAATACCGCACCTTTGCCGGCGGCCATGTGCATTACCTCATGTACAACAAGCTGATGCCCTGGGACCACCTCGCCGGCACGTTGATCTCGCAGGAATCAGGTGCCCATGCGGCCCGTTTCGACGGCTCGCCCTATCTGCCGCACCATCTCGACGGCGGGCTGCTGATTGCCCCCGACAAGGCTTCGTGGGACGTGCTGCGTCGCGAGGTCTTTACCGTCTGAAGACATGAAAGCCGGCCGCATAGTTCGGATTTTGCGGCCGGTCTCTGCGCAAAGAATTCTTTCACGGTTAGGACGCCGGCTTGTTTCGCCCGTCACCGCGGCTCAGCCGTAGAGCTTTTCCATCAGGAAGTTTTCCAGGCTTTGGCCACGCTTCTCGACGATTTGCTTCTTTATCACGCGAAACCCTCTGCGCTCGAAAAACGGTCGGGCGGTTCGGCTGGCTTCCGTATAAATTCGGCTGAATCCCAGCTTCAGGCCTTCCTCCTCGACCCGGCTCAGTAGGTGGCTTGCAATTCCGAGCCCCTGAAATTCGGGGTGAACGAACATCATGTCCAGGCATCCGTCGCTGGTCAGATCGGAAAAGCCTACAGGCCTTCCCCCAATTTCTGCGATCCAGGCAGGCCTGCTTATTCTTCGCTCGGCCCATAGGCTGCGGTCTTCCACCTGTGCCCAAGCTTCTATCTGAGCTGGCAAATAGTGTTTGGAGGACACCTCTCGAATGGCGCGCAGGAAAATTTCGATCGTCGCGTCCGCGTCGCCCGGTGCATAAGGCCTGACCAGAATTCGCTCATCCATCGGGAATGCCTTGAACCGGCCCAGCGGGCCTGCTTCAGAAATGCGCCGCACCAGGATCGAGCTGCGGGCTGTCGCCGGGATGGGTGAAGAGCTTGCCGTTCTCTGCCCAAAGCGTGGCTGCGATGGTCAGCAGACCGAAAATCGCAAAGCCGCCGAAGAGCGGCTGGACCGTGCCGTTGAACATCTGGCCGACCAGGCCGCCGAGGATGGTGCCGAAGGTCGTCGAGACGAAGCCAGTGATGGCGGTCGCCGTGCCGGCGAGGTTGCCCATCGGCTCGAGGCTGATGGCGGTGAAATTGGTGGCGATCAGGGCAAACATCATCAGCACGACGGTGAAGATGCCGTAAGCGATGGCGAAATCCGGCTTGCCGGCCAGCGAAATGATAAGGCCGATAGCCGACAGCGCCGTGAAGATCAGCAGGGCGGCGTGCGAGATGCGGCGCATGCCGAATTTGCGGACGAAGAAACCGTTGGCGAAATTGGCGACAGCGATGCCGCCGGCGGTGGCGGCAAAGGCGATCGGCAGCCAGTCGCCAAGGCCATAGACCTCGCCGAAGACCTGCTGCACCGAAATCACATAAGCGCTGATGACGCCGGTGAACATGGTGAGGCCGATCATGTAGCCGCAGGTGATGCGGTTGGTGAGCACGGTCTTGAAGCCGTCGACGACAGAGCCGACCGAAAGCGGCAGCCGCTCTTCCGGCGGCAGCGATTCTTTCAGCCTGAGAAGAGCCCAGACGAACAGGATGGTGGCGATGACGCCGAGCAGGATGAAGATCCAGTGCCAGTTGGCATAGAGGATGATCAGTTGGCCGACGGAGGGGGCAACGATCGGCACGATCATGAAGACGATCATCACATAAGACATGACACGGGCCATTTCGCGGCCGCCGAAGCAATCGCGCACGATCGCCATGGTGGTGATGCGCACGGCCGCACCGCCGACACCTTGGATGAAGCGCATGATGAGCAGCATTTCGAAGCTGCCGGTTGCTGCCGCGGCAAACATTCCCACGATGTAGCAGACGAGGCCGCCGAGCAGGATGTTGCGGCGGCCGAACGTATCCGAAAGACTGCCGAAGAAGATCTGCGAGACGCCAAAGCCCAGGAGGAACACGCCGATGATCAGCTGCGCGTCGTTGGTATTGGTGACGCCGAGGGAATGGCCGATATTGGGCAATGCCGGCAGCATGCTGTCGATTGCCATGGCGACGCTGGCGGTCATGATGGCGATGGTGACGACGAATTCGCCAAAGCCCATGCCGATGCGGCGGGAACCCTGGTTTTCCTGGTGCGGTTTATGCGGCGGCGTCATGTGGTGAAATCCCGGATGCAGAGGAGGTCGGCCGTTCAGACGGCCGGGTTCTGCTGTTGGAAGAGACGGCCCTTCTCGGCGATCAGCACGAAGACCAGCCCGATGATCGACACAGTGAAATAGCCGGCGACCATCGGCAGCGCGGTGCCGTCGAAGGCCTGGCCGATGCCGGCGCCGATGAGGGCGCCGCCGACCGTGCTCATGAAGCCGAGGACGGAAGAGGCGGTGCCGGCGACATGGCCGAGTGGCTCCATGGCGAGCGAGTTGAAGTTCGAGCCGATCCAGCCGAACTGGAACATAGCAAGGCCGAAGAAGGAGATGAACAGCGCGAAGGGCATCGGCTCGGCGCTTGCCATCTGGACGATCAACCAGATCGTGTTGATGGCGATAAAGCCGATGAGCGAACCGTGCGACAGGCGGCGCATGCCGAGCTTGCCGACAAAGCGCGAATTGAAGAAGGACGACAGCGACATGAAGATCGCCACGCCGGCGAAGGCGAAGGGGAAATAAACGCCGAGATCGTAGATGCCGACATAGACCTGCTGGGCGGAGTTGATGAAGCCGAACAGCGCACCGAAGATGAAGGTGCTGGCAATGGTGTAGCAGAGCGCCATGCGATTGGTCAGCACCAGCTTGAAGGCGCCGAAGATCGAGCGGGCGGTGAAGGGGCGGACATTGCCGGGATGCAGGGTTTCCGGCAGACGCAGATAGGCCCAGACGGCGATAGCAGTCGCCATTGCGGCGATGAAGAGGAAGATCAGATGCCAGTTGCCGAAGAACATGACGATCTGGCCGGTGCCGGGCGCAATCACCGGCACGATCATGAAGACCATCATGATCAGCGACATGACTTCGGCCATCTGCCGGCCGCCATAGATATCGCGGACAATGGAGACGGTGATGACGCGCGTTGCCGCCGAACCGACGCCCTGAACGAAGCGCAGGGCGAGCAAGCCTGCGAAGGAGGGGACGAAGACGATACTGATGGCGGAGAGAATGTAGATGACCAGACCGATCAGAAGCGGCGTGCGGCGGCCGAAACGGTCAGACAGCGGTCCGTAGAACAGCTGGGCGCAGCCGAAGCCGAGCAGATAGGTGGAGACGACGAATTGACGATGATTCTCGCTCTCGACGCCCAGGCTCGCGCCGATCTGCTGCAGGGCGGGCAGCATGATATCGATCGCCAGAGAGTTGACGGCCATCAGGAAGGCGGCGAGCGCGATAAACTCTCGCCTGCCCATGGGCAGGCGGCCCGCGGACACGGCTTGTGATGAATCTGTCACAATGAAATTCCCATAAACAGGCTAAGGCGCTGCTGGCCGCAGCGCCTCGGACTCAAGATTACAGATTTGGAAACCGGGCGAACGCCCGGTGACCTGTCAGGCGGCGCCGCGCACGGTGATGCCGTTTTCCTGGAGATGCTGCTGCAGTTCACCGGCCTGGAACATTTCCCGGACGATGTCACAGCCGCCGACGAACTCACCCTTTACGTAAAGCTGCGGGATTGTCGGCCAGTTGGAATAATCCTTGATGCCCTGGCGGATTTCCGAATCGGCGAGCACGTTGACGCTCTTGTAGTCGACACCGATGTAATCGAGAATCTGCACGACCTGACCGGAGAAACCGCACTGCGGAAACTGCGGCGTGCCCTTCATGAAGAGGACGACGTCGTTGTTCTTGATTTCGTTGTCGATGAATTCGTGAATACCGCTCATGGGACCTGATCCTTTCAACAGGCGGGTTAAAGGCCCGCCGTTTCAATCGTTGACTTTAGATAGCATGCGGCGGCAGGAATTCCAGCCGCCCGAACCAAAAAAAGACCAATCTGGTCAGACCACTCCGGCATTGTTGCCGTCGCGTTACGGTTGCGGGCGAGACAGGCCTGGATCTGTCGGCTTTCCGCAGCGGTGAAATGGCTGAAATCCCAATGGTAAACGCGTCATCAGGCGGATCACGGCCGCCGACGCCCTTGCCGATGCCGAGGGAGCTCAGCTGCGCCGCTGGCGGCTCCGGCCGGCGGCGGTGCGGCGTTTGCTGACCTGTTTGCGGGCGGGTTTGCGCTTGGCCGCGGTCGTTTTGCGTGCAACCGTCGTCGTCGCGGCGGGGCGAATCTTGCGCCTGCTGCGCTTCGTCCTGACGCGGCCGGTGGTTTTCTTCAGGATTTCCTTCAGCACGCTGTCGACGACGCCTGATATCAATTCTTTGACAAGATCGGCCACAAAAACCCTCCGTTCGTGGTGGAAACGACATGGGTACTATTGAATTCCGGAAGGGTTCGGTTAGCAAGACGGCTTCGAGACCATAGCTGCTTTTTCGCCGACATGAGCGGCGCGGCAGCCGGATCGTATACAACATGCCGGCCATTTGGGCCGGCCGGAAGGTGGAATGAAACTGATCGAGAAGCGGGTCGTCCTGCATTTTCCGGGCTTCGAGCCGCTTGACGGTGTCGCCCACAGGGCGCGCTACGAACGCTCTGCCCGGCAGAGTGCCGCCGTCTGGGGTTATTCGGTTGAGACGGGGGCGCCTGAGGCGGGAAGCGATCCCCTCAGTTTCGAAGTGACGACGGATAGCGGGGCGGAGCCCGGTTCCCCCAGCTGGCGGACGAAGAGCCGGATCCACATGGTCGATCACGACGGGTTTGTGCGCAAGCTGCGCAGCGGCAACACACTGAGCCAGATCATTGCGGGTTTTCGAAGCTGCGCTCAGATCATGCTGGGAGGCGGCATGTGGGGATATTTCCGCCATGCCTGGCGCTTCGGCCTGTTCTTCCTTTTTCCTTTCCTGCTGACGGCGCTGGCGATTGCGCTGACGGTGCAGATCACCGTGCTGCCCTATGCTCTCGGTTTTTCGCCTTGGCACATGCTCTGGAGCGGACCGCTGGCGCTCTGCTTCTTCATTTTCGTCTTCCTGCCCTTTTCCGAACGTTTCCATACGCTGCATCTCTTTGCCGATTGGAAAATGGCGGTGGCGCTCGGCCGCATGGATCGGAAGGATTTCAACGACTGGCTGGAAGACCGGGCGACTGCCGTGCGCAAAGCGCTTGATGAGGAGGCGGACGAATATGTGATTTCTTCGCACAGCATGGGGTCGAGCGTTGCCGCCCATGTCATCGGCATATTGCTGGAAAGGGAGCCCGAGATCTTCAACGGCAAGCGCGTGGTGTTTGCCACACTCGGCAGCGCCATCCTGCAATGCGCGCTGCTGTCATCGGCGACGCTGCTGCGCGCCCGCGTCGCGCTGATCGCCCGCTGTCCCGCGATCTCCTGGCTCGACGTGCAGTGCCTGACGGATTCGATCAATTTCTACAAGGTGCCGGTCGTCGCCGTCTGCGGCCATGCGGATGCACCTCAGGCAAAGATGATCCTGATCCGCGTCAAGCAGATGCTGACGCGCGAGCACTATCGCAAGATCCGCAAGGATCAGCTGCGCGTCCACCGGCAATATGTGCTGGGGCCTGATATGAAGGGGTCCTTCGATTTCACGCTGATGACATCAGGTCCGATGCCGGCCTCGGTCTTTGCGAGTGCGGATGAGAAGAGGATGCCGGGGTGAGGGGTGGGTTATCTGCGGGGCTTGCTCTGCTATCTGCGTGGCATCCGTGAATAGCGGGCATGGATCCTCGGCTCAAGGCCGAGGATGACGGAGAGCGGGGTTGGCGCCCTGCCAAACTCGCTGTCGGCGCACCTCGGCCTTGAGCCGAGGATCCACGCCCGGTTGATGGATACCGATATGGATGCCCGAGGCAAGCCACCTAGGCGTTAGCTGGGTGTCGACGTGCGATGGCGCGCCGTCTCACGGCCAGTGGAGCATTCCAATACCGACAAAACTCTATTCCGGCGCCGAAGTCTGCAGGGCGAGGGCGTGCAGTATGCCGCCCATGTTGCCCTTCAGCGCCTCGTAGACCATCTGGTGCTGCTGCACGCGGCTCTTGCCGCGGAAGACTTCGGCGACGACCTCGGCGGCGTAGTGATCGCCGTCGCCCGCCAGATCGCGGATCGTCACCTTGGCACCGGGAATCCCAGCCTTGATCATGTCTTCGATATCGCCGGGTTTCATGGCCATGATCGTTACTCCTTGCGCATCATTCCGCGGCCAGTTCGCCGCGGCCTTCCATGAAATCAGGGAACCACGATTCATGGGCATCGCGCAATTGCTGAATCGGCAGCGAAATGAGATCGCCGACCACGAGCGCCGTTCCCTCTACCGTGCCGAGGCGGCGGAAGGGAACTCCGGCGCCTTCGGCATTGGCGCAGACGAAATCGGCGACATCGCTCGGTACCGTCAGCACGTAGCGAGCCTGGTCCTCGCCGAAGAGCAGCGCATGCGGGGCACCCTTGCCTTCGCCGAGATCGATCGCCAGACCCTTGTCTGACGCCATCGCCATTTCCGCAAGCGCGACTGCGAGACCGCCCGAAGAAATGTCGTGGCAGGCGGTCGCCTGGCCGTTGCGGATGACGGAGCGGACGAAATCACCGTTGCGGCGCTCGGCAAACAGATCCACCTCGGGTGCTGGGCCGTCGCGGCTGGAAAGCACGTCTCTGAGATAGACGGATTGGCCGAGATGGCTGCCGTCTACACCGATCATGATGACCTTGTCGCCGTCATCGGCGCTGCCGATGCGGACCATCTTGCGCCAGTCCGGCAGCAGGCCGACGCCTGCGATTGTCGGGGTCGGAAGGATGGCGACGCCGTTGGTCTCGTTGTAGAGCGAGACGTTGCCGGAGACGATCGGGAAGTCGAGCGCGCGGCAGGCTTCGCCGATGCCCTTCACCGCCTGAACGAACTGGCCCATGATCTCGGGCTTTTCGGGATTGCCAAAGTTGAGATTGTCGGTGGCGGCGAGTGGTTCGGCGCCTGTCGCGGTGATGTTGCGCCAGCATTCGGCAACCGCCTGCTTGCCGCCTTCAAAGGGATCGGCCTCGACATAACGCGGGGTGACGTCGGAGGAGAAGGCGAGCGCCTTGCTGGCATGGCCGTCGACGCGCACCACGCCGGCATCGCCGCCCGGAAGCTGCAGCGAATTGCCCTGGATCAGCGTGTCATACTGCTCGTAGACCCAGCGGCGGCTCGACTGGTTGGCGGAGCCGACGAGCTGCAGCAGTGCCTGGCCATAATCTTCGGGGGCGGCGACGAGATTTGCGGGCAGCGGGGCATGCTTGCCGGATTCGCGCCAGGGGCGATCATATTCCGGCGCCTGGTCGCCGAGATCCTTGATCGGCAGGTTCGCGACTTCTTCGCCCTGGTGCATGACGCGGAAGCGCAGGTCGTCGGTCGTCTTGCCGACGATCGCGAAATCGAGGCCCCATTTGACAAAGATCGCCTTGGCTTCCTCTTCCTTTTCCGGCTGCAGCACCATGAGCATGCGCTCCTGGCTTTCCGACAGCATCATTTCGTAAGCCGTCATCCGCTCTTCGCGGACCGGCACCTTGTCGAGTTCGAGCAGGATGCCGAGGTCGCCCTTGGCGCCCATTTCGACGGCCGAGCAGGTGAGGCCCGCCGCACCCATGTCCTGAATGGCGATGACGGCGCCGGTCTGCATCAGCTCGAGGCAGGCTTCCAGCAGGCACTTTTCGGTGAAGGGGTCGCCGACCTGAACCGTCGGGCGCTTTTCCTCGATCGATTCGTCGAATTCGGCCGAGGCCATCGTCGCACCGCCGACGCCGTCGCGGCCGGTCTTGGCGCCGAGATAGACGACGGGCAAGCCGACGCCCTTGGCTTCGGACAGAAAGATGGCGTTGGATTTGGCGATGCCGGCGGCAAAGGCGTTGACGAGGATGTTGCCGTTATAGCGGGCGTCGAACTCGACTTCGCCGCCGACCGTCGGCACGCCGAAGGAATTGCCGTAGCCGCCGACGCCGGAGACGACGCCGGAGACGAGATGGCGGGTCTTCGGGTGATCGGGTTCGCCGAAGCGCAGCGCATTCATTGCGGCGATCGGGCGGGCGCCCATGGTGAAGACGTCGCGCAGAATGCCGCCGACGCCGGTTGCAGCACCCTGGTACGGTTCGATGTAGGAGGGGTGATTGTGGCTCTCCATCTTGAAGACGACGCAATCGCCGTCATCGATATCTACCACGCCAGCATTCTCGCCGGGGCCTTGGATGACGCGCGGCCCCTTGGTTGGCAGCGTGCGCAGCCATTTCTTCGAGGATTTGTAGGAGCAGTGCTCGTTCCACATGGCCGAGAAGATGCCGAGTTCGGTGAAAGTCGGTTCGCGGCCGATCAGATCCAGAATGCGCTGATACTCGTCCGGCTTCAGGCCATGGCTTGCAATGAGTTCCGGCGTGATCGGGATGGTGTTTGGAATGGTCATGAGCGGAAAGTCCCTGGCGCGTTTTGCGCTGTCTTTAGCTTATGTAGCGGCGGCGCGCGACAGGAAAATGCCCGCCGTCAACAGAGGGCGGGCAGACTTTTTAAGCAAAAGGGGCAATCGATCAGAACTTGTAGCCGATCTGCAGGCCGGCGCGCGTCATGCCGTCGTTCGGGCCGTCGCAGAGATTGGCATGCGAGGAGTGGGCGATCTGGGCCATCACGTTCCAATTGCGGGTGAAACGGTAGCCGGCGCCGAGATATTCGTGAAACAGGACGCGACAGCCGAGTTCCGGGCCGTCACCATCGCCCTCGAGATCGCCGGTATGGATGACGCCGCCGAAGCCGGCTTCGGCAAAAAGCTTCTCGTTGAAATCGACCGTCCAGGTGAAGCCGGTGAAGAATTGGGTGGCCTCGCCGGAGGTGCCGATCGATGTGCCGAGATGGACACGGGGGTGCAGCAATTGCTGCTGCCAGCCGACCGCCTGATCGTAGCCGAAGGGATCGAAGAGGGCGGTAATTTCCGGAAAGACGCCGTTTTCCCGGGAATGGCCCGATTGTACCGAGGCCGATGCGCCGAAGCGCAGCTCATCGAATATCTGCTCGCCGGCCGTTGCCGAGCCCGCAACCAAAATGGCGGCTGCCGCTGCCAATGATGCCATACCCAAAAAACGCAACGCGATCTTTCCGAAGTCGACCCTCATTTGCTGTCCTTTGATTCGCGTCAGACGGGAACAACAAAGAGGTAACATGGAGGTTGAGTCGGTGAAGCGCTCCGAATTGGCTCCGACGTTTTTTCTGAATTATGACGTGTATTTGCAACACG
Source organism: Rhizobium sp. L43 (assembly GCF_002531725.1). GTDB lineage: Bacteria > Pseudomonadota > Alphaproteobacteria > Rhizobiales > Rhizobiaceae > Rhizobium. The sequence continues at coordinate 177,721 of NZ_NWSQ01000012.1, forward strand.
TCATATTTCGCCGTCATAGGCGGAGCCGCCATTTTCCAGCAACCGGCGCAGGATCATCAGGCCCGAGATCAGTTCCTGCCCTGTCTTTGGCGAGGAAAAACCGATGCGAACGCGATGATAGGGTCTTTCCCCGCGCGCTGCCTTGAACTCGTCCTCGTCGTCGACGAGCACGCCGTCGCGGAAGGCGGCATTCTTGAAGGTGCCTGACATCCAGGGTTCCGGCAGTTTCAGCCAGAGGAAGGGCGCGTGTATGTGCGATTCGAAATCGAATCCCTGCAACTGTTCGCGGGCGAGACGGACGCGCCGGGAGAGTTCCTCAACACTTACCTTGCGGATCTCGTGCGCCGCGCCGCTTTCGACGAGGCGCGCGCAGGTCTCGGCCAGGATGAAGGGCAGGCCGCCGGTGATCATCCTGTGCGTCACCTTGATGCGCTGGGCAAAATGCGGCGGGCAGGCGACCCAGCCGCCGCGCACGCCGGCGGCGACCGATTTCGACAGGCCGTTGACGAGGAAGGTGCGATCGGGCGCAATGGAGGCCAGTAGTGGGGTATCGTCGTCAGCCATGCCGCCGTAGAGGTCGTCCTCGATCAGCCAGACACTGTGTTTCCTGGCGATTGCGGCGATGGCCACGCGCCGCTCATAGGGCATGATCGCCAGCGTCGGATTGTGCACGGTCGGCATCAGGAAGGCGATCTTGGGATGCTGCTGCTGGCAGAGCCGCTCGAAATCCTCGGGGATCACGCCGAGCTCATCGGAATCGACCGTCAGTGTGCGGCGGCCGAGCAGACGGGCGCTGCGGCTGACCTGGGTATAGGTGAGATCCTCGAAGACAATCTTGTCGCCCGGCGCCGAAACGGCGGCGATGACGGCGATCGCTGCCGCATGGGCGCCGAGCGTCGGTACGATGTTTTCGACCTCCGGAGTCCAGCCGCTGCGGGCAAGCCACAGGCGGCCGGCCTCGAACCAGTTGCGCGGGAAACTGCGGGAATAGGAGGAGATCTCGGAAAGATGCTGCTCGCCGATCTCGGCGAGGATGCCTGCTATGATCTTGCCCTGGCCGAGATCGGGCGCGGCTGTCGTGTCGAAGCGGATCTTGTCCGCCGGCGCATCCTGGACGCGGGTGCCGCCGAGCGACACGGTCAGCGGATCGATCTGCTCGCCGGGCGTGGTCTCCGAGCGGTTCAGCACATAGGTGCCGCGTCCGACTTCGCCGGCGACCAGGCCGCGCTCGTGCACCAACGCATAGGCGCGGCCGATCGTGCCGATCGTCACGCCGATGTCATAGGCAAGATTGCGCTGCGGCGGCAGTTTGCTGCCGGCGGGCAGGGCACCGCTCGATATGGCGGATTCGATGCTGTCTGCGAGCCGGAGATAGACCGGTCCGGAACCGCGGGAAATATCGGGAAGCCAATTTGTCATGGTGACAATTGTATATATTGGCACATTGTATCAGTCAAGCGTATGAGTCAATTCCAATGGTTGTCCAAAAGGATTCCTGGAATGTCTGTCTTACCCGAGATCAAAACGCCGATTGTATCGATTGTCTCCTACGGCGACAGGAGACAAGTCGTCCTCCCCGCCGAGTCTGCCGAGGCGACGACGCGTTTGGGGCGGATCTGGGCGGCCATTCTTCTCTGGCATCAGAAGCGGGAAGGACGGCGTGCGCTGAGGGAGCTTACGGCAGCCGGACTGAAGGATATCGGGGTATCGCAGTCCGATGCGGCGCGCGAAATCGGCAAGTCGTTTTTCTGGGACTGACCGTTTCTGGGACTGACCGGGTCTTCCGCAGCTGGAACGATCAGCTGCAGGCCTTGTTGCCGCCGGACCAGCGATTGACGTCGGCGGCGATGCGGCCTGCGACCGGTTCCGACATCATCGGACCGAAGGCCTGGAGGCGCGAGGGGCTTCCCTCGGCCTGTACGACGAGCAGCGGCCGGGCTTCCGGGCTGCCCTTGTGGACGAGCAGGATGCGCGGCCGGCCGGAGAAGGAATTGAGCTCCGGCGCGAGTTTATAGGCTGCAAAAGCCGGATCGCCCGATTTGAACCAGCAGGCATTGGCGCCGAGCGCCACGCGTTCCATCGTCGGCAGCGCGGCGCGGTTCGGACCTGTCGGCGCCGGCGACGACTGGCAGGCCGCGACCATGGTTGCGAGAGCGGCGAGCAGGGCGGCGTTTGCGGAAAGGCGAGGGCGCATCGATCTTGCTCCAGATCCGGATGATAGGATTTCAGGCAGCGATGACATCGAGCGCCGAGGCAAAGAGGCCACGGCCATCCGAGCCGCCATGGGCGGTTTCGATCAGGTTCTCCGGATGCGGCATCATGCCGAGCACATTGCCCTTTTCGTTCATCACGCCGGCAATATCGTTGATCGAGCCGTTCGGATTGGTGCCTTCGGCATAACGGAACACCACCTGGCCATTGCCTTCGATCGCAGCCAGCGTCGCGTCGTCGGCGAAATAATTGCCGTCGTGATGCGCGACCGGGCTGCGGATGACCTGCCCCTGCGCATAGGCGCGGGTGAAATCCGTCTCGGCATTGACGACTTCGAGCTTGACTTCGCGGCAGACGAATTTCAGCGAGGCATTGCGCATCAAAGCGCCGGGCAGCAGGCCGGCCTCAACGAGGATCTGGAAGCCGTTGCAGACGCCGAGCACCTTCACGCCCTTTGCCGCCTTGTCGATGATCGCCTGCATGACCGGCATGCGGGCGGCAATGGCGCCGCAGCGCAGGTAATCGCCGTAAGAGAAGCCGCCGGGGATGACGATCAGGTCGACATCGGGGATGTCGGTCTCCGTCTGCCAGATCGTCACCGGCGCCTTGCCGGAGATCTTGGTCAAGGCGGCGATCATGTCGCGGTCGCGGTTGAGGCCCGGAAGTTGAACGACGGCTGATTTCATGGGGTCCCTGCGTCTAGCGAAAGATATTGAACTGGAACGCTTTCGGCGAGCCATACCCCATTGTCGGAGACAAAGAAAGAATGACCCTCTGAAAACATGCGGGCCGCATCGACGCGCAGGATGATATGTTCACCCTTGCGGCGCATTGCGACGATTTTTGCGGTTTCGACATCTGCTGAGAGATGAACATGGTGCCGCTGCATCCTCTTCAAGCCTTCGCGCTCGATCGATTGCCAGTTCGTCAGAGACGTGCCGTGAAAAAGAGCGGCCGGCGGCTCCACCTGGTTCAATGCGAGGTCGACGTCGACACTATGACCCTGATTGGCGCGAATTCTGTTATCGACGAGGGTGAAGCGCTTCTTCGGATTGTTGTCGACAATCTCGACAATATCGGCGCGGGAAACCTCATATTTCGACGTCAGGGCTTTTTCGAGCGCATCGAACGACACCCAGCCCTCGGCATCAAGCGTCAGGCCCGCGGCATCGGGCGCATGACGCAAAACATAGCTCATATATTTCGAGACTTCCGTCTCCAGCTTTGCTTTCATCATGACGCCAAATCCTCAAGGTCCGCCGGACGACGGGGCTGTGATCGTCAATCGATCGCGATCGCGTAATTCTCGATCACCGTATTGGCGAGCAGTTTTTCGCACATGGCCTTGAGGTCGGCCTCGGCCTTGGCCTTATCGGCGCCTTCCAGTTCCAGGTCGAAGACCTTGCCCTGTCTGACATGGCCGACGCCCGAGAAGCCGAGGGCACTGAGCGCGCCCTCGATAGCCTTGCCCTGCGGATCGAGAACGCCGTTTTTCAGCGTGACGGTGACACGAGCCTTGATCACTTTGTCTTTCCTGCCTTACTTGACCAGACGATCTTTTACTTAACCAAAACGGGGCCGGTGCCGCGCACAGGCTCGTTTTCATTGATGATGCCGAGACGGCGCGCAACTTCGGAATAGGCTTCGAGCAGCCCGCCCAGATCACGGCGGAAACGATCCTTGTCCATCTTCTCGTGGGTCTCGATATCCCAGAGCCGGCAGCTGTCCGGTGAGATCTCGTCGGCGAGGATGATGCGCATCAGATCGCCTTCGAACAGGCGGCCGCATTCGATCTTGAAGTCGACAAGCTGGATACCGACGCCGAGGAAGAGGCCGGTCATGAAGTCGTTGACGCGGATGGCAAGCGCCATGATGTCATCGAGCTCGGCGGGGTTGGCCCAGCCGAAGGCAGTGATGTGCTCTTCGGAGACCATCGGATCGTCGAGTGCGTCGGACTTGTAATAGAATTCGATGATCGAGCGCGGCAGGACCACGCCTTCATCGATCCCGAGGCGCTTGGCGAGCGAACCGGCGGCGACGTTGCGCACGACGATCTCCAGCGGGATCATCTCCACTTCCTTGATCAACTGCTCGCGCATGTTGAGCCGGCGGATGAAATGCGTAGGGATGCCGATCTTGTTCAGATGGCTGAAGATGTATTCGGAAATGCGATTGTTGAGGACGCCCTTGCCATCGATGACTTCGTGTTTCTTCTTGTTGAAGGCAGTGGCATCGTCCTTGAAAAACTGGATCAAAGTGCCCGGTTCCGGGCCTTCATACAGAATCTTTGCCTTGCCCTCGTAGATACGGCGGCGACGGTTCATCGTGGTCATTCTCTGTTGTTGGCGCTCTTGGGATAGCGCGAGTGGATCGATCTCGTGGCGTCCCCTTAAAGGAAAAGAGTGGGTTTCACAATCCGCCTGTCGCTCCTTCCCCGGTTTCGGATTCTCTTGGCCCCGGTTTCCGAATTTTCTGGCCCCGGTTTCCGATTCTACGGAATACCGCCAAGAGAATCGAATGAATTCGCAAGATGAGTCTAGCGCCTTTTCCTCTAGGGTGAAATGACGGCGAAATGGCGGGTTGCTTGTGGCAGGTTTTTATTTGGCAGCTCTGCTTCGCAGCGTGCGGCGAAGCTGCGCCTGCAAGGCGCGAGCGGCGGTTTGCCCGTGGCGCCAGCTTCCGGCGCGGATGAAGGAGGGGATCTGCATGGCCGGCATCGGCCGGGCGAGCGCGTAGCCCTGCAGCGTGTCGCAGTCGAGTTCTTCGAGAATGCGGATATGATCCGCCGTCTCGACACCCTCGGCGATGACGAGAATGCCAAGCGAGCGGCCGATGTCGATGATGGAGCCGACCAGTTTGCGCTGCTCGGCCGATTGCGGCAGCATGCGGATCAGCTCGCGGTCGATCTTCAGCGTCTTCGGACTCAAGCGCAGCAGGCTGACGATCGAGGCGTGGCCGGTGCCGAAATCATCGATCTGGATGTCGATGCCGAGTTTGCGCAGCTTTTTCAGATTGGCGGCCACCGCCTCATCGCAATCGTCGAGCGAGATCGATTCCAGCAGTTCGAAGGAGATGGTGCCAGGCGGGATCTTCAGGGCGCGGAGCTTCTTGCCGAGATCGGGATCGGCAAGCCGCCTGGCGGAAACGTTGACCGATATTTTCGGCACCGGCAGCCCGTCCTTGATCCAGGCGCGGCGGTCGGCAAGGGCGCGCTCCAGGATCAGGGCATCGATGGTCGAAACGACGTCGAGATCCTCGGCGATATCGAGGAAGCGATCGGGCGTCAGCAGCCCGTGCACTGGGTGCTGCCAGCGGGCAAGTGTTTCGACGCCCACGACATCGAGCGTGCGGGCATCGAACTGCAGCTGATAGAAGGGCACGAATTCATTGCGCTCGAGGCCGATCAGGATCTCGTCGGCAAGGTGCTTGGCGGAGATGATGTCGCGGCGGGCAGCGGCCGAGAAAAACTCGAAGCGGTTGCGACCGAGGCCCTTGGCGCGATAAAGCGCGATATCGGCATCGAGCAGCGTCTGCTTGGCATCGAGCTTCGGCCCGCTGTCGATGGCAATGCCGATACTGGCGCCGAAACGGCAGTCGTGCCCCTCGTACCGGACGGGTTTGCGCAATTCGCGAATGATACGTTGAGCAAGGCCGGCGATCTTCTTCGACCCGGGATCGACGATGCAGAGGATGACGAACTCGTCACCGCCGATGCGGGCGACGAAATCGGCGGCGCGAACCGAATTTCCGAGCACGCTTGCGGCATGCTTGAGCATGGCGTCGCCCGCCCGGTGGCCGAGCGTGTCGTTGATCTGCTTGAAACGGTCGAGATCGATATGCAGGATCGCCAGCCCAAGGCCCTTGGCCCGGCACTCGGCCGAGCGCTCATCCAGCATCTTGTCGAGATAGCGGCGGTTCGGCAGGCTGGTGAGATAATCGTGCAGCGCCAGGTGCTCGATGCTCTCCTTGGCGGCTTCGAGTTCGCGATTGTGGGCCTCGGCCAGATCCTTGGCGCGCTGCAACTCGTTTCGGAGCGCGACCTCCGCGGTGACGTCCCAATTGGCGCCGATCAGCTTGCGGTGGCCGTTGCCGTCGATGAAAAAGGCCGAGCGGGCGCGGATGACACGTTCGACGCCGTCACCGCGAATGATGCGGTACTCCTGCTGGAAATCACTGCCGCTTTCGACGCTACGGTCGGACAGGCCCAGCACGCGCTCGCGGTCCTCGGGATGCAGACTTTTCGCCCAGGCGTCGCTGGCGATCTGGCGCGCGGCGCCCTGCAGTCCGTAAATGGCGATGAGGCGCTCGTCCCATTCGACCGTGTCATTGTCGATATCCGCCTCGAAAACGCCGATGCGGGAAATCTCCAGCGCCAGATCGAGCCGGCGCGACAGACGTGACAGCGTCTCCTCGGCCTCCTTGCGGGCGGTGATATCGGTATCCGTGCCGACGATGCGCGTCGGCACGCCGCTCTCGTCCCATTCCACGCAGGCGCCGCGGCAGTCGATCCAGATCCAGTGGCCGTCCCGGTGACGTTCGCGATATTCGAAGATCTGGAAATCCGGGTCGCCGGCATTTTGCCGCTCGATGGCATGGACGACAAAATCACGATCATCGGGGTGGACGAGCTGCAGCCAGGCGTCGTAATCGCCAGCGGCCTCCTCGTCGGGCGCCATGCCGCGCATGGTCTTCCACGTCTGCGAGTAATATTTCCGGCCGAGACGAAAGTTGTGATCCCATACGCCGAGGCCCGAGCCGACGAGCGCATGGTTCCATCGACTTTCCCGATCCGCCAGATCGGATTCGTCGGCCGCCCCGTTGCCGACGCCTGTCTCAGCCGCTGCGGCCTCGCCATGCGGATCCTCGGCTTTTGGATGGGCTTTCTTCACGGGCATTCTCGCTTATTTCAATCTTCGTGCAGTCTGCTGTCATTCCATTAAGAAAGACTTAGAAAGCACTTGCTGAACTAGCGAGGAGGCGGGTTTTCCTTAAATCAGATGGAGAGCCGGCTGAGGAACTGGGCGAAGACCATCGTGCCTTCCGGCCAGGGGCCATGACCGGAATCAGCGTTGATATGACCGGCTTCCCCGGCATCGACGAGGAAGGAGCCCCAGCTGCTGGCGATTTCGTCGGCATGTTCGTAAGAGCCGAACGGATCGTTGCGGCTGGCCACCGTGATCGAGGGGAAGGGCAGCGGATCGCGCGGATAGGGTCCGAAGGTCATCAGGTGCTTCGGGCGGATGTTGGGATTGGCGACATCCGGCGGGGCAACGAAGAAGGCGCCCGCCACCGGCTTGCGGAAATGCGGGATGGCATGAATGGCCGAGGCCACGCCGAGCGAATGGGCGACGAGGATGACCGGGCGGGTCGAGGCGTTCACCTCCTCGGCGATACGGGCGATCCAGTCTTCGCGGACCGGCTTCGTCCATTCGGCCTGTTCGACGCGCCGCGCCGTGCTGAGTTTTGCCTCCCAGCGGCTCTGCCAGTGGCTCGGGCCGGAATTGGTGTAGCCGGGGATGATGAGGATATCTGCGTCTGAGGCTTTCATAGTGCCGCCGATGTGAGAAAGCTTGCCCAAGATGTCAAGAGGGGATGTGAAAGGGAGAGAGCGACACGGGCGCTGAGCTTTGCTATATTGCTCCAGTGCCGGTTGCGGATTTCGTGTCGGCTTGCCCGCCGATGCGCGTCCGCCGCCGACCAGGTCTCGGCTGAGGAGGAGAAAGCCATGGCGGCATTTCATGTCATGACGGGTGCTGGCGAAAGCTTCGCGCGGCCCGTGGTCAATCGCATCGGTATCGCCGACGTCTTCGACGCGCTGAAGCGCGGATACGAGGATTTTATGGAGAAACCGTCCCACTACGTGTTCCTGTGCCTGATGTATCCGATCGCCGGCGTCTTCCTGACGCTGTGGACCTCGGGCGCCAACCTCCTACCGATGGTCTTCCCGCTTATGGCGGGTTTCGTGCTGATCGGCCCGATTGCAGCGATTGGCCTCTATGAAATCAGCCGCCGGCGCGAGGCCGGCCTCGACACGTCCTGGACGCATGCGCTCGACGTGCGCCATTCGCCGGCGCTGCCATCGATCATCGCGGTCGGGCTGATGCTTTGCGGCCTTTTCGTCGTCTGGCTGGTGACGGCGCAGACTCTCTACAGCAATCTGCTCGGCGAAGTGTTTCCGCGCAGCATGGCGGATTTCTTCCGCCAGGTCTTCGGCACGCCCGAAGGCATGCAGTTGATCATCTGGGGCAATCTGATCGGCTTCGTCTTTGCGCTCGTCGTGCTGGCGATTTCAGTCATCACCTTTCCGCTGTTGCTCGACCGTGATGTCGGTGCCGTTTCCGCCGTCGTCGCCTCGATCCGCGCCACGGTCGCCAATCCGGTGCCGGTGCTGCTCTGGGGCCTCATCGTCGCAGCGCTGCTCGTCATCGGTACGATCCCGGTCTTTGCCGGGCTTGCGCTCGTCATCCCTATCCTCGGCCATGCGACCTGGCATCTCTATCGCAAGCTGATTGCGCGGGAAGCCGCGTAATCGCAAGTGCGTGCCCCCGGGAATCTCGGATCCCCGGGGGAACCTCAAGCCGGCCTCGGCGTTTTTAGAAAGCGGAGTTCGGGGAAGGATTCAGAGGTTACGATGAAGCATCTGTTCGCCCACTTCGCGACCAAGACATCGGAATGGGCGGGCAAACCCGTCATCTTCATTCTGGCGCTGACCGCCGTCATCCTCTGGGCCTTACTTGGCCCTTTCTTCGATTATTCGGAAACCTGGCAGCTGGTCATCAATACCGCCACAACGATCGTCACCTTCCTGATGGTTTTCGTGCTGCAGAACGCCCAGACGCGTGACACAAGGGCGATCCAGGCCAAGCTCAATGAAATCATCCTGACGAGCCATGCCGAGAACCGTTTCATCGGCATCGAAAATCTCGATGAAGAGGAGTTGAAGCGTCTCGACGAGTTGGTCGCCAAGGCCGCCAAGGGCCGGGGCGAGACGGAGGCATGTAGGACAGAGGAAGTGGTGAAAGCGGCGCCGTTGAAAAAGGCGGAGGCACGCAAACGTTCTGTGGTTGCTAAAGCGCCGAAGCAAAAACAGCGGCCGCTTGAGAAAAGCTGAACATCAGGCTGCGACTAAGGGGAAAGCCACCCGACAGAGGTATGCCGGCAGAAAAACGGCGCCTGCAAGGGCGCCGCCGTATCGTTTATTGCAGATCGCTCACGCCTCGCCAAACACCCGCCGGAAGATCGTGTCGACGTGTTTGGTATGGTAGCCGAGATCGAACTTCTCCCGGATGTCTTCCTCCGAAAGCGCCGTGCGGACCTCCGCATCCGCCAGCAGCTCCTCCAAAAAATCCTTGCCCTGTTCCCAGACCTTCATGGCATTGCGCTGGACGAGGCGATAGGCATCCTCGCGGGAGGTGCCGGCCTGGGTCAGCGCCAGGAGGACGCGCTGGGAGTGGACGAGGCCGCGGAACTTGTTGAGGTTCTTCTCCATATTCTCGGGATAGACCAGCAGCTTCTCGATGACGCCGGCAAGCCGGGACAGGGCGAAATCGAGGGTGACTGTGGCATCGGGGCCGATCATGCGCTCGACTGAGGAATGCGAGATATCGCGCTCGTGCCAGAGGGCGACGTTTTCCATCGCCGGCAGGGCGTAGGAGCGGACCATGCGGGCAAGGCCGGTGAGGTTTTCGGTCAGAACCGGGTTGCGCTTGTGCGGCATGGCCGAAGAGCCCTTCTGGCCGGGCGAGAAATATTCTTCGGCCTCCAGCACCTCGGTGCGCTGCAGGTGGCGGATTTCGGTCGCCAGGCGCTCGATCGACGAGGCGACGACGCCGAGGGTGGCAAAATACATGGCGTGGCGGTCACGCGGGATGACCTGCGTCGAGACCGGCTCGGCCTTCAGGCCCAGTGCTGCGGCGACATGTTCCTCGACGCGCGGATCGATATTGGCGAAGGTGCCGACGGCGCCCGAGATGGCGCAGGTCGCGACTTCCTCGCGGGCGGCGACCAGGCGCTGGCGGCAGCGCTCGAATTCGGCATAGGCGAGCGCCAGCTTGACGCCGAAGGTGGTCGGTTCGGCGTGGATGCCGTGCGAACGGCCGATGGTGACGGTGTCCTTGTGTTCGAAGGCGCGGGTTTTCAGCGCTGCAAGCAGGCGGTCGAGATCGGCGATGAGGATATCGGTGGCGCGGACCAATTGCACGTTGAAGCAGGTGTCGAGCACGTCGGATGAGGTCATGCCCTGATGGACGAAGCGCGCATCCGGGCCGACGATCTCGGCGAGATGGGTGAGGAAGGCGATGACGTCATGCTTGGTGACGGCCTCGATCTCGTCGATGCGGTTGACGTCGAAGGTGGCGGCGCCGCCTTTTTCCCAGATCGTCTTTGCCGCCGATTTCGGGATGACGCCGAGCTCGGCCAGCGCGTCGCAGGCATGCGCCTCGATCTCGAACCAGATGCGGAACTTGGTTTCGGGAGACCAGATGGCGACCATTTCAGGCCGGGAATAACGCGGGATCATGGGCGGCTGCCTTCACTTCAAAGAGGATTCATCGAGGTTAGCGCCCCTGTAGCAAAGACCGGCGGCAATCTCAACGCATGCGTTTGGCAAGATGATAGCTGCTAACGACGAGGCAGACGAGGCCGAGCGGCAGGAAAAGGCGCAGGCCGATCACCAGGAACTGGTAGACGGCGCTGATACTGGTGAAGACAAACTGGAAGGCCCAGACGAAACTGCCGAAGGGGGCGTGCCAGCGCGAATAGAAGAGCCGGTATTCCATGGCGAAGAGAAAGGCGGTCATCACGATCGTCGCCGCGGTCAACGTCACGAAAAATGCGGCAAAACGCGCTTCCGGCGCTCGATCATAGGCAAAGAAGCGGGCGACCGGCAGGGCGAAGGGCCAGGAGAGCAGGCCGCCGAGGAAATAAAGGGCGGCGATCTCGGCCAGCCGGCTCGTCTGCAGTCCGTTGCGGAGATAAAGGCCGAGCATGGCGGCGGCGAGCATCTGCATGCCCCAAAGCAACGCGCCGGCAATCAGATCGGGGTAGGGCGGCTTTGCAGCTCTTAGACGATCCATCCTGGCAATCCGTCTCCGGCATCCGGGTTCAGGGATGAACCGGAACGGCGATCCAGCGTCCGTTTCTTGCCGCATCGAAGGCGAGGACCAGGGCGATGTGAACCGGGTTTGCGCCCTCCGGCTGGTAGACCATGGCGCCGCCGATCCGGTATTCTACCGAACAGATGCGCTCGGCCGGAACCGTCGTTGCCTGGCGCGCGGCCTGGCGGTTCGGAGCGCCTTCCTTCTCGATCATCTGCAGGCTGAAACCGATGACGCGCTTGTCGAGCGCCGTGCAGTCCTTCGATGTCGGCACCGGCATCTCACCCAGCGAGAGCGTATAGGGCGATTTCGGGGGACCATCGGTCGCAAGTGTGGTGTAGCGGATCGTCTTCGTCGGCGAGCCGAGTTCGGTCGGCGGATTGAAGGCCGCGATCAGGCCGGGATTGGTCAGGAGATCGTATTTGTCCATCTGGCTGCGCGCCGCCGTCAGGTTCTGCCGCCGCGCCTTGGAAAGATTGGCATCCTTATCGGTCAGTTCGGTGCGGAAGGGCGTGCCCTCGATATACTGACCGCTGTCGGTATCGACGAAATAGGTGTTGGAGTAGGGGACATTGCCGCTCTCCTCCTTGATGCCGAATTCCTGAAATCCGAAGACCTTGCCGTCGGCCGAGAAGCCGAGCGGCTGGATATTGGCGATGTCTCCGGCAAGTGACAGGCCGGGCAGGCCGGCAAGTGTGGCGGCAAACACGCCGCCGATAATCAGACGTTTTATCATGTTCGTGCCCCTTCGGCTGCCTGACGCAGATCGGCGACGGTCCGGCGATAATCCTCGACCGTATCGCCCTTGAAAATGGCCGAGCCGGCGACGAGGACGTTGCCGCCGGCGCGCGCAATCGCCGGCGCCGTTTCCACCGTGACGCCGCCGTCGACCTGAAGTTCGATCGGCCGGTCGCCGATCAGTGACTTCGCCGCGGCAATCTTGGCCGCCATCGCCGGAATGAACTTCTGTCCGCCGAAACCGGGATTGACCGACATGATCAGGATGAGGTCGACATCGTCGAGCACGTTCTCGATGGCGCTGAGCGGTGTCGCCGGGTTGATCGTCACGCCGACCTTCTTGCCGAGATGGCGGATGGTCTGCAGCGAGCGGTGCAGATGCGGCCCGGCTTCGGCATGGACTGTGATCCGGTCGCAGCCGGCCTTGGCGAAAGCTTCGAGATAATCGTCGACCGGCGAGATCATCAGATGGCAGTCGAAAGTGGCTGACGTATAGGAGCGCAGCGACTTGATGACGTCGGGGCCGAAGGAGATATTCGGCACGAAATGCCCGTCCATCACGTCGAGATGGATCCAGTCGGCGCCGGCGGCCGTCACGTCGCGCACCTCCTCGCCGAGCCTGGCGAAATCTGCCGCGAGGATCGAGGGGGCAATGCGAATGGGCAGCGTCATCAAATCTCACTCCGTATGGGCTGCCATTTGACCGTGGCGGCCGGATTCAAGGCTGGCGCGCCGCCGCTCATTGCGTCGGCGCGGCAGGTGGAAAAAAGCCGTTGCCCCGCCATTCGAGCAGGCGGTAGGGATTTTGCGAAAGCTCATGCGCGCCGGTGAAGGCGACGGCGCCGACCGGCGTCTGGAATGTCGTGCCGAGAAGCATCTCCTGCAGCGGTTTGCCCGCCTGAGCGGCGGCTTCCGCGGCCCGGCCGGCAATGAGGGCCGCGGTCAGCGATGGCAGGACATAACCTTCCGGCTCGATGCCTTTGGCGCGCAGCGTCTCGGCCGCAACTGCGCCTTCCTGAAGCAGGGCATATTCCGGCAGAGCGACGGCGCGCACGCCTGTACCAAGCGGCAGCGGCTGGTCGGCGGCGCGCATGGCATCGCCGCCGAGAATGGAGAGCGGGATGTTTTCCGCCTTGGCGTCGCGGGCGATGACGGCGACATCGTTGCGATCGCCGCCGATGAAAACCTTGGTCGCACCGGCCCGTTTCAGGCGGCGGACAAGAGCAATCTGCTGCTCCTGTCCCGGCCGATAGGTATCGGTGAAGACAGGCTTCAGGCCGTTCTGCTCCAGCGCATTGCGCACCGCTTCCGTCAGTTCGCGGCCATGGATGGTGCCGTCCTCGATCAAGGCGATCGGATCGGCCGCCCAGTCCTTGAGGATCACTTCGATGACCTTTGCCGCCTCGGTGCCGTCGGCCGGCGCCAGGCGGAAGAGCGGCCACCCGTTCTTCAGCGCATCCTCCATCAGGATACGGGAGCGCACCGAGACGGTGATGGCGGGGATTCCGGCGTCCTTCAGCTTCGGCAGCGCGCCTTCCAGCGTCTTGCTGCAGAGAAAGCCGACTGCGACCTGCACCTTGGCATTGACAAGCGCATCGGCAACCGCGGCACCGCTATTTTCCTCGCAGGTTTCGTTGACGGCGACGAGGGTATTGCCGGACTGCTGGATCTCGAAACCGGCGCCGGCGGCAATCTGGGCGCCGAGCAGGACGAGCGAACCGTTCTGAGGGGCGACGACGCCGATCGTCACGCCGGCCGCATGGCTCGGCACTGCCGCTCCCAGCAGCGTCAGAAAGGCTGCTATGCCACGCAGGTTGATCATGAAAGGCGGAGATCCCTAGCCATCGTCCATGCCCTTTTATCCGCAAGGCCGCAATCGTCAAAGAAAAACAAGCGTAACGCAGCGCTTTTCACCGCTGCTATTGTAGAAAAGGTAACCGATGCTCGCCATATTGGCGCGATAAACAAGTCGATCCAGGCAGAAAAGCGCGGACGGAGAAGCAGGTGTTGAACAGGCAGCATATCGATCCCGGCCTTTATCGCGACGCCATGAGCCGTTATGCCGGCCATGTGCAGCTCGTGACGACGGCGATGGAAGGCTTGCGCCGCGGCGTCACCATCACGGCCGCCTGCTCGGTTTCGGACAATCCCGCCTCCGTGCTGATCTGCCTCAACAACACCAATCCGAAGAACGAGATCTTTTTCCGCAGCGGCATCTTCGTGCTCAACACGCTCGGCGCCCATCATCAGGGCGTTGCCGACGCCTTTTCCGGACGCACGTCGCTTGCCGATGACGACCGTTTCGCCAGCGCCCGTTTCGAGACGCTGGTCACCGGCGCGCCGGTGCTCGCCGGCGCGCTCGCTGCTTTCGATTGCCGGGTGACCGACATCAAGGAAATGCCGACGCACAATGTCATCTTCGGCGAGGTTGCGGCCGTCCGCTTCAGCGAAAAGCATCCGGCGCTCATCTATATGAACCGGGACTATCACGCGCTGTGATGTGAGCGGCGACAGGATTTCAAGGGAATAGAGCATGGACAATGCCGGGATCGAGGAAATGTTTCAGGGGCTCGGCCCCGTCACGGTCAAGCGCATGTTCGGTGGCAAGGGCATCTATCATCTCGGGCGCATCATCGCGCTCGAAGTGCGCGACGAGATGCTGCTGAAGGCGGACGAGACGAGCGCCCCGGAATTTGCCGCTGCCGGCGCCACGCAGTGGACCTATGAAGGCAAGAAGGGCAAGCCGGTGAAGATGCCCTACTGGTCGATCCCCGACGAAGCCTACGACGATCCGGATCTGATGGCGAAATGGGTGCGGCTTGCCTATGAAGCAGCGCTTCGCGCAGAATAGCTATTCGCTTCGTTTGGCAGCCGGCAGGGCTGCTATTGCGGCCTTGGTGAAGGCTGACAGCGGCTCCGGCAAATCTGTCAGGGGAAACCAGCCGAAATCCGAGAGCTTGTCCGGTTCGGTCAATTGCGGCTCACCTTCGACATCGCGGGCGAGATAGAGAAGCGAAATCCAGTGCTGGCGGTCGGTATCGATGATCTGCTCGGTCATGCCGATGCGCTCGATGCGGCCGATCTTGAGGCCGGTTTCTTCTTCGGCCTCGCGGCGTGCGGCTTGCTCGGCCGGCTCCATGTGATCGACCTTGCCACCGACGATATTCCAATAGCCGGCTTCAGGCGGGCGCATGCGCTTGTAGAGGAGGATCCTGGCGTCGCGCAGAATCACCAGGCCGACGCCGAACCCCGGAAAATCGAGACCGGGCCTGGCCATCGGATGCTCAGACCTTGGCGCTGCCGGCGATCAGCATGAAGGCGGGGATATCGTCGCCGAAGCCGACCGGGGTCGGGCCGTCATCGTGGTCGCGATGGCGGCGGCGGTCGCGGCTGTCGTCGTTTGCCGGATAAGGCCGGCTGTTGCGCGCATTGTTTTGCGGCTTCTGCTCTGCTTTGCGCTCGTTCTTCACGATGTCGGCCTTTACTGGTGCTGCCTGAATCACTTGGACGTCATTATCCTGTATGTCGTTATCAGATTTATGACCCACAGCGCTGCGATTGCCGCGCCCGCGTCCGCGATCCCGCTCGCCTCGTTCGCCCTTTGCGCCACGCTCGCGGCTGTTGCGCCGCGGGCGGGCGCTGTCGGCGCTTTCTTCTGCCGGCGGCAGGGAGTTCACATCGCCGCTCAGCCATTCGACCTTTTCGCCGATCAGCTTTTCGATCGCATCGACGAATTTGGTGTCGCGCTTGGTGACGAGCGTGAAGGCGGCACCCGAGCGACCGGCACGGCCGGTGCGGCCGATGCGGTGGACGTAATCCTCGGAATGGATCGGCACGTCGAAATTGAAGACGTGGCTGACATCGGGAATGTCGAGGCCGCGGGCTGCGACGTCTGATGCAACCAGCAGCTGGAGATTGCCGTCACGGAAGCTCTGCAGCGTCATCGTGCGGGAGCGCTGATCCATGTCGCCATGCAGGGCGCCGACGGAGAAGCCGTGGCGCTCCAGCGACCGGAAGAGATCGGCCACATCCTTCTTGCGGTTGCAGAAGACGATGGCGTTCTTGAGTTCGGTCTGGGCGCGGACGAGTTCGCGCAGAACCGCGCGCTTCTCGTAATCCTTGCCGTGCGAGGCGACGAAACGCTGCGTCACGGTCTTTGCGGCCGATGCGGGCTTTGCCACTTCGATGCGCTCGGGATTCTGCAGGAAGCGGTCGGCGAGCTTCTGAATTTCCGGCGGCATGGTCGCCGAGAAGAACAGCGTCTGGCGGGTGAACGGGATCATCTTGGCGATGCGCTCGATATCGGGAATGAAACCCATGTCGAGCATGCGGTCGGCCTCGTCGATGACGAGGATCTCGACGCCGCTCATCAGCAGCTTGCCGCGCTCGAAATGGTCGAGCAGGCGGCCGGGTGTGCAAATCAGCACGTCGGCGCCGCGCTCGAGCTTGCGGTCCTGGTCTTCGAAGGAAACGCCGCCGATCAGCAGGGCGACGTTGAGGCGGTGGTTCTTGCCGTATTTTTCGAAATTCTCTGCGACCTGGGCGGCGAGTTCGCGCGTCGGCTCGAGAATCAGCGTACGGGGCATGCGGGCGCGGGCGCGACCCTTCTCCAGAAGCGACAGCATCGGCAGAACGAAGGATGCCGTCTTGCCGGTGCCCGTCTGCGCGATGCCGCAAATATCGCGACGTTCGAGCGCAAAGGGAATGGCTCCCGCCTGAATAGGCGTGGGGATCGTGTAGCCCGCGTCGGTAACAGCGGATAGCACTTTTTGGCTCAAGCCAAGGTCAGCGAATGTCGTCAAAGGGAAAACTGTTTCCGTTCCGGTTCGGCCGAGCTCTGAACGAGTCGGCGGGATTGCATGCCGCAATGCAGCGCGACATAACCCCGAATGGCCGGCAAGTCAAGAAATAGAGAGGCCGCACCCCATGCAGAGTGAAGCGATGGTTACCTGATGGCTATTACTTCATATAGGTGGCGAGTTTAAGGCCGGCATTCATGAAATATACTGGATCGACGGCGTGGCCGTCCTGGCGCACTTCATAGTGCAGGTGCGTCCCCGTCGAGCGGCCGGTGCTGCCGGCAAGGCCGATGACGTCGTTGCGGTCGACCGTGTCGCCGACCTTGACCAGCACCTCGGACATATGCCCGTAGCGTGTCGAGATGCCGTTGCCGTGATCGACTTCGACCATGTTGCCGTAGCCGCCGGTCCAGCCGGCCGCAATCACCCTGCCGGGGGCGGTCGGGCGGATCCTTTCGCCCGGAGAAAAGCGGAAGTCGATGCCGGAATGGAGCGCGAGGCGGCCGAGGAAAGGATCACGGCGATTGCCGAAGGGGCTGGTCACTTCCTTGCCGATGGCGGGATTGCGGAAGGGCAGAGATTCGGCAGTGCTGCGCACCGCTTCGAGCCTCGTCAAGGCGCCGTCGAGCGCGACCAGCGAATTGTTGAAGTGGTCGTTGCTTTCAGGCTCGACATAGGGGCCGCCGACGGCATCGTCGTCGTCCTTCCTGGCAGCGGTCTCTGCCGGCATCGGGATATTGAAACGGGTCAGCACGGTCGCAATGGCATTGGCGGCATTGCCGGCATCGCTCGTCAGCTGCTCGACGCGGTTGCGCTGGTCCTGTTCGACACCCTTCAGCGACAGCGTCACCTTGGAGAAGATCCGGTCGGCGCGGTCGCCAACGGTTTCAGCGGACGGCACGTAGGCAAGCGTCGAGTTGTCGGGCGTCGCATCGGCGGGCGCCCCGCTCGCCAACTGTTTCTCGATCGCCTCGATGCCGCCACCGCTCAGCGAAGCGCGCTTGTCCTTGATATCAGGGGCAAAGGACTGGGGTGGAGACGGAGCGCTGTCCTTGTCGGTCAGGCCGGAGCTTTCGGCCCGGTCGAGCAGATTGTCGAGCTTGCCGTGGCGCGAGGTCAGCGCCATTTGCTGTTCCATCAGCTTGTCCACCTTATCCTCGACCACCTGCTGGTCGAGAAGCTGGCGGGACGTGATGCGGTCGACCTGGGCGCGAAGGGCGGCGATGCGATCTTCATAGTCGTGCTGCATGCGGGCTTGCCGCGCCATGGTGGCGCCGATCAGATCGTCGCGCAGCACGAGATAGGAGGTGGCGAGGAGGTAGCCGATCGAGAAGACGCCGATGAAGCAGAAGGCAAGAGCCGCCATCCATGGCCGGACCGTCATGTGGCGGACCTTGTCGCCGCTGGCCAGGATGAGGATATGTTCCTGCGCCCGCCTGCCGAATACCCGGTGCTGATGTCCGCTGTTCACGCAGGCTCTCCCGATTGATGCTCTACGCCTCTTTCGGAAAATTAGACACGTTTATGGTTAATGAATGCTTTCAGCGTCGCCGTTTACGCTAGAAAATCAATCATGTCACGCGTGGCTGATCGATGCCAGCGCGCGGTAGAAGGACGGCGTCAGCC
Source organism: Rhizobium sp. L43 (assembly GCF_002531725.1). Lineage (GTDB taxonomy): Bacteria > Pseudomonadota > Alphaproteobacteria > Rhizobiales > Rhizobiaceae > Rhizobium. The sequence goes on from NZ_NWSQ01000012.1 coordinate 196,190, forward strand.
CCGCCTCGGCGCGGGCGAGATCATTGAAGGGCGGCTTCAGCGGCCCACGGAAATTGGCGCGCACCAGCTCCTGGAAGGCCTTTGCCGGATCGCGCTTCTCGCGCGCACAGAGAAAGCGGAACCATTTGGCGCCGACCGCGACATGGCCTTTCTCGTCGTTGTAGATGACATCGAGAACATCGGCGCTTTCGAGATCGCCGGTCTGGCGCATCTTTGCCTGCAGGGACGGCGTGACGTCGAGACCGCGGGCTTCGAGAATCAGCGGCACGACGGCGAGCCTTGCCGTCAGATCGTTGCGCGTCGAATGGGCTGCCTGCCAGAGCCCGTCATGGGCGGGAAGATCGCCGTAATCGGCGCCGAGATCGTTGAGGCGCGCGCGCACCATGCGGAAATGCTTCGCCTCCTCGAAGGCGACCTGCATCCAGCCGTCGAAGAAGGAGTTCGGCACCTGTTCGGTCGCGAATCGCGCGACGATATCGAGCGCCAGATCGACGGCATTGAGCTCGATATGGGCGATGGCATGGAGCAGAGCGATCCGGCCTTTCAGCGTATGCAGCGAGCGCTTTTCCACCTGGGTCGGCGGCGTCAGCACCGGCCTGTCGGGACGGCCGGGTCTCTCGGGCAGGGCGGCGTCGAGCGGCGAGCGCAGCGACACCCGGCGGGCGAACCAGCGGGTGGCGCTTTCCTGCGCAAGCGCCGTCTTACGGTCGAGATCGGCGGAAGCGATCGCATCGATGGCGCCGCCGCGCAGCGAGGTTATCGTGAGATGCCCACTCACGCCGCCAGATTCCGCACGGCCTCGAGCACGGTTTCGGCATGACCCTGCACCTTCACCTTCTGCCAGATGGTGGCGATTGTGCCGTCCTGGCGGATGAGGAACGTGGTGCGCTCGACGCCCATGAAGTTGCGGCCGTACATGCTCTTTTCCTTCCAGACGCCATAGGCCTGCAGCGTCGTCTTTTCCTCGTCCGAGGCGAGCGCCACCGAAAGACGGTGCTTCCTGACGAACTTGTCATGGCAGGCGGCCGAATCGGGGGACATGCCGATGACAGCAGCACCCGCCGCCTCGAACTCGCCTGCCAAAGCGGTGAAAGCCAATGATTCGGCGGTGCAGCCTGTCGTGTCGTCCTTGGGGTAGAAGAACAGGACGAGAGGCCTGCCCTGGAATTCGGCCAGCGAGACGCGGCCGCCGCCGTCGCGGGGAAGGTTGAAATCAGGAGCCGAGGCGCCGATGCCGGGAACCGCCATAGGGAAAACCTTTCTTTTGCCGGGTTTGTGGATGACACTTTCTCTCCCCGAATTATATAGTGGATGGAAACCCGTCCAGCATGGCCGGGTTCAATTCTTCACTTAAAGGGAGAGCCCGAAGGCGCATGTCAGCCATCCGCGGCGAAAAGGTCACGTTTCGCAAGAAGGATATCGTTGCGCTGGACCGCTTGCCGTCCGCCCAGGCCGAGGATCCGATCATCGTTCATTGCCCGCCGCCGCGTTCGCCAATGCGACGCACGGCGAAGCTGACGCTCGGATTTCTCGGGCTGATTCTGCTTATTTTCGCTGCGATCATCTTCACCGTCGAGAGCGGCATGTTCGACAAGCCGCTGTCGCAGCAGGCGCAAGCGGCGTTGAACGGCGTGGCCGGACCGCGCTACCGCGCCGAGGTCGGCTCCACCGTCATTCGCTTCACCTCGGACTTCCGGCTGGCGCTGGAGGCGCGCAACGTCAACATGATCGACCAGGAGAGCGGTCAGCACCTGTCGACGACGGGTTCGGTGCGGCTGGGGCTCGATCCGCTGCAGCTTTTCCGCGGCCGCATCGCCGTTTCGGACATTGAAGCGGAGGATATCGCGCTCGATACCGCGCTTCTGCCGTCCGGCAATCCCGTCAAGCTCGACGATCTGCGCATCGACGCCGTGCCGGCGGCGATGGAGAAGATCTTCTCGCAGTTCGACATGTTCGACAGCATCGTGACGCGCGGCTCGACCAATTCGGTGCGCATCTCCGGCATCGACATCAAGCTTGCCGATACCGCCAACGGTCCGCTGTCGCTCGTCGTCGACAATCTCGTCTTTGCCCATGCCGGCCCCTCCTCGCTGCAATTGAGCGGCGAAGTCGCGCTCAATGGCGAGGTGGCGGAGCTCGACGTGCTGGCCGAGAAGGAAGACGGCCACGTGTCGAAGGTCGTGGCGACGCTGAGGCATGCCGATCTCACGCCCTTCGCGCTGAAACGCAATGATCAGGGCGTCATACGCCAGGGGCTCAACGCCTTTGCCGACCTGACGGTGTCGGCCACCCGGGGGCGCGATGGCGTGCAGCCGGCGCTGGCGGCGACGGTCGACATTGGCGCCGGCCTGATCTATGCGGACGGCGATCCGCAGGAGCTGTCGGGCGGGCAAATCAACCTCGTCTACGATTTCGACAAGCAGACGATCGAAATTGCCCGGTCGAACGCCCGGTTCGGCGCGACCACGGTCCCGATCAACGGCGCGCTCATCGATCTCGACAAGCTCGATCCGCAGGCCGGCAAAGGCTTCGGCATCGACCTGCTCGTCAGTGGCGGCACGGCAGCCCCCGGCGGCTCCGGCGAGCCGCCGCTCTCCTTCGACATCCAGGCGACCGGGCGCTACATGGTCGCTGGGCGGGAATTCCGGTTTCCCAACATGACCGTCTCCAGCCCGCTCGGCGCGCTTTACGGATCACTTGATGTCAAGCTCGGGGACAAATCGCCGGAGATCAGCTTTGCCGGCCAGTCGGCACAGCTGCAGACGACAGCGATCAAGCAGCTCTGGCCGTTCTGGATGGCGCCCAAGGTGCGCACCTGGGTCCACGGCAACCTCTTCGGCGGCACCGTCACCAACGCCGCCATCTCCGTCTTCATTCCCTTCGGCAGGCTGGACGAGGCCGCCGGCGGCAGGGGATTGAAGCTCGACGCCAACCAGATCCGCATCGGCTTCGACATCGCGGGCGCGCGGATGAACGTTGCCGGCGATATTCCGCCGATCCGCGACACGTCAGCCCATTTCGACCTGACCGGCCCCGTTGCGACGATCGCGATCAAGAGCGGCACGTCCTATTTCCCCTCCGGCCGATCCGTCGGTCTCGGGCAGGGAACCTTCATCATGCCTGCCACCTACGACAAGCCGCTGATGGCGGATATCGATCTCGCCGTCTCCGGGGCAGCGGACGCCATCGGCGAACTTCTGACCTACCGGCCGGTGCGGGTGCTGCAGCGCGCCGGCTTCACGCCCGACGATCTCAAGGGGCGGATCGAGGCGCATGTGAAGGCGCATTTCGGCCTGCTCTCCTCGCAGAACCCGCCGCCGGCCGAATGGACGGCGGCAATGAAGCTCACCGATATTGACCTTGCCAAGCCGTTTTCCGGCCGCACGATCAGCAATCTCGACGGCACGCTGAACGGCAATCCGAAACAGATCACGCTCGACGCCAAGGCCCAGATCGACGGCGTCCCGGCCGAAATCGATCTTGCCGAGCCGGTCGAGGCATCCGACAGCGCGAAGCGGCAGCGGGTGATCACCGCGACGCTCTCCGAAGACCAGCGCAACAAGCTGATACCCGGCCTTTCCGGCATCATCGGCGGCAGCGTGAAGATGGTGCTGACGCGGATCGACGACGACCGGCAGGACGTCCAGCTCGACCTCACCAAGTCGCAACTCGACCTGCCGTGGATCGGCTGGTCGAAGGGCAGCGGCATTGCGGCATCGGCCGAATTCGAAACCTCCGGCCCGGCCGACAATACCCAGATCAAGAACTTCCGGCTGAAGGGCGACGGTTTCGGCGCCAACGGATCGATGAACATCGGCAAAGGCGGGCTGATCTCGGCCGATTTCGACAGCGTCAAACTCTCCTCGCTTGACGATTTCGCCCTGTCTGTCAAGCGCAGCAAGGGCAGTTTCGACGTCTCGGTCTCCGGCGACAGCGCCGATGCGCGCCCTGTTATCGCACGGTTGAAATCGGGCTCGGGCGGTGACGATGACGGGGATGCCGGCGACACCAGCGTATCGGTGCGCGCCAGGCTGAAAAACGTCATCGGCTTCAACGACGAGAAGATTGGCAATTTCCAGGCGCAGATGTCGCTGCGCGGCGACAAGCTGCAGGCGCTGAACTTTTCCGCCGTTACCGATAGCGGCGAGGCCGTGGTCAGCCAGATGAAGGACGGCGGCGTCATCAACATCACCAGCGGCGATGCCGGCGCGGTGTCGCGTTTCGCCGATCTCTACCAGCACATGCAGGGCGGTCTGCTCAATCTGGCGATCCGGCTTTCGGCAGAGGGCGGCTGGGACGGCTCGCTCGACGTGCGCCGTTTTGCGATCGTCAACGAACAACGGCTGCGCTCGATCGTCTCGACGCCCGTCGGAAACGAGCAGCGCAGTCTCAACGAGGCGGTCAAGCGCGATATCGATACTTCGTCGCAGCGCTTCCAGCGCGGTTTTGCCCGCGTTGTCTCGCGCAATGGCATGGTCGGTATCGAGAATGGCGTGCTGCGTGGCGACCAGATCGGCGCGACCTTCCAGGGCGTGGTGCGCGACCGCAAGGGCAATATGGACATGACCGGCACCTTCATGCCGGCCTACGGCCTCAACCGGCTCTTTGCCGAGCTGCCGCTAATCGGCGTCATCCTCGGCAATGGCAGCGACCGCGGCCTGATCGGCATTACCTTCAAATTGACCGGCAAGTTCGACCAGCCGAACCTGCAGATCAATCCGCTGTCGATCATCGCACCCGGTGTTTTCCGGCAGATCTTCGAATTCCAGTGAAGCAGGCAAGGCAGATAGTCGAGGCCGCCGACACCATGCCAGCGATAGCCGTAGGCATCAGCCGATCTCAGGGCTTTCCTTGCGCATCCGTATCATCCGTTCGATCCAGCGCAGGAGTTTGCGCTTAGCGGGCGGGGCTATATGCACCTGCCGGCAATTTCGTTGTCGCGGAAGAGCGTATTTTAGTGCATTCTGATGTAATCCTCGGTCTCAGCCCGGAAACAACGGCCGTCGGAGAATGCCATGCAGTGCTCCCGGACAGTCTCTTTCGCATCGGCCGCCATGATCGTCGTCTCGATCGGCCATCAGGCTTCGTATTCTGCGGAGAAGGGCGCGCGGCCAAAGCCGCCGGAGAGCATCCGCTCCGGCCATATTCTTGCTGTTCCCCTCGACGCGACGGTGACGCCGCCGATCTTCTCGATCAGTTGGTGGTCGCGGGTGAATCCCGCTTCAGCCATTGATCCGCCGGGCTATCTTGTTCGAGAGACCAAACGGAATGACGCTGAAAACCAGCAAAGAGCTGAATGATCTCCTCGCCGCCGCCGTGGCTAAACACAGAAAAGCCGGCGCGGGCGCCGGCTTCGGTATCTCGAAACTGAATCCGCTTACGCCGCGCGGCGGATCAGGATGTGCTTCTTCTTGCCGAGCGAGAGCTTGATGATGCCGTCGGCGGTGATTTCACCGCTGCCGATCATCTTGCGTTCGTCGCTGACTGCCTCGTCGTTGATACGGACAGCGCCGCCCTGGACGTGACGGCGAGCTTCGCCATTCGACGCGGCAAGGCCGGCGCGAACGATCAGTGACAGCAGGCCGATGCCCGCGTCGAGTTCGGAAGCGGGCACGTCGACCGAAGGCAGGTTTTCCGAGAGACCGCCTTCCTCGAAGGTCTTGCGCGCCGTTTCGGCCGCCTGTTCAGCGGCCTCACGGCCGTGCAGGATCGCCGTTACCTCGGTCGCAAGTATCTTCTTGACCTCGTTCAGTTCCGAACCGCCGATCGCCGAAAGCCGTGCGATTTCGTCCATCGGCAGGGCGGTGAAGAGCTTGAGGAAGCGCGGCACATCGGCGTCTTCGGTATTGCGCCAATATTGCCAGAAGTCATAGACAGGCAGCAGATCGGCATTCAGCCAGACTGCGCCGGATGCCGATTTACCCATCTTGGCGCCCGACGATGTCGTCAACAGCGGCGAGGTCAGGGCGTAGAGCTGCTGTGTCCCCATGCGGTGACCAAGATCGATACCGTTGACGATATTGCCCCACTGGTCCGAACCGCCCATCTGCAGGCGGCAGTCGTAGCGTTTGGCCAGCTCGACGAAATCGTAGGCCTGGAGGATCATGTAGTTGAATTCCAGGAAGGACAGCGACTGCTCGCGGTCAAGGCGCGTCTTCACACTGTCGAAGGACAGCATGCGGTTGACCGAGAAATGGCGGCCGACATCGCGCAGGAACTCCAGGTAATTCAAAGTACGCAGCCATTCGGCATTGTTGATCATCAATGCGGCGTTGCCAGGCTTGCCGTAATCGAGATAGTTCGAAAAGCAGCGCTTGATCGATGCGATATTTTCTTCGATCGTCTCGATCGTCATCAGCTTGCGGGCTTCCTCCTTGAAGGAGGGATCGCCGACCATGCCGGTGCCGCCGCCCATCAGCGAGATCGGGCGATGGCCCGTGGCCTGCAGCCAGTGCAGCATCATGATCTGTGTGAGATGGCCGACATGAAGGCTGGATGCCGTCGGGTCATAACCGATATAGGCCGTCACGGTTTCCTTGGCGAACAGGTCGTCCAGGCCGCTTTCATCAGAGATCTGATGAATGAAGCCGCGCTCTTTCAGCGTGCGGAGGAAATCGGACTTGAACTCGGACATGGGTTTCGTCTCTTGATATCTGCGTTCGACCCGTGGGGCTCGCGCAAGTTCGTTGTTGTTGATCTGTCGCGGCGCGTTTAGCACTGTTTTTATAAAAGTGCATCCGGGAATCGCAGGGAGGCAAGCCTCATGGATGTCATCAGGACTGCGATCGGCCTGATGAGCGGCACGTCGATGGACGGAATCGACGTGGCGCTGATCAGGACCGACGGCCGCGGCTTCATCGAGCGCGGGCCGTTCATGGGCGTGCCCTATGACGCCGATTTTCGCGGGCGGCTGAAACGGGCGCTGGAACTGGCGCGGCCGCTCCGCGACCGGCGTGAACGGCCGGAGGAGCTTCGCCAGATCGAGCTCGAACTGACCGTGCGGCATGCAACTGCCGTAACGGCATTTCTGGAGCGTTTCGGGCTTTCTGCCGATGGCGTCGATGTTCTCGGTTTTCATGGCCAGACGGTGCTTCATCGCCCGGACGAAGGATTGACGATCCAGATCGGCGACGGGGGGGAATTGGCGCGCCGAACCGGCATATCGGTGGTCTATGACATGCGCGCCAACGACATGCTTCACCGCGGGCAGGGCGCGCCGCTGGTGCCGGCCTATCACGCGGCACTCGCAGGAAAATTCCAGCAGGCGGGACAGGCGGTGTGTTTCGTCAATATCGGCGGTATCTCCAATCTGACCTTCATCGGTGGGGATGGCCGGATCGCGGCCTTCGACAGCGGGCCGGGCAATACGCTGATCGACCAGTGGGTGGAAATGCAGACCGGCAAAACCTATGATCCCGGCGGCGAGATCGGCGGGCGCGGCAAGGTCGTGGCCGCTCTCGCGGAACGGTATCTCGCAAGCCCGTTCTTTCGCGGCAATGTTCGCCGCTCACTCGACCGCGGCGATTTCGCGCCGCTGCGGCCCGAGGAGGCGAGCCTCGAGGACGGCGCCCGCACGCTGGCGCATGTCGCCGCCGCCTCGATCATCAAATCTGCCGGCTTCCTGCCCGAGAGCCCATCGATCTATATCGTCTGCGGCGGCGGGCGGCTGAACGCCACCGTGATGGCGGAGTTCTCGGTTATGGCCGAAAGGCTGGGCTCGAAGGTATTGACGGCCGAACAGGCCGGCTTCGACGGCGATGCGATGGAAGCAGAGGCCTGGGCCTATCTCGCCGTCCGCTCGCTGGACGGGCTGCCGTTGACATTTCCCGGCACGACGGGGGTCGACGCCCCTGTCAGCGGCGGGATGCTGGCAAGGCCATGAGAGAGCAGCAGGTCATCCTGAAGACGCCCCGGCTCACCTTAGTCATGTGGGACGAAGGCGATGCGGCTCTGGTGCAGCAGCTGCATTCGACGATGGCGACGACCCGGTATCTGCCCGGTCAGGCGCCATGGAGTCTCGAAAAGGCCGAAAAGCGGCTGCGGGGCTGGTTCGAGGAACAGGCACGCGACGGCACGACCAAATACAAGGTACTCGCCGAGGACGGCCTATTCATCGGCCGTGCGGGGATTTCGAAGTTCAGGAGCGAGCAGTTCGAACTCGGTTATTCCCTGCGCGAGGAAGCGTGGGGCAAGGGCCTTGCGACCGAGGCGGCGAGCGCGCTTTCCGACTGGTTCTTCGACAGGCAGTTGGCATCCGGCTTCATCGCCTTCACGCATCCCGAAAACACCGCCTCGCAGCACTCCATCGATCCTGATCGATGGAGTGCTTGACACGGCTTTCGAACTCACCGCCGATATGCGGCCGGCAAAGCTCTAACTTTTGACGGCGAGTGGCCGAACATTCGATTCACGTCCGCCCTGATTTCCATCCTCGACGCCCCTGACCTGAGCGATGAACGAGAATTTCTTGCGAAGGCCGAGGATCGGTTTCTCGATGAAATGCCAGGACAGCACCGCGACGGCGAGAGCCGAGGGCAGGCCGACCAGATAGAGCGCCAGCGCACCATATTTCGGGTAGAGAAAGATTGAGGGGAACGAGCTGATCCAGATCTGCAGGAACGGATCATGGTAGAGATAGACGCCGTAGGAATAATCGCCTTTCCTGAAAAAGGCCGGAATGGGCACCTCCGACAGGCCGATGAAGACTGTGATGTAGACGAGCGAGGTGATGACGATCGGCCGGTTGATCACCGACTCCACAGCCCGGCTGTCGAGGGTGAGAATCGCGACGATGCAGACCAGGCAGGCGGCGGCGAACAGCCAGCGGGAATGCGGAATGACCGCTTTGAACTGAAAGACGACGATGCCCATCATGAAGGCCGTTATCAGCTGGGAGCCGCGGCTCATGAACAGGAAGCGAGCGATCGGCTTGATTGAACCGGGCAACAGATAGGGCATCTTCTGTACGATGAGACCGATGACGATGTAGGCGATCGTCACGCCGAGCAGCTTGTAGCGCGTCTTCACGATGGCGGTGATCATCAGGAATGACATGATGATGTAGCAGAAGATCTCCCATGGAACCGTCCAGAGAGCACCGTTGACACGCTGGCTCGGATTATCCTGGAAGACGCCCGGCAGCTCGTAATGGATCCAGCCGACGATATTCAGAAAGTATTTGAAAAACCGCGGATCGGTAAAATATTCGGCGTGATAGACGATCGTTACGATCGGCCCGATGATCAGCGAACAAACGACGATATCGACGGCCAGTGCCGGAACGATACGCAAGCCGCGATTGATCAGAAAATTCCGGAGACTCAGGCGCTGGGCGCTGCCCGCGATCAGAAATCCGCTCAAAGCGAAAAACATCGGAACAAGAGCGTATTCGGTGAACCAGAATACCGAGCCTCTGATGAAGGCATCATTCCGCGTCAGCAAAAACGAATGCGTCAATACGATAGAAAAGGCGAGTCCAATTCGAAGAAAGTCGAACCCCGGACCGATACCCCTATACTTATCCAGGACTTCCCCGAACGACTTGGTCATTACGGACCTCGCTTTAGTTAGGATCGCGAGGACCCTACCGCACTGCAATATATATTGCAACACGATAGGTGATCTGTTCTGGCACAGCCGGCGCGGTTGTGTCCGGCCCGTCTCCACAGGGAGAAGACGGGCTCGTGCGATGGCGTCAGCGGATCCGCTTGGCGGCCGGTTCCGGCACCAATTCACCGTTGAGGCGGCGGTCGAGATAATCCTCGCATTCGCCCATCAGCGTTTCCACCTGACCATTGAAGAAGTGGTTGGCATTGGCAACGGTGCGATGGGTGATGAGGATGCCCTTCTGAGTCTTCAGCTTTTCCACCAGGCCGTTGACATCTTTTTCCGGGGCCACCTTGTCGGCCTCGCCATTGATGATCAGGCCGGAGGAGGGGCAGGGCGCCAGGAAGGAGAAGTCGTAGGTATTCGGCTGCGGGGCGATCGACATGAAGCCCTCGATCTCCGGCCGGCGCATCAGGAGCTGCATGCCGATCCAGGACCCGAAGGAATAACCGGCGACCCAGCAGGTCTTCGAATCGGGATGCAGGCTCTGCACCCAGTCGAGCGCAGAGGCGGCATCCGAGAGTTCGCCGGCGCCATGATCGAATTCGCCCTGGCTGCGGCCGATGCCCCGGAAATTGAAGCGTAGGGTCGTGAACCCGCGCTTCTGGAACATGTAGAAGAGCTGGTAGACGATCTGATTGTTCATCGTGCCGCCGAACTGCGGATGCGGATGCAGGATCAGGGCGATGGGCGCGCTTTTTTCCTTGGAGGGCTGGTAGCGGCCTTCAAGACGGCCGGCTGGGCCGTTGAAAATAACTTCGGGCATTGGTACTCCGGGTTTTATTTCGCGTTCGCGCTGCGTTGGACGACAACATGACTTGACTAGTGTTGTCAGCTTTTCTAAAACGCAGTTTAGAACAATTCGAAACTTGCATGGCGATCCACGCATCGTGGAATGTGTCATAAGGCAAGCCCGGCGGAAATTTCAAGAAAAATGAGCCGCGGATGCTGAAGCAAGCTCGTCAAGCGCAGGACTGAAGATCATGGCGCCGCCACGCCTTTATCTCGACTGGAATGCCACAGCGCCGTTGCACCCCGCAGCTCGCGAGGCGATCATGCGCGCCATCGACATTTTCGGCAATCCAAATTCCGTTCACGGCGAAGGCCGTGCCGCCCGCGCTGCGATCGAAGGCGCACGGCGCAAAGTGGCGGCTCTCGTCGGCACCGACGCCGGCAATGTGGTCTTCACCAGCGGCGCGACCGAGGCCGCCAATCTGGTGTTGACGCCGGATTTCCGCATGGGCCGCACGCCGCTCCGGCTCGGCCATCTCTACTTTTCGGCGATCGAGCATCCTGCCGTGCGCGAAGGCGGCCGCTTCGCCAGGGAGAAGATGACGGAAATCCCGGTTACCGAAGCCGGGACCGTCGATCTGGATGCGCTCGCCACCCTGCTCGACGCCCATGACAAGGCCGCCGGCCTACCGATGGTCGCCATCATGCTCGTCAATAACGAGACGGGTATCGTCCAGCCTGTGGAGGCCGCGGCAAAGATCGTGCATGCCCATGGCGGCCTCCTCGTCGTCGACGCCGTCCAGGCGGCGGGGCGTCTGGCGCTCGATATCGAGAAGCTCGGCGCCGACTTCATGATCGTTTCCTCGCACAAGATCGGCGGGCCGAAGGGCGCTGGTGCGCTGATTGCCCGCGGCGAGGCGCTGATGCCCAGGCCACTGATCCAGGGCGGCGGGCAGGAGCGCGGTCACCGGTCGGGGACACAGAATTCCCTGGCGCTGATCGGCTTCGGCGCGGCGGCGGAGGCTGCTGCCTGCGAATTCGAGGCGCGTAATGCGGCGATCGGCGCATTACGCGAGCGGCTGGAAGCCGGCATGCGTCGGGCGGCAGCCGATGTGATCATCCACGGCGCGGGCGGCGAGCGTGTTACCAACACGATTTTCTTCACCCTGCCGGGGCTGAAGGCCGAGACCGGACAGATCGCATTCGATCTCGAAGGCGTAGCGCTTTCGGCGGGTTCTGCCTGCTCGTCCGGACGGCTCGGCGAAAGCCATGTGCTCACGGCGATGGGACGTGACGCCAAGCTCGGGGCGCTGCGGATCTCGCTCGGCTTTTCGACGACCGAAGAGGATATCGACCGGGCGATTGCGGCTTTTGCGAAGATCGCCTGCCGGCGAAGGTCGGCGGGCGAGGCGGCCTGACCCGCGTCAAAACTTGCGGAAACACAAATTTCCGCTTGCCAATCGGGCTGAAAAGTCCCTTTTGGCCTCTTACATTAGGGCAAGAGAATTGCCCAACGTGAAGGGCAAGTGAATTGCCCAAACGCTACAAGCTGCCGGACCTTGTATCCGGCGAGATTGGAGAATGAGATGGCTGCCGTGCAGGAAACGATCGACCAGGTGCGCCTGATCGATGTGGACCAGTACAAATACGGTTTCGAGACCGTCATCGAGATGGACAAGGCGCCGAAAGGCCTGTCCGAGGACATCATCCGCTTCATTTCCGCCAAGAAGCAGGAGCCGGAATGGATGCTGGAATGGCGTCTCGAAGCCTATCGGCGCTGGCTGACGCTGGAAGAGCCGACCTGGGCGCGCGTCGATTATCCGAAGATCGATTTCAACGACATTTATTATTACGCCGCGCCGAAGAGCACGCCGGGCCCGAAGTCGCTCGACGAGGTCGATCCGGAGCTGCTCAAGGTTTACGAAAAGCTCGGCATTCCGCTGCGTGAGCAGGAGATCCTGGCCGGCGTCGAGAAGCCGAAGATCGCCGTCGACGCGGTTTTCGACAGCGTTTCGGTCGTCACCACCTTCAAGGCAGAGCTGAAGAAGGCCGGCGTGATTTTCATGTCGATTTCGGAAGCCATCCGCGAGCATCCGGAACTGGTGCAGAAATACCTCGGCTCCGTGGTGCCGACGAGCGACAACTATTATGCGACGCTGAATTCGGCTGTTTTCACCGACGGCTCCTTCGTGTTCATTCCGAAGGGCGTTCGCTGCCCGATGGAGCTGTCCACCTATTTCCGCATCAACGAGAAGGGCACCGGCCAGTTCGAGCGCACGCTGATCATTGCGGAAGAAGGAGCCTACGTCTCTTATCTCGAAGGCTGCACGGCCCCGCAGCGTGACGAAAACCAGCTGCATGCCGCCGTGGTCGAGTTGGTTGCGCTCGACGATGCCGAGATCAAGTATTCCACCGTCCAGAACTGGTATCCCGGTGACAAGGAAGGCAAGGGCGGCATCTACAACTTCGTCACCAAGCGCGGCGATTGCCGCGGCGACCGCTCGAAGATCTCCTGGACGCAGGTGGAAACCGGCTCGGCGATCACCTGGAAATATCCGTCCTGCATCCTGCGCGGCGACGACAGCCGCGGCGAGTTCTATTCGATCGCCGTCTCCAACGGCCATCAGCAGATCGACAGCGGCACCAAGATGATCCATCTCGGCAAGAACACGTCGAGCCGCATCGTCTCCAAGGGCATCGCCGCTGGCGTATCCAACAACACCTATCGCGGCCAGGTCTCGGCCCACCGAAAGGCGTCGAATGCGCGCAACTTCACCCAGTGCGATTCGCTCCTGATCGGCGACAAATGCGGCGCCCATACCGTGCCCTACATCGAGGCGAAGAACTCGACGGCGCAGTTCGAGCATGAAGCGACGACCTCGAAAATCTCCGAGGACCAGCTGTTCTACTGCCTGCAGCGCGGCATTCCTACCGAAGCGGCGATCGCACTGATCGTCAACGGCTTCGTCAAGGAAGTCCTGCAGGAGCTGCCGATGGAATTCGCCGTCGAGGCGCAAAAGCTGATCAGCATTTCGCTGGAAGGCTCGGTGGGCTAAATACGGTCTCCGTCATCCTCGGGCTTGTCCCGAGGATCTGCTGTGGCCGGAGGATAGGGATGTGTGGTTTCGTCTATATGATGTCCGACAAGCCACGAGGCGTGATCTACACCGGCGTCAGGAGTGATTTGCACGGTCGCATATGGGAACACCGCAACGAAATCCATAAGGGTTTTACGGAGAAATACAGAGCAAAGAACCTCGTCTGGTTCGAGAGCCATCCGAACATCGTGTTGGCGATCCAGCGGGAGAAATCTTTGAAGCGTTACCTGCGCGAATGGAAAATCAAGCTTGTCGAGGGATTCAATCCGACCTGGATCGATCTTTACGAGCGGATCGACGAAATTGAGAATGTCTATCGACCGCATCCGAATACGCGGGAGTGGAGCGATTACAATTGAGGGCTTAGATCCTCGGGACAAGCCCGAGGATGACGGATCGAGGCCGGTGCGAACGGTCAATCAGGCGGCACTTGAACCCGCTGTATGAACAGGAAAAACGAAATGCTTGAAATCAGAAACCTCCATGCCCGCATCGCCGAAGACGGCACCGAGATCATCCGTGGCCTGAATCTGACGGTGAAGGCCGGCGAAGTTGCCGCGATCATGGGGCCGAACGGCTCCGGCAAGTCGACGCTCTCCTATGTGCTCTCCGGCCGCAGCGACTACGAAGTCACCGAGGGCGACATTCTCTATAATGGCGAGAGCATTCTCGAACTCGATCCGGCCGAACGCGCCGCCAAGGGCGTCTTCCTTGCCTTCCAATATCCGGTGGAAATTCCGGGTGTCGCCACCATGCAATTCCTGAAGGTGGCGATGAACGAGCAGCGCAAGGCACGTGGCGAAGACGAGTTGACGACGCCGGATTTCATGCGCCGGGTCAAGGATGCCGCGGGCAAGCTGCAGATCAATACCGAGATGCTGAAGCGGCCGCTCAACGTCGGCTTTTCCGGCGGCGAGAAGAAGCGCGCCGAGATCCTGCAGATGGCGCTCTTGGAGCCGAAGCTCTGCGTGCTCGACGAAACTGATTCCGGTCTCGACATCGACGCGCTGAAGATCGTCGCCGACGGCGTCAACGCGCTGCGCTCGCCGGATCGCGCCGTCGTGGTCATCACCCATTACCAGCGCCTGCTCGACTATATCGTGCCGGATACGGTTCACGTGCTCTACAAGGGCCAGGTGATCAAGTCGGGCGACAAGACGCTGGCGCATGAGCTTGAGGCCAACGGCTATGCCGACATCATCGGTGCGGCAGCCTGAGTTTCGGGTGGAAAGGACGACGTCCATGAACATGCAGACGACGAGCCGCCTGACTGCGGCCGAAGCGGCGCTGATCGAGGCCTTCAACCATCAGATCGGCGACCTGCCGGGCAACGGTGCGGTGACGGCTCTGCGCGACCGGCTTCTCGACGACCTGAAGAAGGCCGGACTGCCGACGCGCCGCATCGAAGCCTGGCACTATACCGACCTCAAGAATCTTCTGCGCACTGTCCCGCCGCAGGCGGGTGATGCCGGCTCGGAGGCTTTGGAGCCGCTCGTTGCCGATTCCGCAGTGCTGACGGTCATCCAGGGCCATTCCAACCAGAAGGCCGCAGCCGGCGACCTCGGAATTTCCAGCTATTCCGAACGTCTGCTCGACGGCTCTGCCGCGGACGGGCTCGATGCGCTCGGCAGCGACGACGCAGTCGGCCGTATCAACGGCAGCTTCGTGCGCGACGGCTATGTCGTCGACGTGCCCGCCGGTACCGAGCTTGAAAATCCGCTTGAAATCCAGTTCGTCCATGCGGGCGGGCAGGCACATACGCGCCTTCCCGTGTCCTTCGGCGCCGGCGTCAAGGCGACCTTCATCGAGCGTCACCTTGCGGTATCAGGCGATGCCGCGCTGGTGTCTCACGTCAGTGACATCACTGTCGGCGAAGGCACCGAGCTGACCTGGATCATCCTGCAGCAGCAGG
The DNA here is from genome assembly GCF_002531725.1 of Rhizobium sp. L43. Lineage (GTDB taxonomy): Bacteria > Pseudomonadota > Alphaproteobacteria > Rhizobiales > Rhizobiaceae > Rhizobium. The sequence goes on from NZ_NWSQ01000012.1 coordinate 211,538, forward strand.
GAGGCGACGATACGCATCTCGGCCAGATCCGCATCGATCTCGGCGCCGATGCGAAGCTCCGCCTGTTCGTCATCAACGCCGGCGGCAAGCTGGTGCGCCAGGAACTGCATATCAAGGTGACGGGCGAGGGCGCTGATCTGACCCTGCGCGGCATCAACCTGCTTGGGGCAGAAAGCCATACAGACGTAACGATGGTGCTCGGCCACGATGTGCCGCATACCGGCTCGACAGAAGTGATCCGCAACGTCGTCTTCGACCGGGCCAAGGGCGTCTTCCAGGGCATGATCCGGGTTGCGCCGGATGCGCAGAAGACCGATGCCAAGATGGCCTGCAACACGTTGCTGATGTCCGACGATGCCGAGTTCTCGGTCAAGCCCGAGCTCGAAATCTTCGCCGACGATGTGCAGTGCGGCCACGGCGCGACGGTAACCGATATCGACGCCAATCATCTCTATTACATGATGGCGCGCGGCATTCCGGAGAAGATTGCGCGGGCGATGCTCGTCAATGCCTTCGTCGCTGAGATCGTCGAGGAACTGGAAGATGAAGCCCTGGTCGAGGCGCTGGAAGGCGTGATTTCGGCCTGGCTCGAAAAGCACGCCTGATCGGAATTGCGATGGACAAGATAGTGCCGGCCACCCAATACGACGTCGAAGCCATCCGCCGGGATTTTCCGATCCTGGCGGAGAAGGTGCACGGCAAGCCGCTGGTCTATCTCGACAACGGCGCCTCGGCACAGAAGCCGCAGGTGGTGATCGATGCCATCTCGCATGCCTATTCCCATGAATATGCCAATGTGCATCGCGGCCTGCATTATCTCTCGAATGCTGCGACCGATGCCTATGAGGGAGCGCGCGAGAAGGTCCGCCGCTTCCTCAATGCGCCCTCGGTTGATAACATCGTCTTCACCAAGAATTCGACGGAAGCGATCAATACCGTCGCCTATGGCTGGGGCATGCCCAAGATCGGCGAGGGCGACGAGATCGTCCTGACGATCATGGAGCACCATTCCAACATCGTGCCCTGGCACTTCATCCGCGAGCGGCAGGGCGCCAAACTCGTCTGGGTGCCGGTCGATGACGAGGGCGCCTTCCATATCGAGGATTTCGAAAAGAGCCTGACGGAACGCACCAAGCTCGTCGCAATCACCCATATGTCGAATGCGCTCGGCACGATCGTTCCCGTCAAGGAAGTCTGCCGGATCGCGCATGAGCGTGGTATCCCGGTGCTGATCGACGGCAGCCAGGGCGCCGTGCATCTGCCGGTCGACGTGCAGGATATCGATTGCGACTGGTATGTCATGACCGGCCACAAGCTCTACGGCCCATCCGGCATCGGCGTGCTCTACGGCAAGAAGGAGCGGCTGCAGGAGATGCGTCCGTTCCAGGGCGGCGGCGAGATGATCTTCGAGGTCGCCGAGGATATCGTCACCTATAATGATCCGCCGCATCGCTTTGAAGCCGGCACACCGCCGATCGTGCAGGCGATCGGGCTGGGTTATGCGCTCGACTATATGGAGAAGATCGGCCGCGAAGCGATCGCTAAGCATGAGGCCGATCTTGCCTCTTATGCTGTCGAGCGGCTGAAATCGGTCAATTCGCTGCGGATGTTCGGGACGGCGCCGGATAAGGGCAGTATCTTTTCCTTCGAGCTTGCCGGCATTCATGCCCATGACGTCTCGATGGTGATCGACCGGCAGGGTGTTGCGGTCAGGGCCGGCACACATTGCGCCATGCCGCTCTTGAAACGCTTCGGCGTCACCTCCACATGCCGTGCATCCTTCGGCATGTATAATACCCGCGCCGAGGTCGATGCTTTGGCCGATGCGCTTGAATATGCGCGCAAGTTCTTTGCCTGAGGAGTGTCCGTGATGAGCCTGGACGAAAGCGAACAGAAGATCGACGTGCGCGAAGGCATCGTGCATTCCAGCATTCCGGCCGATGAGCTGGCACGGCTCAGCGACGACGTCATCAGCGCGTTGAAGACCGTCTACGACCCGGAGATCCCGGCCGACATCTTCGAACTCGGCCTGATCTACAAGATCGACATCGAGGACGACCGGATGGTGAAGATCATGATGACGCTGACCGCGCCCGGCTGCCCGGTTGCCGGCGAGATGCCGGGCTGGGTCGAAAATGCCGTCGGCGCCGTCGAAGGCGTATCGGGCGTCGAGGTCGCAATGACCTTCGATCCGCCGTGGACGCCGGATCGTATGTCCGAAGAGGCGCAGGTCGCGGTCGGCTGGTATTGATAGAGCCGGTATTGATCCGTTTACCTCGGAAGACTACATTTTGAATCACGAAGCGCCGGATCTTGACCCCGGTTGCGGAAGGAGAATGAGCCGATGGGCTTTGCAATCATGAGCATGACGGACGGCGCTGCGGCCCGCGTCAAGGCGATCGTCGAGAATTCGGGACCGGAGGCCAAAGGCATTCGCGTCGGCATCAAGAAGGGCGGCTGCGCCGGGATGGAATACACCATCGACCTGGTGACCGAACCCAATGCCAAGGACGACCTGATCGAGCGTGATGGTGCGAAAGTCTGGGTCGAACCGTCGGCGGCTCTTTACCTGCTCGGCACCGAAATGGGCTTCGAGACGACGACGCTGCGCTCCGGCTTCACCTTCACCAATCCGAACCAGACATCGGCCTGCGGCTGCGGCGAATCCGTCGAGCTGAAACCCGCCGATCTCGCGGCCCTTGCCGCACAGCGCCAGGGCGAGCCGGCGCATTCCTGACAGCTTTCAGGCCGGCGGAAAATTTTCCGCCAGTAGGTCTCCGGTGAAATCGGGCGTGTTCAGTCGCGCTTGATGCTCATCAGCATTTCCCACATGTCGGCGCCGGTCTCGAAGACCACGGCGTTTGCCTTGTAGCTCTGCTCGGCTTCGATCAGGTCGGTCAGTTCGGTGGTGGGATCGACATCCGACGCCGTCGGGCTGACGACGGCTTGGACGCCGCCTGGTTCAACGGAGGTAAGACTGGTGTTCAGCCTGGCATATTCAGGCGTGCTGCTGTTTGCGATGTTGTTGGCAATCGCGCCGACCCGCGTCGTCTGCGCCCGCATTCCTGAAAGAGCAGTGCTCGTAATGCCCGATATGCTCATCGCTCGTGTCCCCAGAACTGGATGAAATCCTTGTACATGCAAGGGTTTAGGGAATTCTGAAGGCGTTGCGTTACCAAAGACCTATGGGTGAGGGCGTATTGCTATCCATATGTTCCGGATTGGCACGGAACAAGATAGGCGGGTCGCAGAACCATGAAGCAGCTTCGCTATCGCGACGCCACCCAGTCGTGCCAGTCGCTCTCATTGCCGTTGAAGACGTTGAGGTCGATCTTGCCGTCGACGCCATCGGAAAGGCCGGAGCCGGAATACTGCCAGAACAGCCACTTGCGGCCCGGATAGACCTTGGATGGGTGAGCGGCCACTGAGCGCAGCCAGAAGGGATAGTCGAGCATTTGGCCCTTCAAATTGTCGCGGTAGAAGTCCGGCGCCGTGTAAATGATCGGGCGCTGGCCGTAATAGCGTTCCAGCTTGTCCATGAAGACCTGCATTTTTTCCCGGACGCGGGCGGGAGAAATGCGCCGCTTGCAGCTCGATTCGCCGTTCCATTCGACGTCGATGACGGGCGGAAGTGCGTTGGCTTCCCTCGGCACGTTGCGGATGAACCAGTCGGCCTGCTCGCCGGCTGTCCGGCACCAGTAGAAGAAGTGATAGGCGCCGTGTTTAAGGCCGGCTTCCTTGGCCCGGCGCCAATTCTTCTTGAACATCGGATCGAGGTGATCGCCGCCGTCGGTCGCCTTGATGTAGACGAAGTTCGCGCCCTGCTGCCGCAGCGTTTCCCAGTCGATCTCGCCCTGCCAGCGTGACACGTCGACGCCGTGCACGGCAAGCTTTCTGGGGGAGGTGGAGCCGAAATTGATCGGCTTGGCGTCGCGGAAGCGGTGACCGTAAATTCGCGAGCGTGTCGGCGATTTCGTGCCGGCATCGGGATCGATCCCCGGGTTGGCGGGCATGAGCATCGCCACCGGCCTTTCCGTCGGCATCGGCATGCCGACCGGCCTGTCTGCGGGCACAAGCGCCTGCGGCTCCGGAACCTGCCCAGCCCAGCTCAACGGTTGCTGCGCCGGACTTGCTTGCGGCGCGGGATCCCCCACGGCGGCAGCCGGTATCGGGCCGCTCGGCTGGGTGATGGCATTGGTCGTTTCCCGCGACGGCACAGGGGTCAGCACATCTTCGGCGCCGGAACTGGCGGCGCATCCCGAAAGGATCAGGGCGGCGAGGAGGATTGCTGGCACAGCCGATGGACGCATAAGAACCTGCACGCAAAACAAGGGATCGACGGTGATCCATGGTGATGGAAGCCGCCTTTATGAATTGCTAACAGAGACTTGCTAAGAAAGGTTAAATTTGACCGATGCCTCAAAACTGAGATGACCGAGTTCGCGCCGCGTATCGACGTTTGGGACGGAAATCTTCCCTGTCGATGTCGCCATTCAGCCCGAGCGACCGGCTCTCATACCGGCAATCAGAATATCGATGAGTTGCCTTGCCGCATCCCGCCAGGCGGGGCCGCAGCTGATGCTCGCGCCGCCCGCCAGGGCGCGCAGGATATCGAGCGGGTCCATCGCCAGACGGATTTCACCGGCGGCGACGGCGCGATCCACCAGCAGATTGACGGCGCCTATGATCAGATCGGCGGAATCGGCATAGAGCTCGGAGGTGCCGCCGACCAAAGAGTCCAGCACCTCGGACATGCCGCGTTTCGTCACGACATAATCGACGAACTGCACCAGCCACAGACGAAGCGCTTCGACAGGCGGATGTGTCTCGGCAAAGCTTTTGGCGGCAGCGGCCAGCTGCGTCGTCTCGTTGCGGTAGATAGCTGAAACCAGTGCATCGCGCGTCGGGAAATGGCGATAGAGCGTGCCGATGCCGACGCCGGCGATGCGGGCGATTTCCTCCAGGCTGGCGCGGGAACCCTTGTCGGCAAACACGGTCTTTGCCGTTTCCATCAGCAGCAGACGATTGCGTTCGGCATCCGCACGCGGCTTTCGGACGGTGGATCCGTCACTCTTTTCAGCCATTTCCCAGAAGTCCCCTTGATAAGCGGAGGAACCCTCCATATTTATCTGGAGGCATCCTCCTTTTATTCCATTAGAGGCCGGCGGGCAATGGTCCACCAGCCCGGAGCGGTGCGTCCATGATCAAGGAGATAATCATGAGTGGAGTTTTTGGCGCGACATCGACCACCGACGAGGTGCTCGCCGACGTCGATCTCAAGGGTAAACGTGTGCTGGTGACGGGTGTTTCGGCCGGCCTCGGCGTGGAAACCGCGCGTGTACTGGCAGCCCATGGAGCGCAGGTGGTGGGGACCGCACGTGACCTTGCAAAGGCGAGGGCGGCAACGGAAGTCGTGCGCGCCGATGCGGCCAACGGCGGCAGCCTCGATATCGTCGAGCTCGATCTTGCGTCCCTCGCAAGCGTGCGCGCCTGCGCCGATGCGCTCATCGCGGATGGCCGCCCGTTCGATGTCGTCATTGCCAATGCCGGCGTAATGGCTGCTCCCTTCGGGCGCACCGCCGATGGTTTCGAAACGCAGTTCGGCACCAACCATCTCGGTCATTTCGTGCTGGTCAACCGCATTGCACCGCTCGTCAAATCGGGCGGTCGCGTGGTGATCGTCGCATCCTCGGGCCATCGCATGGCGCCTTTCAGCCTCGACGACCTCAATTTCGAGAGCAAGGCCTATGAGCCCTGGGCGGCCTATGCCCAGTCGAAAACCGCAAATATCCTGTTCGCGGTGGAGCTCGACCGGCGCCTCCAGGAGCGCGGCATCCGTGCGACGGCACTGCATCCCGGCGGCATCAACACCGAGCTCGGCCGTCATCTCGACCCCGACATGATCGAAGGCATGATGGCGCAAATCAACGCAGCACTCGCCGCCGAGGGCAAGCCGTCCTTCGAGTGGAAGACGATCCCGCAGGGCGCCGCTACATCGATCTGGGCAGGTTTCGTCGCCCCGGCAGATGCGGTCGGGGGCAGATATTGCGAAAATTGCCACGTCTCCGAAGTGACCGATGCGGAGATCAGCCCGATTTCCGAAGGTGTGCGCAGCTACGCGCTCGATCCCGAGACGGCCAGGGCATTGTGGGCCAAAAGCGAGGATATGGTCGGCGAGCGCTTCTAGACGGTAAACCCGCACACTTGGGCGCTGATAGAGAGCAGGGGACCGGGAAATCGGTGCCCCTGCCGAGGCATTGAAGCTGGTTGAGCCACGCGGGGCGTCGTGTCTTCATCGTCCATTCCAGCGGTTCTTATCGATCGCCGCCGTTCAGGCCTTGATGTCGAGGTCCGCTTCGACGGCGGCGGCGATGAATGCCTTGCGGGCATCCTCGCCGGTGCGCTTGCCCTTGATGACGTCGGCGCAGACCAGCAGCGCCTGGTCGAGCGCGGCGCCATCTTCCGTCGGCCAGTCCTCGATCATCGCCCAGGAGGCGGCCTGGGTGTTATCGATGGTCACGTATTGGCCGGGCTCTTCGAAGGCGATGAGCACAGGCTTCGACCAGGGCGCCTGCATTCTGGCTTCGCTTTGATCCTGGGGCATGAGATGACCTTCTTTCGCGCATATCTATCAGAATTAGGAAAGCCCCTCCCATGATGGAAGGGGCTTGGATTGTCCAGCCTTTCGCTACAGCATCAGGCTTGAGCGCTACTCGGCGGCCTCTGCGTAGGCCTCGACCGGCGGGCAGGTGCAGATCAGGTTGCGGTCGCCATAGACGTTGTCGACGCGATTAACCGGCGACCAGTATTTGTCGACGCGGAAGGCGCCGGGGGGGAAGCAGGCCTGTTCTCGGCTATAGGGGCGATCCCATTCGCCGACGAGGTCTTCCACCGTATGCGGGGCGTTCTTCAGCGGGTTGTTGGCCTTGTCCATGCGGCCGTCCTCGATGGCGCGGGCTTCCTCGCGGATTGCCAGCATCGCTTCGCAGAAGCGGTCGAGCTCGGCCTTTGTCTCGCTTTCCGTCGGCTCGATCATCAGCGTGCCGGCGACCGGCCAGCTCATGGTCGGCGCATGGAAGCCGCAGTCGATCAGCCGCTTGGCGACGTCGTCGACGGTGACGCCTGCGCTGTCGACCAGCGGGCGGGTGTCGATGATGCATTCATGCGCGACGCGGCCGGTCTTCGATTTGTAGAGCACGTCATAGGCGCCCTTCAGCCGGGTGGCGATATAGTTGGCGTTGAGGATCGCCACCTTGGTTGCCTGCGTCAGGCCTTCGCCGCCCATCATCAGGCAATAGCTCCAGGAGATCGGCAGGATCGACGCCGAGCCGAAGGCTGCCGCCGAAACCGCACCGGAACGGCCGTCGGTTTCGGGATGGCCGGGCAGGTGGGCCGCCAGATGCGCTTTGACGCCGATCGGGCCCATGCCGGGACCGCCGCCCCCATGCGGGATGCAGAAGGTCTTGTGCAGGTTCAGGTGGCTGACGTCGGAGCCGATGTCACCGGGGCGGGACAGGCCGACCATGGCGTTCATATTGGCGCCGTCGAGATAGACCTGGCCGCCATTGGCATGCACGAGATCGCAGATTTCCTTGACGGTTTCCTCGAAGACGCCGTGCGTCGAGGGGTAGGTGATCATGCAGCAGGCGAGGTTTGCCGCATGCTCTTCAGCCTTGGCGCGGAAATCGTCGAGATCGATATCGCCGTTTTCACGCACCTTGACGACCACCACCTTCATGCCGACCATCTGGGCGGAGGCCGGGTTGGTGCCGTGCGCCGAGGTCGGGATCAGGCAGACGTCGCGATGGCCGTCGCCATTGGCGATATGATAGTTGCGGATCGTCAGCAGGCCGGCATATTCGCCCTGCGCGCCCGAATTCGGCTGCATGGAGAAGGCGTCGTAGCCGGTGACGGCGCAAAGCTTTTCGATCAGGTCGTCGATCATTTCGCGATAGCCAAGCGCCTGGTCTGATGGCACGAAGGGATGGATATCGGAAAATTCCGGCCAGGTGATCGGAAGCATTTCCGCCGTCGCGTTGAGCTTCATCGTGCAGGAGCCGAGCGGGATCATCGAGCGGTCGAGCGCCAGATCCCGGTCGGAGAGCCGGCGGATGTAACGCGTCATCTCGCTTTCGGCGCGGTTCATGTGGAAGATCGGATGGGTGAGGTAATCGCTGGTGCGGAGCAGGTCCTTTGGCAGGCGGTAGGAAGGCTCGAAATCGGCGATGATGAAATTACCGCCGAAGGCGCGCCAGACGGCTTCGAGCGTCGCTGGCCGGGTGCGTTCGTCGAGGCTCATGCCGATTTTGGTTTCGCCGACCTTGCGCAGATTGACGCCTTCAGCGACGGCGGCACGCAGGATGAGGCCCTGCATATGGCCGACATCGACAGTGATGGTGTCGAAGAAGGTCTCGGGTTCGACCTTATAGCCAAGCTTTTCCAGGCCCTTGGCCATCAGCACGGCCTTCTGGTGTACCTGCTGGGCGATCGCCTTGATCCCCTTCGGGCCGTGGAAGACGGCATACATCGAGGCCATGACGGCTAGCAGCACCTGGGCGGTGCAGATGTTCGAGGTCGCTTTCTCGCGGCGGATATGCTGTTCGCGGGTCTGCAGCGACAGGCGATAGGCGCGGTTGCCGCGGGCATCGACGGAAACGCCGACGAGGCGGCCGGGCATGGAGCGCTTGATGGCGTCTTTCACAGCCATATAGGCCGCATGCGGGCCGCCGTAGCCGACCGGGACGCCGAAGCGCTGCGAGGAGCCGACGGCAATATCGGCGCCCATTTCGCCGGGCGATTTCAGCAGCGTCAGCGCCAGGATATCGGCGGCGACCACTGCTATGGCGCCGGCCTGATGCAGGCGGGCGATCAGGCCGGTGAAATCATGCACGTGACCATGCGTGCCGGGATACTGGAAGATCGCGCCGAAGACATCGACGGGGTCGAGATCGGTGAAGGGATTGCCGACAATGACACTCCAGCCGAGCGGCTCGGCGCGGGTGCGGACGAGGGCGATGGTCTGCGGGTGGCAGTCGGCATCGACGAAGAAGGCTTTTGCCTTCGACTTGGAGACGCGCTCGGCCATCGCCATGCCTTCGGCGGCAGCGGTCGCCTCGTCGAGCAACGAGGCATTGGCGACGTCGAGGCCGGTCAAGTCACAGATCATCGTCTGGTAGTTCAACAGCGCTTCCAGGCGACCCTGGCTGATCTCCGGCTGATAGGGCGTATAGGCCGTGTACCAGGCGGGGTTCTCCAGGATGTTGCGCTGGATGACGGGCGGCGTGATCGTGCCGTAGTAGCCCTGGCCGATCAGCGACACCAGCACCTTGTTCTTGTTGGCGGTGTCGCGCAGCTTGTCGAGCGCCTCGCGCTCGGTCATCGGCGCGCCCCAGACAAGCGGCGCCTTCTGGCGGATCGATGGCGGCAGCGTGGCGTCGATCAGGTTGTCGAGGCTGTTATAGCCGATCACCTTCAGCATCTCGGTCATTTCAGCCGGCGAGGGGCCGATATGGCGTCGATTGGCAAAATCGTAGGGCTGGTAGTCGGTGAACTGGAATTCTGTCGGCGTCGTCATTACGCAGTGAGCTCCTTGTAGGCCGCCTCGTCGAGCAGGCCATCGGCGTCCGCAGCATTGGCAAGCTTCAGCTTGAAGAACCAGCCGGCGCCCTGAGGATCGGAATTGACCAGCGACGGATCGGCAACGATGGCCGGATTGACCTCGGTGATCTCGCCGTCGAGCGGACAATAGACGTCGGAAGCAGCCTTGACGGATTCGACGGTGGCGGCATTGCCGTTCTTGGAGAAGGTCGCGCCGACTTCCGGCAGTTCGACGAAAACCAGGTCGCCGAGCTGATCGACGGCATAATTGGTAATGCCGACCGTCGCAACGCCGCCTTCGATCTGCAGCCATTCGTGTTCTTCGGTGAATTTCAGCATTGTTCGTCCTCTCTGGAAAGGGTTTAGCGTTTGTAGGTCGGGGTAACGAAGGGCAGGGCGCTGACGGTGATCGGCAGATATTTGCCGCGCACCTCGGCGTAGACGAGGGTGCCGGCCGCAGCATGGGAGACCGGCACGTAGCCCATGGCGACGGGGCCTTCGACGCTCGGGCCGAAGCCGCCTGATGTGACTTCGCCGATTTCGACTTTGCCCTCGGCATCGGCATAGAGCTTGGCACGGCCGCGCACCGGCGCCTTGCCCTCCGGCTTCAGGCCGACGCGGCGGCGGGCGGCGCCGTTTTCGAGTTCGGAAAGGATGCGGCCGGAGCCGGGGAAGCCGCCGGCGCGTGCACCACCGCCGCGCCTTGCCTTCTGCATCGCCCATTCCAGTGCCGCCTCGACCGGCGAGGTGGTGGTGTCGATATCGTTGCCGTAGAGGCAGAGACCGGCTTCGAGGCGCAGCGAATCGCGGGCGCCGAGGCCGATCGCCTGCACATCGGGATGCTCGAGCAGCCGCATGGTGACATCAACGGCCTTGTCCGATGGAACCGAGATTTCGAAGCCGTCCTCGCCGCTATAGCCGGAGCGCGAGACAAGACAGGAAACGTCGTGCAGGCGGCAGTGGCGCACATCCATGAATTTCATCGCCGCGACGTCGGCCCAGAGTTCGGCGAGCACCTCGACGGCACGCGGTCCCTGCAGCGCGATCAAAGCGCGGTTCAAGAGGGTGATGTCGCATTGGTCGCCGATATGGGCCTGCAGATGGGCGAGATCGGCTTCCTTGCAGGACGCGTTGACGACGACGAAAAGATGATCGTCGAGATGGGCGATCATCAGGTCGTCGAGAATGCAGCCGCTGTCGTCGGTGAAGAAGCCATAGCGCTGGCGGCCTTCGGCAAGGCCTAATATGTCGACGGGCACCAGGCTTTCGAGCGCGAGTGCTGCGTCCTCGTAGCTGCCCGATTTTGCCTTCACGATGACCTGGCCCATATGGGAGACATCGAAGAGGCCGGCTTCCGTGCGGGTATGAAGATGTTCTTTCATCACACCGGCGGGATATTGCACCGGCATGTCGTAACCCGCGAACGGCACCATGCGGGCGCCGAGCTGGAGATGCAGGCCATGCAGCGGGGTTTTTTTCAGGGCAGCAGTATCGTCCAAAAGACGCCTCCGGGGTTTGCGCCTTCGTCACGAAGGCGCGGGCTCAAATCTGAAGGCGCGGCTGCGCACTTCTCTCCTGAGCCCCCTCTGTCCTTGACGCCTGAGATTGTTATCCCTTCGGCGAGCGTTTCGTAAACGCCTCTCTCCAGAGTTCCGTCTGCCCCTTGCTGGTCCTTTTGCCTGAGAGTTTCCGGGGCGGTTGCTCCTTCGGCACCGGTGGCGAAAGCACCGGATTCTCCCAACAAGGTTGTCGCAATTATCCGGCGGCTGCGGCAGTTGGCAAGCGCCAAATGTCGTCACCGAGCAAATTTTTGTCGTCTTATTCCAATCAGGCCTTAAACTGCGGCAAATCTGCTTTTGCATTCCTTAGGGAAACCGGCTATCGCGGCTTGCTGTTGAAGGGGATCACATGCGGCGGACCGAATTGAAAGCGACGCTCTTTCTGCGCATGCTATGCGCATTGAGCCTGGCTTTGCTCGGTCTTGCCCATCAGGCGCCGCAGGCCGTTGCTTTCGAAGGCTACGATGCCGCCGCCTATGTGCTGCCGGACGGCAGCTTCGCCTCGCTCTGCGTCACGGTGAAGGACACAGACGGCAAGACCGTCGCTTTCAAGCCGAATTGCGAAGCCTGCCGACTGTCGGCCTCGGTTATTCTGCCGGCGCCGGATGCGGGCTCCTGGCTCGAACGCAAGCTCGGCTCGCTCATCAATTCGCCGATCGAAACCTCAGCCGTTGCCGACGCAAGTGCGGTCATCCGGCCGAATTCCCGCGCGCCTCCCGTCCTCGGCTGATCTGCCTCCGTAACTTATGACGCAGCATGCCGGTCCGCCCGAGAGAAGTCCGCGGCCGGCGAGGAGATATCCGATGAAGACTATCAAAAAATTTGGCAAGACATTCGGCAGGACATTCGGGTTGGCCGCCCTTTTTTCCGCGACCGCCCTTGCCGGCGCCGAGGCACATGTGACCTTCCTCGACAAGCAGGCGACGCAGGACAGCACCATTCTCGCCACATTGCAGCTGCCGCACGGCTGCGACGGCAAGGCGACCACCGAGGTGCGGGTCAAGCTGCCTGAAGGTTTCGTCTTCGCCAAGCCGCAGCCGAAGGCCGGCTGGGAGCTCGAGGTGATCAAGGGCGATTACCAGAAGACCTATGACAATCACGGCGACAAGGTGAAGACAGGCGCGGTCGAGATCCGCTGGAAGAACGGCAATCTCTCCGACGATTTCTACGATACCTTCGTCATCCAGGGGAAAGTTTCGGGCGTCGAGGCCGGCACTTCACTCGCCTTTCCGGTGACGCAGATGTGCGGCGATACGGTCCAGGCCTGGGATCAGGTGGCGAAGGAGGGCGGCGACGCGCATGGGCTGAAAAGCCCGGCGCCGCTCCTGAAGGTCGTTGCCGGCGAAAGCCATGGCCACGATCATGACGATATGGCCGGGATGGACATGTCCGGCATGGCGGGCGTTGCCGCTCCGGCGGGCGAAACGGTCAAGGCCGGCGATCTCGAAATCTCCGGCGGCTTCGCCAAGGCAATGCTGCCCGGCCAGCCGGTCGGCGGCGGCTTCTTCACGGTGAAGAACAACGGTCAGACGGACGACCGGCTGGTGTCGGTGACATCACCCGCATCAGGCGAGGTTCAGATCCACGAAATGGAGACCAAGGACAATGTCATGCGGATGCGCCAGCTGAAGGACGGCATCGCGATTGCCGCCGGCGAGACGGTCAAGCTCGAGCCCGGCAACCTGCATCTGATGTTCCAGAAGGTGAAGACGCCGTTCAAGCAGGGCGATACGGTTCCGGTGACGCTGACCTTCGAAAAGGCCGGCAAGGTCGATCTGGTGCTGCAGGTGTTGTCGGCGCAGGGCAAGTAGGGCAGCGGCCGTTAAGACAGTGAAGCCCGCGACTGTGGTTGCAGTCGCGGGCTTTTGTGTGGAAGGCGGTGGCCTCAGAAATCTTCGTAGGATCGCAGCGCCTGCTTCAGGCCGGCCTGTGGCTGGCGATTGCCCTTGGCCATCAGGTCGAGTGCCACCTCCGTCGACTGGATGATGCTGGAGGGCTCATCGGCCTGATCGGGGTTTTCGGCCTTCAATTGCCGGTCGGCAATGCGCCGTGCATCCCGCGCAGCGGTGCTCGTTGCCACACGCTGAGGGATTCTCAGCGATTCGAAGGCAATGGCAGCGGTGTTGGCCGATACGGACAGGAGTTGGGTCATGCCGTCAGCCTATCGGCATGATCTTGGCGCCATCATAAGAAAATCAACGGCATTTTACCGGATGGTAAGAATTCATTCCGTCACGATTGGAATCTCCGCGGAGTTGCGATAAATCCGGCTGATGATCCAGGCTCTTCTCGTCGCCGTCGGCGGCGCTATCGGTTCCCTTCTCAGATATTATGTCGGCCAGTGGTCGCTGAGGCTCATGGGCCCGGCCTTTCCCTGGGGCACGCTTGCCGTCAATGTCGTCGGCTGCTTCGTCATCGGCGTCTTCGCCGAGTTGATCGCGCGGAGGTTCGATGGCTCGGTGGATATGCGCCTGCTGCTGATGACCGGTTTGCTTGGCGGCTTCACCACCTTCTCGGCCTTCTCGCTGGATGCGATTTCGCTGTTCGAACGCGGCGAGGCGGTCGCCGGTGGCATCTATGTCGTTGCCAGCGTCGGACTTTCGATGGCAGCCGTCATATCCGGGCTCGCCATCATGCGCGCTTTGGCCTGATTTCTTTTCCGGTTTCCGTTTTGCGTGAAAATGCTCTAAAGGCTGCGGCAAGAACGCCGGCTTGGCCCGCGCAGCAATTTCCGAAAGATTTTTTATGGCTGGCATAGAACATATCAAGGTTGAACTCGACGAAGCCGGCATGCGGCTCGATCGCTGGTTCAAGGTGCATTTTCCCGGGCTCGGTTTCGGTCCGCTGCAGAAGCTGTTGCGCTCCGGCCAGGTGCGTGTCGACGGCGGACGGGTCAAATCGGATGCGCGCGTGCAGCCCGGCCAGACGGTGCGGGTGCCGCCGCTGGATGTCGATGCCAAGGTCAAATCCGGACCGATCGCCGGCAGGGATCTCAAGCATTCGTCTGATTTCGAACTGCTGTCGCGCATGGTGCTGCATGAGGACGATAAGGTCATCGTGCTCAACAAGCCGCCCGGTATTGCGGTTCAGGGTGGCTCCGGTGTCGCCCGGCATATCGACCAGATGCTCGAAGCCTGGACCAGCCCGAAGGGCGAAAAGCCGCGGCTCGTTCACCGCCTCGACCGCGACACGTCGGGTGTTCTCGTCATAGCCCGCACCCGCGGCGCCGCACAGAAGCTGACGGCGGCCTTTCGCGAACGCGATACCAAGAAGACCTACTGGGCGCTGGTCAAGGGCGTGCCGCGCAAGCACGAGGACAAGATCTCGACCTGGCTCGTCAAGGAGCCGACGGCCGATGGCGACCGCATGCGTATCGCCAAACACGGGGAGGACGGCGCCGACCATGCGATTTCCTTCTACCGCGTGCTGGAGACGGCGGCGCAGAACCTCGCATGGCTGGAAATGGAGCCCTACACCGGCCGTACCCACCAGCTGCGCGTCCATGCCCTGCATATCGGCCATCCCATCATCGGCGATCCGAAATATTTCGACGATGATCCGAATTGGGATTTTCCGGGCGGCGTCCAGAAGAAGCTGCACCTGCACGCGCGCCACATCGACATTCCGCACCCCTCCGGCGGGCGGCTGCGCGTCAGCGCGCCGCTGCCGTCGCATATGGTGCAGACCTGGAATCTTCTCGGCCTCGACCTTGCCGGCGCTGAAAGGGACAGCGAATGAAACTCGCGCTTTTCGATTGCGACGGCACGCTGGTCGACAGCGCCGGCCTGATCCACGAAACCATGCGCAGGACCTTCGAGAAATTCGGCAAGCCGGAACCGCGATTCGAAGACACCAAGGCCATTATCGGCCTGTCCCTCGATATTGCGATCGCCCGGATGCAAGGCAGGCCGCATGTCGAGCAGGACGACATCGACATGACGGCGCATTACAAATCGCTGTTCTCGGTCGTGCGTAGGGATCTCGACTACAGGGAGCCGCTGTTTCCCGGCATTCGCGAGATGATCGACGCGATCAGCGGGCGCGAGGATCTGCTGATCGGCGCGGTGACAGGCAAATCCAGACGCGGGCTGAACCTCGTGATGGAGACGCACGGCTTCGACCCGTATTTCATCGTTGCGCGCACCGCAGACGATTGCCCTTCCAAGCCGCATCCGGCCATGGTGACGGAATGCTGTGACGAAACCGGGATCCATGCCACTGATGCCATTGTCATCGGCGATGCGATTTACGATATGCAGATGGCAAAGGCCGCCGGCGCCAAGGCGATCGGTGTTGCCTGGGGCTATGCCAGCGTGGATAAACTGATCGCCAACGGCGCCGATGCGATCGCCTATCATCCAAACGAGATATTGCGCCATTTTTCCTGAGGTGAGCCCATGCGCGATCTGCTGAACGATCTTTCCGAAGGCCTGAGCCATCCCGACCCTATCCGCCGCGCGCAGATCCAGATGAAGAAGCCGCTGCCGAAGCGTTTCTATACCGACGTCTCGGTTGCCGAGCACGAGGCCGGTTTTGCGATCACGCTCGACGGCAAGCTGGTGCGCACGCCGGCTCGGCAGGTGCTCGCCGTTCCCACAGAGGCGCTGGCTCGGCTTGTTGCCGCCGAATGGCGGGCGCAGGGCGAAGAGATCAATCCGGTGACGATGCCGGTGACGCGGCTCGTAAACACCGCACTCGACGGCGTGACCGCCAATACGCAGGCGATCTTCGAGGACATCCTGCGCTTTTCCTCCAGCGACCTCATCTGCTACCGCGCCGATGGGCCCGAACTGCTGGTCGAGCGCCAAGCCGAGCGCTGGGATCCGGTGGTCGACTGGGCGGCAAACGATCTCGGCGCCCGCTTCATCCTCATCGAAGGCGTGATGCCGCAAGAGCAGCCGCGCGAGGCAACCGCCGCCTTCGCCGTCACGCTCGCCAGATTTGACAGCCCGATGGCGCTTGCAGCACTCCACACGGTGACCACGCTCACAGGTTCCGCGATCCTGGCGCTCGCCTTCGCCTGCGGCCGGGTGACGAGGGAGGAGGCCTGGTCGCTTGCCCATCTCGACGAGGACTGGACGATCGAGCATTGGGGCAGCGACGAGGAAGCCGAGGAGCGCCGCGCCAAGCGCTTTGCCGAGTTCAAGGCGGCGACGGATGTTTTTTTCGCCCTAAGCGCCTGAAACATATTGCCTTCCCGGACATTATGACGAAATCTGCGACTCCAACGGGGTGGTGCGGGATTTTGCAATGAATTGGCTGAGGTCGTGTTTTTGCCGGGCCGCACTCGTTTGTGTCGCGCTTACGGCCTGCGGCAGCCTCTCGGCCAAGAAGCCGGAGGCACCGATGTACGACGTGCGCAGCGCCGTCGTTGTCTCCGGCCCGAACATGCCGGCCGAGTTGCTTGCCGGCATCAACGACCGCGTCAACGCCGCGATCAACGTTACCGTGCGCGATACCGTGCTGCCGCGGGTGGTGCTGACGATCCGCGTGGTGTCCATCGAGAAAGGCCTCGGCTTCCAGAAGGACCGCAATGTCGCGAAGATCAGCATCGACGCCGCCTCCGTCGAGGACGGCTCGGTCATCGCCGTCAGCGCCTTCGACGTGACCAGCATCGCCGCCGACCCCAAGCTTGCCGATGAGATATTGGCCGAGGACGCCGCAGCAAGGATACGCTCGGTTTTCTCACTCAGCGGACGCGGGCGCTAGCACAAAAATCTACCGCCGGATTGCCGCCTGCAGCGGCGAGGAGATCGTATGAAGGAAATTCTCGAAGAACTGGAACGGCGCCGCGACATCGCCCGCCTCGGCGGCGGTGAGGCACGCATCGACGCCCAGCACAACCGCGGCAAGCTGACGGCGCGCGAGCGCATCGACCTCTTCCTCGACGAAGGCTCCTTCGAGGAGTTCGACATGTTCGTCGAACATCGCTCCACCGATTTCGGCATGGACAAGAGCCGTATCGCCGGCGACGGCGTCGTCACCGGCTGGGGCACCGTCAACGGCCGCACGGTCTTCGTTTTCGCCAAGGACTTCACCGTCTTCGGCGGCTCGCTATCGGAAGCGCATGCCGAGAAGATCATGAAGGTGCAGGACATGGCGCTGAAGAACCGCGCGCCGATCGTCGGCATCTATGATGCGGGCGGCGCCCGTATCCAGGAGGGCGTGGCGGCTCTCGGCGGTTATGCGGAAGTGTTCCAGCGCAATGTGCTCGCCTCGGGCGTCATCCCGCAGATCTCGGTGATCATGGGACCGTGTGCCGGCGGCGACGTCTATTCGCCTGCCATGACCGATTTCATCTTCATGGTGCGCGATACCTCCTATATGTTCGTGACCGGCCCCGACGTGGTGAAAACCGTCACCAACGAGACGGTGACGGCAGAGGAACTCGGCGGCGCCGTGGTCCACACGGTGCGCTCTTCGATTGCCGACGGTGCCTACGAGAATGATGTCGAAACGCTGCTGCAGGTGCGCCGGCTGATCGATTTCCTGCCGCTGTCGAATACCGCGCCGCTGCCCGAGATCGAATGTTACCAGTCGGTGACAGATGTCGATATGTCGCTCGATACGCTGGTGCCGGCCAGCGCCAACAAGCCGTACGACATCAAGGAATTGATCCGGAAGGTGGCGGACGAGGGGGATTTCTTCGAGATCCAGGCGAGCTTTGCCGGAAATATCGTCTGCGGCTTCGGCCGCGTCGAAGGCTCTACCGTCGGTTTTGTCGCCAACCAGCCGATGGTGCTGGCCGGCGTGCTCGACAGCGACGCCTCGCGCAAGGCGGCGCGCTTCGTGCGCTTCTGCGACTGCTTCAACATTCCGATCGTCACCTTCGTCGATGTTCCCGGCTTCCTGCCGGGCACGGCGCAGGAATATGGCGGCCTCATCAAGCATGGCGCCAAGCTGCTGTTTGCCTATGCCGAGGCGACGGTGCCGAAGCTCACCGTCATCACCCGCAAGGCCTTCGGCGGCGCCTATGACGTGATGGCGTCGAAACATCTGCGCGGTGACCTCAACTATGCCTGGCCAACGGCGCAGATCGCCGTGATGGGCGCCAAGGGCGCGGTCGAGATCATCTTCCGCAAGGATATTGCCGATCCGGAAAAGATCGCCGCGCATACGAAAATGTACGAGGACCGGTTCCTTTCACCCTTCGTCGCCGCCGAGCGCGGTTATGTCGACGAGGTGATCATGCCGCATTCGACCCGCCGGCGGCTGGCGCGCGGGTTGAAGATGCTGCGCAACAAGGATCTCGCCAATCCCTGGAAGAAACACGACAACATTCCGCTCTGACATTTGCGGACGAATAAAACCGCCTGCTCACGTGTTTAGATGCTGTCGAAAAAGTGAACGGCTGTCAGCAATCCGTGTGTTCAATCCGTGTCGATGACAGGCTAACGCTCGGCCGTATTGTTTTAAATGGAGAGGTTTAATGTCAAGTTTCGAGCGTCTTTCTGCCTACCGCCCCTATGGGCTGGCCGCTCTCAGAATCATCACCGCGCTGCTGTTCATCGAACACGGTACGATGAAGCTGTTCGGCTTCCCGGCTTCGCAGATGTCCGGCTCGCTGCCGCCGCTGATGCTGTTTGCCGCCCTGCTGGAGCTGATCGGCGGTATTCTCATTCTCGTCGGCCTGCTGACGCGCCCCGTCGCCTTCCTGCTCGCCGGCGAAATGGCCGTCGCCTATTTCATGGCGCATGCCCCGAACAGCTTCTTCCCGGCCGTCAATCAGGGCGACGCCGCGATCCTGTTCTGCTTCGTCTTCCTCTACCTGTTCTTCTCCGGTCCCGGCGCGTTTTCCATCGATAACCGCAAGGCGGCTTGAGCCGACATAGGCTGCGGGGCATTGCGATGCCCCGCAGCGTTTGCCTGTTCAGGCGGTGAGCTTGAGACCGGCGATACCGCCGACGATCAGCATGATGCAGGCAAGGCGGGAGACACTTGCCTCATCGCCCAGCAGCCAGATGCCGAGGAGCACGGTGCCCACCGTGCCGATGCCGGTCCAGACCGCATAGGCGGTGCCGATCGGCAGGTGCTTCACCGCCAGGCCGAGCAGCACGATGCTCACCACCATCGATATGACGGTCAGCGTCGTCGGCAGCGGCCGCGTGAAACCCTCGGTGTATTTAAGGCCGATCGCCCAGCCACATTCGAAAAGACCGGCGAGAAAAAGCAGAAACCAGGCCATCCGACTCTCCTGTTCAAGAGCGAGGCCGTCCCCGCGACGGTTGCATCCTTGGGATGCCGCAGTCGTCTGCGATAGCGCTTATATGCGCGAGGGGACGGCCGACTTCAAGGTAGGAATCGGCACAGCTGCCACGCCACCCGTTTCTTGCGGGCTTCGCAGGCGAAACATCATGGCTGCCCGCCGCTTGGCGCTGAATGGCTCTTGGCGCGGCGGCAGAGACGGTCGAAGGTTTCGAGGAAGCGTGAACGGTCTTTCGGGCTGAAGGCGGCGTTGTAGCCCTTGCTCTCGCCGGTTTCGCGCAAATGCGCGCCGAGATCGCGCATGGCGCTTGCCATACCGATATTGGTCTCGTCGAAGATGCGTCCCGTGGGGCCGCTGACGAAGGCGCCGGTCGCAACACAGCGAACGGCGAGCGGCACGTCGGCGGTGACGACGACATCACCCGCGCCGGCGCGCTCGGCGATCCAGTTGTCGGCGGCGTCGAAGGCATTGGAGACGATGACGTTGTGGATCATCGGATCGCGGGAAGGGCGCAAGCCCGAATTGGCGACGAAGGTGACTTCGAGGCCGTGGCGTTCGGCAACCTTCAGGACTTCCGGCTTCACCGGGCAGGCATCGGCGTCGACATAGATCATGGCGAAATCCTCATACCGGCTGAATGGCCGGCTGTCTGATCATATCGATATGGGGAATGCCGTCTTCGAGATATTCCTGCGATATCCCGACAAAGCCGAAGGATTCATAGAAACGGCGCAGATGGGCCTGCGCCGACAAGGCGATCGGATTTGCCGGATAAAGCCGCTCACAGGCGGTGATCGCTTCGCGCATCAATGCATCTCCCAGCCGCTTGCCGCGATGGGCGGGCGAGACGACGACGCGGCCGATCTTTGACGGATCCCGCGGCTCATACGGTTTCAGGATTCGCGCCGCGCCCAGGAGTTCAGCGTCCTCCAGAAGGCGCAAATGCAGAGCATCGATATCCTTGCCGTCGAGTTCCGGATACGGGCAATTCTGCTCGACGACAAAAACATCGACGCGCATTCTCATGAGGTCGTAGATCTCCCGCGCGGGGAGCTCGTCGAGCTTGCTGAGATCGACCCTGTAGTTGGCTGCAGCCATTAGTACACGACCACGCCGCGGATGGACTTGCCCGAATGCATCAGCTCGAAGCCCTTGTTGATGTCTTCGAGCGGCATGGTGTGGGTGATCATCGGATCGATCTGGATCTTGCC
>NZ_NWSQ01000013.1 GCF_002531725.1 Rhizobium sp. L43
CAGAGATTGGTCTTGCGGGAAAGGCAGGAATAACATTCGCGGCATTCCGGGGTGTAGAGCGGAATGACGTGGTCGCCTTTCTTCACCGAAGTGACGCCGGGACCGACATCGACAACGATGCCGGCGCCCTCATGGCCGAGAATGGCCGGAAACAGGCCTTCCGGATCGGCGCCCGACAGGGTGAAATCATCGGTGTGGCAAATACCCGTCGCCTTGACCTCGACCAGCACTTCGCCGGCCTTCGGTCCCTCCAGCTGCACGGTCATCACCTCAAGCGGTTTGCCTGCCTGAACGGCAACGGCGGCGCGAACGTCCATCTTCCTGTCTCCCTGCTGATTTTGTTGCTTCTCAGCTGATTTATCGGGCTGAGCTTGGCATGGTCGGCGAACTCGGCTCAAGCGAAAACGGCCGGCCCCCAGTCTGTTCCTCTCAGGCGAATTCCATGATCACGGCGTCGACAGCCAGGCTTTCGCCGGCCGCGGCATTGATCTTCGAGACGACGAGATCGCGATCGGCGCGCAAGACGTTTTCCATCTTCATCGCCTCGACGATCGCCAGCGTCTCACCGGCCTTGACCTCCTGGCCCTCGGCAACCGAGATGGACACGACGAGGCCGGGCATCGGGCAGAGCAGGAGCTTGGAGGTATCGGGCGGCAGCTTCACCGGCATCAGCCTGTCGAGCTCGGCATGACGCGGCGAAAACACCTTGGCGATGACCGAAAGCCCCTGCCAGTCGATGCGCAATCCGTTGAGAACGGGGCGGATCTGCGCGGTGATGTCGCGGCCGCCGACCTTGCCGCTCCAGACGGGGTCGCCGGGTCTCCAGTCGGTGACAACGCTCTGCCTCTCGCCCTCGATCGACATGTCCATATCGAAAGGGATGGTGACGAGACCGTCGAGCAATCTTGCCGCGACGTGGTTATCGCCAATCTTGACCACCCAGTGCTCGCGCAGCGCGCCGGATGCGGCGCGCAGGCGATCGGCGAAACGTTCGCGGCGGTTCGCTTCGATCAGCGATGCGGAGAGCGCGATGGCGGCAAGCACGGCCTCTTCCGACTGCTCCGGTTTCATCGGCGCGAAACCATCGGGATATTCCTCGGCGATGAAGCCCGTGGAAAGCCGGCCCTCGCGCCAGCGCGGATGTTTCATCAGCGCCGACAGGAAAGGAACATTGTGCTCGATGCCATCGACGACGAAGCCGTCGAGCGCCCGGCCCATGGCCTCGATCGCCTCCAGCCTTGTCGGCGCCCAGGTGCAGAGCTTGGCGATCATCGGATCGTAATACATCGAGATCTCGGCGCCCTCGAAGACGCCGGTGTCGTTGCGGATGACGACATTGCCGGTTCTGCCTTCGGCCGGCGGGCGGTAGCGCGTCAAGCGGCCGATCGAGGGCAGGAAGTTGCGGTAAGGGTCTTCGGCATAGAGCCGGCTTTCGATCGCCCAACCGTCGAGCCTGATATCTTCCTGGGCCAGGGGAAGGGGCTCTCCCGCGGCGACACGGATCATCTGCTCGACGAGATCGATGCCGGTGACGAGTTCGGTCACCGGGTGCTCGACCTGCAGGCGGGTGTTCATTTCGAGGAAATAGAAATTGCGGTCGCGATCGACGATGAATTCGACGGTGCCGGCGCTCTGGTAATCGACGGCTTTCGCCAAGGCCATCGATTGTTCGCCCATCGCCTTGCGGGTTTTTTCGTCGAGGAAGGGCGAGGGCGCCTCTTCCGCCACCTTCTGGTTCCGCCGCTGGATCGAGCATTCGCGCTCGCCGAGATAGACGACATTGCCATGCGCATCGGCCAGAACCTGGATCTCGATGTGGCGCGGCTCGACGATGAACTTCTCGATGAAGACGCGGTCGTCGCCGAAGGCGCTTTTCGCCTCCGAGCGGGCGCGCTCGAAGCCGTCGCGCACTTCGGCCTCGTTCCAGGCAATGCGCATGCCCTTGCCGCCGCCGCCGGCCGATGCCTTGATCATGACAGGATAGCCGATACCGCCTGCGATCACTTCCGCATGGGCGGCATCCTTGATGACGCCGAGATGGCCGGGCACCGTGGAGACACCGGCGGCATTGGCGAATTTCTTCGATTCGATCTTGTCGCCCATCGCCATGATCGCCTTCGGCTTCGGGCCGATGAAGATGATGCCCTGCTTTTCCAATTCAGCGCAGAAGGCGGCGCGTTCGGACAGGAAGCCATAACCGGGATGCACAGCCTCGGCGCCGGTGGCCTTGCAGGCGGCGATGATCTTTTCGGCCACCAGATAACTCTCGGACGCCGCGGCCGGGCCGATATGCACGGCCTCGTCGGCCATCTCGACATGCAGCGCGTCCCGATCCGCATCTGAATAGACCGCAACGGTTCGAATGTCCATGCGGCGCGCAGTCTTGATCACGCGGCAGGCGATTTCGCCGCGATTCGCGATCAGGATTTTCTTGAACATCGAGACTCCACCCAGAAATGCGTTCCGGAGTTTTACGCACAAAACACCGGAACGCACAATCAGGCATGAGGAGCATCAGGCGACGGCGGCTTCGCAGACGGGTTCCTCGTCGACGATGCGCAGCCAGCGGCTGCGCCGCGGCTCGGCATAGTCACGCAGCTCGACGGCGGCCATGATCCCCGCCCAGTGCGGATGATTGGCGCCGGCCAGCGTCGCCTGCTCGATCTGCTGGAGCACGCCGTATTCGACCGAGGAAACGGGGATGATGCCGTTTTCGGCGACGCTTCTGAAGATGCGCATCGTGAAATCGACGTCCTGGCGGGTAATGCCCCGGCGATCGACGGCACGTGATAGCTTGTAGCCACCGATATTGTCGGTGATCGCCAGACGGAGCTGATCGAGGGCGAGCGCTCTCAATTCACCCGGGACGTCGGCCGAAATCTCCATGACGTGGAGAATGAGCTCGAGTTCCAGCGCCGAGTTGACGACACCGTCGGTCGTGAACATGCGCATGATCCAGGCGACGTTGATTTCATCAAGGGAGCCCTGCGGATAGGTGTAATGAACGATGAAACCGGCGAGCTGCTCTACGAAGAAAGCGTTCCAGGCGGCACATTTTTCAGGGCAGGAATTATTGAGCGCCAACATCGCCACGACATCGTCGGATGTCCGGATGCCCTCCGGAAAAGCATGTTTGCGCAATAGCAATATATCTTCGGCCGTCAGCCGATGCTTGCCGGCCACGACGCAGGCCGGAAAAGCGAGACGAAATTCGCTCATGTTTTAACTCCAGGCTTCATCATGAAACCGGAGACTGTTTTATCGCCTGCGAATTGACGATCCCTCAAGAAGAGGAGTTAATCCGATATTCCCGGGGTCAGGAAGATTTTAACGATTGCGCCTGCAGCCGCTCGCGCCAGATGATGAACAGCCCTGAGGCGACGATGATGAAGATGCCGATCCATTTGGAAAAGCTCGGGAAGTCGTTGAACAGCGCATAGCCGAGAACGGTCGCCGAGATGATCTCGAAGTACTGGAACGGCGCAAGCAGCGACAGCGGCGCAAGGCGGAAAGCCCGGACCACCAGCATATGCGCATATCCCGAGATCAGGCCGAGGGCGAGAAGCAGCACAAGACCGAGACCGGAGGAGGGCAGAGAGACGGCGAAATCGGCATTGCCGGAACCGTTGCCGATGAGAAGCGCGGCGGCCATGAAGACCGTTCCGCCGATGCCGGCCATCGTCTGCATGGTCAGCGGCGAATCGGCCTCACCGATGGCGCGGTTGAGGAAGAGATAGAGCGAGAACAGAAAGGCACAGGCGACCGGCAGCAGCGCCTTCAGACCGAAGATCTCGTAGCTCGGCTGAATGACGATCATCGCGCCGCCGAAACCGACCACGATCGCGATCCAGCGGCGCCAGCCGACCTTCTCTCCGAGAAACAGCGCCGACAGGGCGGCCAGCATGAAGGGGTCGACGAAATAGATGGCGAAGACATCGGCAAGCGGCATGTATTTGACGGCGACGAAGAACAGCAGGCTCGCACCACCATGCAGCACGCCGCGCAGCAGGTTCATCCATGGCCGTTTGGCCGAAAGCGCCTTCAGGCCGAAAAGAGCGAAGAGAATCGGCAGGGTGCAGGCGATCTGGAAGAAGAATCGGTAGAAGGTCACTTGACCCGGCGACATCGCCTCGAAGGTCGCCATGTATTTGGCGATGGCGTCCATGGTCGGCAGGATGAGCATGGCGCCGGACATGATGGCCATGCCCTGCAGGGAATTTTGATGGGGCTCTGACATGGCTGCCGATTCTTGCGGGGATGACGCCATCAACCATGAGATGGCTTGGCGATCAAGCCGAGCAACCGCAAATAACTTCGAGGGTGAAATCGAAATCGTCGCTTAGAAAGCGTTTCCCGGAAGGGAAATGGTGCGGTCGAGAAGACTCGAACTTCCACGGGTTGCCCCACAGCGACCTCAACGCTGCGCGTCTACCAATTCCGCCACGACCGCATCGTGGTAGGTGCCGATTTGCGTCGGCGGGGCAGCATGTAGCAAAAGCATTTGGGGTGCACAAGGGCGGTATGACAGTTTTTTTAAAAACCGGTCATCGCATTTGAATTGCTCCCGGAACGGGTCCATATAGCTGTCCTGCCGCCCTCCGATTTCGCAGGCATTTCGGGGAGAGCGGCAAGGAATGGCCATGCTTCGCACCGATCTCGAATTCTCCATGCTTCCCCAACCCGGCAGCCGGCCGGTACGCTGGCGCATTGCCGACGGTCTCGTTGCCTATGAAGAGGCCGTGGAGACGATGGAGCGCGAAGTGGCGGCGATATCGGATGGCGGCGACGAGCTCGTCTGGCTCGTCGAACATCCGCCGCTCTATACTGCCGGCACCAGCGCCAATGCCGGCGATCTCGTGCAGCCGGACCGTTTTCCGGTCTTTGCGACGGGGCGCGGCGGTGAATATACCTATCACGGACCCGGCCAGCGCGTCGCCTATGTGATGCTCGATCTGAAGCGCAGACGCCAGGATGTGCGCGCCTTCGTCACCGCCCTTGAGGATGTCGTCATCCGCACGCTCGACATGATGAATGTCCGCGGCGAGCGACGTGAAGATCGCGTCGGCGTCTGGGTGCGCCGGCCGGAAAAGCCGTTGCTTGCCGATGGAACGATGGCCGAGGACAAGATCGCCGCCCTCGGCATAAGGCTGCGGAAATGGGTGACCTTCCACGGACTGTCGCTCAACGTCGATCCGGATCTCGACCATTTCAGCGGCATCGTGCCCTGCGGGATATCGGCCTATGGCGTGACCAGTCTCGTCGATCTCGGCTTGCCTGTGATGATGGCTGATGTCGATATCCGGCTGCGCACCGCCTTCGAGGCGGTTTTCGGTGAAACGACCGGCGAAACCTGATTGTTCAGGACGGCGACTTGTCTCCGGCAATCTGCATCTGAAGGAGTGGCCGGCTTCGGCCTCTCCGGAGCAATGCGTCGTGGCGGAATGGGCAGACGGACGGCGTTGATATCGCTGCAGAAACCCGTTGGCCTGTCGCTGCTGCCGCATTTTGCCGTGAGGATCGGCCAGCAAGAACCGCCGTCCCGTCAGCAGACGCATTAACCGATAATTAGCGATTGCGCAGATATAGGTTGTCGCAATGTTATGATGCGGAAGACTTGCGAACAATGAAAAAAAAGACGGCGGCAAGCTGGTCGTTCTTCGATGTGTATTTCGTTCTCGATATCATCGAAAAAGTCGTCATTGGTTATTTCTTTGTCGCGATCGTCTTGCGTATTCTGCCGCAGATGCAGGACAATCGAGCAATCATCGACTGCCTGCTGATCGTTTCGGAGGGAGCTGCAGCCTTCCTCATCCTGACGCGCCGGTCGACGAAAAATGCGTCGCTTCGTGTGTTTGACTGGATGGTCACCGCCGTCGGCACGCTCTTCCCGCTGCTTGTCGTCCCCTCCGCGACACAACCGCTTGCACCGCTCGCGCTCTGCGGAATGGCAATGGCGCTCGGTTTTGTCCTGCAGATATCGGCAAAGCTGTCATTGCGGCGAAGCTTCGGCCTTGTGCCGGCCAATCGCGGGATCAAGATCGGCGGACCCTACAAATTTGTCCGCCATCCGATGTATGCGGGCTATCTGATGACACATGTCGGCTTCTTCCTGGCACATCCGAGCCTTTGGAATTTTGCCATCTATGCGACGGCGCTGACCGCACAATGTTTCCGCCTGCTGGCGGAGGAGCGTCTGCTCAGCCAAGATCCTGCTTACCAGGCCTTCATGGGTAAAACGCGTTACCGCCTCGTGCCATTTCTTTTCTGAAGCGACGAACAAGTGGATTGAAAAAGAGAAGGGCCGGTTTCCGGCCCTTTCTTTTATCGGATCAATGCGTTGCCCGGCATGCTTCGGTGCGGGAGGCGCCGCTGTCGGCACCCTTGGTGTGGGAACCCTTCGGGCCGATCATGCTGTGGCACGGAGGCAGGGGGGCGATGCTCGCCGTAGCGGTCTTGTCGACGGCAGGAGCTGCCATGGCGCTCGGGGCGAAGCCGTCGCTGTCATTGGTATAGTCGCTGGAATAGGCCGGGGCCTTGCGGTTGCTGTAGTGGACCGGGGCCGGCTTTGCCACCGGGCTCGGTGAGAAACCGTCACTGTCGTTGGTGTAGTCGTCGGAATAGGTCGGCTGGGCGAAGGCAGCGCCTGCAAGGCTGACGGCGAACAGGGACGCGGCAAGGGCAAATTTGATGCGCATGGGTCTATCTCCTCAATCTGCTGTTGAATTCCACAACATAAACTAACCCTCGGCGCATCAGAGTTCGCGCCCCAATTCAGGCAATTTTGTGAACAAACGGCGCCGTGGCCGCGACCTTTTGTCCAAATGAAATCACAGTGTTGTCAACGAAATTGACGTTCACGTTACAGAAGCCGCCTAAGCAAAATGTCAAAATACGGCATCTGCGCAAGCATGTTGCGATGCAATCTGAAATTGTTAACTTTTGGTAATGTTGGCGGACGGGAAGGTTGATGGAAGCGGGCGAGAGGCATTGGGTGCCTCCCGCGGAATATCCGTATCCTGCGGGTCAATCAGTCCTCGTTCGGGATATGCGCGTCGACACCGGTCAGCTGCAGTTTGTTGCGGACATGGTGGACGCCGTCGACGGAAAGCGCACCGAGTTCGACCTTGCGGGCAATGCCGATCGTCTCCACCGACCCTTCCAGGGTGACGATATGACCATCCGCATGAACCTCGATGCTGTCGATGTCGACCTCGGGAATGTTTTCGAGATTGTCGTTCACCCGCGCTTCGAGGTCGTCGCTCTCATCCCGGTCGATGCTGTCGAGGCGCAGCGAATCCTTCAGGCGGTTCTCGTTGCCATCTTCATCCGTGCCGTCGATCCGGAAGCCCCTGTTGGGGTCGCTGTCGAAATTTGCCGCCGTCTCGCCATAGGGGCGGTTGGCCGGGTCGGCGCCGGCGCCGTCGGCATAGGGCCAGCCGTCGTCGAGATTGCGTTCCTCGAGGTCGCGATAATCTTCCTCCCGGGAAAGCTCAGGCTTTTCCCGGGTAAACTTCGTCTTGTCACCGATCCCTACCATGGCGGTCACTCCTCGTTTCCGTGCGGGGTTTCTTTGCTGGAAACGCCGGCAGCGGCGAATGGTTCGGTGCGGAGGGGATTTGTCAGCGGTGATTATTAGCCCTGGGCCTTCTCCCATCTTTTCACGAGACGGTCGCGTTTCAGCCGCGAGAGGCGCTGCAGCCAGAAAATGCCGTCGAGCTGGTCGACCTCGTGCTGGATGCAGATGGCGTGGAAACCTTCGGCGGCGTCCTCGTGCACGATGCCCTCGGCATCCTGGTAACGGAAGCGAATCGCGCGCGGGCGTGTGACCTCGTCGGTGGCGCCGGGCATGGAGACGCTGCCTTCGGTGTGGTTCATCGTCTCCTGCGAGAACCAGGTGATCTCCGGGTTGACGTAGAGGCGCACGCCCTCGGCCTTGTCGAGCTCCAGCACCGTCACACGGCTGAGGACGCCGATATGGGCGGCGGTGATGCCGACGCCGGGGGCGGCGCGCATCGTCGCCAGCAGGTCGTCGGCAAGCTCGGCGAGCGACGAATCGAAGGTCGTCACCGGCGCGCAGACGCTCTTCAGGGCAGGATGCGGATAGCGCAGAATCGGACGGATGGGCATGGGGCAGCTTTCTCGGCTTGAGCGGGCTCTGCTCGGATGGGTGGCGAAACTATCGCCGGCCGCAGGCATTGTCATCAAGAGGCAGGTTTGCTGCTTTACGGCAAGGATGCTTTGGGCTAGCAGAAGCATGAATTCCGATCGCGGGAGCCTCGCGCGGGATTTGCTTATCTGCTTGTTGAGAATGTGTTTTCGCCGACATTTGCGAGTGCGGCGCTGTAGTCGTTGAAATTCGAACCAGATGCGAGGGCGGCAGATGACGACGACCGACGGGGAAGACCGCATTCGCAGGCGCGATGACGAGGAAGCCGATATCTACGATGAGGACGGCAATGTCCGCAGCGATTTCCTGGCGCTCGTCGGCGCCGCGATCGCCGACCGTGACACGCTGTTCCTGCGCCAGAACGTCGCCCGCCTGCATGAATCCGAAATAGGCGACCTGCTGGAATCGATCCAGCCGGATCAGCGCCTGGCGCTGGTGCGGCTGCTCGGCGAAGATTTCGACATGACGGCGCTGACCGAGGTCGACGAGGCGATCCGCCGCGAGATCGTCGACCAGATGCCGAACGAGCAGATCGCCGCGGCGATCGGCGAGCTCGATTCGGACGACGCGGTCTACATTCTCGAAGACCTCGACAAGGAGGACCGGGAAGAGATCCTCGCCCAGCTGCCGTTCACCGAGCGGGTGCGGCTGCGCCGGGCGCTCGATTATCCCGAAAGTTCGGCCGGGCGCCGCATGCAGACGGAATTCGTCGCTGTGCCGCCGTTCTGGACCGTGGGACAGACGATCGATTACATGCGCGACGAGGAGGATCTGCCCTATTCTTTCTCGCAGATCTTCGTCATCGATCCGACCTTCAAGCTGCTCGGTGCCGTCGATCTCGACCAGATCCTGCGCACCAAGCGGCAGACGAAGATCGAGCAGATCATGCGCGAGACCAACCATCCGGTCCCGGCCGAGATGGACCAGGAGGAGGCGGCCCAGCTCTTCGAGCAGTACGACCTTCTCTCGGCCGCCGTCGTCGACGAGAACGGCCGGCTTGTGGGCGTGCTGACCATCGACGACGTCGTCGACGTCATCCACGAGGAAGCGGACGAGGACATCAAGCGCCTCGGCGGCGTCGGCGACGAAGAACTGTCCGACAATGTGCTCTCGACGGCGCGTTCGCGTTTCCTCTGGCTGTTGATCAATCTCGGCACGGCGATGCTGTCGGCAAGCGTCATCGGCCTGTTCGACGCTTCGATCGAGAAGATGATCGCGCTTGCCGTGCTGATGCCGATCGTCGCCTCGATGGGCGGCAATGCCGGAACGCAGACGATGACGGTGACGGTGCGCGCGCTCGCCACCCGCGATCTCGATATCTATAATGCCGGCCGCATCATCCGCAGAGAGGCGGGCGTCGGCATCCTCAACGGCGTCGTCTTCGCGACGATCATGGGGCTGATCGCCGGCATCTGGTTCCACGACTACCAGCTCGGCGGGGTGATCGCGGCGGCGATGATCATCAATCTGATGGCGGCAGCCCTTGCCGGCATCCTGCTGCCGCTGCTGCTCGACAAGATGGGGGCCGACCCGGCGATCGCCTCCTCCGTCTTCGTCACGACGGTGACGGACTGTACCGGCTTCTTCGCCTTTCTCGGCATCGCCACATGGTGGTTCGGCATCTGAACGGGTGGCGAAATTGACTATTACGTAAAAGTCAATATTATCACCGGTTCATGACGGGGAAGGCATGCCGGTGAACAAATTTTATAGCATAACGGAGCTGACGCGCGAATTCGGTGTCTCCACGCGCACGCTGCGCTTCTACGAGGACGAGGGATTGATCCATCCGGAGCGGCGGGGGCGGACCCGTCTCTTCCGTCAGGCCGACCGCCGGCTCATCGGCGAAATTCTCCGCGGCCGGCGCATCGGCTTCACCATCGCCGAGATTCGCGAGATCATTCAGGTCTACAAGGAGCCGCCGGGTGAACTCGGGCAGCTGAAGCTGCTGATGAAGCGCGTCGACGAGAAGCGCGAGGACCTGCGCCAGAAGCGCAAGGATATCGACGACACACTGACGGAACTCGACAATATCGAAGAGGCCTGCCTCGGCCGCCTCGCCGAAATCGGCGTCACCACCTGAGGCTAGAGTTTTTGTTTTTACGCAATTCCCGGCAAAAGCGCTTCGCGCTTTGCCTGGGAAAACCGCTTCACACTTTTCCTGGAATTGCTCTAGCTTATTGCGCCTCGGCGCTGCATTCGGCGGCAATCGTCTGAACCCGCTCGTCCGTCTCTATATTGATCGCGCCCGCCTGCAGCGGTGTGAACAGCGCTTGAGCCTGCAATTTCTCCAGCGTGCACTGGCAGAAGCTGCGGCAGAGCGCTTCGCCTTGCTGCATGACGCAAGCGGCGTTGCATTGCCTTAGGTAAGTTGCGACCGGATCCGGCGCCTGCGGCGGGACGACGAGGGAAAGCCCGTAGGCGATGCCGATCAACACCGGCTGGTGAATGAGGTAGAAGGCAAGGCTGTGGCGGCCGAGCCTGGCCGGCCACCAGGAACCGGTGCCGATCGCGGCAAGCCGATGCAGCAGCCTGGTTCTGATGGCGATCGAGGCGAAACTTAACCCAGCGAAAAACGGCGTTGCCCAGGGAAACAGCGGCACATAATCGTTGGACCGTTCCGGCATCGCGGCAAGGCCGATCCAGGCCAGATATCTGGGATCGAAGAAGGATGACCGAAGCAGGCCGGGTGGGCCGAAATTATCGGTTATCCAGGCGGCAAAGAGCGCCAGCGTGGTGATCAGCGTGACGGCGAGCGGCAACCTCAAAAAAACGACGCCGATCAGCGTCAGCACCGCGATGCAATGCAGGATGCCGAAATAGATCCACTCGTTCGGCATCGCGATGCGCGTGGCGAACGAGATGACGGCGGCTGCCGCGGCAATCATGCCGAAACGCTTCCAGAACGAGGGCCAGCGGATCTCGGGTGTGCTTGAGAGCACGAGGCTGATGCCGACGATGAACAGAAAGGTCGTGGCGATCGCCCGGGCATAAATCTTCAGCCAGCCGGTCTCGGCCGTGCCGGGCGCGAGATAGCCCATGAACTCCATGTCCCAGCTGAAATGGTAGCTCGCCATGGCGATCAGCGCGAGACCGCGCGCCGTGTCCAATAGGCCGATGCGTGGCGGTTTTGCCGCCGCATCGGCTTGCATTGCCGGCAATGTCATCAAAGTCCCTCGGGCAAATCACGTCCGTCGCTCGACGGCATGTCGCGGCCAAACGCGGAAAGGTGGAGATTTGATGGCGGGCCGGCGTCCATGATCGCCAGTCGCGCCTGCGAGAAGAATTGCCGCCGCGCCAGCACGAAGATGACGGTCGCCGTCGTCAGCATGAAGACATAAGGGTTGATGAACCAGCCGAGATAACCGATCGACAGGAAGATCGCCCTCAGGCCTTCGTTGAAATTGCTGCCGGCAATGACGTTCATGCGGATGACGCGTTCAGCGGCCCGTTCGGCGGCGATGACGTCGCGTTCGGCATCGCGCAGCATCGGGATCGAGCCGAACAGGATGGTGCAGTAGTTGAACAGCCGGTAGGACCAGCCGAACTTGAAGAAGGCATAGCCGAAAAGTGCCGCCAGCCCGCCCACCTTCATCTCGAAGACGGCATGGCCGCTGTGGAAGACGAAGGGCAGGTCGGCGAAGACGGCGTCGACCTTCTCCGTTGCCCCGAGCAGCGCGAAGCAACTGCCGATCGCGAAGATCGAGGTCGAAGCGAAGAAGGCGGTGCCGTTCTGCAGGCCTGCCATGATCTGCGTATCGATCATCTTCAGGTCGCGGCGCAGCGAATTGTAGATCCATTCCCGCCGCCGTTCGATCATCGCATGGGTAAGGCTGGTGCGTCCGAAGAAGGTGCGGCCATGCAGCAGCCAGGAATAGCCCATCCAGACACAGGCAAAGAAGGCCAGAGCGATATAGTCCGCCGTCGTCATCGGTGATTCAGTCTCCACATGAAGTGCGGCCACCTTACATATGCATTGAAATGCTGCAATGACTGGTAAGGTCGGCGGCTTGGTTTTAGCGCGCACCCCTGAAAATCGGATTCGATTTTCGAAAGGGATTATGCGCAAACTCAAGCTGCTGGAGCGTCTTTCGGCGCGTCATCTGACGCACGGCGTTCTATCAATGTCGCACCGGCTCCATGCGATGTCGGTGCACCGCACGGATTGAAAACCGGCGTCGCTTAAGCTTGCATCCTCGTAATCAGAAGGCGCATCCATGTTTCTCTCGGTATTCGATGTCTTCAAGATCGGTGTGGGGCCGTCGAGCTCGCACACGATGGGTCCGATGTCGGCCGCCAACCGGTTTCTCGAACTGATCCTGTCGAACGAATGGCCGCGTCCATCGTCGGGCGCGGAGGTCGTTGCGATCAAGGTCAGCCTGCATGGCTCGCTTGCCCATACCGGTATCGGCCATGGCACGGGCAGGGCGGTCATTCTCGGCCTGATGGGCGAGGCGCCCGACAGCGTCGATCCTGATAAGATGGACGGCATCGTCGATATGGTCGAGCGCACCGGCCGCATCACGCCGGAAGGTCATCCCGCCTATCAGTTCCAGCCGAAGACCGATCTGATCTTCGACAAGAAACAGCCGCTGCCCGGCCATGCCAACGGCATGTCCTTTTCCGCCTTTGACAGGGATGGCCGGCTGCTGCTCAAGCGCATCTATTATTCGGTCGGCGGCGGCTTCGTCGTCACCGACACCGAGCTGGAGCAGATGCGGGCGAAGAAAAACGTGGCCGGCGGGACGCGCGTGCCCTATCCGTTCTCGACGGCAAAACAGATGCTCGATATGGCGGAGCGCTCGGGGCTGTCGATCGCGCAGATGAAGCGGGCAAACGAAGAGAGCCAGCGCAGCCGGGAGGAGCTTGATCAGGGGCTCGACCGCATCTGGGAGGCGATGCGTTCCTGCATCGAGCGTGGCCTCAAGGTCGAGGGCATCATGCCGGGCGGCCTCAACGTCAAGCGTCGCGCCCGCAGGATTCACGACAAGCTGGAGGAGGAATGGCGCAGCAACCGCGTCAACCCGCTGCTCGCCAACGACTGGCTCTCCGTCTATGCGATGGCCGTCAACGAGGAGAATGCAGCCGGCGGTCGCGTCGTCACCGCACCGACCAACGGGGCGGCCGGCGTCATTCCGGCGACGATCCGCTATTACGAGCATTTCCACGAGGACTGGGATCAGCACGGCATCCGCGATTATCTGCTGACGGCCGCTGCCATCGGCGGCATCATCAAGCACAATGCCTCGATCTCGGGCGCCGAGGTCGGCTGTCAGGGCGAGGTGGGCTCGGCGGCGGCGATGGCGGCCGCCGGCCTTGCCGCGGTCATGGGCGGCACGCCGGAGCAGATCGAGAACGCCGCCGAGATCGCGCTCGAACATCATCTCGGCATGACCTGCGACCCGGTCGCGGGCCTGGTGCAGGTCCCCTGCATCGAGCGCAACGCGCTCGGCGCCGTCAAGGCGGTCACCGCGGCATCACTCGCCGTCAAGGGCGACGGCCAGCATTTCGTGCCGCTTGACGCCTGTATCGAGACGATGCGCCAGACCGGTCACGACATGAGCGAAAAATACAAGGAAACCTCGACGGGCGGTCTTGCCGTCAATGTCGTGGAATGCTGAGTTTGTGGACGCTGGTGTTAGAGCGCGCTTTGCCCGGCAAAAGCGTTGTGCGCTTTGCTTGGCAAAACCGCTTTGCGCTTTGCCTGGGAAAACCGCTTCACACTTTTTGTGGAATTGCTTTAGACGCTTGACGCTCGCTGCCAAAAGGATTTCAACGGCGGCATGGCATTGCATCTCATCAAACTCTGTGTCGGCGCCGACTCGATAGACGATCTGCGCGAATGGGTGGCGGAACGCTCGCTCAGCGCCATCGCTGCCGGACTTGAGCCGCATTCGGTGCACACGACGCGAATGGTGCCGAAACGCATGGAGGAGCTGCTGGATGGCGGCTCGCTCTACTGGGTGATCAAGGGGCAGGTGCAGGCGCGGCAGAAACTGCTCGGCATCCAGACCTTCACCGACGGCGAGGGCATTTCGCGCTGCCGCCTGATGCTCGGCCCTGAGGTCATCGAGACGGCCGTGCAGCCGAAGCGTCCCTTCCAGGGCTGGCGCTATTACACTGAGGACGACGTGCCGCGCGACCTGACAAGCCTTGGGGCCGGTATCGTCGAAATGCCCGCGGACCTTCGCCGCGAGCTCACCGAGCTTGGCCTGCTCTAAATCCGAAAATCAAAACCGACTTTCCGCAGGCGGACGTCTGCGGTTCAGCGCAGGCGCAGCTGCACCGGCGCGCTGCCGTCAGGCGAGGTCACATGCAGGTGAATGCGGGCTTCGGGCTGCGAATAACGCCAGGCGCGGGCGCCATGGCAAAGCAGCAGATTGATGAGATCCCGGGTCTTCGGAGACTTCGGCTTCGGCCGCTGCAGGCCGATTTCGGCCAGGCGCATGGCCGCCTCGTGCAACGGATGCAGGGAAGAGCGCCCTTTGGCCGTCATGCGGCGGTCTGAAGGCATTCCCGGAACATTCTCATTGATCGCCATTGTTTTCCCCGTACGCAATACTGATCGAGTTCAAGAAAAGTGGCCGGAAACGCAAACACCGATTCCGGCCGTCACCGATGCCGCCGGCCATCTTGCAGGCAGCATCGAATAGCTCATTGGGCGGCCGCCCAGCACTTGATGCCGGCCTTCTTCAAGGCCTTGCAGGCGTTGACCGCATCGCGCTGGTCATCGAAGCCACCGAAGCGGGCGCGATAGAGCTGGTCACCGCCAGCGCCGTAGGCGACGGCGAAAGGCTTTGCCGAGGCCAATGCCTTGCCGCCCTTGCCCTTGGCGTTCTCCAGAAGGTCCATGGCCATCTGCCGGCTCGGCGAGACGCCGACCTGCACGACCCAGCCGGCCGGGCCATTGCCGGCAGAAGCTGGGCTGGTCGAGGCCGTCGTGACGTTATCGACGCCGGTATCGGTTTGTTCCGACGTCATGGATGCGGCCGCCGGCTTCGCTGCGGGGACCGATGCCTGCTGCTTGAAGGTCATGGTCTTGACTTTGGTCGGCGCCGGCATCGGCTGCGCGACCAGCGGATTGTCGGATTTCGGTGCTGCCGTCTCGGCATAGGCGACTTCGGTCTCGGCCACCTCGCGCGCATCCGGCAGCGGGCCTTTGTGCGGAAGGCTGAGATCGGCAACTGCTGCCGAAACCGGCGGCTGCGCCGCGGTGATGGTCTTTGCCATTTGCGGCTGGGCCTTCTGCTGAACCTTCTGCGGCTGGACCGGTGCAGGTGTCTCGATCATTGCAGGGGCGGGGGCAGGGGCCGCCTGGGCGATCAGTGCCGAGGATCCGCCACGGCTCGATGCCTTCGGCAGGTAGGTGGCGATCAGATTGCGCATCTGGGCATCGCGGGCAGGCGTCGAGGCGCCGCCGAGCACGACGCCGACGATCGACTTGCCGTCCAACTGCACCGAGCTCACCAGGTTGAAGCCGGCAGCTCTGGTGTAACCGGTCTTGATGCCGTCGACGCCGCGTACCGAACCGACCAGGCGGTTGTGGCTGCGGATCGTGCGGCTGCCGAACTTGAAGGCGCGGGTGGAGAAATAGCCGTAATATTGCGGGAAATGCTGACGAAGAGCGATGCCGAGGCGGGCCTGATCGCGCGCCGTCGTCATCTGCGCCGTATTCGGCAAGCCGTTGGCGTTGCGATAGGTGGTGCGCGTCATGCCGAGCGCATGGGCCTTGGCGGTCATCAGCTGGGCAAAACGATCCTCGCTGCCGCCGCCGAGCATTTCGCCGAGCGCAGTTGCGGCATCATTGGCCGACAGGGTGACGAGGCCGAGAATGCCTTGTTCGACGGTGATCGTACCGCCGGCGCGAACGCCGAGCTTGGTCGGCGCCTGGGCTGCCGCATGGGCGGAGAAGGGAACCGGCGTATCGAGACGGATGCGACCCTGTTCCAGTGCCTCGAAGGTCATGTAGAGGGTCATCATCTTGGTCAGGGAGGCGGGATATTGCAGCCGGTCGGCATTCTCACTGTAGAGAACATTGCCGGTCTTGGCGTCGACGACGATGCCTGCATATTTCGAATTCGCCGCTTCCGCTTCGGCATTTACCGAATCGACCAGGACGATCGTGACGGCCACCGAAAGGATCGCCAGCAGCTTTGCGAAAAAACTGCCGGATCGGGACGATGATACGGAGGAGACTGACCTTGACACTATTCCACTCTTCGCTTTGCATTTCAGATATTTGGCACTTTGGATATTCGGCCGGAACCGCACACCTCCCGCCGCACAGCTCGTCTTTCAAATCTACCGATCGGGCGTTACCAATCCGTTTATGATGAATCGTTTATTTCGCTGTCCGGGGAGCATTTTAGGGACTTGTTGCAGAACGGTTTATAAGACGCGCTTCCACAAAGGTGCGGATAGCGGCATCAATATGTTCCCAGTCGTCGAGATGGCTGCTTGAGAAGCGGTAGAGAACGCTGAGATCGTTGCCGACTTTGATATCGCGCTGGCAATCTCCGCTCGTCGCCTTGTCCGGGGCTGAAGGCAAGACGCAGCGTACGACGTAGTCCGCGCCGTCTTTGGCGGGCGCCGTCAGCAGCACCTCGTCGCCGTAACCGGCGTCGGCGCGAAGACGATGCAGCGTCAGGCCGTTGCCGAAAGTCTCGGCCGGTCCTTCGAGCAGATGCGAATAGATAGGCTCCAGCCGGCCGGACATGTCGCGCGACATGGTGCTCTGGGTGATCTGCAGGAAGATCAGGCCGGAGGATTGGGCGACATCATCGAATCGAAGATGGTTTTCCTTGCCGTAACCCTGCATTTCAGGCCAGGCGAGGTAGAGATCGACGCGCTCAGCCGCGCCTCCATGCCTTTGGCTCGGGAAGCGGATGGCATTCTCGGGGAATTTCACGCTGTCGCGGCCGATCGTCAGCGAGATCTCGGTGGTGCTGTCCGTGTTGCCGGCAAGCGAGATATGCCGGCCGAACCAGCGCCCGCCGATGCTGATGGCGACGGTCAGCACTGCAAGGACCGTGATCACTGCCATCGTGCGGAGGAGAAACCCCATGGAAAAAAGCGGCTGCTCGTCTGATGCGCTGTGCACGGCATGGCTCATGGCGGTTCTTCGCGTTTCGGCCGCGGGAGAACATGAATCGCCGGTGCCGATGATGGATGATCGGCAGGATCAGGTCGTCATGGTTAACAATTCGCTAAAGTGCCTCGCTGGAAATAAACAATGCTTGTCCCAAAAGAAACGAGCCGTTCCCGGGACAGCGGGAACGGCTCTTGGGCGCCGGTCGGGACGAAATGCGGGGACTTACCGGGCCGTAGGCTGCAGCCGGCAGGGGGCCGGCAATTCTTACTTGACGCTACCGACCGCGACAGTGCGGCCGTCCTGAAGCTTGGACCAGCGGGCCGGATCGTCGGCGGACTGGCGCTTCAGATAGGTGTATTCGGTATCCGACCACAGCAGCACCTTGTTGCGCATGTTGTCGAGGATGAAGTCGCCGTGATCGGTGCGGACCGTCAGTACGGCATGGCCTTCGCCGTTCGGCTGCAGCACGACAGTGATCAGCGTGTCTGACGGCGAGAAGCCGTCCTCGATCAGCATCTTGCGCTTGAGCAGGGCATAGTCCTCACAGTCGCCGACGGTGGTGGGATAGGCCCAGCGCTCCTCGACGCCGTAGATCTGTTCATCCGTCTCCGGCTGAATCGTCGAATTGACGGTGTAGTTGACCTTGAGAATTTCCTTCCAGCGATCCTCGGTGAGGATAGCCGGTCCGGCATCGCCGCCGACCTCGACACATTCCTTCGGATTTGCCTTGCAGAATTCATAATGTCCGATCGGCGGGCTGGCATTGCCTGCCAGCGCCATGCTGGCGGGCATCGCCTGTCCCGAACCCGCCATTGCCATCACCAGGACACCGGCCAGCAGGCCGCCTTTCAGGATGTTCGCATTTGTCATTGCCGTCTCCCCGTAAGTTGAGGCGACAATCGCACAGACGTTTTTATCTCACGCAAAATTACGTAATAGAATTAAAGGCTTAGTTGATTCAAATGCCGATAAAATCTGGCTAAAAACCAAGTCGAATGCGACTAAAATTTGAAGGGGATTTGTCTCGAAATCGATTAAAAATGTAATTGGCGCGACAAGGCTTTCGGCCGCAAAAAGGTTGCGTTGCCGTCCCGGCGTTAAGGGTTTTCGTTGAGCCGGGTAAGATCCGATGTGTTGGGGCGGCGCTGGGAAAGCCGGCGATGCAGGCCGGGTCAGGTCAATTCGGCCGCGTCAAAAGCAGAATAGCGCTCAGATCCGCATTTCCGGCGGCAAATTATTTTTGAAGAAAATTGCGAAACCGATCGGTGGCGCCGACGATCGCCGCACTCATATCGGGATTCGCAGTGGAATGGGCGGCATGCGGAAGGATTTTGAGTTCGCTTTGCGGCCAGGCGCGCGCAAGTTCCCAGGCGGTGACAAGCGGCGCCTCGATGTCGAACCTTCCCTGCAGCAGGATGGCGGGAATGCCTGTCAGTCGTGCGGCGTTCTTCAAAAGCTGGCCGTCTTCCAGCCAGGCGCCATGGATGAAATAATGGGTGATGATGCGGGCGCGGGTCAGCAAATAGGCCGGTTCGGCCCAGCGGCGCGGCAGCCCCTCGGGATCGGCGAGCAGGATCGAGGCTGCCTCCCAGTCATGCCAGTCACGCGCCGCCTTCAGCCGCGTGTCCAGGCTGGGGTCGTTGAGCAGACGATGATAGGCGGCCACCATGTCCTGATCCTGTTCCCGGCTGCCTGCGGGAACCGCCTGTTGGAACCGATGCCATTCTTCTGGAAAAAGCGGCGCCATGCCGCGACAGAGCCAGTCGACTTCCGAGCGCCTGGTGGTTGTCACGCCTGATATCACGATCGCGGCGATACGCTCAGGATAGGTTTCGGCGTAGGCGAGCGCCAGGGTCGAGCCCCAGGAATTGCCGAAGACGAGCCAGGTGTCGATGCCGAAGAAGAGCCGCAGCCGCTCGATATCGGCAACGAGATGCCAGGTGGTGTTGAAGGAGAGGTCGGTTTCCGGATCGGCGCCGCTCGGCAGACTGCGGCCGCAATTGCGCTGATCGAACAGAATGATTCGGTAGGCGTCCGGATCGAACTGGCGCCGGGCGTCGGTCGAACAGCCGGAGCCCGGCCCGCCGTGCAACACCAGTGCCGCCCGGCCCGCCGGATTGCCGCAGGTCTCCCAATAGATCAGATTGCCGTCGCCCGTATCGAGCAGGCCATGATCATAGGGTTCGATTTCCGGATAGAGAGCTGACATCGGGGCGCCTGCGGTCGAGGCGGACCTTATCCATCATATCCGTGACGAATGGAAGACGGATGACCGGCGGGCAAGCCCGACCGCAAAATCATGATACGGTTTTGCGAACCTGCTGCGAAACCGACCTGTCGCAGGTTGATCCACTCATAATATTTCTACTGACTGGTTGGAACGACTTGCGACAGGATTTGAGCCTGCTTTCCGAAGCCGGATCGGTTGCCGCTTGCGGATCTCTTGCCGTGAAGCTCAAGCGTTTTCAACGCGACCTGACCGGGTGCGCATCCGACCCGGCAAGCGCGATCAACAACCTGTCAGAGGAATTCGCGCAGCGTCTCGCGGGACTGGATCGACAGAAATTCGATCGCCACACCTTCGACGAAATGGCGCACGACACGGCCGCGCATGTTGCCGAGACGCACTGCCGTTCCGATCGAGGGGCGCATCTCGACGTCGACGGCAGCGCCCGACAGCGAAAGGTCCATGATGCGGCAGGAATAACGTGTGCCGTCTTCGAGCGTCAGCTCGGTCTTCGTGTCGCGCGGCGTCAGACGGTCGTGGCGACGATCTTCCGGCAGGCCGAGTTCGTGCTTGTTGGCAAGCCAGGTGAGCTGGGCGGCGAGCTTCTCGCGCTTCCGCTCGGTGGCATTGATCGACATGGTGAAGCCGCGACCATCGAGCGTCTGGACATAACCTTCGACCCGGCCGAGATGGTCGATATAGGCGACGACGCGTTCGTTGGCGCGCGGCCGCCCGGGGCAGGTGACGTACATGTCGCCAGGCGACATGTCGATCACCATGCATTCGAATTCCTCGTAGTTCGCAAGCATCAGTCGGCCCTGCATATTGATGGGCACACGCTGAAAAACGCCCTGTTCAGGGCGCGGCGCAGGTCGTTGCGTCTGAGCTGGCTGGAACGAGTGCATCAAGGGGCTTCTTCATCAAAATCGCAGAGACCGATCTTTACCCGCAATCCATTAACAGAAGGTTGTTTTGCCTCAATCGGACATAGCCGAAAACGAGTATGTCCAATGTGCTGAAACGGAACGGTCAGTGCGCCTCCACACTCAGCAGCTGCGACACCATGCGGCGCATGACCTGGCCGAGACCAGCGCTTTTTCCGGCGACGATTTCATTAATGGGGCGCAGTTCCGCCGGCGCGGCCGTGCCGAGTTTTCCGGGCAGCAGGCGGCTGCGGTCGAGTGCCAGGAATTCGAGCGGTACTACTTCCAGCCAACTCGCAGCCGCCGTCGGTGCGATCGCGCCGAGCAGCCGGTCGCAGGCGCCGTGCGGCGAGCGCAGCGGCATCATGATGATCTCGAAGGAGGCCTGATGACCGATGGTGCTGTAGCCGGTCGCATTGAAGAGGGCCGGCATGGCATGGTCCATCACGCCCATCGCCGTGCGTTCGATATCCGCGTGCTGGCCGTTTCCCCAGAGGGAGGCGAAACGTTCGCCGCGCAGATCCCGCCCAAACAGATCGCAAATGCGGGTGCCGGCGAGCCGGAAGCCGATGTTTCCTGCCCCGCGCGTCTCGAGGATGAAGAGGCTTTGCAGCAGATGGGGTACGGCGGAGGGTTCGACCTGCGATTTCAGCGGCGCATCGGCAGCGCCGCGGATACGGTTCCAGTAGTCAAAAATTTCGATGGTCGTTTGCACACGCATTTTACACCAACCTGTCCCATTCCGGATCATTTTCGGGCAGTCATTGCCCGTACAGGCTCTACCTTGCGGATTTCATGCCAAACCGCGGCCGTTAAGGTTAAGAAACGGTTTCGGTTGAGATGCGGTGCCCGTCGTGACACTGTCCCTCCATCGCTTCGACTTTCGAAGTTCAGCACAAGCTGCGGGGTCCAGGTCTTTCCAGGAGCTCCCGGTCACGCCGTCCGGCACTTCGGACGGCTTTTTTTTTGACAGGTGCTCCTGTATGGCTGTGGCCTCAACGAGGCGATATTGACATGAATGAGCAGACGGCCGAGCCGCATAAGGCGCCCGAACCTCCCGAGGTCCAGCCGCCGGCAAAGCCGCCGCGCGTGCCGGTCTTCAATCTTCCGCCGGCGCTATTCTTCAGCCTTTGCTTGCTTGTTCTGATCTATGCGGTACAGGAGCTCGTGCTTTCCGACGATGCGATGAGCTGGCTGTTCTTCACCTTCG
This sequence comes from Rhizobium sp. L43, assembly GCF_002531725.1. Classification (GTDB taxonomy): domain Bacteria; phylum Pseudomonadota; class Alphaproteobacteria; order Rhizobiales; family Rhizobiaceae; genus Rhizobium. The sequence continues at coordinate 21,619 of NZ_NWSQ01000013.1, forward strand.
GCTTCGTTCCCGCCCGCTATGTGATTCCGCTGTCGCAGCAAGGGCCGGAGCTGTTCTGGACGCCCGTCACCTATTCGCTGCTGCACGGCAGCGTCCAGCATATCCTCTTCAACGCCTTCTGGCTGATGGCCTTCGGCGCGCCGGTCGTGCGCCGCATCGGGACGCTGCGTTTCGTGCTCTTCTGGCTTTTTTCCGCGGTCGCGTCCGCCGCCCTGCACGCGGTGTTAAACTGGGGGGATGTGACGCTGCTGATCGGTGCGTCGGGCGTTATCTCCGGGCTGATGGGCGCCGCCTGCCGATTCGCCTTTCCGGCCGAACGGCGACCGATGCTGCCCGCGCATCTCAATCCCCGGCTTTCCATCGTCGAGGCGCTGAAGAGCCGCACCGTCGTCATCTTCATGCTGCTCTGGCTGGTCGGCAACGCCTTGATCGCCATCGGCATTCCGCTCGTCGGCGACAGCGACCAGGCCATTGCCTGGGACGCGCATATCGGCGGTTTCGTCTTCGGCTTCCTGCTGTTTTCGCTGTTCGACCGGGCGCCGCGCCCGCCCGTGATGGAACCTGCCGGAACGGAGAAGGATTTGTTGCAATCCTGAGCCGGGCAGTGCACGATTGACCTATCCGCGCTGGGGGGAGAAACCGCCGCGGATGCCTGTGACAAGTGTTTCACGGACATAGGAGGTTCGAATGACCAGTTCAGTCAAAGCAATCCTCGACCTGAAGGGCAGAAACGTCGTCACTGCCGGGCCGAATACCACGGTCGCCGAGGCGGCCGTTATGCTCAGCAAGAAGAAGATCGGCGCCATCGTCGTCGTCGGCATGGAAAACCGGATTTCCGGAATGTTCACCGAGCGTGACCTTGTGCATGCCATCGCCAAACACGGCAAGGACGGCCTCGACCAGTCGCTGGCTCAGGTCATGACGGCAAAGGTCTACCGCTGCCACGAGGAAACGACCGTCAACGAGTTGATGGAGCTGATGACCAGCCGCCGTTTCCGGCACGTGCCTGTCGAAAGCAACGGCAAGCTTGCCGGCATCATCTCGATCGGCGACGTGGTGAAATCGCGCATCGCCGAAGTCGAGCGCGAGACCGAGGAAATCAAGGCCTATATCGCCGGCTGAGATTTTCGTCTGTTTGAGTTGACCGACTCGTCGTCGCAAAACCACGACACGCTTTTGGACGGCATGTATCAGGGGTGGGTGGCGTAGACTTCCTGCATGCGTTTGATCTCGGGGAGCCGGGCCCTGGCTTCCTCGTAGCCACGTTCGATCGCCTCGCCGGCCCGGTGGAATTCGGAAAGGCCGATATAGCTGAGACGCGGCTGCAGCGAAATATCCGGCGGGTCGCCGGCAAGACGGGCGCGGGCGATCCTGTCCTGGATGATGTTGAAGGCCTGCACCATGACGCCGGTCATGCCGAGACGGGCATAGGGCGCCTCTTCCTGCTTTTGCACTTCTTGCGGTGAGAGGCTGGCATTGTGCCGGACGACGGCCGAGCGGCCGTAGAGGTCGTAGTTGAGATTGACGGCGACGACCAGCGGCTGCTCGTAGGCGCGGCAGACGGAGACGGGCACCGGATTGACCAGCGCGCCGTCGACCAGCGTGCGGTGGTTGCTGCGCACCGGTTCGAAAATGCCGGGCAGGGCATAGGAGGCGCGCAGCGCCGTAATCAGCGAACCATTGGCGATCCAGACCTCGTGGCCGGTATTGACCTCGGCGGCGACCGCAACGAAGGGCCGGTCGAGATCCTCGACATTCAGGCCTTCGAGATGTTCCTGCATGCGCTTGGTCAGCCGCATGCCGCCGAACAGGCCGCTGCCGCCGATGGTGAGATCGAGGAGACTGGCGATCCGGCGCATCGTCAGCGAGCGGGCGAAGCTTTCGAGTTCATCGAGTTTGCCGGCGAGATAGCAGCCGCCGACCAGCGCGCCGATCGAGGTGCCGGCAATCATGCCGATCTCGACCTTTGCCTCGTCGAGGGCGCGCAGCACGCCGATATGGGCCCAGCCGCGGGCGGCACCGCCACCGAGCGCCAGCGCGATCTTGATTTTCTTCAGGGGCGAGGGAGGCGGGATCGTCTCGAGTGTGGTCGACATGCCGGAACCGGCACCTTCGCCTTCAGAGCTTTGACGATGCAAACTCCAGCTCAGCATGGTGTTCTCCCCTCCCAATACTTGGTTCCCGATAGTCTGCCCGATCAGTTTCCAAATGGTATATAGAGACGGTTTTTGGCACAATAAGGAGCAAATGCCGGGGAATTTCGGGCTATTTTCCGTAGACGTCCTGCGGATCGAAATGAAGCTCGTCGTCGACGATATCCAGCATCGGTTTTCCGTCCCGAAGCGTGATCGTCCGGTAGAAGCAGGAGCGGCGGCCGGTGTGACAGGTGGCGTCGTGGCCGGCCACCTCGACCTTCAGCCAGATGGCGTCCTGATCACAATCGGTGCGGATTTCTTTCACCGTTTGGAGATTGCCCGAGGTCTCACCCTTCTTCCAGAGCTTGCCGCGCGAACGGCTGAAATAATGGGCCGTGCCGGTCTGGATGGTCAGGGCCAGCGCCTGGGCGTTCATATGCGCCACCATCAAGAGCTCGCCGTCGCCGGCGTCGGTGACGATCGCGGTGATCAGGCCGCGGTCGTCGAAACGCGGCGTGAAATCGCCGGCGTCTTCCCACGCCGACTTATCCTCGGATGGTTGATTGAAGATCAGTTGGTTCATCGCGGCCCTCCTGAGGGAGCCGGTATCAGCGGCTCCGCACCATGGTCATGAAACGGGCCTGATCGGCCGGCTCGGTCTTGAACGTTCCCGTAAACGTCGTCGTCAACGTGGTCGAGCCCTGCTTCTGAACGCCGCGCATCGCCATGCACATATGTTCGGCCTCGATCAACACGGCGACACCGCGCGGATTCAGCGTATCGTCGATGGCTCGGGCAATCTGCGCGGTCATCGTTTCCTGCGTCTGCAGGCGGCGGCCATAGATCTCGACGACACGGGCAATCTTCGACAGGCCGAGCACACGCCCGTCCGGCATGTAGGCGACGTGGGCCTTGCCGATGATCGGCACCATGTGGTGTTCGCAATGCGAATAGAACGGAATGTCCTTGACGAGGACCATGTCGTCGTAACCGGCGACCTCTTCGAAGGTGCGGCCTAGCACGTCTTCGGCCGCCATGTCGTAACCTGAAAAAAGCTCGCGGTACGATTTGACGACGCGGGCCGGCGTTTCGAGCAGACCTTCACGCGTCGGGTCGTCACCGGCCCAGCGCAGCAGAACGCGAACGGCTTCCTCCGCCTCCTGCTGGGAGGGGCGATCCGAGTCGCGGTTCGTCTGCGGAAAATTCTTTACGATGGCGTCCATGAACAATGGTCTCCTGGCCCGCACCGCGGACCGATCTGTCGGAATCGCCACTGGTCAATCCCATGCGGGAATTCATGCACCTTTGGCAGGCTCCGGGGCTTTCGAGGCGCATTCAACACCCGTCCGGCACGGTTTCCCAATCAAACTTACACGAGGCCATTGCATTTTCATGGCCTTCGAACGACATACATATAGGAAGACGGCCATCGTATGTAAGTATCCTCAGATGACACGGTGTGTTTTTTGTTTCAATAACAATAACAGCCCTTATTGAGGCCGATCCGCAGCGATTTGGGAGCGGAAATCCAACATGGACGACATCTACAACAACAAGATCCTCGAATTCGCCGGCAATATTCCGTTGACTGGCACGCTTGATGACGCCGATGCGAGCGCCCAGGCTTATTCGAAGCTTTGCGGCTCGAAGGTCAGGATCTGGCTGAAGATGGACGGCGATATCGTGACCGGCTTTGCCCATGACGTGAAGGCCTGCGCGCTCGGCCAGGCCTCGTCCTCGATCATGGCGCGCCACGTCGTCGGCGCGACATCGGGCGAATTGCGCCAGGCACGCCAGGACATGCTTGCCATGCTGAAGGCGGACGGGGCGGGGCCTGAAGGCCGGTTCGAAGACATGCGTTATCTCCGGCCGGTGCGGGACTACAAGGCCCGCCATGCCTCGACGATGCTGACCTTCGATGCCGTCGTCGATGCGATCGGGCAGATCGAGGCGAAGCGGGCGGAAGTTGTCGAGGCGTAACTGACATGTGCGAGTTCTGCGCCCTGCAGGCAGGCGATGAGGACGACGGCGGTGCCGCCGGATCGGACAAGCCGCGCGAAAAGGCTGTACGCACGTCCCGCAATTATACCGGTCCGTTCCGCAAATCCCCCGACCGCCTGCTCGGCATGGGGTTCATCCGCCTCTATCAGCTGACGCTTTCCGGTTTTGTCGGCAATTCCTGCCGCCATATCCCGACCTGCTCCGAATATGGCTACGAGTCGATCGCCCGCCACGGCCTGTGGGCCGGCGGCTGGATGACGCTGTTTCGCGTCGGCCGCTGCGGCCCGGGCGGCACCAGCGGCCTCGACCAGGTGCCGGAGGTGCTGGGCGACACGTTCCTCTGGTGGACGCCTTGGCGTTACCTGGCCATCGGACGCAAAAGAGGGTGAGCGCCATGACGATGCCTTGCGAATACGCATGCGTGTCGGAGATCCGGGCAGCGACGATGCGTGAGGTGCAGTCACCATTCGGTGACCGTGGTTTCGGGTGTAGGGCAACCGAGGAGGGCCGGCAGCCATGAGCATGTTCGTCGCCCTTCTGCACAGCATCGTCCTGGCGCCTGATCGCCGCGTCATCATGCAGGATTTGCGGGCGCTGGCCGAAGAGCTTGGTTGTCGCGAGCCGCGCACGCTGGTTTCCACCGGCAATCTGGTTTTCGAGGCCGACGATGTGCGGCCGCACGAACTCGAGGTCATGCTGGAAGAGGGCTTCGAAGAAAAATTCGGCAAACACGTCGATATTGTCGTGCGCAGCGACTGTACCTGGATGGCGCTTTGCAGCACCAATCCCTTCAAGGACGGCAGCGGTGACCAAGTCATCGTCCGGGTGATGCGCCTGCCGGTCGATCCGAAGAAGGTGGAGGCGCTGAAACCGCTGATGGCGGAGGGGCAGCGCATCGCCGTCGTCGGCGGCGATCTGTGGATCGATTTCGCCGGCAAGCCGAGCCAATCCAAGCTGCTTTCGGCGCTGACGACCAAGCGGCTCGGCGTCGGCACGATGCGCAACTGGAACACCGTGTGCGGCCTTGCCGAAATGATCATGTAGGCCGGCTTCTTCTTTACTCCCGATGGAAATCTGGCTATCAGGCGGCGGCGCATCCAAAGAACGGAGGCGCTTCCATTTCAACCACCCGCATTCGTTGGCGGGACTGGACAAGGAGAAATTTCAATGTCTGACGCTATTTCCCTGACATTTCCCGATGGTTCCGTGCGCAGCTTTCAGGCTGGCGCGACCGGCAGGGATGTCGCCGAATCCATTTCCAAGTCGCTCGCCAAGAGCGCGGTCGCCATTGCGCTTGACGGCGCCGTGCAGGACCTTTCCGATCCCGTCACCGATGGGAAGATCGAGATCATCACCCGCAAGGACGGCCGTGCACTGGAACTCATCCGCCATGACGCCGCGCACGTCATGGCCGAAGCGGTGCAGGAGCTCTGGCCCGGCACGCAGGTGACGATCGGCCCGGTCATCGAAAACGGCTTCTATTACGACTTCGCCAAGAACGAGCCCTTCACGCCCGACGATCTGCCGAAGATCGAAAAGAAGATGAAGGAGATCATCGCCCGCAATGCGCCTTTCACCAAGCAGGTGTGGTCGCGCGAGAAGGCCAAGGAGGTTTTTGCAGCCAAGGGCGAGCAGTACAAGGTCGAGCTCGTCGATGCGATTCCCGAAGGGCAGGATCTAAAGATCTACAATCAGGGCGATTGGTTCGATCTCTGCCGCGGCCCGCATATGGCCTCCACCGGCCAGATCGGTACGGCCTTCAAGTTGATGAAGGTTGCCGGCGCCTATTGGCGCGGCGACAGCAACAACGCCATGCTCTCGCGCATTTACGGCACGGCATGGGCTGATCAAGCTGATCTCGACAACTATCTGCATATGCTGGCCGAAGCGGAAAAGCGCGACCATCGCAAGCTCGGCCGCGAAATGGACCTGTTCCATTTCCAGGAAGAAGGCCCCGGTGTCGTCTTCTGGCACGGCAAGGGCTGGCGCATCTTCCAGACGCTCGTTGCCTATATGCGCCGCCGGCTTGCCGTCGACTATGAAGAAGTCAACGCGCCGCAGGTGCTCGACACCTCGCTCTGGGAGACCTCGGGTCACTGGGGCTGGTATCAGGAAAACATGTTCGCCGTGAAATCGGCGCATGCGATGACGCATCCCGACGACAAGGAAGCGGATAATCGCGTCTTCGCGCTGAAGCCGATGAATTGCCCGGGCCACGTGCAGATCTTCAAGCATGGCCTGAAATCCTATCGCGAACTGCCGATCCGCCTTGCCGAATTCGGCCTGGTGCATCGCTACGAGCCTTCAGGCGCGCTGCATGGCCTGATGCGCGTGCGCGGCTTCACGCAGGACGACGCGCACATCTTCTGCACGGACGAACAGATGGCCGCCGAGTGCCTGAAGATCAACGACCTGATCCTGTCGGTCTATGAAGACTTCGGTTTCAAGGAAATCGTCGTCAAGCTTTCCACTCGTCCGGAAAAGCGTGTCGGCTCCGACGCGCTCTGGGATCGGGCGGAAGCCGTCATGACCGACGTGCTGAAGACGATCGAGGCGCAATCCGAGGGCCGCATCAAGACCGGCATCCTGCCGGGCGAGGGCGCCTTCTACGGGCCGAAGTTCGAATATACGCTGAAGGATGCGATCGGCCGCGAATGGCAGTGCGGGACGACGCAGGTCGACTTCAACCTGCCGGAACGTTTCGGCGCCTTCTACATCGACAGCAACTCCGAAAAGACGCAGCCGGTGATGATCCACCGGGCCATCTGCGGCTCGATGGAGCGCTTCCTCGGTATTCTGATCGAGAACTTCGCCGGCCACATGCCGCTCTGGGTATCGCCGCTGCAGATCGTGGTAGCAACGATCACCTCGGAAGCCGACGCCTACGGGCTTGAGGTGGCCGAAGCGCTGCGCGAAGCCGGTCTCAACGTCGAGACCGATTTCCGCAACGAGAAGATCAACTACAAGGTCCGCGAACACTCGGTCACCAAGGTTCCCGTCATCATCGTCTGCGGCAGGAAGGAGGCCGAGGAGCGCACGGTCAACATCCGGCGCCTCGGAAGCCAGGACCAGGTTTCGATGGGGCTCGACGCCGCGGTCGAGAGCCTGACCCTCGAGGCGACCCCTCCCGACATCCGCCGCAAGGCTGAAGCAAAGAAAGCCAAGGCGGCCTGAAACCGCCCGGCTCCGACAGCGCCGGCTTCGGCGCTGTCGGAAATCCAATCTACAATCACAATGTCGTTGTGACGACGGGTACTGGTCATCCCGAGCGGCGTTGAAGGGTTCCCGTTCTGCGTCGTCAGGGGCTTTCCAGCCGTCTTCTCAGTGACGGCGAAGCGCACTTCTCCAAATAAACCGAACCGCTTACTCTAAATCAATCGAGGCTGGTGTCGTCGCCGCCCTGTGGCGCGAGCTGTTCGTAGGAAGGAAGCGGCGCCACCGGCGCCGGCTGAACGCCCGGTGGCGGCGGGGTGCCCACCGGCACCTGCTGCACCGTGCGGGCCGCGTCGTTCACCGGCGGCTGCGGCTGCTGGTCCTTCATCAGAACCTCGACATCGGTGTTCCTGCCGGCGACGACGGTGAAATCGCGCTGGTAGATCTTGTCCTTGTTGCGGGCGACGGCGGAATATCCGCCTTCGGCAAGAACCATGGTCGGGAAGGCGCTGACGCTTTCGCCGACGCTGTCGCCGGCCGCCGTCAGGATCGACCATGCCGTATCGGCGATCGCCTCGCCACCGGCATCGGAGACCAGCTTGAAGGTGACCTGGGCGGCGCGATGCTGGATCGTCGCCTCGGTCAGCTTGCCGGCTTCGACCTGGATGTCGGCGCGGATGACGGCGTTGACGCTGCCATATTCGGAAACGATGTGATAGGTGCCGGCATTGAGGCGGACGACGGTGTTCGGCGAGACATCGGCCACGACGAGGCCGCGCTCGCCGTCGTCGCGCACCTCCGAGGAATAGATCGAGAAGCTCAACTGGTCGGGGCGGATGCGGGCATCGGTGCCGGAGACGGCATTGAGCAGCAGGCCGCCGGCATCGAGCACCATCACCTGTTTGCCGACTTCGCCATCAGCGGGCACGGTCAGTTTCTTGGTGACGCCGGCGCGGCCGAAGGAGACATTGACGAAATAATCGCCGGGAGCGAGCTGGAAGGCGGCGGTTCCGCCCTTGGCGCTGGCGATCAGCGGCAGCTTGCCGTCGGTTCCGGCGATCGGGCTGAAGACGTACCAGGAGAGGCCTTCCTCGACCGGTGTGCCGTCCGCGGTCAGCTTGGCTTCCAGCGGGACATCACGCAGCTTGACCCCTTCGGGCGCCGCGCCGGGCGCGATGAAAGCATTCAGCTTGGGCATCTTCGACGTTGAGTCGAGCTGTTTGAATTCCTTGAAGGCATCCTGAGCGCCGGCGCCAAAGGGCGTCAGTATCATCAGGACAATGGCAAGGCCGATGCGTCCAAAGGGCGAAATGCCAAACATCTGTTTCGTGAACCGATTGACTTCTGAAATCGCAAAGGCCACTTCAAGACCAACGCGATGGCAAATTCAAGACCCAGCCTTTGCAGCAGCCTAAAAATGAGAGTTTCTCCCGCATGAAATCCGATATCAAGCTGATCGACTACCTTGCCGTGCGCCGCTCCATCCCCGCTTTCCAGATGTGCGAACCAGGCCCCGAGAGGGCTGAGATCGAGGAAATTTTGCGGCTTGCCTCGCGTGTCCCCGATCACGGCAAGATCGCGCCATGGCGCTTCATCGTCTATCGCGGACAGCACCGCGCCCATCTCGGCGAGGCGCTTCTGACGTTGGCGCTTGAGGCAAAGCCCGAGCTTTCCGAGGAAATGATCGAGGTCGAGCGCGCCCGTTTCACCCGCGCGCCCGTGGTTGTCGCCGTCGTCAGCAAGGCGGGGCCGCATATCAAGATCCCGGAATGGGAGCAGCTGATGTCGGCCGGCGCGCTCTGCCTCAACGTCATCCTCGCCGCCAATGCCAGCGGTTATGTCGCCAACTGGCTGACCGAGTGGTTCGCCTATGACGAACGCGCCTATCCGCTGCTCGGTGTCGGGCCGGATGAAAAGGTGGCGGGTTTCATTCATATCGGCTCGACGACATTTCCGGCGATCGAGCGGCCGCGGCCGGAGCTTGCCGACACCGTGACCTGGGTCGGCGGAGAGGACTGATGTTCTACACCACCGACAGCAATCGGCACGGGCTCGCGCATGACCCCTTCAAGGCGATCGTATCGCCGCGTCCGATTGGCTGGATCGGCAGCAAGGGCAGGGACGGTTCGATCAATCTGGCGCCCTATTCCTTCTTCAATGCCGTTTCCGATCGGCCGAAGCTGGTGATGTTTTCCTCCAGCGGTCGCAAGGACAGCCAGCGCAATGCGGCCGAAACCGGCGTCTTCACCTGCAGTTTCGTCAGCCGCAATCTCGCCGAGAAGATGAACCTTTCCTCGGCGGCGCTGCCCTATGGCGACAGTGAATTCGACTTCGCCGGCCTGACTCCGAAACAGGCCGAACTGATCGACGCGCCCTATGTCGGCGAGGCTTTCGCGGTGCTCGAATGCAAGGTCACCGAGATCATCGAGCCGAAGACGCTGTCGGGCGAACCGTCCGAAAACGTCTTCGTCTTCGGCGAAGTGGTCGGCATCCGCATCGACGAGGCGATCGTCAGGGACGGCCGCCTCGACATGTCGCTCGCCCGGCCGGTCGCGCGTCTCGGCTATATGGACTACAGCGAAGCCAGCGAGGTCTTCGAGATGTTTCGGCCGAAGTCGCAGCAAGGCTGAGGCGAACGAGCAAGGCGCACAAAGGCTTAAGAAACATGGTGAACCAATCTTAAACCTTTTGCCGCTACCGTCGCAGCATTGAATGAAACGCGAGGGAATCGCGTTCAAGTGCTGGGGCGTCGCGTGATCGTAGAAGCTTTCCTTCGTTGGATCGAAACCGCCAAGACCGGTGACCGGGCCCGGGCCGCAAATGCACTCGGGCGAGCTTATCTGCAATCCGAGATGACGGCGGCCGAGCGGGCGGCGGCCGAGATGGCGATGACCTTCCTGCTCGACGATCCGTCGCCGCGCGTGCGGCTGGCGCTGGCCGAGGCGATCGCCTGGTCACCGGATGCGCCGCGCAGCCTGATCCTTTCGCTTGCCGAAGACCAGCCCGAAGTCGCCTGCCACGCGGTGACCTGTTCGCCGCTTTTGAGTGATGCCGATCTCGTCGACCTTGCCGCCCGCGGCAACGGTGCCACCCGCATGCTGATCGCGGCGAGGGCGCATGTGACGCGCCCTGTCTCCGCCGCCCTTGCGGAGGTTGGCGACGAAGAGGAACTGCTCTGCCTGCTCGAGAATGACGGTGCGGTGATCTCCAGCCTATCTCTCAAACGCATCGCCGAACGGCTCGGTGACTGCTGCGATATTCGCAACCTGCTTCTCGACCGCAGCGATCTTCCCGCCGACGCCCGCCAGCTGCTGACCCAGCATGTCAGCAATGCGCTGATCGGCCTGCCGCTGGCACAGGCGGCGATCGGCCTGCAGCGGCTCCAGCGCATCAGCCGCGAGGCGACCGAGGCTGCGATCGTCTCGATTGCCGGCGACATTGCGCCGCGTGAAATACCCGACCTCGTCGAGCATCTGCGCCTCAACGGCCGGCTGACGCCATCTTTCCTGATGCACGCGCTTTGCGCCGGCAAGGTGGGTTTCTTCGCCGGCGCGATCGTCGATCTGACGGCGTGCAGCGACCGCCGGGTGCGTTCCATCCTGGCAACCGGGCGCATGCATGCGGTGCGCGCGCTCTACGAATCCGCCGGCCTGCCGAGGGACATCAGCGTCATCTTCGTCGAGGCGACGATGCTGTGGCGTGACGCTGCCAGAAAAGCACCGGGCAGCATGACCGGCACTATCTGTAGCCGTCTTCTCGATAAATTTCGCCGTCACGAGGCGCATGGCTCCGTCGGCGAGCTGCTCGACATGGTGGAAAAACTTGGTGTCGCCGAACAGCGGCAATCGGCCCGCGTCTATGCGGCTCTTGCGGCCGCCTAGGCCGTAGTGACGATTTAACTGTTTGGGCCAAATAGCGGTAGCGGCGAGTTTAACGAAGCCCATGAAGTTTGCGAGCAGCTTGTCGTATCGGGTTGCGACGCGTCTGAACTGCTTGAGTTTGTTGAAGAAGCGTTCGATACGGTTTCGCTCCTTATAGAGATCGGCGTCGTAAGGGCGCTGGAGCTTGCGGTTGCTTTTCGGCGGGATGACGACGTCAGCACCGGTTTCAGTGATTTTGTCGCACAGATGATCGGCATCATAGCCTTTGTCGGCAATCGTAGCCATGTCCTGCTGAGTATGCGACGGGCGACTGCCACCGGTCTCGATCGCGTCAAAACTCGCGAGTGGAATAGTCGCGATCTGCTGGGGGTCTGGCGAGCCGCCTGGGCGGACGCCTTCAATCATGCCCTGGAACGAGACGGGAAACGGGTGCGAATCGACCATCGCACCCTTGAGGCGCAGAGGGAGCGAGCAAGGGAGGCAGGCGATCTGGTTGGCTCCATGATGCTGGACCGGCGGCCGGAAATCCACGTCGGGACGCGGGCACGTCAAATCCTTTACAACGGCCGCGTTCCGGTCAGCCGGACGCGCGAGACCGAACCGTTCCGGGTCACGGTCGCTAATGCACCGCCACGCCGGCGCCGGCGCGACTACCCCCAGGACCGAGGCGCGCGGCTGCTATGGATGGAAAGCATCATCGCTCGCAACAGCCACGACTTGAAGCGCAGCCTCATCGATATCGAGCGAAAGCTTGATCGGTTCAATCGCCGACTGGACTACAAGGTAAGGCGCGAAGCTCTGGAGCGAGCGCGTTACCCGCAGCATCGGAAGTCGACCTCCCGGTCGGAGAAACGTTGCGATGGATAGCTACCGACGGGAGGATGCCGATCGTCGAGCGCAACAAGCTCGTCGCCGTGTAGCGCAGATCCGAGAACTCTTGAAGCTGTTGACTTGGGCAGCGACAGGCAAGCGGCGCGAGCGCGAGAGAACGTTGGTTCGAGCACGCGAGGTCGCGGCTTGGACAGGTGCGGCCACTGGGGATCGCGCCAGGATAAGATTTCACTAACAAAGCGATTCTTTGAATAAGATATATAGTGGCCGATCAACAATAAAAGCACTAACTCTAGGTAGTGCGCAAGGCATCGATTGGAAAATAGATCTGGTTGAAATAATACTTGCCTACACGATTAATGATTGATTAATTATGTATGCAAAGTGGTAGAGGGGTCTGCCGTGTTACATAAGGTTGGGGTAAACGGCCGAAAGGCCGTAACGATTTCGTGCGTTTTAATCCTTGCGTTGCTGAATGGCGGTTGCTCTCCTTCGTTTGAAGGTGAGCCACGACGCGTATATTCCATCGACGAAGACATACAATATGTAAAGAAAACCTTTGGTCGTCCTAATTTTACCGCATACGTGGCTATGGCGACCGATGAGAGAAAGGTCTACAGAAATGAATACGTTCTGGGACAAATGGCTGCGATCAATGCTAACTACGGAAAATTCGAGGCCGGCCTCACGCGGGAGATGCAGAGTGTAAGCTTCGCATCAACGGTGTCCAATATCGCTTTGACAACTGTGGCGTCGCAGGTGACGCCTGTTGGGACGAAGGACATATTGACGGCGACGGCTGCTGGATTAACCGGCGTCAAGGCTGCCTACGACAAGGACGTCCTCCTTGGGCGAACCATACAGATCATCCAGCATCAGATGCAGGCGAGCCGTGACCGGGTTGGTACCAGGATTTTGAAGAATCTTGGCCGCTCAACCGATGAATATCCCCTGATGATGGCCTGGATGGACCTGCAGGACTATTACCGCGCGGGCACGGTGACGAACGGGTTGGTGGAGGCTGAGCAGGCGATCAGCGTTGTTGCGGCCGATGCCGCGGAAACACGCGCATATACTGTCATCGAAGGATTGTCGACGACGGATTCCACGTCGGTTGCCTTCTTCAACTTCATCTATGCAGGCAATACAACCGGGCCGCCGGACCTGAAGCGTAAGAAGTACCTCGACGCTTTGCTCTCCGGTGGTAGGCACGATTCCTATTTCTACTTCACCGACAAGAACCAGAAGTACGACGGCGTGCGGAAGACGCTGATTGGGTGCATGTCGTCCTATGGTGGCAACGCGCCGTGCAAACCCGGCTCCGTTGCGGTTCCGTGATTCAAAGAAGGGGGAAGAGATGCCGGAGAATCTGATTATCCGTGGACTTACGGAGCAGGATGCCAAGCTGTACGCAAAACTTTACCGGGACATCGGGGCTGACACCAAGATCGTCACCATGGACGGCGCGTACGCGGTGATAGTTACATATCCGTCGGACTGGACCGAACCGGAATGGGAGGGCGGCGGGGAAGAGGAGCAGCCTGAGGTCGCGGAGCAACCGATCGAAACTGCTGCAAATGGGATGCCCTCCGATCCCGCTCAGACTCAAGTGCCATTCGCTAGCTTTAGCGGATCTTATTCCCAATTTTATTGGCCGACGATAACTGCAGCGGCGAACGCTCTGGTCGTGTCGCAGCGTACAACTGGAGGGCAGATTATTGGTCGTGAAGGGCGTCGTTTCCTAGCGGATCGCAGCAACGGCAAGCGTTACCATGTTGGTGTGGATCTGTTCTGTTCCGACGGGGAGGAGGTTGTGGCCTGTGCCAATGGCAAGGTGGTTGCTTTCTTCAAGTTCTACAAGACCAGCACTGGTGAACAAAGCTACGCACTTCTGATCGATCACGGTGATTTGGTTATCAATTATGGAGAGGTGAAAGCGGATTCGCCCACAAGGTACGGGTGGTCGATCGGGGATAATGTGACGGCCGGCCAGAAGATCGCCCGCGTTAGCAGCACAAATATGATCCATTTTGAGGCCTACCGGGCGGGCACGACCGCGAACTCGCGGTGGATGCAGAATGAACCTAACCCGCCGGCGTCGTTGCGTGACCCAACGCAATTCTTGGTAAAGTTGGCTGTATCCGGCAAGCGCCTAACACCGGGCGGCGTCTCTACCCAGCACGAGATCGCCTTTACCGATCCGCTTCCCGGCTCAGCAAGCTGGCATAAGCGATTTTCCGGGCAGCGCTGGCGTTACGACAGCCGCGGAGTCTATACGGATGCTGGCGGAGCCGAACCATTGCGCAGCCCGGGCGAACCCGTTACATGCCGGGAGATCCTCAGAATCTACGGCGGCGATATTTTCACTTATGCAAGCAAGCATAAAGTGAACCCCGCGCTGATCATCATGACCATTGCAACCGAGAGTGCCTTTGCAATGGAAGATGGGTTCACCGGTCCGCGGACGTTCCGATGGGAAGCGCACGTGGAAAACAACGACGTCGCCCCTCCTTTCTCAGGTAGTTATTCGGCTGGCCCGATGCAGTGTCTGGCCACAACTGTCCGATATATGTTGCGCGAATACCGGACGAAATTTGACCTTGGCGCCTATGACGAATCTGTCGCGTCGGCTATCAGTACTAAGCCCAATCCTCCACTCGCCACGCATCCGCTCTATGATGCGCCCGCATCGATCGAACTCGGCACAGCCGAAATTCGGATGCGGTGGGCTACCACGCGAGATGATCCGATCCTTGTCGCCGCAGCCTACAACGCCGGTGGCATTTACGAGTCCACTCACTCGCCTTGGGGTATGCGGGCTTATGACAATCATCTTAACCGCGCAGCCGCGTGGTATGGCGATGCATGCGCGGTGCTAGCCGAAATTGGAGTGATTTGAACTGAGAAATGCCAAGGTGGCTCGGCAGAGGGAGGGAGGGGAGGGACGATGAACGTCGCAAAGGATCAACGGGTAGCTTTTTCAACTGTTTTCGATCACCTTGAGAAGGTCGAGGTTTTTGCAAGCGTGCTTGCAGCAGGACTGTTCGCTCTTTTGGTACTGTTTGCGCTGAGCGCAGGCGTTGCGAGCAGTACGTTGGCCGATGGCATTGTTGTGGCCCTGCGCGCGTTTTCCGTTGGTGTGGCCATAGTCTTTGCCGCGGGCGCGACTGGTGCTTTGCTGGGATTTCTCTTCGGCATCCCTCGGCTGCTTCAACGACCCGGACCATCGCAACCACAGACTGCGGATCTGCCAAATGGAGCGTCGCAATCTAGCCAACGTCAGATGGCGGGTGAGCGGTTCTTCAGCACGAATACGAGTTTCGAAGAGATATCGGATTGGCTAACGAAAATAATAATCGGCCTCGGTCTTACTCAGTTCCAGATGGTCCTCACCTATCTGTATACCGCATCCTTATATGCTGCCTCCTACATATCCCTGTCACCCGTTCCCGCCGCTGCAGCCAATCCGTCTGATGGCAAGATTGCTACGGTGGTGGCGTTTTGCCTGATTGTCACGTCCCTGTTTTCTGCGTGTCTCATTGCGTATCTCGAAACACGAACACGCCTTGCCGCGTTGTTTACGCGAGCGGAAGTTGCGGCGAGTCAGGAAGCGTTGTTGGACTCGATCTCCAGGCCCATTTCTGACCGGGAGGTAGCAGATCAATCGCAGCGAGCCGGTAGTCGGCCGGAGCCCGTTACGACACCTGCTACCACCGCCGATCGTGAGCTGCTAACGGTACCGTTGTCGGGGTTACGCTCTTCGTTGGCGATGGCCGCATGGGGTTCGGCGCAGGCACGAAGCGGAAACTTCGATAAGGCGTTGGAGGGGCTCAATGAGGCGATCACGACCGACCCCGGGAACTCCGGCACACGTCTCCGCCTGGCCCAGGTACTCCGACTTAAGGGCGATGTGCCAGCCTACCTTGAAGCGGTTCTCAAAGCGGCGGAACTTGATCCGACTAACGTCGAAATAGCGCATGAAGCCCGATCTGCGCAGCTCGACGCGCTCTATCTGAATCCTCCAGCCAGTTTTCAATACGCGATTCGTTTGGGGAATTATCTCGCCAAGAGTCCGCTGGCCGATGACCCGAAAATTTGGATGTACACCGCCGCCGCGCGAGGACAAGAATACAAACATAAGATTAAAACAGCTCCCCCGCAGGAGCTTACTGAAATCCGGAAAGAGGCGCTTGATGCAATAGCGCAGGTGGTAACCCGCGCTCCTGATCCGGAAAGTTCGATCCGTAAGACGCTGCGAGCAACGTACCTTCCAGGATCCGGTGTTGATGACGACCTACATGTATTCTATCAGGATAAGGACTTCGACGATTTACTCGGTGTTTCTGCTCAGGAGGCGCCGGCCGATGGTGCGCAGAATCCATAGGCAGGCATCGCGCAGTGCCTATTGATAAACGTCAGCCTGTCGCACGCTGCATGTAGGCGACATAGACTCCAGAGGTAAAGCTTCCGCGGGTTTTCCATGCCAGGATCCCATCGCCGTCGCCATCGAAGGACCTTGCGATAGTTGATGCGGCGACCGAAGATCGGGTAGGGGACGTTGCGTAGTTTGACGACCGTGCGCGTGAGCGGAAGGCGTTGAACTTCGGAGGCATCCAGGAGCCAGTAACCGCCTTGCGCCTTGGCGGGCAACCGAGTCTTGCTGGCCTTGCTTCCGCTGGCGGGGATGGTGGCTGTCCGATCATGCTGGTTACATACTGGGCGACGTCGTTATCGTTGATTCTGAAAATACGCGGGCTGAGGCAGTGGCCAGGAACGCCGTCGCTCCGGTGCCGTAGATGGCGAAGATCTGCGGCAGGCTCTGCCAGATGAGGATCGGGGTGCAGTAGGCGCGCAGGAGGCCGGACTGCTTCTCAAGCTGGTCGAGCGGGCCAAGCACCGCCGCTTCATCCAGCTGCAGCCCGACCTTAAGTTGGGGGGGCCGCTCTTGGCACGAGTGAGGGTTTTCAGGACACAGCCGACCATGACCCTCAGCCAAGGCGCATAGACCTCCAGCAGATTCTCGTCAGGTAAAGCGTGGTGGTGACCGTCACGAGGTCGGCCAGGTCGAAACTCGACGCGCCGGAGAGTGTTGCCCGGCAGGGCCGCCGACCACGGTTCGGTAGCCTCTTGCATGGTCGAGAGAATGGATTTGAATTCAGCGGACAGGTCGCCATGACGTCGCATGGAGACCTGAAGCGATTTCCGAGGCCGTGATCGACGGAGAATAGTGGGCAATGTTCTCCAGTGTGCTGAGGAAGCTGGAGGATTCCGCGACGGACATCCGGCGCACCGTAGCGAGAGGGCGGCTCGCCGGTGGTTCCTGCAGAGTGTGCAGGATTAATGCCTTCAGCAGGGAAATGGCCTTGGTGTCCCAGTGACTGCTGTTCCCCCCGGGCATCACCATCAGTTTCGCCAGGGCCGCTGCATCATCCGCTTCATGAGAGGTGCCGGCGCGGATGAGCCGATGGTCTTTACTACGCCGAGCTTTACAAGGAGCGCAATGGAATCGAACGCTTCTTCAACAAGCTCAAGCAATTCCGACGCGTCGCAACCTGATATGACAAACTCCTTGCAACATCATGGGCTTCGTCAAACTCGCCGCTATCGCTGGCTCAAATAGTTAAATCGTCGCTACGATGCGAGGATTGAAAGAGTTAGAGCGTCCTTTGTGCGTCCGAAAGGACGCATGCTCTAATCAGCGAGCCGCGTCACCACCCAGGAATAGCGGGCGGAGACGAAGTGCGCGGGTTTGGTCAGTGTGTCCTTGACGCTTCTGCCCGAGGGCAGGTGGGCGCGGACCTGCCTGGCGATGCCTTCAGCAAAACCGGCAATCCTCCCTGCGGGTTGGGGCGCTGCGACAGCGACCTCGGGCGCGGCGGCAGGCAGAGGCGCCGGCTTCGGCGGCTCAGCGGCAGCGAGGGCTTTCGGCGCCTCGCACACCGCGATCACCGAGGGATAGCTGACATTGGCATAGGTTTTCAGCCGGCGTTCGGCTTCGGCATCGCAAGCGGCAACGGTTTCCCAGCGCTTATCGACCGTCGCGACATAGCTGCACTGGCTGACGGAATCGTCGCAACCGAGAATGGTCATGGCGATGAGCACCGCTTGCATATTCTGCCTCCTTGGCTATTGAACCTGACATCGCCTTAGACGGCGCAATTCCAACCGAAAGAAGGCGAAGGCATTAACTCTTCGTCACGTCGGGAAAAAATCGCGCCTTTCGCAAGCATTGGGAAACATCATGTCCGTCATCATCGCCCAGGAGCCGCCGCGCCAGGACGGCGTCATCCGCCTTCTCGATCTTTCCGACGCCTATGCAGGGTCGCTCTATCCCGCGGAAAGCAACCATCTGGTCGACCTCTCCACGCTGGAGAAACCTTCGGTGAGCTTCCTGGTTGCGCGTAACGACGGCGCGATCGTCGGCTGCTGCGCGCTGGTCGAGGCCGGCGACGGCACGGCGGAGATCAAGCGGATGTTCGTCGATCCCGAGGCGAGGGGGCTGAGGATCGCCAGCGGCCTGATGAATACGCTCGAAGCAATCGCAGGGGAAAAGCGGCTGACGGCGATCCGGCTCGAAACCGGCATCTACCAGCCCGAAGCGATCGCTCTCTACCGCAAATACGGTTACCAGGACATCGAGCCGTTCGGCGCTTATCTGCCGGACCCGCTCAGCCTGTTCATGGAAAAGCGGCTCGTGTGACGATCCGCGACGGCCGGTTCAGCCTTCGGCAACGCGCGGGATCGTTTTCGGTGGTCCGGGGACGGTCGGCGGTGCCAGTTCGTCGATAAGTACCTGCGGTCCCGTCTCGCTCTTGTCGGCGTTGCGGGCTTCGTGGACCCATTCGCGCCAGATGGCGACGATCAGCGCCATCAGCACCGGGCCGATGAAGAGGCCGAGGAAACCCATCGTCTTGACACCGCCGACGAGGCCGAAAAAGGTCGGCAGGAAGGGCAGCTTGATCGGCCCGCCGACGAGCTTCGGCCGCAGCGTCTTGTCGACGATGAAGAGTTCGACCGTACCCCAGACGAAAAGACCGATGCCGGCGACATGCGAGCCGCTGGCCAGCAGATAAACCGAGACCAGCGTGAAGGAAAGCGGCGCGCCGCCCGGGATCAGCGCCATCACGCCTGTGAGCACGCCGAGCGTGACAGGCGAGGGTACGCCGGCGATCCAGTAGGCGACCCCGAGCACGATGCCTTCGCCGATGGCGATCAGCGTCATGCCCATGACGGTGGAGCTGATCGTCGCCGGCACGACCCGGGAAATACGCTCCCAGCGGTTCGGCAGGATGCGCTCGCCCAGCATGTCGATCTGCTTGGAGAAGGAGAAGCCGTCGCGATAGACGAAGAACAGCGCGATCAGCATGAAGAGAAGCGTCAGCAGCAGGTGGAAGGCGCCACCGCCGGCCGCAAGCACGGCACGGTAGATATTGCCGATATTGGCGCCGCTGACCGCCTGGATGACCTCGCCGAGAGCGCCGGGGCTGCCGATATATTTTGTCCAGACTTCATCGAGATAGGCGCCTGCCCAAGGCAGGGCGACGATCCAGTCGGGTGTCGGGGCGCCGGCGCGGTTGGCGTGGATTGCCCAGGCAACCCAGTTGCGCACTTCGCCCGTCGTATAGGTGACCGCAAGCCCGATCGGGATGACCAGGAAGGTGATGATCATGAGGATGGCGATGGTCGCGGCGATCGTCGTATTGCCGCCGACGCGGGCAAGAAGCTTGCGGTAGAGCGGCCAGCTGGCAAAGCCGATGACGAGGGCTGCGAGCACCGGCACGAGGAAGCCGTAGAAGAAATAGACGCCGGCCGCGACAATCAGGACCAGCAGCCAGCGCGCCGCCGAGATGGAGGGAATCAGCGGCGTGCGCGTTTGCGCCGACGATCCGAGCCATCGCGGTTCATGATTGCTTTTCTGACGGTCGAATACACCCACGCGCGCCTCTTCTTTTTCTTGTACTCTGGTTATGGGCCATCACCCCCGCGGTTTCAAGGTGCGTAGCCCGAAAGCGTATACAAAGCGTCGCTATTCGACCGTCAGATGCAGCATCTTACGATTGCGGACGGCTGAGAATCTTGAAGGCGTAGAACTGCGTCTTCTGAACGGGCGAGAAGTTGTTGTCGGAGCCAAGGATGAGAACGTCGCTGCCGTCCTTGGCCTTGCCGAGCGACATGGCCTCGATATTGTCGGGGACGAGGCTGATCGCTCTCACATCGAGGATCTGGCTCTTGCGGGCGGGGACGACGCGCTGGTCGTTCTTGGCGAGTGAGGCGATGGCGGATATGTCGGTCGCATCTGCGAGATCCATCATCATGATCTTGACGTTATTGCCGAAGCCTTCGGCGTAGCTGCGCTCGACGGCGAGCAGGCGGTGATCGTCGAGGGCTGACATTTCCGACATGCCGTTGTCGTTGCCGCCGTCGGCTTTGGCGGCGGCCTGCGGGATCGGCGAGACCGGGTAGACATATTGGGCCTTCGGCTCGCCGGTTGCGCCGTCATAACGGATGATGCGCGACAGGCTGCCCGTCGTCAGCGACGGCTTCGGACCATCCTGATAGAGGGCGGCTTCGACGCCGACGAAAACATCACCCGAGGGCGCGACGGCGAGGTCCTCGAAGGCCAGATTGTCGCGGATGCCGGTCGACTTGTCGGCGGTGGGCGCAAAGCCTTCCGGCAGCTTGAATTCACGGATGAAGGAACCATCCGGCGAAGCGACGCGGATGAAGGGCGGCAGCAACACCTTGGCGTCGCCTTCGCTGCCCCAGTAGATGCCGTCCTTGCCGAGGCGGATCGATTCCGGATCGACCGTTTTTGCGGCGAAAGGCTCACCGTTTTTGTCCTTCAGCGTGACCTGCCTGACGATCGAAACGCCCTTGAGACCCGAGGCATCGACATCGATGTCGAGCTCGTAGAAGCGGGCCGGCGCCTTGTCCGAGCGATCGTCGCTGATCGCGATATAGTGGCCGGTGGCGGCATCGAAATCGAGGCCTGATATGCCGCCGAACTCGACGCCGTTTTCCATGTGGCCGGTGGGGATAACGAATTCACCGAGGTAAGAGAGCGAAATGCCGGCGGCGCAATCGCCGAAAGGGCAGGCGGTCTCGAAGGTGGCGCCGATCTCGGTGGCTTTAGCGGTGACGGTGCTGGACAGGAGAACGAACGCGGCAGTCACGAGAAAACGCTTGGTCATGACAAATATCCGGCAAGGGGTTGAAAACGGTTCCGAACCGGCGCCGCCGCTCCCTCAAGGAGAAGGCGCGCCAACCGCTTCATGCGCCGATTGTTTGACGGAGTTGTTACGGTTCTTCGTCAGTTCCGTGAAATCGAAGATGCTAAAATGCGGGCCGCGCCGAACCCTGTCTATCCGACCGTTCGGAGCGCGTTTTTTTAGATATCGAGGTTCTCCGCAAAGGCCGCACGCTCCTGGATGAAGCGGAAGCGGGCTTCCGGTTTGGTGCCCATCAAATCGTCGACGGCGCTGCGGGTGCCTTCGAAATCCACCTCGTCGATCAGCACCTTGAGCAGGGTGCGCTTGGACGGATCCATGGTGGTTTCCTTGAGCTGGGCGGGCATCATCTCGCCGAGACCTTTGAAGCGGCTGATCTCGACCTTGGCCTTGCCCTTGAACTCCGTCTGCATCAGCTCGGCGCGATGATTGTCGTCGCGGGCATAGGCGGATTTCGACCCTTGAGTAATCTTGTAGAGCGGCGGCACGGCGAGGAAGAGATGGCCGCCGCGCACCAGCTCTGGCATCTCTTGATAGAAGAAGGTGATGAGCAGCGAGGCGATGTGGGCGCCGTCGACGTCGGCATCGGTCATGACGATGATGCGCTCATAGCGCAGGTCCTCGTCGCGGTATTTCGAGCGTGTGCCGCAGCCGAGCGCCTGGATGAGATCGGCGAGCTGCTGGTTGGCGCCGAGTTTTTCGCGGCCGGCGCTGGCAACGTTGAGGATCTTGCCGCGCAACGGCAGAATGGCCTGGTTGGCGCGGTTGCGCGCCTGCTTGGCCGAGCCGCCTGCCGAATCGCCCTCGACGATGAAGAGTTCGGCACCCTCGGCGGTGTTCTGCGAGCAGTCGGCGAGCTTGCCGGGCAGGCGTAATTTGCGCACCGCCGTCTTGCGGTTGACTTCCTTTTCCTTGCGGCGGCGCAGGCGCTCCTCGGCGCGCTCGATCACCCAGTCCAGCAGCTTGGCCGACTCGTTCGGATTGTCGGCAAGGTAATGGTCGAAGGGATCGCGCAGCGCATTCTCGACGATGCGCTGGGCTTCGACGGTTGCCAGCTTGTCCTTGGTCTGGCCGACGAATTCCGGCTCGCGGATGAAGACCGACAGCATACCGACCGCCGAGATCATCACGTCGTCGGTGGTGATCTGCGCGGCGCGCTTGTTCTGCGTCAGCTCGGCATAGGCCTTGAGGCCCTTGGTCAGCGCGATGCGCAGGCCGGCCTCATGCGTGCCGCCTTCGGGGGTCGGGATGGTGTTGCAATAGGAATGCACCTGCGGATCGCCGCCATACCAGGTGATCGCCCATTCCATCGAGCCGTGGCCGCTCGTCTTCTCGGTCTTGCCGGCGAAGATCTCGCGGGTGACGGTGAACTCCTTGCCCATCGTCGCCTGGAGATAATCCTTCAGGCCGCCGGGGAAGTGGAAGACGGCCTTGTCCGGCACTTCGGAGCCTTCGGGCAGAACGCCCGCTTCGCAGCTCCAGCGGATCTCGACGCCGCCGAAGAGATAGGCCTTCGAGCGCGCCATGCGGAAGACGCGGGCGGCATCGAACTTCATGTGATCCCCGAAGATCTGGGGGTCAGGATGGAAGCGCACGCGGGTGCCGCGGCGATTGTGGACGTCGCCCAGCTCCTCGAGGCCGCCCTGCGGCAGGCCGCGGGAGAAGCGCTGGCGGTAGAGCTTGCGGTTGCGCGCCACTTCGACCTCGAGGTCGTCGGAAAGCGCATTGACGACCGAGACGCCGACGCCGTGCAGGCCGCCCGAGGTCTCGTAGGCCTTGCCGTCGAATTTGCCGCCGGCATGCAGCTTGGTCATGATGACTTCGAGCGTCGACTTGCCCGGCACCTGCGGATGGTTTTCGACGGGGATGCCGCGGCCGTTATCGGAGACGGTGAGATAACCCTCAAGGTCAAGATAGACCTCGATGAAATTGGCATGGCCGGCAACCGCCTCGTCCATCGCATTGTCGATGACTTCGGCAAAGAGGTGATGCAACGCCTTTTCATCGGTGCCGCCGATATACATGCCCGGGCGCATGCGCACCGGCTCAAGGCCTTCGAGGACGCGGATCGACGAGGCACCGTACTCATCCGAGTTCGAAGCGGCAGGCGCCGGGCGCGCTGACGCCCCGGCAGCAGAGGGGGCTGCAGCGGCTGTGGGCGCAGCCGTCACCGGCGGCCGCTCGGCCGCAGCGACAGGCTTCTGCGCCTCCTCGCGTTTTTCAGAGAGGGGCATTCCGGAAAAGAGGTCGTTGCTATCGTCCATGGGGCCGTTCAGATCTTCATCCTGTCTTGGGTCTGGTTTGGGCAGGTATCCGCCGCCGACCCAAAATCACCGCATTTCATGCCACGTTTGCGAATCAGGCAGATTTTGCCAGAAAGCACCTCTATACGCGACACCGCCTGACTTGGCGGGCTTTTCCCAAATGATTTGCGTTGCCGGGCGCCGAATGGCAAGCGGCGGCAGGCCTCAGGAACCATCCGAATGCGAATGTCCACAAGTCATTGC
Source organism: Rhizobium sp. L43 (assembly GCF_002531725.1). Lineage (GTDB taxonomy): Bacteria > Pseudomonadota > Alphaproteobacteria > Rhizobiales > Rhizobiaceae > Rhizobium. Next base: position 45,354 of record NZ_NWSQ01000013.1, read on the forward strand.
ACCATCATCACCGCAATTGCGGCGTTTTTCTTGTCCGCAGCCCTCCTGTCTGCTGTCGGCCCGGCGCGGGCGGCCGATACGCTGCCGCCTTTCAAAGACGATCTGTTTTCGAAGCAGGCCATCTTGCAGACGGGTGATGACGGCGCCCTCGAGGTCATCGGCTATGATGAGATGCGCGATATCAACGGCCGCGACCAGATCCCGCAAAAGCGGGTGCAGCAGAAATATGTGGCGCTCGGCATCCGCAAGACCCAGGCTGACGAAACGCTATCGCTCGACGGCGTCAGCCTCGATGTCACCAGGGTGGGACCGGTTCAGAATGCCGCCTTCACGGTGATTTTCATCCATGGCCGCGACGGAGACCGGCGGCTCGGGGCCAACGACTACAGTTTCGGCGGCAATTTCAACCGGCTGAAGAACCTGGTCGCCGGCAATGGCGGCGTCTATTATTCGCCGACGGTCAGGAGTTTCGACAGCAACGGCGTTGCCGCGATCACCGGCCTCATCCGTTATGCCAGCGCCCAATCGCCGGGCCGGCCGATCATCCTTTCCTGCGCCTCGATGGGCAGCCAGATCTGCTGGGGCATTGCGCGCGACGGTGACAGCGTCAAGCGGCTGAAGGGCATGCTTGTCATGAGCGGCGTCACCGATCCCGATTTCACCAGGAGCGCCTTCTACAAGGCAAAGCTGCCGCTCTGGTTCGCCCATGGCAGCCGTGACCCGGTCTATGCCGCGAGCGATCAGCAGGCGCTGTTCGAAAGCCTGCACAAGGCAAAATACCCGACGCGCTTCACGCTGTTTCAGACGGGAAATCATGGGACGCCGATCCGGATGATCGACTGGCGCAGAGTATTGAACTGGATTCTCGCCGGCTGAAGCATGCTGGTCGTCGTTTTTCGGCAGAAATATGCGCGCGATCGCCGCGATTCCCGTTACGTCAGGGGCATGATGCTTTTCTTTGCCGCAAGCTTTTGATATTGCCCCAGGCATAGACAGATTTGGGGAAGGCCGGCATGACACCTGACGTGCGACCGCTCGTGGCGGGAAATTGGAAAATGAACGGCACGCGTGCCTCCCTGGATCAGATCAAGGCGATTGCCGAGGGCGTTCGCCCGCCGCTTGCCGACAAGGTCGAGGCGCTAATCTGCCCGCCGACGACGCTGCTCTACGTGGCGACGGCGCTCTGCACGGACAGCCCGCTTGCGATCGGCGCGCAGGATTGCCATCAGAAGGCGTCCGGCGCACATACCGGCGACATCTCTGCCGAAATGATCGCCGATGCTTTCGGCACTTATGTCATCGTCGGCCATTCCGAGCGGCGCACCGACCACGCCGAGACGGATCATCTGGTGCGCGCCAAGGCGGAGGCAGCTTTTGCCGCCGAACTGACGGCGATCATCTGCATCGGCGAGACGGCGGACGAACGCCGCGCCGGGCAGGCCCTCGACGTCATCAAGCGCCAGCTTTCCGCCTCGGTTCCGGACAGTGCGACCGCCGAGAACACCGTCATCGCCTATGAGCCGATCTGGGCGATCGGCACCGGTGTGACGCCGACATCCGGCGATGTCGAAAAGGCGCATGCCTTCATGCGTGCCGAGCTCGTGGCCCGCTTCGGTGATGAAGGCCGCAAGATGCGTCTTCTCTATGGCGGCTCGGTCAAGCCAGCTAATGCCGGTGAGCTGATGGGCATTGCCAATGTCGACGGTGCGCTGATCGGCGGGGCGAGCTTGAAAGCCTCCGACTTCCTCGCCATTTACCGGGCCTATGAGGCGCTGCTCGCCTGAGGCATTGTTCATTCGCAGTTTATTCCGGGCCGAAGGGCTTGGAATAGATGAAAGCCTCATGTAAAGAGCCGCCAGAATTCTTAACTTTGTCCGTCTCCAGGCGGGCAGGACTGGACCCATGCAGACCGTATTGATTGTCATTCATCTCATGATCGTGCTCGCCCTCGTCGGCGTCGTGCTCATCCAGCGTTCGGAAGGCGGCGGCCTCGGCATCGGCGGCGGTTCGGGCTTCATGTCGGCCCGCGGCACGGCCAATGCGCTGACGCGTACGACCGCGATCCTTGCGACCCTGTTCTTCCTGACCTCACTCGGCCTCGGCATTCTGACGCGTTACGAAGGCCGCCCGAGCGACATTCTCGACCGCATTCCGGCAACAGGCGGCCAGGGCAACGGCATTCTCGATTCGCTCGGCGGCGGCGCGCAGGCTCCGGCAGCCCAGCCGGCCGGCAACGGCGTTCCGAGCAGCGGGGCGGCGACGCCCGCACCGCAGGCTCCTGCCGCTCAGGCGCCGGCAACGACTGCGCCAGCAACGACTTCTCCGGCAACTCAGGCTCCTGCTGCCACCGCACCGGCAGCGACCGCTCCGGCGACGACTGCGCCAGCAGCTCCGGCCACGCCGGCGCCGGCTCAGCCTTCCGGCGTCCCGACGGGACAATAAACCGGGCTTCGACATAAACCGCCGGCAGGCCCCAGGGTCTGCCGGTTTTCTTTTGTTCAGATTCCTGCGCCACGCGCCGAAAGTTCCGGAAAAGAATTTTTGGGGCTGGTGGAATCGTTTTTGAAAAGGTATCCGGTGAATCCCATGGCGCGATACGTATTCATCACTGGCGGCGTGGTTTCCTCTCTCGGAAAAGGAATTGCGGCCGCGGCTCTCGGAGCGTTGCTGCAGGCCCGTGGATATCGGGTCCGGCTTCGCAAGCTCGACCCCTATCTGAACGTGGACCCGGGCACGATGAGCCCGACCCAGCACGGCGAGGTCTTCGTCACCGACGACGGCGCGGAAACCGATCTCGATCTCGGTCATTACGAACGCTTCACGGGGCGTTCGGCGACCAAGACCGACAACATCACCACCGGCCGGATCTACAAGAACATCATCGACAAGGAACGGCGCGGCGACTATCTCGGCGCGACGGTGCAGGTCATCCCGCACGTTACCAACGAGATCAAGGATTTCGTTATCGAGGGCAATGACGATTACGACTTCGTCATCTGCGAGATCGGCGGCACGGTTGGCGACATCGAGGCGATGCCGTTCATGGAGGCGATCCGCCAGCTCGGCAACGATCTGCCGCGTGGCACCGCCGTCTACGTCCACCTGACGCTGATGCCCTATATTCCGGCGGCCGGCGAGCTGAAGACCAAGCCGACCCAGCATTCGGTCAAGGAACTGCAGGCGCTCGGCATTCATCCCGATATCCTGCTGGTGCGCGCCGACCGCGAAATTCCGGAGGCCGAGCGCCGCAAGCTGTCGCTGTTCTGCAACGTGCGCCCGTCCGCCGTCATCCAGGCGCTCGATGTCGCCAACATCTACGACGTGCCGATCGCCTACCATAAGGAAGGCCTTGATGACGAAGTGCTTGCCGCCTTCGGCATCGAGCCGGCGCCGAAGCCGCGTCTCGACCCGTGGGAAGAGGTCTGCAACCGCATCCGCACGCCGGAAGGCGAGGTGACGATCGCGATCGTCGGCAAATATACCGGCCTCAAGGATGCCTATAAATCGCTGATCGAGGCGCTGCACCACGGCGGCATCGCCAATCGCGTCAGGGTCAAGCTCGAATGGATCGAGTCCGAGGTCTTCGAAAAGGAAGATCCGGCTCCCTATCTCGAAAAGGTGCACGGCATCCTCGTGCCCGGCGGCTTCGGCGAACGCGGTTCGGAAGGCAAGATCCTCGCAGCCCGCTTCGCCCGCGAACGCAAGGTGCCGTATTTCGGCATCTGCTTCGGCATGCAGATGGCCGTCATCGAGGCTGCCCGCAACTTGGCAGATGTGTCCGGCGCCTCCTCGACCGAATTCGGCCCGACCAAGGAGCCGGTGGTCGGTCTGATGACCGAATGGATCAAGGGCAACGAGTTGCAGAAGCGCACGGCAGCCGGCGATCTCGGCGGCACGATGCGCCTCGGCGCTTACAAGGCGGCGCTGAAGAAGGGCACGAAGATCTCGGAGATCTACGGCTCAACCGATATTTCCGAGCGTCACCGCCACCGCTACGAGGTCAATGTCGACTACAAGGACCGGCTCGAGAGCTGCGGCCTCGTCTTCTCCGGCATGTCGCCGGATGGCGTGTTGCCGGAGACGATCGAATATCCCGACCATCCCTGGTTCATCGGTGTGCAGTACCACCCCGAACTGAAGAGCCGGCCGCTCGACCCGCATCCGCTGTTTGCCAGCTTCATCGAAGCGGCGACGGAACAGAGCCGCCTCGTTTGACGAGTGCGGCACCAGATCGCGCGGTTAGGCGCGATCTGGATTGGATCCGGATGCTCTGCCGGATCAACCTTCAAGCAGCAGCCGGCAACGGGCCGATATAGACCGAGCGCGGGCGAATCAGCCGGCCGTCGAGCGCCTGTTCGCGCGCATGCGCCAGCCATCCGACGGTGCGGCCGATCGCAAAGACGCCGGTGAAGGCCTGGCGCGGGAAGCCGAGCGTTTCGAGCAGCAGCGCCGTATAGAATTCGACATTGACGTCGAGCGGCCGGTCCGGCTTGCGCGCCTTGAGGATCGCCAATGCCGCGGCTTCTACGGCTTCGGCCAGGGCGCTGCGGGCGCTGTCCACCTGTCCTGACGCGATCAACGGCTTCAGCGCGCCTTTCAGCGCATCGGCGCGGGGATCGCGGACGCGGTAGATGCGGTGGCCGAAGCCCATCAGCCTTTCGCCGCGGTCGAGCGCTGCGCCGAGCCAAGGCCCGGCATTCTCCGCTGTTCCGATCGCGTCCAGCATATCGAGCACCGGACCGGGCGCACCGCCGTGCAGCGGTCCCTTCAGCGCGCTCAATGCCGCCAGTACCGAGGAGGTGAGACCGGCCTGCGTCGAGGCGATGACGCGCGATGCGAAGGTCGAGGCGTTGAGGCCGTGGTCGGATATCGTCACGAGGTAGGCGTCGAGTGCGGCCGTCTGCTCCCTGGTCGGCATTTTTCCGGTCAGCATGCGCAGGATATCGGCCGCCTGCGGCAGCGAGGCGTCGGGCGCGATCGGTTTTTCGCCACGCTGAAGCCTGAGAATCGCCGGCAGGAAGACTGCGGGCGCGGCCAGCAGGCGGAGCGCGGTGTCGAAATCCTCGCCGTCGGGCAGCCGGGCAATCAGCGCCCGCATCGCGTCGACCGGAGGCAAAGCGAGCAAGGCGGCATCGGCAGCCTTGATATGGTCGAACACCCCGGTTCGCGCTTTCGCCAGCCAGTCGCGCAATTGCGCTTCGGCGAAGCTTCGTTCCATCAGCCCGTCGAGCAAGAGTGCGGCGACGCCTTCATAGGTGGCGTCAGCGACCAGATGATCCAGCGATACGCCGCGGATGATCAGCCGACCCGCTTCGCCATCGACATCCGAGAGCTGCGTTTCGGCGGCAATGACGTCTTCCAAGCCATTTTTCATGTGGTTTTCTCCTTTACGGCTTGAATGATCCGACCTAGTCTCATTGACGTCAATCTTGATGCAATTGATCAATATGAGGCTTCGATGTCGTGGCTGACTGCCGAGGAGGCGCTGCAAGCGCTGAAAACCAAGCCGCAGACGCTCTACGCCAATGTCAGCCGCGGGCGCATCCGCGCCAAGCCGGATCCCGCCGACCCACGCCGCAGCCTCTACCAGTCTGCAGACGTCAAGCGGCTTGCCGAACGCCATGCCGGTCAGCGTAAAGCCGAAACGGTTGCCGCCGAGACGATCCGCTGGGGCGATCCGGTTCTGTCTTCGGCGATCTCCACCATCATTGATGGACGGCTTTTCTATCGCGGACGGGACGCGGCCGATTTTGCCGAGGTGGCGACGCTGGAACAGACGGCAGCCCTGCTCTGGAATGGTACGGAAGCGCTCGTCTCGAGCACAGCATCCGGGTATGCCCCGCCATCGCTTCAGGCTGCGTTTGTGGCGCTTGCGGAGCGGGTGACGGCAGATCTGCCGTCGCTCGGCCGCTCGCAGGCGGCCCTGCGGCGCGAGGCGCAGGGCGTTCTCTCCACCGTCGCCGATGCGCTGGCGCCGGGGCCTTCGGAGCCGCCGCTGCATCTGCGGCTGGCCGCAAGCTGGGAACGGCCGGATGCCGCCGATTGCCTGCGTCGCGCGCTGGTGCTGCTTGCCGATCACGAACTGAATGCCTCGGCCTTTGCAGCACGGGTGACGGCATCGGCGGGTGCCGCCCTTTCGGCCGCCGTGCTTTCCGGTCTGGCGACGCTGACAGGGCCGCTGCATGGTGCTGCCTGGCAGGGCGTCGACGCCCTGATCGAGGCAGCTTCAGCGCTCGGGGCGGAGCAGGCGATCCGCCGCTCGCTTGTCCAGGGCAATCACCTCTCAGCCTTCGGCCATCTTTTCTATCCCGATGGCGATATCAGGGCTCAGGCGCTGCTTTCGCATTTTCCCCTGCCGCCGGAATTTGCAAACCTCCGTGACGCCGGCGAAGCGATGGTCGGCGAAAAGGTCAATGTCGATTTCGCGCTTGCCGCAATGGCCACCGCCTTCGATCTGCCGCGGGAGGCGCCGATCATTATTTTTTCGCTCGCCCGTTCCGCCGGCTGGCTTGCACATGCGATGGAGCAAATCGGGAGCGGAGAGTTGATCCGGCCGCGGGCGCGTTATGCCGGGCCGGCACCCGAAACAAGGAGCGGTCCTTGAGACGCCCCCTGCGATTGGCCGGCCTGCTTTTTTGCCTAGGGAAATATCCGAATTCGGCTATCATGTCCGGCATGGAAGAAGACGGTTGGCGGGCGCTTTCGAAATGAGCCGCTCCGCACGGTCATGGGGGCTTTCCATGAATATCACGCTTCGCTGCCTGTTTGCCGGCGCACTCGCGGTCGGCCTGTTTGCTGAAGGGGCAACCTTTGCCCAGTCTGCCGGCTGCACGATTTCGCGCGACGCCGGTGGCCGCCAGGTGTTCAGTTGTCCGGGCGGCGTCAAGGTGACGGCGGAGGCCGGCGCATCCTTCCGCCTTGCCGACCGCAATCGTGACGGCAGTCCCGATTCGGCATCGCTGCGGCGCAAGGCCATCCTCGTCGATGTCGACAGCAGCCAGCACGCGGGCGGTTTCCAGGTGGTGACGCCGCAGGCGATCGCCGCGGTGCGCGGCACCCAATGGGCGGTCGACGTCGCCGGCGGCAAGACCTCGGTGCTGGTCGTCAGAGGCAGCGTCGCGGTCCGCCGACCGGCCGGCGAGCAAGTGGTGCTGTCGCCGGGCGAGGGCGTCGACGTCTCTGATGGAACCGGCCCGCTCGTCGTGCGTCGCTGGCCGGCGCCCCGCGTTGCCGCTCTTCTTGCCCGTCTCGGCCAATAAGTCCCATGAACCATCGCCTGCAGACTGTGATCGCGCTGCTCGTCGCCGGTCTTTGGGCGGCGGCACTCGGCTATGCCAATCTCAATGGCGGAAGCGGCCTTCTCGATCGGATGGAGGCTTCGCTTGCCGATATCCGCAGCGCCATCGTCGGGGCAAAGACACCGCCTCCCGTCGTCTCGATCGTCGCCATTGACGACCGCACAGCCGCCGCCCACGGCTATCCGCTGGATCGGGCCACACTTGCGCGGCTCGTCGGCGCGATCAACGCGCTGAAGCCGAAGGCCCTCGCACTCGATATTCTGTTGGTCGATCCAGGGCCGGAGGCGGGCGATGCGGCGCTGGCTGCCGCCCTTGCCCAGGGGCCGAGTGTCATTGCCGCAGCCGCCACCTTCGCGCAAAGCCGCCAGCAGGTCAGCGATGCGGCGAACGATCCGCTTGCCGCCATTCCCGAAGCGAGCCAGCTTCTCTTGCCGCTTCCCCGCTTTGCCGAGGCGGCCGCGGTCGGCATCGTCAATGTCGCCACCGATCAGACCGGCACACCACGCTTCATTCCGCTGATCTCGCGGGCCGCGGACCGGCTGGATCCGGCCTTTCCGCTGCGCGCCGCATCGGTGGCCCTCGGTGTCAATCCCAGCATCGAACCCGATGCCATCATGCTCGGCAAGCTGCGCATTCCCACCGATATCGGCCAGCGCCTGCCGGTGACCTTCTATGGCGGGCACGGCAGTATCGCCACGTCAAGCGCCGCCGATGCGCTTGACGGCAAGCTGTCGGCGGATGCGGTCACTGGTCGCATCGTCGTCATCGGCTCGACGGTCACCGGCGGCGGCGACGTCTTTCCGACGCCGTTCGATCCCGTCATGCCCGGCGTCGAGGTGATGTCGACGGCGATCACCCATCTCGTCACCGGCGACGGCATGGTGCGCGACCGCAGGATCAGGCTGATCGATGCCGGCATCGCCATCGGTCTGACGCTCGTGCTGGTGTCGCTGATCGCCTGGCGCCGCAGTGCGGCAGGTTATGTCATCATCGTACTGACGCTGGTCGTCTGGGCGATGCTCAATCTGTCGGCCTTTGCGCATGGCTACTGGCTGAGTGCGGCGCTGCCGATCGCCGCCGCGCTGCCGCCGGCGCTGATCCTCGGCGCGGCCGAACTCTGGCTCGACCGCGGCCGCGCCCGCCATTTCGCCGAGCAGAGCGCGCTGCTGCAGCGCATCGAGGCGCCGGGTCTCGGCGAGTGGCTGGCGCGCGATCCGAATTTTCTGGCTGCGCCGGTGCGCCAGAACGCCGCCGTCATCTTCATCGATCTCTCGGGCTTCACCGGTCTCAGCGAAAACCTCGGACCGGTCAAGGTGAGCGAAGTGCTGAGCGGCTTCTTCGAGCTGATCGACGAGGAGGCGCGCGCTCATGGCGGCGCCATCACCAGCTTCATGGGCGACGGGGCGATGATCCTGTTCGGCCTGCCGGAGCCTGCCGATGACGATGCCGCCCGGGCCGCTGCCTGCGCGGTCGGCCTCTGCGAACGCACACGGGCCTGGCTTGGCGCCCATGCCGGCTTTGCCCAGAAGAAGATCGGCTTCAAGGTCGGCGCCCATTGCGGCCCGATCGTCGCCTCGCGTCTCGGCACCGGCGACCGGCAGCAGATCACCGCGGCGGGCGACACCATCAATGTCGGCAGCCGCCTGATGGAGGTCGCCGCCCGCCACGGCGTCGAGCTGGCGCTGAGCGCCGAAATCGTCCGCGCCGCGGGCTCCGACAGCGTGCTTGCGCAGTCCGGACGGATGGAGGGGCCGTTGGAAACAACGCTGCGCGGCCGGGCAAGCCATATCGACGCATGGCTGTGGCGCAGCCGCACACTTTGACAATCGCCGCGGGAGCGGCTAGGAACGGCGCAAATACCCCGCCGGCTGGCTCCGGCCATGGCGCATTTCGCGCCTGACAGCTCCGAAAGATCGAACTCATGACAGAATTTAACGGCGTCGTTCCGGCGATCGCCAAGGCGTTGCAGAAGCGCGGTTACGCCGAACTCACCCCGGTGCAGAAATCGATGCTCGATCCGGCGCTTGCCGCTTCCGACGCGCTGGTCTCGGCCCAGACCGGTTCCGGCAAGACCGTCGCCTTCGGGCTGGCGCTGGCGCCGACGCTGCTTGAGGGCAGGGAACGCTTCGGCAATGCCGGCGCCCCGCTCGCCCTCGTCATCGCCCCGACGCGCGAGCTTGCCCTGCAGGTGAAGCGCGAGCTCGAATGGCTCTACGAAATGACCGGCGCGGTGATATCAAGCTGCGTCGGCGGCATGGACATCCGCAGCGAGCGCCGCTCGCTCGAACGCGGCGCCCATATCGTCGTCGGCACGCCCGGCCGGCTCTGCGACCATATCCGCCGCAGGGCGCTCGATATGTCGGAACTGAAGGCCGCCGTGCTCGACGAGGCCGACGAGATGCTCGATCTCGGTTTTCGCGAGGACCTGGAATTCATTCTCGATTCGGCACCGGACGAGCGTCGCACGCTGATGTTTTCGGCAACCGTGCCGGCGGCGATCGCCAAGCTGGCCAAGAGCTACCAGCGCGACGCTGTGCGCATCAGCACCGCGGCCGAGGAAAAGCAGCATGTCGATATCGAATATCGCGCGCTGATGGTGGCGCCGAGCGACCGCGAGAACGCTATTATCAACGTGCTGCGCTATTATGAGGCGACCAACGCCATCGTCTTCTGTTCGACGCGCGCCGCCGTCAATCATCTGACGGCGCGGTTCAACAACCGCAATTTCGCCGTGGTGGCGCTGTCCGGCGAGCTGACGCAGAACGAGCGCAGCCATGCGCTGCAGGCGATGCGCGACGGGCGCGCCCGCGTCTGCATCGCGACCGATGTCGCCGCCCGCGGCATCGACCTGCCGGGCCTCGATCTCGTCATCCATGCCGACCTGCCGACCAATCCGGAAACGCTGCTGCACCGCAGCGGCCGCACCGGCCGGGCCGGGCGCAAGGGCATCAGCGCCATGATCGTGCCGCTGAATGCACGCCGCAAGGCAGAGCGCCTGCTCGAAAATGCCGGTATTTCGGCCGCCTGGGCGCGGCCGCCGTCCGCCGAAGAGGTGAACGAACGCGACGACGAGCGGCTGCTCGCCGATCCGATCTTCAGCGAAGCGCCGCAGGAAGAAGAACAGGGGCTGGTGCAGCAGCTTCTTTCCAGCCACGGCGCCGAAAAGCTCGCCGCCGCCTTCTTGCGTCTCTACCGCACCAATCATTCGGCGCCCGAGGATCTGATCGAGGTCACCGTGCAGGACGATCGCAGCCGCAAGCGCCGCGACAATGCCGAGCCCTACGAGCCGGCGCAGAAGGGTCCGCGCGAAGATTTCGGCGCCAGCGTCTGGTTCTCCGTCTCGGTCGGGCGCAAGCAGAATGCCGAGCCGCGCTGGCTGATCCCGATGCTTTGCCGCAACGGCAATGTGACGAAGCGGGAGATCGGCGCCATCAAGATGCAGCCCGAGGAAACCTTCGTGGAGATCGCGGCTGCAAGTGCCGAAAGCTTCCAGGCGGCGATCGGGCCGAACAAGGCGCTCGAACGCGGCATCCGCGTGACCCGGCTTTCCGGCACGCCGGATTTCAGCCGGGCGCCGTCGCCGAAGCCTTATGCCGGCAAGCCATCGCGTGACGAGCGGCCGGATGATGCCTCCCGTGGCGAGCGGCCGAAGAACAAGTTCGGCAAGGGTCCAGGCGGCGGATACGCGGCAGCCGACAATAGCGGCGGGGAGAGACGCGATAGCAAGCCCTGGAGCAAGAAACCAGGCAAGCCCGGTTTCGACGGCCCGAAATCCGACAAACCCAAATACGACAAGCCGAAATTCGAAGGCGCCAAGTTCGACGGGCCGAGATCCGAGGGCAAGGGCGGCGCTGCGCCGAAGAACAAATTTTCAAAGAAGAAGCCCGGCTGATTTCGCCAGCAGCCCTTCGCCGATCCGGCGCGGGGCTGTGGCTCGTATTTCTCGGGGAGGCAAAGGTGATGGCGGAGACGGCGATCCTCAGCGTTCCGGTCTTCAGTACGCTCTGCAACGAAGCCTTGCGGCTGCGCCGCATCGTGCCATGAAGAATTATTGAGCTTCAGCGCCGGCAGGAGCAGACGACGATGAAACGCGCGCGCCAGCCGCACCCCGATCCGACCGCCTTCATCAAGGCCAATCTGCCGATATCGCCGGTTACCTCCATCCCCGAAATCCAGCTTCATCAGGCCGGACCTGCGAGCGGGCTCTGGCGGCTTGCCGGCCGGGGAGAGACAGATCCAGCGCCCTACTGGGCCTATCCCTGGGCCGGCGGCGCGGTGCTGGCCCGCCATCTGCTCGACCGGCCGGAAACGGTCGCCGGTCGTCGCGTCCTCGATCTCGGCGCCGGCTCCGGGCTCGTCGCCATCGCGGCGGCAAAGGCCGGAGCAGCCGCAGTGACGGCGGTCGATATCGATGCCAATGCCATCGCCGCGATGGGCCTTAACGCGGAAATTAACGGGGTGAACATTGCGGCCATTGCCGCAGATATCATCGATGGGCCACCGCCCGTGGCGGATCTCCTGCTCGTCGGCGACCTGTTCTATCATCCCGCCCTTGCCTTGCGGGCGATGGCTTTCCTGCGGCGTTGCCAGACCGCCGGCATCGAGGTGCTGATCGGCGATCCCGAGCGCGCCTATCTCCCGCAAAGAGAACTCAGGCGAAGCGCGACCCATGCGGTTGCAGATTTCGGTGCGGGCGCGAGTGGCGGATCAGTGCAGGCGGGTGTCTTTTCGCTCTCCGCAACAGTTGGAGATGCAGCTAAACGAGAAGGTCCGGCCGCAGCAGCATGACCGGGCAGGGCGCTCCGGCCGGCAGTTCCGGCGCCTGCGGCGGGCGGATGATGAGGCAGTCGGCTTCGGCGAAGATCTTCATCATCGAGGAATCCTGCTTGCCGAAGGGGTCGACCAGCCAGCTTCCGGCAGCAGACTTCGAAAGTTTCGCCCTGATATAGTCCTGCCGGTGATCATTGGCGCGCAATGTGACGGCCGCCTCCATCACTGCCTCGCGCCGCACCGGCGGCAGGGAGGCGAGCTTGCGGATCAGCGGCTCCAGGAACAGCAGCGAACAGACGAGGCTCGAGACCGGATTGCCGGGCAGGCCGAGCACATGCGTCTCGCCGAAGCTGCCGACCATCAGCGGTTTGCCGGGGCGCATGGCGATGCGCCAGAAGTCGAGCTGCATGCCGGCCTCAACAAGCGTCGCCTGCACCAGATCATGGTCGCCGACCGACGCGCCGCCGAGCGTGACGATGACATCGACCCTGGCGTCCCGCGCCGTGTCGATCGCCGCGGTGATTTTAACCTTGTCGTCCGGCACGATGCCAAGATCGAGCACATCGGCGCCGGCTTTGCGGGCAAGGGCTGCAATACCAAACGTATTGGAGGCGATGATCTGCGACGGGCCGGGCGTGCTTCCGGGCGGCAGCAACTCGTCGCCGGTTGCAAGGATGGCGATCCGCGGACGCCTGAAAATCTCGACCTCAGGTCGGTTCATGCCGGCAGCGACCGTCAGCCGCGAGAAATCGAGCACCGTGCCGGCGGACAGCACAGCTTCGCCTTCGACGAAATCCTGGCCGCGGGGACGAATATGCTGGCCCTGCCGGACGGGGAAATTGGTTCGGATGCCGCCTTCGATCTTCTCCGCATCCTCCTGCAGCAGGACGCTATCGGCGCCCGGCGGGACAGGCGCGCCGGTGAAGATGCGGACGGCCTCGCCCTTGTTAACACTTGCCTCGAAGCCGTGGCCGGCGGCAGACGTGCCGATGACCTTCAGCACGGCGCCCGGCTCCGGTGCGTCTTCACGGCGCAGCGCATAGCCATCCATGGCAGAGGCATTGAAGGGCGGCTGGGTGAGGCCGGCCGTGAGGGCAATAGCGAGGACTCGGCCTTCCGCCTCTGCGAGTGGCAGCGTCTCGGATGCCGCGACGGGTTTTGCGCGAGACAGCAGGCGGTTCAGGGCTTCGGCGACCGGCAGAAGGTTCATCTTGCCTCCGGATGACGGAAATCGCCGGATTTTCCGCCGGACTTTTCAAGGAGCCTCACGCCGCCGATCTCCATTGTCTTGTCGGCTGCCTTGGCCATGTCGTAGATCGTCAGACAAGCGATCGAGACGGCGGTCAGCGCCTCCATCTCCACACCGGTCTTGCCGGTCAGCTTGACGGTTGCCGTGACGCGCAGGCCGGGCAGGGCGGCATCCTCCTCGATCTCGACCGTGACCTTCGTCAGCATCAGCGGATGGCAGAGCGGGATGAGATCGGCGGTGCGTTTTGCCGCCATGATGCCGGCAAGGCGCGCGGTGCCGATCACATCGCCCTTCTTGGCATTGCCTTGGCGGATGAGCGCGAGCGTTTGCGGCGCCATCTTCACATGGCCCTCGGCGGTGGCGATGCGCACCGTCTCGGCCTTGTCGGAGACATCGACCATGTGCGCCTCGCCGGAGGCATCGATATGGGTCAGACCGGGCTCTGCGCCGCTCATATCATTCGGCCGCGATGGCGGCTTCGCCAAAGAGCAGCGCGCGGGTGGCGGCCGCCACATCGTCCTTGCGCATCAGGCTCTCGCCGACAAGGAAAGTATTGATGTCGACGGCCTGCAGGCGTTTGCAATCGGCATGGGTGAAGATGCCGCTTTCGCCGATGAGCAACCGGTCGGCCGGAACCATATCAGCCAGCGTCTCGCTGACCGTCAGGCTGACCTCGAAGGTGCGCAGATTGCGGTTGTTGATGCCGAGGAGCGGCGAGGAGAGCTTCAGCGCACGGTCCATCTCAGGCGCGTCGTGAACCTCGACGAGCACATCCATGCCGAGCGAGAAAGCTTCGTCCTGCAGCCGCTCGGCATCGTCATCGGTCAGCGACGCCATGATCAGCAGAATGCAGTCGGCACCCCAGGCGCGCGCCTCATGGACCTGATAGGTCTCGAACATGAAGTCCTTGCGCAGGGCGGGCAGAGCACAGGCGGCCCGCGCTGCCGTCAGAAATTCCGGCGCACCCTGAAAGCTCGGTGTGTCGGTCAACACGGAAAGGCATGCCGCGCCACCGGCCTCATAGGCTTTTGCCAGCGCCGGCGGATCGAAATCCGGACGGATCAGCCCCTTGGACGGGCTCGCCTTCTTGATCTCGGCGATCAGACCGAAATGGCCGGCTTCCCCCTTGGCAACGAGCGCCTTGTGAAAACCGCGCGGGGCGGACTGGCCGGCCTGCATCGCCTTCAGGTCGGCAAGCGACACGGCAGCCTTGGCGGCGGCGATTTCTTCGCGCTTATAGAGTTCGATCTTCTTCAGGATATCAGTCATCGGCCAATCCTAGTCGATATCGTTGGAAACGGCGATGAGTTTGTCGAGAGCGAGCGCGGTGGCGCCACTATCCAGCGACCGCGCGGCCAGCGTCATGCCGTCGCGGATCGTCTCCGCCTTGCCGGCGATAACCAGTGAGGCGGCGGCATTGGCGAGCGAGACGTCGCGATAGGCATTCTTTGCGCCGCCGAGGACCTCGCGAAGCGCGGCGGCGTTGGCGACACCATCACCGCCCTTGATGTCGGCGAGCACGCAGGGGCTGACGCCGAAATCGGCGGGCGACAGTTCGAAAGTGCGGATCTTGCCGTCTTCGAGGGCGGCGACTTTCGTGATGCCGGTGGTGGTGATCTCGTCGAGACCGTCGCCATGGACCACCCAGACGCATTCGGAGCCGAGATCGCGCATGACTTCGGCGAGCGGCACCAGCCATTGCGGCGAGAAGACGCCGAGCAGCTGGCGGCGGACGCCGGCCGGATTGGAGAGGGGGCCGAGCAGGTTGAAGATCGTGCGCGTGCCGAGTTCGACCCGGGACGGGCCGACATGGCGCATGGCGGAATGATGCATCTGTGCGAACATGAAGCCGACGCCGGCCTCCGTGATGCAGCGGGAGATGATCTCGGGGCTGACGTCGAGCTTGACGCCGAGGGCGGCCAGATTGTCGGCCGCGCCCGATTTCGAACTCAGCGCCCGGTTGCCGTGCTTGGCGACGGGGACACCGGCCCCGGCGACGATCAGCGCCGCCAGCGTCGAGATATTGTAAGTGCCGCTGGCATCGCCGCCGGTGCCGACGATGTCGATCGCATCGGCCGGCGCCTCGACGGCCAGCATTTTCGCGCGCATCGCGGTGACGGCGCCGACGATCTCGTCGACGGTTTCGCCGCGCACGCGCAGCGCCATCAGGAAGCCGCCGATCTGCGAGGGCGTCGCCTGGCCCGACATCAGGATGTCGAAGGCGGCGCGAGCCTCGTCACGCGTCAGCGGCTCACGGCTTGCGGCCTTGGCCAGGAACGGCTTCAGATCGGTCATAAAGCCTCCTAGCGGGTCGTTGCCTGTTCGGCGAGCGTCTGGTTGATCTGAGCGCCATACTGCGTCTGCAGCAGGTTGACCATCTGATCGAGAATATCGTCGCCGGCGGCATTGGCCATGGCGGTGATCTGGGCATCGCGGTTGTTCAGCACGTCGCCGGTCGGCTGGCTGTTGACCTCGGTGACCTTCATTAGGATCTGCGTCGAGGGATCGGCGCCGACAGCGCTCGCAACCGTATCGATGGGCCCGGAGAAGGCGGCGGTGACGGCGGCACGGCCAAGCACCGGATCATCGGTGGAGCGGGTAACGCCGCTCTTGCTTTCAACGGCGATGCCGAGTGGCGTGGCGATATCGGCAA
Organism: Rhizobium sp. L43; assembly: GCF_002531725.1. GTDB lineage: Bacteria > Pseudomonadota > Alphaproteobacteria > Rhizobiales > Rhizobiaceae > Rhizobium. Next base: position 61,324 of record NZ_NWSQ01000013.1, read on the forward strand.
GCGCGGTGCCCTTGGCTGCCGCGGCCTTCAATTCGTCGGCCTTCTTGGCGAGTTCGGCTTTCTGCTGTTCCGCCGTCCAGTCCTCGACCGCCTTTTCGCGCACCTCGGCGACCGGGCGCTCGCGGGTCGGCGTGATTTCCCGGACGTTGAACCAGACATAGCCGTCATTGCCGATCGGCAGCGGCGGCGCATCGACGCCGACCTCGGTCTTGAAGGCTTCGCCGAGCAACTGCTGCTTGACAGGGATATCCTTGACCTCTTTGCCGTCCTTGTCGGCGCCGGTCATATCGACAGCGTCGACGGTCACGGCCTGGAGCTTCAACTGGCCGGCGATATCCTCGAGCGTGGAACCCCCAGCGCGCAGATCCTCGATGCGGTCATGAACGTTGATCACTTCCTGAGAGGCATTGGTGAGCGCCAGCTGCTTGCGGATGTCTTCCTTCACCTCGTCGAAATTCTTGACCGTTTCCGGCTTGATGTTGGTGATGCGCAGGATGACGGAGCCGAAGGAGCCTTCGACGACAGGCGTCGTGCCGCCATCACGCGACACCGCGAACGCCGCATCGGCAACGGCCTGGTCGGGAACCTTGTCCTTGGTAAATTCGCCGAGCAGCACATCGCTTGCCGTTTTGCCCTGATCGGTGACCAGCTGGTCGAAGCTGGTGCCGCCCTTCAGCGCCGTTTCGGCGGCGGCGGCAAGATCCTTGCTGGCAAAGGTCAGCTGCTCGATGGTGCGGCTTTCCGGCGTGCGGTAAGTATCCTTGCTCTTGTCGAAGGCTTCGTGGATCTGGTCGTCGGTGACGGTCGCGGCGTCGGCGATATCGGCGGGCTGCAGCTTGAGATAGACGAGCTTGCGGTACTCAGGCGCCTGGTAGCGCTGCTTGACGCCATCGAACCACGTCGCCAGCACATCGTCGGCAGGCGCCTTGATCGGCTCGATATTGGCGTTGGTGAGCAGGAGATAGTCGATGCTGCGGCTTTCATCGCCATAGAGCTTCAGGGCGTCGACCAGCGTCTTCGGGGCGGTGAAGCCGTTCGAGATGGCATCGACGACCTGGCTGCGGACGGCGACCTTGCTGCGCTCCTTGATGTAATCGTCCTGGCGGATATTGGCATTGCGCAGGCGCGAGATGAAGAGCTCACGGTCGAACTTGCCGTTGACGGCCTTGAAAGCCGGATCGTCGGCAATCAGCTGGGCGAGGCGATCCTCGGACAGGCCGAGGTTCATGTCTTCGGCGAGCTGGTCGAGCGAGGCGCCGGCGACGAGCTGGGCGAGCACCTGCTGTTCGACGCCGAAAGCGCGGGCCTGTTCCGGAGTGAGGCGCATGCCGAACTGCTGGCCGAGGCTTGCCACCTGGCGCTGATAGGCGAGGTGGAATTCGTTGACGTCCACATGCTGATCGCCGACGGTCACGACCGTGGTGCTGTTGCCGCCCGTTAACAACTGATGCGACACGCCCCAGGCGCCGAAGGAGACGACGAGCAGAAGCAGGAGCAGCTTGGCAACCCAGGTCTGAGCAGCTCTTCTCAGGATATGGAACATCGAAACGCAAACCTCGCAGTATTCATTAGAGCCGCGCGCGGGCGGACATTCGACGTTCCTTAAAACAAACCCGACAGGAAATGAAGGGTTTGTCATGCGAAAAGCTGCACAAGCCTGCCGCTCGGCCGAGGCGGCTTTGTGGCGAACAAAAGATCGGTTGCGGCGGAACCTTTCGGGCCGCCATTTCGTTGAAACGGCATCCATGAAACAGGAGCAGACCATGGCAGAATTGAAAACCGCTTCCGCCGAATCCACCGCTGCGCGCGTCAAGGCTGATATGGCAGCAGACGACCTGTCGGCGCAGGTCGCAGCCCTTCGCAACGATCTCTCCCGGCTGACGGAAAGCGTGGTCGCGCTCGGGCAAGGGGCAAAATCGGCGGTGACCGACGAGGCGTCGCTGATGACGGAACAGTTGCGCGACAAGGTTCGCGAAGAACCGCTGATCGCCCTCGCGGTGACGGCAGGCATCGCCTATGTTTTCGGGCTGCTGAGCCGTCGCTGAGAAAGACTTCAGGACAATGAAAAGCCGGGCGCCCTAATTGCCCGGCTTCTGGTGTTTCGATGGCCAGCTATCGCTACCGGGTCCGCTGGCGCGACCGGGCCAGCTGGCGCGACCGGGGTCAGCGGCGGATGAGGCGGCCGACGAAAATCAGAATGCAGGCGCCGACGAAACCGGTGATCAGATAACCCAGCCAACCGGCAAGCGGCTGGATGTGCAAGAAACCCAGGATCCAGTTGGCGACAATGGCGCCGACGATGCCGAGCAATATGTTCATGAGCAAGCCCATGTTGCTGCTCATGGCCTTTTCCGCCAGCCATCCGGCGATGCCACCGATTATGATGGCTGCAATCCAACCTACACCTGCGTTTTCCATGGTTAGCTCCCTCCTGGTAAACCGACTCGAAACAATGCATGAAACGGAAGGAAATTCCACTCCTGGCAGAATTTAAAGCGGCTTACGGGTGCAACTGGGTGACCGGCGTCTCCAGCGCGTAAACAGCCAGCTGGAACAGGAGGCCTGATATGGCGAGCATTGCGAAGCCGACAGGCATGATCAGGCTTTTGTCAAACATTCTTTTCTCTCCCCTTTGAGAAAAGAATAAACTCAAGTGGCCGCTGCGCAAGGTTATTACTAATAAATAGTTAAGTAACTGCATTTGAGTAAAACTTAAAGTATCGAAACGACACACCTGTTATTTTGCGAGACGGAAAGACATATACTCGAATAACTTGAGCAGATTACGGGAGAGATGACTTGTGAATGTTTTTCTTGCCTTGAAAAGCTGCGACCGAAAGCGATGGCAAGCAATGCCTCGGGTGACTACACTTCAATAGTTCGCGGCATTTTTCCAGCGGATTAATCCGTCGCCCATTCGATTCATGCCGGCTTCGACGGATTGATTTTGGCGCGAAGCGCATCATTTTATTCAGAAGCCATTCGATCCGAGGGAACACCTGATGTCAAAAGCTGCAATCGCCATCGCCTGCATCTGCCTGCTCACCCTGTCCGGCTGCGGCAATACCGCATACGGGCTGAAGAAGGATGGACAGGAGGCGAGCCACGCAATGGACAATGCGACACACCGGGTGCTTTCGGCAGGCGCCAAGAAGTGAGGCAGGCGCCAGAAAGATACGCGCGATAGAAGAATTACGACGAAAAAAGCCCGCCTGGGGTGAGGCGGGCTTGCAATCACAGGAGAATGGACGGATTGACGCCGTCTCAGCTAATGAAGCACTTGCTGAAGCGCATGGCTTTACGTCATTCGACGTATCCGCGACCGGCGCTCTTCCGGCAGCGAGGCCATGCGACCAGTCTATCGAAGAATCAGAAATTGCCCCAGTTCTGAGCGCGGGCACGGGCGCGAATAATCCGGTATTCGCGACCGCCATAGAGCGAGCCGATTGTCAGCAGAAGTGTCAGAACGTCCCAGATGATATGCATGTTATCCTCTTAGGTTGGACGGCTCTGCCGTCGATCGGTTGATGTAGAATAGCAATCTTTCGAATGTGCTTATATGACAAGAAATCGGGATGAGCGGGGAAGCGGGCAGGGCGCTTTCGCAGAGGAGAGGCGGCGCCGCCGCCTTGGAGAAGCACCGTGAACAGATTATCGGACGGCGGCCGATGACGATTTTCTCCGTCCGCCACATCACCTCCTATCGCTACGTCAGGGAGGTCGATTTCGGCGAGCATCGGTTGATGTTCCGGCCGCGCGACAGTTTCGACCAACGGCTGATCGAAGCGTCGTTGACGATCTATCCAGAGGAAAGTCATGTGCGCTGGATCCACGATGTTTTCGGCAATTGCGTGGCGCTCGTCGATATTTCGAGGCCGGCGTCCGAGCTTCGTTTCGAAACCTGGATCACCCTCGATCATACGCCCCATGTCGCCCTGGATCTCAAGGTGGACGACCAGGCGCTCACTTATCCATTCTCCTACGACAAGGACGAGATTGCCGATCTGACGCCGGCGATGCAGCGCCATTATCCCGACCCCAACGATGAGGTCGGACGCTGGGCGCGCCAGTTCTTGCGCCGGGGACGCCCGACGGAGACCGGGCATCTGCTGATGACCCTCTGTTACGCCATTCGGGAAAGCTTCGTCTATCAGCGCCGGATGGAGCACGGAACCCAGACGCCGCTGCAGACTTTGCAGCTTCGCTCCGGCACCTGCCGGGATTTCGCGCTGCTGATGATGGAGGCGGCACGCGTCCTCGGCCTCGCGGCGCGCTTTGTCACCGGCTATGTCTATGTTCCCGACCGGGACGGCTCGACCGTGCTCGGCGGCGGGTCCACCCATGCATGGTGCCAGATTTATCTTCCCGGCGCCGGCTGGGCGGAATTCGATCCGACCAATGGGATCGTCGGCAACCGCGATCTCATTCGTGTCGCAGTCGCCCGCGATCCGCGCCAGGCCGTGCCGCTGAGCGGCAGCTATGACGGCGATGGAGCGGATTTCGACAGCATGACGGTGCAGGTCAACGTCACCACGAGGCAATCACGATTGCCTCCGAGGTAATCCTGGATTACCTCCGAGGTAATTTCGATTATCTCCGAGGCAATCTCGGATCACCACAAGTCTCCGCAGGGTGACAGTTGCCCTTGCGGGAACCGGGTAGCGCGATCAACGTTCCATACTCACCTCCGCACATGCGGAGCCGCGATAGGGAAGCCACAATGAAGATACGCGCCGGGTTTCATCTGGGCTATGAATGCATACAGCCGACACCGATGCTGCTCGTTCTCAATATTCATCCTTCCCGCCGCGCCGATCTTCTCAGCGAGCAGGTCCTGACATTCGACCGGGCGATCGAGGCCTGGGAATATACCGATGGATTCGGCAATGCCTGCAGCCGGATCGTCGCCCCGGCGGGCATGACGACGATCTCTACGGAGTTCGAGATCTACGACAGCGGCCAGCCCGACGTCGTTCCCGAAGATGCCGTCCAGCACGCGATCAACGACTTGCCGGACGAGGTGCTCGTCTTCCTGCTCGGCAGCCGCTATTGCGACACCGACAGGCTTGCCGATTTCGCCTGGGCAACCTTCTCGTCGACGCCGCTCGGCTGGGCGCGCGTCCAGGCGATTTGCGATTTCGTCCATGACCACATCACCTTCGACTACCTGAAGGCCGACCTCCTGCGGACCGCGCATGGCGGCTTCATCGACAAAGCCGGCGTCTGCCGCGACTTTGCCCATCTCGCCATCGCGCTTTGCCGATGCATGAATATCCCGGCGCGATATTGCACCGGTTATCTCGGCGATATCGGCGTTCCGATCGATCCCAATCCGATGGATTTCAGCGCCTGGTTCGAGATCTTCCTCGGCGGCCACTGGCATACGGTCGATGCCCGCCACAACACGCCGCGCATCGGCAGAATATTGATGGCGACCGGCCGCGACGCCACCGATGTCGCAATGTCGACGGCTTTCGGCCCGGCAACGCTCGCCCGTTTCGAGGTGATCACCGAGGAAGTGCCGCAGGAGGGCGATTGATGCGGCGAGGTGGCTCTATGCCTTCTTCAAAAACTCGGTTTTCAGCACCAGGCCTTTGACCTGCTTGGTGCTGCACTCAATCTCACCGGGATTGTCGGTCAGGCGAATGCCCTTCACCAGCGTTCCACGCTTCAGCGTCTCCGAGGTTCCCTTGACCTTGAGATCCTTGATCAGGGTTACGGAATCGCCGTCGTGAAGCTGGCTTCCGTTGCTGTCTTTTACAATGATGTCGTCGGCCATGATGTCCTCTTTTGATGATCCCGGACGGGAAATCATGGCGACACGGCATAGTCAACCATTACGAACGGGACGATCGAGACAGGTTCGACATCTGCTGGCTCATTCCGGGGTAACGCTTGCCGAGACGCTGCGAATCCTCGAAACTCACGGCGTGCTGCATCCGGTCTGATCAAGGCGGGATCGCAGACTGGAACCGCCTTCATCCACGATGAAATCTCGATCACCACGGCCATGAGCGAATATCAATACTACGAATTCCAAGCGATCGACCGCCCCCTCAACGAGGCAGATCGCCAGTCCCTTCGGGATTTATCGACGCGGGCGCGGATCACCTCCACAAGCTTCACCAATTCCTACGAGTGGGGCGACTTCAAGGGTGACCCGGCCCACCTCATGGAACGCTGGTTCGACATGCACCTCTATCTCGCGAACTGGGGGACGCGGCGCCTGATGATCCGCTTTCCAAAGCGACTCGTCGACCTGCAACGCTTCGACGGATTTCTCCGCGAGGTCGATGGTGTCGAGCTCACCCCCTCGGGCGAAAACCTGATCCTCGACATCGTATACGAGGAGGAGGAACCAGAGGATGACAGTGAAGACGGATCGGGTTGGCTCGCGGCGCTGACACCGTTGCGCACCGCTGTGCTCGGCGGTGATCTCAGGCTCTTCTATCTGCTGTGGCTGATGGCGGTCCAAGCGGAAACGCTCGGGCCGGAGGAGGTGGCGCCGCTGCCCGGGATAGGCCCGATGACCGGTGAGCTTGAAGCCTTCGCGCAGTTCTTCGGTCTCGATGCCGACCTCGTTGCGGCCGCCGCCGAACGCCCCGCGGAGACGACATTGAGCGGCCCCATGGCGTCGGATGCCGTCCGGCGGTTCGTCACCGCCTTGCCCGACAAAGAGAAGACGGAGATGCTTGTCCGTCTGATCGAGGGCGATCCGTATGTGGCAAGCGAGTTGCGGAAAAGCGCCCGGAGCCTTCCTAGCGCGAGTTCTGCAGCCGCCACGCATACGGCCGCGGACCTGCGAGCCCGTGCCGGCGCGATTTGCGATATCCGCAAACGCGAGGAGAACGAGCGGCTTGCGGCAGAAAGAAAGCGGCAGGAGGAGAAAGAGGCTAGCGCCCGCCGCGCCCGGCTCAACGCGATCATACAACGGGGCGATGCAGTCTGGCGCGAGGTCGAGATCGAGATCGCGCGGCGCAACGCTTCCGGCTATGACGCGGCCGCCAACCTCCTCGCCGACCTGAAGACAATTGCCGAACAAAATGGCAGCACGGCCGATTTCACCCACCGCCTGCATTCGATCCGTGAACTCCATGCTCGAAAGGAGCGCTTCATCGAGCGGCTGGCCGCTAGGCAATGATCGCCTCCATGCGGATGGCGCTGTAGCATTCCTGCAAAACTCAGACCAAGGCCCGATCTATCCCGGACTTTATGCCCATGGCAAACCCACGTCACTGCAATAGGTTTGCGGCATGAACGGAGTTGCGGAGTTTGCAGTGACAAAGATTTTCGTTGCGGGAATGATATTTACGCCGCTTATCTTCTGGGGTTCCGTCGGCGTCCTGATATACGCGTACCTCTCGTGAGGGCTCTCACGCGCCGCAATCTCCCGCCTATATCCCTATATGAGCGACGGTCGCGATTTCGATCAGCGCATCCGGCCTCACGAGGCCGCATTGGAGGCAGTAGCGCGCGGGTTTGTCACCGGGGAAATATTCCGCATAGGCCTTGTTGACGGCCTGGTAATTCGCCCAGTCGCTGATGAAGATATGGTTCATCGTCACATCTTCCGTCGTGCCGCCGGCGGTTTCGATCACCAACTTGATGGTCTCCAGCACATGGCGGGTCTGAGCGCCGGCATCGCCCGGATGCACGACGTCGTTGTTCGCATCTAGGGCTAACGTACCCGAGACATAGAGCACGCCATCGGCAAGCACGCCGGGCGAATAGGGCGCGATCGGCTCGCCGATTCCCTCAGGCGCCACGATGGTTTTCGGCATCGACTTCTCCTTTGATATTGCGAGGGCATCGGGGCAGGTGCGTCAGGGAATGAGGATGATCGAACCGCGGGTGCGGCGGGCTTCCATGTCCTCATGCGCCTTGACCGCATCGCTGAGCTTGTACTTCGACAGGTTCGGCGCCTTGACGATACCGGCCTCGATGGCGGCGAAGAGATTCCTGGCTGCCGCCTCATACTGGCCGCGATCGGCCGTGTAGTGCGCGATGGACGGACGGGTGACGAACAGCGAACCCTTAGCGCCGAGCGACGCCACATTCAAAGGCGCGACCGGGCCGGAGGCTTCCCCGAAGCTGACCAGTGTGCCGCGCGGGCTGAGGCACTCCAGCGACCCGGCAAAGGTATCGGCGCCGACGGAGTCGTAGACGACGCGCACGCCCTTGCCGCCGGTGATCTCGGCAACCCGGGCTTTGAAATCTTCCCTGCTATAGATAATCGTGTGGTCGCAGCCGTTTGCGCGGGCGATCTCGGCCTTTTCCTCCGAGCCGACGGTGCCGATCACGGTGGCGCCGAGATGCTTCAGCCATTGGGTGGCGATCGAGCCGACGCCGCCTGCCGCGGCGTGGAAGAGGACGGTGTCGCCTTTGGTCACCGGCACGCAGCGATGGATCAGGTATTCGACCGTCAGCCCCTTGAACACCAGGGCGGCGACGGTTTCGCTGTCCAGCGCCTCCGGCACCGGCAAAGCGCGTGCCGCGGGCAGGTTTCGATGTGTGGAATAGCCGTTCGGCGGACCGCCGACATAGGCGACGCGGTCACCGATTTTGAAATTGCCGACGCCATCGCCAAGAGCGGTGACGATACCGACCCCTTCCACGCCCAGCCCGCTCGGCAAGGGAAGCTGTGCCGCAAAGACGCCCTTGCGATGGTAGACGTCGATATAGTTGACGCCGATGGCCAGGTGTTTTATCTGGATTTCGCCGGCAGCCGGCGCGGTGAGTTCTATGGTTTCCCGACGCAGAACATCAGGTGCGCCGAATTCTGAAAAGCGGAAAGTGTCTATTGCAATTGTCATGGTTGCCTCGTGGGAGCGATAGGTCGACCGGATCAGGCTGACCCGACGACGGAGAAAAAAATTCGCCATCGGGTCAGTGCGATTGGCCGCTGAAGATCGCCGCGGCGGCGGCGACCGGGGCGGCATCGATTGCCAGGGGAAGGAGCGGGTGAAAACCGCTCGGGCGCGCACCGTTGATACAAGCTTGAACGATCATAGTGACAAGCCTCACGCCTGTTGGGCCGTTTGAGAATCGGCCATACCAAATTTGGAAACTCTAAGACTTGGAAATCCAGCGGCGGCGGCGATTTCCCTTGCCGCTGCAGTCCCGATCATATCAAATCAGGCGCAGTAGGCGATTGCCGATTTGGGCAACCGTCATTCCAAAAATGGAAAGACGCATGGACTGGAATGACCTAAAATTCTTTCTCGCCGTCGCCGAGTCGAGATCGCTCAGCGCGGCGTCACGCCGATTGGGCGTGAGCACCTCAACGGTCTCCCGCCGGATCATCGCCCTCGAGCAGGCGTTGGGACTGTCGTTATTTCGGCATCATTTCGACGGATATGAACTGACCGAGGCCGGGATGAAGCTGCAGAGGCCGGCCGAACAGGCCGAGACGTCCTTGAAGGCTTTCGAACGATCGGCCAAGGACAGCAGCGACACGCTCTCGGGCGTCGTCCGTATCGACGCGCCCGAGCTGCTCGGCCAGCAGTTCCTGCTCCCCAATCTGGCGGGCTTCCTGCAGGACTATCCCGGCATCCAGCTCGACATCCGCTCCAGCGTCCGGCCCGTACAACTCGCCACCCAGCAATCCGATATCGTCCTTCGGATCGTTCCACCGGAGCGGGGCAGCTACCGAATGCGCAGCGTCGGCAAAGTCGCGTTCGGCCTCTATGCCAATCGGGATTATGTGGAGACCCATGGCCAGCCGTCGAATGACCGAGATCTGCAATCTCACCGGATGATCGGATGGAGCGAGGAGCTGCGTTATCTCTCGATGTCGGTGTGGCTGGACGAGCTTTTCCCCGACCTGCAGCCGGCCATGCGGCTGAGCTCGTTCACCGCCCAGTTGACCGCCGTCGAAAGCGGCCTCGGCATTGCGGTTCTGCCGTGTTTTGCCGCAAACCGAACCGAGTTGGTGCCCGTGCTCACAGACATCCCCAGGCTGATCCTCGACCTGTGGCTTCTCGTGCAGGATCAGGCTGGTCGGATACAGAGGGTTCAGATCGTGAAGGAATGTCTGGTGAAGATTCTCACGGAAAGCAGTGGTCAGCTAGAGGGCTGACTAAGCTACGTCCTGTTCTCGTGGGACAATGGGAACTGGCGGAAGAGGTGGGATTCGAACCCACGGTACGGTTTCCCGCACGCCGGTTTTCAAGACCGGTTCCTTAAACCACTCGGACACTCTTCCATCCGATTGAAAAGGTTTCAGAAATCCACAGTCTGTCGATTTCTGCGAACCGGCCATTGCCGCCGATCTGCGACCCAATCATTCGATGGCTGGCTTTTTAGCAGCTTTGATAGCAGCGTCAACGTGCTCTGCAGCATTTGCCGGCATCTTCGATGATCGCCGTTTTGCGAATGAACCGGGCAGACAGGCCCGGTCCGCACAATGGAAATAACTGGCGTTCTCCCGGGCTTGAGCGTTTACTGTTTTGTTCTGGCGGAGGACGCAAGCCATGGCCATGTATCTCACGCGTTTCAGTTACACGCCCGAGACGTGGGCGCGCATGATCGAAAACCCCGAAGATCGCCGGGCGGCGGCTCGGACCTACATTGAATCGGTGGGCGGAAAGCTCCATGGGTTCTGGTACGCCTTTGGCGAGCATGACGGTTGGAATCTGTGGGAGGCGCCTGACAACGTATCGATGGCGGCGGTCGCGCTGGCAATCGGCGCAGGCGGCGCGCTCAGATCCATGGAGACCACCGTCCTCCTCAGCGTCGAGGATACGATCGAAGCCTTGGAAAAGGCGAAGTCGGTTCGGTATCGGCCACCGGCAGCATAAGCAGCGGCCCAATGCCAGCGAGCCCTCCGCGACTCCAGGTAAAGTCCAGGCCGGGCCGCCGATCGCTCGGTGGCCCGGCCGTTAAGAGTTACTTCGACTTGATGTTTTCCCAGCGCTTCAAGAGGTCGGCATGAGTGTCGGTCCAGCCCTTAACTGCCTCGTCCATTGTCTTGCCATCGGCGACCGCGCCGGCGATCGCGGTGATATCTGCTAGTGGGAGATATACGCTGGCGATGACTTCGCGCGCATGCGGGTTTTCGGCGGAGAAGCCGCTCTTGGCTATCCAGTTGTAGGTCTGCGCCAGCGGGAATATCGCCTTCGGGTCATTCAGAAACTTGACCGGGTACTTCTGTATCATCCACGATGGCTCCCAGAGCGTCACAGCAATCCATTCCTTTCGGTCGATGGCCGACTTCAATTCAGCCGTCATCGCAGCCGTGCTGCCTTCGACAAGCTGTAGCTTGAGGTCATAGGCTTTGACGGAGTTGGCGGCATCGCGCATCAGGCCTGAACCCGGTTCGATACCGACGATCTTGCCGCTGAACTTGTCAGCGTTGGCATTCAACTGCTCCATTGAGTCGATCGGCACATAATTCGGAACCGCAATAGCCTGGTACAGGCCAAACGAAACCGGCGATATCTTCTCCAGCTTCTTCTTGTTCTTATCCCAATAGTCCTGTGCAACGTAGTCTGTCAGCGAGGCGAGAATCTGGATATCGCCCTTGCTGAGAGCGGCATAGGCGATGCCCCATTCGGAGAACGACACGACCTTGACGGTGTAGCCGGAATCTTCCAGCGCCTTCTTGGTGACACCGCTGATCGCTCCCAGATCTTCCCACTGCATCGTGCCAATGGTGATTGTCTTTTCTTCCGCGTGCGCGGGCAGCATGGTCATTCCGAACATGGCCGCGGCACAAAGCATTTTCCACAACGTCATCATTTTTTTCTCCTAGTTTTCGTTCCCCTTTTCATGAAACACCAGCGGTCGGCCTGGCCTTCATAATTACGCGGCGAGGGGTCATCCCTGCGCGCAATTCCTGCAATCAGATCACCGAGTCTGCTCCTAGCCATCATGGCCATGACCTTGCAGACGGGGCGGGGCCTACATCTTTCGGGACTTCATGCGTGCCTTGACTTGCGTATGCCTTTAAGATCGATCAGTGGAGGACTGGCCGAAATCGAACTGCCTGGCGGGATTTCAACCCTGCGGCCTTGATCAAACCGCGGCCATGAATCGATGCGCGTCGTATATGGCCGCGTGGATGTTCCTGCTTGCGACCGCATCGCCAATCCGAAATAGCTGAAACTTGCCCCCGGGATTATTGACAACAACTTGCGGCTTGCCCGCTATGAAAGCCCGGTAATCGATTTCACCTTGGTTCCGGGAGAGCGGCTTGAGCGAGAAATAGAGTTCGTCCATCGGCTTCGTCCCGCTTTCGACGACAACCTGGTCCACTTCTTTTTCGACGCAGACCTTAGAATACTCGTCGAAAAATATGACTGCGATCCTGTTTCCGCGACGTTGGAGGCGCTCAATGCGCAAGTTCAGGGTGAACTTTGCGCCTGCTTTGTTGAGGGCACGGAAATAGGCGGGGTAGCTCGTTGCCCCGATGTCCGGCGCAAGGGTTCGTGCAGGCGTGACAACTTCAAGATTCGAGCCCGCGTCGGCCAGAAACTCAGCGATCGTCATGGCGGGGTGCGAACCGTTGTCGTCGTAGACCAGCACATTTTTCGCGGGCTGAACGCTTCCGCCGAGGATGTCCCAACTGGTCGTCGCAAGCTCCTGTCCTTCCTCAAGACAGTCAACATTAGGCAGTCCGCCCGTGGCAACGACGACGACGTCGGGTTCTTCTGCCACAACGTCACTCTCATCGACGAAGCGATTGTAGTGGAATTCGACGCCGAGGCGCTCGCATTCATACAAGCGCCAGTCCACGATCCCAAGGATTTCGCGACGTCGTTTCAGTGCCGCGGTTATTAGAATTTGTCCGCCTGCTTTGGATCCAGCCTCAAAAACCATGACCTTGTGGCCCCGCTCGGCCGCGACCCGTGCAGCCTCAAGACCGCCCGGTCCCGCTCCGACGACCACAATCTTATGCATTGGCCCGTTGGTCTTCCTGATCACATGCGCGAGGCTGCCCTCCCGACCAGTCGCCGCATTGTGCACGCAAGTGGCGTTGCCAGCGGGGTAGATGGAGTCGATGCAGAACCCCATGCCGACACAGGGGCGAATTTGATCCTCCTTCCCTTCGGTCACCTTGCGGATGATGTGAGGATCGGCAAGGTGCGCGCGTGTCATGGCGACCATGTCAAGCTTGCCGCTCGCAATCGCGTGCCGTGCGGTAGCCACATCCTGAATTCTTGCCGCATGGAAGGTCGGTATCTTCACATTCTGGCGAACCTCTCCGGCGAAATCGAGATGGGGAGCAGATGCGGCTCCCATGTTCGGAATCACGTGGCTCAAGGCCTCGTCCTCTGAGACGTGGCCGCGAATGACGTTGACGAAATCGATCAATCCGCTGGCCTTCAATCGACGGGCAATCTCCACCCCTTCGTCGCGCGAGAGCCCTTTATCCCAAACTTCATCGCAGACCATACGGACGCCGACGATGAACTCGTGGCCGATACGCTTGCGGATGGCGGTTAGAATATCGTTCACAAGGCGCATCCGGTTCTCGAGCGAGCCACCGTATTCATCGTCCCGCTTATTTGTTGCCGGAGACCAAAAATGCGCGATGAGATGCGAGGCGCACTCAAGCTCGATACCGTCAAGCCCTGCCGCTTTGACCCGCTCCGCACTGTCGGCATACCCTGTGATCACGCGCTCGAAGTCCCAATCCTCCATCGCCTTGGGATAGGCGCGATGCGCGGGCTCCTGGATGTGGGACGCATCGATTATCGGAAGCCAATCGCCTTTATTCCAGTTGGTTCGGCTTCCAAGGTGAGTGATTTGAATCATCACGGCAGCGCCGTGGTCGTGAACGTCGTCGGCAAGCTCTCGAAGCCACTTCACGGACTCGTCTTTGTGGAGCTGGATATTGCCGAACGCCTGGGGACTGTCGATGTCGACGACGGACGAACCGCCGATCATCGTCATAGCTATTCCGCCTTTGGCCTTTTCCGAATGGTAGAGACGATAGCGCTCCTTCGGGAGGCCGTCTTCAGTGTATCCCGGCTCGTGCGCCGTCGACATCATCCTGTTTCGGAGTGTCAAATGCTTGAGTTGGAAAGGCTGGAGCAATGGATCGTTTGGCATCTCAATTGTTCCCGTGACGGCCTATGTCGTTGTCGCCTGTTCTCCCGACGTCGGGTTGTGGCGGGTGAACGACAATGTCCGGCGAGGGCGTGAGGCCGTAAAGGGCAAATAAATTCATGGAAGTATGAGGCAGGATCGATAAAGTCCTTCGAGGTGGGATCGGCCGACGGGTGAGTGGGTGATCCCCCGCCAGGCTTGTTGACCACGCTAACGATAGGGTGTTCGCTTCTTGCCGGTGCGCAGTCTTGCACCGTGTGACGGATTCCGTGCGCTGCAATTTTCGAACGGCGAAGAACTCAAACCATGAGTCATGAAAGTCAGTCGTTACGACGGTCAATTCCCTCCCTCCACAGCCTGATCCTGTTCGAGGCTGCGGCGAGGTATCTGAATTTTTCGAAAGCCGCCACGGAATTGTCCATTACTCAGCCCGCAGTCAGCCACGGGATCAGGCAACTCGAGTCGTCTCTCGGCCACGCCCTTTTCGTCCGGGAAAGACGGGCGCTAAGCCTGACAACGCAAGGCCAACGCCTCTATTCGGCAGTATCGGGAGGATTTGCGTCGATCGCCGAAACGCTTGACGATATCGCCGGCATGCCTCGCCGAGACACCCTCGTCATCAGCGCCTCGACGGTCATGGCGACAGAGTGGCTAATGCCGCTGCTGCCGGAATTTCGCCAAGTCCATCCCGACTTGATGATTGACCTGAGATGCCTGGACCGCGATCCAGCGATGACGACGAGTAATATCGATGTTCCATATTCGGCTCGGCGATGGGAACTGGCCGGATTGTGATGCCATTCCGCTGTGGAACGAGGAAATATTGCCTGTTTGCAGCCCGGTCTATCAGGCGAAGAGCAAGCCTCTGTCACTTGCCAGCGATATACTGTGCCATCGGCTTATACACTACGTTGACCCGTATCGCTTCAGGATCGGTTGGGCCGACTGGTTGCGGGCTACAGGCGTCGGCGCTCCGCCGACCTTGCCGACATCGCTGCAGGTTAACGATTCCCTTGTCGCGATGAAGGCCGCTGAAAATGGCGAAGGCATCGCGCTCGGTTGGCGACCTCTCATCGATCGTCCCCTTCGAGAAAACCGCCTCGTCATTGCTCTTGACCGCACCCTGAAGACAGGGAGGCGTTTCTATGCGGTAACGCCAAGTGCCCCGAACCGCAGAAAGGTCGCCCTGATTTTCAGAGACTGGCTGGCGAACCGTTTTGAAGGTCTTTGAGGCGCGCATGTCGTTCCCGCCCTTGGCGTGATTCCGGAGGGAATGCTGCGCATAGACGCAATTCCAACGGCTTTGGGAAGTGGCAGCTAGCCCCCGTCGGATCCAAGGCCCTTCGGACCGTTGAGCTGGTTCATATCCTCGCAAAGAGAACGAACCGCCTCCATCGTCACGGCGAGTGCCGACATCAGGATCGAGATGTCGTTGTCTTTATCTGGTTGGGAAAGCGCGCGAGATCGAGCGTGCAACTGTTGGCTGACCGTGTCGAGCTGCAGAATGGTTTCATTATTCATGGTGATCCTCCAAAGGTCTAAACCTTCAAAGCTCCCGGCGGGCATTTCGTTCCATACAGCCACGAAGCGTCAAATACGCAATCCGCCATATGGCAATTGGTGACGTGACTTAGCCGTTCGGTTTGCGCAAGGGCGGAAGCCGCATGTAGTAGGAGTCCAGAGGGTCGTAAGATCCCTTTGGCTCGCCCTTGCCGGGTTTTACCAGATTAGGCGCCAGTTTTCCCTCCGGCCCGAACATATAGTCGATGCCGGCGCAGAGATGGGCGAGGGAGCGGTAGTTGAAGTATTTGAACCAATCGTTCGCAAGGAAAGCGGCTTCGTCCCAGGCCTTTCCGCGCAGGCGGTGATATCCGGCCTGCTGCAGAAAGGCCTCGCCTGTCCTCGTATTAATGGTGGCGCCGAGACACAAACTGCCGGCGATCAGCGACAGCCTGAGCACTCTGATGGTTTCGGCATCCTTGTTCGGTAAGGGCTTCAGGGCCTGGGCAAGATAGAAATTCGTGCTGGGATCATTGGTCATCGTCTTGCGCCAATAGGCGGGGAAATCTTCCGCGGCGGCACTGACGGCCGATGAGACGGTCATTATAACAAGCAAAATCAAGCTTTTAAAAATTCCGCCCATGGCAATCCCCCAACCCTGCGCAGAGAATGCTTAGCGCTATTTCGCCGGGCGAGGCAAGGTGGCGCCGCGCCGCTTGGGAAAGCCGCTCCGGCCTGTGCCAATTTGGGCTTTTCGGGCATTCGCAAGTGAGTTCAGATTTACCATATGCCCCGCATCGGCACGAGGCGTCAGGGCCTTATTACGGCGACGAGGGGCAGGGCGGCAACGTTCGCGTTAGTGATTTATAAACCATAATCATTAGAATTGTCGCTATCGCTGCGAAATCCTTCGTAAATTTGCCACGAACTTAACAAGATTAAAGTCTCGTTAGGCGGGCGGGGATAAGGCGTAATGGCCCAGGATGGGGCAGAGTTCCTTAACCATAACGATCTTTGAGCGGCGTGGGGCACATGAAATTGGGATACGGGGCGGCGTCTTTCGCAACGACAGCACGGTGGCTGGCGATCTCGGCGATGTGTGCGACGGTTGCGGCATGCGGCACGACACAGGCGGTGCCGAAGAAGAAATCCCACGGCAAGGAATATTTCTCCGAATCCGAATATGGCGTGAAGGCGAGCCCGCGGGTTGCCACCGGCAACAATATCCCCAAGGGCGGCGGCCGCTACATCGTCGGCAATCCTTACGAGGTAAAGGGCAAGTGGTATTATCCGAAGGAAGACTTCGCCTATAACAAGGTCGGCGTCGCCTCCTGGTATGGCTCGGCCTTTCATGGCCGCCTGACGGCGAACGGCGAAGTCTACGACCAGATGCACCTTTCCGCCGCGCATCCGACCTTCCCGCTGCCGAGCTATGCGCGCGTCACCAATCTCGAAAGCGGTTCCTCCGTCATCGTGCGCGTCAACGATCGCGGCCCCTATCACGAAGGCCGCATCATCGACCTGTCCAACAAGACGGCCGACATGCTGGATCTGCAGCACAGCGGCACCGGCAAGGTGCGCGTGCAATATGTCGGCCGCGCCCGCATGGACGGCCATGACATGCCCTATCTGATGGCCTCCTACGTGCCGAAGGGCAGCCGCATTCCCGGCATCAATCCGGAAGGCCAGATCGCATCCGGCGTGATGGTCGCCTCCAACAGCCGCAAGATCACCCGCGACCAGCTGCAGAGTTCGGAAGATTATGAGACGCCGGCCAACGTGCCGGTGCCGATGTCGGCGACGTCCTATGCCGGTTCGACGCCGAGCGCGCGCTACAATGCGGCACCCGCCGCAGCGCCCGCCCTAACCGCGCCCGCTCATGTTCTGGTGGCGCCGTCAGCACCGTCCGTCAACAATGCCGCGCCGTCCTTCGACCAGATGGTCGTGCTGCCGGAGATTGGTCCCATGCCCTACGAACGGCCGCTCGGCTCTCTCGCGCTCGGTTACCAGAACGAGGATGTGAAGACGGTGACCGTCGATCTCGCCTTCGACGCGGTGATGGTGCGCAATGACGGGCTGACGCAGCAGTCGATCCTTGCCGCGGCCAAGCGTCATCAGGCAAAATCCGCCGCGCGCTGAGCGCGGCAATTGCATCGGATTTCCTCTCGCTCTAACCTTCTGAAATACGCCCCCCTGATCGATGGGAATTCTTGATGCTGAAGCCTTTGCTTCGCCTGCTTGCATGCATCATGCCGCTCGCCACCGGCGCACTCGCAGCCGATAGCGGTACCGCCGGTTTTGCCACCAAGGCGGCGCAGGCCTATATGATCGAGGCTGCCACCGGCACGGTGCTTCTCGCCAAGAACGAGGATCAGGGCTTTTCGCCGGCTTCGCTCGCCAAGCTGATGACGATGGATCTCGTCTTCGAGGCGGTGACGAAGGGCCAGATCAGCCTCGATACCGAATATCCGGTTTCCGAATATGCCTGGCGAACCGGCGGTGCGCCGTCGCGGACGGCAACGATGTTTGCCAGCCTCAAATCGCGTGTGCGCGTCGATGACCTGATCAAGGGTATCGCCATCCAGGGCGCCAATGACAGCTGCATCATCCTCGCCGAAGGCATGGCCGGAACCGAGCAGCAGTTTGCCGTGTCGATGACGCGGCGCGCCCGCGAGATCGGCATGGAGAAGGCCGAGTTCGGCAATTCCACCGGCCTTCCCGATGGAAAGAGCAAGGTGACGGCGCGCGAGATGGTGATCCTGGCCACGGCCCTGCAGCAGTCCTATCCGAACCTCTATCCCTATTTCGCCCAGCCGGATTTCGAGTGGAACAAGATCTTCCAGCGCAACCGCAACCCGCTACTCGGGCTCGATCTCGGCGCCGACGGGCTGGCGACCGGCTTTACCGAGGGCGAGGGCTATTCGATCGTCGCTTCGGTTGAACGCGACGGCCGGCGCCTGTTTCTGGCGCTGGCCGGCATCGCCTCCGACAAGGAGCGGACGGAGGAGGCCAAGCGGGTGCTGGAATGGGGGCTGACGGCCTTCGAAAACCGGCAGATCTTCGCCGACAAGGAAGTGATCGGTGCCGCCAGCGTCTATGGCGGCACGGCGCGCACCGTCGATCTCGTCGCCAAGGCGCCGGTCAGCGTCTATATCCCGATCAGCAACCCCGACCGGCTGTCGGCGCGCATCGTCTATCGCTGGCCGCTGACGGCGCCGGTGCAGCCGGATACCCAGGCCGGCACACTCAGGATTTTCGCAGGGTCCCGGCTGCTGAGGGAAGTGCCGCTCTATACCGTGCAGGCCGTCGGCGAGGGCTCGCTCAGCAGCCGGGCGGTCGACGCCATGCTGGAACTCGGCGAATCGCTGTTTTTCTCCTGGCTCTGGGACAAGTCGGCGCCCGGCTGAACAGCAGGCCTTCCCATGCGTTTTGCTGGGAAAGGTGAATATGTCGCCGCGGCGAAAGGTTTTCCTCCCCGATATCTTCGGATAGATAGAAGAGGTGGGGCGCACGCGGGGCGCCTGGAATGCGGGAAGTTGGCATTGTCATCCGGTATGGGATTGTTCGTTACATTTGAAGGCGGGGAAGGCGCTGGTAAATCCACGCAGATCCGCCGCCTCGCCGCGGCGCTGAAGGGCGAAGGTCACGACGTGCTGGTGACGCGCGAACCGGGTGGATCGCCGGGGGCGGAGGCCGTGCGTCACGTGCTCTTGTCAGGGGCTGCCGAAGCCTTCGGCACGCGGATGGAAGCGATCCTCTTTGCGGCGGCGCGCAACGACCATGTCGAAGAGGTGATCCGGCCGGCGCTTGGCGCCGGCAAGATCGTGCTCTGCGACCGCTTCATGGATTCTTCCCGCGTCTATCAGGGCATCACCGGCAATCTCGAACCCGATTTCATCGAGACGCTGCAGCGCATCGCCATCAACGGCGTCATGCCGGATTGCACCGTGATCCTCGACATCCCCGCCAAGATCGGGCTGGAGCGGGCGCAAAAGCGCGCCGCCGCCGACGCTCCCGATCGCTTCGAGAAGGAGCGGCTCGAAACCCACGAGAAACGGCGCGAGGCCTTTCTCGATATCGCCGCCCGCGAGCCGGAGCGCTGCCACGTGGTCAATGCCATGCAGACCGAGGAGGCGATCGCCGCCGAGATCCTGGCGATCGTCAAACAGCTGCTATCGCCCGCAGGCCGTGCGCGCATGCCGGAAGCCGCCCATCATGAATGAAGGCCATCATGAGTGAGGATAGACCCGGACTGCTCGACGGCGCCATCTGGCCGGGCGAAAATACCCGGCTGTTCGGCCATGAGGAGGCGGAGGCCTTCCTGGCGCAATCCTACCGATCCGGCAAGGGCCACCACGCCATCCTGATCGAGGGGCCCGAGGGCATC
This sequence comes from Rhizobium sp. L43, assembly GCF_002531725.1. Lineage (GTDB taxonomy): Bacteria > Pseudomonadota > Alphaproteobacteria > Rhizobiales > Rhizobiaceae > Rhizobium. The sequence continues at coordinate 81,263 of NZ_NWSQ01000013.1, forward strand.
GGCAAGGCGACGCTCGCCTTCCGCTTCGCCAATCATGTGCTCTCGCATCCCGATCCCGAGACGGCGCCGGAGACGATCGGCGATCCGGATCCGGCCTCTGCCGTCAGCCGGCAGATCGCCTCCGGCGCCTCGCACAATCTCCTGCACCTTGCCCGGCCGGTCGACGAAAAGACCGGCAAGGTGAAATCGGCGATAACAGTCGACGAGGTGCGCCGCGCCGGCAAATTTTTCTCGCAGACCTCCGGCACCGGCAACTGGCGGATCGTCATCATCGACCCGGCCGACGACATGAACCGTAATGCGGCCAACGCCATCCTGAAGATCCTGGAAGAACCGCCGAAGCGGGCGCTGTTCCTGGTGCTCTCGCATGCGCCGGGGCGATTGCTGCCGACCATCCGCTCGCGCTGCCTGCCGCTGAAACTGGCGCCGCTTGCCGACGACGCGCTGGTCGCCGCCCTTGACCATCTCGGCATAGCAGGCGAGGGCGGGGCAGTGCTTTCGGCCGCCAAGGGCAGCGTCGGCGAGGCGCTGAAACTCTTGAACTACGGCGGCGGCGAGATCATTGCCGCCTATGACGAGATGCTGTCGGCCGAGGGGCCGACATCACGCAAGGCGATGCATCGGCTGGCCGACGCGCTTTCCGGCCGGGAAAGCGACACGATCTTCGATTTCTTCGTCAGCCATGTCGGTGACGACATCATGAACCGCGCGCGGGCGGCGGCAGGCGAGGGGCAGATCGCCGCTGCGGAGCGACTGGCGCGGCTCTATTCGGAGATCACCGAGCGGCTGACCATTTCCGATGCCTATAATCTCGACCGCAAGCAGACTATCATCAGCATTCTCGCCGATATCAAGCAGCCGGGCCTTTAAAGCGCGAACGCGCTTTAATTCTCTAATTTATGCATGTCGTTATCTCAAAACCGCTGCACACTTTTGGGCGACATGCATTATCAGCCGGTCAGCAGCTTGCCTGCGACGACGGCGAGCGTGGCGGCAAGGACGATGCGGATGGTGCGTTCGTGCAGTTTCGGCGCCAGCAGGCTGCCGATGATGATGCCGGGGATAGAGCCGATGAGCAGGGCAAACAGCATCGGCCAGTCGATCTCGCCGATCAGCCAATAACCCATGCCGCCGATCAAGGTCAGCGGGACCGCATGGACGATATCGGAACCGACGATCTCGCGCACATCGAGCCTGGGATAGAGGACCAGCAGGATCGTCACCCCCAGCGCACCGGCGCCGACCGAGGTCAAGGTGACGAGCACACCAAGCAAGAAGCCGAGAATGACGGTAAACGCGAGGATGGTTGCCGGCCGCGGCGGCGTGCGGTCGCCGATGGCGCGGCGCGCCAGCTCGAGGATCGGGCCACGGAAGACCAGCATGATCGCGGTCATGACGAGAAGCCAGCCAAGCGCCGTGGTGATCGTGTTGGTGACGCCAATGCTTTTGCGATCGACGCCGGCCAGCAGCCAGAGCATCAGCAGGGCGGCCGGCACGCTGCCGATTGCGAGACTGCCGACGATCTTCCAGTTGACGCGCCCGTGCATGCCGTGAACGGCAGTACCCGCGGTCTTGGTGATCGCCGCATAGAGAAGATCGGTGCCGACGGCGGTGGCGGGATGGACGCCGAAGAGCAGCACCAGCAGCGGTGTCATCAGCGAACCGCCACCAACGCCGGTGATGCCGACGAGGGCGCCGACGAACAGGCCCGAAAGCGAATAGAGCGGCTCGAATGTCAAACAAGCGCCCCTGACGGCGCGCAGCCACGACAATTCCGGTAGATGAAAACTGGCACTTGGTTCTGTTCCGCCCTCTTTTCCATGACGGGTAGATTGCGGCAGAAGCTGAGTCAAGTTCACCATGCCGACCTCCCGGAAATCATTGGCGGCGGTGAAACTTGATGTTTCGCTTGACGGTGACATGCGCTAAGAGCGGCTGACCATGTTTATAGAGTTAGCCGGACATTGGCCGCCATGACAGACAAGACACCCTTCTACATCACCACTGCGATTTCCTATCCCAACGGCAAGCCGCATATCGGCCATGCCTATGAGCTGATCGCGACGGATGCGATGGCGCGCTACCAGCGCCTGGACGGCAAGGACGTGTTCTTCCTGACCGGCACCGACGAACACGGCCAGAAGATGCAGCAGACGGCGCGCGCCGAGGGCATCACCGCGCAGGCGCTTGCCGACCGCAACTCCGGCGAATTCCAGGCAATGGCCACGCTGCTCAACGCCTCGAACGATGATTTCATCCGCACCACGCAGGAGCGTCATCACGAGACATCGCGCAACATCTGGAATCTGATGGCCGAGAACGGCGACATCTACAAGGACAGCTATGCCGGCTGGTATTCGGTGCGCGACGAGGCCTATTACCAGGAAAACGAGACGGAGCTGCGCGCCGACGGCGTGCGCTACGGGCCGCAGGGCACGCCCGTCGAATGGGTGGAAGAGGCAAGCTATTTCTTCAAGCTCTCTGAATACCAGGAGAAGCTGCTGGCCCATTACGAGGCGAACCCCGATTTCATCGGTCCGGCCGAGCGCCGCAACGAGGTGATCTCCTTCGTCAAGTCGGGCCTCAAGGACCTTTCGGTCTCGCGCACGACCTTCGACTGGGGCATCAAGGTGCCGAACGATCCCGCCCATGTCATGTATGTCTGGGTCGACGCGCTGACCAACTACCTCACCGCGACCGGCTATATCGAGGATAGGAACGGCCCGCGGGCGAAATACTGGCCGGCCGACGTCCACATCATCGGCAAGGACATCATCCGCTTCCATGCCGTCTATTGGCCGGCCTTCCTGATGTCGGCAAAGCTGCCGCTGCCGAAGCGGGTCTTTGCCCATGGCTTTCTGCTCAACAAGGGCGAGAAGATGTCGAAGTCGCTCGGCAACGTCGTCGATCCCGTCAATCTGGTGAACCATTTCGGCCTCGACCAGGTGCGCTACTTCTTCCTGCGCGAGGTCTCCTTCGGCCAGGACGGCAGTTATAGCGAAGAGGCGATCGGCATCCGCATCAATTCCGATCTCGCCAACGGCATCGGCAATCTTGCCAGCCGCTCGCTGTCGATGATCGTCAAGAACTGCGACGGCAAGATCCCGGAATGCGGGGCGCTGAGCGACGAGGACAAGGCGATGCTGGCCCAAGCCGACGCGCTGCATGCTTCGACGCGCGAGGACATGGGCAAACAACAGATCCACCGGGCGCTCGCCTCGATCATTGCTGTTGTCTCCGAGACAGACCGTTATTTCGCCGGCCAGGCGCCGTGGGCGCTGAAGAAGACCGATCCGGAGCGGATGGGCACCGTGCTTTACGTGACTGCCGAAGTCGTGCGCCAGATTGCCATCCTGCTGCAGCCCTTCATGCCGGAATCATCCGGCAAGTTGCTCGATCTGGTCGCGGCGCCTGACGACAAGCGCGACTTCGCCGCCCTCGGTGAGGCCGGCCGCCTCGTTGCCGGAACGGCCCTCGAAGCGCCGACGCCGGTCTTCCCGCGCTACGTGGCTCCGGAGGCTTGAAGCCGTGCTGATCGATACGCATTGCCATCTTGATTTCGCCGATTTCGAGGCGGAGCGCGACGAGATCGTCACGCGCGCCCATCAGGCCGGCGTTGCGCAGATGGTGACGATCTCGACGCGGGTGCGCAAACTTGATGGGCTGCTTGCCATCACCGAGAAATATCCCTCGGTGTTCTGCTCGGTCGGCACGCATCCGAACAATGCCGACGAAGAGCTGGATATCCAGACGGAAGAGCTGGTGCGTCTCGCCAATGCCCATGAGAAGGTGGTGGCGATCGGCGAGGCCGGTCTCGACTATTTCTACGACACGCAGAAGCCTGAGGACCAGCAGACCGGCTTCCGCCGCCATATCGCCGCGGCGCGCGAGACCGGGCTGCCGCTCGTCATCCACAGCCGCAGCGCCGACGAGGACATGGCTGCGATCCTGACCGAGGAAACCGGGAAGGGGGCCTTCCCCTTCATCCTGCACTGCTTCTCGGCCGGCCCGGAGCTTGCCAAGACCGGCGTCGCGCTCGGCGGTTATGTCTCCTTCTCCGGCATCCTGACCTTCCCGAAGTCGGAAGAGCTGCGCGAGATCGCCAAGACGATCCCCCAGGATCGGCTGCTGGTGGAAACGGACGCGCCGTATCTGGCGCCGAAGCGCTGGCGCGGCAAGCGCAATGAACCGTCCTATGTCGTCAACACCGCCGAGGTGCTGGCCGAGACGATCGGCCTTTCCTATGCGGAGGTCGCACGGATCACGACCGAGAACGCTTTCCGGCTGTTCTCGAAGATGCCGAGGGTCTAGCGGCGTGCTCTACCGGCGGCGCTTCACCATTCTCGGCTGTTCGTCGTCACCCGGGGTGCCGCGCATTACCGGCGACTGGGGTGCCTGCAATCCCGACAATCCGAAGAACCGGCGCACACGCGCCGCCTTCATGGTGCAGCAATTTGCGGGGGATGGCGGTGTCACCACCGTCGTCATCGACACGGGGCCGGATTTTCGCGAGCAGATGATCAGGGCAGGGGCCGACCATGTCGATGCCGTGCTCTACAGCCATCCGCATGCGGATCATATTCATGGCATCGACGATCTGCGCGGCTATTTTCACAATACCCGCCGCCGGGTGCCGATCTTCGCCGACCAATTTACGATGGACAGGCTGCGGGACGCCTTCGGCTATTGCCTGGAAACGCCGCCGGGCAGCAATTATCCGCCGATCGTGCTGCCTGTCGTCATCGAAAACCTCGACGAACCTCTGGAAATCCGCGGTCCCGGCGGCACGATCGCCTTCCATCCGCATCTCCAGCAGCACGGCGATATCCATTCGCTCGGCTTCCGGATCGGCGATGTGGCCTATTGCAGCGATATCAGCGATTTTCCGCCGCAGACGGTCGAGAAGCTGCAGAATCTCGACGTGCTGATTATCGACGCGCTGCAATATACCTATCACCCGAGCCATCTGTCGCTGGAACAGTCGCTCGATTGGATCGGCCGGCTGAAGCCGAAACGGGCAATCCTTACCCATATGCACACGCCGCTCGACTACGACGTTGTCATGGCCGAGACGCCGGACCATGTGGTGCCGGCGTATGACCAGATGAGCTTCGAGACCGAGGTCAGGCTCTAAAACTTGAACCCGCTCGCTTGCACGTAGGGCAGCACTTCGACGCCGCCGCGATGGATCATGTCGAGCGAAACATAGAGGATGATCAGCAAGCCGACATAGGCGATCCAGCGATGGTTGTTGAGCAACCGGGCGATCAGGTTGGCGGCGATACCCATCAGCGCGATCGACAGAGCAAGACCGATGATCAGCACGCTCGGATGTTCGCGCGCCGCACCGGCAACGGCGAGCACATTGTCGAGCGACATGGAGACGTCGGCGATGACGATCTGGGTGGCCGCCTGGAAGAAGGTCTTTTTCGGTGCGCTTTCGGCGCCCGCCGCGTCGTGGTTTTCGCCATGGCCGGCGCGAAGCTCGCGCCACATCTTCCAGCAGACCCACAGAAGCAGAAGTCCGCCTGCCAGCAGCAGGCCGACGATCGCCAGCAGATAGACCGCGACGCTGGCAAAGAGAATACGCAGGATGGTCGCGGCCGCAATACCGACGATGATCGCCTTGCGGCGTTGCGTCGCCTCGAGGCCGGCAGCGGCAAGACCGATAACCACGGCGTTGTCGCCGGCGAGAACGAGGTCGATAGCAATGACCTGCAGCAAAGCCGTCAGACCGGCTGCCGTAAAGATGTCCATATGAAATATCCCCAATGCGTCAACAGCCGTGCTAGCGTCTCGAAGGTTTGACGTCAACCGCTACAGCGCCGCGCGTTTCGCGCAAAAGACGCTGCAGCACCTTGAATCGCTGCACAACGATCTTCGCTGCCAAACCGTTCCGCATGTAGATGTCGGCGAGCCTTGCATTCGCTTGGAACATTCCTCTTGTCCGCCGGTTTTCCGGTCAGGGAACCAGACGTCGGGTCGACGGCCTGGCTCCATGCATCGAGAGGAGATTCCCGTGAGCAACATTCACAACGATACCAATCCGGCCTTCTCAGGCCCGACAGGCGGCAGCAGCCTCACCGCACTTTTCGACAGCCGATCGGACGCCGAAACCGCCATCTCCCGTCTGGAGGATGCCGGCGTGCCGGTTGCCAGAATAAGGCTGATGCCGGGGTATGAGGCGGATGGAAAAAATGCCGGCGTGATGAGCGATGACCGCAGCGGCTTTTTCGACGCGCTAGCAGATTTCTTCTTCCCCGACGAGGATCGTGCGGTCTATGCGGAAGGGCTGCGGCGAGGCGGCTTCCTTGTCCAGGTCAACGATATCGATGACGCACTCTATGAGACCGTCCACGATATCCTGGAACACGAGGGCAGCATCGACATGGACGAGCGGGCGGATCTGTGGTCGTCGGAAGGCGCATTTCAAGGCGCGTCAAACACCGGCTTTGCCGGATCGCCTCAGGGCGGCAAAGCCTCGGAAGACCTCGCCGTGTCCGAGAGCGCATTCGAAGGCCGGGATTCGCCTGCGACTTCCGACGACGCGCGCCCGGTCGCAACCCGCGACACCACGCACGGAAGCGCCAAGGTGCGGGCCTATAGCTTCACCGGCGCCGGCTCGCCATCGAGCGACGCCGATCGCCAATCGCAGAGCCAGTCGCAAGGTGGAGGCCAACAGAGCCAGAGCTTCCGGCGCGATCACTGATGTAAACCCTGGCCCAGCCGAAATGCCGGGCCTCATTTCTCTTGCTCTTCGTTGGAGGACATGTCCATGCAATCATCCATCAACCGGGACGGCGTCCTTCCGCTCGATCCCGATGAACTGGTCGCCGAAGGCGAACCGCCTTTTGCCGATGCCGCCGCAGAGACCGCGCGTGAAAAGGCCGACCATGATCTGACCGTCCTGCAGCACGAAGTCAGACTGCTTCGCGCCCGGATCGGCATGCTGCGCGAGGATGCGGAAGCGGCGCTGAAAGCCAAGGCCGCTTCGGTCGACGCAAATGCCCATGTCCAACTCGGCGACTATCCCTGGGCAAAGCTTGCTGCGGCGATGTGCGCAACCTTCATCGCAACCAGACTGGTTCGACGCCTTCCGTTCGACCTCATGCTTGCCGGATCTGTCGCCCATCTGTCACAGGCGAGGCGGCGGTGAGAACGCCTTGCAGTCCGAAGCCGCATGCGGCCAGTCCCGACAAGATCCCTCTGCGTCGGCCAAGCGCTCATGCCAGCAGCGTGCCGGCAATTCCTGCCAAGGTCGCGACACCGCCGGCGATCGCGAAACGAACAGCATAAGCATGCTCCCCATGCTCGCTGCAAGAACGGCTTTCGCCAGCAAATTGGCGAAGGCCGCGACCGCTATGGCGCGGGTGGCCGCATCTGCGGGTACCTGGATGGATGGCAATTTTGCAACGGCAAGCGTTATCGCATCGAGATCGCCCAGTCCGGTGATGAATGCAAGGGCGATCAGCGACTGAGTTCCGAAGACGATCAAGGTCATTCGCGTCAGGACTGTCACGACGGCGAGAATGAGTGCGAAGCGCAGCACGACCATCACCTCGAGCGGGTTTCGGGGTGAAAAATCGGTGCTGTCATCCGGGCGTTGCAGCAATGCGGCGAAACCACCTGCTATGGCGAGGATGGCAGCAGCCGGAGCGAGAGATAGAGCAAGCTCCCTGAAAACGGCTGGTGCAATGGCGCCGCAAATCAAAAGGACGCGGGCAAGAGAAACGGCTCCCGCAAGCATTGCCCCCGCGGAGAGGAATGGCGAGAGGGCCGGCATCTGCTTCGACTGACGGGCGAAAGAAAGCGTCAAGGCGGTGGAGGAGACGATGCCACCGCTGGCCCCGGTCAGCAGTATTCCGGCGCGGGCGCCGCTGAGCTTGATCAGGATATAGCCGGCAAAGGAAACGGCTCCCACCAGGATCGTCAGCATCCAAAGTTCGAAGGGATTGATTGCCTGCCAGGGATCAATCGCCCTATTGGGAAGAATGGGGAGGATGACGATCGTCATGGTCAGCAGGATCAGGGCGGCCCTGAGTTCAAGCCAGGTCAATCGGCGAAGAAATCCATGCAATGGCTCCCGCCGCGAGAAGGGCGGTTATCGCCACAGCGCTTGCGGCCGTTATCGTCATATCCGCCACGACCGCGCCAAAGCCCAGCGCAAAGACCGCCAGGGCCGCAATGGTGCCGGTGGCGCTGTAATCCTCTTTTCGTGCCGCCTGCATGCAGCCGAAAAGGAGAACCGTGATGCAAAAGAATATAAAGATCGCTGTCGGCAGAATCGGCCCTGTGACAGGCTGCAGGAAACCGCAGAAGCCACCGAGGAAACTTGACAGGCCATAGGTGCGGATACCGGCTACTCTCTTGCCTGGTGCAGCCTCACGATCCCGCCAGCCGCGCTCGATGCCGACAAGAATGCCGATCGCCAGCGCCAGACTGAGGCGCTGGAATGCTTCTGTCGTCATCAATGATGTCATCATCAATGAATCTGCGCGAAGTCCGAAGGCATCGGCTTGGGAAGCTCTTTGAGAATTGCCTCAAGCGCATCGGCCGTAGCCTGCAGGCCGGATGACTGCGCAATTTTCAGGGCCTCACGGCAGTGAGCAGACAATTGGTCCTGGTGGTCCTGCTGGTGGTCCTGCCGGACGTGATCATTCGTCGGGAATACGATGCCGGCATATTGCGACGGGTTTCCGGCCTCATCCCTGAAGCACCGGCCGAAGGCAGCCACGGTGATCATTTGCCCGCTTCGATCGAATACCCGGTAATCATGGCGGTACGGATTTCCGGTGATCACCGATTCTGAAATCGCCTTGGCCACGGATGGCTTGTCGTCCGGGTGAATCCGGTGGAGATATCTGATGACCGGCAGCCCTGCGATGGTCTCTTCCGGATCAAGCCCAAAGAGATTTGCCAGCGCCGAATCCGCATAAACCGTGTCGGTCGCCAACACCCAGGTAAAGATGCCAGCCTCTTCGGCAAGAGAAAATTCAGAGGTTCCAAAAGCTCCGTTGACAGGCTTCATTCGCCACCCCCGGTCTGCGCGCCAATGCCGCCGGTTGATTATATCATCCCGGCCCTCGAAAGAATACGACACGCTCGATCAATGACAGGGCGGTCGACCATTTCGCCCTCGATTTTAGCGGCGTTTCCATCGGACGCAACTGCAAGGACATTGCAAGCTGAAGCTAATTCTCTCTTCGCGTGTTGGGTGTTCTGTCAACGCATGTCGTTGTCGCAAACCGCCGCACAGTTTTCCGCGACCCGGTCGGCGGCATCGATACACGCTTGGAGCTGCCGCCGCCGCGAAGTAGTGTTTCAGAAAATCCACATAAAGTTCGGGGGCACCATGGATTTTCTGAACGTTGCGGCGATCGTTTTCTTCCTTCTCGTCTGGGTGGCTGTCGAGCCTTTGATTGGCCGAGGAGGAACGACAGTCTTTCCGTCGATATGGTGCGCGTTCGCGCAGCCTGGATGCGGGAGGTTCTGACGCGCGACAACAACTTCATCGGCGACGCCGCGATCCTCGGGCATACGATCAATTCGGCATCCTTCTTCGGCTCGGCCAACCTCATCGTCATCGTCGGGCTGAGCGGCGCGCTGTTCATGGAACCGAACTATGGATCGGGTGGGCTGATCGCGATGTTCGCGGCTCAGGATCCCGCATGGTTTTTCCAGTGCAAGGTCCTGCTGATCATGGCGACGCTGCTGCGGGGACTATCCGATTTCATTTGGGCGGTGCGGCAGATCAACTATTGTCTGGCGGCGATCGGGGCCAGCCCCTCCCGCGACGAAGACAGGGACATCGCCGGCTGGACGAACGCGCTCACCCTGGTCTTGAACCCTGCGCTTCGTTCGTTCAGCGTCGGCGTCCGATCCTACTACTTCACCGTCGCCGCCGCCTTCTGGTTCATCGGGCCAATCCCGTTCATTGTTGCGACCATCCTCAGCGTCGGCGTGTTGATCTGGCGCCAGTCCTGGTCGGATGCGGCAAAGGGGATCATGGCGATACGCAAGCTGCTCGACTAAGAATCGATGCCCGCGGCGCGGCGCAAGGTGATAGTTTGAGAGACCTGCGGTCGAGCACGTTGCGAAGGTCCGGCCCTCGAACGACAACAGACAGAAGCGGTAATCTCACGGGCGGTGGCCGATGGATCGTCTTGAAGCGATGCGCATATTGCTGGCGGTCGTCGACGCCGGGAGCATCTCAGCCGGCAGCAGGAAGCTGAACGCGCCATTGCCCAGCGTCAGCCGCAAGGTGGCCGAGCTTGAGCGACATCTTGGGGCGAACCTCATCGTCCGCACCAGCCGCAATCTTCAGCTGACCGACGCCGGACGCGATTATGTCGACGCCGCCCGCAAGATCATGGCGGATCTCGATGAGGCCGAGCGGAGGGCCTCCGGGGAATACCAGACGCCCCGAGGCGTGCTGACGATCACGATGCCGGTCGAATACGGGAGCCGGTACGTTCTTCCTCTCGCGCTGAGCTTCATGGAGAAATACCCGGAGGTGTCGGTGAATCTTCTGTCGCTCGACCGCACGGTCGATCTCGTGTCCGAGCAGGTGGATATCGCGATCCGTCTCGGCGACCTCGCCGACAGTTCCCTGCATGCCGCCAAGCTCGGCGAATTCCGGCTGTTGACCTGCGCGAGCCCCGCTTATGTCGAGCGGCATGGTATGCCCGAGCACCCCGTCGATCTCATCGAGCGCGACGGGATCATCTTCAACAAGCGGACATTCTTCTGGACATTCGACGTCGACGGCACGCCGATGGAGGCGGTGCCGCGTAACCGGTTGGAAGTGAATACCGCGGCAAACTGTGTTGCGGCGGCTGTCGGCGGCGCGGGGATCGCGCGGCTGTTCGACTATCAGGTTTCGGACGAATTGGCGTCCGGCGCGCTCATCCCCATCTTGCGCGATTTCGACGGCGCGCCGCAGCCCATTCATATCGTATACGCGCGCCAGGGGCTGCTGGCCTTGAAGGTGCGGGCTTTCGTCGATTGGACTCTGCCGCGGTTGCGGGCGCAACAAAATTACAAAGATGTTCTAACATTATCTGAATGATGCGCAGATTTCTTTAACCGTTTGATTCGGATTCTGGAGGTGCGGAAAGTGCCCGATGCCCAGGAGGATATCGACCTTTGCACCGATCTTGCCGGCGAACTCGATGCCCATCCCGCTTCTGATGTAGATATCCTTCTCACCCCAGATCACCTTCACGGGCGTCTTCAGCCGGTGGAGGTTGGCCTCGAGGAAGTTCTGGTCATGGGTGAAATTCGCGTAGTATTGGGCGAAGGCATCCGCCGACGTGACGCCGTCGAGGCGCCAGGAGCGGGCCATGTCTTGCTGGACGTCGGTCGGTAGATCGAATTGCTCGGCAGGCGAGAGGCCGCGCCTGTGCACGTTCTCAAGGATCTCGTCGCTGGTCTTGTTCATGTAGGCGCCTGTCGGCGAGGCGGTGGGCTCGGCTTTGAGATTCTGCAGGTTTTCCCACATATGTTGCGGCCGGTCGAACGGCGCAAAGTCTCCGACGATGATCCGCCTGGCTATCGTCGGCTCATCGAGAGCAAGCAGCAGAACGGGGAGGGCGGCGATATCGGTCGCATAGATCACGAGGTTCGACCGATCGATGCCTGCCCGCTCGATATAGGCTTTCAACACCTGGGCATAGGCCCTCGGTGCATAGGAAAAGCGTTCCGAAACCGGGCGCGACGACTGCCCGTAGCCCGGCCAATCGAAGGCATGGACGTCGTAGTCGCGCGCAAGCGTCGTCGCGATGTCTTTCCAGACCGTCAGCGTTTCCGGAAACCCATGCAGGAAAAGCACGGTGCCTTTTGGCGCCGGGGCTCGGACAATCATCCTTCTCAGCGTCAGGATATCGTCGATCTCGATGAAGTCGACAGCGTCGTGCGCGGTTTCTCCGGACGCGACGGTTTCAGACGTGTGGGAAGAGGGAGTTGCTGCGACCGATGCAGCCGTATTTGCGATTTTGCCCTTAGACATAGGATGTCCTTTCCTGAATGGCGCTCAGCCAAAGCCGGCTGTCTCCCGACATAATTGAGCACGGCGTCGGTGCGCAGTAGCCGGAGAAAGTGAGAGGCATCCTCTCGACGGCGGTAGCGCTGCAACGCGGCTGCCCAAGGCTGACATTCGCACGAGAGGGTGCCTCTCATTTTTCCGGGGTGCCGGCCAGCTGTCGTCCGCGACAAAATTAGGAAGAACTGATAGTCATCGAATGCAGGCACGAGGCGCGCGAACCGATCAGGTTCAACGCCCGTCAGTCGCTCTTCATCCTGACGGCGCGGCGCACGCGGCAAGGAATGTCGGCGAGGGCAGGGCGTCCGAAGGGGCGACCTATGTGGTTCACCTGGGGCTTCTCCTTGTCGAAAATCTGTCCGTTGACCCTCGATGTCATGAAAGGACACGTGTCATGGCACTGACCTCTTTGAAACATAGCCACGCCTTGAAGCTCGGGCATATGTCACGACGCTCACTGCTGTTGTGGGTTGCGGCGGCCGGCATGTCTGCCGCTCTTCCACGCACATCCGACGCCGCTGATGTCGTCGGCGCCGCATCCGAGGAGATCCGGCCGTTCAAGGTTGAGGTCTCCGAGGCGGCGCTGGCAGATCTCAGGCGGCGTCTTGCCGAGACCCGGTGGCCCGACGGCGAAACCGTCATGGATCGTTCGCAGGGTGTCCAGCCTGACAGGTTGAAGGAACTGGTGCGCTATTGGCAGTCGTCCTACGACTGGCGGAAGGCGGAGAGCAGGCTGAACAGTTTTCCGCAGTTTCTCACCAATATCGATGGACTGGACATCCATTTCATCCATGTTCGTTCGCGCCATCAAAACGCGCTGCCGCTGATCATGACCCATGGCTGGCCAGGTTCGGTATTCGAGCTGCTTGATGTCGTCGGGCCGCTCACGGACCCGACGGCGCATGGCGGCACGGCTGACGATGCCTTCCACCTGGTGATCCCGTCGATCCCGGGATTCGGTTTCTCCGGGAAACCGTCGGCAACGGGCTGGAACCCGCAGCGGATAGCGGCTGCCTGGGATGTGCTGATGAAGCGGCTCGACTATGAGAGCTATGTCGCGCAGGGCGGCGACTGGGGCGCGATCATCAGTGACGCCCTGGGTCGCCAGGCGCCCGATGGACTGCTCGCGATCCATGTCAACAGGATCGAGCGGGCCACGACGCTCCCATCGGACGCAGCCCAGGCTCTTAAAAACGGAGGGCCGGCTCCCGATAGCCTATCTGCGGATGAGAAGGTCGTCTTCGATGAGGCGCGGGATTTCCTCAACAACGGCTTCGGCTACGCCGCGATCATGAGCACGCGGCCGGAGACGGTCGGTTACGGCATTGCGGATTCTCCGGTCGGTCTTGCCGCCTGGCTTTACGACAAGATCGCCGACTGGGTGTTCACTTCAGGTGATCCCGTACAGGCGCTTGGTAAGGATGCCATCCTCGACAACATCACGCTGTACTGGCTGACGAATACCGGCCCCTCGAGTGGCCGTATCTATTGGGAAAACGCCATGTCCGGCGCCACGCTCACCGCCGTCAAAGTACCGGTCGCCGTGACAATATTCCCCGGAGAGGTCTACAAGCCGCCAAAGCCCTGGCTGTCCAAAGCCTATCCCAAGCTCATCTACTACAACCGCGTCTCCAAGGGCGGCCACTTCGCGGCCTGGGAGGAGCCGGAACTCTTCAGTCAGGAGATCAGGGCAGGGTTCAAGTCGGTGCGGTCATGAGCAACCGCAGATTTGCGCATGGGCAGAGTCGGGTTTACATCCGCCGAACAGGTTCGTCGATTGACGTTGATGGTGCAACGCTTCACAAAGTCCGAAGTTTCCATCAACCAAGCAGAAGCGACGACAACTTCGCGGGGATCACGGCTACATGCGCATCAACGACGACCGTCATTTCTTCGGCAGAGTATCCACATTCCTGACGGTGGTATTTTCAACGCTTCTGCTCGCTGGCGCAAACCCCGCCCCGGCGGCCGAAACGACCAATTCTTCGGCGCCGATCCGGGTTATTATCGAATTGCCGAACGATGAACCCGGACGCGCGCTGGTCAATCGGATCGTTCCCGGCAATCAGGAACCGGCGCAGCCGGTAGCGGTCTCGCAGGAGACGCCGCCACCATCGATTGCCACCTCGCTACAGGATTTGCGCCAGAGGCTACTCGCACTCGTCAATGCCGTCCCGACCCTCCCAGGTCAGATCCAGGCGGCCATCCGCGCCTTCCAAACGGATAATCATATCGACCCTGTCGGCCTGATCTTGGCGGTCGCACTCTTTGTCGCAGGCGGATTCGTCGCGCAGCGCCTTGCCTGGTGGTCCGGGCGAGGGCTTCTCCATTTTGTCCTGACCGCGCCTGCCGACACCGTCCGGCAGCGCATCAGGCTGCACGCGGCCCGGCTTTCAATGGGTCTTCTCGCCTTGGTCGGTTACCTGATCGGAAGCCTCGGCGCGTTTATCCTCTTTCCATGGCCTGCCGTGTTCCGCGATATCGCGCTCATCCTGCTATCAGCTGCGCTCATGCTGCGCCTTGGCGTGCTTGTCGGCCGCGTTGTCATCGCGCCGGGCGCCCGCTTGCCACATATGCGGCTGCTGACGCTTGTCACATCGCTTGCCTGGTTCTGGTACTACTGGCTCCTCGCAATCGTCGCAGTGCTGGCGGCTGGCTGGGCCATCATCGAAGTGATCCGGACGATCGGGGCTTCGCCCATCCTGGTCGATCTCTTTACTGCGGCATGGTTCGGTGTCGTTTCAATCGCTTTGATCGTCATGATCTGGCTGCGGCACTTTCGTACCGACGGCCCGCCCGTAAACCGGCTGGTCTGTGTCGGCTTCAGCGCGAGCATCATCCTATCGTGGCTGTTATGGGTGTCCGGGCTGCGCGGTGCATTCTGGACGGTGTTCGTCATCACGCTTCTGCCGCTTACCGTTTCGGTGGCTCATGATATCATTCGACGCATCATACAATCCGGGGAGGGGCAGGCGGTCGAAGATCCCACCATCGTCGGATGGTCTGTCGTCATCATGCAAACGCTGCGGAACGGCCTCATTGTGGTTGCCGCGCTCCTGATTGCCCGCGCGTGGAATGTTAATCTCGGTGACCTCGCCGCAGCCGAAACGGTGAGCACGCGGTTGATCCGCGCAGGAATCCGCATCGTGATCGTGCTGCTGGTGACCGACGTTATCTGGAAACTCGCAAGCACGCTGATCGACAGCCAGATGGCGGTGGCCTCGCGAAACGCAGAGGCGGGGCATCAGGACGGCCCCGAGGCGCGCCGCCGTCAGCGGCTGAATACCCTCCTGCCCATTCTTCGCAACGTGTTGTTCCTGGCGATCGGAGCTGTCGGTTTCCTGATGATCCTGGATGCCGTTGGCGTCCAGATCGGACCGCTGCTGGCGGGCGCCGGTGTCGTCGGCATAGCCGTCGGCTTCGGTGCACAAACACTCGTCAAGGACATCATTTCAGGCGTCTTTTATCTGTTCGACGATGCCTTTCGCATCGGCGAATACATTCAGGCGGCGAAATATAAAGGGACGGTCGAAGGCTTCTCGCTGCGATCGATCCGCCTGCGACATCACCGCGGTCCGGTCACCATCGTTCCGTTCGGCGAACTCGGCGCGGTGCAAAACCTCAGCCGCGACTGGGTGATCGACATCATTACGCTTACCCTGAACTATGACAGCGATCTCGAGGAAGTCCGCAAGACCATCAAGCGCATCGGCGTCGAGCTTCTGGAGGATGCCGAACTCGGACCCAACATCATCGAGCCCTTGAAAATGCAAGGGATTGAGCAGATGGCGGACTATGGCGTGCAGATTCGTCTGAAGTTCATGGCGAAACCCGGCGAACAATTCGCCGTTCGCCGAAAGGCGCTCGCCATGCTCAAGAAGACATTCGCGGAAAAAGGCATCCAGTTCGCAACTCCGACGGTTCATGTCTCCAGCGGCACGGATGCAGCGGCAACCGCCGCCGCGTCGGAACTCCAGAGGCCATCAAAAATCATCCCAACACCGCAGGAATAGCAGCGTCGCGCCGTTTTATAAGGGCAAGTCCGGGAGCGGCCGATTTAAAAGAATGGGACTATCAGATGAATGGCGAAGGCATGCCATTGTAATCAAATAGCATTCTCATGTTCCATAATCTGTCTTATGCGATTTTTGTTTGTCACCGCAAAGTTGAAGTGTCCTGATCCTGCAAAGTTGGAATGTCACTCTCCTCGGCTTTAACGAGATCTGGGAGATTGTTTGCGCCTAGGATAGTGCGCGGTACACGAACTCGTCGAAAAGAGCGGTTATGGCGGGCTCGTCTGAAGCTTCCACGGTCCTTAGGCCGTGTTCCCGGGCAGCCGCGTGCATTTCGGAATTTTCGCGCAAGGAACGATCTATAAATTTATCGATTATGTCGCGCCTGGCTTTCTCGGCGATATCGTATTGTGCCGAGACGCACATCCTCTCTCTTAGAAAATCACTATCGGCGTAAAGATGTGCGCCAGACAGATCATCGCCAATGAGACCAGCTGTATATTCTGGGCGCAAGGCAGAGCCCTCAAGCACGAAAGGCCTTTGAGCCCGTCTCTCGGCCTCGATTCTTTGCTCGATGCTGGGCCACATGTTTCGTGGTGAACCTTCAGGAAC
Source organism: Rhizobium sp. L43 (assembly GCF_002531725.1). GTDB lineage: Bacteria > Pseudomonadota > Alphaproteobacteria > Rhizobiales > Rhizobiaceae > Rhizobium. Next base: position 97,928 of record NZ_NWSQ01000013.1, read on the forward strand.
CAATGGATTGTCTCTAAAGAGAGGCGCGAATAATACTCGGCGACCGGAGCGCGTACATCCGGCCATGGCCGACCAGGGTGACGCCCAAACTCGTCAGTCGAAGTTACGTTCCACCCAAGTGTTTCAGCTAGACGCTTGGCGAGGGTTGTCTTGCCGGCATGAGAACTTCCCGAGATCAAGATGCCTGAAATTCGTTGCGTCATCTAAGCACCACCTCGTTGTCTGTTTGTGCCGTCGCGCGCACGAGTAGCGGGTCTGCGACTATCAACATCAAGCAGTTCCAGCAATCTCGTGCAGCGGATTTCTGTATTTAACTTTGTAAAACAATGAGATATAGAACTTTTCTTATCTATGAGACAGACCGCTCTAGTCGTCATCCCTTTCGTCAAGGCCGAGGTCTTCAAGGTCTCGAAAGCGACCAAGACCCAGAGCATCGAACTCGTCGGCGTTTCCAGCGGCGTCGACGCCGAGCAGCCGCAAAGCTGTGTTGATCGGGGTCGCTCGGGCGAATTGCGGCCTGCCACACCGGTATCGCGGCGCAGAACGCCATATTGGAGCTATCGCAGGCTACCGCTCAATCGGCTGCTTTCAGCGGAAAGGCTCTTCATTGCCATGATCCACCGCCTCGCGCTCATCGGGTCCGTCTAAACCACTCCCGCTTTTGAACGGTCCTGATCTCATCCAGATCGAAGTCTACGGTGACGAGCTCTTGCTGCTTGCCGCCCATGATCAGAATCCTGCCCAATGGATCGACGGCGAATGAATGCCCATCATCTTTCGGTGCCGGATAATTGGCCACAGCCATTCCGACGGCGGACTGGAAGGCCAGTGCGCGCACCCCGGCCACGCGCACGTCCCCTACGCCTGGATCGTCCACGAGCGGACAACTGTTCGGAACGAGGATAATCTCCGCGCCGTCCCGAACGAGATCCGATCCTACATCGGGAAACTCCCGATCCATGCAGATCATTATGCCGATCGCCACCTCCCCCACCTTGGTCTTCAGCCTTGTTACGCTTGAGCTTTCGCCCGGCGCACAAGCCTCTTCCGGAACGTCGAAGAAGCAAATATGACGCTTGCGTTGATGGAGGACAATTTCGCCGCTGTCGTCAATCAATACGGCCGAGTTGAATGGTTTGGCCTCGCCCCGTTCAAGGAACGTCGCCACGACCGCAAGGCTATTGTTGCGCGCGGCCTGTCGAAATCTGTTCAGGTAGGGACCGTCAATCGACACTGCCGCGTCGATCCAAGCCTGCCGGGACGCAGCATCTTCGGAACTAAAACGACTGTACCCATTCGAAAACATCTCGGGAAACAGGATGATAGCAGCTCCTTTTTCCGCGGCAGATGCGCAGATCTCATCAATATCCACGGCGGTCGTCATCTGCGCCAACGCGATTCGAAAGGTGTTTGCCAAATCCTATCCTCCTGCTGCCGTCATTGCGATCATGATGCGCGAACGTCCAGATCTCAACCCAACCGATAGAGCCTTCACGCCGGCACGCGCAATCGATCAACTCCGGTATGCGTGCTCTTATCGATCGTCGTTCTGCCGCTTTTGTTTAGTGCTTGCAGGCCCCAAGCAGCAGGTTCATGCTGCCCCTGTTAAGGTCCGCTGGTTACGGGTGAAATCGCCGTGACGGATCGGGCCTTCGTGGGACGCGTGCGATGGAGTGCGCCGGCTGCGGTTTCGATATTCAGAGCGGTTTTGCTTTCTGTCCGCAATGCGGCACAAGGCAGCCTGTCTCCTGCGCCGCCTGCGGCAATCCTTGCCAGCCCGATTTCGCCTTCTGCCCCCGTTGCGGCGCATCGATCGCAGGCAAGGTCCAATCCGTATCGAAGCCCGGCATCGAGGCGATGCCGTCCAAATCGGAGGGCGATGCCGACCGGCGGCCGGTCACGGTGCTCTTTGCCGATCTCTGCGGCTTCACGACGCTGAGCGAGCAGATCGACCCCGAGGTGATGCGGGTGCTGCAGAACGAATTGTTCGAAGAGATGACGCAGGCGGTCGAGGCCTATGGCGGCTTCGTCGACAAGTTCGTCGGCGATGCGCTGCTGGCGCTGTTCGGCGCACCGGTCGCCCATGAGGACGATCCGGTACGGGCGCTCGGCGCCGCTCTCGATATGATCCGTCGGGCCGCTGAGGTCGGCGAGCGCTGGCACGCACGCGCCGGCGTGCCGCTGCGTCTGCATATCGGCATCAACAGCGGCCCTGTTGTCACCGGCGGTTTCGGCGCGGTCAGTACAAAATCCTATTCTGTGACCGGCGACACGGTGAACACCGCCCAACGCCTGCAATCCATGGCCGGTGAAAACGATATCCTTGTGGGGCCGCTGACCTATCGCCTCACCCGCCATGCCTTTGCCTTCGACAGTCTCGGCGCGCAGACCTTGCGCGGCAAAAGCGGAAACGTCCTCGTCCATCGGTTGACAGGGCTGCTGGAAGCGCCGCATACGGCGCGCGGGCTGGAAAGTCTCGGCCTTCAGGCGCCGATGATCGGACGGGATACGGAGTTGTCGCGGCTGCTGACATGCCTCGATCTCGCCTGCAGCGGTGCGGCCCAGCTCGTCCGCCTGATCGGCGAAGCCGGTATCGGCAAGTCGCGGCTCGCCAACGAATTCGTCGCGATCGCCGGCACGGCTGCCCGTTTCCAGGGCCTTGCCATCCGCAAGGCAACCTGCTCTCCGCTCGGCGAACAATCCTATGGCACGCTCGCCGCAGTCGTGCGCAGCGCTTATGGCATCGGCGAGCGGGATGATCTCGACCGGACACGGCAGCTGCTGGCAACGGGGTTCCGCGCGCTCGATCTGACCCAGGAGGACGTCGAGGGACTTTTGCCGCTGTTTCAGCACGTCCTCGGCCTCGGTGATCCCGATGGTGCATTGCGGCACATCGAGCCGGAGCAGCTGCGGCGGCAGATCTTCTATGCGGTCCGCACCGTCTTCGAGCGGCGGCTGGCGCAAAGTCCGCTGCTGCTTGTCATCGAGGATCTGCACTGGGCGGACGCCGCCTCGCTCGAGGTGCTTCGCTTCATGATGGATCGGCTGGAGCGCAGCCGGCTGATGCTGCTAGCGATCTACCGGCCGACATCGCAGACCGACCCGCTGGATTCCCATCGCGTCAACGTCACCGTACAACGCCTCGGCCCCCTCGCCGCAGCCGATGGGCAGAGGCTGCTTGCCGCCCTTTTCGGCGAGGCTCATGGCAAGTTGCCGGTCGCGATGCGCAAACGCATTCTCGACCGGGCCGGCGGCAATCCGCTTTTCATCGAAGAAATCCTTCGGGCGCTGATCGACATGGGCACATTGCACAATGATGGTCAGCGCTGGCACCTCGCCGCCGAAGACACGGACGTCGATATACCCGTCAACCTGCAAGCCCTGCTGCTTGCCCGTGTCGATCGTCTGCCGCAGGAGATCAGACGCCTGGCGCAGGAGGCAGCGGTGGTCGGCCCGAAGTTCGATACCGCCCTGCTCCGCGCCATCGCCGCCGACCCGTCCGCCGTCGATGCGGCACTGGATTATCTCTGCGATGCCAATATCACAGAGGAATTGCGTGGGCCCGATGCCGCGATATCGCCGGGCTACCGCTTCAGTCAGACGCTGATGCATGATGTCGTCTACCATAATCTCCTGCTGCAACGGCGCATGGAGCTTCATCTTCGGATCGGACGGGTTCTGGAGCGCCAATATGGCCTGACGCCCGAGCGGCCCGAGCATCTGGCCCAGCTCGGCCATCATTTCAGCCTGACCGCCGAAAAGGCCAAGGGCGCCAGCTATCTGATGGCGGCGGGCGATCTGGCGCGCAAGACCTACGCCAATGACGATGCCATGCGCCTCTACCGTCAGGCCCTTGGGGCCTTCGCAAACGAGCCGGAAGCGACAGCGGAGCAATTGGCGCTGCTGGAGCGTCTTGCCGATCTCTGCGCTCCTGCCGGCCGCCGCGACGATGCCTTGAACCACTACCAGCAGGCGCTTGCGATCCATCGCGCCAGAGACGACCGGATCGCCGCAGCGAGGATATTGCGTAAGATCGGCCGCTTGCACCTCGATGCAGGGCGCCGCGACCAGGCGGAGACACATTGCGCCGCGGCCGAGGTGATGATCGCGGCGATCGATGCGCCGGTCGAACATGCGCATCTCCTGCAGGAGCGCGGCCATCTGGCCTTCCGCATGGGCGATCAGGCTGCCGCCGCCGAGTGGGCGACGCAGGCGCTGCAATGCCTGCAAACGTTACCGATCGACGGAACGACCGAGGCCGGACGGGAGGCGGCGCGCGCCATGGCGGAAGCACTGAATACCAAGGGTGCCGCTCTTGCACGGCTCGGTCGCCGCCGCGATGCCGTGCTTGAGGTGGAGCACAGCCTCTCGGTTGCCGAAAAGGCCGATCTGCAAAGCGCCGCCTGTCGCGCCTATTCCAATCTCGGCGTTCTCTACACGATCGTCGATCCGGCCCGCGCCATCAAGATCTGCCGGCGCGGGCTGGAGGTTGCGACCCGTATCGGTGATCTCGGCTTTCAGGCGCGGCTTCTCGCCAATCTTGCGGTTTCCTGCTGTACCTTCACCGATCGCTGCGCCGCCGAGGGCGTGCCGGCAGCGGAGAAGGCCGTCGAAATCGACCGGGCGCTCGATCAGCGCGACCATCTCTCCGTACCGCTGATCGTCCTCGGGCAGATTCATCAATGCCACGGGCAGCCGAAGCTAGCCCGTAAGTATTACGAGGAAGCCCTTGAGGTTGCAAAGGAAATTGACGAGCCGCAACTGCTCTTTCCGTGTTATGATGGCTTGGCGACACTGAGCCTCGAACATGACGACATGGACGAGGCGGAACGGTATTTCACGCTGGCACAGGATGTGTGCATGCGCCACAACCTCGATCCAGGCACACTTGTCGTCTTGCCGTTTCTCGACTGAGCGTCCTCGTCTTGAGGATTGCCGAAGATCGATTAATCAAATCGATTCAAACGCATAAAGGGAGGAACTAAACATGCAGGAGAACCACTCGGAAAGACCGTTGCAGCCTGGAGACCGCGCGCCGAACGTGGTGCTGGATGCGATCACCCGCCAGGGCAAGATCGCCATCGACGATTTTCGCGGCCAGAAGCCGGTGCTTGTCGGCTTGTTCCGCGGACTGCATTGCCCCTTCTGCCGCCGGCAGATCGCCGCCATGGCCGAACTCACCGATGCATTGCAGGAGAAAGGCATCGACAGCCTTACCGTCGTCAACACGCCGATCGAGCGCGCCCGCCTCTATTTCCGCTACCATCCGCTTCCCAATCTGCTGGCGGCCTCCGACCCGGAACGGATATCGCACAGGGCCTTCGGCTTACCGAATGTCCAGTTCACGGAAGACGAGAATGACTGGCCGCACAAGCTCAGCATGAGCACGGTAACCTCGATGCGTATCGACATGCCGGGTGAGCTCCCCGAGCCGATGGATGTGATGGCGGCGGTGGACTATCTGGACAAGGCGGATGGTTATGAATTCACCGAGGACGACACGCAGATGATTGCTACCGGCCACGGCCAGCTTGTCGGCGAATTCCTGCTCGATCGCGATGGTGTCGTGCGCTGGTGCTTCACCGAAGTCGAGGATGGCGGCCGCCATATGTTCGGCGGCCCAGCGCCTCGAGAAGTGATGTCGGCAGCGTCGAATATGGCTGTTTGAAGCGGATGATTTGTTGTGATCATTCCTCGGCTCGATGAGATGGGGCGTCAGGGAAGGCCGGCCTTACGGTAACCCTCGACGAAATGCGCAAGCGTCACGGCATCGCGGAAGGGTTCGGTCGCCGCCCAGTGCCGGGTTGAAAATTGCGGGTTGGCGACGAGGAAGAGTTCGGCCTCCCCGCGCGCCTCGTCGAGCCGGCCGAGTTGAGCAAGGCTTGCTGCCAGGAAACGGCGGGAGCTCGTCCGATAGGTCTCGTCCCGGCGCAAGGTCTTGACGGCGGCTTCGTACTCACCGGCGGCATATTGCGCCTGGCCGAGCGTCAGATAATACCAGCTTGCCGGAAACGGATTCAGCCGGAAGGCCTTGGCAATGTGTTCGAGGCCCTCCCCGACCCGCCCCGCCAGGACCGCGATGTCGGATAGGGCTGCAAAGGTGTCGGCCTCGTTCGGGTCGAGATCGATCGCCTTGGCAAATTCCGCATCCGCCTCGGTGAAGCAGCGCTCATAGGCAAGCAGATAGGCCAGGATCCAGCGACTGCCGGCATCTTCGGGATCGAGCGCGACAGCCCTGCGTGCCAGTTGCAAAGCGAGGCTACGGCTGGATTCCGTCGGTCCGCCGCTATGGACCCATCCCATCCAATGGTTCATGGCCAGCCAGCGATGGGCCTCGGCATAGTCAGGGTCGAGGGAAATGGCGCGCGTCAACACCGCTTCCTGTGCCGACTGCGGGGCGTCATCCATCAGCTTGCGCGCCCGCACGCAGAGATCGTAAGCCTCGATGCTGCTCGGCCGATTGCGCGGCGGCGGTGAACGCAGCCGGCCGAGCAGCGCCTCGACGATCTTGCCGGTGACTTCGTCCTGGACGGCAAAGATATCCTCCAGGCTGCGGTCGAAGCGTTCTGCCCATGATGCGCGCCGCTCACCGCGTCGACCAGCTGGGCGTTGATGCGCACTCGTCCCGCGGCGCGTCTTGCGCTCCCCTCCAGCAGATAGCGCACGCCGAGCTCCTCGGCGATCCCGCGCACATCAATCGCCTTCCCCTTGTAGGCGAAGGCCGAATTGCGGGCGATGACGAACAGGCCCGGCATCCTGGAGAGGTCGGTAATGAGGTCTTGGGTCAGCCCATCCGCGAAGGCGTCCTGCTCGGGATCGTTGCTGATATTGACGAAGGGCAACACCGATATCGATGGTTTGTCGGGCAGCGGCAAAGCTGTTCGCTTCGCGCCCAGCTGATTTATGGCCTCTGTGAAGCGGTAGCCGACGCGCGGCACCGTGGAGATCCATTCACCGCCGCCGGCGGCCGGACCGAGCAGCTTGCGCAGCCGAGCGATCTGGACGGTGAGGTTGCCTTCCTCGACCGCCCTGCCCGGCCACGCTGCATCCATCAGTTCGGCCTTGCCGAGGATTTCGCCGGGCCGCCCGACGAGTGCTGCAAGCAGCTCTAGCCCGCGGTGGCCAACGGCAACGGGATCGTCGTCCCGAAGAAGCGTTCCCGCAGCCCGATCAAGCACGAACGGACCAAAGGCAAAGCGTAGTCCCATGCTGCGTATCCTAGAGACTTTAAAGCTTGGATGGAACTAAGGACGCAAGCGGTGTATTCCACAGATAACGACCATTGATAACGCCCTGAGAAAGAGAGCGTCGAGGTGACTTCCATGGTGTTCTGGATAGCGGGTGCGGTGGGATTGGCGATCGCTTATCTCCTTGGCTCCATACCGACGGGCTATCTGGCGGGTAAACTGCTCAAGGGCATCGATATCCGGGAGCATGGTTCCCATTCCACCGGAGCGACGAACGTGTTGCGAACGCTCGGCAAATGGCCTGCCTTGGCGGTGCTGCTGGTCGATGTGCTGAAAGGCGTGGGAGCCGTCGTCTTTGCCCGCTGGTTTTATCCCTGGCTCACGACGGCCTCATCAGCCACGCCACCGGCGGCGCTTGATCTGCAAAGCTTGGCGCCTTGGGCTGTTTGCCTGACAGGGCTTGCCGTGATGCTGGGGCATGGCCGTTCGGTCTGGTTGAATTTTACAGGTGGCAAATCCGTTGCGACGGGGCTCGGTGTGTTGCTGGCGATGTCGTGGCCCGTCGGTTTGGGTGCCGTGACGGTTTTTGGCCTTGCGCTGGCGGCCGCCCGGATTGTTTCCCTGAGTTCGATGCTGGCGGCGTTGACGGCCATCGCTCTCGTCTTTGGCTTGGAGCAGCCGCTGCCCTATAGGCTGCTGGTGATCGCCGGCGGCATTTACGTGATTGTGCGCCATCGCACCAACATTCGGCGGCTGCTGGCTGGGACGGAGCCTCGCCTGGGCAAGGTGGCCTAGAACAATTCCAGGAAAGTGCGAAGCGATTTTCCGTCCTGAATTACGTAAAAACAATAGCTTAGAGCGGTTTCCTGGTTCCATGAAAAGCTGAACCGCTCTAGAATCGGAAAAGCACCAACTGCCAGAGGAAGCAGGTTTCAATCCTGCCGGACGATGGCGCCGATCGCATTGACGAGAAGGCGCGCCGCGGTCAGGGCCGACAGGCCTTCGATGTCGGCGGGAGGATAGAATTCGACAAGGTCAAATCCCGCAATCCTCGCCCGCCTGCCGAGACCGGCGATCAGGTCGATCACCTCAGTGTAGGTGAGGCCGCCAGGAGTCCGCGCCGCCGCAGCAGGCAAGATGGCGGGATCGATGCTGTCGCAATCGAGGGTGACGACGACCCGGGCGCCTTCCGGAATATGCCGGAGAGCCGCCTCTGCGCCCTCAGCGTGAACCTCGCGAGCGGTCACGAAGCGGCTGCCATAGTGCAGTGCCGCATCTACATCGGCGGCGCGCGCGCTGCCGACGCTCACTTGCCTCGCCGGCTGCCTGCTCTTGCCACTGGTCTTCAGTTCGTGGCTCATCTGGCCGCTGGTTTTCATCTGGGGCGGGGTCTCCTTCGGGATCTACACCCTTTCGCTGATCCAGCTCGGCGAGCGTTTCACCGGTCAAGTCCTGATCGCCGGCAACGCCGCCTTCGCCTTCGTCTGGGGCATCGGCGGCATCGTCGGCTCGCCCGCGACAGGACTGGCGATGCAACTGATCGGGCATCAGGGGCTGCCGTCTTCCCTCGGCCTGCTCAGCTGTCTATTGGCGGCATTGCTGATCGCTCGGAGACCGCAGGCCTGACCAAGGCTTGCCCGGTGCCGCCCTGCCCCTCGTCGCAACGCAGCCCTGCCGACTATCGGACCGCCGCCGGCAACACTTCGAACTTCCAGAATTTTTCCGGGCCGAAATAGGTCGCGGCAAACGCGCGGATATCCTCGGCCGTGACCTTGTCGTAACCGCTGAGATTGTCGCGTATCCGGTCTAGACGGCGCGAATCCGTCTGAGCGCCGCGCAGATATTCAATCCAATATTCGTTGCCTTGCCGCTGATGCTTCAGTGTCTCGATGATCGGTTCGCGGGCGCGGGCGAGCTCGTCCGGGGAGACGTCATGCGACCTGAGATCATCGGCGATCTCGTCGACAAGGGCGTAGAAGCGCGCGATCTTTGCCGGGTCCGTCTCGACGTAGAAATAGGCGTAGCCAAAGCCGGGGAGCTCCCTTGACAGGTTAACGTCACCCTCCAGGGCGTAGCTTGCTCCTTCTGCAATCCGAAACCGGTCGATCAGCCTGTTTTGGAAAATCTGGACGGCAACATTGGCGGTGAAGGATCGCGGCAGATCGGAGAGCAAATCGCCGATGGGAGCCCCGATGGTGGCGGCGGCACTATCCGCCCTGCCGCTATGGGTCCGCACAACGGGCTTGTTGTTCGCGGGAAACCGCACATTGCCCCGATCATTGCTCGGCGCCGTCTCCGGACGCGGCGGCAAAGCGCCGAAGGTTTCAGCTGTCAGCCGGATTGCGTCGTCCACCGTTACGTCGCCGACGATGGTAATATCGATCGGGCCGCTGGAAACCGCAGGCCGGAACAACGCCTCGAAATCTTCCGGCTTGGCGGCGGACAACTGGGCCCGATCCGGGAAGGTCCATCGCGGATCGCCGGAATGCACGAGACCGCCGAGATCACGGCCGACAACGCCGCCGGGGGTCGCCTGATACTGATCGATACCGCTCAAATAGGCCTGCTGCACACGCTTGAACGCCTCGGGGCGGTAGGCGGGATCGGAGGTATAGGCGGTCATCAGCTGCAATTGCGTCGCAAGATCTTCCGTTCGTGTACGGCCGTCGAATTTGAAGGAGCTGTCGCCGACCGAGAAGTCGATGCCGACGATGTTGGCTGTCAGCGCTTTCTGTATATCCTGGTGATCCATGGCATTCACGCCGGACAGTGCGACGGCGGGAGATGCCCAGATCGGGACGGGACGGTCATGCGGTAAATCCAGCCGGCCACGGCCGATATCTTCGCGCACCAGCACTTCGTTGGCGCGCAGCTTGGTCGGCTTGACGGTCAACCGCACCCCGTTGGAAAAGCGCACCATGGTCAAGCCAAGATCGTCGACGGCGCGGCGTTCGACCACAGCGCCCGGCTCGCCGAAATGGGTGTAGGACCAAGCGACGTCGGCTGCACTGGATGGGGCCGAAACGGCAATGGCTTTCGAAGCATCATAGACTTGCCGAACCGTCTCGGCTCCGCCCTGCGGCGATTGGGCGGTCTGCAGCACGAGCTGCGGACCGTTGCCGGAGAAAGCATGTTGCAGGGCCTGATTGACCTCGGCCGCGGTGACGCCGTTGGTTATCGTTTCGAACAGCGAGAGGTCTTCGGCAGGCGAAGTGAAAACCTGATTGTCATCGACGCTGCTCGCCAGATTGGAGGCGATGTCGGTGGTTGTGCGCGTCGCGGCTCCGGCCGCGGCCGCCTGGAGGGCCGAGCGATATTCGAGGATTTCGCGATCGATCTCAGCCTGCGCAACGCCGAACTTTTGAATACGACGCTGTTCCTGGTCAATGGCCGTCAGCGCCGCCCGCCATTTGTCCGGCTCGGAATTCGCCGCGATCAGGATGACATGCGCGGAATCGAGAAGATCCTGGGAGCCGACGCCCGCGCTGATGAAAGGCGCATCCGCCTTGCTGGCAAGGGCGCTCACCCGGCGTTTGAGCACCATAAGGCCGAGATCTTCGACAAGCTGGGTGCGGCGTTTGGCGAACATATCGGGCGCGGCGTCATAGGGACGCGTCCAGGCGATCTGTATGTTGGTCACGCCGCCGGGAACGACGAGGACGTCGGCGCTTTCGCCTTTGGTCTCCAGCGTGCCGAGATCCGGTTGTGCCCGCGCCGGACCCACGGCCTTCCAGTCGCCGAAGCGCTGCCGGATTTCGCGTTCCATCGCGGCCGGGTCGATATCGCCCACCACCACCAGCGTTGCCCGGTCGGGGCGGTAATTGGCCCGGTAATAATCACGGACGAGGTCCACCGGCGCATTGCTGATGATATCGGCCTTGCCGATCGGCGGGCGCATGGTCGCGCGCCGGCCGGCGAGCAGCGAATTCATGATGCCGAGCCCGGCGCGATACTGCGGCGTATCGCGCAGCCGCTCTTCCGACAGGATGACGCCGCGTTCGCGATCAAGCGCGCCGCCATCAAGCGTCAACTCGCCCGCCGTCTCTCGCATCAGCATCAAGCCGGTCGAAACCGTGTCGGCATCGACCTCGGGCAGATCGAGTGCGTAGACAGTTTCGTCATAAGAGGTATGGGCGTTGGTATCAGGTCCGAAGGCCAGGCCCTTGCGCTGTAGGATACGGATCATCTCGCCTTCGGCGACATGCGTCGACCCCTTGAAGGCCATGTGCTCGAGAACATGCGCCAGACCCTGCTGGTTGTCGTTTTCCTCAAGTGAACCGGAGCCAATGCGAAAACGGATCGCCGCCTGTCCGGGCGGCGTGGCATTGCGCATAATCGCAAACCGCATACCGTTGGCGAGCGTGCCGAAATGGACGTTGGAGTCGGCTTTAAGATCGCTTTGAGTCTGCGGCCAGGGCGTGGACAGGGTGTCCGCATAGGCCGGCGAGGTGAAGTTTGCGAGAAGGGAAATCGCAGTGAGAAACCACCAGGCGGCGGAGCATTCCATGTGTTTGTGAGGCATTCTCGTCCGGGCGATGCGCATGAAGGGGGTGGATATGGTGATCCGACTATTCCACGGGTTGCATTTCGCTTCAACTTCCATGTGTGTGAACGAGGAAGAAGCCGAAGCCGCCTCCCCAATTGTCGGACTCAGGTGTCAGAACAATGTCATCGAAACCCTCTAAAGCGCGTCGCACCGAATTTGATTCATGCGAGGCGCTTTCGATGGCGACATTGCAGCAGGTCGCGTTCCGGGCCGGATGTTCGCTGGCGACCGCAAGCCGCGTTCTCAACCGCAACGGGCCGGCCAGCGACCTGATGGTGCGCAAGGTACGCCGCGCCGCCGCCGAACTCGGCTATCGCCCGGCCGGCCATTCCGTCGGCCGGCTCGGACGCAGGCCGGTGGTCGGCGTACTGATCCCGAGCATCACCAATCCGGTCTTTGCCTCGTCGCTGTCGAGCATCCAGAACCGCATGCTGGTGGCCGGCCATGGTGTTTTGATCGCCCAGTCGAATTACGATCCGGCGCGGGAAGCCGATGCCGTCGCGGCCCTCCTCAACGACCGGCCGACCGGGCTGATCCTGACCGTCTGCGATCCATCGACCAGCGAGGCGCTGCTGGCCAGGCTCCCGCCGACCGTGCTGCTCCACAACCTGCCGACGGCACAGTTTCCGGCGGCCGTCACCGCCGACAATCGCGGCGCCGGCCGGGAGATCGCGACCTTTCTGATTGGCCTCGGCCATTGCCGCATTCTGTTTCTCTCCGGCAATTTTGCCGCCTCCGACCGGGCGCGGCTTCGCTACCAGGGTTATCTCGACGCGATGGCCGAGAACGGGCTGACACCGCTCGATGCCCTGCAGATCCCCTTCGTCGGCGGCTATGACCAACTCGATCTCAGCGCCGCGATGTCAGCGCTTGCGCCGACGGCGATCATCGCCTCCAACGATCTTCTGGCGCTCGGCGTCATCGGCGCGCTGAAGCGCGAGGGGCTTTCGGTACCGAGCGATGTTTCGGTCGCCGGTTTCGATGGCATCACCATCGGCCGGCTGATCGACCCGCCGCTGACAACAATCGAAATGCCGGATGCCAGCATGGGGGCGACGGCCGCCTCGCTGCTCCTCGACATGGCGGAGAACGCCGCCCCTGCCCGCCATCTTGATGTCGCCTATACGCTGCGCCGCGGCGGCACGGTGCGCGCCATCTGAAGCTTGCGAAATAGGAGGGGCCGCCACGCGTTCGGCGTGGCGGCCCCTGCCCTATGCCTCGAGAAGAATGATCAGCTGCGCGGCAGCATGCCTTCGACGTCAGCGGCTGCGTCGTCGAGCGCTTCCTTCGGCTCGGCCGACTGGTCGACGATGCGCGAGAGGTTGTCGACGATCGTCTGTGTGACCTTGACGCCGTTCGAGCCGGGAAAGGCATACCAGGGGATCATCACCGGCATCTGGCTGAGGCCTGCCTGGAACAGCGGGTTCTGCTGGTAAAAATCGCCGAGATAATCGGCCGACTTTGCAGCCAGTTCGTTGTTCGGGACATAACCGGTGCCGGGCACGACGACGGAGGCGCCGTAAGGGCCCGCGGCGAATTTTGCGAACTTCCAGGCGGCATCCTGCTTGGCGGCGTCATGCGTCAGGATGACGACGGCGTTGCCGCCCGTGGGAAGGCGGCCGTTGACCGGATCGATCAGCGGGATTTTTGCGGTGCGCAGATCGAACTTGCTGCCGACATTCTTGATGGTGTTGCGCAGCGCGCCCGTCGTCTGGAATTCGAAACCGACCTTGCCGGCTGCGAAAGCCTGTTCGCCGGCGGGCTTGGTGAAGACAGGCATGCCGCCTTCGCTAACCAGGCGATGCAGGACTTCGACGGCCTTCTGGCCTTCCGGACCGTTGAAGGCAACCTTGCTTTCATCGTCGCTCAGCATCTTGCCGCCGGCGCCGAAGAGCAGGGCCGAAAACATCCAATCGTCGCCCTGCCAGCGGAAATCGATACCGTCGACGCCGTTGCCAAGCGCCTTGATCTTGCCGCCGAGCGCGATGACCTCATCCCAGGTCTTCGGGGGATTGTCGGGATCGCCACCGGCCGCTTTCACGAGATCGGCATTGTAGTACATGATCGGGTTGGAGGTGGCGAAAGCCAAGCCCACCTGCTTGCCCTTAACCTGGGCGAGCTTGAGGATCGTGTCGGAGAAGCCCTGCTCGGCCATGTTGCCGTCTTTCTTGACGAGCGGGCCGAGGTCGACGGCGACGTCGCGCTCGTCGAGCATGCGCAGACGATTGAGGCCGATGAAGGTGACATCGGGCATTTCGCTGGTGCCGACCTGGCGAAGGATCGTCTGGATGCCCTCTTCATAAGTTGCCGAGGGGCTCGCGAACTGGATCTTGATGTCGGGGTTTTCTGCCATGAACTTCTTCGAGATCGTGTCCATCACGTCCTTGAAGAAGCCCGGCATCGGGTAATGAACCGTCAGCGTCGTCTCGGCATGCGCGGGAAGCGCGATTGCCAAGGATACGGCTGCTGCGGCGAGAAGCTGGGTGATAGGTTTCATCGCTCGTTCTCCTGGTTGAAGCCGGTCAGCCTTTGAGACCGGTCATGGTGATGCCCTCGACGAAACGCTTCTGCGCAAGCAGGAAGGCAGCGACGAGGGGAAGGGTAATGATGAGGGTCGCCGCCATCAGCGCGCCGTAGTCGTCGCCGGCTTCGGCGGCGCGGAAATACATCAGGCCGAGCGGCGGCGTGGCGTAGTCCTGCTTGCTGATGACGATCAGCGGCCAGTAGAGATCGTTCCAATGGGCGACGACCGAGAAGATGGCGAAGGCGGTGACCGCTGGCCAGGCATTCGGCACGATGACGCGGGCGACGATGCCGAGCTCCGACATGCCGTCGAGACGGGCGGCATGGATGAGATCATCCGGCATGGCGCGGAAGAACTGCAGGAACATGAAGATCGCAAAGACCGAAATGGTGAAGGGCGCGACCAGGGCGGCATAGCTGTTGAGCAGCGAGGCGCTGTCGAAGGCGACATAGAGCGGCAGCGCCGTCGCATGGATCGGCACCAGCAGGCCGAGCATGACCAGCACCATCATGGCGCGGGCTGCGCCGAAGCGCAGCTTCGCCATGGCGTAGGCGCAGGGGATTGCCACCAGCACCTGGAAGAAGAAGATCAGCCCGCAGACGACGACGCCGTTCCACAGCAGCCGCGCCATCGGCACCCGGCTCAAGGCCTTGGCGAAGTTCTCGACATAGGTGAAGTGCGCCGGGATCAACGACAGCGACGAGGTGAAGATGTCGCTTTGGGCCTTACCTGCCGTTGAGATCATGAAGATGTAAGGCGCCAGGAAGATGATCGCGCCTAAGGAAAGCAAGGTGAGACGGATGATCCTGCCGAGGGAAAAAGCGCTGGCCATCATGTGTAATGCACCCGGCGATCAAGAACGCGGTACTGCAGGAACATCAGCACCACCAGGATCAGCAGGAAGACCACCGTCATCGCCGAGGCATAACCGACGCGCAGATAGACGAAACCTTCCTGGTAGATGGTAAAGAGCAGCACTTCCGACGCCTTGTTCGGGCCGCCGTCCGTCAGCGTCTTGACCGTCTCGAAGACCTTGACGGCATTGGTGATGCTGATGGTGATGACGAAGAGCGTCGTCGGCCCGAGCATCGGCCAGGTCACCAGCAGGAAGCGGTCGAGAGAAGATCTGGCGCCGTCCACTTCGGCGGCTGCGTAAAGCTCGCGCGGGATCGCCGTCAGGCCGGCCAGGAACAGCACCATGTTGAAGCCGGCCGATTGCCAGACACCGATGATCGACAGGCTGTAAAGCACCGTGCCGGAGCTGCCGAGCCAGTTCGGGCCGGGAAGGCCGACAAGGGCAAGCAGCGCGTTGAGCGGGCCGATTGTCGGGTGGAACATATATTGCCAGACGGTCGCCATGGCGACGATCAGCGAGGCGACCGGCAGGAAATAGGCGGTGCGGAAGAAGCTGCGCGCCGCCGTCTCGCTCTCGATCAGCATGGCGATGCCGAGGCCTAGAAGGATCGAGACGGGTGCGACGATCGCCGTATAGACCGTCGTATTCCACAGCGACTTGCGAAATGTGCGGTCGGTGATCAGGTGCGCGTAATTCTCGAAGCCGACGAAACGGAACTTGCCGTAGCCGAGTTCGAAGTCGGTAAAGCCGAGCACGACGACAGATGCGACCGGCAGCAGCACGAAAAGGAACAGCAGGATCATCGCCGGCAGCACCAGCATCCAGGCGATGCGGGCCTCGCTGCGGCGATGGGCAATGGCGGAATTGCCCGGGATGGCCATTGAGGCGACGCTAGCCATGCGCCATCTCCCGCTGGGAATCGGCATTGCCAGCAAGTCCGGCATCAGCAGCAGCGCTGAGCCCGGCATCACTGCCGGCGACGAAGCCCGCCAGCCGGCGGCCGTCCTCGGCAAAGATCAGCGTGCGCCCGGGCGACAATCGAAGCCCGACGGCATCACCGGCCGCAAGGCCTGCAGCTTCGGACGGCTGAACCTTGGCGACGATGGTCTCGCCGATCGCCTCGAGCCGGCAATAGAGGATGACTTCGGACCCCAGGAATTCGACGCGTTCGATCCGGGCGGCAAGGCCGTCATGCCGGCTCTTGGCGAGAAAGACGAATTCGGGACGAATGGCGAGCGTGACCGGCATCTTCCTGTCTGGCGCATTTTCAAGCGTCAGCCGCAGGCCGCCGCAGAGGATGACGCCGCCTTCGGCAAAGGCCGGCAGCAGGTTGATGCGCGGCTGACCGATGAAGCGGGCGACTTCGATATGGGCCGGATCGTCGTAGATGATCTCAGGGCTGGCGATCTGCAGCAACTTTCCGCCCAGCATCACGGCGACGCGGTCCGCCATCGACAGCGCTTCCGCCTGGTCATGGGTGACATAGAGCGTCGGCACGCCGGCGCGGCGATGCAGGTCGACGATCTCGCCGCGGGCGTGGACACGCAGGTTGGCGTCGAGGTTGGACAGCGGCTCGTCCATCAGGAAGATGCTCGGCTGGCGCACCATGGCGCGGGCCAGCGCCACACGCTGACGCTGGCCGCCCGACATCTGGCCGGGCTTGCGGTCGAGCAGGTGGTCGATCTTCAGCGATGTCGCCATTTCCCTGACGTCGCGGGCGATCGCCGCGCGGATGGCGCGCTGGCCCGGCATCAGCGATCCCAGAAAGGGCAGCCGCTGCATCCTCGACAGTCGGCGCATTGCCAGCGGCACGGCGACATTCTGCGACGCCGTCAGATGCGGATAGAGCGCGTAGGACTGAAATACCATGGCGATGTTGCGGTCGGCGGCTGCCACACCGGACATATCCCGCTCGCCGATCAGGATCTCGCCTTGGTCGACATGGTCGAGGCCGGCAAGGACGCGCAGCAGCGTGCTCTTGCCGCAGCCGGAAGGACCGACCAGCGCGATGAATTCACCGGCCCCGACATCCAGGCTGACGCCATCGAGGATCTGGTTGCCGCCGAAGGCCTTGGTGATGCCGCGAAGCGAGAGCGCGCTCATTCGACAGGCTCGCGCGGCTTGACCGCCTGGGGATAGACCTCGAGCACGACATCGTCGAGCACATAAGCGGTCATGCCGGGAACGGCGACGATCTCGCTTTCGACCGATCGATCGAACTCGTGAACGACGGCGCCGATCAGGCGCTCGCCCGGCATCTCACGCTCCATCTTGTCGATGATGAAGGCAGCCGATGGGCCCCAGGTCAGCTGCGTATTGTCGAAACGACCTTGCCAGGCCCAATGAAGGTGGCCGCTGGCAAAAAGCGCCACGTCATGGGCCGATATCAGATCATAAAGCCGCCGGCGCTGCGCCGGGCGAACGCTCCAGTAGCCGGTATCGCCTTCATCGGGCGCATCGACGAACAGCGGCTTATGCGCGAAGAGCGCCACGCGCCGCCCTGCCCTGTCTTCGAACGCCTTGGCGAGCCATTCGAACTGGGCCTCTTCCTCGTCATCCTCATGGCCGAGAAGCAGCGAATTCAAGCCAATGAAGCGCCAGCCGGCCGCATCCTCCAGCCAGCGATCGTCACCGGCAAGGCTGCGCCAGCGGGCCAGCCGCTCGGCATTGACGGGCTGGTCGGTTTCCCTGAAGTGACCGACATCGTGATTGCCGGGGACGATCAGCATCGGGATCGACACCTGCCGCATCAGATCCATCGAGAAGGTGATATCTTCGTCCTTGTCGGCGCCGTCGACGGTGAGATCACCGGTATGGACGATCAGATCGGCGCCGGTCTCTTCGATCCAGCTCAGAAGCGGCGCCCAGTTGCCGTTGAAATGCGGCTTGTTCGGGCTGAAATGCGTGTCGGTAATCTGAATGATTTTCATGCCTGAATCATTTTCATGGGGTGCGCGTCTCCGAGACTTGGAAGCGCGTCATGGACGCTCCCTTCCCGGGCCTTCTCTAGAAGGCTCCCATGTCAATCAGACATCCGTGGTTTTCAGCTGTTTCTCAGTTTTGACATCAATCTGTCATGCAAGAAAAAGCCGCCCGCGGCAACCGGGGCAGCTTTCGCCTGCATTTGGAATAGAGACCGCGGCGAAATCAATGCCGTGGCGTGTTGGCCGGAATGGACGACACCGTTGCCGAGACGGGGTCGCTTGCGGGGAAGCTGTCCTCAAGACCTTCGTTCAGCTCCTCCTCCAGCGTTTCGCGGTCATGGGCCGAACGCGCGCTCGGCTGGCCGAGCAAACCCTTGCTGCCTTCGTCGAAATTGCCGTTGCTCAAGGCATCGTAACGGTTGATGCTGCCGTCCGCCTCCCGGCCGGAAAAGGCAGTCAGTTGAACCATCATCACCTTGGCGCGGTCGAGCGCCGTCGCGCCGTCGAGCTCGCCATGGGAATTATCGATTTTGACGGAAATCGATTCTTCTCCCTCGCCTAGGAATTCGACGGTGAAGAAGTCGCCCGCCTGTGTCACCCGCGTATCGATCAGCTGCATGGAAACCTCCTGTGGTTCATGCCGGATCAACGGCAATCAGG
This sequence comes from Rhizobium sp. L43, assembly GCF_002531725.1. Classification (GTDB taxonomy): domain Bacteria; phylum Pseudomonadota; class Alphaproteobacteria; order Rhizobiales; family Rhizobiaceae; genus Rhizobium. The sequence goes on from NZ_NWSQ01000013.1 coordinate 116,625, forward strand.
ATCAGGAGTTCCATGGGCCAGTCATTTCAACGGGTTTTCGCCCTGTGATTATGGTTAATTTATTAATAATTCAGGGTTTACAAATGGAACCAAGCGGCCTTTCCGAATGTTGATGGTGCGCCGCGGAGGAACCCCTATGCTGCTGAAAATCCTTGCCCCGAAGATCGACGCCGATTCCCATGATACCGGCACCTGGCCCGATGGGATCTTTGCCGAAAACCGGATCGACCTTTCCAGCCGTAGCGACGGCCGCCGCCGCTCGCCGCATGAGCGCGATTACGGCGCCGACAGGAAACTGGACAAGCTGCCGCTTGGCTTCGCCTGACCCCTGCCGCTACTGCCTGCGAAAGACCAGCACGCCTGACGCAGGCAAGACGACATTGAGCGCTCCGGCCGTGGCTTTGATCTTTTCGCCGCGATTGCCGATGTTCCAGCCGCCATATTTGCGGACGTCGGTATTGAAGATCTCCTGCCAAAGGCCATTCCCCAGGCGTTCGCTGTGCAGCCAGTAGCCGTGATCGAACGGAGCATCGTTCAATGATCCCACGACGAGGAAATCCTCGCCGTCGTTCCATCGATGAAAGGCGATGATCCGATTTTCGTCGTGAACCAACGGGACGGCGATGTTGCGGGAGCGAATGGCTGCCTCTCCGACGCTGAGAGCGATGAGATCGCGATAACAGCTGATCATCCCTGCCCCGTTACCATCAGCTTCGCCGAGAATATTCTCCCGATTCTCCAGGAAATCATTGTAGCGATACGGTTTCTGGGCGCCGATTTCCTCGCCCATGAAAAACATCGGCGTTCCGGCCGACAACAGCGTCATCGCCGCCGCTTATCCGGTCCTGCACGCCGACGGCCGGCGCGCCGATCAGGCCGCCTGCCTTCGATGCGGAGGCGCCTCACCCGGGCATGATCGGCCGGCCGATCGCAAAAATGCAAGCACAGATTTTATAATTAATGCGGCCCGAAACAGACCACATTCGGAACAATATATCATGGTTAACGGGGCGCACTGCGCAGCCATCCTCGTGTATTAAATCGAATTGGCCAGAGCAAATGGGGATCTATTCCCATCGCCAATTCCCTCGTAAACCGGGAGAAAAACTTATGGCTCAAGCCGTTAGAATAAATGATATTATTCGTTCTTTTGGCATTGATACGCATATCGACTACACCGACGGAAAATATTCCAATGTCGGAGAAGTCGTTAAGGCTCTCGATTATCTTGGCCTCGATACGGTTCGCGATCACGCCCCCAACTCCGCTTCCGACCCCAACGGACAAACCCATCTCGGCGATGCTGCCGAAGCCGGTGTGCAATTCGTCTTCAGCGCCCAGCGGGAGGTCGACCCCGCCACCGTGGCCCAGCGGCTGCATGCTTTCGTTGAAACCCATCCCGGCTCGGTCGTCGGCATTGAAGGCCCGAACGAAGTCAACAACTGGCCCGTCAGCTATCACGGACTGAGCGGCCAGGCCGCAGCACTCGCCTATCAGAAGGACCTGTCTGCCGCCGTCAACGCCGATCCCTTGCTGAAGGATATCCCGGTCCTCGGCTTCACCGGATACACGGTTGCTTCCGCTTCCGACTACACGACCATCCATACCTATGCGAAAGATGGCGACCAGCCATATTCATGGCTCTCCCGAGAATCCGGCGTTCAGCGCGCTGCCGATCCGGGCAAGCCGCTGGCGATCACCGAGACCGGTTACCATACCTCGCTGACTGCCGACACCAATGGCGGCTGGGAAGGCGTCAGCGAAGCGACGCAGGCAAAGCTCCTGCTCAATACGCTGATGGACGGCGCGGCACTCGGATCGAAACAAACCTTCCTCTACGAGCTGCTCGACGCCTATTCCGATCCGCAGGGCACCAATCAGGAAAAGCATTTCGGCCTTTTTCGCCTCGACTATTCGGCCAAGCCGGCGGCGACAGCGATCCACAACCTGACCGGAATCCTTGCGGACGACGGCGCTCAGAAGGCAAACTTCAGCGCCGGAACCCTCAACTATTCGATCGACGGCTTGCCATCCTCGGCTCGCAGCCTGCTTACGGAAAAATCGGACGGAAGCTACCAGATCATCATCTGGAACGAGCCCGATATCTGGAACCAATCCACCGACACGGCGATTCAGGCCGCTACGACAGGCGTCAAAGTCAATCTCGGGACCGCGTTCGGTTCTGTTAAGGTCTTCGATCCCTTGACCGGGTCGACGGCGATCAAAAGCCTCAGCAATGTCTCGTCCCTGACGGTTGATGTCGTCGACCATCCCGTTATCATCGAGGTCGCAGGCAGCGGTGGCACGCCGCCGGCAACCGGGCATGTCTATGGCGGTGCGGGCAACGACACATTCACCGTAACCAGCCCCACGCAAATCGTCGACGAAAGCAAGGGCGGCGGGACGGACACCGTCATGTCGTCGATCAGCTTCAGCCTCAAGGATACGGCGCATGCGATCGGAAACATCGAGAATCTCACACTGACCGGCGCCGCCAATATCAACGGCACGGGAAATGCGCTGACCAATGTTCTCGTCGGCAATTCCGGCAATAATATTCTTGACGGCAGCACCGGCGCCGACCGCATGGCGGGGCATGCCGGCAACGATACCTATGTGATCGATAATGCGGGCGATTTTGCCGATGAAACGGGGGCATCCGGCAGGGACAGCGTCAAGGCTGCGACCTCCTTCAGCCTGGCCGATCAAACGCGCACAGCCGGAACGATCGAGAATCTGACCTTGACCGGAACGGCCAATCTCAGCGCTACGGGCAACAACACCGCCAACGTTCTCACAGGCAACGACGGAAGCAACACGATCAACGGCGGCAAAGGCGCCGACCAGCTGACCGGCGGGCTCGGCAACGACAAGCTGATCGGGAAAGCCGGTGCGGACATTCTGACCGGCGGCGGCGGCGCAGATTCCTTCGTCTTCGACGTGAATCCCGACAATCTCAGCGTCGACAAGATCCGGGATTTCTCTTCGGCTGCGGGCGACAAGCTGTTGTTCGACCATACGATTTTCGCCGCACTCAGCCTATCCAAATTTTCGGATGAGAATTTCGTTCTGGGAACGAAAGCGCTCGAGGCCGATGATAGGCTGATCTACGATCAGACCAGCGGCACTCTCTCCTTTGACGCGGATGGAAGTGCCGCGGGCAGCGCAGTCCATGTCGCCGATCTCGACAAGTCTCCCGCACTTCACTTCAGCGATTTCCAGCTTCTCTGATCGGGATAGCGGCCGTTCCGGCCGCTTCCACCAGCTGCGTTCCCGCGCCCCTCTTGCCGCCGCAGATATCCGCCACATTCTTCCGTTGATGCCACTCGAGCAGCAGCGGAGAAGCCTTTGCCCTGGATCGCCTATATCGCCCATTTCATCGCCGCAGCCTTTCTGACGAACGGCATCCCGCATTTCGTCAACGGCGTCAGCGGCCGGCCGTTCCGCATCCCTTTTGCGCCGCGGGCAAAGCTCGGCTCGCCGACAGCCAATGTCGTCTGGGGCTGGGCGAACTTCCTCATCGCCTTCCTACTGTTTGCCAATATCGGGCCGCTCTATATCGGCACGCGTGGTGATACGATCTTCGTCGCCGCCGGCATGTTGGTCACCGGCATCGTCCTTGCTCGGATTTTCGAGGGCGAGTCCCGATAGTAACTTGCATGATGATAGTTACTGGTATAGTGACATCAGCCATGCAGCGAACAAGCTTCAGTCAATTCAAATGCCCGGCGGCGCGCGCCCTCGACAGCGTCGGCGACTGGTGGAGCATCCTGATCCTGCGCGACGCCTTTCAGGGACTGTCGCGCTTCGACGATTTTCAGAAGAGCCTCGGCGTGGCGCCGAATATCCTGACGCGGCGGTTGAAACATCTGACGGATGAAGGGCTGTTCGAACGGCGTCTCTACCATCAGCGCCCTGCCCGCTACGAATATGTGCTGACGGAAAAGGGCCGCGATTTCTTTCCGGTGCTGATGACGCTGTTTTCCTGGGGAAGCCGGCATATTCCGGAAGAGGATCTCGCCTTCCTCTTGGGCGATGCCGCTTCGGGCAAAGAGCGCGAGACAATGCTTGTGGACGCGCGGACCGGCGAAGAAGTGACACCCGAAAATACCAGCCTGCTGGCAGGCCCTGCAGCCGACGACGAGGTGCACGAGCGGATCGCCCGCATGCGCGCCTGGTATCTCGGCATCGACGCCTAAAAGGAGAATAGAATGGACCACATTGTTATCACCGGTATGGGACTTGTCTCGCCACTCGGCACCGGCGTCGAGCCAGCTTGGAAACGTCTCCTCGATGGCGCTTCCGGTCTGACGCTGCTGACGGACGATGTCGTCGGCGAGCTCTCGGCCAAGGTCGGCGGCATCGTTCCCGGTATTGGTGAAGATGCGCAAGCCGGCTTCGATCCCGACCGTTACATCCCGCCCAAGGACCAGAAGAAGATGGACCGCTTCATCCAGTTCGCCATGGCGGCGACGGAGGAAGCGGTCAGACAGGCCGGCTGGATGCCGACCGACGAGGGCGAGCGCGAGCGCACCGCGACGATCATCGCCTCAGGGGTCGGCGGCTTTCCGGCTATCGCCGAAGCGGTGCGGATCGGCGAGGCCCGCGGCGTGCGGCGGCTGTCGCCCTTCACCGTGCCTTCCTTCCTCGTCAATCTCGCCGCCGGCCAGGTCAGTATCCGCTACGGCTTCAAGGGGCCGCTCGGTGCGCCGGTGACGGCCTGTGCGGCCAGCGTCCAGGCGATCGGCGATGCGGCGCGGCTGATCCGCTCCGGCGAAGCCGATGTGGCGATCTGCGGCGGCGCCGAGGCCTGCATCGACAAGGTGAGCCTTGGCGGCTTTGCGGCTGCGCGCGCCCTGTCCACCGGTTTCAACGAGACGCCGGAGCTTGCCTCGCGGCCCTTCGACACGGCACGTGACGGCTTCGTCATGGGCGAAGGCGCCGGCATTCTGGTCATCGAAACACTCGAACACGCGCTTGCCCGTGGCGCCATGCCGCTTGCCGAGCTCGTCGGCTACGGTACGGCGGCGGATGCCTATCATATGACCTCAGGCCCCGAAGACGGCGACGGTGCGCGCCGGGCGATGGAGGCAGCGCTTCGGCAGGCTGAGATTCCCGCCTCCGAGGTTCGGCACCTGAACGCCCATGCAACCTCGACACCGGTCGGCGACAGGGGCGAGATCGCGGCGATCGGCACGGTCTTCGGCCGCAATGGCGGCATTGCCGTCAGCGCGACGAAATCGGCGACCGGCCATCTGCTCGGGGCGGCCGGCGGGCTGGAGGCGATCTTCACCATCCTGGCGCTGCGCGACCAGATCGCGCCGCCGACCCGCAACTTGGATGAGGCCGATCCGGCCGCCGACGGCATCGATATCGTCGGCAAGGCGGCGCGGCCGCTCACCATGGATTATGCCATCACCAACGGTTTCGGCTTCGGTGGGGTGAATGCCAGCGCCCTCTTCCGCCGCTGGTCGTAAAGTCTGCTTTTCTTGCGCTGAAATTCGCTTACACTTCCGCTCTATCGGGGCTCGCTCCCGACGGAGCCGGAGATCAATCCATGCGCGCCTTTCTCGCAGTTCTCATTCTGTGTGCCGCGTCCGCCTTCTCTCCTCTCTCGGCCCGTGCCGAAGATCCGATCGACACGACGCGAACGATGATCGAGGAACAGATCAAGGCCTTCCTCAAGGACGACGCCGAGACCGCCTACTCCTTCGCCGCCCCCGGCATCAAGGCGATGTATCCCGACAAGAACCTGTTCTTCGCCATGGTGAAGAAGAGCTACGAACCGGTTTATCATCCCGGCAACTACGCCTTCGGCCGCAGCCGCTCGATCGACAACGGTGCGCTGATCTATCACGAGGTGCTGATCTCGGGCCGCGACGGCAAGGACTGGACGGCGATCTACCAGATCACCCGCCAGCCGGATGGCAGCTACCGGATCAACGGCGTGCAGATCATGCCGGATGCGGACAGCAAGGGCATCTGATCCCGATCTGATCAAACACCTCGCTGGATCGATCAAACCTTGTTTGATTGGTCAAACCGGTTGGAGATCGCCCCTCGCCCATTCCTCCTGCGTTTCCGCCATGAAATCGGCGAAGCGGCCTTCGGCGATGGCCTTGCGGATGCCTTCCATCAGTTCCTGGTAATAGGCGAGATTGTTCCAGGAGAGCAGCATGCCGCCGAGCGCTTCGTTGGAGCGGACGAGATGGTGCAGATAGGCACGCGAATAATCGCGCGCGGCCGGGCAGTTCGACTGTTCGTCGAGCGGGCGCATATCCTCGGCATGGCGGGCGTTGCGGATGTTGACCTTGCCGCGGCGGGTAAAGGCCAGGCCGTGGCGACCGGAGCGGGTCGGCATGACGCAGTCGAACATGTCGATGCCGCGGGCGACCGATTTCAGGATATCATCCGGCGTGCCCACACCCATGAGGTAGCGCGGCTTTTCCAGAGGCAGCACCGGCAGCGTCGTTTCCAGCATCTGCAGCATGACGTCCTGCGGCTCGCCGACGGCAAGCCCGCCGATGGCATAACCCTTGAGGTCGAGCTGGCTCAGCGCCTGCGCCGAACGGATGCGCAGCGCCGGGATATCGCCGCCCTGGACAATGCCGAACATCGCCTTGCCGGGCTGCTCGCCGAAGGCGACCCGGCAGCGCTCGGCCCAGCGCAGCGACATTTCCATGGCGCGCTCGATCTCCCTCGGCTCGGCCGGCAGCGCCACGCATTCGTCGAGCTGCATCTGGATATCGGAGCCGAGCAGGCCTTGGATTTCGATGGAGCGTTCCGGCGACATATGGTGCAGGCTGCCGTCGACATGCGACTTGAAGGTAACGCCCTGCTCGTCGAGCTTGCGCAGGCCGGACAGCGACATGACCTGGAAGCCGCCGGAATCCGTCAGGATCGGGTGCTCCCAGCGGATCAGCTTGTGCAGGCCGCCGAGGCGGGCGACGCGCTCGGCGGTCGGGCGCAGCATCAGGTGATAGGTATTGCCGAGGATGATGTCGGCGCCGGTTTCGCGCACCTGATCGAGATACATGGCCTTGACAGTGCCGACGGTGCCGACCGGCATGAAGGCCGGGGTGCGGATCTCGCCGCGCGGCATCGAGACTTTGCCGAGGCGGGCGCCGGCATCGGTCTTGTCAAGCGTGAATTGGAAGTTCTCTGTCATTTGGCTTTCCGGAAAAGAAGGCTCGCGTCGCCGTAAGAGTAGAAGCGGTAGCCTGTCGAAATGGCGTGTCTATAGGCCGCTTGCATGGCCTCGAAGCCTGAAAACGCCGACACCAGCATGAACAGCGTCGAGCGTGGCAGGTGGAAATTGGTCATCAGAATGTCGACCGCCTTGAAGCGGTAGCCGGGCGTGATGAAGATGCCCGTGGCGCCGGCCCAAGGCTTGATCTCTCCGCTTTCCCCCACTGCACTCTCGATCAGCCGCAACGAGGTGGTGCCGACGCAGACGATGCGCCCGCCCTTTGCCTTGACGGCGTTCAGCCGGGCAGCGACTTCGGCGCTGACATAGCCGCTTTCCAGATGCATGCGGTGGTCGTCGGTATCGTCGGCCTTCACGGGCAGGAAGGTGCCGGCGCCGACATGCAATGTGACGAAATGGCGTTCAATGCCCGCCTTGTCGAGCGCCTCGAACAGCGCAGGCGTAAAATGCAAGCCGGCGGTCGGCGCGGCAACGGCGCCCTCCTCACGGGCATAGATCGTCTGGTAATCCGCGCGGTCGCGCTCGTCCTCGCGGCGCTTGGCGGCGATATAGGGCGGCAGCGGAATATGGCCGACGGCGGCGATCGCCTCGTCGAGCGCCGGGCCGGAAAGATCGAACAGCAGCGTCACCTCGCCGGCCTCGCCCTTTTCCTCGACGGTGGCATCGAGCGAGCCGAGAAAGCAGCTTTCGCCGGAATGGCCGAAGGCGATGCGATCACCCTGCTTGATGCGTTTGCCGGGCTTGGCAAACGCCTTCCAGCGGCTGGGGCCGACGCGCATGTGCAGCGTTGCCGATACCTGCTGGCCGCCGGCGCCGTCGCGATGACGGATGCCTTCGAGCTGGGCCGGGATGACCTTGGTATCGTTGAAGACCAGTGCATCACCCGCCCGCAGGAAGGACGGCAGGTCGCTGACGGTGTGATCCGAAAGGCTGTTTCCCGCATTGGGATCGACGACGAGCAGGCGCGCACTGTCGCGCGGCTCGGCGGGCCGCAGCGCGATGCGTTCATCGGGCAAATCGAAATCGAAAAGGTCTACGCGCATAAGGGCACTTTCAAAGCGAAACCCGCCCTCGCGCAGTCACGCAAGGGCGGGTGTCAGCAGAAATCACAATCAGACGTCGGCGGCAACCCGCATCGAGACGATCGAGTCCGGATCGGAAACCGGCTCGCCGCGCTTGATCTTGTCGACGTTGTCCATGCCTTCGATGACCTGGCCCCAGACCGAATACTGCTTGTTCAGCCAGGGCGCGTCGGTGAAGCAGATGAAGAACTGCGAATTGGCCGAGTTCGGGTTCTGCGAGCGAGCCATCGAGCAGGTGCCGCGCGTATGCGTCGTCGCCGAGAATTCGGCCTTCAGATCCGGCTTCGAAGAGCCGCCCATGCCGGCGCGGCCGGGATTGAAAGTTTCCGAACCCTTCTTGCCGAATTCGACATCGCCCGTCTGGGCCATGAAATCCTGAATGACGCGGTGGAAGACGACGCCGTCATAGGCCTTCTCGCGGGCGAGTTCCTTGATGCGGGCGACATGCTCGGGGGCAACCTGCGGCAGAAGCTGAATGACAACCTTGCCCTTGGTGGTTTCCAGAATGATGGTGTTTTCCGGATCCTTGATCTCGGCCATTGTCTTCTCCTCTTGTTTCTCTCGTAACTTACTTCTTGCCCAGGGTGACCTTGATCATCCGGTCGGGACTTTTGACTTCGCCGTTCTGGCCTTCGCCGCGCATGATCTTGTCGACATTCTCCATGCCGGACACGACCTTGCCGACGACGGTGTACTGGCCGTTCAGGAAGGAACCGTCGGCGAACATGATGAAGAACTGCGAATTGGCGGAATTCGGATCCTGCGAACGGGCCATGCCGACCGTGCCGCGCACGAACGGGGTCTTGGAGAATTCAGCCGGAATATCCGGCAGATCCGAGGAGCCGGTGCCGGCCAGGCTCGCATCGAAGCCCTTTTCCATGTTGCCGTATTTGACATCGCCGGTCTGGGCCATGAAACCCTCGATGACGCGGTGGAAGGCGACGTTGTCGTATTCGCCCTTCTTGGCCAGCGCCTCGATCTGGGCGACATGCTTCGGCGCCACCTCAGGCATCAGCTGGATGACGACGGGGCCGTCCTTCAGCTGAATGGTGAGATAATGATCGGCCGACTGGGCGAAGGCATCCCCGGCGAAGGAGGCGAGATACAACACGCCGGCAAATGCGAGATAAAAGAGTTTCATATGGGCTCCATTGCGGCGGGTTCCGCCTGGTCTTTGCGCTTGCTGGTCTTTGTGCCTGCAAGTCTTTGTACTTGTTAGTTTTGGCGCTTGGATGTGAGGGCTTGCAAGACGGCGGCCGGCACGAAAGCGCTGACATCGCCGCCCATGGCGGCGATCTGGCGGACCAATGTGGCGGTAATGGGCCGAGAGGCCGTGCCCGCCGGCAAAAAGATGGTCTGGATATCGGGCGCCATCGTCCTGTTCATGCCGGCCATCTGCATTTCATAATCAAGATCGGTGCCGTCGCGAAGACCGCGGATCAAAAGCGTGGCGCCATGGGTGCGGGCGGCATCGACGACCAGATTATCGAAGGCGACGACTGATATATCGCCGACCTTGCCGGGCAGCGCTTCAGCCAGCGAATGGCGGATCAGCTCGGCTCTCTCTTCGAAGGAAAACAGCGGCGCCTTGCCGGGATGGATGCCGATCGCGACGATCACCTTTTCGGCGACGTTCAGCGCCTGGACCAGAACATCCACATGCCCGTTGGTGATCGGGTCGAAAGACCCCGGATAAAAAGCTGTCGTCATCTGGCCCGACCGTTGGTTTGACGCCTTTTGTCACGGATACCGCCTTGCCGCAAGTGATTTGGCCAATCGTCCCGGACGGTTGAACGCCGGATGAATGGCCCGTTCAAGGCGGTTTCAGACAGGATCTGCTTAACTCAAATCATCAACGCAGCCGATGCCATTCCGGCATCCGGCGCTCCCCGAAAGACCAGATCCATGCTGATCGTGCTCGTTGCACTTGCCGTCGTTTCCTCCCTTGCCGCCGAGATGGCCTATGGCTATTTCGCCGATCGCTACGAGGTGAGCTGGGTGCGGCCGGAGCTTGTCGAGCATGCGGCCATCGTGCGCGCTCAAGGCCGGCTGCGCGAAAACCGAGCTTCGAATCTGAACGCCAGATGAACGAGATATTCAAGGAGGCTTCAGATCGGCGTTGGTAAACACCCCCTCAACATCCGGCGGAACCATTTTAAAACGGATGCGTTCATTCAACCGACCCATAGATGCGATTAGCGCGGCAGGAAGGACTACAAATGCCCGGCAAGATTACGATGATTAACGTGCTCTGGATGGTAATGGTCACGGGCATGCTGACCGCAACTGTCGCTCTCTATGATCAGAAGGTCGATACCTCAAAGGTTTATGGTCCCTATGCTTCGGCCCGGACGGCCGTACTGGGCCAGTACTGAGGGGCGAAAACGCAACTCCCCAGGAAAGGAATGCCTATGTTCACGATCTTGACAGTGCTCACGGCCCTTATCAGCGTCATGTTCATCGTGTCCGTAACCTCGACGATCGCAGCGCTCCGGCGCGAAGGCGAAGAGGTGAAGGCACTGAATGAAAAACATAGAGCGTTCTGACGTTCCTTTCTCACGACCCCTGAGCGGCACCCTTCCGTCGCCAGGGACATTCAAAGCCGGATGCACGAAGCGTCCGGCTTTTTCTTTGGATTGAGCTGTCCTCGGGTTTAAAAAGAAAGGGCGGCCCGAAGCCGCCCTTTCATTTAATCATTCCTCGGTGGACCCGGCCGGATCACCATCGGCAATCGGGCCGTCGCCGGTCGCACCTTCGTCGGCAGCTGTGGCGCCCTCGACAGCCTCCTCGGTCTCGTCCTCCTCCGGCTCGCTGATGCGCTCGACCGAGACGACCTTTTCGTCCTTGTGCGTCGAGAAGATGGTGACGCCCTTGGTGGCGCGGCTGGCGATGCGGATGCCGCCGACCGGCACACGGATCAGCTGGCCGCCATCGGAAACCAGCATGATCTGGTCGCCGTCATCGACGGGGAAGGCCGCGACCAGTTCGCCGATCTCGCCGGTTTTCGACGTGTCGGTGGCGCGGATGCCCTTGCCGCCGCGGCCGGAGATGCGGAAATCGTACGACGACGAACGCTTGCCGAAGCCCTTTTCCGAGACTGTCAGCACGAATTGTTCGCGTGCCCTCAGCACTTCGTAACGCTCGTCGGAGAGCTGTCCCTCTTCGGTGACTTCTTCACCAACCAGCGCGATGTCCTCTTCATCAACGCCCGTCGCCCGACGTTCTGTGGCGGAGCGCTTGAGATAGGCGGCGCGCTCCCACGGCTCGGCGTCGACATGACCGACGATCGTCATCGAGATGATGCGGTCGCCATCGCCGAGATTGATGCCGCGCACGCCGATCGAGTTGCGGCCGGCAAAGACGCGGACGTCGTCGACGGAGAAGCGGATGCACTGGCCGAGCGCAGTCGTCAGCAGCACGTCGTCGTTCTCGGTGCAGGTCTCGACGGAGAGGATTTCGTCGCCCTCCTCCTCGAGCTTCATGGCGATCTTACCGTTGCGGTTGACCTGGACGAAGTCCGACAGCTTGTTGCGGCGAACCGTGCCGCGCGTCGTCGAGAACATGACGTCGAGATTATCCCAGCTCGCCTCGTCCTCTGGCAGAGGCAGGATGGTGGTGATGCGCTCGCCGGGTGCGAGCGGCAGCATGTTGATCAGCGCCTTACCGCGCGAGGTCGGCGTGCCGATCGGCAGGCGCCAGACCTTCTCCTTGTAGACGATGCCGCGCGAGGAGAAGAACAGTACCGGCGTATGGGTATTGACCACGAATAGCCGGCTAACAAAATCCTCGTCGCGGGTGGTCATGCCGGAACGGCCCTTACCGCCGCGGCGCTGGGCGCGGTAGGTGGTCAGCGGCACGCGCTTGATGTAACCAAGATGCGAGACGGTGACGACCATGTCCTCGCGGGCGATCAGATCCTCGTCGTCCATTTCGAGGCCGCCATCGACGATCTCGGTGCGGCGCGGCGTGCCGAATTCGTCGCGGACGGCGATGAGTTCGTCCTTGACGATGGTCTGGATGCGGACGCGGGAGGAGAGAATGTCGAGGTAATCCTTGATCTCTTCGCCGATTTTGTTGAGCTCATCGCCGATTTCGTCGCGGCCGAGCGCCGTCAGGCGGGCAAGGCGCAGTTCGAGGATGGCGCGGGCCTGCTCTTCGGAGAGATTGTAGGTCAGGTCCTCGTTGATGCGGTGGCGCGGATCGTCGATCAGACGGATCAGGCTCTCGACATCTTCGGCCGGCCAGCGGCGGGTCATCAGCTCTTCGCGGGCCGACTGCGGATCGGGTGCCTGGCGGATGACGCGGATGACTTCATCGATATTGGCGACGGCAATGGCGAGACCAACCAACACATGGGCACGGTCACGCGCCTTGCGCAGCAGGAATTTCGTTCTCCGGCTAACGACTTCCTCGCGGAAAGAGACGAAAGCGCGCAGCATGTCGAGCAGCGCCAGCTGCTCGGGCTTGCCGCCGTTCAGCGCCACCATGTTGCAGCCGAAGGAGGTCTGCAGCGGCGTATAACGATAGAGCTGATTGAGGATGACCTCGGCATTGGCGTCGCGCTTCAGCTCGACGACGACGCGGTAACCCTGGCGATCGGATTCGTCGCGCAGATCGGAAATGCCTTCAATGCGCTTGTCGCGCACCAGCTCGGCCATCTTCTCGATCATCGTCGCCTTGTTCACCTGGTAGGGAATCTCGGTGATGATGATCTGCTCGCGGTCGCCGCGCATCGGCTCGATGGCGGCGACGCCGCGCATGATGACCGAACCGCGGCCGGTCTCGTAAGCCGAGCGGATGCCGGCACGGCCGAGAATCTTCGCTCCTGTCGGGAAGTCGGGGCCGGGAATGATCTGCATCAGTTCCGGCAGCTCGATGGCCGGATCGTTGATCAGCGCAATGCAGCCGTCGATCACTTCGGAGAGATTGTGCGGCGGAATGTTGGTCGCCATGCCGACGGCAATGCCGCCGGCGCCGTTGACGAGCAGGTTCGGGAACTTGGCGGGCACCACGACCGGCTCGGAGAGCGTGCCGTCGTAGTTGTCGCGGAAATCGACGGTTTCCTTATCGAGATCGTCGAGCAGCGAATGGGCAGCCTTTTCGAGACGGCATTCGGTGTAACGTTCGGCCGCCGGCGGATCGCCATCGACCGAGCCGAAATTGCCCTGGCCGTCGATCAGCGGCAGCCGCAGCGACCAAGGCTGGGCCATGCGGGCGAGCGCATCATAGATCGCGGTATTGCCGTGCGGGTGGTATTTACCCATCACGTCACCGGTGACGCGGGCGCATTTGACGTATTTCTTGTTCCAGTCGATGCCGAGCTCGGACATGCCGTAGAGGATGCGCCGGTGCACGGGCTTCAGGCCGTCGCGCACGTCGGGCAGCGCACGGCTGACGATGACGCTCATGGCGTAATCGAGATACGACCGCTGCATTTCCTCCATGATGGAGATGGGCTCGATGCCTGGCGGGAGCTTCCCGCCGCCGGGGGGTGTTTGCTCAGTCAAAACAGATCACGATCTCTTCTAGAATCACTTGAAGATTTATAGCGGAAAGCCTGTTCCCGCGCCAATTTATGAGCGCGTTTTGAACAGGCTTTTGCGGCTTAAAGAGGGTAAAACATACAAGATGCGCGGCCTGAGCGGACAAATCCGTCGCGGGCGGCCGCGGGATATTTGCCAAATCGGAATCCCCGCTTCACAATCATAAAAACCACGCGACCATATGGGGTTTCGGAGAGACGATGGCAAGCGCCGACCAATTGATCAACGCGTTCACGACGCTGCTCGTCACCATCGATCCGCCGGGGCTCGCACCGATCTTCCTGGGGCTGACGGCGGGCATGAGCCGGGCCGAGCGCACGCAGGTGGCGCTGCGCGGCTCGACCATCGCCTTCATCATCCTCGCCGTCTTCGCCCTGTTCGGCGCCGGCGTGCTCGGCGTGCTTGGGATCTCGATCGGCGCCTTCCGCATCGCCGGCGGGCTGCTGCTCTTCTGGATCGCCTTCGAGATGGTGTTCGAGAGGCGGCAGGAACGCAAGGAGAAGGCCACCGAGGCGGCCGTCACCAAGGATCATATCGAGAATATCGCCGTCTTTCCCCTCGCCTTGCCGCTGATTGCCGGTCCGGGTGCGATCTCGGCGACGATCCTTCTAGCCGGGACGCTGGCGACCTCAGTCGGAAAAGCGCAGCTGATCGCCGTCATCGCCGCCAATCTATTGCTGACACTGCTGATGCTGCTGATCGCCGACAGGCTCGACCGTTTCCTCGGCGTCACCGGCCGTGCGATCCTGACTCGCCTCCTCGGCGTCATCCTCGCTGCCCTTGCGGTGCAATTCGTCGTCGACGGCGCGAAAGCGGCGCTCAATCTCATCAGCGCGACGCCGCATTGAAAACCTGGAACGTCTTCCAAGCTAAATTGCGAGAAGCGCGTACGCCTCCTCCGGCGTTTCAGGTACCCGCTCCATGACCAAGGCGCGCACGACAGCTCTCGTCAACTTGCGAAAAATGTCTATCGATGAACCTACATCCGAATGTGCCATACGATCGAACGAGAGAATTCCAAAACTGGGTGCGCCTTCACGAAGATCCTCTATCCCCTTGAAAAGGCCCGGCATGTATTCTGCCGCAAATCCGCTAAGCACTTTGTCATAACGTGGAGCAAGTGATAGGAACCAACTCTCTCCTTCAGTAGGTTCAATTGGGACATTCACCCGCAGACCTTGCGCCTTGATGGACTGATCGAAGGTTGCTGACAACAGGCCATATACGGTCATGCCCCCAACGGGCCGAGCTATCTCCACAGCCACGCTTTTCCGACGAGGCGTGCCCTCTCCGCTGGCGAAAACTTTACTCTCCCACAGATGGCATCGAGTTGCTTCGATTGATGGCGGTGCCTCGTCCAACCAAAGCCGGAGGCTCGCTCCAGTGGCTTTCGTAAAGGCGTGGCAACTCATCCGGAAATTCCCCAAGAACGGCGCGAGATCAAAGAAAAAGAGCATGACGCCGTCAAAGGCATCATGCTCTCAGGTCTTTCAAGCTCCAAAAGGCGGTTGATCAGAACGGGATGTCGTCGTCGAGATCGCGCGAGAAGTTGCCGCCGCCACCGCCACGGCTTGGCGATGAAGAGGGAGCCGGGGCGCCGTAGTCGTCGCCATAATCATTGTTGCTGCCGCCGCCACGGCCGCCGCTCGCCCCGCCGCCATCGCCGCGGCCGTCGAGCATGGTCAGCGTCGAGCTGAAGCCCTGCAGCACCACCTCCGTCGAATAGCGGTCCTGACCCTGCTGGTCCTGCCACTTGCGGGTCTGCAGCTGGCCTTCGATATAGAGCTTGGCGCCCTTCTTCACATATTGCTCGACGACCTTGCAGAGGCCCTCGTTGAAGACGACGACAGTGTGCCATTCGGTCTTTTCACGGCGCTCGCCGGAATTTCGGTCGCGCCAGGTCTCCGAGGTCGCGATACGAAGATTGGCGATCGGCCGGCCATCCTGAGTACGGCGGATTTCGGGGTCTGCACCCACGTTTCCAACCAGAATTACCTTATTCACGCTACCAGCCATGCTTCTCACCCTGCCTGCCGCCCTGCCCGGCGGCGTTTCAATCGATCGGCGCACCTTAAACCATCACGGACCGCCGATGCGCATGGGCGGCATTTAATCCACATGTTTATCCATCAGAAAGCCGCATGCATCCATCAGGAATTTTGTTCTTTATTTGTTCTAGTTTATCCGTATGATCCTGTCAACAGAATCGAAAACCTTCAGTGTTGCCGACATTCAGCCTCGACTCGCCGGTCGGCATCACTAAATAAGGGCTGTTATCCCAAAGGACCAAAGCTGAGACGATGAGCGAACTGAAGACGATCTCCATCCGCGGCGCGCGCGAGCACAATCTCAAGGGCATCGATCTCGATCTGCCGCGCAACAAGCTGATCGTCATGACCGGGCTTTCGGGCTCCGGCAAATCCTCGCTTGCTTTCGACACGATCTATGCCGAGGGCCAGCGCCGTTATGTCGAGAGCCTGTCGGCCTATGCCCGGCAGTTCCTCGAAATGATGCAGAAGCCCGATGTCGACCAGATCGACGGACTGTCGCCGGCGATCTCGATCGAGCAGAAGACCACGTCGCGCAACCCGCGCTCGACGGTCGGCACCGTCACCGAGATCTACGACTACATGCGCCTGCTCTTTGCCCGCGTCGGCGTTCCCTATTCGCCGGCGACCGGCCTGCCGATCGAGAGCCAGACGGTCAGCCAGATGGTCGACCGCGTCCTCGATTTCGGCGAAGACACCCGTCTTTATATTCTCGCGCCGCTCGTGCGCGGCCGCAAGGGCGAATACAAGAAGGAACTCGCCGAGCTGATGAAGAAGGGCTTCCAGCGCGTCAAGGTCGACGGGCAGTTCTACGAGATCGCCGAGGCGCCAGTGCTCGACAAGAAATACAAGCACGATATCGACGTGGTGGTCGACCGCATCGTCGTGCGCTCGGATGTCTCGGCCCGCCTGGCGGACAGCCTGGAAACCTGTCTGAAGCTCGCCGACGGGCTGGCGATCGCCGAATTCGCCGACAAACCGCTGCCGCCGGAAGAGACGTCGGCCGGTGGCTCGGCCAACAAGTCGCTGAACGAGACGCATGAGCGCGTACTGTTTTCGGAGAAATTTGCCTGCCCGGTTTCCGGCTTCACCATACCCGAGATCGAGCCGCGGCTGTTTTCCTTCAACAATCCCTTCGGCGCCTGCCCGACCTGCGACGGCCTAGGCGCCCAGCAGAAGATCGATCCGGATCTGATCGTGCCCGAGCCCGAGCGGACTCTGCGCGACGGAGCGATCGCGCCCTGGGCGAAGTCGACCTCGCCCTATTACAATCAGACACTGGAAGCGCTCGGCAAACATTACGGCTTCAAGCTCGGAACCCGCTGGAACGATCTGTCCGACGAGGCCAAGGACGTCATCCTCAACGGCACCGACGACAAGATCGAATTCCACTACGCCGACGGCGCCCGTTCCTATACGACCCAGAAGAATTTCGAAGGCATCATCACCAATCTCGAGCGCCGCTGGAAGGAGACGGATTCCGCCTGGGCGCGCGAGGATATCGAGCGTTTCATGTCGGCCGCTCCCTGCCCTTCCTGCAGCGGCTTCCGCCTGAAGCCGGAGGCCTTGGCGGTGAAGATCGACACGCTGCATATCGGTGAAGTCACGGGTATGTCGATCCGCGTCGCCCGCGACTGGTTCGAGACGCTGCCGGCCAGCTTCAACGCCAAGCAGAACGAGATTGCGGTGCGCATCCTCAAGGAAATCCGCGACCGGCTGCGCTTCCTCAACGATGTCGGCCTGGAATATCTCAGCCTGTCGCGCAATTCCGGCACGCTGTCGGGCGGCGAAAGCCAGCGCATCCGGCTTGCCTCGCAGATCGGTTCGGGGCTGACCGGCGTGCTCTATGTGCTCGACGAGCCGTCGATCGGCCTGCATCAGCGCGACAATGCGCGGCTGCTCGACACGCTGAAACACCTGCGCGACATCGGCAACACGGTCATCGTCGTCGAACATGACGAGGATGCGATCATGACGGCCGACGACGTGGTCGATATCGGCCCGGCCGCCGGCATTCACGGCGGCCAGGTCATCGCCCACGGCACGCCGCAGGATATCATGGACAATCCGCAGTCGCTGACCGGCAAATACCTGTCGGGCGAACTCGGCGTGCCCGTTCCCCATGAGCGCCGCAAGCAGAAGAAGGGCCGCGAGATCAAGGTGGTCGGCGCACGCGGCAACAATCTGAAGAATGTCACGGCGTCGATCCCGCTCGGCGTGTTCACGGCGGTGACCGGCGTTTCCGGCGGCGGCAAATCCACCTTCCTGATCGAGACGCTGTATAAATCGGCAGCGCGCCGTGTCATGGGCGCGCGTGAAAACCCGGCCGATCACGACCGTATCGACGGCTTCGAGCATATCGACAAGGTGATCGACATCGATCAATCGCCGATCGGCCGCACGCCACGCTCGAACCCGGCGACCTATACCGGCGCATTCACGCCGATCCGCGACTGGTTCGCCGGCCTGCCGGAAGCCAAGGCGCGCGGCTACCAGCCGGGCCGCTTCTCGTTCAACGTCAAGGGCGGGCGCTGCGAGGCCTGCCAGGGCGACGGCGTCATCAAGATCGAGATGCACTTCCTGCCCGATGTCTATGTCACCTGCGACGTCTGCCACGGCAAGCGCTATAACAGAGAGACGCTCGACGTCACCTTCAAGCAGAAGTCGATCGCCGACGTGCTCGACATGACAGTGGAGGAAGGCGTCGATTTCTTCGCGGCGGTGCCTGCCGTGCGCGACAAGCTACAGTCGCTGAAGGATGTCGGCCTCGGTTATATCAAGGTCGGCCAGCAGGCGAATACGCTCTCGGGCGGCGAGGCGCAGCGCGTCAAGCTCGCCAAGGAGCTGTCGAAACGGTCGACGGGACGCACGCTCTATATTCTCGATGAACCGACGACCGGCCTGCATTTCCACGACGTCGCCAAGCTGCTCGAAATGCTGCACGAACTGGTCAACCAGGGCAATTCGGTGGTGGTGATCGAGCACAATCTCGAAGTCATCAAGACGGCCGACTGGGTGCTCGATTTCGGCCCCGAGGGCGGTGACGGCGGCGGCGAGATCGTGGCTGTCGGCACGCCTGAAGCGATCGTCAAGGAGAAGCGCTCCTATACCGGCCATTTCCTCAAGGAATTGTTGGAGCGGCGGCCGGCGAAGAAGGCGGTTGCGGCGGAATGACGATGAGGCCAGCGTCGCCCGATGATCTGCAAACGATCGCGACGCTGACGGCAGCCGCCTATCGGCCCTATACCGAACTCTTCGGCGCTCCGCCGATCCCGGTGACGGAGGATTACGTGTCGCGCATCGAACGCGGCGAGGTCTGGCTGCGCGAGATCGGTGGTGAAACGGCCGGCCTCTTGGTCATCGAGAAGCATTCCGATCACTTGATGCTGTTCAGCATCGCGGTCTCGCCGGCCGTTCAGGGCGACGGACATGGGCTCTCGATGCTGCACTGGCTGGAAGGCAAGGCGCGGGAATGGGCAGTGGCGGAAATCCGGCTCTATACGAATGCGCTTATGGAGCGGAACATCGCGCTCTATCGCGCCTTCGGCTTTCAGGAAACGGGTCGCCGGCCGAACCCTTGTCGGCCAGGATGGACGCTCGTCGACATGGTGAAAGAGATCGATGCAGCCTGAGCGGCTGCCAATGGGGAGGACGACATGACGAAATCCGGCACTATCCGCACCGGCATCGGCGGCTGGACCTTCGAGCCCTGGCGCGGGCATTTCTTTCCCGATGACCTGAAACAGAAGGACGAGCTGAATTATGCCAGCCGCCAGTTGAAGGTGATCGAGGTCAACGGCACCTATTACAGCACGCAAAAGCCGGCGGTCTTCGCCAAATGGGCAGCCGATGTGCCCGACGGATTCATCTTCTCGCTGAAGGCGACGCGTTTCGTCACCAATCGGCGGGTGCTTGCCGAAGCCGGTGAATCGATGGAGCGCTTCCTGACATCAGGCATCAGTGAGCTCGGCGATCATCTCGGGCCGCTGCTCTGGCAGTTCGCGCCGACCAAGAAGTTCGACCCGGACGATTTCGAGGCCTTCCTGAAGCTGCTGCCGGCAAAACAGGATGGGCTGGCGCTCCGCCACGTGGTGGAGGTACGGCACGATTCCTTCAAGGTGCCGGAATTCGTGGCGCTGCTGGCGAAATACGGCGTGGCGCCGGTTTGTGCCGAGCATTTCGAATATCCGATGATTGCCGACGTCACGGCCGATTTCGTCTATGCCAGGCTGCAGAAGGGCTCGGACGATATTGCGACCTGCTATCCCGACGAGGACCTGAAGGCCTGGGCAAACCGGCTTGAGACCTGGGCGGAAGGCAAGATCCCCGACGACCTGCCGCTGATCGATGCTGACCGCAAGGTCAAGTCCGAGCCGCGCGACGTCTTCGCCTTCATGATCCATGAGGGCAAGGTCAATGCGCCGCATGGCGCAATCGCCCTGCAGCAGGCGCTGGCGAAATAGGCCGGGCAGAGGCTAGCGCCAAAGGCTGATGCATCGGGCGGCCCGAAGCTGAAGCATCGGCGGCGCTAAGCCAAAGCATCGGGAGCCCGAAGCTGATGCATCGGGCGGGTTAAAGAGGTAAGACGTGGGTGGCGAGGTCTTCCGCCGTCAGGCCTTTGCCGGCGCGATGGCCGGCCTCTCCGTGCAGCCAGACGCCGGCGGCGGCGGCCTCGAAGGCCGGCAGGCCTTGGGCAAGCAATCCACCGATAATGCCGGCGAGCACATCCCCGGAACCGGCGGTGGCAAGCCAGACGGGAGCGTTGGTATTGATCAGCGCCCGTCCATCAGGCGCAGCAATGACGGTATCGGCGCCTTTATAGACGATCGCAGCATTGGCGCGACGGGCGGCGGCCACTGCCTTGTCCACCTTGCCGAGCGCATCGTCGCCGCCGATATCGGGAAAGAGCCGCACGAATTCGCCCTCATGCGGCGTCAGCACCAGACGCGGCTTTCCCCGGAAAAGATCAAACAACTGCTGCGGATCGTCCTTGAACGAGGAGATGCCGTCGGCATCGAGCACAAGATGGCGCTCGGCAAGGGCGGTGACGAAGCCGCGCGCCCTGGCGCCGATGCCAAAACCGGGACCGAGGACGAATGTCTGCAGCCGCCGGTCCGAGAGCCAGTTTTCGAGCTCCGCCTCGTCGTCGATCGCATGCAGCATGACGGCGGTGAGATGCGCGGCATTGGCGGCCATTGCCGCATGCGGGGCGGCGATCGTCACCAGGCCGGCGCCGGCCTTCAGGCCCGATATCGCCGACATCCGTGCAGCCCCCGTCTTGTCGGCCGCGCCTGAGAAGACCACCAGATGGCCGCGCTTGTATTTGTGGGTCTCCAGCTGCTCGGCCGGCAGCACGCTCGTCCAGGCATCCGGCCTGTTCTCGGCGATGCTACTGCCTGCCGCGGCCCTGACGAAGCGGGCGGGAATGCCGATATCGAAGACTTCCAGTTCGCCGCAAAGCTGCCTGCCCGGCATCAGCAGATGCCCGGGCTTGCGCGTCATGAAGGTGATGGTGTTCTGCGCCCTGAAGGCGGCACCCAGCACCTTGCCGGTGCGGCCATCGAGACCGGAGGGCAGATCGATTGAAAGCACCGGGATACCGGCCTCGGTGACGCGCTCGATCAGCGCGCGGACATCGGCCGGCACCTCGCGGGCGAGCCCGGCGCCGAACAGGCCATCGATGACGACGTCGCCGGTTTCGTGCTGGTAGAGGTGGAGCCCTTGTCCCCGGAGCGCGCAGCCGCCACGGGCGCGGGCGGCATCGCCCTTCAGCCTTGAGGGATCGCCGAGATGGAAGAGCGCCACCGTCGCCCCGCCCTCCTGCAGATGCCTTGCCGCGACATAGGCGTCGCCGCCATTGTTGCCGGGACCGCAGAGCAGGACGAAACGCAGCGCATCCGGATGAAGCCGCAGCGCGGCCGCTGCGGCCGCAGCCCCCGCCCTCTCCATCAGGCCGAAGGAATCGATACCGGATGCGGCAGCAGCCGCATCGACGGCGGCCATTTCGGCAGGCGTCAGAAGAAGGTCGAACAGATGTTGGCTCATTGCCCCATTCAATTCAATAAACGCCCAAAAAACAACCGCCTGAGACGGCAAAGAAAAGGGCTTTATTTGTGCATTTGCCTATCTTTTAATCTCAGCTCAATGTGTTTACGGAGTTGCTGATATTCCAGATTTTTTCAGTTTTGAACGTGATTTTGGTCTGGAGGCAATGTTTTTCCACTTCTCCGTCATCAAAACGACGTGGAATTCCCCGCAAACGCGCCGGTTTTGACAGAATCGGCGTCTTTTTTCGATAAGATGGATTTCAAACTGGCACGATATCTGCATCATATCCGGCGAGCGGGAACATTCCTGCCGTAACGGGAGAAGCGGAGAGACATTTTCTCATGAAAAAGATCGAAGCGATCATTAAGCCTTTCAAGCTGGACGAAGTGAAGGAAGCCCTTCAGGAAGTCGGCCTGCAAGGTATCACGGTCACGGAAGCCAAGGGCTTCGGCCGTCAGAAGGGCCACACGGAACTTTACCGCGGCGCCGAATACGTCGTCGATTTCCTGCCGAAGGTAAAGGTCGAGGTTGTGCTGGCCGACGAGAACGCGGAGGCCGTCATCGATGCGATCCGCAAGGCGGCGCAGACCGGCCGCATCGGCGACGGAAAGATCTTCGTCTCCAACGTCGAAGAGGTTATCCGCATCCGCACCGGCGAGACCGGCATCGACGCCATCTGACCCACTTTGCCAACCACGCAAAGTTCGATACGGTCAGCGCAGCCACCTGTTGTCATCGCAAATCGGAGGAAGGTATTTAATGGCGACCGCAAGCGAAATTCTGAAGCAGATCAAAGAGAACGATGTGAAGTTCGTCGATCTGCGCTTCACCGACCCGAAGGGCAAGCTGCAGCATGTGACGATGGACGTCGTCTGCGTCGACGAAGACATGTTCGCTGACGGCGTGATGTTCGACGGCTCCTCGATCGGCGGCTGGAAGGCCATCAACGAGTCCGACATGGTGCTGATGCCCGATACCGAGACGGTGCATATGGACCCGTTCTTCGCTCAGTCGACCATGGTCATCATGTGCGATATCCTCGATCCGGTTTCCGGCGAAGCCTATAACCGCGATCCGCGCGGCACCGCCAAGAAGGCCGAAGCCTATCTCAAGGCATCCGGCATCGGCGACACGATCTTCGTCGGCCCGGAAGCCGAATTCTTCGTCTTCGACGACGTCAAGTACAAGGCCGATCCCTACAATACCGGCTTTAAGCTCGATTCGACGGAACTTCCGTCGAACGATGACACCGACTACGAAACCGGCAACCTCGGCCATCGCCCGCGCGTCAAGGGCGGTTATTTCCCGGTTCCTCCGGTCGATAGCGCCCAAGACATGCGTTCGGAAATGCTGACGGTGCTCTCCGAAATGGGCGTCGTCGTCGAAAAGCATCACCACGAAGTCGCCGCCGCCCAGCACGAACTCGGCATCAAGTTCGATACGCTGGTGCGCAACGCCGACAAGATGCAGATCTACAAATACGTCGTTCATCAGGTGGCCAATGCCTACGGCAAGACGGCGACCTTCATGCCGAAGCCGATCTTCGGCGACAACGGCTCGGGCATGCATGTGCACCAGTCGATCTGGAAGGGTGGCAAGCCAACCTTTGCCGGCGACGAATATGCCGGCCTTTCCGAAAGCTGCCTGTTCTACATCGGCGGCATCATCAAACATGCCAAGGCGATCAACGCCTTCACCAATCCGTCGACGAACTCTTACAAGCGTCTCGTCCCGGGTTATGAAGCACCGGTGCTGCTCGCCTATTCGGCCCGCAACCGCTCGGCTTCCTGCCGCATTCCGTTCGGCTCCAACCCGAAGGCCAAGCGCGTCGAAGTCCGCTTCCCGGATCCGACCGCCAACCCCTATCTCGCCTTCGCCGCCATGCTGATGGCCGGCCTCGACGGCATCAAGAACAAGATCCATCCCGGCAAGGCTATGGACAAGGATCTCTACGATCTGCCGCCGAAGGAGTTGAAGAAGATCCCGACCGTCTGCGGCTCACTGCGCGAAGCGCTCGAAAGCCTCGACAAGGACCGCAAGTTCCTGACAGCAGGCGGAGTCTTCGACGACGACCAGATCGATGCCTTCATCGAGCTGAAGATGGCCGAGGTGATGCGTTTCGAAATGACGCCGCATCCGGTCGAATACGACATGTACTATTCGGCCTGATCGGCCGCCGACACCGAAAGCCCCGGTTCGCCGGGGCTTTCACCTCCCCGGGTCATGGACGCCAGCAGGAGGATGTGACGTTCATGCGACGAACACGCGCAAAAATCTTGATTTGCGCGGTACCAATCACCAAATTTGGTGATGAAAGGAAGTCGTACCATGAAAGAAAGAATAGCAAAGTTCAGTATCGGCGAAGTGGTTCGGCACAAGGTATTTCCGTTTCGCGGCGTCATCTTCGACGTTGATCCTGAGTTCGCGAATACGGAGGAATGGTGGAATTCCATTCCGGCCGAGGTGCGCCCGAGCAGGGACCAGCCCTTCTATCACCTGCTCGCCGAAAATGACGAAAGCGAATATGTCGCTTATGTCTCCGAGCAGAACCTGATGAACGACGAAAGCGGCACGCCGCTTCGCAATCCGCAGATCTACCAGATTTTCGATCAGGCCCCGTCAGGGCAGTTCAAACCCAAGATGAGCTTCGCCCATTAAACCAGGCTGACCGACCGCATGAAACAAGGCCTCGCAGTCCCGGCGAGGCCTTTTTCTTTTGGTCCGAACTAAGCTGTACCAATTTCTCTTTGGTCTATGGCGGAATGCCCCATCCGGCTGCCGCCACCTTCTCCCCGCACGGCGGGGCGAAGGGACATGCCGCGCCCTCTCCGTTCCCCACCAACCTCTCGCGCGGCACGTGAAGGGGGCAGCCATTGACACCGCGCAGAGAGCAAAGTCCACCAACAAAAAACCCGGCGCGAAGCCGGGTTTCTGTTCGATATGGCGGCAGGATTACTGCGCCTTGGCTGCCTTCTGGGCGTCTTCCAGCTTCTTGCGGGCTTCTTCGGCCTTCTTCTGCATGCCTTCCTGCAGGCTGCGCTGGCTTTCAGCGAGCTTGGATTCGGAAACCGGTTCGCCGTCATAAGCGCCGGTGAAGCCTTCGAGCGAAATCTTGATCGGGTTCGGGGCGCGGCGGAAGTTGATCGACGTGAAGATCACGTCGCTGCCCTTCTTGAGGCTGGCGATCATCGCGTCGGTCAGCGGGATTTCAGCCGTGCACTTGTCCGGCAGGCAGACGGCGTAGTCGAGCTTCTGGCCCTTGCCGCCATCGATCTGCATGCTGATGCCCGGAGGAATCAGGCGTGCCGTGGGAACCGATACCTGCAGGAGCTTGCGGTTGATCTTGCCGGTAACCGAGATCAGGCCGACGGCCGTGACCAGCTGGCCGCCATTGGCGAGGATCAGGTTCTGGACAACACAGATGTCGTTGTCTTCCTGCTTGCTGCAGGT
Source organism: Rhizobium sp. L43 (assembly GCF_002531725.1). Classification (GTDB taxonomy): domain Bacteria; phylum Pseudomonadota; class Alphaproteobacteria; order Rhizobiales; family Rhizobiaceae; genus Rhizobium. The sequence goes on from NZ_NWSQ01000013.1 coordinate 142,003, forward strand.
CTTGTACCAGCCGAGCTTGGGCGCGCCGGCGGCCTGCGCCTGGCCATCTGCGGGAGCCGGTGCCGCGGCCTCCTGGGCGAAGGAGGAGACCGGAGCCGAGGCGCCGAACATCACTGCCAGAACGGACAGTGCTGCCCGCATTTTCTTTTCAGACTTGAACATCATAACGAATTCCGTCTCCTGATATCCGTTCGGGGCAGCGACGTGCCGCCCCAACCATCGGGTCGTTCGGCACTCCACCTCATGGAAAAATAAGGCAAATGCATGACCCCGAAACTTCGGGTTCACCTGTTACATCGCAGCGTTCAAGATATCCAGCTTTTCTTTGGCAATTTGAGAGGCAATTTCGAAGCCGGGCCAAAGAAAACGCCGCTGCGTGTTGGAATCACTCGACCCCATGATAATCTCCGCGGTGAATCATGCCCCGTTTTCACGGATCAAGGATTGCCGAATGCTCCGTATCGTCGTCCCCCTCGTCCTGTCTCTGCTCTGCGGCACTGTTGCAGCCGACCCGCTGCACGGCATCGCCATGCATGGCGAGCCGGCTTTGCCGGCGGATTACAAACACTTCCCTTACGTCAATCCCGATGTGAAAAAGGGCGGCAAGATCACCTACGGCGTCGTCGGCACCTTCGACAGCCTCAACCCGTTCATCCTGAAAAGCATGCGGACGACGGCGCGCGGCATGTGGGATCCGGAATATGGCAATCTCGTCTACGAATCGCTGATGCAGCGCTCCAGAGACGAGCCCTTCACGCTTTACGGCCTGCTTGCCGAGACGGTGGAATGGGACGACGACAGGAGCTTCATCCAGTTCAATCTCAATCCGAAGGCGAAATGGGCCGATGGCCAGCAGGTGACGCCCGAAGACGTGCTGTTCACCTTCGATATGCTGCGCGACAAGGGCCTCCCGCGCTACTCGAATCCGCTGAAAGTTGTCGCCAAGATGGAGAAGGTGGGCGAGCGGAGCGTGCGCTTAACCTTCAGCGACAAAGCTAATCGCGAGACGCCGCTGATCTTCGGCCTTTTTCCGGTGCTGCCGAAACATGCGATCGATCCCGAGACCTTCGACCGCACTTCGCTGACGCCGCCGGTCGGCTCCGGCCCCTACAAGGTCAAGACGGTGAAGCCCGGCGAGAGCATCACTTATGAGCGCGATCCGAATTATTGGGGCAAGGATATTCCGTCCAAAGTCGGCACCGACAATTACGATCAGATCACCGTGCAATATTATCTGCAGGACACGACGCTGTTCGAAGCTTTCAAGAAGGGCGAAGTCGACATCTATCCCGACGGCAATCCGGGTCATTGGGCCAATGCCTATAATTTCCCGGCCGTCACCTCGGGAGCCGTGGTCAAGGACGTGTTCACGCCGAAACTTCCGAGCGGCATGTTGGGCTTCGTGTTCAATACACGCCGGCCGATCTTTGCCGATCCCAAGGTGCGCGAGGGCCTGTCGCTGGTGTTCGATTTCGAATGGGCGAACAAGAACCTCTATTCCGGCGCCTATAAACGCACCCAGAGTTTCTGGCAGAATTCCGAGCTTTCAAGCTTCGGCGTTGCCGCAGATGCAAGGGAACTTGCCCTGCTCGGGCCGATCAAGGACAAAATTGCGCCGGAGATTCTCGACGGCACCTACAAGCTGCCGGTCACCGACGGCTCCGGCCGAGACCGCAACGTGCTGAAACAGGGCGTCGAGCTACTGAAACAGGGCGGTTATACGATCCAGGGCGGCAAGATGCTTGATGCTTCCGGCCACCAGCTCACCTTCGAAATCATGACACAGAACGCCGACCAGGAGAAGCTGGCTGTCGCCTATCAGCGTTCGCTGCAGGCGATCGGGATCGCCGTTTCCATCCGCACGGTCGATGATTCGCAGTATCAGAGCCGGACGAACAGCCGTGATTACGACATGATCATCAAGGCCTATGTGTCTACGCTCTCGCCTGGAATAGAGCAGGTCGGTCGCTGGTCCTCCGCTGAGCGCACACACGAGGGTACCGACAGCTTTGCCGGCGCCAACGATCCCGATCTTGATACGCTGATCGACCATCTGCTCAAAGCGCGCTCGGCCGAGGACTTCATCGCAGCAGTGCGTTCCTACGACCGGCTGCTGCTTTCCAGCCGCTACGTGCTGCCGCTCTATCATATCGGCCAGCAATGGGTGGCGCGCAGCAAGCGCATCGGCCGTCCTGACAGGACACCGCTTTATGGCTACCAGTTGCCGGTTTGGTGGGATACAAGCGCGCAATAAGAACAGCGGAACCGCACCGGCCGAATGTCTCTCTCGGGAGACGCACAGTGAATAAGGAAAATCCTCATGGAGCGTATCACCATCGACGTCGTCTCGGATGTCGTCTGCCCCTGGTGCTATCTCGGCAAGGCGCGGCTGGATCTCGCCATCGCCGAGGTGCAGGACGAAATCGGCGTCGACATCAACTGGCGGCCGTACCGGCTCAATCCCGACTATCCCAAGCAAGGCGTCGACCAGAAGAAGGCGCTGGCTGAGAAGCTCGGCGGCGAAGAGCGCGTGGCGCAGGCGCATAAGATGCTCACCGATTACGGCCGCGAGGTCGGCATCGCCTTCGATTTCGAGGCGATCAAGATCGGCCCGAACACACTCGATGCCCATCGGCTGATCCACTGGGCGATGATCGAAGGCCGCGAGAAGCAGGACAAGGTCGTTGCCGCGCTGTTCAAAGCGAATTTCGAGGAGGGCCGCAATATCGGCGACCATGCCGTGCTGCTCGATATCGCCGAAAAGGCCGGTCTCGATCACTCGGTCATCGCCTCGCTGCTCGCCTCCGATGCGGATGGCGATCTGATCGTCGCCGAGATCAAGGCGGCGCAAGAGATGGGCGTCAACGGCGTGCCGTTCTTCATCTTCGACCAGCAATATGCCGTCAGCGGTGCACAGACGCCCGATGTGCTGGCGAATGCGCTGCGCGATATCGCCCAGGCGAAGGCCGAGGCGCGATCGGGCCTCAACTGACGTTGCCTGCCATGCGGATCGAGCTCGAACAGCCGCGACAGAGTTGGGTCGAGGATTTCGTGATTCTCAAGCGCGCCGTCATGGGCGCGGCGCCGGCCGGAGCCTATCTGCATCATATCGGCTCGACGGCCATACCCGGCCTTCCCGCCAAGGATATCATCGATATTCAGCTCACCGTCAACGAGCTGGCCGGTGTCGATGCCGACGCATTCGAACGGGCGGGTTTCGAGCGCAGGCCAATCGTCATCGATCACTGCCCTCCGGGACTTGAACTGGCGGAAGGCGAATTGCGCAAGGCCTTCTATCGCAGCAAAGGACGCCCCGCCAATCTGCATATCCGGCAAAGAGGCCGTTTCAATCAGCGTTACTCTCTTCTTTGCCGCGACTTCCTGCGCGCCCATCCGACAGCGGCAAACGCCTACGCCCTGATCAAGCAGCGGCTCGCCCAGCGTTTTCCCGACGATGTCGATTTCTACTACGATATCAAGGACCCGGTGTTCGACATCATCATGGACGGCGCCAATGAATGGGCAAAGCTGATCGGCTGGTCTGAGCCGCCGCACGACTAACCGGCTTTGGCCCTCAGCCTAGAACCGGAACGCAGCGCACCTCGGTCTTCACCGAATTGGCGATGAAACATTCGTCGTGGGCGCGATGATGCAGGGCTTCGAGCTCGCTCAACGAGGGCTGTTTTTCGCCGCTGAAGACGACATGCGGACGCAGCGTCACGACGGTCATGGCAAGGCGGCCCTCGGCATTCTTCTCCATGATGCCCTCGGCGGCATCGGTGTAGCTGTCGACGCAAAGGCGCTGTTTGGCGGCGAGCGACAGGAACCAGAGCATGTGGCAGCTGGAGAGCGAGGCGACGAAAGCCTCTTCCGGATCAACGGCATCCTCGGCTGAATAGGGCAGCGGGACGACATGCGCGGAAGAGGACGCCCTCACCTCGATGCCGCCGTCGAAGGTCCAGCGGTGGGCGCGGCTATAGCGGTTGTCGGTGAAGGTCTCACCGTTACGCTGCCAGGCAATCGTTGCGCCGTATCTCGCCATCTCCATCTCCCTTTTCCACGCAATTCCGGACGCAAAACCGCGGTACACTTTTGCTGGAATTGCTCTATTTCGCGAGTTCTGCCAGTTGCGTCATGATCACCGCCGCACCCTGCAGGCGTTTTTCCGGCGTCGGCAGGTCGCGGGTCAGGAACAGGCTGTGATCGGGGCGGATCTTCGCCATCGTGCCCTGCTTGCCGATATAGCCGACGAGGTTGGCCGGGTTGGGGAACTCCTTGTTGCGGAACTGCACAACGACGCCCTTCGGGCCGGCATCGAGCTTTTCGACATTGGCGGTGCGGCAGAGCGACTTGATATAGACGATCTTCAGCAGGTGCTGGACTTCGATCGGCATCGGGCCGAAGCGGTCGATCATCTCGGCGCCGAAGCCGTCGATCTCCTTGAGTTCGGTGATTTCGCCCAAGCGGCGATAGAGCGCCATGCGCAGATGCAGATCGGGCACATAGCTCTCCGGGATCATCACCGTGGTGCCCACGGAGATTTGCGGCGACCAGCCGGTGTCGTGGATCTCGTCGACACCCTTGACCTCCGCGACCGCCTCTTCCAGCATCTGCTGGTAGAGCTCGAAACCAACCTCCTTGATATGGCCGGACTGCTCCTCGCCGAGCAGATTGCCGGCGCCGCGGATATCGAGATCGTGGCTTGCCAGCTGGAAGCCGGCACCAAGCGTATCCAGCGACTGCAGCACCTTGAGGCGGCGCTCGGCCGTTGCCGTCAGCACCTTGTTGACAGGCAGGGTGAAGAGCGCAAAGGCGCGCACCTTCGAGCGGCCGACGCGGCCGCGCAGCTGGTAGAGCTGGGCCAGGCCGAACATATCGGCGCGGTGGACGATCAGCGTGTTGGCTGTCGGCACATCGAGGCCGGATTCGACGATGGTTGTGGACAGCAGCACATCGTAGCGGCCTTCATAGAAGGCGTTCATGATGTCTTCGAGTTCGCCGGCCGGCATCTGGCCATGGGCGACGGCGACCTTCAACTCCGGCACGTCGGATTGCAGGAAGGCATGGATATCCGCGAGATCGGCAAGTCTCGGGCAGACATAGAAGCTCTGGCCGCCACGATAATGCTCGCGCATCAGCGTCTCGCGGATGACCAGGCTGTCGAAGGGCGAGATGAAGGTGCGCACCGCCATGCGGTCGACCGGCGGCGTGGTGATCAGCGACAATTCGCGCACGCCGGTCATGGCCAGCTGCAGCGTGCGCGGGATCGGCGTTGCCGACAGCGTCAGCACATGCACGTCGCTCTTCAGCTCCTTCAGCCGCTCCTTGTGCTTGACGCCGAAATGCTGCTCCTCGTCGATGACGAGCAAGCCGAGATTGGCGAATTTGATGCCGGCGCCGAGCAGCGCATGGGTGCCGACGACGATATCGGTCTTGCCGTCCGCCACTTCCTTCTTGGTCAGCGCCAGTTCCTTGGCGCCGACGAGGCGCGAGGCCTGCTGGATGCGCACCGGCAAACCGCGGAAACGCTCGGAAAATGTCTTGAAATGCTGGCGGGCAAGCAGCGTCGTCGGCACGACGACAGCAACCTGGGCGCCGTTCATCGCCGCGACGAAGGCGGCGCGCAGCGCCACTTCGGTCTTGCCGAAACCAACGTCGCCGCAGACGAGGCGGTCCATCGGCCGGCCGGCAGCGAGATCGGAGCGGACTGCCTCGATGGCGTTGTCCTGATCCTCGGTCTCATCATAGGGGAAGCGGGCGGCAAATTCATCGTAGAGGCCTTCCGGCGTCGTCAGCATCGGCGCATAGCGCGTGAGGCGTTCGGCGGCGATGCGGATCAGCGCATCGGCCATGTCGAGCAGCCGCTTCTTGAGCTTGGCCTTGCGCATCTGCCAGGCGCCGCCGCCGAGCTTGTCGAGTTGGGCCTCGGTACCTTCGCCGCCGTAGCGCGAGAGCAGATCGATGTTTTCGACCGGCAGGAAGAGCTTGGCCTCGTCGGCATATTGCAGTTCCAGGCAGGCGTGCGGCGCACCGGCCGCCTCGATGGTCCGCAGCCCGATGAAGCGGCCGATACCGTGTTCGGCGTGGACGACGATCGAGCCCTCGTCGAGGCCCGCGACCTCGGCGATGAAATCGGCGGCGCGTTTGCGGCGCTTGGAGCGGCGCACCATACGGTCGCCCAATATATCCTGCTCGCCGATGACGACGAGATCGCCGGCCTCGAAACCGGCTTCGAGACTGAGCACGGCAGCGGCCGCCTCGCCTCTGGCCAGCGCGCCGACATCCTTCAGCGCCTCGATCGGCTTGACCTTTTCCAGGCCGTGCTCGTTCAGCACCTGCAGCAGGCGTTCCAGCGAACCTTCGGTCCAGGCGGTGACCAGCACTTTCGCGCCGGCGGCACGCCGGTCGGCAATATGCTTGACGACGACGTCGAAGATATTGATGCGTTCGGCATCACCGCCACCCTCGGCATTCGAGCGGGCCCAGCGCTGGCCCTGGCGGGCATCAACATTGACGACCCGCCGCGCCTCGCCCTCATGCTCGTTGAAGGGGCTGATGCGGATCGCGCCGAGCGCGTCGAGGGTTTTGGCGAAAAGCTTGCTGTCGAGATAGAGCTGGCCCGGTGTCACCGGCTTGTAGGGCGTGCCCTGCGACATCTGGCTCTTTGCCGGCTGGCCGGAATTGAGGCGGGCGTCGTAATAATCGAAAACCAGCTTGGAACGCTCCTCGGCCGCCTCCCGCACCGTATGGTCGGTAACGACTCGGAAGCCGCTGAGATAATCGAAGACGGTATCGAGCTTCTCGTAGAAGAGCGGCAGCCAGTGCTCCATTCCGGGATAACGGCGGCCTTCGGAGACGGCGAGATAGAGCGCATCGTCGCGCGTCGTGGCGCCGAAAGCCGAGAGGTAATTCTTGCGGAAGCGGCTGATCGTATCCGGGGTCAGCGTCACCTCGCTCATCGGATTGAGATCAAGGGAGCGCACCTGGCCCGTCGTGCGCTGGCTGGCCGGATCGAAGCTGCGAATCGATTCCAGCGTGTCACCGAAGAAATCGAGACGGACCGGCTCTTCGGAACCCGGCACGAAGACGTCGAGAATGCCGCCGCGCACGGCATATTCGCCGACTTCGCGAACGGTCGCGACGCGGTCGAAACCGTTGCGCTCCAGGCGCCCGGCGAGATCGTCCATGCGCAGCTGGTTGCCGGGGCGGGCCGAAAAGCTCAAGCTTTCGATCACATCCTGCGGCGCCACCTTCTGCAGCATGGCGTTGGCGGTGACGAGCACGATTGCGGCATGCGGCTTCTTGCGATGGGCAATCAGGCCGCCGAGTGCCGCCAGCCGGCGGGCCGAGGTGTCGGCACTCGGCGAGACGCGGTCATAGGGCAGACAGTCCCAGGCCGGCAGGGTGAGAACCGGAATGTCGGGGGCAACGAAACCCAGCATCTGTTCGAGATCGGCCATGCGGTGGCCGTCCGACATGACATAGGCGACCGGCTCTCCCGTTCGCGCGAGCTCGGCGAGCAGCAGCGTTTCAAGGCCGGCCGGCACATTGCCGATCGTCAGCGGCTCGGCAATGGCCGCAAGCTTCTTCGCATCAAAACCAGGGATCATTCCGGCGTCCTGAGGGGCTTGTCGAAATCGGGCGTGTAGGCGGCCAGGCGGGCAAACATCGGTGTCTGGAAACGCTCTGGCACCGGCCATGTTCCCATGATCCAGCGGACGAGATCATTGTCCTCTTCGGCCATGATCGTCTCGAACTCGTCGAGCTCGGCTTCCGACAGAGTCGCGACCTCGGCTTCGGCAAACTGGCCGAAGACCAGGTCCATCTCGCGAATGCCGCGATGCCAGCAACGGAAAAGGATCCGGCGGCGGCGCGGGTCGAGACCGGCACTCGTGAGCGTGACACCTGTCATGGCATTACCTTCCTGTTGATGCGCCTCTATAGACCCTGGAAAGCGGCTTGTCAGCCTTGCCAAGGCCGCATTGTTCATCGCATTTTGGCCGCATGCGTCCCGCCATTCTCGATCCTCTGTTTTCCCCTATTTCGGGCCTTCCGGGCGTCGGCCCGAAGATCGCCGAGCTGCTGGTCAAGCTGCTCGGGCGCGAGACACTGGAGGATTGCCGGGTCATCGATCTGCTCCTCCACGCGCCCTTCTCGCTGATCGACCGGCGCAATCAGCCGGGCATCGCCCGCGCGCCGCAGGGCGCGATCGTAACGATCACGGCGCGTGTCGACCGGCACCAGGTGCCGCCGCGCGGCAAAAGCAATATCCCTTACCGCGTCTTCCTGCATGACGAGACCGGCGAGCTGACGCTGGTCTTCTTCCGCGGCCAGGCGGCGTGGCTGGAAAAGCAGCTGCCTGTTGATGCGGAAGTGACGGTCAGTGGCAAGATCGACTGGTTCAACGGCCGCGCCTCGATGGTGCATCCCGACTATATCGTCCGGGCCGAGGAGGCGGAGAGCCTGCCGCTGGTCGAGCCGATCTATCCGCTGACGGCGGGACTTTCCCCGAAGACGCTGCGCAAGATCATCGACGCCGGCCTGCCGCGTTTTCCGGAGCTGCCGGAATGGATCGACCTGGCGCTGACAGAGAAGCAAGGACTGCCGTCGATCCGCGACAGTTTCCACATGTTGCACGAGCCGCGCGATCCCGGAGATATCGACCCGCAGGCCCCTGCCCGGCGGCGGCTTGCCTATGACGAGTTTCTCGCCGGCCAGCTGTCGCTCAGCCTGGTGCGGCAGAGGCTGCGCAAGGTGGCGGGCCAGCCGGTCACTGCGACCGGCGCCATCAGCAGCAAGATCCTGAAGACCTTGCCCTTTTCGCTGACCGGCAGCCAGAACGAGGCGATCGCCGAGGTTTTGAGGGACATGGCCGGCAACGAGCGCATGTTGCGGCTGCTGCAGGGCGATGTCGGTTCCGGCAAGACGCTGGTGGCGCTGATGGCGATGGCGGCGGTGATCGAGAGCGGCGGCCAGGCCGTGCTGATGGCGCCGACCGAAATCCTGGCGCGGCAGCACCACGCGACGATCGCGAAATTCGCCGCCTCCGCCGGGCTTAACATCGAGGTGCTGACCGGGCGCACCAAGGGACGCGAAAGGGAGGAGATCCAGGAGCGGATCGCCTCGGGTGCGGCCCAGATCATCATCGGCACGCATGCGCTGTTCCAGGACAGCGTCACCTACGCCAATCTGATGCTTGCTGTCGTCGACGAGCAGCATCGTTTCGGCGTGCATCAGCGGCTGCGGCTGACCGCCAAGGGCATCTCGCCGCATATGCTGGTCATGACGGCGACGCCGATCCCGCGCACTTTGGTGCTTGCCGCCTTCGGCGACATGGATGTTTCCAAGCTCACCGAGAAACCGGCCGGCCGCAAGCCGATTCAGACGATCACCGTGCCGATGGAACGGACCGGCGAAATCGTCGGGCGGCTGCAAAGCGCGATTGCCGAGGGCAAGAAGGCCTATTGGATCTGCCCGCTGGTCGAGGAATCCGAAGAGCTCGACCTGATGTCGGCCGAGGAACGGCATGCCACACTCGTCTCCGCGCTCGGCCCCGATGTCGGCCTGATCCACGGCCGCATGAGCGGACCCGAGAAGGATGCGGCGATGCTGGCCTTCAAGAACGGCGACATCAGGCTTCTCGTCGCCACGACCGTCGTTGAGGTCGGCGTCGATGTGCCGGATGCGACGATCATGGTGATCGAACATGCCGAGCGCTTCGGCCTGGCGCAATTGCATCAGCTGCGCGGCCGCGTCGGACGCGGCGACGAGGCGTCGACCTGCATCCTGCTCTATAAGGGGCCGCTCGGCGAAACCGGCCATGCCAGGCTTTCGATCATGCGCGAGACGGAAGACGGCTTCCGCATCGCCGAGGAAGATTTGAAGCTGCGCGGCGAAGGCGAATTGCTCGGCACAAGGCAATCCGGTACGCCGGGTTTCCGCATCGCCAGCCTCGAGGCGCATGCCGACCTGCTGGAGATTGCCCGCAAGGACGCCGCCTATCTGATCGAGCGCGATCCGGAACTGACCAGTGAAAGAGGAGAGGCGATCCGTACCCTGCTCTATCTCTTCCGCCGCGACGAGGCGATCCGCTTCCTGCGGGCAGGTTAGTCAGCCTTGGAAACGGCCACCGGCTTCGGCCGCGGCAAATGCTTCTGCTTCGGCTCGGACGGCTTGTGTTCCGGGGCGACCAGCCCACCTGAGATCAGGAACTTGGCGGCGTCTTCCGGCGACATGTCGAGCAACACGATCTTTTCGCGCGGCACGAAGACGAGAAAACCCGCCGTCGGCACCGGCGTCGGCGGCAGGAAGACGGCGACCATATCCTGGCCCATGGCGTTGAACTTCGACGCGATCTCGCCCTTGGCGTCGGTAGCGATGAAGACCAGCGCCCAGAGGCCGGGACCCGGATATTCAATGAGGCCGACTTTCTTGAAGGAGTTCGCCTGTTCCTTCAGCACCGTTTCGAAAATCTGCTTCACGCTTCGGTAGACGGTGCGCACCAGCGGCATGCGCTGGACGATCGATTCGCCGAAGCGGACGATGCTCTGGCCGATCAGGTTCTTGCCGAGAAAGCCGACGACGGTGATCAGCACCACGGCGGTCAGCAGGCCGAAACCGGGAATGGCGAAATTGAGATAGCTTTCCGGATTCCAGCGCGCCGGAATATAGGGCCTGACCCAGCTGTCCGACCAGTGGATGAAGGTCCAGGTCAGCCAGATGGTGATCGCGATCGGGGCGCAGATGATCAGCCCTGCGAGGAAATTATTCCGCAACCGGGTCGCGACCGGCATTCTGGGGGTATTGTCGGTCATCTCTACTGATGAACTCCATCTCAGTCGTGGACAGGCCGGAACGCCGGCCCTTCCCCCTTGTCCGCAGACCAAAATTGCCAGAATTCGGGGCGTCGCACAATATGTTTCGGCGCGACGATCCCGGCGTTGCAGGCTTATTCCACGGTCACGGATTTCGCCAGGTTGCGCGGCTGATCGACGTCGGTGCCCATGAAAACGGCGGTGTGATAGGCGAGCAGCTGGATCGGCAGCGAGAAGATCATCGGCGCGATGATTTCGTCGACCACAGGCAGGGTGATCGTCGCCATGGTCGGCAGTTTCGAGGCCGCCGCGCCCGCCTCGTCGGTGATGAAGATGATGCGGCCGCCGCGGGCTGCGACCTCCTGCATGTTCGAAACGGTCTTCTCGAAGAACCGGTCGTAAGGGGCGATGACGATGACAGGCATGTTCTCGTCAATCAAAGCGATCGGTCCGTGCTTCAATTCACCGGCGGCATAACCTTCGGCGTGGATATAGGAGATTTCCTTGAGCTTGAGCGCGCCTTCCATGGCAAGCGGGAAGCTGGTGCCGCGGCCGAGATAAAGCACGTCCTTGCACTTCGACAATTCGCGCGACAGGCTTTCCATCTGCGGCTGGATGAGGTTCAGCACCCGGCTCATGATGCGCGGCATTTCAGCGAGATGGCGCACCAGCGCCCTCTCCTCATCGGCACTCACCGTGCCGCGGGCCTTGCCGGCGCCGATCGCCAGCGATGCCAGCACGGCAAGCTGGCAGGTGAAGGCCTTGGTCGAGGCGACGCCGATTTCAGGGCCGGCCATGATCGGGAAGACGGCGTCGGATTCGCGGGCGATTGTCGATTCGCGGACATTGACGACGGCGCCGATCTTCAACCCGTTGTCGCGGCAATAACGCAGCGATGCCAGCGTATCGGCGGTCTCGCCGGATTGTGAGATGAAGAGTGCCGCCTGCGACGGCGACAGCGGCATTTCGCGGTATCTGAATTCGGAGGCGACGTCGATCTCGACAGGCAGGCGGGCATAACGCTCGAACCAGTATTTGCCGACGAGACCGGCGAGATAGGCAGTGCCGCAGGCCGAGATCGCCAGGCCGGTCGCCGCCTTGAAGTCGATCGCCGCGGCATTGGCGCCGATCGTGTTCTCGGCGAAATCGACATAATGGCTGAGCGCGTGGGAGATGACCTCCGGCTGCTCGTAGATTTCCTTTTCCATGAAATGGCGATGGTTGCCCTTGTCGACGACATAGGCGGTCGCCTGCGAGATCTGGCGGGCGCGCTTGACCGGCTTGCCGGCGAAATCGAGCACCGACACGCCGTCGCGGGTCAGCACGGCGCAATCGCCGTCGACGAGATAGCTGATCTCGTTGGTGAAAGGCGACAGCGCGATCGCATCCGAGCCGAGGAACATTTCGCCGCGGCCGTAGCCGACGGCAAGCGGCGGGCCGGAACGGGCGGCAATGATCGTGCCGGGATCTGACTTGAGCATGACGGCCAGCGCATAGGCGCCGGTCACCCGGTTCAGCATCTTCAGCATGGCGGCGCGCGGCTCCAGGCCCTCGCGCAGATATTTCGCCATCAGCTGGGCGACGACTTCGGTATCGGTCTGGGTTTGAAAGACCGCGCCCTCCTCGGTCAACTCATCGCGCAACTCGGAGAAATTCTCGATGATGCCGTTATGGACGACGGCCACACCTTCGACGAAATGCGGATGGGCGTTGGTTTCGTTGGGAACGCCATGGGTCGCCCAGCGCGTATGAGCGATGCCTGTCGTGCCGGGCAACGGTTCGGTGTCGAGGCGCTTTTCCAGATTGAATAGCTTGCCCTCGGCGCGGCGGCGATCCATCACCCCGTCATGAATTGTGGCGACGCCGGCGGAATCGTAACCGCGATATTCAAGACGCTTCAGCGCATCGACCAGGCGCCCGGCAACAGGCTGAGTTCCGACGATCCCGACAATACCGCACATAAAATATCCCCATGAACCTCTGACAATGAGGCCAGTCCTAACGATTTTCGCTTATTTCTCAATCGCCTCGGCGGTCACTTTGAATTTCCGCCGGTTACGCAAATCAGCCTCAGCTCTTCGCCTTTTTCGCCGCCTTGATGGCGAGTGCGCGTTCGCGCAGCAGCGTCGCGCGGCCGGGCTTGATCTCCTGCCGGGCGCGGCCGAGCGCCAGCGCATCGGCCGGCACATCGACTGTTATGACGCTGCCGGAGCCGACATAGGCGCCGTCGCCGATCGTCACCGGCGCGACCAGCGAGGAGTTGGACCCGATGAAGGCGTTTTCGCCGATCACCGTCTCGCTCTTGTTGACGCCGTCATAATTGCAGGTGATCGTGCCGGCGCCGATATTGCTGCCGGCGCCGATGACGGCATCGCCGATATAGGTGAGATGATTGACCTTGGCGCCCTCGCCCAGCCGGCCGTTCTTGACCTCGCAGAAATTGCCGACCTTCGAACCGTTGCCGAGATCCGCCCCCGGCCGCAGCCGCGCGAAGGGGCCGACGGTGGCACCCTGGCTGACATGGGCGCCTTCGATATGCGAGAAGGCGTGAATGACGGCGCCGCTGTCGATTACCGCGCCCGGACCGAAGACGACGTTCGGTTCGATCAGCGCATCCTGGCCGATGACGGTGTCATAGGAGAGAAAGACGGTTTCCGGCGCGATCATGCTGACACCAGACAGCATCATCTCGTGGCGGCGGCGCTCCTGCCAGAAGCGCTCGATGACGGCGAGTTCGGCGCGGTTGTTGCAGCCGGTCATCTCGATTTCAGGGGCATCGACGGCGGTGACGCGGCCGCCGAGCGACCGGGCGATCTCGACGAGATCGGTCAGATAGAATTCGCCCTTGGCATTGGCATTGCCGATGCGTGAGAGAAGATCGAGCGCCTTGCGGCCGTTGATCGCCATCAGCCCGCTGTTGCACCACGTCACCGCGCGCTCGGCATCGGTCGCGTCCTTCTCCTCGCGGATGGCGATCAGTTCGCCGTCCTTGACGAGCAGGCGGCCGTAGCCGGTCGGGCGGTCGGTGTGGAAGCCGATGACGACGACATCGCTGCCCTCGGCAAGTCCCTGGCGGGCGGCCTTCAGCGGTCCATCGGTCTGGAGCGGCACGTCGCCATAAGTGACGAGGATATCGTCATAACCCTTGGCGATCGCTTCGCGCGCCGCCAGCACCGCATGGCCGGTGCCGAGGCGTTCCTTCTGCAGATAGGATTCGACGCCGACGCCGGCGATGGTTGCGGCCTTTGCCACGTCCTCGGCATCGCGGCCGACGACCAGCGCGACCGAGGAGATGCCGGCGGAGGCGACCGCCTCGACCACATGGGCGATCATCGGCCGTCCGGCGACCGGATGCAGCACCTTCGATTTCGAGGATTTCATCCGCGTGCTGTCACCGGCGGCAAGAATGACGGCAAGACAAGTACGTTCCATGATCTGCTCCGCGAATCCGCGCCATGAGGCGGCTTTATCGCCTCATACTGCATAATTCCTGAAATCGGAATCGATTTTCGGAAAGCACGATGCGCGGGGGCAAAGTGTTACGGCGGCCGCTGCGCGCCCGAAAATATGCGTGGCGGCGCAGACACTCTAAGCCTTTACAAGTGTGAAATTTAGGTCGAAATCGGCACTCTGACGGTCTCCGAACCACGGGCCGCGAAGGCTTCGTGCACGTGATCGCGGCCGTCCAGGATGACGAGCTCCATCGCACGGCGCGCGGCGGCGCTGTCACCGGAAACGATAGCATCGACGATGCGCATATGGGTATCGGCGATATTGGCGAAACCGTTTTCGGCAGGCGGCGTGCTCATGCGGAACATGCCGACGAGAGCCGCTTCGATGAGGCTGCCCAGCGTCCGCATAAAGGGATTGTGCGAGGCCTCGGCGAGCGCCAGGTGAAAACGCAGGTCGGCGAGCGCCAGGCTGTCGGCCGTGTGACCGCTCGCCGCCATCTCGAGCGCCAGCCCGCGCAGCGTCTCGATATCCTCTGCATTCGCCCGTTCGGCGACAAGGCCGGCGGCGAAGGGTTCGACGGCGAGACGGATATCGTAGAGCTGCAGCAGGAATTCTTCCGTCACGCCGTTGTCGAAGTGCCAGGCGATGATCTCGCTGTCGAACATGTTCCAGAGGTTCTTCTCGGTCACACGCGTACCGACCCGCGCCTTGGCGACGACCATGCCCTTGGCGGCGAGCGTCTTCATCGTCTCGCGCAAGACGGTGCGGGACACCTTGAAGCGTTGCGCCAGTTCCGTATCACCCGGCAGGATCGAGCCGACGGGATAGGTGCCGGCGACGATCGCCTTGCCGAGTTCGTCGACCACCTGCGCGTGGCTCGTTCGGGTTCTACGCCCCGTCTTGCGTGTCTCGTCCAATTTGTTGCGCAAGCGATCCGTCTCCTCTCAAGCGTACCTCTTGTTCAGACTGGAAACGAACAGGATGGCTTTCTGCATCAGGATGAATGCAAACAGCAGAAGGCCAATCAGTATCTTGGTCCACCAGCTCGACAGGGTGCCGTCGAAGGTGATGTAGGTCTGAATGAGCCCCTGGATCAGGATACCGATCAAGGTCCCCGCCACGAATCCCGCTCCTCCGGTCAGCAGCGTCCCTCCGATGACGACCGCCGCAATGGCATCGAGTTCGACGCCGACTGCTGCAAGAGAATATCCGGCAGAGGTGTACAGCGAAAAGACGATCCCGGATAGGCCTGCAAGAAAGCCCGACAGCGCATAGATCTGAATTGTCGTGCGGCCGACCGGCACGCCCATCAGCCGCGCGGTCTGCGGGCCGCCGCCGAGCGCATAGACGTTGGTGCCGAAGCGGGTGCGCTGGGCGAGGAAAATGCCGGCGGCAAAGACCAGAAGCATGATGCCGCCGATCAGCGTCAGCCTTCCGCCGCCGGGCAGACGCCAATAGAGGCTCGTCAGCGTCGAATAATATTCGTGATCGATCGGGATGCTGTCGATCGAGAGCACGAAGGCCATGCCGCGCGCCAGGAACATGCCGGCGAGCGTGACGATGAAGGCCGGCATTTCAAGATAGTGGATGATCGCGCCCATGATGCCGCCGAAGGCGGTGGTGATGACCAGCACGATCGCAAAGGCGAGCAACGGATGGATCGAGGTCTTCTGCAGGATCACCGCGAGGAAGACGCCGGTGAAGGCGATGACCGATCCGATCGACAGATCGATGCCGCCGGAGATGATGACGAAGGTCATGCCGACGGCGGCGATGCCGAGAAAGGCGTTGTCGGTCAGAAGATTGCCGATGACGCGTGTCGACAGCATGTTCGGATATTGCAGCGTGCAGCCGGCATAGGCGAGCACGAAGATGACGATGGTCGCAAGCAGCGGCAGGTATTTGGAGTTCATTTCGGCTGCTCCCTTCCGCCCTGCCGGCGGCTGGCGAAGATGGCGAGCGATTGCACCGCCGGCGACTGGATGACGAGGATGACGATAATAATGACGGCTTTGATGATCAGGTTGAATTCCGGCGGGAAACCCGAGGACAGGATGCCGGTGTTCACCGCCTGGATGATCATCGCGCCGATCAACGATCCGAGAATGCTGAAACGGCCGCCGAGCAGCGAATTGCCGCCGACGACGACGGCGAGGATGGCGTCGAGTTCCAGCCAGAGACCGGCATTGTTGGCATCGGCGCCCTTGATGTCGGCGGCGACGATGATGCCCGCGATCGAGGCGCAGAGGCCGCTCAGCATATAGACCGCCATCAGCAGCACCGGCGTTTGAATGCCGGAGAGCGTGCTGGCGCGGCGATTGATGCCGACGGCCTCGATCAGCATGCCGAGCGCGGTGCGGCGGACGAGCAGGATGACGAACAGGCCGACAAGAAGCCAGGTGATGACAGGCATCGGCAGGAGCAGGAAGGAACCACTGCCGAAAAAGGTCAGCCCGTCATCGTTGAAGGTGAGGATAGCGCCTTCGGTGATGAGCTGGGCGATGCCGCGGCCGGCGACCATCAGCACCAGCGTGGCGATGATCGGCTGGATATTGAGGACGGCCACCAGGAAACCGTTCCAGACACCGCAGGCAAGCCCGATCGCCAGCGTTAGGATAATGGTATAAGCAACTGAATTTCCAGATACAATCGACGAAGCGGCAACAGCGCCGCAGATCGCGATGACCGCACCGACGGAAAGATCGATGCCCTTGGTGGCAATGACCAGCGTCATGCCGATCGCCAGGAGCGCCACCGGCGCACCGCGATTGAGCACGTCGATCAGGCTGCCATAAAGCCGGTCATTCTGAACAACGACATTAAAAAACTGCGGTGACGTGATGAAATTCAACAAAAGAATGACAACGAGCGCAATCAATTGCGGCGCCAGGCGATAGGCCAGCGCCTTCAGCGAGGACCTCATGCCTCCTCCATCTTATGTTCGGCGGCAGCAATGGCTTCGACGATGCCGGCCGCCGTGATACGTTCGCCTGTGAGTTCGGCGATATGTTGCCGGTCGCGAAGCACGATGACACGTGAACTATAGGCGACAAGCTCTTCAAGTTCCGAGGAAATCACGATCAGCGACATGCCTTCGGCGCAGAGCTGTTCGATCAGCCGGATAATCTCGGCATGGGCGCCGACATCGATGCCGCGGGTCGGCTCGTCGAGGATCAGAAACTTCGGATTGGTCGCCAGCCAGCGGGCGAGGATCGCCTTCTGCTGATTGCCGCCGGAGAGCAGCCGGATCGGCTTTTCGCGATCGGTGGTGCGGATATCGAGCGCCTTGATGTAGCGGTCGGCGAGCGCATTCTGTTCGGCGCGCGAAAGCGGCCGCGTCCAGCCGCGGCGGGCCTGCAGCGCAAGCGCGATATTTTCGCGGATCGACAGGTCGCCGATGATGCCATCGGTCTTGCGATCCTCGGGGCAGAAGCCGAAGTCTTTTTCGATTGCGGCGCGCGGGCTGGAAAGCGTCACCGGCTGGCCGTCGATCGTGGCGCTGCCGCTGTCGGCATGTTCGATGCCGAAGAGCAGTTCGGCGGTTTCGGTACGGCCGGAGCCGAGCAGCCCGGCAATGCCGACCACCTCTCCGGCGCGTACGTCGAGGTCGAAGGGTTTGACCTTGCCGCGTTTGCCGTAGCCTGAAAAACGGTATCGGACCTCGCCGGCCGCAAGGCTGTGTTCCCTCACCGTCTCCTCGACATGCGCCAGTTCGCGGCCGAGCATCATGGCGATCAGGCCCTGGCGCGGCAGATCGGCGGCGTCGCGGGTGCCGACGAGCTTGCCGTTGCGCAGCACGGTGATCCGGTCGCTGATCGCATAGACCTGCTCGAGAAAATGGGTGATGAAGACGATGCCGAGGCCGCGCTTCTTCAGGTCCTCGATGATGCGGAAAAGCAGCGCCACTTCCTGATTGTCGAGGCTTGCCGTGGGCTCGTCGAGGATCAGCACCTTGCCGGAGAGATCGACGGCGCGGGCGATGGCAACCACCTGCTGGACGGCGACGGAGAAGCGGCTGAGTTCGGCGGTGACGTCGATATCGACGCCGTAGCCGGCGAGCAGATCGCGCGCCTTGCGGTTCATCGCACGCACGTCGGTCATGCCGAAACGCCTTGGCTGGCGTCCGAGAAAGAGGTTTTCGGCGACGCTCAGATTGGCGAGGAGGTTGACCTCCTGATAGACGGTGCCGATGCCGAGTTTCTGGGCGGCGAGCGTATTGGCCGGATTGATTTCATGGCCGTCGAGCGTCAGGCTGCCCTCGTCACGATGATAGGCGCCGGTGATGCATTTGATCAGCGTCGATTTGCCGGCGCCGTTTTCACCAAGCAGCGCATGCACCTCGCCCTTGCGCAGCGTGAAATCGACCTTGTCCAACGCCACTGCGCCGGGAAAGAATTTCGATATTCCGGAAGCCGCGAGAACGTTCTCGAAATCGTGAATCATAGGGGTCTGTTTTCCTGATATTGACGGCAAAAGCCGCGCCGCGGCCGGACATGACGTCCCAAGGCGGCAAGGCAGTTCCGCACCGGTCCATGACGGGCCGGTGCGGTTCTACAGCGCCACCCCGTCTTTTAAGACGCGTGACACTGTAGCGCTTTGAATGCTGCATCATTCCCTCAATTCTTTGCCGATTGCGGAATGATGCAGTCGTGTCAAATCAGATCAGTAGCCCTGACCCTTCTTCTCTTCGTAGACCTTCAACGGTTCGTCGGCAGGCGTGTAGAGCTTGGACTCGGTCTGGATCCACTTCGCCGGAGCCTTCTTGTCCTTCAGGTAGGCTTCGAGCGCATCGAAGGCCGGACCTGCCATATTCGGCGTCAGCTCGACCGTGGCGTTGGACTCGCCTTCGGACATGGCCTTGAAAATGTCAGGCACGGCGTCGATCGAGACGACGAGGATATCCTTGCCCGGCTTCAGGCCGGCTTCCTTGATCGCCTGGATGGCGCCGACGGCCATGTCGTCATTATGGGCGTAGAGAGCGCAGATATCCTTGCCGCCATTTTCGGCCTTCAGGAAGCTTTCCATGACTTCCTTGCCCTTGGTGCGGGTGAAGTCACCGGTCTGGCTGCGAACGATCTTCAGGTTGTCGTGGCCGGCAAGAGCCTCTTCGAAGCCTTTCTTGCGGGCGATGGCCGGCGAGGAACCGGTGGTGCCCTGCAGCTCGACGACGTTGCACTTCTTGTCGCCGACTGCCTTGACCAGGAAGTCGCCGGCAACCTTGCCTTCGTGAACCAGATCCGAGGTAACCGCCGTCAGGTAGAGATCGTCCGGAGCCTTGATGGTGCGGTCGAGAAGGATGACCGGAATCTTGGCTTCCTTGGCTTCCTTGAGAACGTCGTCCCAGCCGGTTTCGACGACCGGAGCAATGAGAATGGCATCGACGCCCTGAGCAATGAAGGAACGCAGAGCCTTGATCTGGTTTTCCTGCTTCTGCTGCGCATCGGCAAACTTCAGATCGATGCCGCGCTTCTTGGCCTGCTCCTTGGTGACGGTCGTTTCAGCCGCACGCCAGCCCGATTCCGAGCCGATCTGCGAGAAGCCGACGGTCAGCCCGGCGGCCGAAGCCGAACCGAACATGCAGGCAGCAAGAATCGTGGCACTCAAAAGTGCTGTCTTCAATTTCATGATTTCCTCTCCCAAGCCGCGTCTCGCGGCGCAGGGTCAAAAAATCATATAGTATTACTTTTGTAAATCGGAATCTTGGCATGCACTGCAACAAAAAAGAGCGCCCACAGGGGGCGCTCTTCGCAACTGCGAATTAAATGCGGCTTATTGCGCCGGCAGCTTGTCGTCGACGCCTTCGACGTAGAAGTTCATGCCGAGCAGCGTGCCGTCATCGGCCTTCTCGCCGGCCTTCAGCCACGGCGTGCCGTCCTGCTTGTTGATCGGACCGGTGAAGGGATGCAGTTCGCCCGACTTGATCTTGGCCTCGGTTTCCTCGGCCATCTTCTTCACGTCGTCGGGCATGTTGGTGTAGGGCGCCATCTTCAGGATGCCGTCCTTCAGGCCGTCCCAGCTCTGCTCGGACTTCCAGGTGCCGTCGAGAAGCGCGTGAACGCGCTTGGAGTAATAGGTGCCCCAGGTATCGACGATGGCCGTCAGCTGCGCCTTCGGGCCGGCTGCGATCATGTCGGATGCCTGGCCGAAGGCATGGATGCCGCGTTCTTCGGCAACCTGCATCGGCGCTGTCGTGTCGGTGTGCTGGGTCAGCACGTCGACGCCCTGATCGACCATCGCCTTGGCGGCATCGGCTTCCTTGCCGGGGTCGAACCAGGTGTTGACCCAGATGACCTTCAGCTTGAAGCTCGGATCGACCGACTTGGCGCCCTGCTCGAAGGAGTTGATGCCCATCACCACTTCCGGAATCGGGAAGGAGGCGATGTAGGCGGCGCCGTGATTCTTCGAGGTTTTCGCAGCGATCTGGCCGAGGATGTAACGGCCTTCATAGAAGCGCGAATTGTAGGTCGCCAGATTCGGGCCGGCCTTGTAGCCGGTGCCGTGCTCGAACTTGACGTCCGGGAACTTGGCGGCGACCTTGACCGTCGCATCCATGAAGCCGAAGGACGTGGTGAAGATCAGCTTGCAGCCGGAGCGGGCAAGGCGTTCGATGGCGCGCTCGGCATCCGGGCCTTCCGGCACGTTTTCGAGGTAAGGCGTTTCGATCTTGTCGCCGAATTCGGCCTGGACCTGCTGGCGGCCGAGATCGTGGGCCTGCGAATAACCGCCGTCGGTATGCGAACCGACATAGACGAAGCAGACCTTCGTCTTGTCAGCGGCCTCTGCGGCGGACGAGATACCGATGACGGCGGCAGCCGAGGCGGCAAGTGTGAGTGCTAACTTCTTCATAGTAACCCCTGTTGGTTTGAAGTTGGGAAACCCGTCTTATGTTGTTGCTTCATCGCTCCGGCACGAAGGCCTTTCCAAGCGACGCGGGCGTGTTGATCAACGTCGTGCGCCGATTATGAGAAATGATGATGAGAACCACAATAGTCGCGGCATAGGGCAGCATCGAAAGGAACTGCGAGGGAATGCCGAGACCAAAGGCCTGCGCGTGCAGCTGCAGGATGGTGACTGCGCCGAAGAGATAACCGCCGGCAAAGACCCGCCACGGCCGCCAGGAGGCGAAAACGACAAGCGCCAGCGTGATCCAGCCGCGGCCGGCCGACATGTTCTCCGCCCATTGCGGCGTGTAGACGAGCGAGAGCTGCGCGCCGGCAAGACCGGCGCAGGCGCCGCCGAACATCACCGCCAGGTAGCGCGTGCGGATGACGTGAATGCCGAGCGCGTGGGCCGAACCGTGATTGTCGCCGATCGCTCTCAGTTTCAGCCCGGCACGGCTCTTGAACAGGAACCAACTGACACCGACCACCAGAGCAATCGACAGATAGAAGATCAGATCCTGCCCGAAGAGAACGTGGCCGATAACGGGGATATCCGACAGGACGGGAATGACGATCTCTTGCAGCCGGATGCCGGGCACGCTGACATAGGCTTCGCCGAGCATGCCGGATGCACCGAGGCCGAGAAGGGTGAGCGCCAGCCCGGTCGCCACCTGGTTTGCCACCAGCGTCAGCGTCAGGAAGGCAAACAGCAGCGAGAACAGCGCGCCGGCCACAATGCCGCAAACAATGCCGACATAGGGCGAGCCCGAGATTTGCGCGCCGGCAAAGGCAGCAACCGCGCCCATGATCATCATGCCTTCGACACCGAGATTGAGAACGCCGGAGCGTTCCGTCACCAGTTCGCCGAGTGCGGCGATGACGAGTGGCGTCGAGGCGGTGATAACAGTGAGCAGAATGGCTTCGAAGATGCTCATGCCGCCCCACCCCTTAGCCGCGACCAGACAATGCGGATTTTGTAATAGATCAGTGTGTCGCAGGAGAGCACGAAGAACAGCAGCAGGCCCTGGAAGACACGGGTGACCTTGTCGGAAACGCCGAGCGAAAGCTGTGCCGCCTCGCCGCCGAGATAGGTCAGCGCCAGCACCAGGCCCGATGCGATGATGCCGAGCGGATTGAGGCGGCCGAGGAAGGCGACGATGATGGCGGTGAAGCCATAGCCCGGCGAAATCGCCGGCTGCAGGTGGCCGATCGAGCCGGAGACCTCTGATATACCGGCAAGGCCGGCCAGCGCGCCCGAAAAAAGAAAGCTGAACCAGATCATCTTCTTCGACGAGAAGCCGGCAAAGCGCCCTGCCCGCTCGGATTGGCCGAGCACGACGATCTCGAAGCCTTTCAGCGTATAACGCAGCATGAACCAGACGCCGATCGCCGCAATGATGGCGAAGATGAAGGCCCAATGGGCGCGGCCCGATTCTTCCCAGATCGCCGGCAGCACCGCTTCCGGTGCAAAATCGCGCGAGACCGGAAAGTTGAAGCCCTTCGGATCGCGCCAGGCGCCGCGGATCAGCCAGTCGAGGAAGAGCTGGGCGATATAGACCAGCATCAGCGACGTCAGGATCTCGTTGGTGTTGAAATGCGCTTTCAGCAGCGCCGGAATGGCGGCGAAGAGCGCACCGCCGAGCCCGCCAAGGATCAGCATCAGCGGCAGCACCAGCGGCGAATGCCAGTCGTAGAAGACGATCGGCAGATAGGAGCCGGTGATGGCGCCGATGGTGAACTGGCCTTCGGCGCCGATATTCCAGTTGTTCGAGCGGTAGCAGACGGCAAGGCCGACGGCGATCAGGATCAAGGGTGCCGCCTTGATCGCCAGTTCGTGCAGCGACCAGACCTCGAGCAGCGGCTCGACGAAGAAGGCGTCGAGGGCCTCGACCGGGTCCTTGCCGAGCATGGCGAACATGATGGCGCCGAAGGCCAACGTCAGGACGAGGGCCAGGAGCGGCGAGACGAAAGCGTAGAGCTTCGAGACGTCGGGGCGTTTTTCGAGTTCAATGCGCATGCGGCGCCTCTTCAATGCGCATGGGCGCCTCTGGGGCAGAGCTGCTCTCATGCAGGCCGCCCATCAGCAGGCCGATCTTTTCCCGTGTCAGTTCGCCTGATGGGAACGGGCGGGAAAGGCGGCCTTCGGAGATCACGGCAATATCGGTCGCCACTTCGAAGATCTCGTCGAGATCCTGGCTGATGACGACGACGGCCGAACCGCTCCGTGCCAGATCGACCAGAGCCTGGCGGATGCGGCTTGCAGCCCCGGCATCGACACCCCAGGTCGGCTGGTTGACGACGAGCACTGCCGGCTGGCGATCGAGCTCGCGGCCGACGATGAATTTCTGCAGATTGCCACCCGACAAGGAGCCGGCGGCAGGATCCTCGCCGCTCTTGCGGACATCCATGGCCTCGGAAATACGCCTTGCGGCGGATCTCACCGCGCCATGGCGGATGATGCCGAGCAGGCCGAGAAAGGCTTTGCGGTCGGACTGACTGCGGGCCAGCACCAGATTGTCGGAGAGTTTCATGGCGGAGACGGCGGCATGGCCGTGGCGCTCCTCCGGCACGAAGCCGGCGCCGAGAAGACGGCGGGCGGTAATGCCCTGAGTGCCCACGTGCTTTTTGCGGATGACGATCGCCTCGGCCGAAGCAACCGGATATTCACCGGAGAGCGCATCGAAGAGCTCGCTCTGGCCGTTGCCGGCGACACCGGCAATGGCGAGAATCTCGCCTGAGCGCACCGTCATCGACACATCGCGCAGCGGCATGGCGAAAGGGGTGCGGGCGGCAACGGAAAGATTGGCGACGGCAAGCTGCACCTCGCCCTTGTCGCTGCGCTCCGGATGGGTGACAACAGCCACCTCGCTACCGACCATCATGCGGGCGAGCGAGGCCGGCGTTTCCCGCCTGGGATCGCAGGCGCCGGTCACACGGCCATGGCGCAGCACGGTGGCGCGATCGCAGATACGCTGCACCTCTTCCAGGCGATGGCTGATATAAAGAACCGAGCGCCCTTCTGCTCTCAGTTTGAACAGCGTCTCGAACAGCCTGTCGGCCTCCTGCGGCGTCAGTACCGAGGTCGGCTCGTCGAGGATGATGAGCTTCGGGTTCTGCAGCAGCGCGCGGACGATTTCGATGCGCTGGCGCTCACCGACCGAGAGATCGGCGACATGGGCATGCGGATCGAGCGGCAGGCCGTAGGCGATCGACAGCGCCCTCGCCTCCTCGGCGATCCGGTCGATCGGGATGGCGTCATCGAGCGACAGCGCAATGTTTTCGGCAACCGTCAACGCCTCGAACAGCGAAAAATGCTGGAACACCATGCCGATGCCGTGCTTGCGGGCTTCCCCCGGCGAGGTGATCGCAACCGGCTGGCCCTGCCAGAGGATATGCCCGCCCGTCGGCTCGAGAACGCCGAACAGCATCTTCACCAGGGTGGATTTGCCTGCGCCGTTTTCGCCGAGAAGCGCATGAATTTCGCCCGGCGCGATATCGAGATCGATTTCATTGCAGGCGGCAAAGCTTCCGAAGAACTTCGTCAGCTTCTGGACCGATAATAACGCACCGGAATCCGGCACATTCAATGGCGACACGTTCCCCTCATTTCTTCTGCCAACCGGTCCGTTTCGGATCTCATGGAATCAGCAGCGTCGTTCCTGTTGTTTTTCTTGTTTCCAGATCCGCGTGAGCCTGCCCAACCTCACGCAGCGGATAGGTTTGATTGATATTGATACGCACTTTGTTGCTTTGCACAATATCAAATAGCGCTTTGGCGCTGTCGATCAGTTCCTGGCGGGCGGCGATATAGGTGAAGAGCGTCGGCCGGGTCGCAAACAGCGAGCCCTTCTGCGCCAGGGCCGCGAGGGTGAAATTCTCGATCGGCCCGGAGGATTGGCCGAAGGAGGCAAAAAGGCCGCGCGGCTTCAGGCAGTCAAGCGACTGTGGAAAAGTATCGCGGCCGATCGAATCATAGACGACATCGACGCCCTTGCCGCCGGTAATTTCGCGGACACGGTCAACGAAACTGTCGCTCTTATAATTGATCACATGGTCGTAGCCATGCGCGAGCGCCAGCTCGACCTTGTCTTCAGAGCCCGCCGTGCCGATGACGGTGGCGCCGAGCGCCTTTGCCCACTGGCCGGCGATCAGGCCAACACCGCCGGCAGCGGCATGGAACAGCAGGACCGTCTCGGGCCCGACCTTGAACGTGCGGTTCAACAGATATTCGGCGGTCATGCCCTTCAGCATCATCGCCGCCGCCGTTTCGAGCGCTATGCCGTCGGGCACATGCACGAGATGGCGGACCTCGATATTGCGCTCAGTGCTGTAAGCACCGTCGGCGCTGGCATAGGCGACGCGATCGCCGACCTTGAAATCCGTCACGCCGGGGCCGACCGAGGTCACCGTGCCGGCGCCCTCCTTGCCGCTGACGAAGGGCAGATGCGGCGGCTTATAGGTGCCATTGCGGAAATAGACGTCGATGAAGTTGAGGCCGACCGCTGCCTGCCGGATCTGCACTTCGCCGGCCGAGGGCGTGGGAAGATCGATCTCGACATAGTCGAACACCTCCGGCCCGCCCGTCCTCGAGAATGAAACCGCCTGTGTTTTGCTCATCTGCCTATCCTAAGCTTCGCGTCCAAGGGCGGGGAAGAATTGCAGCACCGCGCCGATGACGTAAAGATAGAGCCCGGTCACGATAAAGAGAATGAGCGCCCATTCGGGGGTGTCGAAATGCATCAGCAGCGAAAAAATGCCGAGCGCCGACCACAGGAAAAACACGCCGAGATTGAGCGGGCGCAACCTTTTGACCCGGACCGGGTGCAGGAAGTTGATCGGCAGGAAGGTCAGCACCACCGAGACGATGACGACGGCGAGCGCCGTCGTGGCGCTGGCATCGATAACGAACAGGGTGAATACGATCATGTTCCAGACGACCGGGAAGCCGGAGAAAAAATACTCGTCCGTCTTCATGCCCATATCGGCATAATAGATGGCGCTGGAGACGACGATCATGCCGGCGGCGACGAAGGACCAGGGCTCGCCGATCATGCCGCTCTGATAGAGCGCGAAAGCCGGCAGCAGCACATAGGTGACGTAATCGATGATATTGTCGAGTGTATCGCCCGACCAGTTCGGCAGCACTTCCTTGACGCGCACCTTGCGGGCGATCGGCCCGTCTATGCCGTCGACGAGAAGCGCAAGCCCCAGCCACCAGAACATGTCGATGAAGCGGTGCTCGGCGGCGGCGACGACGCCGAGAAAGGCAAGGAAGGAACCGGAGGCCGTCAGGATATGGACGGAGAAGGCGCGCATCTCCGCGTAAGGAACGCGCTTATAGTTGAAAATCTTCATATTCCCCCGACCGCCCTATCGTGCTCGCCCCGGCAAGCATCGTTATCAGCCACACCTCGCCGGATCCTGTTGCTGAATCGGGTTCCGCCGCCGTAGGCCTTTGTTGTCGCACCGTTTTTGCCGAAAACCGGTATCCATGTCAGGCGCGCCGTTCTAATATGCATCCTTTGCCGGGCTTCGCCAGCGGGAAATACGACATTCCCCCGTCCGCTGCTCGCTCCCTGCGGGGCATTGAATCCTGACAATGACATGCATATTTCCCTTCTGAAGCGTCGCGTGGAATGGAATGCCTTTAATTCCGGCCCGATATGTAATATCAGCCTCGCATCCGACAGTTCATCCGACGAAACGGGATCCTCTACCGCAATGAACGCGCCTGCAAAGACCGAAGACTTCGCCCCGTCCATCCCCGCCGGCGTCTATGCCGAGACGGTGCTCGCTGTGACGCATTACACCGACCGGCTCTTCCGCTTCACGATGACCCGGCCGCAGGGCTTCCGTTTCCGTTCCGGCGAATTCGCGATGATCGGCCTGATGGTCGACGGCAAGCCGGTCTTCCGCGCCTATTCGATCGCCAGCCCCGCCTGGGCCGAAGAGCTCGAGTTCTTCTCGATCAAGGTGCCGGACGGCCCGCTGACCTCGCATCTGCAGGCGATCAAGCCGGGCGACCAGGTGCTGATGCGCAAGAAGCCGACGGGCACGCTGGTGCTCGATGCGCTGACCCCCGGCCGTCGTCTCTATATGTTCTCGACGGGCACGGGCGTTGCGCCCTTCGCCAGCCTGATCCGCGATCCCGAGACCTATGAAAAGTTCGAGGAAGTCATCCTCACCCACACGACCCGCGATGTCGCCGAGCTGAAATACGGCTTCGACCTCGTGCACGAAATCCAGAACGACGAATTGCTGAAGGAAGTCGTCGGCGACAAGCTGCGCCACTATGCGACCGTCACGCGCGAGGATTTCGAATATCGCGGCCGCATCACCGACCTGATTTCGTCAGGCAAGCTGTTTACCGATCTCGGCGTACCACCGCTCGATCCGACAATCGACCGCGGCATGATCTGCGGCTCCTCGGCGATGCTGAAGGATACCAAGGAACTGCTCGAAAAGGCCGGCCTCAACGAAGGCGCCAACAGCAAGCCCGCCGAATTCGTCATCGAGCGCGCTTTCGTCGGCTGAGGTTTTTCTCGACAATCAGATCTGGCAGCGGCTCCGGAAACGGGGCCGTTTCTATTCCTGGCTGAGATAGTTGATCAGCGTCGCCATGGTGGCGCGCGCCTCATCCGGCCTGCCCTGATGGATGGCGTGGATGACGGCGACATGCAGGGCGATGGCGCGATCCATGCGCTCCGGGCTTGCGGTGGAGTACCAGAGACGGCGCGAATGCGTCTGAACCGGACCGAGCGCCGCCATGATGAAGCCGTTCGGGCAGGCATCTTCGAGGATTTCGTCGAAGGCCTTGTCGGCGGCGAAGAAGCCGGCGAGATCGCCGGTGACGGCACATTCGCCCATGACGCGGGCGCAATCGATGAGGCGCGCGCGCTGTTCGTCGCTCGCATGTTCGGCGACAAGGCTTGCCGCGATCGGCTCCAGCTCGCGTCGCACCTGCATGACATTGCCATGATCCCCAGCCGCGATCTCGGCGACCTGCAGCCCGACGCGCGGTTTCACCAGGATCAGCCCCTGCCAGGCGAGCTTCTGGATCGCCTCGCGCACCGGCGTACGCCCGTGGCCCGCCATATCGATCAGCTGCTTTTCAGTGACCAGCGCGCCGGGCTTCAGCGCCAGCGTCACGATCAGATGCTCCAGCGCGAGATAGGCAAGATGGCTTTGTGAAGTCTGCAATGCGGAAACCCGTTGCCAGCTGATATATCACATAGTGACACGGTCAAAAACCGAAGACAAGTCGGCATTGAAATATCAGAATAGAGACAGATAGATAACATAGGTGAGGCTGCTGAAAACCGGCGAGACATTGACGTCTGCGCCGTGAAGGCTCGTGCAACTCGCCCCGGCCTGCTGAGGCACACCGCGTCGGCTGCTTCATCAGGCCGGCACCTTCCCTCGGTCACTCCTTGCGGAACGCCCGGCTGGAAACCGAGATCGAATTTTGACAGGGGTCTTTTGCATTGGCGAACAGATAGCCATCGGCTTTATGGATGGCACCGAACTCCAGGCCGTTCTCCGCGCATCGTCTGCAAAAAGCCTCGACATCCTCCACGTCGAAGACCAGCTTGACCGTGGATTGACCGCTCCGCTGCCCCTTGGCGGCCTGGTGCAACATAATATTCGCGCCGCCGTCCTGAGCGACCAGTTCAATGATCCTGTCGCCAGGCAGGCTGGTCGCCTTGAAACCGAAGTGCTTCTCATAAAACCGCGCCGTTTCCTCGACATTCCTAGCGTAGATCACCAGCCTGTTGAGCGGCATGATGCCAGCCTCCGATAGCGCTTGCATTCGATTAACAAGAGTAGAGAGACATCACGCGTTTTGCCACGGCCTTTTTCACTCATGCCGCAGCGCCTCGATGGGATTCAACTGCGCTGCCCGTCTCGCCGGGAAATAGCCGAAGATCATACCGATCGCCGCAGAGAACAGGAAGGCGATGGCGACCATCAATGGGCTGAAGACGAACGGCACCTTCAGCAGTGTCACAGCGCCGAAGCCGAGGCTCAGGCCAAGCATAATGCCGGTGATGCCGCCGAACAGCGACAGCGCCACGGCTTCGACCAGGAACTGGGTGAGCACCTGGTTTTCGAGCGCGCCGATCGCCAGGCGGATGCCGATTTCGCGGGTTCGCTCGGTGACGGAGACCAGCATGATGTTCATGATGCCGATGCCGCCGACGAGCAGGCTGATCGCGGCGACGGCGCCGAGCAGGCCGGTCAGCAGCGTCGTCGTGCCGGTCATCGCCTCGGCGATCTGCGTCATGTCGTTGACGTTGAAATCGTCCTGGCGGCCGGGAATGATCTTGCGGCGCTCGCGCAGGAGATTTTCGACGTCGGATTGTACTTTGGCCGTGGAGACGCCGTCACGCGCCGAGATGATGATCTGCGGCACGTTGGAACTGCCGCTGATGCGCCGCTGGAACATCTTGACCGGCATGATGACGACATCGTCCTGGTCGTTGCCCATGCCGGACTGGCCGCGCTTGGCCAGCACACCGATGACCGGGCATGAGACCTTGCCGACGCGGATCTGCTGGCCTGTGGGATCGGCGCTGCCGAAAAGCTGCGAGCGCACCGTTTCGCCGATGATGCAGCGCGCCTGGCCACGTTCCTCGGCGGGCGTGAAATTGCGGCCGAGCGCCAGATTCCAGTCCTGGGCGACGAAATAATCATTGGTGGTGCCCGACACGCTGGTCGAATGGTTCTGGCCGCCGAAAATCACCGTCGCCGTCGACTGGTTGAGCGGCGCCACGGCCCTGAGGCCGCCGATCTGGTCACGGATCGCCGCGACGTCCTTGATACTGAAGCGCTTGGCCTCGGAGCTCGCCCGGCCGGGGCCGAACTGGCCGGGACGGACGAACAGCATGTTGGTGCCGAGCCGCGACAGTTCGGTCGACACCTGTGCTGTGGTGCCGTTGCCGATCGTCACCAGCGCGATGACGGCGGCAACGCCGATGACGACGCCGAGCACGGTCAGGAAGGAGCGCAGCATGTTGCGGCTGATGGCCCGCAGCGCCAGCTTGAGCGTCTCAAAGAACATGATCCGCCCTCCTCCGATGCTCGACCTCGGTCTCCAGCTTGCCGTCGACGAAACGCAGCAGCCGCTGCGCATAGGCGGCGATATCGGGCTCATGGGTGACCATGACGATGGTGATGCCCTGCTCGCGGTTCAGCCGCGTCATCAGATCCATGATCTCGACGCTGGTCTTCGTATCGAGATTGCCGGTGGGTTCGTCGGCCAAGAGCAGCGCCGGCTCGGTGACGATGGCGCGGGCGATGGCCACACGCTGCTGCTGGCCGCCGGACAATTCCTGGGTCTTGTGATGTTCGCGGCCGGTGAGGCCGACCAGCGCCAGGGCTTCGCGGGCCCGCTCGCGCCGTTCGCGCACCCCCATGCCGCGATAGATCAGCGGCAGCTCGACATTCTCGACCGCCGAGGTGCGCGACAGGAGGTTGAAGCCTTGGAAGACGAAGCCGAGCATATGGCGGCGCAGCAGCGTCAGCTGGCTGCGGTCGAAGCCGCTAGTCGGAATGCCTTCGAAAATGTAGTCGCCTGATGTCGGCACGTCGAGGCAGCCGAGGATGTTCATCGCCGTCGACTTGCCGGAGCCGGATGGACCCATGATCGCGACGAATTCATGGGCGTTGATCGCAAGGTCGACGTGGTCGAGCGCACGGATCGCCGCCTCGCCCTCGCCGTAGATTTTCGAGACCTGGCTGAATTCGATGAGCGGCGGGCTTGCCATCCGTCTCTCCGCCTAGTTCGCACGCGTCGTGGCGTCGGTCACCAGGGCATCATCTTGCTTGATGTCGCCGGAGACAACCTGGGTGAACTGGCCGTCGGATGAGCCGACCTGGATGATAACAGGCACAGGCCGGCCATTACGCAGCACCCAGACGCGCCGTTGCGTGCCGGTCAGCGCCGAACCGGCATTGTTGTTGCGCTGGCGCGGCGGGCCGAAGATGCCGAAAATACCGCGGCCGCGCCTTTCGGCCTGCGCCGGGGCGTAGCGCAGCGCGGCGTTCGGCACCATCAGCGTATCCTTGACGGCCTCGACGGTGACATCGGCCGTCGCCGTCATGCCGGGGCGCAACAGCAGATCGGCATTGTCGACCGTTAGTACCGCCTTATAGGTGACGACGTTGTTGACCACTTCGGAGGCGAAGCGGATCTGCTCGATCTCGGCGGGAAAAGTCCGGTCGGGATAGGCATCCACCGTAAACTTCGCCTTCTGGCCGACGGCGATCTGGCCGACATCGGCCTCGTCGACATCGACCTGCAGCTCCATCTTCTTCAGGTCGCCGGCAATGGTGAAAAGGATCGGCGCCGACAGCGAGGCCGCGACCGTGGCGCCCGGATTGACCGAGCGGGTGAGGATGACGCCGTCGATCGGCGAGATGATCTTCGCCTTGGCGAGATTGACCTCGGCCAGCTGCAGGTCGGCCTCCGAGGCCAGCACCTCGGCTTCGTTGATGTCTTTGGCGGCGACAGCGGAATCATATTTGTAGGTGGCGTCGTCGAGGCTCTGCTGGGTGGAGACATTGCTCCTGACCAGGCTCTTCAACCGCTCGAGCGAGGTGGCCGCCGATTGCATATCGGCATTGGCCTTGACGACATTCGCCTTGGCCGAATTAAGCTTGGCGCGCGAACTCTTCACATCCGCCTCAAGCTTGTTGGTATCGAGAAGGGCGAGTACCTCGCCTGATTTGACCGTGCTGTTGTAGTCGACGTTGACGTCGCGGACGGTGCCGGAAAGTTCGCTCGATATATCCACCTGCTCGGTCGGCTGCACGGAACCGGTGGCGGTGACGAGCACTGTCAGGTCGCCGCGTTTTGCCGGCTGGGTGGCGTAGCTCACTTCACTCTGCCCGCGGCCCATATAAAAATACCCGGCGACGGCAGCGGCAGCGATGAAGACCAAAAGGATGAGCAGGCGTCCGCGCCAGCGGCTGCGCTTGCCCTGTCGTCCGGATGCGGCAAGGACGGCTGCGAGGTCGGACGCGCCGCTTGTCTGTGCGCCGGTCTTCTTGCCGGTTCCGGTATCGTTCATGTCATCCTCGATCAGTCAGTGGCCGTCTCGGCCCGCAGCAAAATAAGCACAGCGCAGATGAACCGGGCATTAGCGTTGCCGCGGAAGTGGCACGGAATTGCGGATGGGGGAAATGAAATATTGGTAAGAAAAGTCAAGTTTCGGTGCGCAAGCGCCCGTCAGTCCGCATCCTCGGCAAATTGGCCGGCGCCGGGCACAGGATGCAGCCAGGCTTCGCGCCGCTTGATCCAGACTTCATAGCCGGGCGTAAGGTCGGTCGGCGGGTCGTCGAGCGAGCCGAGCCGGATTTCCGCCTCATCATCCCTGAGGCAGAAAAGCCGGCTGCCGCAGGCAGGGCAGAAGCTGCGGCCGGCGAAGGTGGCGATCTCGCCATAGTAGGAAAAAGCCCGGCGCGGCCAGACCGCGAAGAAGACGAAGGCCGAGCCGCTCGATTTGCGGCAATCGGCGCAGTTGCAGAGGCCGACGCGAAGCGGCTCGCCCTCCACGTGATAGGCGACCGCCCCGCAAAGGCAGCCTCCGGTTCGGATCTTCATGATGGGCCGTCAGGCATCGAGACTGGACGGAAGGCCCGGCGGGCGCCGCTTAGCCGCCATCAACAGGTCGAGTTCGGTGGCAGACGGGCCAAATTTCTCATAGAGGCGCTTCGCCTCCTTGTCGTCGAGCCGGTATTTCCTGGCAAATTCGCCGATGCTGTAGGGGCGGCCCCGCAACACTCTTCGCGCCGGGGTCGCCGTATTCGGTGCGTCGGTCATGGTTTTCTCCTTTCTTCCTGTGCCCTTTAAGCTAGAGCGACCCGTCGATTTGGAAAGAGCCCGCGAGCCGCATAGCGGCTTCCGGGCATGGCTGGATGCGGTTGTTTTCCTGGAACGTTTTCGTCGACATGCGCATTTTTTTGATCGAGGTTGCGGGCGAGTGGCCGCCGTCATTCCATCCTGAACCGGGTGTGGCAGGTCGTGCAGGTCTGTAGCATGAGGTGGAACGCGTGTTCCGCCGCCATCGTCGACAGTTCGTCCTCGTTGCGGACGTGAGTGCCGAAGGGACCGCTGCCCATCGCCTCTCCGGGCTTCATGCGCATGCTGGCAGTCATCGGCCCGGGGTTCTTCTGCGCGGCGGCATCCAGCGCGACGGCGTAGTCGCGCAGGTCGTTGGCGATACGGTCGAACCGGTCGCGCTCCTCAAGGATGTTCGGTCCGGCCTTCGACTGCCGACTGTCGGCCGCGGACGCGAAATGTGCAGAGAGAACGCCTCCGGACCTGTCGCGGATGGTGTCGGCCGCCCATTTGAACTCGCTGGCCTTGTAGGTCGTCGAAGCCTTGAACATGCCGGAGATCGTTTTTGCCGCCGCGGCCATGGCTTTCATGTCCGCCTGCCGAATGGTGACAACGTCCTCCTCGGCGGAAACCATGGCCGCCGTCATCAGGACCGCCGCCATGAAGGCGAACGGTCCGAATTTGTTCGCGTCAGCTGTTAATTTCATCGAGGACGACGCCTGGTTTGGTGACCATGATGCTGCAAAGGATATCCGATGCCGTGACCGGATATCCGTCTTTATCTGGGCAGCAAGAGGGCGGATGCGCGCCCGTCAGGCGGCCGGCGCATTCCCAGCTTCCAATCGGCGGTTGATCTGTAGCACTCAGATCTTTTGGCAACCGGGCGATGAGAAAGCATTAACCGTCGCCGGTTAGTCTGCGCCTCTCGCTCGGAGAGGATCGATGAAGAGTGGCTACTCGCTGGCCCAAATAGGACTCCATTGGCTCGTCGCCTTCATGGTGCCGGTCCAGTATCTGACCGGCGGCAGCATCGAGAGAACCCATCACGCCGTCCACATGGGTCTCACGCCATCCTCTTGGGACGTTGTCCAGCACCAGCTTCACAACTACGCGGGAATGATGATCGGCCTGCTGATGGGCCTGCGGCTGGTTCTTCGTCTCCTTCAACCGCCCGAAACCAGCGGGCCCGGTTCATGGGCCGGGCGGGCCGCGAAGGCGCTTCACTACGGCTTCTACGTCGCAATCATCGGACAGGCCTGCATGGGGTTCGTCGCGAGCTATCTCTCGTTCGCCATCGCGCCGTATCACGTGATCGGGTCGAGGATTATCCTGGCGATGGTCGCGCTGCACCTCGCCGCGGCGGCCTGGCACACCCTGGTCGCTCGTGACGAGACGGTCGACCGCATGGTGTTCTCGCGCCAGAAGCGGTCAGCCGAGAATTTCTAGAGCGGCCAGCGTCAGCACGACATAGCGGCCGGCCTTGGCGGCGAACACCAGGATCGTGAACGGGATGATGTTCGTGCCACACAAAGGGCTCGAACATTAACGACAGATGAGTGCAATTGAAATCGAGCTGCTTTGCATGTAGTTCGAGGAGCATGGGCAAGATGTACCGAATCGCGATGAGCAGGCTGCTCGTGATGATACGGCTGGTGATCATCGTATCACTGGCGGGGTACTCGCTGTCGAACGCCAGCGCCGCCATGCATGGCTCCTCGTTCCCCGAAATGGCAGCGGTCGTGTCCGAAACCGATGCTGCGCAGCATCACGACGGCCATGACATGACGAAGATGGCTGTCCATGACCACTCTCAAGGCGAGGCCAGCGGTGACGCAGATGGCGTATCGAAGCCCGTCAAGCAAGAATGCTGCAAGGATTTCTGTGGCGGGCTGGGCATTATTTGTGAAGGCCAGGATGTCGGCGGACCCATCGTAACCTCGATCCGGCAGTTCATCGACGACCGGACGACCCTTGGCGAACTGCCAACCCTCAACCGTCCCCCGAATATCTGAATAGAGACGCACCCGCTTGATCGGGTCTAGTCGGACGCTTGCCTGCTTCTGGGCGAGCGCCCTGTAGGCTATCTCCTATTCGGACATTTCAAAATGAAACCCTCGCTTTTCGTGGTGGGGCTGCCGCTTGTTGCCGGTGGCTGCGCATCCACGCTTCCTCCCGACGTGGTGGCGTTTCCCACCACGCTCGTTCAGCCATCCGCGCTTCCGGCGGCATACAGGTCGCCGATCACAGGTTACGTCGCCCGCCAGCCGGTCGATCCCAAACCCTGGCGCAGACAGAACGATCTGCAGTCTCCCATGAATGGAGACGGCTCATGATCGGCACCACAAGACTGATCGCGGCGCTTGCATTCCCGCTCGCCTTGAGCGGCTGCATTCCAGGCGCCGACTATTCCCGCAAAGAGGCGGGTTTCACCTCCGTTGCCAACAAAACCGCCATTGTCACGGCGAAAGAGACCGTCTGGATCCAGAACCAGAACCAGAACCAGGCCCGATCGGCGGCCGCGCAGGTCAAAAGTCTGCTTGCCCGGACGAAGCCTCTCGACGTCGAGACGGCCGTCCAGATCGCGCTGCTCAACAACAAGGGCCTCCAGGCCGCCTATGCCGATCTTGGCGACAGCGCCGCCGACGCTTGGCAGTCGACGATGTTCATCAACCCGACCGTCTCCATCGGCACGACCGGGATCGGCACTCCGGAACTGCAGGCATTCAAAACGATCGAAGGGATGATCACGACGAACATCCTGGCGCTTGCCACGAAGAACAGGGACATGGCGATCGCCGACACCCGCTTCCGGCAGGCGCAATTGATCGCGGCGGTGAAGACGCTTCAGGTCGCCGTTGACACCCGGCGCGCCTGGATCGGCGCGGTCGCCTCATGGGAGAATGTCGGGCAGCTCCAGCACGCCCAGGCGACTGCCGACGCAGCCTCGGAACTCGCCGAGAAGCTGGGCGAGACAGGCGCGATGGCCAAGGGCGCCCAGGCCCGTGAACATGTCTTCGTCGCCGAACTCGCCGGGGAAACGGCGAAGGCCCGCTTGTCCGCCCGCCTTGCCAAGGAGGAGTTGACGCGGCTGATGGGCCTCTGGGGCTCCGATCTGGACTACCAGGTTCCGAACAGCCTGCCGCCGCTCCCCAAATCCGTCGTCAGGCGCGAAACCATCGAGGCCGAGGCTCTCAGGAACCGCATCGACCTGCAGATCGCTAAGCTCGACCTTGAGGCCACGGCCAGATCCTACGGCCTCACCGAGGCGACGCGCTATGTCAGCGACCTCGAGATCCTGACCGGTTTCGAAACGGAACGGGAAATCGAGGACGACGAGAAGAAAACGCGAACCACCGCGCAGGTCGAGCTTGAGTTCGCCATCCCGATCTTCGACACCGGCAAGGCCCGGATGCGCAAGTCCGAGCTGGCCTACATGCGGGCGGCGAACCTTTTGGCGGAGAAAGCCGTCAACGTCCGCTCGGAAGCACGTTCCGCCTACGAGGCTTACCGCTCGAACTACGATATCGCGCGGCACTACCGCAACAACGTCGTGCCGCTGCGCACAAGGTCGAGGAGGAATCCCTGCTGACCTACAACGGCATGATCTCGAACACCTTCGAGCTGCTGACAGACACCCGCGACAAGATCAACTCCACCCTGCTTTCCGTCAACGCGAAGCGAGATTTCTGGCTGGCCGAAGCCGATCTGGCGCCTGTGATCTACGGCGGCAGCGCCACGAAGGTGTCGGCAGAGACCGACGTCGCCGCTGCTTCTGAAAGCAGCGCTGGCGGCGGTCATTGAGAAAGGACATACCATGTTCAACAGACGACAACTTTTTGGAGCCAGCGCCGCTCTGTTCACCACAGCCGCCTGGACGAAGACGTCGGCGATGGGTCTGCCCGACGCTCCGACCATGGAATCGGCGGACATGCAGCCGCCACTCCACCCTAGCTCCGGTCCGGACTATCAGCCCGTAGTCACCCTCAACGGCTGGACCCTGCCGCACAGGATGAACAATGGCGTCAAGGAGTTCCACCTCGTCGCCGAACCGGTCGAGCGCGAGATGGCGGACGGCATGACCGCCTATCTGTGGGGCTACAACGGGCAGTCACCGGGACCGACGATCGAGGCTGTCGAGGGGGATCGCGTCCGCATCTTCGTCACCAACAAGCTGCCCGAGCACACGACGATCCACTGGCACGGCATGATCCTGCCGTCGGGCATGGACGGCGTCGGCGGCCTGACGCAGCCGCATATTCCGGTCGGCAAGACCTATGTCTACGAGTTCGACCTCGTGAAATCCGGCACCTTCATGTACCACCCGCATTCCGACGAGATGGTGCAGATGGCCATGGGCATGATGGGTTTCTTCGTGATCCATCCGAAAGATCCCAAGTTCATGCGCGTCGACCGAGACTTCGTCTTCCTGCTCAACGCCTACGACATCGACCCCGGCTCCTACGTGCCGCGGATCATGGAGATGACCGACTTCAACATGTGGTGCTGGAACAGCCGCGTGTTCCCGGACATCAGCCCTCTCGTCGTGTCCAGGAATGACCGGGTGCGCGTCCGGGTCGGTAACCTGACGATGACCAACCATCCTGTCCACATGCATGGCTACGATTTCGAAGTGACCTGCACCGACGGCGGCTGGGTGCGGCCGGAAGCGCGGTGGCCGGAGGTGAGCATCGACATCCCGGTCGGCGCGATGCGTGCCTACGAGTTCGACGCCAAGTATCTCGGCGACTGGGCGATCCACTGCCACAAGTCGCACCACACGATGAACGCCATGGGTCATGACATTCCAACCTTCATCGGCGCGGACAAGTCGAAGGTCGCCGAAAAGATCAGGACACTGCAGCCGCAATACATGCCCATGGGCACCAAGGGCATGGCCGACATGGGCGAAATGGAGATGCCCATCCCCGAGAACACCGTTCCGATGATGACCGGCTGGGGGCCGCATGGTCCGATCGAAATGGGCGGCATGTTCTCGGTCGTGAAAGTCCGCGAGGGGATCTCGGCAGACGATTACTCAGATCCCGGCTGGTACGAAAACCCGCCCGGAACGCAGGCCTGGGAATGGACCGGAGAACTTCCGGACGCGACCAAGGCCAAAGACGCAGAAACGCAAATTACGCCGAAGCCTACAAACGGCTGAGGTCCGATCTCAACATCGAAAAGGAATTACGGATGAAGAATTATCTCATGGCATTGGCCCTCGCAGCACTCGCGTCGCCAGCACTTGCCTCCGGCAATCATGCCGGTGGCCACGGCGAGAAGATGGCTATCGGAGAACCCGGCGATAAGGCCAAAGCGACACAGACCATCCGCGTCACGATGACGGAAACCGACGACGGAAAGATGCTGTTTACCCCCGCGGTCTTCAACGTCCGCAAAGGGCAGACGGTCAAGATCGCGATCAAGAATGCCGGAACCGTCGACCACGAATTCGTGCTCGATCAGGAAGACAAGATCCTGGAGCACAAGAAGGTCATGGAGAAGTTCCCGGAAATGGAACATGCCGACGCCAACTCCATCCGTCTTCCGGCTGGCCAATCCGGCGAGATCGTCTGGAAGTTCACCACCGACGGCGCGTTCAAGTTCGCCTGCCTGATCCCCGGTCACTACGAAGCCGGCATGCATGGCGACGCCACCGTCGCCGGCAAGTAATCTGCAACAAAGGAGCTACACGCATGAAAACTACAATGATCAAAATCGGCCTCGCCACCCTGCTCTGCGCCAGCGCAGCCTTCGGCGCATTCGCCGAGGAATTCACCAAGGGTGTCGTCAACAAGGTCGACACAAAGGCAAGGAAGGTCACCATCAAGCATGAGGACCTGAAGAACCTCGACATGCCGGCGATGACGATGGTCTTCCGCGTCGAAGACCCGGTTCTGATCGAAAAACTGAAGGAAGGCGCGAATGTCGAGTTCGTTGCCGAGCGTGTGAATGGCAAGCTGACCGTCACCAATGTAAAATAACCGACTCCTGCCGCCCGGGTCGATCCGGGCGGCAGGACATCGAGGAGCGCAAACGATGCACAGAAGAAGAAGTTTCATTGCAATGGCAGGCTCTGCCCTGGTGTTGCTGAGCGGAAAGGCTCGTGCCACGGCGCCGGCAAAAATGACTGTCTATAAGGACCCGAATTGCGGTTGTTGCCACGAATGGGCGAAAGCAATGGCAGAGGCAGGTTATTCTGTCGATCTCCGCAACACCGACGACCTTGCCGCAGTCAAGGCTCGGCTTCGCGTGCCTGCCGAAATGGAAGGATGCCATAGCGCTGCCGTTGAGGAATACTATCTTGAGGGACATGTTCCGCTCGAGGCCGTGGAGCGCCTGCTCCGAGAGCGGCCGCCGGTCCGAGGACTGGCCGTGCCGGGGATGCCGTCCGGCTCATTGGGAATGGGTGCCGATCCGGCCGCGGTCTATGACGTATATGCTATCCCCTCGGGAACCAGCGCGCCATACGTGTTTATGGAGGTTCGTCCCCGGAAGGCCTGACCTCATCGATCAATCAAGCCCGAGCTCGGCGCTTTATCGAAGATCCGGACCTCGGCGCGTCGCCGACAAGGCGAAGTTCGCGCATGCGTTTTCGGCCACCTTTCCACCAGAGCGCCGTAAGAGCAAAGGCTGCGTCGCAGGCCAAACCTCACCTGTGAACTGTATTGATGATTCACGCTCATAAGTTCATGCGATTTGCGGCGCCTAATCATAGCTGGGTGCGCGCTCTATATTCAGAGCATAAGATCGGGAAGCGGTACGACGACTGTGGCCGAGACGAGCGGAGAGCGACGATGAACTGGTCGGATGATGAGCTTAGCAAAATCGATCGGGCCGACGATTTGAAAATCGCCCCGTTTCGGGAAGATGGCGCCACCCATGGGACCCCGACCTGGATCTGGGAGGTCGTCGTCGATGGCTCGCTCTACGGGCGCGGCTACCATGGTCAGAAGTCCCGCTGGTATCAGGCGGCGGTCCGCCAGAAGGCCGGACGGATCATTGCGGCCGGCATGATGCGCACGGTCGCCTTCGAGCCGGTCGACGGTCCGATCAACGATCGCATCGATGACGCCTACCGTGCGAAATACCGCAAGAGCCAGTATCTACCGCCGATGGTCAGCGCCCGAGCACGCGCGGCAACCGTCAGGATCACGCCACGCGAGGAGAATACCTGACGGCGGCCGGATCGCATGAGGTCGGCATCGCCTCAAGGCGCGCGTCGTCGATAGCTCTTCAAATCAACCTCAAAGGACGAGAAGCAAATGATCAAGCGCACACTTGGCCAGGGCCTTGAAGTATCCGCTTTGTCGCTAGGCGCCATGGGCTATGGCAAGGCCCGCGAACTCCCCGACCGGCCGGAGATGATCGACCTGATTCGCACCGCTGTCGAACACGGCATGGATTTCTTCGACACCGCCGAAGTCTACGGCCCCTGGACGAACGAGGAGATGGTCGGCGAGGCGCTTGCTCCGGTTCGCGACAAGGTGAAGATCGCGACGAAGTTCGGCTGGGATATCGATCAGGAGACCGGCGAGCACCGTGGTGGCGTCAACAGCAAGCCGGCGCAGATCCGCCGCGCCATCGAGGGCAGCCTGAAGCGCCTGCGTACTGACTACATCGACCTCTATTATCAGCACCGGGTCGATCCGGACGTGCCGATGGAAGATGTGGCCGGGACGGTCAGGGAGCTGATTGCCGAGGGCAAAGTGCGGTGGTTCGGCATGTCCGAGGCTGGTGCCCAATCCATACGGCGAGCGTATGCAGTGCAGCCGGTGGCAGCGTTACAGAGCGAATATTCCTTGTGGACCCGCGAGCCGGAAGCCGAAATCATCCCGACGATCGAGGAACTTGGTATCGGGCTCGTGCCTTTCAGCCCGCTCGGCAAGGGATTTCTGACCGGCAAGATCGACGTCACCACCACGTTCGACAATTCCGATATCCGAGCAGGCATCCCCCGCTTCTCCGAGGAAGCACGTATCGCCAACCAGAAGCTGGTCGACCTGATCCGCAAAATCGGCGAGAAGCATCGCGCGACGCCGGCGCAGGTGGCGCTGGCCTGGCTGCTGGCCCAGAAGCCGTGGATTGTTCCACTGTTCGGCACACGCAAGCTCGAACGGTTCGAGGAGAATATCGGGGCGCTGAACGTCACCTTGGACAAGGTCGATCTGGATGAGATCGCGCAAGCCAACATCGTCATCCAGGGCGCTCGCTACCCCGATGCAATGCTGCGCCGATCCGGTCTCTAGCTTCAACCTGTAGCGGAAGTGCCGGTCCCTAAAGGTGGTCCAGCCTGCTTGCTGCTCCAGGCTCCATTGCTACCATTTCATGGACACGCGTTTATGATGGGCGTCTGTCTATGAGAAGGAATCATCAGTGGAGCGCCAGAATATCAACGACCTGATGGTGTTCCTGGTGGTTGCGAGAGAGCGCAGTTTCACGAAGGCCGCCGCCAAGGTCGGCGTCTCACAGTCGGCGCTGAGCCACACGATCCGTCAGCTCGAGGAGCGGCTGGGCGTGCGACTTCTGACGAGGACGACACGCAGCGTCTCGCCGACTGAGGCCGGCGAACGGATGCTGCAGAGCATCGGTCCGCTTTTCGACGAGATCGGATCTGCGCTCGATGGACTAAACACACTTCGGGACCAGCCGGCGGGAACTGTCCGGTTAACGGCCGGCGACTATCAGATCCAGTGCTACATCTGGCCTAAGCTCCGAGCTTTTCTCCACCAGTATCCCGACATCAGGCTCGAACTGGACGTGAACTACGGTCTGCAGGACATCGTCAGCGAAGGCTATGACGCTGGCGTGCGTTTCGGTGAACAGATCGCCAAGGACATGATCTCTGCGAGGATCGGGCCCGATGTTCGCTTCGCGGTCGTTGCCGCAGAATCATATTTTGCGTCACGCGATATTCCGAAGCATCCGAAGGACCTTATGCAGCACAAGTGCATCAATCTGCGCTTGCCCACCTATGGCGGTCTGTGTGCCTGGGAATTTGAAGAGAACGGCCGCGAGATCAAGGTTCGGGTGACGGACAACTCGTTTTCAACACGATTTATAATGTTGTCGAAGCGGCTCTCGACGGCTTCGGTTTCGCCTATGTCCCGGAGGATATCGCCAAGCGCTATCTCGATACCGGTCGCCTCCGCCGGTTTCTGGAAGATTATTCGCCCTATTGGGAGGGCTTTCATCTCTACTATCCAAGCCGGCGCCAGTCTTCGCCCGCTTTTTCCCTTCTCGTGAACGCCTTGCGTTATTCAAAGTGAGCGGCTCCGAGGCGACAGCGGCGAGCCGCTTTGTGAACGGTACGTGGCACCAGCGCCAGGAGAGGAAGCGCGAAGTGGTCGACAAAAGCGTAACAGTCCGCTTCAGACTTCGAAATGCTTCGGCAATTCGGTGGCGAGCGCGTCGATCGCCAGTCGCGACCGCAACGGCAGATATTGGTTGGTTGGCCACACGGCATAGCATTCCATCGCGGCGTGCGGCCGATCGGCCCAGAGCTCAATCAGTTCGCCGGCCTGCACGCGGTCATGGATCAACCAGTAGGGAAGCCAGGCCAGGCCCATGCCGTCGACGGCAGCATCGGCGATCACTTCGAGATCATCAAAGCGCAGTCTGGATGTCACCGACAGGTCGATCAGCGCGCCGGTCGCATCAGGAAGCTGCCAGGTCAGGCCATGATCGTTGCGCCAGTATACGAGGGTTTCATGTTCGGACAGATCCGCCAGAGAGTGCGGTTCCCCTCGTGCGGCGAGATAGGTTGGAGAGGCGCATAGCGCCTTGCGGGGGCTGGCCAGTCGCCGGGCGTGGAGTGCGGTTCCATTGCCGAGGACGCCGTTGCGCACCGCGAGGTCGAAGCCATCGGCGATCAGATCGATCTGACGGTCACTGAAGCTGAGTTCGAGTTCGAGCTTCTCATGCTCGCGCGCGTAGGCACGCAGGATGGGCGCGGCGCAGTAGCGGCCGAACAGAACAGGCAAAGACACGCGCAATCGGCCGACGACCTCGCGCCGGCCGGATTCCAGAAGAGACTCGCCTGCGCGCAATTC
This sequence comes from Rhizobium sp. L43, assembly GCF_002531725.1. Taxonomy (GTDB): domain Bacteria; phylum Pseudomonadota; class Alphaproteobacteria; order Rhizobiales; family Rhizobiaceae; genus Rhizobium. The sequence continues at coordinate 185,045 of NZ_NWSQ01000013.1, forward strand.
CTCAATGGCACGGATACAGCGCTCGTAATATTGCTGACCATCCTCGGTCAGGCTCTGCGTTCGCGTGGTCCTGTGAAACAACCGGACACCCAGGCGCTCTTCGAGACGCGCGATCGCCTTGCCGACCGCGGAACGTGTCAATGACAGCCGATCGGCCGCCTTGGCAAAGCCACCCGTCTCAACTGCCTCGACGAATGCCTGCACACCATCAAACCTATCACGCACCGAGCTAGTCCTCCCGAGCATCGAGTCCCACGATTGGAGAATCCTGGGAACCAAAGAAGATAAAAATGATCTCTAATTGTCAATTCCATTCTACGATATAACGCCGGCCAAGCAAACGATATTCGTGACGCCGACGACCAATGCGGTCGTCGAAACAGCGGGCAACCATGGCCCTCGCTTCGCGGGCGACCTCGTCAATGAAAGGACGGCAATTGCTAATATCCATCGTATATGACAGCGGGTATGGCCATACGGCACGTGTCGCGGAAGCGGTTGCCATCGGCATCCAAGAGGTCCAAGGGGCGGAGGCGAAACTCATCGCGGTCGCGGATGGAGCGATGGACTGGGAAACGCTTGAGCAAAGCGACGCCATCATCTTCGGGTCGCCGACCTATAACGGCCTCATCAGCGCCAAGCTCAAGCAATTCTTCGAGGACTCCACCAAGGCAGCCTGGTCAGAGCTGAAGTGGCGCAACAAGATCGCGGCCGGCTTCACCAACTCCGGAGCCCAGCACGGAGACAAGCTGAACTCGCTCGTATCGATGACGCTGTTTGCCGCGCAACACGGCATGATCTGGGTCGGTCTCGATCTGATGCCGGGTAACAGCAGCAGCACCGGCAGCTCGGATGACCTCAACCGGCTCGGCAGCTAGCTTGGTGTCATGACCCAATCGAACGTCGACCAGGCACCGGATGTCGCGCCTCTAGGAAGCGATCTCAGGACGGCAGGCTACCTCGGCCGTCGCGTCGCCGAGACCGTGCGCCGGTTCCAGCCCGCTTGACCCATTTTTGCCAACCAAGGAACTTTGCTATGAAACTGCTCTGCCTCGATATTCCGCAGCCCGGTGCCAGCCTGGAACAGTACCAACCGCATATGTCGGATGAAGCCCGGCACGCTTGGCAAATGTACAAGGGCGGCGTCATCCGCGACATCTATTTCCGCCAGGACCGCCCCGGTGTGGCCATCATCGCCGAATGCGAGTCGGTCGAAGCCGCCAAGCAGGCCCTGCGCGCGTTTCCGCTGGCCAAGGCCGGGCTTATCGACTGGGATGTCATCCCGCTTGGCCCCTTCCTGAACTGGGAAACGCTGTTCGCGCCAGCAAACGCCTGAGATTTCCCGTCCGCGACATCATGGAACACTTTGCGCCCGACCGCGGCTCGGCGGGCGCAGTGAGTTCGCCCCGCGCGTCGATGGCGCCAGATCGAAAGGAATACAAACATGAACGTCCTCGGTTATGCCGCTCCATCGCCCACCGGTGCTCTCGAGCCTTTCACCTTTGAGCGGCGTGCGATGCGGTCCGATGATGTCTCGATCGACATCCTCTATTGCGGAGTTTGTCATACGGATCTGCATCTGGCTCGCAACCACGGCGGCTTCACGACCTATCCAATCGTTCCGGGTCACGAGATCATCGGAAGGGTTCGTCAGGTCGGGGAGAAGGTCAGCCGCTTCAAGGCCGGTGACATGGTCGGCGTCGGCTGCATGGTCGACTCTTGCCGGCACTGCAAACGCTGCCTGAAGGGATGGGAACAGGACTGCGCCGAAGGTCCGACCTTCACCTATGCCAGCCTCGACAGGCACGACGGCATGCCGACCCATGGCGGCTATTCCGACGCGATCGTGGTGACGGAGAAGTTCGTTCTCACGCTTCCAGCCGGGCTCGATCCGGCTGGGGCCGCACCGCTCCTGTGCGCCGGCATCACCACCTGGTCGCCGCTTCATCGCTGGAATGTTGGCGAAGGCAGCAAGGTCGCGGTGATCGGTCTAGGCGGTCTCGGCCATATGGCGCTAAAGCTCGCCAAGGCGCTCGGCGCCGACGTCACCCTGTTCACGCGCTCCTCCGGCAAGGAGGAAGACGCATTCCGTCTCGGAGCCGACCATGTCGTGCTCTCGAGCGATCCGGCGCAGATGGCGTCCGTCGCCGGCCGCTTCGACGTAATCATCGACACGGTTCCCTATGACCATGACGTCAATCCCTACATGCCGACGCTGACGCTGGAAGGCGTGCTCGTGCTCGTCGGCTATATGGGGTCACTTGGCACGCCGGTTAACGCCGGCGGGGTCGTGCGCGGCCGCAGGGCGATCACAGGATCGTTCATCGGCGGTCTCGCCGAGACCCAGCAGATGCTCGATTTCTGCGCGCAGCACGCCATCGTATCGGACGTTGAAATCATCTCCATCAAACAGATCAACCACGCCTATGAGCGCATGTTGAAGAGCGACGTCAAATATCGCTTCGTCATCGACATGGCTTCGCTCAAATCATGAGGAGCCAAGACAATGGCAGATAACATCAAGCCCATCCTTTGCGTGGTCACCAGCCACCCGATCAGAGGCGACACCGGTGAGCCCACCGGCTTTGCGATGGTCGAACTCACCCACCCCCTCGCAGTGTTCCGCGAGGCCGGCATTCCGACCGAGATCGCCTCGATCCGGGGAGGCCATCCGCCGATCGACTTCTTCGACCTTAGCGATCCGGTCAATGACCGCTTCTGGAAGGACCGCGAGTTCCGCGATGCTCTGGCCAACTCCCTGGTTCTGAGTGAACTCGATCCTTCCCGCTATTCGGCGGTGTTCTTCGCTGGCGGCCATGGCACTATGTGGGATTTCGCCGACAATCCAGCCGTGCAGCACGTCACCCGCGAAATCTACGAGGCCGGCGGCGTCGTCTCGGCGGTCTGCCACGGCCCTGCAGCGTTGGTAAACGCGACGCTGTCGGACGGCAGTCATCTTGTCGCTGGCAGGAAGGTCGCCTCGTTTACGGACGAGGAAGAGGCCGAGGTCAAGTACACCAATGTCGTACCCTATCTGCTGGCGACGACCCTCAAGGACCGTGGCGCGCTGCACCAGCCGGCACCGAACTGGACGGAGAACGTGGTGGTCGATGGCCGCCTGATCACAGGGCAGAACCCAGCTTCGGCACATGGCGTCGGCAAAGCTGTGGCCAATCAGCTTGCCGCGAAGTCCTGAACGACATCCGGCGCTCCGGCCGCAGCCTGATGAGGCAATTCCTGGTGAGAGGCTTTCTCCAGTCGGACCCGGAGCCTGACAGGATCGAGACAGAGGAGAACGGCCAATGAAGACCGCCGGTACGAGTGAGCAATCCGCCGCCGATTCCGAGATCATTGCACGACTGGATGGGGGCTGGCACCTCGTGACGATCGAGCAGCCCGATGCGAAAGGAGCGGTGAAGACTGCGCGCGTCGACGGTCTCCTCGTCTGTACGCGTGATGGCTACATGGCGATCCAGGTCCGCAACCTCGAACCCGGGCATGTCGACAGTGCGTACAGCAGCGGTGGATACGAGGCGAGCTTCGGCAAAATCACGCTGGATTCCGCAAACAGCATCTTCATCTATCGTGTCGAAGGAGCGCTGGTTCACGAGTTGGTGGGCCAGGATTTCCCGCGAGCATACAGCTTTGTGAATGATCAGCTCATCCTTACGTCCACGCAGGATGATGAAAAGTGGCGAGTCATCTGGCGTCGCGGATAGCAAAACCCGCAAGGAGCCAGAAAGCGCAGATTCAAGGATTTCAAAGATGAAGATCATTGCGATCGAAGAGCATGTCCTTCCCGATGAGGTGAAGCAGGCATGGAGCACGATACCCGGCGCCGACGACGGAACGCTGGGGCTCAATCCGGGTGTACTCGGAGAACGGCTCGCCGATCTCAGGCAACAACGGCTGGCTTTGATGGATGAGACCGGCGTCGATGTCCAGGTCCTGTCGCTCACGACGCCAGGCTTGAATAATCTTGGGCGTCAAGGCGTCGATCTGGCCCGCCGCGTCAATGATCTCCTCGCCGACACCATGGCTGCCAACCCGTCCCGCTTCCAGGCGCTGGCCGTCCTGCCGTCCGTCGACGCTGATGCCGCCGCCGAAGAGCTTCGGCGTGCTGTTCGGGAGCTTGGGTGCAAGGGCGCCATTCTCTATGGCCGGGTCGGCGAAAAGAACCTCGATCACGCGATCTTCGAACAGACATTTGCCTGCGCAGCAGAACTTGGCGTCCCGCTGCTGATCCACCCGCAGATTCCTCAGGCGAGCGTTCGCGACGCCTATTATGCGGGCTTCGCAGCGCCGATCGATCTTGCTTTGTCGACCTTCGGCCTGGGATGGCATTTCGAGGCCGGCATCCAGTTCGTCCGCATCGTTCTGGCCGGCGTGTTCGACCGGTATCCCGGCCTTCAGGTGATCCTCGGCAACTGGGGCGAACTGGTGATCTTCTATCTTGAGCGACTGGCCATGCTCGATCGGGTGTCTGGACTGCAGCGTCCCTTCGTCGACTACGTCCGCAATAATCTCTATTTGACCGCAAGCGGCATGTTCAGCCCGGCCTATCTGCGGCAGGCGATCGACGCGGTCGGGACGGATCGCATCCTGTTCTCCACAGACTACCCGTACCAGTACCGGTCCGGAGGCGAAGCGCGCCGGTTTGTCGAGGGCCTCGAACTCGACGATACCGACAAACCGAAGTTCGCCCATCGAAATTGGGAGCGCTTGACTGGAAGCTGACGAGACGTTTCGCAGCAGGCTATCAGGAAAGACGCCGGCCGTCCTCGCCGAAGAGGTGCAGAACCTCGGGATCGAGATGCAGCGGCAGGCTGTCGCCGGATTTCATCCGCTGCTGGCCGGCAAAGACGGCGATCAGCTTTTTCCCACCTGCGTCGGCGTGGACGACGGTTTCCGAGCCGAGTTCCTCGACAAGGGTGACGCGGGTGTCCAGCCTGGCAGCGGCGCCCGCCTCGGCAAAGGTAATGTGTTGCGGGCGGATGCCGATGCTGACCCTCTCGCCGATCGGGTGCGCCTCCCGGGCCACAACGGAAAGACGATGGCCGCCGACGGTTTCGACTTGTGTGAAACCACCGTCGTGGCCGACGATCGCGCCTTCCAGGAAATTCATGTGCGGCGCGCCGATGAAGCCGGCGACGAAGCGGTTGGCCGGCTTGTTGTAGAGTTCCAGCGGCGTTCCCACCTGCTCGATCCTGCCGCCTCTCAGCACGACGATGCGGTTGGCAAGCGTCATCGCCTCGACCTGGTCATGGGTGACATAGATCATCGTCGCCTTCAGGCGGGCGTGGAGGGCGGCGAGTTCGGCACGCATGCTGACCCGGAGCTCGGCGTCGAGATTGGAGAGCGGCTCGTCGAGCAGGAAGGCATCCGGCCGCCGGACGATGGCGCGGCCGATTGCGACGCGCTGGCGCTGGCCGCCGGAGAGCTGACCCGGACGGCGCTGCAGGAAAGGTTCGATCTCCAGCATGCGGGCGGCGTCAGCGATACGCGCTTCGATCTCGGCCTTCGCCACCTTGGTATTCTCCAGACCGAAGGCGAGGTTTTCACGGACGCTCATATGCGGATAGAGCGCATAGGACTGGAAGACCATGGCGAGGCCACGGTCGGCGGCGCCGATCCCGGTGACATCCTTTCCGTCGATGGCGATGCTGCCGGCAGTCGGCTTGTCGAGGCCGGCGATCAGGCGCAGCAGCGTCGATTTCCCGCAACCGGACGGGCCGACGAAGGCGACGAACTCGCCGTCATTGACCTCAAGCGAGACATCGCGGATGACCTCGACGGCGCCGAAATTCTTGACGAGGTTCCTGAGCTCGAGCCCGCTCATGCACTCTCCTGTTGTATTGTCAGCTGGCCTATTTCAGGCCAGAGCCGGCGATGCCTGTGGTGATGAAGCGCTGCAGGAAGACGAAGATCAGCACGACCGGGATCATCGAGACGACGGTCATGGCGAGGATGTAGTGCCATTGCACATTGAGCTCGCCGGCATAGACGTTGAGGCCGACCTGCAGCGTATAGAGTTCCTTGCGCGAGAGCACGATCAGCGGCCAGAGGAAGTCGTTCCAGCGCCAGACGACCGAGAAGATCGCCAGCACCGCCAGCGCCGGCGCCGACAGCGGCAGGATGATGCGCCAGTAGATCTGCCATTCGCTTGCTTTGTCCATGCGCGCGGCGTCGATCAATTCGTCGGGGATGGTCAGCATATATTGCCTGAGCAGGAAGACGCCCGTGGGGGTAGCGACCGTCGGCAGGATGACGCCCCAGAGACTGTCGAACAGGTTCAGCGTGCCGATCACCGAATAGAGCGGCACGACGATGACCGAGAGCGGCACCATCAGCGTCGCCAGGATCATCAGCATGACGGCGGTGCGGCCGGGGAACTGGTATTTCGACAGGGCGAAGGCGGCCATGGAATTGACGAGCAGCGTGATCGCCGTCGCGAAGACCGTCACGAAGACGGAGTTGCGCAGGAACAGGAAAAAATCGAAGCGCTGGAACGGTTCGGTGTAATTGCCGCCGGCGAATTCCACCTCGCGCACCGGCGTGCGGTCCTTGATGTTGACCTTGACGATGTCGCCCGGTTGTTTCGGATCGATCATCTGGCCGATGATGCCGATGCGGCGGATTTCGGCGAGCTGACGGCTGCTGCCATCAGGCATCTCGACGGTGTAGAGCGGCAACGGCTTGTCGTAGCCCGGCACCACGGCCTGTTCGGTGACATAGGGCAGAAAGGACGGCGGGAATTCCGCGAGCGCCGCCGGCGTCTTGAACGAGGAGAAGACCAGCCAGACGGCTGGGCCGAACATCAGGAAGACGCCCGATATCAACCAGATCCAGGTGACGACATCGGTCCAATGCCAGCCACGGCCGCGGCGGCGAAGCAGGAAGGTGCCGACAGCGCTCATTGGCGTGTTCCCTTCTTCTCGTTGCGGCTGCTGACCCCAAGCTGGACCAGCGTCAGGATGACGAGCACGATGCCCATCAGGATCGAGGCGGCCGAGGCAAGCCCCGGATTGCGCAGCGAACTGGCAAAGCCGGTCTCGTAAATATACTGGGTGATATACATGGTGCTGGTGCCCGGCCCGCCGCCGGTGAGCACGAAGACCTCGTCGAAAATCTGCACGGCGCGGATCAGCGCCAGGACCAGGACGACGATGAGGTTCGGCATCAGCAGCGGCAGGGTGATGCGCCGGAAGATCCGGGTGGGGCTCGCCTTGTCCATCGCCGCCGCCTCGTAGAGATCCCGCGGGATCGCCTGCAGGCCGGCGAGCAGGATCAGCGCATAAAAGCCCATATGCGCCCAGACCGAAACGAAGACGGCGAAGAAGAAGGCCCAGAAACGATCGCTGAGCCAGGAGAAGGGCTCGAAGCCGAAGGGGCTCAGCGCATAGTTCAGCAGGCCTTCACGCTGCAGGATCCATTTCCAGATCAGGCCGACGACCACGGGCGACAGCAGCACCGGGAAGAAGAAGACGGCGCGCCAGAAGCCGCGATTGGAAAGCTCGCGGTTGAGGATCAAAGCCGTTGCCAGTGCCGCGATCAGCATCGCTGAGACCTGGAAGACGACGAAGACGGCGGTGTTGCGCACGGCCGCCCAGAAGGTGTCGGCAGCACAGGTCGAAGGGTCGAGATAGCTGCGGCAATCGAAGAGGATGCGGTAGTGGTCGGCGCCGACATAGGTCCTGTTCGGAAGGAAGATGGCGCTGCCGCTCGTCGTCGAATAGAGGAAGTTGATGACCAGCGGCAGGAGCACGAAGATGGTGAAGATCAGCATGTTGGGCGCCAGGAAGACGCCCGCCATGCCGTTCAGCCCCGTCAGCTTCTGCCAGCCGCGCATGGGGATGTCGACCAGCCCCATGGCAAGCCGAACAGGCGCAAGCAGCGCCTGCCGCAGACCGGTTTTGACAGGTGGTTCGGAAGAAACCGTCTTCTCCGCCATCGGTTCGTCCGTCAGTTGCCGCCAACCTTGGCCTTGATGTCCTCGTCGATGCGCGCATAGGCATCGTCGAGCTTCATTTCGCCGGCGATCACCTGGCTGATGCGGGCGACGATGGCGCTGTAATAGGCGTCGGACCACTTCCAGCCCGGCAGCTTCATCGCCGGCGCCGCCGTCTGGCCGGCCGATTCGACGAAGGCCTTCAGCGCCGCCTGCACATGCGGATTGTCGGTCTTAAAGTCCATCTGGCCGGCGGCCACGCCCTTATGCGCCGGAATGAACAGGCTGCGCTCGGCGAACTCCTTCTGCACATCGGCACTTGCCAGGTAATCCATGACCTTGGCGACGTCCTTCGGGTTTTTGGTGTATTTGACGGCGACAAGACCGGCGCCACCCTGCATGCCGGTGCAGGCGACCGTGCCGCAGGGGCTTCCCGCCATCACCCAGTCGAAACTGTCGCCGATCTTCTGGGCAAAGCCCGAGATCTGCCAGCTGCCGGAGTAGAGATAGGCGAGGCCGCCATTGATGAAGTCTTCGGCGCCGGAGCGGTAGGTGGTGCCGGCGGCACTCACCCAGACATCCTTGTTGACGGTGCCATCCTCGTTCCACTTGACGAAGCGGCTGAGGAACTCCTTGGCGCCCTGATCGATCGGCGCCGGTTTGCCGTCGGCGGCGATATAGTTGGCGCCGTAGGAGATATTCGGGCCGGAGACGCGGTGGCCGGAGCGGTCGATCGCCATGGCGAAGACCTTCTGGCTGTCGGCGACCTTCCTGGCTGCCGCCGCCCAGTCGTCCCAGGTGGCCTTCGGGCCGGGAATTTCAACGCCGGCCTGTTCGAACAGCGTCTTGTTGACGAAGCCGCCGGTCAGCGTCAGCTGCGTCATGAAGCCGGTGATGGCGTTCGAGCCGTCGGGGCGCATCCAGTCGGCCTGGGCGCCGAAATTATCGTCCCAATATTTCGCATCGGCGAGAAGAGGGCGAAGATCGAGCCAGTGCTGCGCCTGCGCCTTCAGATTGGTGACGCGGGCGATATCCGGCCCTTGCCCTGCTTCGAGCTGCACCGGCAGCTGTTCCTTGACGACGTCGTAGGAGACTTCGTCGAGGATGACGTTGACATCGGGATTGGCCTTGGAGAAGCGCGCCAGCAGATCCTTGACGACAGCGCCTTCGCCGCCGTCGGAATACCACATGATGCGCACGTCGCCGGCATGAGCGGCAACGGAACTCAAGAGAACGGCAGCAAAAGCCGCCCCGATCGATTTCATTCTGGTCATTTTCTCCTCCACTTGACCGATGAATTGCTGCGCCCGGCCGGGTCCTCCACCTGCCGGACACGTCGTCTATGAGGCGGCGCGCCGAGGCTGCCTGCCCGATATCTCCAGATGTACCGCTTCTCCCGGCACCGACCAGTCCGAAGGTCTGAGAATACGGTTTTCGGCGCGCACGGTGCCGTCTTCCTCGAAGACGACATGGCCGTAGTCCGGATCGGTGACGGTCAAGGCGCCCTGCCCGTCACGGCGGGCGGCGAGTGTAGCGAAACGCGTCCGCATGCCGTCGAGGCCGCCCTCGCGGGTGAGATCGGAGAGACGGACAATCCAGCGACCGTTGCGGCCGGCGAGGCGCAGCTCGACATCCGTCGTCGGGCCGTGCTTCACCGGTTCGAGCGCGCCGTTGCCGATCAGCAGCGCAAGCCCGTCGCCGGATCGGGCCAGCGCCAGATTGCCGTCGACCACCCTCTCATCGAAGGCTTCGAGCGGGAACCAGGCATGGGTGAAATCCGGCTGGCCCTCGAGGATGTCGAAATCGAGGATCGCCAGATCGCGATACTGATGCACGCGCGGCAGCGTTCCGCAGCCGCCCCAGAAGCTCGGCCGGCCGTAGCCGAACTGGATGGTTTCGCCGGGATGGTTGATCCAGATCTGTGCTTCCGGCCGCTGACCCAGGCGCAAATGCAGCACCGTCTCCTGATAGCCCCAGGCGCCGGGGCGATAATGGGCGATGGTGCCGAGCGCGGTGTCGCGTGTCTTGTAGTGATAGAGCGCCGCGAAACGGTTCTCGCCCTGGGAAAAGGTCCATTCCTGGGCGTCGTCGGACTGGTGCGCGGCGATCGCCGCCAACGCTTCTGGAAAGTGCAGGCCGTGGTCGCGGATGCAGACGGCAAGCTGCGGCAAGGCGTGGACGCGCCGGCCGTACCAGCCGCGGCCCCAGAGCAGGCGGGCGATGGCGGAGAGTTCGACCGAGCGGCCGGGGCGCAGCGTATGTTCATAGGAGCGGCCCTGGCTGCCGGTCAGCATGCCATGATGGGCCGAGCGGGCGACGATCTCCATCAGCCGGACGATGCTGGCGCTCGCCCGGGCGCGGATAATCTCATCCGGCGCGCAGGCGGCCAGCGCCGTCAGGCCTTTGAGGTCGATCGGGAAATAGGGAACGGAATTCCACTCGGCCATTTCCCAGCGCTCGAAATGATCGAGCCAGGCGCGGACACGCGCCTCGCCGACCTGCATCTGCGCAGCACCGCTGCGGCCGGACCGGACGAAGACGGCATCGGGGAACAGCCTGCCGCCGAGATAGGCGGCGGTATGGAAGAGAAGCGCGTGGTTTTCGGAGAAATACCACTGAACGTCGTTGCCGGGCTCATCCATCCAGTAGCGGTAATTGAGCACGGCGTGCTCGATCCTCTGCCGCAGGCCTTGCGACAGCAGATCGCTCCAGCGCGTATAGGCAAAGAGCAGCGGCACCAGCACGAAATCGGCGCAGTCGTGACAATCCTCGATCACAGGCAGCATGACTGCGATCATCGCCTCGGTCTCCTCGCCGCCCTGCCCTAGAGCGAGGCGCGCGAAGGCGCAGACCGTATCGGGCTCGGAATGGGCGGCGACCTCGGCCAGCGCCTCGGCAACGCGGTCCTTGAGGGCGGCCGGTGCCTCACCCTGCCGCTCGGGATGACAGATCTCGACGCCGAGCGTGCGACCGAGCGAAAGCTCGCCTGTTTTGAAGGTGATGCGGAAATGGCGAAAATCGGCCGGCATATCAGCCGAGGGGCCGAGCTCCAGCCTGGTTGCGCCTTTTTCCAGCGTGAAATCATAGTCGAAGCGCTCGATCGACATGAAGTCGCCTTCGATCTCGACATGGCAGCTCAGCACCACCGGCAGCGGCACGGGAAACAGGATCGTTACATCTTCGCCGAGATAGGCGGTGCGGTCGAAGCGCATGCCTTCGAGGATTCCCTCCAGCGCATCCGCGTCACCGGCGGCGATCGGAACGGGAACTGATGTTTCGACCTCCGGCCCGTCGAGATAATCCAGCTGGAAATAGAACCGGGCGTCGCGCTCGGCGAGATCGTCGACATAGATGCGGATCTCGTTGGGGCCGGCGACAAGCTCGACCTCGAAGATCTGCTGGGCTTCCAGATTGCGCTCGTAAGGCGCCATGAAGCCCTGCTCGGCGCCATTGACGAAGAGGATGGCGCCGCCGCAGGTCGACAGGCGAAGCGTGGCACGGCCGGCCGACCGGGCATCGAGGAAGGTGCGCGCCCAGCAGCCGATGCGCGTCGGGCGAAACCAGAAGCCGGACAGATCGACACGCGGCGACGCAAAGGGCAGCCACCAGCGGCTAGCCTCGAATTCGGCTGATGGCTGCGGCCGCCGGCCGGAGAAGGATTTTTTGAATTCGGTGCGGCAGGGATATTCGTGCGGAATGAAGTTCTTCGTCTTGGTGACGAAGAAAAACGGATCCATGCTGCCTTCCATCGGGCCGTCGGCGACGTCGTAGCGCTCCTCAGAGAGACGGCCGAGCTGCCAATAGACGATCGGGGCTTGCTTCGCGGTCTGGCGGCGGAGATGGGATTGCTGCTCGGCGGCCATGCTTCAGCCCGCTTGAACCTGAAGACAACAGGCAAAACACCGACGCGTGAACTGGCCGTCAAACCGCATCCTCAAAGCCTCCCTGCTCTGTCGCTTGTCGCGGACACCTCAAGCAATTGTGCATAGGCGTTCCATTTGCGCAATCTGAAAGATTTTTGCATACTGAAGAGGAAGCGAGGAGATGTCATGTCAGCGGAGCAGAAAAAAGGCAGGCGCACACGCCTCGACGACATCGCCGCCCGATGCGGCGTCTCGATCAGCACGGTCTCCCGCGCGCTCGCCGGTGAAAAGGGCGTCAGGCCCGAGATCCGCAAGCTGGTGCTGGAAACGGCAAGCGCGGTCAGCTACGCGCTGCCGGCCAGTGTCGCCGGCAAGAAGGTCATGCTCGTCGCCTCCGGCGCGGCGATGATCGACTATGTCCGCAACCAGTTCACCCTCTACGTGCTCGAAGGATTGAACGCGCGCGCCGCCGCCCTCGGCATCGAGGTGGCGATGCGCCCGGTCGCCGACAACGGTGACGAAGCGCGCGTCGTCGCCGAGATGCGGGACGATCCGAGTTTCGGCGGCATGCTGATCCTGACCGTTGACGATGAGGATATGCTGGCGGCGGCCGCCAGCCTCGGAAAGCCTGTCGTGCTCGTCAACAGCGACGATCCCTATATGCGGCTTTCGAGTGTGACGCCCTGCAACCGCTCGGCCGCCTTCATCGCCGCCGAGCACCTGATCAAATCCGGGCATGAACGCATCCTGTTCATGCTGAGGCCGGGACGGCGAACGATCGAGCGGCGCCTGGAGGGCTGGCGCGACGCCCTGCAGCACCACGGGCTGAAAGCCGATGCCGACCTGGTGCTGGAGGTCGGCGACTGGCTGCCGGAACTCGGCGCCGAGACCATCACCCGGCTCGTCCGCGACAAAGGTCTCTTCTTCACCGCCGTCCTGACAGCGGGCGACAGTCTTGCCAACGGCGCCGTGCGCGGATTGCAGGCGATGGGTTATGCCGTGCCGCAGGACATCTCGGTTATGGGCATAGACGACCTGCCGCAGTCGGCCTTTCTCAATCCGCCGCTCTCGACGGTGCATATTCCGATGCGCGAACTCGGCGCCACCGCGCTCGATCTGCTGCGCGACATGATGCTCGGCCTTGCGACGCCACGGCGCCGTGTCGAGCTTTCCTGCCATCTCGTCGAAAGGGGTAGCGTTGCGGCTGTCAGGCGTATGCCTGCTGTGACGGAGGGGCGTTGAGGATTCTGTGCCGGGGGGGCAGCCCCTCATCCGGCTGCCGCCACCGACCGGGGTCGAGCCACTCGTCTCGACCCGTCCTTCGGACCCCCGTAAACGGGGCGAAGGGACCAGGCCGCGAGCTCTCCGAAAGCCTCTCGCAGGGCACGTCCCCTCTCCCCGTTTTTTATCAAGCCTCCATAAAGCTCGCTTCGAACAGTTCCCGCGCATAGGCATCATGCGTAACGCCGGCCTGCAGATCTGCTTTGGTGAGCTCATCGACGAAGCAACCGTTCTTCATGATCAGCACCCGGTCGCACATATGGGCGATGACAGCGAGGTCGTGGCTGACGAGCAGATAGGTCAGCCCTTTTTCCTCGCGCTGATCGGCAAGCAGGTTGAGGATTTCGGCCTGGACCGAGACGTCGAGCGCCGAGGTCGGCTCGTCGAGCAACAGGATGGGCGGCGACAGGATCAGGGCCCGGGCGATTGCCACCCTCTGCCGCTGGCCGCCGGAAAGCTCATGCGGAAAACGGTTTGCGAAGCTTGCCGGCAGCCCCACCTGGATCAAGGCTCTTTCGACCTTCAACCAGATATCGGCATGGCCCATGGAGCGTAGCGGTTCGGCCAAGGCGGTGCCGATACGATGGCGCGGATGCAGGGATCCGTATGGGTCCTGAAACACCATCTGGGCGAATTTCAGCTCTTCGCGGGAGCGCTTCTTGCCGATCGGTTTGGCGCCAAGCTCGATCTGGCCGGTCCAGCCGGCCTCCATGCCGGCGAGACACCGCAGCACCGTCGATTTGCCACATCCGGATTCACCGACAATGCCAAGGGTCTCGCCCTCATTAACCTGAAAACTGATGCCCCTGACGACATGGTTGCTTGATTTGCCGGAGGCAAAGACGACATCGAGGTCACGCACATTGATCATTGCGCCGTCTCCAGATCGAGTTTCGTCCTGTCGAGAACCGCAAGCCGGCGAACCGGATTCCTGGGGTCGGGCAGCGCAGCGATCAGCCCGCGGGTATAGGGATGGCGGGCGTCCTCGAGACGGGTAAGCGTCTCAACGATCCGGCCGGCATACATGACGATGATGCGCTCGCAAAAGGCTGCCACCATGCGAATGTCGTGGCTGATCAACAGCAGTCCGGAATTGTTCTCGCGCACCAGTTCATCGAGCAGCAGCAGCACGTCCTTGCGAACGCTGACATCGAGCGCCGAGGTCGGCTCGTCGGCGATGACGAGCTTCGGCCGCGCCAGCAACATCATGGCGATCATCACGCGCTGGCCCATGCCGCCCGATATCTGGTGGGGATAAAGCGCCATGACCCGGTCCGGATCGCTGATGCGCACGCGCTCCAGCATGGCGCGGGCAGCCTCATGCGCCTGTTTCTTGTGAAGACCGAGGTGAAGGCGCGCGGCTTCGGCGATCTGCTTGCCAATCGAGAGCACCGGATTCAGCGAATAGCGCGGATCCTGCATGATCAGCGCGATGTCCTTGCCGCGTAGCGCTCCCATCTGACGCTCGCTCTTTGAAAGCAATGGATCGCCGCCGAGATCCATGCGTTCGGCCGAGACCACCGCGGCCGGCGGCAAAAGGCGCATGATGGCGCGACCGGTCGTCGATTTTCCGGAACCGGATTCTCCGACGATGCCGACGCGTTCGCGCCCGACGTCGAAGCTGACGTTGGAGACGGCGGGCACGGCGCCTCGGCCGAAACGGACGGTCAATCCTTCAACGGAAAGAACGGGCTGCAGATCACGATCTTGCATGGCGGGGATCCAAAAGGTCGCGCAGAGCATCTCCGGCGATGTTGAAGGCAAGGCTGGTGAGGAGGATGGCGATACCCGGCATGACGGCAACCCACCAATAATCCAGCATGAACTTGCGGCCGCTGGAGATCATCGCGCCCCATTCCGGCGCCGGCGGCTGGGCGCCAAGCCCGAGGAAGCCAAGCGAAGCTGCCGTCAGAATGATGCCCGCCATGTTGAGCGTCAGGCGAACGATGACCGACGGGACGCACATCGGTGCGATATAGAGGAGAAGAATGCGCATCGGCGAGGCGCCATAAAGGCGGGCGGCGACCACATAATCGGCGTTTCTGACGACAAGCGCCTCGGCGCGCGCGAGCCTCGCAATCGGCGGCCATGCGGTCAACGAGATCGCGATGATTGCCGTGGTCAAGCCGGCGCCGAGTGCCGCAGCAAAAGCCAGAGCCAGAATCAGCGACGGAAAAGACAGAACGATATCGGTGGCGCGCATCAACATCGCATCGGTGCGGCCTCCGAAGAAGCCGGCAACGACGCCGATCAACAGGCCGATCGGCCCGACGATCAAGGAGATCGACAGCACGGTCTGGATGGTGATGCGCGTGCCGAAGATGAGGCGGCTCAAGATGTCACGGCCGAATTCGTCCGTGCCCGCCAGATGCGCGAGGCTCGGCGGCTGCAAGGCATCGCCAAGCGCCTGTATCGCCGGATCGTATGGCGCCAGGAGCGGCGCGAAGATTGCGATCAAGCAAAGCAGACCGAGGATGACGAACCCTCCAAGACCAAGCGGCTCGGCCGCCAATTTGCGGCCGGCGCGCGCAAACGACGCCGCAATACGGGTCGACACACTTGGAGGGCGGATCTGAATCTCGCTGCGGATAACGTCGCTCATCGGGCCGCCTCCCGCATGCGCGGATCAAAGACGGCGTAAGCGACGTCGGCCAGGAAGTTCAACAGCATGAAAATGAATCCCACAATGATGGTGCCGGCGACGATGGCGTTCATGTCGCCGATCATCAGCGCATTCGTCATGTACTGGCCGATGCCCGGCCAGGAGAAGACGATCTCGGTCACGACGGCGCCTTCGAGAAGCCCACCATAGGAAATGGCCAGGATGGTGATCAGCTGCACGGCAATGTTCGGCAGGACATGGCGCAAGATCGTGCCGGTCGGGCTGACGCCCTTGGCCCGGGCGGCGATGACGTAATCCTGGCTCAGCTGCTCCAGGGTGAAACTGCGTGTCATGCGGGTGATGTAGGCCATCGCCGCATAGGCAAGGATGACGGCGGGAAGAATGATGTGGCCAAGGGCATTCCAGAAGATTTCGGTCTCGCCCTGCAGCAGGCTGTCGATCAGCAACAGGCCGGTTCTCGGCGTGACGAGGCCTTCGTAGAAGACATCGATCCTGCCCGGGCCGCCGACCCAATTGAGGCCGGCATAGAAGATGACCAGCCCGACGATGCCGAACCAGAAGACCGGGATCGAATGGCCGACGAGCGCGACCACCCGGGCGGTCTTGTCGATCAGGCTGTCGCGAAACAGGGCTGCGGTGAGCCCGAGCGGAACACCGACGAAGGTGGAAATGATCACCGCCAGCGTCGCGAGTTCGAATGTTGCCGGAAACGCCTGGGCAAGGTCCGAAGAGACGGGATTGCCGGTGAGGACGGCAGTGCCGAAATCACCATGCGCCAGCCCATAGAGATAGAGGAAAAACTGCTGGTAGATCGGCAGGTCGAGCCCCAGGCGCGCCCGCATCGCCGCATAGGCGGCGGGATCGGCGAGCTCGCCGACGATCGCGCCGACCGGATCGTTGGGCAAGATGCGGCCGATCACGAAGGTGACACAGAGGAGGATGAACAGGCTGACCAGCAAATGCGCCAGGCGTCGGCCAAATTCGGCTACGGAGAGTTCCTTCATGATCGGCTTACCCTGGGAGTCTTACTGGGTTTCTACCTTGGTCACGTTCTCGAGACGCGTCAGCTGTGAGGGATGCCCGATATATCCCTGCACCTTGCTGTTGAGGACGATCGGCTCGAAGCGCTCGAACAGCGGCAGCACTGCCGGCTTCTGTTCCACGAACATTTTCTGCATCTGAACGTAGAGTTCGCCGCGCTTCTTGGCGTCCGGCTCCATCGATGCCTTCGCCGTCAGGGCCGTCAGTTCGGGAATGTCCCAGGCCGAGCGCCAGACGAAGTTGCCGGCATTGTTGGCTTCCTTCGAGTTATCAGGATTGGAGGAAAACTGCTCCATCGAGCCGAGTACGTTCGGCATGTAGGCGCTGGTCTGCGGGATCAGCAGATCGAAATCCCGGGCGCGATGGGCGGCAATGATTTCCGAGCCGTTGCCCTGCTGGATGTCGATCTTGATGCCGACCTGGGCAAGCGATGCCTGGATGGCGGTGGCAAGATCGATACGCGGCGTCTGCGCAATGGTCTTCAGCGTCAGCGAGAAGCCGTCCTTGAAACCGGCCTCGCTCAGCAGCTGCTTGGATTTCTCGACGTCGAGATGCCAATCGGGATTCGCAATCGCATATTCGAAATTCTCCGGAACGGGAACGTTTCTCGCCCGCCCATAAGGCCCCATGATCGTCTTCTCGATGCCCTTGTAATCGATGCCGTAGGCAATGGCCTCTCGGACCTTGGGATTGGAGAGGTACTGGTTGCCGGCATTCATCGACAGCACATAGAAGCCGCCTGTCGGAATGCGCTGGATGGCAAAGCCCTGCTTGGCCTGGAACGTCGCGAGATCGGATGCCGTCAGGGCGCTGGCAATATCGATATCGCCGCGCTCCAGCATCAGCCGCTCGACCTGGCTTTCAGGCACATGGCGGACGATGACGCGCTTCATCTTCGGCGCGCCGGTCATATAGCCCTTGTTGGCATCGAGAATGACCAGCTCATTCGGAGACCAGCGATTGAGGGTGAACGGACCGGAGCCGGCCGAATGCGTCCGCATCCAGGCGTTTCCGTAGTCATTGTCGACGGCGTGTTTCTCGACCTCGACGCTGTCGACCACGCTGGTGGTGGTCGTCGTCAGCCGGTAGAGCAGAAGCTCTGCCGTCACCTGGTCGGAGAGATCGATCCGCACCGTCTGGTCGTCGACCACTGTCACGAGCTTTTCGACATTGTTCTTGTCGTAGCCGACGCGCTTGAGGTTGGCGGCGGCAGCCTGATCCATCTTCAGGAGCCGGGCCAGCGAATAGACCACGTCCTTCGAGGTGACCGGGTTGCCGGAGGCGAAATTGGCCTTGCGCAGCGTGAATGTGATGCCCTTGTCGTCAATTTTCCAGCTTTCCGCCAGCTGCGGAAGGATCTTGCCATCCGCCGTGCTGGCGACCAGCCGGTCGTAAAGGTTCGACATGATCTCGACCGCTTTACCTTCGGTCGCCTGCTGCGGATCGAGGGACAAAACCTGCGCCAGCGATGTGCCCACAACCAGCTGGTCCTGCGGCGTCGCAGCCTGCAGCTGCGGTGCTGCGATCGTCAGGGCGCCGATGACGGCGCCGACGAATAAGCCCTTAGAAAAATGCTTCATTGTCAGTCCTCCCTGGATTACTATAAGAGACATATTATGTCACCCGTATGTCGTATTATGATTTAACGAAATCGAATATGATTTGCAAGAGCCGAACGGAAGACGTGATGCAGAGGAATGGGGAACGGACATGACGACACTCAGCCGCGGTCGGCAAAGACTGGCACAGCAGGTCATCGATCAGCTGCGGGCGCAAATCGAAACGGGGAAACTGCGTGTCGGCGACCAACTGCCGACCGAGCCGCAGCTGGAAGCGACCTTCGGCGTCAGCCGCACCGTGGTGCGCGAAGCAATTGCCGATCTGAGATCGGCGGGCTTCGTCAAACCGATCCAGGGCAAAGGGGTCTTTGTCGCGGACCCGAAGGTTCATTCGGTCCTGTCGTTGACGCCAGTGGAAATCAAAAGCATCCCGGAAACCTTGGAATTGCTGGAGTTTCGCATGGCGGCCGAGGGTGAAGCGGCAGCAATCGCCGCCTATCGCCGCACCGCCGAGCAGGAGGCGGCGATCCGCGAGGCCAATCGCAGAATGGCGCAACTGATTGAGGCCGGACAGCAGACGGTGGAAGCAGATTACGCCTTCCACATGGCGATTGCCGCCGCCACCAACAACCGATTCTATGTCGACGTTCTCCGCCATTTCGGCCCCAAGGCCATTCCCCGCGGCCAGTTTCCGACCCTGCCTGAGGCCAATGACCGGGACTATCTGCAAAAGGTCTATGCCGAACATGTGGAAATCCTGTCGGCGATCGCCGACCAGGACCCGGAACGCGCCCGCCAAGCGATGCGGGCACATATGATGGCCAGCCAACGGCGTTACCGGATGCTAGCCGAGCAGCAATAGGGCTCGACTCTCTCCAAAATTCATATTATGTCATATGACATTGTTGAATTTGGAAAGAGACTCAAATGTATCTGGGAACACAGGTCGCTGCGCGGGATGACGACGATTATCGCATCTTCGCGCAACTGGGTGTGAAACATATCAACGCCGACCCGCCGGGAAAACCGAGCAGCTGGACGCTTTCCGACCTCGAGCGCCATCGCGACAAGGTCGAAAGCTTCGGCCTGATCCTCGACATGATCCAGCTGCCGCTGCCCTCGCAGCCGATCGAGAAGGCATCCTATCCCGATATACTGCTCGCCGGCCCCGAGCGCGACCGGCAGATCGACGCCGTCTGCAAGCTGATCGAGAATGCGGCGGCGGCCGGCATTCCGGCCGTCAAATACAATCTCAATCTGATTGGCATTCCCCGCACGCCGGATGAACCGGGGCGCGGCGGCTCGCTGAATGCCAGCTTCCGCTGGGACAAGACGGATCAGCAAGCCGAGCCCGGTCTTGCCGGCGTGCTCTCCGAAGACGACAATTGGGAGCGGATCGACTATTTCCTCGAGCGCGTCGTTCCGGTCGCCGCAAGCAACCGCGTCCGGCTCGCCTGCCATCCGCACGATCCCTATACGCCGCCCGGCTATCGCGGCGTCACGCGGGTGCTCGGCACCGTGGAAGGCCTGAAGAAGTTCGTGCTGATGCGCGAAAACCCCTATCACGGCCTCAATTTCTGCCAGGGCTCGATCGGCGAGATGCTCGAAAATCCCGGCAAGGAGATCGACGATGTCATTCGCTGGTTCGGCGAGCGCGGCAAGATCTTCAATGTTCACTTCCGCAACATTCGCGGCGGCAAGCTTTCCTTCATGGAGACGTTCCCCGAGGAAGGCGACATGGACATGGTCCGCTCGGCCAGGATCTACAAGGAGGTGGGCTTCAAATACATGCTGATGCCCGACCATGTACCGACGGTCAGCGGCAAGGATCCAACCGCCACCGCATTTGCCTTCTGCTACGGCTATATCGCCGCCCTTCTGCAGGTGCTGGAAAGCGCCTGACACGGTCTTCAACACGTAGAGAATAGGACTTCATGATGAACCCGATTGAACTGAAGAAGGCCGTTGGTAGTGGTCTCCTCTCGTTTCCGGTCACGCATTTCGACGATCAGCTCAAATTCGACGAAGCGAAGTATCGCCGCCATGTCGAGTGGCTTGCCGGTTATGACGCCGCCGCGCTGTTCGCCGCCGGCGGCACCGGGGAGTTCTTCTCCCTCAATCCGAGTGAGATTCCGCAGGTCGTCCGGGCCGCCAAGGCGTCGGCCGGCAAGACGCCGATCATCTCGGGAACCGGCTACGGCACGTCGCTTGCCATCGAGATCGCACAGGCGGCCGAGAAGGCCGGCGCGGACGGACTATTGCTGCTGCCGCCCTATCTGATGCTTGCCGAGCAGGCCGGGTTGATCGCCCATGTCAAGGCGGTCTGCCAATCGGTCGGCATCGGCGTCATCGTCTATAACCGCGACAACGCCATTCTTTCGGCCGAGAGCATCGCGCGCCTGGCGGAGGAATGCCCGAACCTGATCGGCTTCAAGGACGGCGTCGGCGATGTCGACAAGGTCATCGAGATCACCACCCAACTCGGCGACCGTCTCGTCTATGTCGGCGGCATGCCGACCCATGAGGTCTATGCCCAGGCCTATTTCGCCGCCGGCGTGACGACCTATTCCTCGGCCGTCTTCAACTTCGTCCCGGCGCTCGCCCAGCGCTTTTATGGCGCCTTGCGCACCGGCGATCAGGCGACTGTCAATGAGATCCTGAAGAGCTTCTTCTTCCCGTTCGTCGCCTTGCGCAACCGCAAGAAGGGCTACGCCGTCTCGATCATCAAGGCCGGGCTTCAGGTTCTCGGGCAGAATCCGGGACCGGTGCGGCCGCCTCTGACGGATCTTACCCAGGACGAGCTGGCGCTCTTGGACAAGATCGTCCAGGCCAACGGCGTCTCGCGGATCGCGGCGGAGTAATACGATTGGAGATGAAGGACGGGCCTCAACCCGTCCTTCGGCGCCCCGTAAACGGGGCGAAGGAACATGCCGCAGCGTCTCGTTTCCCTCTTCTCCCCAGCGGGGAGAAGGTGCCCGTAGGGCGGCCGGCGACGCCGGTCTGCCCATGCGGATTCCGACCGCGCTATCGTCGGTATGCCAGAATAAGTTATGGGTGAAGGATGTGCCGTGTGGCCCCCTCATCCGCCTGCCGGCACCTTCTCCCCGAGGGGAGAAGAGATTATGCCGCGCACTTTCCGCTCCCCCGCTCACCTCTCATAGGGCGCGTCTACGGAAGACCGGTCGAGACAAGTCGACTCCGGTTTGGTTTAGAGTGGAAGGCAGCAGCTGACAATAAACGCCGTCCCACCTACAACGCCACACCGGTGCCGCGGTCGAAGACATGCACCTGATCGCTCCCGATACTCGCCTCGAACATCGCGCCATAGCGGGCGGGATATTCGCCGTCGACGATGGCGGTCACCTGCTGGCCGGCGAGGTCGAAGACGACATGGGTCTGGGCGCCGGTGGGTTCCACCAGCATCGTCCGGCCGGCGAGCGGTGTGCCGGCTGACAGGCCGGGAACGAGATGTTCGGGGCGCAGGCCGATGGTGATGGCCTGGCCGGGCTTGACCTTGCGGTCGGGCGCGATGCGGATCGCCGTGCCGTCACTGAGACGAGCAGCAGGCCCACCATTTTCGCCGTCGACCGTGCCGTCGAGCATGTTCATCGCCGGTGATCCGATGAAGGCGGCGACGAAGAGATTGGCGGGTTTCCTGTAGAGTTCGAGCGGCGTGCCCTGCTGCTCCACCCTGCCCTGATTGAGCACGACGATGCGGTCGGCGAGCGTCATCGCTTCGATCTGATCATGGGTGACATAGATCGAGGTCGTCCGGACCTTCTGGTGCAGCGTCTTGATTTCCGAGCGCATCTGCACGCGCAGCTTGGCATCGAGGTTGGAGAGCGGCTCGTCGAACAGGAAGACGGCGGGATTGCGCACGACGGCGCGGCCCATGGCGACGCGCTGGCGCTGGCCGCCGGAAAGCTGGGCCGGCTTGCGGTCGAGCAGCTGGGCGAGATCCAGCATGCGGGCGGCCTCCGCCACGCGGAGCTCGATCTGAGGTTTGGCGACGCCGGCGAGCTTCAGATTGAAGCCCATGTTTTCCGCCACGGTCATGTGCGGATAGAGCGCATAGGATTGGAAGACCATGGCGATGTTGCGTTCGCGCGGCGTCATAGCGTTGACGACCTTGCCGCCGATGGCGATCTCGCCATCGGTAATCTCCTCGAGGCCGGCGATCATCCGCAGCAGCGTCGATTTTCCGCAGCCGGACGGGCCGACGAGGGCGACGAATTCGCCATCGTCGATATGAAGCGAGATGCCGTGGATGACATCGACGGCGCCATAGGTCTTGCTGATATCGGTGAGTTGAACGGATGCCATGATGGTACTCCAATGGTTCGGCTCAGGACTTCACGGCGCCGGCGGTCAGACCGGCGATGATGTGTCTCTGGGCGACGAAAAAGACGATGATGGTGGGAAGAATGGTCAGCGTGATGAAGGCCAGCACCAGCTGCCACTCCGTGCCGTATTCGCCGCGATAGACCATGATGCCGAGCGGCCAGGGATATTTCGATTCCGAGTTCAGCATGATCAGCGGCAGGATGTAGCTGTTCCAGCTGCCGACGAAGGAGATGATGCTTACGGTGGCGACGATCGGCCGGGAAAGCGGCAGCGAGATATGCCAGAAGAAGCGGAGATAACCGCAACCGTCGACAAAGGCCGCCTGAAACAATTCTTCCGGAAGATTGCGGAAATAATTCCGAAACAGCAGGATGCTCATGCCGAGGCCGAAGGCCACCTGCGGCAGCACCACGCCCCAATAGGTATCGAGCAGGCCGAGATCGCGGATGCGGATGAAGAGCGGCAGGATCGCAGTCGCCGCCGGAAACATCAGGCCGAGCAGGAAATAATTGAGCAGGAACGACGATCCGAAAAACCGGACATGGGCAAAGGCGAAAGCCGCCATGGACGATACGATCAGCGTCAGGAGGACGGTGAGCGAGGCGATCACCAGCGAATTACCGATCTGCAGCCAGTAGCGTTCACCGAAGAGAATATCGGTATAGTTCGCCCATTGCCATTCCGTCGGTAGGCCGAAGGGATTGGTGCGCAGGTCGCCCAACGTCTTGAAGCCGCCGAGCGCCGTCGTCAGCAGCGGCACGAGCACGATCGCGGCAATCAGGCTCAGCGACACGTAGAGATAGACGCGTGTCGACGTTCTCATGCGGATGGAAGAGCTCATATCAGTCATGGCGCATGAAGATCCTTTTGTAACCGAAGGCGAGCGTCACGCAGATGATGAAGAGCACCACGCCGACGGCGCTGCCGAGGCCGACCTGCATGCGCATGACGCCGTAGGTATAGAGGAAGGTGACCATCGTCTGGGTGGAGTTGGACGGCCCGCCGCCCGTCAGCGGCATGATCATGTCGAACAGCTGCAGCGAACCGACGACGGCAAAGAAGATCGAAAGACGCAAGGTCGAGCCGAGCAGCGGCAGCGTGACGTAACGGAATTTCTGCCAGCCGGTGGCGCCGTCGATTTCGGCGGCCTCCAGCACGCTTTTGTCGACGGATTGCAGGCCGGCGATGAACAGCATCATGTGGAAGCCGAAATATTTCCAGACGATGACCCCGAGCACGGCATAGATCGCCACGTCCTTATCGGCGAGCACGTAAGGATTGGCGAAGCCGAAGAAGTTGGATACGGCGGCAAACAGGCCGTAATCGCCATCATAGACGAAGCGCCAGATCAGGCCGGCGGCGACATCCGCCAGCACATAGGGCAGGAAGAAGATCAGCCGGTAGCCGACGACGCCCGGAATGCGGTGCGCCAGCATCGTCGCCAGCCAGATGGCGAGCGGCACCTGGATGCAGATCGAGATGACGATGATCAGGCCGTTATTCACCAGCGCCTGCGTGAACGCCGCATTTCGGAACAGAACCTGGAAATTGCGCAGCGCAATGAACTCGGTCGGCGTGCCGTAACCATTCCACTTGTAGAGGCTGTACCAGGCCGCCTCGCCCATCGGCATGATGACGAAGAGGGTGAAGAGCAGCAGCGCCGGCGGCAGAAAGATCAACAGCACCGTCAGCCGGTCATGCGCGACCGAGCTCCTGCTGTTTGCGGCTTTTCTTGCCGGCCTTGCGGCCGTCGTTATCGATGGGACTGAGATATTGGCCATGGTTCCTGCTTTCGCATCTCGTCGGCAGCAATCCCGGCGCCCGCTTTCAGCAGGAGCGCCGGGGGAATCTGCAGGCGCTGGTTATTGTTCCAGCTCGAAAGCGTCCTGGATCATCTGGGCGCCGTCCTTGGAATTCATCTGACCGGAGACGATTTCCACCGACACGTCGTTGACGACACGGCCGACCGCAGCACCCAGATCCTGGTCGAAATAGTTCTGATGCCAGGTCGAGGCGGCGAGCTGTTTTGCCGACTCGGCAAGCAGCGGGTTGGTGACCCCGTCACCGGCGCCGACGGCCACGGGCAGAAGCATACCGGCCTTGGCCATCGCCCGCTCATTGTCAGCACTCGTCAGGAAAGCCAGGAAATCGATCGCTTCTTTGGAGGCCTTCTTGGTGACGGCCCAGCCATTCAGACCGCCGAGCGTATCCGTCGGCTTGCCGGCGCCGCCATCGACCGCCGGGAAGGCGAAACGGCCGATATTGTCAGCTGCGAGACCCTTGCCGTCACCGGCATTCTTGCGCTGGTTGGCCTCGGTATTTTCAAAGCCGAGGATGATTGCAGCCTTGCCGTCACCGAAAACGCCGAGCGCCTGCGGCCAGGTCGAGCCGAGATAGCCGGGCTGGAACGGTTCGAGCTTTCCGAGTTCGGCAAGATCGTCGCCGGCCTTGATGATCGCCGGATCGAGGAAACCTTCGCCCTGCCCGGTCTTTGCCGCTTCGAAGACCTTTTGGCCGCCTTCGCGCATGACGAGATAGCTCCAGTAGAAGTGGATCGGCCACTTCTCACCGCCGCCGCCGGCGATCGGCACGATGCCGGCCGCCTTGATCTTCTTGACCGTGCCGAGAAAATCAGCCCAGTTCTTGATGTCCTCGGCCTTGACGCCTGCCTTGGCGAACAGTTCCTTGTTGTAGAAGAAGCTGACCAGACCGACCTTGTAGGGAATGGCCCAGGTCTTGTTGTCGAATGTCAGGCCGCTGACCGACGCCGGGCTATAGGCGCTGCGCAGCTTGCCGCCATCGGCATCGAGGGCTGCCGTCACATCCTGGAGCGCGCCGGTCTCGGACTGCTGCTTCAGGACGCCGCCGCCCCAGCTGAAGAAGAAATCCGGCACATCATCGGACTGCAGCAGCGTGGGAAGCTTGGCCTTGAAGGCCTCGTTTTCGAGAAACTGCATCTGGATGTCGACGTCAGGATGCTGGGCTTCGTATTTCTTGACGATGTCTTCCCAGGCCGCGACGTATTTCGGGTCGAGCTCGAGATGCAGCCACTTGACGACAGTCGTCGCCGAGGCGGCGCCTGCCCCGGCCAGCAGCATACCGGCTGCCGCGGCCATGGATGCGATACGCCTGCCGCCGAGAGCGGCGCTCTTCAACATAAAATTCATGATTTTTCCTCCCAGGGGGCTATCCTCACAATTTTTCCCCTATGCGGATTAATTCAACGGAGCTTTGACGCAATGTCAACCCAATGCCGCTATTTTTATCAAATGCGCTTGACAGAGCCGCCGAATTGCCCGCTATTTATTTCGTAACCCGTTAAAAATATTGGGTTCCGCACCAACGAAACGATCGCCCGGCTAGACCAAATGAAGACCGCAGATCCAGAATTAATGCGCGCGATCAATCGCTTGACCGTGCTCGATACCATCCGGCGCCATGGTCCGATCTCGCGGATCGAGATCAGCGAGCGCACCGAACTCTCCACCACGACCGTTTCCGCCATCACCGCCTCGCTGCTCGACGACGGGCTGATCCTGCCGCGTCACGAAGGCGATATCCGCAACGAGGCGGTGCGCGGGCGGCCGCGGGTGATGCTGGAGCTCAATCCCGATGCCGCCCGCGTGGTGGGCGCCAAGATCGCCGCCAACAGGATGGTCTTCGTCGTCACCAATTTCCGCGGCGACGTGCTGTCGAAGCTCGCTCTGCCGATCCGCATCGACCGGCAGCCGATCGGCGTCATCGCCGATCTAGTCGAGGATGGCGTCAGGCGCTGCGTCGTCGATGCCGGGCTGTCGCTGGAGGATGTCGACAGTGTCTGCCTCGGCTTTCCCGGCGTTATCGAGCACCGCACCGGCTATATCAGAAGCAGCCCGATCTTTCGCGACACCAATGTCGACTTCGCCGCCGAGATGTCGGCGCGGCTTTCGACGCCGACCATTGTCGAAAGCGACGCCCATGCCATCACCCTCGGCCATCACTGGTTCGGCAAGGCCCGCGATCTCGAGGATATGGTGCTGATTTCGCTGGAACAGACGCTGGGGCTCGGCGTCCTGCACGGCAACAGCCTGTTTCGCGGTGCCGGCGGCCTCAGCCACAATCTTGGCGATCTCGTGCTCGGCATGGGACCGAATGGCGTCGTGCGGCTCTTCAGCCAGGCCGGCGAAAGCGCCATCCTCGGCGAACAGCAGGCCGACGGGCGTTTTGCCGAAGCGATCCGCCTCGGGCGCGGCATGAACCATGCCCAGGCGCTGATCAAGGCCGATGACGACCGGCTGATCAGCGCCGCCATCCGCGCCGGCGAAGCGGTCGGATTGACCATCGCCAATATCGTCACGCTGTTTGCGCCGCCACGGGTCATTCTTGTGGGGTCGAGCCTGGCGCTCGGCGAACCCTTTTTGAACAGCCTGCGTGATGCCTATGCGCTCGCCATTCCGCCGTCGCTGAAAGGCGTAAGCGAACTCGTCTTCGACGATTCGAGCGATGATTTCTGGGCGCAAGGCGCGGCGGCGGTGGCGCTCTACGAACTCTACGAATCACCCTGGAGCACGACAGGGCCGGCGCTCTGACGGGCGCACAATCACGATTTAATGGAGGAATTCATGGACAAAGTCGGTATCGGCATCATCGGATGCGGCAATATTTCGGGCGCCTATCTCACGGCGATGGCATCCTTCCCCATTCTCGACATTCGCGGCGTCGCCGATCTCAACCGGGAGCTGGCAGAGGCAAAGGCCGCTGAATTCAATGTTCCGGTCAAATCCGTCGAGGCACTTTTCGCCGACCCCACGGTCGAAATCATCGTCAATCTGACGATCCCGAAGGCGCATGTCGCGGTCGCGCTGCAGGCGCTTGAGGCCGGTAAACACACCTATTCGGAAAAGCCGCTGGGGATTAATTTCGCGGAAGGGAAAAAATTGGCGGAGGCCGCCAAGGCGCGGAATCTGCGGATCGGCGCCGCCCCCGACACCTTCCTCGGCGGCGGCCACCAGACGGCCCGCGCCTTGATCGATCAGGGCGTCATCGGCCAGCCGGTCGGCGGCTCGGCCACCTTCATGTGCCCGGGCCATGAGCGCTGGCACCCGAACCCGGCCTTCTACTACGAAGTCGGCGGTGGGCCGATGCTCGATATGGGCCCCTATTACATCACCGATCTCGTCAATCTTCTCGGACCGGTTTCGCAAGTTGCCGGCTTTGCGACGACGCCGCGATCGGAACGGCTTGTTACCAGCGAGCCGCGTCATGGCGAGAGCATTCCCGTGCATGTGCCGACCCATGTTGCCGGCATGATGGCCTTTGCCAACGGCGCGGTCGTCCAGATCGCCATGAGCTTCGATGTCGCCGGTCACAAGCATGTGCCGCTCGAGATCTACGGAACCGAGGGCACGCTGATCGTTCCCGATCCGAACAAGTTCGCCGGCCCGGTGGAATATCTGAAGAAGGGCGGTCCGTTCGAGGACCAGCCGGTCACAGCGCCCTATGCCGACGGCAACTACCGCTCGCTCGGCGTCGCCGACATGGCGCATGCGATCCGCTCCAACCGGCCGCACCGCGCCAATGGCGATCTGGCGCTGCATGTGTTGGAAGTCATGGAAGCCTTCCACACCGCTGCCGCAACCGGCCGGACGGTGACGATCACCACGGCGACGGAGCGCCCTGCCCCCTTGTCCGATTCCATCGTCGACGGACGGCTGGCGAAATAAATTTCAGGAGGAAAGACTATGCGTGAAGCACTGATCGTTTGGGGCGGCTGGAGCGGGCATGAGCCGCAGGAGTGCGCCGAAATCATCAAGACCATGCTCGAGGAGGACGGCTTCAAGGTCTATCTCGAACATGGCACCGAGGCGCTTGCCGACCCTTCCGTCCATGATCTCAGCCTCGTCGTGCCGATCATGACGATGTCGAAGATCGAGAAGGAGGAGGTCAAGAATCTCGCCACGGCGATCGAAAGCGGCGTCGGCATCGCCGGCTATCACGGCGGCGCGGGCGATGCCTTCCGCGACTCCGTCGATTACCAGTTCATCATCGGCGGCCAATGGGTGGCTCACCCCGGCAACATCATCGACTATACCGTCAATATCACCCGGCCCGATGACCCCCTCGTGGAAGGGATTGCCGATTTCCCCTATACGTCAGAGCAATATTACATGCATGTCGACCCCTCGAACGAGGTTCTGGCAACGACGAAGTTCACCGGCGACCACGCCTACTGGATCGACGGCGTTGTCATGCCTGTGGTCTGGAAACGGAAATACGGCAAGGGCCGCGTCTTCTATTCCTCGCTCGGCCATCAGGCCAAGGAATTCGAGGTGCCCGAGATGAAGACCATCTTCCGCCGCGGCGCCAATTGGGCGGCGCGGTAGGGCGAGGCAGGCTGGTTTGTGGGGGTGGTTGTTCCTCACCCTAACCTTACCGGGGTCGAGCCACACATCTCGACTCTCCGGACCCAGTAAACACGGCGAAGGACGTACTTTGCGAGACGTGGCGAGGGACGGAGAGGTCGCGGCATAAGCTCTTCTCCCCTCGGGGAGAAGGTGCCGGCAGGCGGATGAGGGGGCCACACGGCATACCTCTCACACATAATTCACCTATCCCGCCACACCGAGTTCCAGCGGCCTGAACAGAGTCTCGAAACCTGCGGGGTCCGTGTTGTTGAAAAGACCGGCTTCGCCGGCCCCCTCATCCGCCCTACGGGCACCTTCTCCCCGCTGGGCTATGGCATTCACACATTTAAAATTGCCTATGGGAT
>NZ_NWSQ01000014.1 GCF_002531725.1 Rhizobium sp. L43
GTTGCCAATGCCGCCGACCAGCGTGTCATTGCCGGCGCCGCCATCAAGCGTGTCGTTGCCGGCGCCGCCGGTGATCGCGTTGGCGAGGCTGTTTCCAGTTCCGATAAAATCGCCGGTGCCGGTGAAGGTCAGGTTTTCGACATTGGCAATATTGATCAAGGCATAGGAAGAAAGCACCGTCCTGATCAGATCGGTGCCTGCATTCAGCCCTTCGGTGACCACGTCGGCCAGATCATCGACAATATAGGTGTCGTTGCCCGCTCCGCCGATCAAGCTGTCTGCTCCGGCCTTTCCGTCCAGGGTGTCGGCACCTGCCCCCCCGGTCAGGATGTTGTTCAACGCATTGCCTGTGCCCGTAAAAGTTCCCGTTCCGATATAGGTGAGGTTCTCGATATCGGCGCCAAGCGCATAGTTCGCCAATGTCGTGCGAAGCGTGTCGGTTCCCGCGGCAGCGGCTTCGGTGACGATGTCGCCGGCATTGTCGACGATGTAGGTGTCATCGCCCGCACCGCCGATCAAGCTATCGGCGCCTGTCCCGCCGTTCAGCGTGTCGTTGCCGGCGCCGCCGGTGATCATGTTGGCGAGCGCATTGCCGGTGCCGCTGAAGTTGGCGGATCCCGTGTAGGTCAGGTTCTCGACATTGACCAATGCAGCGATCGAGTAGGCTGCAAGCGCCGTGCGGATTTCGTCGGTGCCGGCGCTGACCGCTTCGTTGATCACGTCGCTCGCACTGTCGACGATATAGAGGTCGTTGCCAGCACCGCCGATCAGCGTGTCATTGCCGGCGCCGCCGTCAAGCGTGTCGTTGCCGGCGCCGCCGGTGATCACGTTGGCAAGGCTGTTTCCAGTCCCGCTAAAATCGCCGGTGCCGGTGAAGGTCAGGTTTTCGACATTGGCAATATTGGTCAAGGCATAGGAAGAAAGCACCGTCCTGATCAGATCGGTGCCTGCATTCACCCCTTCGGTGACCACGTCGGCCAGATCGACAATATAGGTGTCGTTGCCTGCTCCGCCGATCAGTGTGTCTGCTCCGGCCTTTCCGTCCAGGGTGTCGGCACCTGCCGCGCCCTTGATCGT
The DNA here is from genome assembly GCF_002531725.1 of Rhizobium sp. L43. Lineage (GTDB taxonomy): Bacteria > Pseudomonadota > Alphaproteobacteria > Rhizobiales > Rhizobiaceae > Rhizobium. Next base: position 1,078 of record NZ_NWSQ01000014.1, read on the forward strand.
GTTGGCGAGGCTATTGCCTGTCCCTGTAAAGACTGCCGTTCCGATATTGGTGAGGTTCTCGATATTGGCGCCAAGCGTATAGCTTGCCAGTGTCGTGCGGACCGTGTCGGTTCCCGCGCCGGCGTTCTCGGCAACGCTGTCGCCGGCATTGTCGACGACATAGGTGTCGTCGCCCGCCCCGCCGATCAGGTTATCGGCACCGGCCCCACCGTCCAGCACATCATTGCCGGCGCCGCCGGTGATCGTGTTGGCCAGCGCATTGCCTGTGCCGGTGAAGCTGGCGGATCCCGTGTAAATCAGATTCTCGACATTATTGCTGAGCGTATAGCTTGAAAGCGCCGTCCGGACTGTGTCCGTCCCCTTGTTCGCACTCTCAAGGACAAAATCGAAGCTAGCGTCGACCACATAGAGATCGTTGCCGGCACCGCCGATCAGCGTGTCGTTGCCGGCGCCGCCATCCAGCGTGTCGTTGCCGGCGCCGCCGGTGATCGTGTTGGCGAGGCTACTTCCAGTTCCGGTAAAAGCGCCAGTGCCGGTGAAGGTCAGGTTTTCAACATTGGCATTGATGGTCAAGGCATAGGAAGAAAGCACCGTCCTGATCAGATCGGTCCCTTCATTCAGCGCCTCAGTCACCACGTCGGCCAGACTGTCGACATTATAGGTGTCGTTGCCTGTTCCGCCGATCAGTGTGTCATTGCCGGAACCGCCGGAAAGCGAATCATTTCCGGCATTGCCCCAGAGCGTATTGTCCGCCTCATTGCCGATAATCGTATCGTTGCCGGAGCCGGCCTGAACGTTCTCAATCAACGACGCGACGTTGCCGTGATAAAGAAGGGCGTTGAAAATGTTGCCGCGGGCGTAACCATTGTTCGGACCTCCGCCCAGATCGGCCAACTGGCTCTGGGAAAAGACCGAGCACCCCCCTGCTCGCAAGTCGATTTTAAGGCCGGTCGTATAGGCACTCAGATCATAGGTGTCGGTACCGCCGCCGTCCCAGATTGTTGCGAAGATCCTGTTGGCAGCGGGCGTGATGGCCGCAACGCCGTTGACATAGGTGATGCCTTGGTTCGGATTCCACTTGTAGACGGTATTGTCACTGTTCGTCGTGTAGTCCGCACCATACATTTCCTGCAGGGCGGCGATGTCGAGCATCATGAAGGTTTGTGGCGCGCCATCATGCTCATACTTGTACCCACTCAAATCGTCTCCGACATACGTGTGGTAGGTCATGATCGTATATTCGAGCGAGTCGTAGGCTCGCGGAACGACTATCCCCCCTTCGTGAGCATGTTTCAGTCCGAGAGCGTGACCCAGCTCGTGCGCCAAGGTATGGCCTGCATAGTTGCCGAACCTCGGAAAGCGAAGATCATTCTCGGTGCCAGCATATCCCGTCCCGAACCAGACATCACCACCCGGCCCGCCGCTAGCTGGTAAATAGGCCCATGCCGTGTCAGGCAAAGACGATTGAGCGAACCGCACCGTTGCGGTGTTCGCGCTTCCGGCCTCAAAGTTGGCGTTCGTGAACCCCTCGACGGAAAAGCCGTCATTTGCCGCACTCCCGTAGGATTGCTCCATAAAGTACAAGGCGAGGGACTGCTGCTGGGACGAAATTGAAGAGAAAGAATGGTATTTTTCGTCACCATAGGTATACGATGACGAGCTCGTGGGAAACGCATAGGTTATCATTCCACTCCAGGCAAAGTCGCCCAAGAGCCCGTCTACCTTCTGATCCCCAGTCGAGCTGACGTACGTCGGCCAAGTATTAAGGTCCGTCATAAAATCCCCGTTTGCGCATCCATTCAGCCGCGCCTAATGCCAGTTTCCCTCTGCCGCAAATTGGGGGAAAATTCAACTAAAAGCTTTATTTCCCTTCAGGAAAGTTTTTGACCTTAGTAACTAACGCTCATGAAGCGCTTTCTCCGCAACCTCTATCCAAGGCTAGAAGACATATTCCAGCATTCTGCGCTCACCCGTTCGCACTTCCGCAATTGCTGCCATGCCCGCACTTAACTTGACGTTACAGTCATCTGCTGAAATTTAATAAGTCTCAGGCTCGGTGATATCGGGAAAGCGAGAGTCCGCATTGTTTCGGCGCCGCCGAACATTGTCTCGCCTGTCGTGCCGCGGGCTCGCCCTCACGACGTGCCGCGTCGGGTTCGAGGATCGCATCTGCCGCAATCTTGGTGACGTGGGCTGTGACGTTCCGTAGCGAGTGAAGGGAAGGCTTCGAGCTTGACGACAGCACCCTGTCCGACCGTGATGAAGCCGATGTCCTTGTTCAAAGCGTCAATTTCGCGCTCAAACGCGCTCCCCAAGAAAAACCGACGAAGCTGAAGTCCCGCTGAGCTGGTCAGCTTGAAAGCCTGCTCCGGGCGTTCTCCGCCAATTCCTGCACCCGGTCTACCGGGATGCGGCCGATCAGCATGAAGGCGTGCGTCGCGTTCGACCAATAGACGACATTCATGCCCTTGCGACTTTCGAGGTCCGGCGCCTTCGGCCCTTTGTCAGACTTGACGATGCAGAGCGCCATCGGACCGGTTTCGGGGTCGAGATAGGCGATCTGGGCGAGCGGTTTGCCATCATATTGCAGCAGCAGGGCGCGTTTGAAATCGATGCCCGGCAGCGAGACGGCTTCGGGGGAGAGTGACAGGCCGAGTTTTTCGTCGAGGCCCGCGAGCTGGGCGGCCTGATCCTCCCTGCTGGGGGCGGGGCCGGCGAGCGTTTCCGGGGTATAGAGCGAGATATAGTCGGCGACCACGGCGCGCCATTCGCTGTTTTCGTCCTTTGCCGACAAGCCCCTGCCGATGCCGATGACGGCGCGGTCGATGGCGATGCCTGCGACCAGCGAAGCGGCGAGCGCGCCGAGGAAGCGGCGACGGCTGGCGAATGCGGGCGTGGAGGCGGGTCTTGCGCTCGGCTGCGTCGGGATGGCGGCAAGCATCGTCTCCAGCTTCTCGCGCGGGGCTTCAGACAGCAGCGGGGCGAAGGCCTGCTTGAACGGCAGGCTGGCGCGCGCCAGGACTTCCAGCCGTTCGGCGGTGCTCTCGTCTTCGTTCACCATGGCCTCGATGCGCGCAGCCTCTTCGGCCGTCAGTTCGCCGTCGATGAAGGCGGTGAGGTCCTCGTCGGAGGGAATGGTGTGTTTGGTGTTCATTGCCGTCCCCCTTCCGATCCGGCGCCGGCGAGCCTGGCGCGAGCAGCCGCCAGCCGGCTCATCACGGTTCCGATCGGGATATCCAGTATGCCTGCAACCTCGCGATAGGAAAGTCCTTCCACATAGGCGAGGAAAACCACCGTCCGCTGCGCCTCGGGCAGCGCATTCACCTGTCTCAGCACCTGGTTCGCCATCACATGCGTTTCGGTGTCGTGGGCGCCATCGAAGGTCAGCGTCTCCCCGGCATCGACGAAACCCTGGCCCTGGCGCACCCGGCGGGAGCGGATCTCGTTCAGCCAAATCGAATGCAGGATCGAAAACAGCCAGCGGTCGAGCCGGGTACCGGGGATGAACTGATCGGCGCGCTCCAGTGCGCGAAGGCAGGTTGCCTGCACCAGGTCGTCGGCGACATCGCGCTGATGCGAGAGAACGAGACCATAACGCCAGAGCCTGGCCAGATTTTCCGTCAGGCCGCTCCTGATATCCGCTGCGCTCGCGATGGCCGCCTCCGACGATCCAACATCCTTCGGAACCGCCTGACGAACCGGCGATTCCACTCTTGCGCGACTATAGGCAGGAAAGTGGGTGCGCGCGACCGACATTCTTGCATCCCTTTCGTGCTTCCGCTTCCCGCCCGTGGCGACCGATCAGATCTTCGACGGGTCGAGGATTGCGGCGTTCAGGTCCTGATATTCCTCGCAGTCAGTGCCGCAGATCGCCTTGATTGACTTCAACTGATCCTTGGCGAGATCGAGCCGGCCCTTGATGACATAGGCTTCGCCGAGATATTCGCGGACCTTGGCATATTGCGGGTCCATCTTCACCGATTTGAGGTAATAGGAAATGCCTTCGTCGGTGCGGCCGAGCTTGCGGGTGGCATAACCGCGATAGTTCAGCACCTCGGCCGTGTTCTGATCCTTGACCGTATCGAGCATGGCAAGGGCCTCCTCATAACGGCCGGCCTTGGCCAGCGAATAGGCGTAGTCGGCACGGTTCTCATCGGAGACGTTGGCGCTCTGCTGCTTGACGCATTTCTTGGTCTTCTGGTCGTAGATCTCGCCCTTCTTGCAGGTGGGTGTCGTGCTGCTGTCATCGCCGATCGCAAAGACCGGGCCGGAGAGAACGGAAGCGGCAAGGCAGCCGCCGAGAAGGATGGAAGCGATGCGGACTGTCATGGTCGTCATGGGGAAACTCCTCTGGAAGTGACGTTGCGAGGAGAGAACACCGCTGCATCTGGCTTTATTCGCCGGCGTCTCCATTTTCTCCATCACGGCTTCGTGAAGCCGACGAGGTCGAATAAATCATCGGCACCGCGTGTTTTTCGTTCCGCCGGGAACGCAAGGAGAATTCTGTGACCGATACCGTGAAACTCGTCAGCCTCGCCGTCGCCGCACCCGAACATATCATTTTTCAGAAACAGGCGGTCGAAGCCTCGGCCCGGCTGTTTGCCGACCGTTTCGAGGATTTCCGCCATCTTGCCCGCGTCTTCGACAGTGCCGGCATCGAAAAGCGCCACGCGGCGCGGCCGCTTGCCTGGTTCGACGAGCCGCATGGCTGGCAGGATCGAATGCAGGCCTATGCGGAGGTGGCGGGCTCGCTTTTCGTCGAAGCGGCCAGTTCGGCCCTTCGTCAGGCAGGGCTTGAGGCCGGCGACGTCGACTGTGTCGTGACAGTCTCGTCCACCGGCTTTACGACACCGAGCCTCGATGCACAGATGGCCCGCAAGATGGGTTTCAGGGCCGATATCGAGCGCGTGCCGGTGTTCGGGCTCGGCTGCGCCGCCGGCGTGTCGGGTTTTGCGATCGCCGCGCGGCTGGCGCAAGGCCGGCCGGGCACTGTTGTGCTGTTCGTCTCGATCGAGCTTTGTACGCTCGCCTTCCGGCTGGACGAGCTGACGCGGCCGAACATCATCGCGACGGCGCTTTTCGGCGACGGCGCTGCCGCCTGCGTGCTGCGATCAGGCGAGGCCGGGCTGGCGGAAGTGGAATCAACGGGCGAGCATCTGTTTCCCGACACGCTCGATATCATGGGTTGGAAGATCGATGACGGCGGCTTCGGCATCGTGCTGGCGCAGTCACTGCCGCCCTTTGCCGAACGTGAGCTCGGGCCGGCAGTGGCGGCCATTCTGGTGCGCAACGGGCTGAGGCGCGAGGATATCGACCGCTTCATCTGCCATCCCGGCGGCACCAAGGTGCTGGCCGCGATGGAGAGCGCGCTGTCGCTGGCGCCGGGCTCGCTCGATCACGAACGCGCCGTGCTTGCAGAATATGGCAATATGTCCTCGCCGACCATCCTGTTCGTGCTGGCGCGGGCAATCCGCGCCGGATTGCCGGAGCGCGCGGCGATGATCGCCATGGGGCCGGGCTTTTCGGCCAGCTGCGTGACGCTCAGGAGGCTCGCATGATGTGGCCGTCGGTTGCGCTTCTGACATTCGTGACGCTGCAGCGGCTGGGCGAACTCGTGCTCGCCCGGCGCAACACCGCAGCCCTTTTCGCCCGGGGCGCCAGGGAGATCGCGCCGGAGCACTATCCCGCCATGGTGGCGCTGCATGCGGGCTGGGTCATCGGCCTCTGGCTGCTGGCGCCGGGCAGGCCGGTCGAGCTCTTCTGGTTTGTCGTGTTCATCGGGCTGCAGGTCCTGCGGCTCTGGGTGCTCGCGACCCTGAAAGGCCGCTGGACGACACGCATCATCATCCTGCCCGGCGCGCCGCTCGTCAGATCCGGGCCTTATCGCCTCCTCCGCCATCCGAATTACGCGATCGTCGTCGGCGAGATCGCCGTCCTTCCTCTCGCCTTCGGCCTGCCGTTTTACGCGATCGTCTTTTCACTGCTCAACGCCTGCATCCTCCTCATCAGGGTAAAGGCCGAAAATGCCGCACTGAAAAGCGCAATGATTTTGAAATGAATGCGATTTTTCGTTTGCGCGGCGGTATCGGCACGGGCATTTTCACGCCGATCACAAAGTGGAATGCAGGGGAATGACGAAGAACGCAATCGTGCTCGGCGCCGGCATCGTCGGGGTTTCCACCGCCATCCATCTCCAGCGGCGCGGCCGGCAGGTGACGCTGATCGACCGCAAGGATCCGGGCAACGAAACCTCCTTCGGCAATGCCGGGCTGATCCAGCGGGAAGGTGTGGCACCTTACGGCTTTCCGCAGCAGCTCGGGCTTTTGCTGCGTTATGCTTTGAATAACCGCATCGACGCGCATTATCACCTCAGCACGCTGCCGAGCCAGATCGCCTTTCTCGCCCGCTACTGGTGGAACTCCAATACGCGCCGTCACGCGATCATCACCCGGACCTATGCGCCGCTGATCGAACATTCGATTGCTGAACACAAGGACCTGATCGAGGCGTCGCAGGCTGAAGCGCTGATCCGCAAGGACGGCTGGATCAAGCTTTTCCGCACGCAGGCCAAGCACGACGCGGCTCTGGCGGAGGCAACACTTTGGCAGAGTGAATTCGGGGTCGGTTACGACAGCCTGGCTCCGGCCGATATCGCCGGCATGGAACCTGATCTTACCGGCGATTTCGCCGGCGGCATCCGCTGGCGCGACCCCTGGTCGGTGCTCGACCCGCATGCGCTGACATCGGCCTATCGCCGCTATTTCGAAAGCCTCGGCGGCCGCTTCGTCACCGGTGATGCCGCCTCGCTCGGTCCGTTCGGCTCCGGCTGGAAGATCATGACCGGGGAAGGTCCGCTCGAAGCCGAGGATACGGTGATAGCGCTCGGCCCCTGGGCCGCCGCCGCAACACGCCGGCTCGGCTATTCCTTTCCGCTTGGTGTCAAGCGCGGCTATCACATGCATTATGCCGCCGAGGGCAATGCGGTGCTCAACAACTGGATGCTCGATGCCGAACGCGGCTATCTCCTTGCACCGATGAACCGCGGCATCCGGTTGACGACAGGGGCGGAGTTTGCATCGCTTAACGCGCCGAAGACGCCGGTCCAGCTCGACCGGGCCGAAGCCGTGGCGCGCACCATCTTCCCGCTTGGCAAGCGGCTCGATCCCGAACCCTGGATGGGCGCGCGCCCCTGCACCCCCGACATGATGCCTGTTATCGGCAAGGCGCCGCGCCATCAGGGCCTGTGGTTTGCCTTCGGCCATGCCCATCACGGGCTGACGCTCGGGCCGGTGACCGGCCGCGCGCTTGCCGAACTCATCACCGGCGAGACGCCGTTCATCGATATTGCGGCCTATTCGCCGCGGCGTTTCAACCCGTGATGCCGAGCGCTGCAAGGCTCTTGAGCGCCGTTGCCGCGATGCCTTCGATCGTGTCGTCGATATCGACGGTGACGACGCCCGGCTCACCTGTGGGCACCTCAAGCGTCGCCAGCTGGCTGTCGAGCAGCGACACCGGCATGAAATGTCCCTTGCGCTCGCCCATCCGCTTCATCAGCAGCGCCCTGGAACCTTCGAGATAGACGAAGAACAGATTGCCACCGGCAGCAGCTCGCAGCCTGTCGCGATAGAGCCGCTTCAGCGCCGAGCAGGAAATGATGATGCCCTTGCTCTTCTCCAGCGAGGCCTTGATGTCTTCGCCGATGCGGTCGAGCCAGGGCATCCGATCCTCATCGGTCAGTGGAATGCCCTTCGACATCTTCTCGACATTGGCGGCCGGGTGAAGGGCATCACCTTCGACGAAGGCCAAGTGCAGGGCCTCGGCGAGCCTTTCGCCGACCGAGGATTTGCCGCAGCCGCTGACCCCCATGACGATGATCGCATGGGGTTTGTTCATCCGCTCATCCTGCATGTTTCCTCCCACGCCATATCTCCCGCTCAATCGAGCGGGAAATGACAGGCATATTGTTGTGCACCTTCTCCCCTTAATTCGGGAGAAACCTGACGACAATGGTCCTGCGCCTTCCAGCAGCGGGGATTGAAGTGGCAGCCGGACGGCGGCTTCAATGGCGACGGCAGTTCGCCCTGCAGGCGGATGCGGTTCTTCTCGCGCTCGGGATCGGCGATCGGTGTGGCCGACAGCAGCGCTGCCGTATAGGGGTGGCGCGGCCGGGCGAAGACCTCGGCGGCGGGACCGGTTTCGATCGGGCGGCCGAGATACATCACCATCACCTCGTCGGCGATGTGATGAACGACGGAGAGGCCGTGCGAGATGAAGAGATAGGCAAGCCCCATCTCCTTCTGCAGGTCCATCAGGAGGTTCAGCACCTGCGCCTGGATCGACAGGTCGAGGGCCGAAACCGGTTCGTCCAGCACCAGCACCTTCGGCCGCAGCATCAAAGCGCGGGCAATGGCGATGCGCTGGCGCTGACCGCCTGAGAACATATGGGGATAGCGGCCGTGATGCTCCGGACGCAGGCCGACGCGGGCCATCATCTCCTCCACCTTGCGGCGGCGGGCGGCAGCATCGAGATCGGTGTTGATCTTCAGCGGCTCTTCGAGGATCGCGCCGACCTTCTGGCGCGGATTGAGCGAGCCGTAGGGATTCTGGAAGACGATCTGCACCTGGCTGCGCAGGCTGCGGTCGCCGACGCGCGCAGGCTTGCCATCGATCAGCAATTCGCCGGCCGTCGGATCCTCGATCATCGTCACCAGGCGGGCGAGCGTCGACTTGCCGCAGCCGGATTCGCCGACGACTGCCAGCGTCTTGCCGGAATGGAGGCTGAAGCTGACACCGTTCAGCGCCTTGACCGTGGCATCGGCTTTGAAGAGACCGCGGTTGACGGTGTAGAAGCGGGCGAGATCCCTGCCCTCGAGAACAGCGCCGGTCATACCAGGTCTCCTGCGGTTTCAGTGGCCATGACGCCTGGATGCCCGAGCGGCTTGCCATCCTTCAAAGGATAGTTGCACAGCGCCAGCCCGAGTTCCGGCCCCTGGCGGACGACGCCGCGATCGCATTCGACCGTGGCGTAGCCGCAGCGCGGCGCGAAAAGACAGCCCGTCGGGCGGCCATGCTGGCCGGGCACGACACCGGCGATCGAGGGCAGGCGGTGGCCGACCTGGGCGCGCTCCGGCAAGGCGGCGAGCAGGGCTGCGGTATAGGGGTGGTGCGGATCGCGAAACAGCGCCCTCACCGGCTGCTCCTCGACCTTCTGGCCGGCATATTGCACCTGCACACGCTCGGCGGTTTCAGCAACGACACCCATGTCGTGGGTGATCAGCACCAGCGCCATGCCGTGCTCCTTCTGCAGGCGCACGAGCAGATCGAGGATCTGCGCCTGGATGGTCACGTCGAGCGCTGTCGTCGGCTCGTCGGCGATCAGAAGCTTCGGATTGCAGGCGAGCGCCATGGCGATCATGACGCGCTGGCTCATGCCGCCGGACATCTGATGCGGGAAGTTCGACAGGCGGTCTTCCGGCGCCGGAATGCCGACGAGGTTCAGAAGCTCGATCGAACGTTCGCGACGCTCCTTCCGGTTGAGGCCCATATGGAAGCGTAGTGTCTCGCCGAGTTGGAAGCCGACCGTGAAGCACGGATTGAGGCTCGACATCGGCTCCTGGAAGATCATCGCCATGTCCTTGCCGACGATCCTGCGGCGCTGGCGGGCGGAGATGCCGCGCAGATCCTGGCCGTCGAACTGCAGGCGATCAGCGGTGATTTTTGCCGTCCAGGGCAGAAGCCCCATCAGGGCCAGCATGGCGACGGATTTGCCCGAGCCGGATTCACCGACGACCGACAGGATCTCGCCCTTGTCGCAGGTAAGCGATACGCCGTCGACGGCGCGGAACAGACCGGATGACGTTTGGAATTCGACGGTCAGATTTTCGATTTCGAGAAGTGGCATCACGACCTCTTCAGCTTGGGGTCGAGCGCATCGCGCAGGCCGTCACCCATCAGGTTGATGGCGAGAACGGTGATGAGGATGGCTAGACCCGGGAATGTTACGACCCACCAGGCGCGCGAGATGAACTCACGGGATTCGGCGAGCATCGTGCCCCATTCGGGTGTCGGCGGCTGGGCGCCCATGCCGAGGAAGCCGAGGGCGGCGGCATCGAGGATCGCCGCCGAGAAGGCGAGCGTCGCCTGGACGATCAGCGGCCCAAGACAGTTCGGCAAAATCGTCTTGAACATCAGGCGCAGCGTTCCGGCACCGGCGACACGCGAAGCGATCACATATTCCTTCTCGCGCTCCGATATGACCGAAGCACGCGTCAGCCGCACGAAATGCGGCTGGTTGACCAGCGAAATCGCGATCATCGCATTGGTAAGGCCAGGCCCGAGCACCGCCACCAGCACGAGAGCAAGCAACAGCGACGGGAAAGCCAGGATGATATCCATCAGGCGCATGATCGCCGTATCGACCTTGCCGCGGAAATATCCGGCGACGAGGCCGATCAGCACGCCTGAGATGACCGAAAGCGTGACGACGACGACGCCGATGAACAGTGAGAAACGCGCGCCATAGATCAGCCGCGAGAGGATATCGCGGCCGACGGCATCCGTTCCGAGCGGGAAGGAAGCGCTGCCGCCCTCCATCCAGGCCGGTACGGCGAGCAGCACCGCACGGTTCTGCTCGTTCGGTTCATGCGGCGCAAAGAGCGGCGCGAAGACTGCAACGACCAGGATGACGATGAAGATCACGAGGCCGATGACGGCGCCCTTGTTGCGGGAGAAATAATGCCAGAATTCCGCAAGAGCGGATGGCTGGCCGGTTTTGACGGTGACCGTGCTCATGGACCGCTCCTAGTGACGAATGCGCGGATTGATGAAGCCGTAGAGAACATCAACAATCAGATTGACCATCATGATGACGCCGGCGATCAGGAGAAGACCGCCCTGGACCACGGCGTAATCGCGCTTGAAGACCGAATCGACCATCCATTTGCCGATGCCCGGCCAGGAGAAGATCGTCTCCGTGAGGATGGCGCCGGCAAGAAGGACGCCGATCTGCAGGCCGATCGTGGTGATGACGGGGATCATCGCATTGCGCAGTGCATGCACGCCGACGACACGCAGCGGCTTCAGGCCCTTCGAGCGCGCCGTGCGGACATAATCCTCACCCAGAACCTCGAGCATCGCCGAGCGCGTCTGACGCGCAATGACGGCAAGCGGGATGGTCGCCAGCACGATGGTCGGCAGGATGAGGTAGCTGACGGCGGAGGCGAAAGCCCCCTTCTGGCCGGACAGCAGGCTGTCGACCAGCATGAAGCCGGTGACCGGCTTGAAGAAATACATCAGCGAGATGCGGCCGGAAACGGGCGTCCAGCCGAGATAGCCGGAGAAGAAGATGATGAGCAGCAGCCCCCACCAAAAAATCGGCATGGAATAACCGATGAGTGCCACGCCCATCACGCTTTGGTCGAACCACGTGCCTCGCTTGACGGCCGCAAAGACGCCGGCGGGCACGCCAAGACAGACGGCGAGGACTATGGCACAGAATGAAAGCTCCAGCGTTGCCGGAAACAACGTCAGGAATTCGCCGAGAACAGGCCGCTTGGTGACGATCGAGGTGCCGAGATCGCCGTGCAGCACTTTTCCGAGATAATCGAAATACTGCACATACATGGGCCGGTCGAAACCGAGATCGTGCATGATCTGGGCGTGCCGTTCCGGCGCCATGACACGTTCACCCGACAGAAGCATGACGGGATCGCCGGGAAGCATGCGGATGAACGAGAAGGCAATGAGGGAAACGCCGAGGAATGTCGGGATCAGCACCGCGAAGCGGCCGATGAAAAAACGCAACATGGCAGATGTCCAATAGTTTCCGGCGGTCAGGAGACCCTGACCGCCGGCTGCGCCCAGCTCTGCCGGGCATTCTTACATTATTCTTGTTACTCGGATACGTCGACGCCGTCGAAACGGTGAATGCCGAGCGGGTCCATGAAAAAGCCCGAGACCTTCTTGCTCATCGGCACGAAGACGAGCGAGTGGTCGAGCGTCGCCCAGGGAGCTTCCTTCTTGAAGATCAGCTGGGCCTGCTCGTAGGCCTTGGTGCGCTCGCCGACATCGGCGGTCAGCTTGGCCTTGGTCATCAGCGCGTCATATTCCTTGTTGCACCACTGGGCGCGGTTGTTGCCGCCGACGGCATCGCAGCCGAGCAGCGTATCCATGAAGTTATCGGGGTCGCCATTGTCGCCGGTCCAGCCGAGGATGACGGCGCCGTCGCGCTTCACGTCGGAGGAAAGCTTCAGATATTCGGCCCATTCATGGGTGACGATCTCGACCTTGACGCCGACCTTGGCGAAATCGGCCTGGATCAGTTCGGCGGCGCGGCGGGCGTTTAGCATATAGGGGCGCGACACCGGCATCGCCCAGACCTTCATGCTGAGATCCTTGACGCCGGCATCGGCGAGCGCCTTCTTGGCGGCATCCGGATCGTACTTGTCGTCCTGAACGGCGTCGTTATACGACCACATCGTCGGCGGGATCGGGTTCTTGGCAACGGCGGCCGCACCCTGGAAGACGGCGTCGATGATCGCCTGCTTGTTGATCGCCATGTTCAGCGCGCGGCGAACGTCCGGCTTGTCGAACGGGGCCATCTGGGTGTTGTAGGCGAGGAAGCCGACATTGAGGCCGGCCTGTTCCATCACCGTCAGATTTTCATCCTTCTTCAGTTCCGGCACATCGGCTGCATTCGGATAGGGGATCAGGTGGCATTCGCCGGCCTTCAGCTTCTGGGCGCGGACGGCGGCATCAGAGGTGATGGCGAAAACCAGATCGTCGATCTTTTCCTTGCCCTTGAAATAGGTTTCGTTGGCCTTGTAGCGGATGACGGCATCCGGCTGGTAGGCGACGAAGGTGAAGGGGCCGGTGCCGAGCGGCTGCTGGTTCAGCTGCGCCATCTTGCCGTCGGCGGCAAGCTTGTCGGCATATTCCTTGGAGACGATCGAGGCGAAGTCCATGGCGAGGTCGGCGAGGAACGGCGCTTCGGGATGGTTGAGCGTGAACTTGACGGTGAGGTCATCGACCTTCTCGACCGACTTGATCAGCTCCGGGAAGCCCATGCCGGCGGCGTATTCGTAGGAACCGCCCTCGACATATTTGTTCCACGGATTGTCGGACTTCAGCTGGCGCTCGAAGGAGAACACGACGTCGTCGGCGTTGAAATCGCGCGTCGGCGTGAAGAAGTCGGTCGTCTGATACTTGACGCCCGGATGAAGCTTGAAGGTGTATTCCGTGCCGTCGGCCGAAACGCTCCAGCTATCGGCGAGGCCGGGCTCGATCTCGGTGCCGCCATGCTTGAATTCGACGAGGCGGCTATAGACCGTGCGCGACGAGGCGTCGAAGGTCGTGCCTGCCGTGTAGAGGCTCGGGTCGAAGCCTTCCGGCGAACCCTCGGAGCAATAAACAAGGGTCTTGGACCAGGCCGACGTCGCCATGACCGAAATCAGGGCCGTCGCTGCCAGCATGACAGAGATCTTTTTCATAATATTGTTTCCCGGTTGTTCTTTTTTGATGTTTGGAGACCTGAGATAGACATCCCGATCGACGGTCGATGGAACGACATTTATCTACTGAAAGCAACGGTCTACGGAGAAAATTTTTCCAGTTGGACAATTTTAGAAATTTTCAGTCAAAAATCGGCCTCATTTGGACATTTTCGGATAAAAATGACCGGGATTTCGTCGTATTTTGGATAATTGCGCCTCCTAAACGTGTGGCGATCGATCAGACCCACCCGCCACGCTTGCGGTATTTCCTCTTGTCGAGCCGGCGCAACGCGGCAAAATAAAAACCGCGATTGCCGGGGCAATCGCGGTTTCATAAACTCTGTCCTGCTCTCTGGATTCAGGCGGCCGGTGCAACGATCGCGGGTTTGCGATAGGGCTGCTCGCCAGTGATTCCGAGAAGGAAATTGATCTGCGGACGCGCCTTGACGAGATCGTCTATGGAATATTCCGACAGCACGGCGAAGAAGGCGTTGAGCGCCTTGCGCAGCGCCGAATTCAGACCGCAGCTATCGACCAGCGGGCATTCGACCATGCCGTCATCCTCGAAGCATTCGGCCATGGCGAAACTGTCTTCCGTCACCCGAACGACATCGAAGAGGGTGATGTCGGCCGCCGGCTTGCCCAGGCGCACGCCGCCATTGCGGCCGCGCACGGTCTCGACCAGACCCGCCTTGTTGAGCGGCTGGAGGATCTTGAAAAGAAAGAGTTCGGAAACGCCGTAGGCCCTGGCGATTTCCGGAATCCGGCTCAGGTGCCCGTCGTTGGCAGCACAATACATCAACATGCGAACCGCATAGTTGGTCTGCTTCGTCAACCGCATGCCATTCTCCTGACTCGTGCCTGTTCAGACCTATATAGGCGGTTTGGTAGTTTTGAACAATTCCAAAATATGAAATTCGCATTCAGCTTATGAGGCCATTTGCCGCGACGTCAATCCCGCCTCAGGATCTTCTGGTTGCAATCCATAATGACCTGCCCGCGCTCGGGCGGGCAGGGATAGTGAAAGCATGCCGGTGCGGTGCCCTTGGTTGCAGGAGATCAAATAAAACGGGGGCCGAAAGGCCCCCGAATTGCAGATTGTAGATCGATCAATCGCGCAGATCACTTCATCGTCGGCATGACGAATTCGGCGCCGCTCTTGATGCCCGAGGGCCAGCGGGCGGTGACGGTCTTGGTCTTCGTCCAGAACTTGATCGAATCCGTGCCGTGCTGGTTGAGGTCGCCGAAGCTCGAGGCCTTCCAGCCACCGAAGGAGTGGTAGGCGAGCGGAACCGGGATCGGAACGTTGATGCCGATCATACCGATATTGATGCGCGAGGCGAAATCGCGGGCGGCATCGCCGTCGCGGGTGTAGATCGCAACGCCGTTGCCGTATTCGTGCTTCATCGGCATCGACAGCGCTTCCTCATAGTTGTTGGCGCGAACGACGGAGAGGACGGGTCCGAAGATCTCGGTCTTGTAGATGTCCATCTCGGGCGTGACGTGGTCGAACAGGCAGCCGCCGACGAAATAGCCGTCTTCATAGCCCTGGAGCTTGAAATCGCGGCCGTCGACGACGAGCTTGGCACCTTCCTCGATGCCGCGGTCGATCAGGCCGCGGACGCGGTTATAGGCATCCTTGGTGACGAGCGGGCCCATATCGGCCTTGTCGTCGGTGTAGGGGCCGATGCGCAGCGATTCGATCTTCGGCGTCAGCTTCTCGACGAGACGGTTGGCGGTCTCTTCGCCGACCGGAACGGCAACCGAGATCGCCATGCAGCGCTCGCCGGCCGAACCGTAGCCTGCGCCCATCAGCGCGTTGACGGCCTGGTCCATATCGGCATCCGGCATGATGATCATGTGGTTCTTGGCGCCGCCGAAGCACTGGGCGCGCTTGCCGTTCATCGCCGCCGTGCCATAGACGTAGCGGGCGATCGGCGTCGAGCCGACGAAGGAGACGGCGCCGATATCGGGATCGGTGAGGATCGCGTCGACCGCGCCCTTGTCGCCGTTGACGACGTTGAGAATGCCGGCAGGCAGGCCTGCCTCGATCATCAACTCGCCGAGACGGATCGGCAGGGAGGGATCACGCTCGGAGGGCTTCAGGATGAAGGCGTTGCCGCAGGCGATCGCCGGCGCAAACATCCACATCGGGATCATGCCGGGAAAGTTGAAGGGCGTAATGCCGGCGCCGATGCCGACCGGCTGGCGGATCGAATACATGTCGATCGCCGGGCCTGCGCCCTCGGTGAATTCGCCCTTGGCGAGATGCGGGATGCCGCAAACGAATTCGCAGACTTCGAGGCCGCGGATGACGTCGCCCTTGGCATCCTCGATCGTCTTGCCGTGTTCCTTAGAAATCAACTCGGCAAGTTCGTCCATGTGCTTGTTCAGCAGCTCGACGAACTTGAAGAAGACGCGGGCGCGGCGCTGCGGATTGGTGGCAGCCCATTTCGGCTGCGCGGCCTTGGCGTTTTCGACTGCGGCGCGCAGTTCCTCGACGCTTGCAAGCGCGACCGCCGCCTGCACTTCGCCGGTCGCCGGATTGTAGACGTTGCTCACGCGGCCGCTGGTGCCGGCAACATGCTTGCCGCCGATGAAATGACCGATCTCACGCATGGGATGCTCCTCCTGTTTTTGGATGGCCTACAATCGCACTTCAATTTGCACAAATCAATGCGCTGATATAAGGAACTGTTGTGCGCAGATTATAGTCCTATCATTGCATCAAGCGCTGCTGCTTCCAAACTTGGCACGGCTCGCCGACAAGTCAAACGCCGACAAGCAAAACCCTGGGGAGGTCAATCCGATGAGCCGGAAACCCGTCGTCAGAATGGCGGAGCTGGAGATCGATCCGGACACGCTGGAAACCTATCGCGCATTGCTGACCGCAGAAATCGAGGCATCCCTGGCGCTGGAAGAGGGCGTCCTTTCGCTCAGCGCCGTTTCCATCCGGGCGCACCCAAACCGCATCCGTATTCTTGAGGTCTACGCCGACCAGGAGGCATATGAGGCCCATCTGCGGACGCCGCATTTCCTCAAATACAAGAACCAGACGGCGGGCATGGTGACATCGCTGGCGCTTATCGAGGTCGATCCGATCGCCATGCGTGCCAAGCCATGAACTGGGACGATGTTCGGATTTTCCTCGCCGTCGCCCGTACCGGGCAGATTCTCGCCGCATCGAAGCGGCTGGGGCTCAATCACGCCACGCTCTCGCGCCGGCTGACGTCGCTGGAAGAGGCGCTGAAGACACGGCTTTTCATCCGCCGCACAAATGGCTGCGAGCTGACGGCCGAAGGTGAAGTGTTCCTGGCATCCGCTGAGCGGATGGAAACCGAAATGCTCGCAGTACAGGCGAGCCTCGGCCACACCGATACGGCAATTGCCGGGACCGTGCGCGTCGGTGCGCCCGATGGGTTCGGCGTTTCCTTTCTGGCGCCGCGCATGGGCAGACTGATCGAGCGCCATCCGGAGCTGAAGATCCAGCTCGTCCCTGTGCCGCGCTCCTTCTCGCTGTCGCAGCGCGAGGCCGATATCGCCATCACGCTGGAGCGCCCCGAACAGGGCCGGCTCGTCTCCTCCAAGCTCACCGACTATACGCTCGGCCTCTATGCCTCACGCGATTATCTCGCTTCGCGAGGCACGCCCGGCGATATCGAGGCGCTGAAGGCGCATCCGCGCATCGGCTATGTCGAAGACCTGATCTTCACCGCCTCGCTGAATTTCTCCGGCGAGGTGATGCGCAGTTGGGATGCGAGTTTCGAGATTTCGACGGCAATCGGACAGACGGAGGCGGTCCGATCCGGCGCCGGCATCGGCATCCTGCACGATTATATCGCCCGGCAGTATCCGGAACTCCAGCGCATCCTGCCCGATATTTCGATCCGGCGCGCCTACTGGACGACCTATCACGAAACTGCGCGCGACCTCGTGCGTGTCAGGAGCGTTGCCGATTTCCTGCAGGAACTCGTCAGCGCCGAACGGCAGATTTTTCTTTAGGAAACGTGCTTGGCCGGCTCGTCGTTCTCATCCGGGTTCGGAACCGGCGCTTCGTCAGGAAGCCTGTCCGGCTCCGGCTCCGTGATCGGCGGCACCGGCTTCCAGCCGGGTGCCGGCAACGGCGGCTGATCGTGAATGGGTTCGTTGGGCACGGACATGGCCGCCTCCCTTTTCATGATGTTGGAATAAACGCGACGTTCGACCGGGGCTATTTGTCCGGCTTCAACGATTCGGCAGCGCGCATCGGCATGCTGTCGATGATGGCGAAAAGCTCGCCATCGGTGATCGGCTCGCTGGCCTTGAGCTTGACGGTGCCGTCCTTGCCGACAAGGAAGGCTGCGAATTCGCCGATCTCCAACGCCTCGAGATCGCGGCGGATCGCCTCGCCGTCGAGGCCGTCGGCGGCACCGAAGAGCGGCCGAACGCCGGCACCGGAAATCTTCAGCACCACCACGTCACGCTCGTCGAGGGCCGAACGATCGGCCAGCAGCTGGTTCTCCTGCCGGGCAGCGCGAGAATTGTCCCTGTCGGCAAAAACGACGAAAACGCGGTTCTTCCACTGGAACGCGGCGAGGCTTTCGACCGGCGCATAAGCGCTGTTGGTCTCATCAATCTTGGTCGCACCGTAGAGAAGGGTTTTCGACATGCGTATTCTCCCGTTAACTTGGAGAACGGCGCGAAACGACATGGGTTCCATCGAAACGGCGGGAACCGGGTTTTCATTCTGATCGTGGGGGAGATGGTACGGTTGGGGGGTCTCGAACCTCCGACCTCAGGTGCCACAAACCTGCGCTCTAACCAACTGAGCTACAACCGCATAAGTCACGCTTGGCGCGACGGGGGTCACATACGAGGACTTGGCGACGAATTCAAGCCCCATTCCTCGTCAATATACAAAAAGGCTGGACGCGAGGTCCAGCCTTTTGTCTGTGATCGGTAAAAGACCGATCAGGCGACCTTGAAGGAAGCCAGGGCCTTTTCGGCGGCGTCCTTGGAGGGCTTTGCCAGCTTTTCGGCGACCTGCTTGGTGGTTTCCTGGATCGACTTCGCCTGCTCGACGGTGAGCTCGGCCTGCTTGCGGATGAAAGAGGTCTGCAGTTCGAAGAATTCGGCGGCGGACTTGACGCCGAGCAGGGCTTCGAAGTGCGACAGCGAGTTCTCGGAATTGACGCGCAGGATGTCGATCGCCTTCAGGCCGATCTCAACGGTGCCGGACTGAGCCGTCTGAACGGTGGCTTCGAGCGTCTTGCCGGCTTCCTCGCCAGCGGTCTTCAGCTTGGCATAGGCTTCCTTCGACTGCTGAGCGCCCTTTTCGGCGAAATCACGGAAGGATTCCGCGAACTTGGACGGGTCGAAAGAAGCGATTGAAAAAACGTCATCGGTCTTTATGGTAGCCATGGGTCGCATCCTTTGGGCTGAGGCAGTCGCTGCCTGTTGTTAGTTGGATGATGCTCATATAAGGCATTTCATTGTGCATTGCAACAATTATTGTGCGACGCACAAGACGTTAACCTTGCCGGCCGAAAACACCCTGCTCTTCTGGACCCGCATGCGCCTCGCAGTTATTAATAAGCCGTTAATTTAAGAAGGCCGACAGCGACAAGGTTCCATCATGCCCGCAGTCCAATATCCGTTCATCGATATCGCCGTGCATGCACGGGTGCGGGAACGCTTTTCACGTGGCGAGGCGATGGTGCTGTTTTCATCAGACCTGACCCGCCTGCTTTGGGCGAACGGTGCGGGCGCGGAGCTTTTCGGCCATTCGGCGGTCTATGATCTGCTCGATCAGGGCGTCGACCGGACCGACATCACCTTCCGCCAGCTGGAAACGGCGGCGCGCCAGCTTGCCGATATTGGTGACAACAGAAGCCTGATAATCCGCGTCGCCAAGGGCTTTCAGCGGGCGCAGGTGCAGGCGGCGGCCGAACTGATCCGGCTCTCCTCAGGCGAAAAGGCCATCCTGTTTTCGGTGCCGGTCTCGGCAAAACCGCTGGCGGCCGGCGCCTCGGCGGCGCAGATGCTGCAAGGGCTTGATGATCCCGATACGCATATGGCTGTCATCGGCGCCAATGGCGAGGTCATCGCCGCTTCGCCGGGCTTTGCCTCGCTGGGGATATCCGAGCAGACGGCAAAGACCCTGATCAATCTTGCCGGCGCCCATCCCGACCGGCTGGTGAAGCGTCCCGTCGCCACCAGCAGAGGCAATCTTCCGGCCGCCGTCGGCAAGCTCAGTGACGAGCCGGCGCTCCATCTGCTCTTTGCCGTGGAGGCCGCGATCGGCGATCTCGACCCGATCGATGCACCCGCGCTCGATTCGATCGATGCGGCTGCGCAGGAAGAAAGCGTGCCGCCCGCCGAACTGCTTCAGGACGAGCCTGCGGTCGCCACCGGCTTCACCGAGATTATCGACGCGGTCTCGGGGATCGAAGAGGTCGAAGAGACGCTCGAGGACATCACCGGCGAAAGCGAACGGCCGGCCGAAACGGCAGCGGCATCCACAGACGCGGCAGTCGACGAGGCTGGTCTCGCCGGACATGCCGAGCTGGAGAATGACGGCAGCGTGATCGACAGCAACACGGATGGGGCCGATGAGCCTGCCGCGATCATCGAGGACGACCTTGCCTCCCTCACCGAGGCGGTGGAAACGGAACCGTTCGTCGAGGCCAGCGAAACGCCTGTCGAAGAGGCCCCGGAAGCGGTTCACGACGAACCCGCCCTCGCCCCGACTTTCGTCTCCGAAGCGCCCCCTGCGCTTGCGGCTGAGCCCGGCTTCGTCTTCAGGCCGAACAGCCGCGCCACGCGCTTCGTCTGGAAGATCGACGCCGAGGGCCGGTTCACCGAGGTCAGCCACGAATTTGCCGAGGCCGTCGGTCCGCATGCATCCGACATTATCGGCACCGCCTTCAGCGATATCGCCGCCCTTTTCAATCTCGATCCCGACGGCAAGCTTTCCGAGGCGCTCGCCCGCCGCGACACATGGTCGGGCAAAACGATCCTCTGGCCGGTCGAAAGCACCAGCCTCGTCGTTCCGGTCGATCTGGCAGCCCTGCCGACCTATACCCGCAACCGCGACTTCGACGGTTTCCGCGGCTTCGGCGTCGTCCGGCTTTCCGATGCGCAGGAAGACCCGCTGGCGCTCGGCCTGACGCTCGGCCCTGATGGCGTCGGCCATGATGCGGCAAGCCTCGGCCCGGTCGCCGAACTGGCAGACGAAGCGGAAGCAGCACCTCAAGAGGTCTCGGCCGAAACCAGCGCGGCTGAAGACATCGAAGACCAGGTGTTGACGGCGGCCGAGCCGGAGACCCTAGCGACCGAAGAGATCAAAGAGACCGGATCGGAAGAGATCACTGCCGAAGAGGCGATTGTCGAGACATCGGCCCCGGAAAATGCCGCAGAAGAACAGCCGGCCGGCACCGACGAAGCACCTGCCGCCTGGCCGTCAGCGGATCTTTCGGACGAGCCGCCGGCGCTTCGCATTGTCGAAACGCCCAATCGCCGCTTCTCCGACAAGATCGTTCAGCTCCACAATACCAGCGCCGGACTGACGGCGGCCGAACAGGCGAATTTCCGCGAGATTGCCAAGCGCCTGGAAGCCTTCGGCGCCAGCAAGGAAGAGCCTGCCGCCCCGGCGCCGGCGGAACCCGCCGTCGCGCAAATGGCCAGCTTCGAAGAGGTTTCCAGCCCCGAAGAGGTCGAGGCCGAAACTCCCGCCGACACGGCTGATATGCCCTCGCCCGAGGAGATCGCGCCGCAGGAGGCGATCTTCGAGAATGCCGCCGAGGCCGAGCGCGAAGACGAGGTCACGGCCGAAGAGCCGTCTGGTATCGCCGAAGACGAGGCGACGGAAGGGCTGGAGGAGACGGTCAGCCAGATCGAGGTTCTCACCAGCTTCATCCCGCCGCGCGTCAAGATGACCGACGGGCTTTCGGTGGGAACGGTCGACCAGCTGCCTGTCGCCGTGCTGATCCATATCGGCGATGCGCTGATCCATGCCAATCCGGAATTCATGCGGCTGACCGGCTATGCCACGCTCGACGCATTGCGTGAGGTGGGCGGCATCGAAGCCCTGCTGCAGCGCCGCGAACTCGAGGAAAAGGCCGCCGGCGCCGGCACCATGATGCTGGTCAAGGCCGATGATACGCTGGCGCCGGTGACCGCGCGGCTGCAATCGGTGCGCTGGGAAGACGCCAATGCGCTGATGCTGGCGCTGATGCCAGTCGAAGGCAAGGATGACAGCCGCAGCGAAACAAGTCGCTCCGAGGGCCGTTTTGAGGGTCGTTTCGAAGCCCGTCCCGAGCGGATGGTCGAGAAGGTCGCCAAGCTGCAGGTCGAAGTGGAGGAATTGCGCTCGATCCTGGAAACGGCGACCGACGGCGTCGTCGTCATCGGCACGGAGGGCGACATCCGCTCGATGAACCGGTCGGCCAGCGCGCTTTTCAATTACGATGAGCAGGAGACGCGCGGCAAACCCTTCGTCATGCTGTTTGCCCATGAGAGCCAGAAGGCCGTGCTCGACTATCTGAACGGCCTCTCCGGCCATGGCGTGGCCAGCGTGCTGAACGACGGACGCGAAGTGATCGGCCGCGAGGCCGCCGGCGGCTTCGTGCCGCTGTTCATGACGATGGGCCAGCTCACCTCTTCCAACGGCTACTGCGCTGTCATCCGCGATATCACCCAGTGGAAGCGCACCGAGGACGAGTTGCGCAACGCCAAGGGTGCGGCCGAAACCGCCAACGCCCACAAGACCGATTTCCTTGCCCGCGTCAGCCATGAGATCCGCACGCCGCTCAACGCCATCATCGGCTTTTCCGACATGATGGCCGGCGAGCGCTTCGGGCCGATCGGCCATCCCCGTTACATCGAATACGCCAACGATATCGGCCGTTCCGGCCGGCACGTCCTCGATATCGTCAACGATCTGCTCGACATTTCGAAGATCGAAGCGGGCGAGATGGACCTCGACTTTGCCGCCGTCGGCCTCAACGAGGCGGTCTCCGAGGCCGTGGCGCTGGTCCAGCCGCAGGCGAACGGCCAGCGCGTCATCATCCGCACGGCGCTGTCGCATGCGGTGCCGGAGGTCGTGGCGGATCTGCGCTCGATCAAGCAGATCGCTCTCAACATCCTGTCGAACGCCATCCGTTTCACCCCATCCGGCGGACAGATCGTCGTTTCCACCTCCTATGAGACGAATGGCAGTGTTGTGCTCAGGGTCCGCGACACCGGCATCGGCATGACGCGCAGCGAACTCGACCAGGCGATGAAGCCGTTCCGGCAGGTCTCCTCGACCCAATCACGCCATCGCGGCGACGGCACCGGGCTCGGCCTGCCGCTGACCAAGGCGATGGTCGATGCCAACCGGGCGGTGTTCTCGATCAATTCGGCGCCGAACGAGGGCACGCTCGTCGAAATCACCTTCCCGTCGCAGCGGGTGCTGGCCGGCTGATCAGCGTAAAAGCAAAGCGGTCGCCATAAAGAAAAGGCAGCCACGAGGCCGCCTTTGAATCTGGTGCTGTTCAACAAGAGCTCAGTCGATCAACGTCATGTTGTAAGCCCGAAGGCCCTACGCCGCCTCGTTCAGTGCGGCCCCAAGGTTAGCTTCACCTTTGGCAAAGCTTTCTTAACGAAAGGTTTCCATCACAAGAGATTGATAGAGGGTGAAAGTTTGTGGTTTACGAGTTCCGTCAATCCTTCAATTCGTTCAAGCCGGCGAAGAGCCGCAGCGCCTCGGGATTGGCGAGCGCCTCCTGGTTCTTCACCGGCCTGTTGTGAACGACCTCGCGCACGGCAAGCTCGACGATCTTGCCGGATTTGGTACGGGGAATATCGGCGACCGCGATGATCTTTGCCGGCACGTGCCGCGGCGAGGCGCCGGTGCGCACCCGCGTCTTGATCGCCTTGACGAGATCCTCGGTCAGCGTCACGCCGGGGGCCAGGCGGACGAAGAGGATGACGCGCACGTCGTCGTCCCACTCCTGGCCGATGCACAGCGCCTCGGCCACCTCCTCCATCTGCTCCACCTGATTGTAGATCTCGGCCGTGCCGATGCGCACGCCGCCGGGATTGAGCGTCGCATCCGAGCGGCCGTGGATAACAAGGCCGCCATGCTCCGTCCATTCGGCGAAATCGCCGTGGCACCAGACATTGTCGAACCGCTCGAAATAGGCGGCGCGATATTTGGCGCCATCGGGATCGTTCCAGAACATCACCGGCATCGAGGGGAAGGCCTTGGTGCAGACGAGTTCACCCTTCTCGCCACGGACCGGCTTGCCGTCATCGTTCCAGACGTCGACCGCAAGGCCGAGGCCGGCCCCCTGGATCTCGCCGCGCCAGACCGGCTGCAGCGGATTGCCGAGCACGAAGCAGGAGACGATATCGGTGCCGCCCGAAATCGAGGCGAGTTGCACATCCGGCTTGATGCCCTCGTAGACGAAGGTGAATCCCTCGGGCGACAACGGCGAACCGGTGGAGGTCATCAGCCGGAGGCTGGAGAGATCATGGCTTGCGCGCGGCGTCAGCCCGCTTTTGCGCACGGCATCGATATATTTCGCCGAGGTGCCGAAGATCGCGAATTTTTCGGCCTCGGCATAGTCGAAGAGCACGTTGCCATCGGGTGCGAAGGGCGAGCCGTCGAACAGGCAGAGCGTGGCGCCGCTGGCAAGGCCGCTGACCAGCCAGTTCCACATCATCCAGCCGCAGGTGGTGAAGTAGAACAGCTTCTCGCCCGCCTGCAGGCCGCAATGCAGCCGCTGCTCCTTGAGGTGCTGCAGCAGCGTGCCGCCGGCCGAATGCACGATGCATTTCGGCACGCCCGTCGTGCCTGAGGAAAAGAGGATGTAGAGCGGGTGCGCAAAGCCAAGCGGCGTGAACGCGACCTCTTTTGCCTCATAGGGCGCAATAGAGGCCTCCAGCGTCGAAGCTCCTGATGTCTTGGCCGCCACCGCTTCGGCATCGCCGGCATAGTGGACGATGATCGTCGGCACATCCAGGCTTTTGGCAACCGTGGCGACCTTGGCGCCGACATCCTGCAGCTTGCCGGAATACCAATAGGCATCGCAGGCGATGAAGAGCTTGGGGCCGATCTGGCCGAAGCGGTCGAGCACACCCTGCTCGCCGAAATCGGGGGAGCAGGACGACCATATGGCGCCGATAGAGGCGGCGGCGAGCATGGCGGCAACGGTCTCCGGCATGTTCGGCATCATGGCGGCGATGCGGTCGCCCTTGCCGATGCCGCGTGCTGCGAAGGCCTGCTGCAGCTTCGAGACCAGCGCGCGCAGCCGATCCCACGACCAGCGATCCTCAGCCTTGTCTTCGCCGCGGAAGATGATGGCGTCGCCCTCGCCGCGGCGGGGCAGCAGGTTTTCGGCGAAGTTCAGCGTCGCATCGGGAAAGAAGCGGGCCTCCAGCATGCGGTCGCCGTCGACGAGCACCTCTGCGCCGCGCTCTCCCTTCACGCCGCAGAAATCCCAGACAGCCGACCAGAAACTCTGCCGCTCGGTCACTGACCAGGCATGCAGATCCTCAAAGCCCGAAAGCGAAAGCCCGAAGTCGGCATTGCAGCGCTCCATGAAGGCATGGATCGGGCTTTTTGCAACGGCCTCTTCCGAGGGCACCCAAAGTGGTCTGTTATCCAGCATTCAATCCTCCTCCCCAATACCGTCTTTATATCATGCTGCATTGCATTATAAAGTGCGGAACCGACGCGATCCGTCGCCTATCACGTCATCCTCTGCAGGGCTGAAAAGACGCGTGGCACTGGAGGGATTTGCATATGCCTGATATTTCCTATATCGGCGAAACCAGCGCATAACGGCCAGCGCATAACGGGATGACCGGCTGAATTGCCGGCGGATATCATGAGCACGTCAAGACATCGCAGGTGGCGCAGGAAGATCGGACCCGTTTCGCGCTGGCTTCCGGCCTTCGCCCGTCTGTCGACTGTGTTCCTGCTGATTGCGCTGGCGCTTTTCGTGGCGCTCCGGGTCGCCGCACCCTATCTCATTTCGACCGGTTTCGTGCGCTCCGGCATCGAGGACGCGCTGTCGAAATGGACGGGCTATCATGCCGAGATCAAGGGCAGCCCGGTTCTGGAATTCTGGCCGACGCCGCGCATCACGCTGAACCAGATCACCATCCGCCAACCGCGCGAAAGCGGCGACAAGCTGCTCGGCAGCATTGAAAGCCTGTCGGCCGATTTCAGCCTCATCGATGCGTTGAGAGGCCGGACGAGCTTCCACGAATTCCATCTGGTGCGCCCCAATCTGGCGCTGACGCGCGACGAGAAGGGGCTGATCGACTGGAGTTATGCCGGCCTGCTCGCACGTGCGATCAGCGGCGTACGCTACGAAAACGGCGCCGAGATGCTCGATCCCGATCTCGATGCCGAGATCGGCGCGGTGACGGTTGAAGACGGCACGCTCACGGTGACCGACATCAAGACCGCCAAGGCCTATCATTTCGACAGCGTCACCGCAGATATCGCCTGGCCGCGACTGTCGGGCGCGATCTCGGCGGTCGTCATCGCCCGCATCAACGGCGAGGACCTGAAGGTCGATTTCGCCTCGCGCCAGCCGCTGCTTGCCTTTGCCGGCAGGAATGCAGAGACACGAACGTCGCTGACATCGAACCTTTTGACGGCACACTTCCAGGGGATTGCCAGCATTGCCAGCCTTTCGGCCCTTTCGGGTAATATTAGCGCCAGCATTCCCGATATGCCGGCGCTTCTGGCATGGGCGGGCAAATCGATCCCCGGCATCGCAACGCTGAAGAGCGCCTCGCTGGAATCCGACATCATGTCGTCGGGCAACGGGCTGCGCTTCAACAATCTCAGCCTTTCGCTGAACGAAGCAAGCGCCACGGGGGTGATGGACCTTTTCACCCAACCCGGCAAACGACCGAAAATCGGCGGCACGCTCGCCTTCGACGAGATGAACCTCAAGCCGTTCCTCGATGCCTTCGCGCTCAGGCTCGCCGCCGGCGAGGCGGAGGAAATCTCCGCCGGCATCAACGGGCCGCTGCGAATGCTCGATGTCGATGTCAGACTTTCGGCGCGGCGCGCGCAGATGGGTCTCTTCGAACTCTCCGATGTCGGCGCCAGCATGATTGTTTCGGGCGGCGAAGCGAAATTCGATATTGGCGACAGCCGGTTCGAGAGCGGCGAAATGACCGCGCATCTGGAAGCGACCCAGCGCGACTTCGACGGCGGCGGCAAGCTGCAGCTGTCGATCCGCGATGCCGACTTCGCAGCCCTTGCCGAGCGCCTGCAGCTGAAGGGACCGCTGCCGCTGGCGACCGGATCGCTCGACCTCGACCTGCAGTCGCCGAAGGCGATCTGGACGACCGGTCTTGCCGACGTCACCGGCCGGCTGCGCTTCTGGACACGGGAAGGCACGATCCCCGGCATCGATGCCGCAGCGCTCCGGACACAGGCAGCCGGAAAGCCGTTCTTTCCGCTGAGCGCGGCGGCAGGCGGCGCCTTTGCCTTCAACCAGTTGAACCTCCAGGCCGATTTCGCCAACGGCTCCGCCGAGATGCACGACGTCCGTATCGCCGGTCCCTCGGAGACGCTGACGCTTTCCGGCGTCATCACCTATCACTCGAATGGGCTGGCGCTGTCCGGATCGCTTGAGGCAACCGATCCGGCCAAGGCGGCCGAGCTGCCGCTTCTGCCGTTCTTCATTGGCGGCTCGTGGCCGAACCCGGTGATCTCGCCGGTTCCGCTCTTCGGCAATACGCCCCACGCGCAATAGAGCAATTCCAACAAAAGTGCGTCGCGGTTTTGCGCGGCGCGTGGGATCAGGCGCCGGCAGCCGCCGCACGTTCGTCCCGCTGGCGCTGGATTTCGCGGCGCTTGGTGACGATCGAGGCGCAGATGACGCCGACCGCGACGATGCCGATCAGAATCGTGCACACCGCGTTGATCTCGGGCGTCACGCCGAGGCGCACCTGGCTGTAGATCCGCATCGGCAGCGTGGTGGCGCCCGGCCTCGAGGTGAAACTGGCAATCACCAGATCGTCGAGCGACAGGGTAAAGGCAAGGATCCAGCCTGAGATCACCGCTGGGGCGATGATCGGCAGGGTGATCTCGAAAAAGGTGCGCACCGGCGGCGCACCGAGGTCCTGAGCCGCTTCCTCGATCGAATGATCGAAGCTCAGCAGGCGCGACTGCACGACGACGGCGACGAAGCACATGGTGAGCGTCGTATGCGCCAGCGTGATCGTCCAGAAGCCGCGATCGAAGCCGATTGCGACGAAGAGCAGCAGCAGCGACAGGCCGGTGATGACGTCAGGCATGACGAGCGGTGCATAGATCATGCCCGAGAACAGCATGCGGCCGCGAAAGCGGGTGTAGCGCACCAGCGTCAGCGCCGCCATCGTGCCGAGGATGGTTGCGGCCGTCGCCGACAGCAAGCCGACGCGGATCGTCACCCAGGCGGCGTCGAGCAGACCCTGGTTGGAGAGCAGCGAGACATACCACTTGGTGGAAAAACCGCCCCAGACGGTGACGAGCTTGGATTCGTTGAAGGAGAAGATCACCAGCAGCACGATCGGCAGGTAGAGGAAGGCAAAGCCGAGCGTGACCGAAACGATGTTGAAACGGGTCCATTTCAGCATGACTTATTTCCCCCGCTCTTCGGCCTTGGCCTGGGCGTTCTGGAAGAAGACGATCGGGATCACCAGGATCATCAGCAGGATGGTTGCGACCGCCGAGGAGACCGGCCAGTCGCGGTTGGCGTTGAACTCGTTCCAGAGCGTCTTGCCGATCATCAGCGTCTGCGAACCGCCAAGCAGATCGGGAATGACGAATTCACCGACAGCG
Source organism: Rhizobium sp. L43 (assembly GCF_002531725.1). Taxonomy (GTDB): domain Bacteria; phylum Pseudomonadota; class Alphaproteobacteria; order Rhizobiales; family Rhizobiaceae; genus Rhizobium. Next base: position 29,386 of record NZ_NWSQ01000014.1, read on the forward strand.
GGAATGAAGACAAGCATGCAGCCGGCCACCACACCGGGGATCGACAGCGGAAAGGTGACGCGCCAGAAAGCCCGGATCGGCGTGCAGCCAAGGTCCTGCGCCGCCTCGATCAGCGTTCCGTCCATCTTTTCCAGCGCCGAATAGAGCGGCAGCACCATGAAGGGCAGATAGGAATAGACGATGCCGATATAGACGGCGGTATTGGTGTTGAGGATGATCAGCGGGCTGTCGATGATATGCAGCGACTGGAGAAGCTGGTTGAGAAGGCCTTCCGGCTTCAGGATGGCGATCCAGGAATAGACGCGGATCAGGAAGCTCGTCCAGAAGGGCAGGATGACCAGCATCACCAGCGTCGGGCGGATGGTGCGCGGCGCCTGTGCCATGCCGTAGGCGATCGGATAGGCGATCAGCAGGGTGAGGAAAGTGGAGATCCCGGCAATCACCACGCTCGAGACATAGGCATTGAAATAAAGCGAGTCCTCGGTGAGGTAGGTGTAATTGTCGAAGGAAAGCTCGCCGATCTTGCTCCACAGCCCGGCCCAGCCGTCGGCAAGCGAGAAGACCGGCTCATAAGGCGGCATGGCGATCGCCGTCGTCGACAGCGAAATGCGGAAGACGATGAAGAACGGCGCCAGGAAGAAGAGCAGCAGCCAGGCATAAGGGACGGTGATGACCAGGCGGTTGTAGAGGCCGGACGTGAGCTTGCCCATGATGTCAATCCTTCAGCAGCACGCCGGCGTTCTCGTCGAACGAGACCCAGACTTCCTGGTCGTAGGTGAAGGGATCGTCGACCGAGCGCTGGGCATTGAGGGACGAGGCCTTGACGATCTTGCCGCTCTGCAATTTCACATGGAAGACGGTCATGTCGCCGAGATAGGCGATGTCCCAGAGTTCGCCCTTGGCGGCGTTGACCGAAGCGTTGGCGGGTGCGGCGCGCCCGACCCGCATCTTTTCCGGCCGGATCGCGAAGCCGACGGCGCTGCCGGCCGCCGGCGTCTCGGAAGAGGCGACGCGCACGCTGAAGCCGCTGTCGACCGATATCTCGACGGTGCCGTTGCCCGAGGAGGCGACCTTGCCGTCGAAGATGTTGACGTCGCCGATGAAGTCGGCAACGAAGCGGGAATTCGGCGCCTCGTAGATCTCCGCCGGTGTCGCCACCTGCACGACCTTGCCGTGGCTCATGACCGCGATGCGGTCGGCCATGGTCATCGCCTCTTCCTGGTCGTGGGTGACGACGACGAAGGTGAGGCCGAGGCTCTGCTGCAGGTCCATCAGCTCAAACTGGGTTTCCTCGCGCAGCTTCTTGTCGAGCGCGCCGAGCGGTTCGTCGAGCAGCAGCACCTTCGGGCGCTTGGCGAGCGAGCGGACGAGCGCCACGCGCTGACGCTGGCCGCCGGAAAGCTGGTTCGGCTTGCGGGCGGCGAACTGCTCGAGCTTGACGAGCTTCAGCATCTGCGAGACGCGGTCGATCATCTCATCCCTGGGCATGCCGTCCTGCTTCAGGCCGAAGGCGATATTCTTTTCGACCGTCATGTGCGGGAAAAGCGCATAGGACTGGAACATCATGTTGACCGGCCGCTTGTAGGGCGGCGTGCCGGCCATGTCGGTGCCGTCGAGAACGATCTCGCCCGAGGTCGGCTGCTCGAAGCCGGCGAGCATGCGCAGCAGCGTCGACTTGCCGCAACCCGAAGCGCCGAGCAGCGCGAAGAACTCGCGGTGATAAATATTCAGCGACAGATCGTCGACGGCGGTGAAATCGCCGAAGCGCTTGGTGACGTTCTTGAAAGCAATGAAGGGTTTTGCAGACGGATCGGTCCAAGGCGCAAAAGCGCGGCGGATATTGCCGAGAGACTTCATATTATTCCCCGAATACAAGGTTTTGCCGGCCTCCACCCAGGCCGGGAATTGAAAGGCCCGGACGTTTCCGTCCGGGCCCTAAAGCTGAATTACTGGCCGGTAACGACCTTCGTCCAGAGGCGCGTCCCCAGGCGCTGCGTTTTCGGATCCCACGGCTTGACCGTGAAGAGGTTCTTCATCACCTCGTCGGTGGGATAAACCGCCGGGTCTTCCAGGATGTCCTTGCTGACGAACTGCTGCGAAGCCTTGTTGCCGTTGGCATAGAAGGTGTGGTCGCTCGCCTTGGCGATGACCTCGGGCTTCATCAGGTAGTTCAGGAACTCATGGGCTTCCGCGACATGGGGCGCATCGGCGGGGATCGCCATCATGTCGAACCACATCTGGGCGCCCTGCGGTGGGATCGAATAATTGACCTCGACGCCGTTCTTGGCTTCGGCCGCCCGGTCACGCGCCTGCAGCAGGTCGCCGGAATAGCCGAAGGCGATGCAGATGTCGCCGTTGGCAAGCGCATTGATGTATTCGGACGAGTGGAACTTGCGGACATAGGGGCGGGCCGCCGTCAGCAGCTCTTCGGCCTTCTTGAAATCCTCAGCCTTTGTGGAGTTCGGGTCGAGGCCGAGATAACGAAACGCCGTGGTGATGACGTCCTTCGGCGTATCGAGAACGTAGATGCCGCAATCCTTGAATTTTGCGGCGACCTTCGGATCGAAGATCACTTCGAGGCCGGGCTTGACATCGGGACCGAGGATTTCGGCGGCCTTCTTGACGTTGTAGCCGATGCCATCAGTGCCCCACATGTAATCGACCGCGTGTTCGTTGCCCGGGTCGTATTCGGCGGTGCGCTGCTGGATCACATCCCACATGTTGGAAAGGTTCGGCAGTTTCGACTTGTCGAGCTTCTGGAAGACGCCGGCCTGGATCTGGCGCTGCAGGAAGTCGGCTGTGGGAACGACGACATCATAACCCGTGCCGCCGGCAAGCAGCTTGGTTTCCACCGTCTCGTTGGAATCGAAGGTGTCGTAGACGACCTTGATGCCAGTTTCCTTGGTGAAATCGGCAAGGATGGAGTCGTCGATATAATCCGACCAGTTGTAGACGTTGACCACGCGGTCCTGCGCAAAGGCCGGAGCGGCGGCAAGGAGTGCGGCAACGACGGCGGCCGTCACGCTTGGAATGGTTGACCTCATGACTTCTCCTGTTTGTTCAAAGATTTCCGCACCCCCGGAGATCTTTTCCCTCTGGTTTTGCCCGCAGACTAAGAAGGAATTTCGCAGCCTACAAGCGCAAAATCCTGCCGCTTCAATGATTTCACAATCACTGGAAATCGAAGGCGCTGAGCCCCGCCACCATCTCGTCGAGACCGAGCGGCCGCGTCACCGGCGGCTCGGCCCGGGAAAGGCAGCCGCGCCGCTCGCACAGGCGACAGGCCGGACCGATTTCGATCGGATCGAGCGCCGTCGCCTGGCCGTAGACCAGGGCCTCGCCAAGGGCGGCGTCGCAGCCGATCAGGATCGCGGTGCGACGCAGCCTTTCGCCGAATTCGACGCTCGGGCCCTCCAGGGTGCGGGCGACCGTCAGGAAGGATGCGCCATCCGGCATGACCACCGTTTCGGCGAGGATCTGGCCGGGCTGCAGGAAGGCGGCGTGGATATTCAGCTTCGGACAACCGCCGCCGAACCGGGCCTGCGGAAAGCCCTGAGCGCCCGCCCGGCGCAGCCGGTGGCCCGCCGCATCGATCTCGATCAGGAAGAAGGGAACGGCCGCTGCCCCCGGCCGCTGCAGCATGGCAAGGCGCGCGGCGGCATGGCCGAAGGAGACGCCGAAGCGCGCCCTGAGAATATCGATATCGTAGCGCGTCGCCTTCGCCGCCGAGAGAAAGGCCTCGTAGGGCATTGCCAGCGCCAGGGCCGCGATGCGGGCAAGCTCGAAGCGGGCGATGCGGCGCGCCTCGGCGGAGGAGAGCTGGAGATCGTCGAGTTCGGCATCGATGGCCGGCAGCAAGGCGAGCGTCGCGGCCTCGACTGCCATCTCATGCGCACGGTCGGCCGCTGACAGGCGCTCGGAGATGAAAAGCCGCATCGAATGGCGATCGAAACGGCGGCGCAGATCCGGCATGACATGGACCGGCAGAATACGCACCGCGATGCCGCGCTCGGAGCGCAGCCAGTCCTTCAGTCCGGCGGCAAGATCGACGCCGCCGGGCAGCGTCGCGGCAAAGGCTTCCGCCGCCGTCTCGATCCGCCCGAAATAACCGGACCGGCGCTCCAGCGTCTCGCGCACCTCGTCGAGCGGCAACCGGCCGGCGGCAACCGGCGCATGGCCTTCGGCGGCCATCAGCGCCGTCAGATCGGAGAGCCGTGCCGCCTGTTCGCGATAGGCGCGGTAGAGCTTGATCATGCCGCTTGCGGCATTGGGGGCCGCCTCGGCCACCTCCACTAATTCCTGATCGCCGGGCAGCTCGCCCGCCAGCAGCGGATCGGCAAAGACTTCCTTGAGCTGGCCGAGACTGCCGCCGGTCTGCCCGCGCAACTCTTCCAGATCGACCCGATAGACGCTTGCGAGCTTGAGAAGCAGTTGCACCGTCAGCGGCCGCTGGTTGCGCTCGATCAGGTTCAGATAGGACGGCGATATCTCAAGCGCTTCGGCCATGGCGGTCTGCGTCAGCGCCAGCGCATTGCGGATGCGCCTGACTTTCGGGCCTGCGAATATCTTCCGTTCCGCCATGTCACACCCTTTGACAGGCGAGGAGCGCTCTGTTTACAATATTTTACAAATTCACAGCGCCGCTCTGTCAATCCTCGTCATCTTAACCTCTTTCCATCCCCGAAATCAAAGGTTTTCCTGGCCATACCGCGCTGCATTGTCAATCTTGTCATGCAGCACCCTTTGACGGGCTTTTAGTGAGGAGAGCAGCATGACCGATTTTTACAAACTCGTCCCAAACACACCGGCAACCCGCTTCGACGGCATTGAGAGACCCTACTCGGCCGATGACGTGCGACGGCTGCGGGGCTCGGTGGCGCTGCGCCATTCGCTGGCGGAAATGGGCGCGGACCGGTTGTGGCGGCTGCTGCACCAGGAGGATTTCGTCAATGCGCTCGGCGCGCTGTCCGGCAACCAGGCCATGCAGATGGTGCGCTCCGGGCTGAAGGCGATCTATCTCTCCGGCTGGCAGGTGGCGGCCGACGCCAATACGGCGTCCGCCATGTATCCCGACCAGTCCCTCTATCCGGCCAATGCCGGTCCTGAACTTGCCAAGCGCATCAACCGCACGCTGCAGCGCGCCGATCAGATCGAGACTTCGGAGGGCCAGGGGCTTTCCGTCGACACCTGGTTCGCGCCGATCGTTGCCGATGCGGAGGCCGGCTTCGGCGGGCCGCTCAACGCCTTCGAGATCATGAAGGCCTATATCGAGGCGGGCGCTGCCGGCGTCCACTTCGAGGACCAGCTCGCCTCGGAGAAGAAATGCGGCCATCTCGGCGGCAAGGTGCTGATCCCGACGGCCGCCCATATCCGCAATCTCGACGCCGCACGGCTTGCCGCCGACGTCATGGGCGTTGCGACGCTGGTCATCGCCCGCACCGACGCGGAAGCGGCAAAGCTCCTGACGTCTGATATCGACGAGCGCGACCAGCCCTTCGTCGATTATGATGCCGGCCGCACGGTCGAAGGCTTCTATCAGGTCAGAAACGGCATCGAGCCCTGCATTGCCCGGGCCGTCGCCTATGCGCCGCATTGCGACCTCATCTGGTGCGAGACCTCGAAGCCCGACCTCGAGCAGGCGCGGCGTTTTGCCGAAGGCGTGCACAAGGTCTATCCCGGCAAGCTGCTCGCCTATAATTGCTCGCCTTCCTTCAATTGGAAGAAGAACCTCGACGAGGCGACGATCGCACGGTTCCAGCGTGAACTCGGCGCGATGGGCTACAAGTTCCAGTTCATCACGCTCGCCGGCTTCCACCAGTTGAACTACGGCATGTACGAACTGGCGCGCGGCTACAAGCAGCGGCAGATGTCGGCCTATTCCGAGCTGCAGCAGGCGGAATTCGCCGCCGAGGCCAATGGCTACACCGCCACCAAACATCAGCGCGAGGTCGGCACCGGCTATTTCGATGCGGTGTCGCTCGCCATTACCGGCGGCCGGTCTTCGACCACGGCAATGCACGGCTCGACCGAACATGCGCAGTTCAAACCGGCTGCGGAATAACCCGAAGAAGAGGAGACGATCATGGCATCCATTTCACGCGTCAGGGAACGGGCCGAGGAGCAGGCGACCAGCATGAGCGAGGATCAGCAGACGACGATCCGCATGCTCGCCAACGACCTGCATCGGCTGAACCAATCGGTCATGAAAGCCGTCGAGGCCGGCGTCTCGGTCGAGCTGGTGCGCTCGGCCCGTCATCACGGCGGCGACGGCAACTGGGGTGACCTGCTGATCCCCGTCGTCGTCACCAACCGGCATTGAGACGACCGGCGAACTGGCTTCGATCCGGGGAATGCCCGCGCGTCGCAAGAGATGCGCGGGCGCTTCATCGTAAACGTCAGCCGCGGCTCGGCCGTTTTCCGGCGAAGAGATCGGCATAACTTCTGATCAGCTTGGTCATGCGGTCGGCGACTGTGCGGATTTCCGGCCGATGGCGGTCTTCGGCGTTCATGACGATCCATTGCGTATGGCGCAATTCCGGCAACTCGCCGCCCTGGCGCTGCAATTCTGGCTCGAGATCGCCGACGAAACAGGGAAGCACGGTTTTGCCGGCGCCAGCGCGCACCAGATCCGGCAGCGAACGCGGCCGGTTGACGGTGGCGACGATATCCGTTGCGGCATGGGCGTGCGGCCAGCGCAGATAGGCCGATATCGCCTCCTCCTCGGCAACCGCAATCCAGCGCTCGTCCGTCTCGGCGGCGTTGCGTCTGATATAGACGGCATAGGCCACCTCGCCGAGCCGGCGTGCCGCCAGATTGGCCTCCTCAGGCTCGAAGGCGCGAATACCGATATCGCTCTCGCGATAAGCAAGGCTTGCCCGCGCCTCACCGATGGTGAGCGAAATGGCAAAGGCATCGCCCGGCATGCGGATTGCCGCGAAATTCTCCGTCAGCAGCCAGGCGACCCAGGTGCCGGCAGTAATCCTGACCGTCGTGCCGCCCTCGCCCGATTGCCGCCACGCCTCGACCCTGCGGGCGGCGGCTTCCATCTCCTGAAGGTGATCGAGCAGCGCCTGGCCATCCCGGGTCAGGCGATATCCGGTCTGGCTGCGTGAAAACAGGGCGCGGCCGATCTCCTGTTCGAGGTCGAGCATGCGCCGGCCGACGGTCGCCGGGCTCAGCCCGCTTGCGCTGCTTGCCCCGGTCAGGCCGCCGAGGCGCGCGACCTGCAGGAAAAGCTGATAGGAATCCCAATTCGCGTTTTTCATCAATGAAAAACATAGCGGGATTTTCCCCGTTTATAAAGAGAAATTCGATGCCTAGATCATGTGATGTCTGACATAAGAAAGGACATTGCCATGATCGACATGATGACCATCGCGGGCACTATCGGATATCGGCACTCTGGCGGACGAGGCCGCGGCAAGGCCGATGAGGATAGGTTCTATGCCGAGTTCGGAGACAGCAGCCTCATTCGCTTCGGCAGCTGGTTGACGTCGCTCGATCTCTATCTGACAAAGCGCCGCAAGGCCGCGGCGCAATCCTGCGGCCACTGCGGCCACGCGCCTCAGGCGACTTTCCTGGCGCCGAGATGAGCGGCGGCCGGCTCTGCGACGATGCGGAACCGCTCGATCAGCGTCATCAGCGTATCGGCTTCGCCGGCAAGCAGCCGGCTTGCCTGTGTCGTCTCGGCCACCATCGAGGCGTTCTTCTGGGTCATCTGGTCCATGGCGTTGACGGAGCCGTTGACCTCCTGCAGTGCCGCCGACTGGTCGCGGCTGGCGGTGGCGATGGTCTCGACATGGCCGCTGATCGCGATGATCTCCTGGCTGATCGAGGCCAGCACGCTGCCGGTCTTCTGCACCAGTTCGGAGCCTGCCGTCACTTCCCGGCTTGAGGTCTCGATCAGCGATTTGATCTCGCGCGCCGCATCGGCCGAACGTTGGGCGAGTTCGCGGACCTCCTGGGCGACGACGGCAAAACCCTTGCCCGCCTCGCCGGCGCGGGCCGCCTCGATGCCGGCGTTCAGCGCCAGAAGATTGGTCTGGAACGCGATGTCGTCGATCACCTCGATGATCTGCTCGATGCGCTGCGAGGCCTCTTCGATGCGCTCCATGGCGGAAACGGCATCGCCGACGACGGCGCCGGAATTGTCAGCCGTCTTCTTGGTCGCAGCCACGACGCTGTTGGCTTCACGGGCTCGCTGGGCGGAAGAACGCACCGTCACGGTGATCTCCTCCACCGCCGCCGCGGTTTCCTCCAGGCTTGCCGCCTGAGCCTCGGTGCGTTTCGAAAGCTCGCCGGCAGAGGCGGAAACGGCGCCGCTGTTGCGCTGGATCGTCGAGGCGCTGTCGCGGATGCCGGTGAGCGTATCCTGCAGTCGCAGAAGCGAGGCATTGAAGTCGACGCGCAGCTGCTCCAACCGGCCGACGAAGGGCGTAGCGATCGTCTGCGAGACATCGCCCTGCGACAGGCGCCCGAGGCCGGCGGCGAGCTGATTGACCGCAAAGTCGATCTGGCCGTCGAGCGAGCGCTTGTCGGCATCGTTCCTGGCGCGTTCGGCATCGCTCAAGGCGCGCTGTTCGGCAGCCTGGCTTTCCAGGTCGCGCCTGGCGCGGGCGCTGTCGCGGAACAATGCCAACGCCCGGCCGATATCGCCGAACTCGTTCTTCTGGTCGACACAGGGGATGGCGCCATCGAGATCGCCTGCGGAAATCGAGTGAACGCTCGCGGTCAGCGCCTGCAAAGGCTTCACCGACAGGCGGATCGCATAGAAGGCGACAACACCGACGATCAGCATGACGATGGCGCCGACGCCCAGAACCAGGATCTGCAGCTCATTCAGGCGCTGGTAATAGACCTCCATCGGAATGCCGATGAAGAGAATGCCGACATTGGCGTTCGACGCGTTCTTGATGGGGAAGTAACCGGTGATGAACTGGCGGCCGAAAAGCACCGCCGGGCCGTAATAGGCCTCACCCTTGGCGAGAACCGGCTGGGCGGGATGTTCGGCGACGAGCTTGGTACCGACGGCGCGGTCGCCGTTTTCCTTCTTGACGTTTGTGGAGATGCGGACGTAGTCGCTGCCCTGCTTCTGAAAGATCGTCGCAACACCGGCGATCGACTGCGCCGTGCGGTCGACCAGCGAATGATCGGCAAGGGCCGGAATGGCATCTTCCGTCACGGTGGAGAGCTGATTGTCCTTCAGCTCGATCTTTGCCGCCTGATCGGCCGCGCCGTAGAGGACGGCCATGGCGCGGGTGGCTTCCTTCGCATCGGCGACGGCCCCGTCCATGACATGATGGCTCAGATTGTAATAGGTCACGCCGACAATGGCGGCCGTGCTGATCGCCAGCAGAAACAATGTGATCGCAACGATCTGGCGTACGATCGACGTAGAGAAAAGGCGCAGCATCAAGACCCCCGGAAGAAACCAGGGTTAAATTAAGCGAAAAGCGTTAAGGAAAATTTTCCGTAAATCAGGGCCGCGGAGATATTCACCCGCTTCGTTTTCGGACGTTTCCGATTATCCCGGCGTGATAGACCGCCTGTGGTCGAGCTATTCTTCCGGCGCGCTCAAAATCTCCTTGGAGCGCAGTTTCTGCTGAATAGAGAGAAACGGCCCCGGAAAGCCCGGGGCCGTTCGCGTGAAGACGGGGTCGGTCGACGATCAGGCGGCGCGGTAGACCGGCGCGGAGGCTGCCTCGCCATCGATCTTGAACTGCTGGATGAGCCGGCGGAGCGAATCGGCCTCGTCGGCCAGTTCGCGGCTGGCGGCGGTCGTCTCTTCCACCATGGCGGCGTTCTGCTGCGTCATCTGGTCCATCTGGTTGACCGTGGCGTTGACGCTCTGCAGCGCGTTGGACTGGTCGTGGCTGGCGCGGGCGATCATCTCGACATGCTGGCTGATCGTGACGATCTGGGCGCTGATCTTGGCGAGCACCGTGCCGGTCTCCTGGACGAATTGCGAGCCGGAGCTGACCTCGTTGGTCGACTTGTTGATCAGGCCCTTGATCTCCTGCGCCGCGGCTGCGGAGCGCTGGGCGAGTTCGCGGACTTCCATCGCCACCACCGCAAAGCCCTTGCCGGCTTCGCCGGCGCGCGCCGCCTCGATGCCGGCGTTCAGCGCCAGCAGGTTGGTCTGGAAGGCGATCTCGTCGATGACGCCGATGATCTGCTCGATCTGGCGCGAGGCATCCTCGATGCGGCCCATCGCGTCGATCGCATTGTTGACGACGACGGCGGAATCATCGGCGCTGCGCTTGGCCTGGCGGACGATCTGGTCGGCATCCTTGGCGCGTTCGGCCGACGAGCGGACGGTGACAGTGATCTCGTCGACGGCGGCGGCGGTCTCTTCGAGCGAGGCGGCCTGCTGTTCGGTCCGCTTGGACAGATCCTCGGCCGACTGGGCCATCTGATTGCCGTTGCCCTGGATCAGTTCGACATTGTCGCGGATCTGGCTCATCGTCGCCTGCAGGCGCATCATCGAGCCGTTGAAATCCTGGCGCAGCTGTTCGAGGCGACCGATGAAGGGCGTCTCGATCGTCGTCGAGATATCGCCCTGCGACATGCGTTCGAGGCCGGCGGCAAGCGCGTTGACGGCGAATTCGATCTGACGATCCATTTCGCGCTTTTCGGCATCGTTGCGCTGGCGCTCGTGTTCGGCGGCAGCGCGCTCCTCGTCGCTCTGCTCCTCGATGCGGATCTTCGAGATGGCGTTTTCCTTGAAGATGCCGAGCGCGCGGGCCATGTCGCCGATTTCATCGTAGCGCTGCTCGCCGGAGATGCTGGTATCCAGCGCCCCTTCGGCAATGCGGCGCATGGCGGCGGTGATATGGCTGATCGGACGCTGCAGCGTCAGCACCAGGGCGATGCCGCCGAGGATCGACAGAAGGATGCCGAGACCGGTGGTCATGACCGAGATGCTGTTTGCCTGGGTGCGCTCGGTACCGGCCGTCTGTTTCTGCAGCTCGGCGAAATCGGTCAGCTTCGTCCAGATCTGATCGAGCTCCTGGCGGGCAGCGGCATAGGCGGTGACGCGCTCGCCGATCGTATCGACGATCTTCGAGCCGCCGCCGGAAATGGCGTCGAGCGCCGGCTGGATCGCGCCCGATATGCCCTCGGCAAAGCCCATGCCCTTGGCGCTGGTGGTCAGCACCTGCATGTCCTTGCCAAGCGTGCCGGCCTGCTGCTGCAGGCGCACGAGATTATCCTTGCTCGAATTGGAGAGGAAATCGGAAAGGACGATCTGCAGCGCATAGACGGAATTTTCGAGGCGGCGCGTATCCTGAAGGACGGAGTTGGTCTGGGCAATGCGGCCCTCGAGCTCGGCGAAACGCTGTGTCGCCTCGCGCATCTTCTGCGTTGCCGTCAGCTGCGTATAGGTCGAGGTCTGGCGGAAGCGCGACACGAGACGGCCGAGTTCGGCGACGTCCTCGTCGGTCGGAGCGGGCAGCTGCGCGATCGCCTTGATGCTGTCGATGGTGGCGGTCAGCGCGTCGATGACGTTCTTCTGGTTGGTCGGAACCGAAATGGCGATCTGCCGCTGGGCTTTGATGATCGCAGGCATCTGTTCGTTGATGAAGGCGATCTTGTCCTGCGGCGTCTGCGGCTTGCTGTAGCCGCTGGCGACGGTGCCGAGGAAATCGCCGCCCTTCAGCAGGCGGTCGGCGGTGCGCAGCGTGATGGTGGCGGCACCCTCGTCGTTCTGGAGCGCGGTCTGCAATTCCTCGGCCTGGTAGGAGACCGTGAAACGGGTGCTGATCAGGCTCTTCTGCGCGGCGTCGATCTGCTCATGCAGTGCCTGCTCCTGCTCATGCAAGGCCCAGAGCTTGTCGACGACGCCCGAAATGTCCTTGGTGCGGCGCGATGCCTCGGCAAGGCTGTCACGGCCGGCGGCCTCGTCGCCGACCTGGTTCAGCGTCTGGTCGAGTACGCCTTGCTGGGTCTTCAGTTCCGCGGTCAGCTTGTCGCGCGCCTCCGGGCTGGTGACGCGCAGGAAATCGTCCATCGAACCGTAGAGATCCTTGAAGCCGCTCAGCGACTGCAGCACGCTGTTGGATATTTCCATGCGGCCCTGCAGAAGTCCCGAAGCGTAAAGGCCGGTCAGGCCCACCGCCGAAATGGTGACGACGAAAGGCAGAACGAAGATCAGAACCTTGGTCTTGATCCTGAAGCGGGAAAGAATCTTGTCAATCAACATGGCGTTCCGGGCCTTTCATACACCACCCTCCCGCAGGCGGCCATTTGGCGCCAGCCGGGTGCACATCGAGCTGTTTTTAAATTTACATTGGGAAACCTGGAGGCCAGGCGGCAGTCATTGCCAGTTCATGTCCAAACAACTTGGAGATGCCCAAATAATCGCGGGCAATTGTGTCAGATTAGGTATTAATTTTCGGATAAGCGGTGATGGCAGGTTAAGCCAAGGCGGTGAAATAGTTGCAGATTGTAAGCCGCAACGCCGCCGTGCGGCCGATCGGCATGCCGGAATGTTCTTTCCAACTCTACGGACAGGATCAGATGACGTGTGAGAGCAGCAGCGCGAGGCTGGCGGCGGTGGCGCCGGCGGCAAGCATCAGATAACGCAAGGTCACCATCCGGGCGTTCGGCTTTGCCTCGGCAATTGCGATGGCGCGGGCGCGTCGTGTGTTTCTGGTCATGGTCGAAACCTCACTTCTGTCTGACACAACAATCCAACAAAACAGCTTGCCGGTAAAGCATTATCTAGGAACGACCATGCAAACCGCCAATTGAGACAGGATGGCGCACCTCTGTTAAGAAGTCTTGAATCGGCTTTTCTCTTTGTCTTATGCAAGTCGTTCTCCCAAAACCGCTGCGCAATTTTGGGCGACATGCATTAAGCGCATTCGCCCGCGGCAAAACCAGAGGCCCAGGCCCACTGGAAATTATAGCCGCCGAGCCAGCCGGTGACGTCGACGCATTCGCCGATGAAATAAAGCCCGGGCACCGCCTTTGCCTCCATGCTGCGTGAATCCAGCGCTGCCGTGTCGATGCCGCCGAGCGTCACTTCGGCGGTGCGGTAGCCTTCCGAGCCGGAGGGTTTGAGCGCAAAATTCTGGGCGCCGGCGGCGAGGCGCAGCAACGCCTTGTCCGGCAGGTCGGCCATGTTGCCGGAGATTTTTTCGCGTTCCGCGAGAAACTGCGCCAGCCGCTTCGGCAGGATGTCGCCAAGTGCGGTCTGCGGCGACTGGCGGCCATTGCGCTGTTTTGCCGTTTTCAGATGTGCTGCGATGTCGATGTCCGGTTCGATCGCCACGACGATCTCGTCGCCTTCGCGCCAGTAGGAGGAGATCTGCAGGATGGCGGGGCCGCTCAGCCCCCGATGCGTAAACAGCAGCGCTTCGCGGAAAGCCGTCTTGCCGTGGCGGATTTCGGCCGGGGCGGCGATGCCGGCGAGCGGGGCGATGCTTTCCAGCAGGCCGGGATCGAGGGTCAGCGGCACGAGGCCGGGCCGGGTTTCGAGCACGGCCAAGCCGAACTGTTCGGCAAGGCGATAGGCAAAGCCGGTGGCGCCCATCTTCGGGATCGACTTGCCGCCGGTGGCGACGATCAGCGACGATGCTTCATAGACGCCCTCGCCTGTGGAGATGCGGAAGCCTGCCTCCGTCCTTTCGACGCCTGATATTTCCGCGCCGAGATGCAGCGTAGCACCAGCCGCGCGCATCTCCTCCAGCAGCATGCGGATGATATCCTTGGCGCTGTCGTCGCAGAAAAGCTGGCCGAGCGTCTTTTCATGCCAGGCAATGCCGTGGCGATCGACCATGGCGATGAAATCGGCGGGGGTGAAACGGGCGAGCGCGGACTTGCAGAAATGCGGATTGGCGGAGAGGAAATTCTTCGGCCCGGCATGGATATTGGTGAAATTGCAGCGGCCGCCGCCGGAGATGCGGATCTTCTCGCCGGGCGCCCTTGCATGATCGAGAACCACGACCGAGCGGCCGCGTTTTCCCGCACGGATAGCCGCCATCATGCCCGCCGCCCCGGCGCCGATGACGATGACGTCGCTTTTGCGCTGCAAACCCGTTTCCCCGATCAAGACAGCGTCTTCTTTTTCCATCGAAGGGCGAAAGTCAACGTTCTCAACCTCTCGCCAATTGGCAAAGTCCGGTTATGATGGCGCCACGATCAACCAAACCGGTGTGTCATGTCCCCAAAAAAGACGACGCTGAAGCCTGCCAGAAACGTACCCGCCTCGAAGAAGACTCCCCCGGACCCCGGATCCCTGCGCGGCGTTGCGAACTGGAAGGAAGCAGCGCGGTGGCTGAGGGACCGCGGCATCGAGGACATCGAATGCATCACACCGGACCTTGCCGGCGTTCCGCGCGGCAAGATGATGCCGAGTTCGAAATTCACCTCGAACACCTCGCTGGCGCTGCCTTCGGCCATCTACCGGCACACGATTTCGGGCGAATATCCCGATGAGACCGAAAGCTTCCGCTACGAGCCGCGCGACAGCGACCTGAAGCTGATGCCCGATCTTTCGACGCTGTCGGTCGTGCCCTGGGAGACCGACCCGACGGCGCAGGTGATCTGCGACATCGTCGATTCGGACGGCGGCGAGGTGCCCTATACGCCGCGCAACGTGCTGAAGCGGATCCTGAGCCTCTATCACGAGCGCGGCTGGAAGCCGATCGTCGCACCCGAGATCGAATTTTACCTAGTCGCCAAGAATGACGACCCCGATTATCCGCTACACCCGCCCAAAGGCCGGTCCGGCCGCTCGATCCTCGGCGGCCAGGGTTACTCGATCGCCGGCATCAACGAATTCGACGAATTGATCGACGACGTCTATCATTTCTCGGAGAAGCAGGGGCTGGAGATCGACACGCTGATCCACGAAGAGGGACCGGCGCAGCTCGAAATCAACCTGCGCCACGGCAACCCGATCGAGCTTGCCGATCAGGTGTTCCTGTTCAAGCGCACGATCCGCGAGGCTGCGCTGAAACACGACATCTATGCGACCTTCATGGCCAAGCCGATGCAGGGTCAGCCGGGTTCGGCGATGCATATCCATCAGTCGGTGGTCAATATCGAGACGGGCAAGAACATCTTCTCCAATCCGGACGGATCGGCCTCAAAGGAATTCTTCCATTTCATCGGCGGCATGCAGAAATTCGTGCCGAGCGCGATGGCGATGCTGGCGCCCTACGTCAATTCCTACCGGCGCCTGCAGCCCGATATGTCCTGCCCGGTCAACAATGCCTGGGGCTACGACAACCGGACGACGGCCTTCCGCGTTCCGGTTTCCGATCCGCAGGCGCGGCGCGTCGAAAACCGGCTGCCGAGTTCGGACGCCAATCCCTATCTGGCGCTCGCCGCTTCGCTTGCCGCCGGCCTGCTCGGCATCATGAAAGAGATCGAGCCGACTGCACCGACGGAAGATTCGGCCAATGAAGGCTCGATCGACCTGCCGCGCGGCCTCCTGGAAGCCGTGGCGCTGCTTGAGGACGAGCCCGCCTTCGAGGAGATTTTCGGCACGCAGTTCATCGGCCTTTATGCCGGCGTCAAGCGCGGCGAGTTCGAAACCTTCATGCAGGTGATCAGCCCCTGGGAGCGGGAATTCCTTCTGCTCAACGTGTGAGGGAACCATCCATGGCATTGCAGGAGACGTGGCAGAGCCCGATCGCGCCCGGGCTGTCCTGGTATCAGGCAACGGTCGGGGAGCGGCCCACCTATGCCGCTCTCGACGGCTCGAGAACAGCAGACGTCGCCATCATCGGCGGCGGCTATACCGGCCTGCAGGCCGCCTATCATCTCGCCAAAGCGGGCGTTTCGGTGGTGCTGATCGAGGCCTGCCGCTTCGGCGACGGGGCGTCCGGACGCAATGGCGGCCAGCTCGGCACCGGCCAGCGCTGGTGGCCGGAAGAAATCGAGGAGAAGATCGGCTACGAACGCTCGAAGGCGCTGTTTGATCTTGCCGAGGCGGCCAAGCGGCATCTCATCGATTTCGCCCGCGAGCACCAGATCGAGATCGACTATGTGCCCGGCCAACTCAACGTCGCGCACAAGGCGAGCTACAAACGCGACTATTATGAAAATGCCGAGATCGCCGCAGAGCGCTACGGCTATCCGCATATCAGCTTCATGGACGAGAAGGAAACGCAGGAGCGGCTCGGTTCGAAGCGTTTCCATTGCGGCGTGCGCGATGTCGGCACCGGCCACATCCATCCGCTGAAGTTGCTGGTCGGCCTGGCGCGGGTCGCCGCCAACGCCGGCGCTGACATCTTCGAGATGACCAAGGCAACGGCGATCCGCCAAAGCGGCGGCAAGGTGACGATCGAAACCGAAAGGGGTGTGATCACCGCCGAGCGCGCGCTGATTGCCTGCGACGCCTATATCGACGGCCTCGAACCGGTGACGGCAAGCCATATCATGCCGATCCGCTCCTTCATCGGCGCCACGGCGCCGCTCGACCGATACCCCGATGTGCTGCCGGGCGGCGAGGCGGTGGCCGATTCGCGCTTCGTCGTGCGCTACTTCCGCAAATTCGGCGACGGCCGCCTGCTGTTCGGCGGGCGCGAGGCCTATACGGCGGACAATCCGCGGGACATTTCCGAGCATATCCGCCGGCAGATCGCCGAGATCTACCCCGCGCTGAAGAATATCGACATCACCCACGCCTGGGGCGGCAGCGTCGGCATCACCATGCCGCGCCAGCCTTTCGTGCGCGAGGTCATGCCCGGCGTCATCTCGATCGGCGGTTATTCCGGCCATGGCGTTATGCTGTCAAACTACTGTGGCAAGCTCTACGCGGAAACGGTGCTTGGAAAATCCGGCGATCTCGACCTGTTCAAATCGCTCGATATTCCCGCCTTTCCCGGCGGAGCGCGCATGCGGGCGCCGCTGCTTTTCCTCGCCTTGTCGTGGTTTGCGCTTCGCGACAAGTTTTAGTCCGATTGCGGATTTCCTCTTCCGGGAATTCGCTCTAAAACCGGTGCCTGAGAGATTCATTGCACTGCACACTGGCTTTTTTAAATCGATTAGATTAAAAGGGCCGCCAACCAGCCTGATTGAGAGACAAGCTCATGAGCAGCCAGATCATTCCCGTTGAGCCTTTTGATTACGTCGTCTTCGGCGGCAGCGGCGACCTTGCCGAGCGCAAGTTGCTGCCCGCCCTCTATCATCGCCAGATCGAGGGCCAGTTTACGGAACCGACCCGTGTCATCGGCGCTTCGCGCAGCCCGCTTTCGCATGAGGAATACCGCAAATTCGCCAAGGACGCGCTCAAGGAGCACCTGAAAAAGGGCGAATATGACGAGGCGGAAGTCGAAAAGTTCTGTGCCCGTCTGTTCTACGTTTCCGTCGACGCCCGCACCGACACCGGTTGGGATCATCTCAAGAAGCTGCTCGACGAGGGCAAGGACCGCGTTCGCGCCTTCTATCTCGCCGTCGCTCCGGGCATCTTCGGCGACATTTCGCAGAAGATCCACGACCACAAGCTGATCACCAAGTCGACCCGCATCGTCGTCGAGAAGCCGATCGGCCGTGACCTCGCCTCGGCGCTGCAATTGAACGACACGATCGGCCGGGCCTTCAAGGAAGAGCAGATCTTCCGCATCGACCACTATCTCGGCAAGGAGACGGTGCAGAACCTGATGGCGCTGCGCTTTGCCAACGCGCTCTATGAGCCGCTGTGGAACGCCAATTATATCGACCACGTGCAGATCACCGTGGCCGAAGCGGTCGGCCTCGAAGGCCGCGCCGGTTATTACGATACGGCCGGCGCGCTGCGCGACATGGTGCAGAACCACATATTGCAGCTGCTCTGCCTGACGGCGATGGAAGTGCCCTCGTCCATGGATTCGGAAGCCGTTCGCGACGAGAAGCTGAAGGTGCTGCGGGCGCTGAAGCCGCTCAATGCCTCCAATGTCGAGCAGGCGACGGTGCGCGGCCAGTACCGCGCCGGCGCGTCGGGCAGCGGCCCGGTCAAAGGTTATCTCGAAGAGCTCGAAGGCGGCGTCTCGAACACCGAAACCTTCGTCGCCATCAAGGCCGAGATCAACAATTGGCGCTGGGCCGGCGTTCCCTTCTACATCAGAACCGGCAAGCGCCTGACCGGGCGCATGTCCGAGATCGTCATCACCTTCAAGCCGATCCCGCATGCGATCTTCGACCAGGCGGCCGGGCGCATCGTCGCCAACCAGCTGATCATCCGGCTGCAGCCGGATGAGGGCGTCAAGCAGTCGCTGATGATCAAGGATCCGGGTCCGGGCGGCATGCGCCTGCGCAACGTGTCGCTCGACATGAGCTTCGCCCAGGCCTTCAACGTCCGCAATCCCGACGCCTACGAGCGTCTGCTGATGGATGTGATCCGCTCCAACCAGACGCTGTTCATGCGCCGTGACGAAGTCGAAGCCGCATGGAGATGGGTCGATCCGATCCTCAAGGGTTGGGAAACGACCGGCCAGCAGGTGCAGGGCTATACGGCCGGCACCTGGGGCCCGAGCCAGGCCATTGCGCTGATCGAGCGCGATGGCCGCACCTGGCATGACGAGATCTAGGAGGAAATCGATGGCATCGACCCTGCATTCCTTCGCCAGCGCGGCAGATCTCGCCGGCAACCTTGCCGACAAGGTCGCGGATACGCTTTCGGCGGCGATCGCCGCCCGCGGAACGGCGTCCATCGCCGTTTCCGGCGGCTCCACGCCGAAGGCCTTCTTCCAGGCGCTTTCGACGCGCGACATCGCCTGGGACAAGGTGACGATCACCCTCATTGACGAACGCTTCGTGCCGGCCGACAATGCACGCTCGAACCATTTGCTGGTCGACGCCAATCTGCTGCAGAACAAGGCAAAGGCGGCACACTTCTTGCCGCTCTATCAGGATGTGGCTTCGGTGGAAGAGGCAGCCTCGCTCGCGACCGAGAAGACCAAGGCGATCAGTTCACCCTTCGACGTCGTCATCCTCGGCATGGGCGGCGACGGCCACACGGCCTCGTTCTTTCCCGGCGGCAGCAATCTTGCCAAGGCACTCGATGCATCGACGCCGCGCGGCATCATCACCATGGAAGCGGAAGGGGCCGGCGAGCCGCGCCTGACCTTCACCTTCTCCAGTCTTCAGGATGCCGCACTCCTGGTTCTCCATATTGAGGGCGAAGGCAAAAAAGACGTTCTCGCCAAGGCGGAAGGCAACGGAGACGAGGCAGAAATGCCGATCCGCGCCGTTCTGCGCCGGGCCACTTCCCCGGTCGAGATCTACTGGGCTCCCTGATCGGCCGTCAATCCGGATCGAGATTCAGGCCAGAGCCGCCGAAACAGATAAGACAACGAACAAGGCAGGGATTTTCCATGTCCGCTCACGCACGTATTTCTGCGATCACCGATCGCATTGTCGAACGCTCGAAGCCATCTCGCGAGCGCTACCTGGAACGCCTGCGCGCCGCCGCATCCAAGGGTGTGGCCCGTTCGGTACTCGGCTGCGCCAACCTTGCCCACGGCTTCGCGGTCTGTTCCCCCGCCGAGAAGGATGCGCTCGCCGGTGACCGCATCGCCAATCTCGGCATCATCACCGCCTATAACGACATGCTCTCGGCCCATCAGCCGTTCGAGACCTATCCGGCGATCATCCGCGAAGCGGCCGCCGAGGCAGGTGGCGTGGCGCAGGTGGCAGGCGGCGTGCCGGCCATGTGCGACGGCGTTACCCAGGGACAGCCGGGCATGGAACTTTCGCTGTTCTCGCGCGATCTGATCGCCATGTCGGCAGGTGTCGGCCTGTCGCACAACATGTTCGATGCCGCCCTCTTCCTCGGCGTCTGCGACAAGATCGTGCCGGGCCTCGTCATCGCGGCGCTCTCCTTCGGGCACCTGCCGTCGATCTTCGTTCCGGCCGGTCCGATGACGACAGGTCTTCCGAACGACGAGAAGTCGCGCGTGCGCCAGCTCTTTGCCGAGGGCAAGGTCGGCCGCGCCGAACTGCTCGAGGCGGAATCGAAATCCTATCACGGCCCCGGCACCTGCACCTTCTACGGCACCGCCAATTCCAACCAGATGCTGATGGAGATCATGGGCTTCCATATGCCCGGCTCCTCCTTCATCAATCCCGGCACACCGCTGCGCGAAGCGTTGACGCGCGAAGCCGCCAAGCGGGCGCTGGCGATCACCGCGCTCGGCAACGAATTCACCCCGGCGGGCGAGATGATCGACGAGCGCTCCGTTGTCAACGGCGTCGTCGGCCTGCATGCGACCGGCGGCTCGACCAACCATACGCTGCACCTCGTCGCCATGGCGCGGGCGGCCGGCATCCATCTTACCTGGCAGGACATTGCCGAGCTTTCGGAAGTGGTGCCGCTGCTCGCCCGCGTCTATCCGAACGGGCTTGCCGACGTGAACCATTTCCAGGCGGCCGGCGGCATGGGCTTCCTGATCAAGGAGCTCCTGAAGCACGGCCTGGTGCATGACGATGTGCGCACCGTCTTCGGCCAGGGCCTCCAAGCCTATACGGTCGATGCCCGCCTCGGCGAAAAGGGCGGCGTCCTGCGCGAGCCGTCGCCTGACAAGAGCCACGATCCGAAGGTGCTCTCCAGCATCGAAACGCCGTTCCAGGCGAATGGCGGGCTGAAGATGCTGCGCGGCAATCTCGGCAAGGCTGTTATCAAGATCTCGGCCGTCAAGCCGGAGCGTCACATCATCGAGGCGCCGGCAATCATCTTCCACAGCCAGCAGGAACTGCAGGACGCTTTCAAGGAAGGCAAGCTCAACCGCGATTTCATCGCCGTCGTGCGCTTCCAGGGCCCGAAGGCGAACGGCATGCCGGAGCTGCACAAGCTGACCCCGCCGCTCGGCGTGCTGCAGGACCGCGGTTTTCGCGTGGCGCTGCTGACCGATGGGCGCATGTCCGGCGCATCCGGCAAGGTGCCGGCCGCGATCCACGTCACCCCGGAAGCGGTCGACGGCGGCCCGATCGCCCGCATCCGCGACGGCGACATCATTCGCCTCGATGCGATCAAGGGCACGCTCGAGCTGCTCGTCGATGCTGCCGACTTGGCCGAGCGCGAACCAGTGACCGTCGATCTCTCCGACAATGAATTCGGCATGGGCCGCGAGCTCTTCGCGCCGTTCCGCCGCGCCGTCGGCGCTTCGGATCAGGGGGCCAGCGTGCTCTTCCACTGAGCATAGACGCTCCAGAGCGGTTCAGCTTTTAACGGAAGTGCAGAACCGCTCTATCCTTTTGTTTTTACGCAATTCCCGGCAAACAAAAACCCGCGGAGCGCGCGCAGCACCCCGCGGGTTTTCCGTATCAGTCCCGTGCGATCCGTCAGGCGCGGATATCGAGCACGTAGTCGCGATGCGCCGGGTGGGTGCTGTAGACGAAGATCTTGTTCAGCTCCTTCTGCGTCAGCAGGCGCAGGAAGCGGACTTCGATCGTGTTGTTGGCGTTGACCTTCATCAGCAGGCAGCCGACCTTGGTGATGCGGGCATCCGGAATATCCAGATAGAACTGCTTCGGCAGGTTGAACTGGGTCAGGATCGCCAGTGTCGCGCTGCTCATCGAAATCCGGACAATGTCGCAGCGGCGCGAAGCCGCGTGCATGACGCCCTTTTCCGTATATTCGATGCGCGCGGCATTCATCGTGTCCTCCATCTTGAACCGCGCCTCGCGGTCATACATGAAGGATTCTTCCTTGCTCAGGAAATGAGATTTTGGCTGTGACGGATTGGAAGCGGCCACGTGCTTATCCCCCTCATAAATTGACTGGGAAAAGGTAGCAGCCGATCTTTAACAGAAAGTGAGAATCCGGCCCGCCGCGGACAATTCTTGGGATGACCACCCCAAAAATGGCCGCCTTATTTCCGGTAGGTATGACCGGTTGCGTCAAAGAGATGCAACTTCTGCCTGTCGGCGGCAAACCGCATCCTCTGGCCCTTCTTCACATCGTAGATTCCGGGCAGCTTGACGACGATCGGCTCGCCCGGCACCAGGCCCTCGATATAGAGCAGCGTCACTTCGCCGAGCGCTTCGACGATCGACACCTCGCCCTCGAAGAGGTAGTTGGCGCCGTCGGCGATCCGCAGATCCTCCGGGCGAACGCCGAAGCTTGCCTGCTTGCCGGTTTCGGCCGCGTCGGTCGCCACATCGAGCGTCACCGACATGCCGCCGGTCAGCGTCACCGTCGTCTGGCCTCCGGTGCCGGCGACCGTCGCCGGGATGATATTCATGGCCGGCGAGCCGATGAATTTCGCAACGAAGAGGTTGGCCGGGCGCTCATAGAGCTCCAGCGGCGCGCCGACCTGCTCGATATTGCCGGCGGAGAGAACGACGATGCGGTCGGCGAGCGTCATCGCCTCGACCTGGTCGTGGGTCACGTAGATCATCGTCGTATCGGCCATCTGTTCGTTCAGGCGGGCGATCTCGATGCGGGTGGCGACGCGCAGCGCCGCATCGAGGTTGGACAGCGGCTCGTCGAACAGGAAGACCTTCGGATCGCGGCAGATGGCGCGGCCGATCGCCACGCGCTGACGCTGGCCGCCGGACAGCGCCTTCGGCAGGCGGTCGAGATATTTGGTCAGCTGCAGGCTCTCGGCCGCCGCCCGCACCCGGCGGTCGATCTCCTGCTTGCTTTCGCCGGCGATCTTCATGCCGAAGGCCATGTTGTCGAAGACCGTCATGTGCGGATAGAGCGCATAGGACTGGAAGACCATGGCGATGCCGCGCTTGGAGGGCGGCACGTCATTGACGAGATGGCCGTCAATATACATCTCGCCGCCGGTGATCGCCTCGAGACCGGCGATCATGCGCAGAAGCGTGGACTTGCCGCAGCCGGACGGGCCGACGAAGACGATGAATTCGCCTTGCTTGATATCGAGGTCGATCCCGTGGAGAACGTCCACGGAACCGTAGGATTTGCGGATATCCTTCAGCGTCAGTCCAGTCATGTCTCTCTCCCCTGCTGATCCTTAAGCGAGACGGGCGAAATACGCCCCCCAGGCCGGAATATCGATCTTGTCGCCATAGTTGTTGCTGATAAAGCCATGCCCCGTCAACGCCTGCCATTCTCCCGCAGGCAGGGTGACGCCTGTTTCGGCCGGGCTCATGTTGAAGATGCAGAGCAGCTTCTCATTGCCGTATTCGCGGGTGAAGACCAGCGTATCGCCCTCAGTCTCCTCGAATTCGATCTCGCCCTTGGCAAAAGCCGGGTGCAGCTTGCGGAAGGCGATGAAGCGGCGATAGTGCTCCAGCACCGAAGCCTCGTCGCCCTGCTGGACGCTGACGGCGCGCAGGATATGCTCGACCGGCACCGGCAGCCAGGGCTTGACTGTCGAGAAACCGCCCTGGGCGACCTGGCTGTCCCAGACCATCGGGGTGCGGCAGCCGTCGCGGCCCTTGAATTCCGGCCAGAACTGGATGCCATAGGGATCCTGCAGATCCTGATAGGCGAGATCGGCCTCGGTCAGCGCCAGTTCCTCGCCCTGATAAAGGCAGACGGAGCCGCGCAGCGTCATCAGCAGCGAGGCATAGAGCTTGGCGAAGGCGTCGTGATCGGCGACCAGCCCGCCCCAGCGGCTGACATGGCGCATGACGTCGTGATTGGAGAAGGCCCAGCAGGCCCAGCCGTCGGGTGCGGCGGCTTCGAAATCCTCCATCACCTCCTCGACGCGCTCCGGCGTCAGCGGATCGGGCGCCAGGAACTCGAAGGCATAACACATATGCATCTTGTCGTTGCCGGAGGTGTACTCGCCGACGATTTCGAGACCACGCTGGCTGTCGCCGACTTCGCCGACGGCGGCAATCGCCGGGAATTCCTCGAGAACGGCGCGGAAGCGCTTCAGGAAGGCAAGGTTCTCCGGCCGGTTCTTGTCGTAGACATGCTCCTGGAAATTATAGGGATTGACCGCCGGCGCCGTCGAGGCGTTGCGCCGCTCGGGAGCAAGGGCGGGATTGTCGCGCAGCAACGGATCGTGGAAATAGAAATTGATGGTGTCGAGGCGGAAGCCGTCGACGCCGCGGTTCAGCCAGAAACGCACGACATCGAGCAGACGATCCTGCACTTCCGGATTATGCAGGTTCATATCCGGCTGCGAGGTCAGGAAATTGTGCAGGTAATATTGCATGCGCGTCGGATCCCACGCCCATGCCGAGCCGCCGAAAATCGACAGCCAATTGTTCGGCGGCGTACCGTCCGGCTTGGCGTCGGCCCAGACATACCAGTCGGCCTTGGCGTTGGTCTTGCTGGAGCGGCTCTGCACGAACCAGGGATGCTGATCCGACGAGTGAGAGATGACGAGGTCGATCATCACGCGGATGCCGAGGCGATGGGCCTCAGCGATCATCGTGTCGAAATCCACCAGCGTGCCGAAGATCGAATCGACATTCTCGTAGTCGGAAACGTCATAACCGAAATCGCGCATCGGCGAGGTGAAGAAGGGCGAGATCCAGATCGCATCGACGCCGAGGCTTGCCACATGCGGCAGGCGGGCGGTGATGCCCTTCAGGTCGCCGATGCCGTCACCGTTCGAATCCTGGTAGGAGCGCGGGTAGATCTGATAGATCACCGCGCCGCGCCACCAGTCCTTGTCGGGGGTCGAGATCGATTGGGAAGCCACGTTCATGGAATATCCTGTTTGAAGTCACGTTTGCGAATGGTCAGCCTCCCTTGACCGAACCGGCCAGCAGGCCGCGCACCAGATAACGCTGCAGCCCGAAGAAGACGAGCAGCGGCACGATGATGGTGACGAAGGCCGACGCCGTCAAAATCTCCCAATTGCCGCCGCGCGAGCCGAGCAGCGCGTTCAGGCTGCCGGTCAGCACGAGGTGGTCCTTGTCGGTGCCGAGGAAGACCATAGCGACGAGCAGGTCGTTCCACACCCACAGGAACTGGAAGATGGCGAAGGAGGCGAGTGCCGGGAAGGACAGAGGCAAAACGATGCGGGTAAAGATCTCGAAGTCGCTGGCGCCGTCGACGCGGGCGGATTCGATGATCTCTTTCGGCAGGCCGGCGATATAGGCCCGCAGGAGATAGATGGCGAGCGGCATGCCGAAGGCAGTGTGGGCCAGCCAGATGCCGGGATAGGTCTTCGACGGTTCGCCGAGCAGGTTGCCGATCTCGTTATAGAGGCGCAGCAGCGGGATCAGCGACATCTGCAGCGGCACGACGATCAAGCCGACGACCAGCGCAATCAAAAGGGCCCGGCCGGGAAACTCCATCCAGCTGAGCGCATAGGCGGCGAAAGCGGCGATCAGGATCGGGATGATCGTCGCCGGGATCGTCACGGTCAGCGAGTTGATGAAGGACTGGCCGATGCCCTCGCCTGTGAGAACGGTCTTATAGTTCTGCATAGTGAATTCCGGCGGCGCCGAGACGGAGGCATAGATGCGCCGTGGGCGTTCGTCGGGCGAAAAGGCGGCGTTCTTGACATAGCGGTAGCTGCCGTCGCTGTTGATCTGCAGGGTTTCGCCGTCGCCGAGATCGGCGGTCTCGCCGGCCTTATAGGCGGCGGGCTGCTGCACGCGGTTGCCGAAGGCCTTCACCGAGCGGCCGGTCTGGCCTTCCAGCACGTTGCCAGCAATAACATAGGCTGCACCTTCCTGCTGCTGCTGGTCCGGCGTGCCCAAGCGGACGGCGACGGTCTGCGTCGAACCGACGAAGGCCGTCCACCAGCCGGAGACGACGATCTGGTCCTTGTCGCGCAGGGCGCTGACGAAGATGCCGAGCGTCGGGATCAGCCAGATGATGACGATCAGCAGAACGGCGGCGTGAACGAAGAGGCGGGCGGGGCCGATCTTGAAGTAACTTCCGGCAGCGGTCATCTCAGTGGCCCTTCAGTTCGCGGTTGGCGCGGCGCACGTTCCAGACCATGATCGGCGTGACGGCGAGCATGATGATGATGGCGATGACGGCGCTTCGGCCGGAATCGCCGCCGCCGCGGAACATCCAGTCGAACATCAGGTTGGCCAGCACCATCGTCTGCCACTGGCCGTTGGTCATGGTCAGCACGATGTCGAAGACCTTGAGGACGAGGATGGTGATCGTCGTCCAGACGACGGCGATCGAGCCCCAGACCTGCGGCACCATGATGCGCCAGAAGATCTGCCAGCCATTGGCGCCGTCGATGACGGCGGCCTCGATCGTCTCCTCGGGAATGCCGCGAAGCGCGGCCGACAGGATGACCATGGCAAAACCGGTCTGGATCCAGATCAGGATGACCATCAGGAAGAAGTTGTTCCAGAAGGGAACGGAGATCCACACTTCTGGCGTGCCGCCGAAGGTCTGGACGATGGCGTTCAGCAGGCCGATCTGGACGTCGTTGCCGCCGCGATATTCATAGATGAACTTCCAGATGACCGAGGCGCCGACGAAGGAGATCGCCATCGGCATGAAGACGATGCTCTTGGCGATATTGCCCCACCAGATGCGATCGGTCATCACAGCGATGACGAGGCCGAAGAAGGTGCAGGCGGCCGGCACGACGGCGAGCCAGAGAATGTTGTTGAAGATCGACTGACGGAATTCGCGGTCGTTCAAGGCCCACAGGTAGTTCGTCGCGCCGACGAACTGATTGCCCGACCGGTCGTAGAAGGACAGGATGAAGGTCGCAACGACGGGATAGACGAGATAGACGATGAGCAGGAAGAGCGCCGGGCCGATGAACAACCACGGCCGGATCAGCGCGCGGCGGTTGAGATTGCGCGATGCGGCGCGGATGTCGCCATCCTTCACCGGCAGAGCCAGATCCAGGATCTTGTTCGAAAAATAGAAATAGGCCGAGCACGCGATAACGGCCCCGACCACGACGCCCAAAGCGGACACAATCTGCAACAGCATTTCGTCCCTCCCCTGCTTCCCCTGATCTTATCCCGACCGGTTTTTATGCTGACGGGTCAGCGCCGGTCATCGTCAATCTATTCGCATTGCCCCAACACAATACAGCCTGCGATGGCCGGACTCTTGGCGAGCCCGGCCAGTCATGCAAGCCATGCCGCCGGCACGCCGGCGGCATCATTTTGACGATTACTTGATGCCGTCCCAGGCGCTCTGGATTTCGCCGGCAGCCTCTTCGGCCGACTTGCCGCCGACGAAATCGACCATCCCGGTCCAGAAGGCGCCGGCGCCGATTTTGCCCGGCATCAGGTCGGAACCGTCGAAGCGGAAGGTGGTGGCCGAGGTCAGGATCTCGCCTTCCTTCTTCATCTGCGGGTTGGCATAGGCCTCGGTGCTGACGCCCTTATACGGGGTCAGGAAGCTCGACTGCGCCATCCAGACCTCATGGGCGATCGGGGTCTTCAGGAAGTCGATGAAGGCGCGGGCCGTCTTCGAGTCCTTGGCGATCGAGACGAGCGTGCCGGCGCCGAGCACCGGCTTGCCGAGTTCGGGATGCGAAGCATAGGTCGGCATGTAGAAGAAGTCGGCATCCTGGCCGAGTTTCGTGCCCTCGGGGAAGAAGCTCGGGATGAACGAGGCCTGGTGGTGCATGTAGCACTTCGGCGGAACGGAGAAGAGGCCCTTCGGGCTATCGCGGAAATCGGTCGAGGCCACGGCCGCGACGCCGCCATTGACGTATTTCTCGTTCTTGGCGAACTTGCCGAATTCGTCGATCGCGGCGACGACGGCCGGATCAGTGAATTTCAGCTCGTTGGTCGTCCATTTGTCATAGGCTTCCGGCGGCTGCATGCGCAGCATGAGGTCCTCGACCCAGTCGGTCGCCGGCCAGCCGGTGGCGCCGCCGGAACCGAGACCGATGCACCAGGGAACGCCGCCATCCTTGACGATCTGGTCGGTCAGGGCGTGCAGTTCTTCCATGGTCGTCGGGATCTTGTAGCCGGCTTCCTCGAAGTTCTCCGGAACATACCAGACCAGCGATTTCACGTCGGCCTTGTAAGGGAAGGCATAGAAGGCGTCCTTGCCGTCCTTGCCCTTGTAGGTGCCGTATCCGACCCAGCTGTCGCCGGCGCCGTAATTGTTCTTGATCCACTTGGAGTTGTCATCGCCGAGCGGCGTCAGGAAGCCCTTGCTGGCGAGATCGGCGAGCAGGCCCGGCTGCGGCAGAACGGCAATGTTCGGCGGCGAGCCTGCCTGGGTATCGATGACGATCTGCTGTTCGTAGTTTTCGGAAGAGGAATATTTGACATCGATGCCGGTGGCTTCGGTGAAATAGGCAAGAACGCTCTGGAAGAACGCCTCGTCCTCGCCGCGCCACGGCCCGAAGATCGTCAGCGGCTGGCCCTTCAGATCGGCATGCGCAGCCTTGAATTCGTCATAGCTCTTCCAGTTGAACTTGGCATCCTGTCCCGGGGGAAATTTCAAATCGGCCGCGGACGCAGCGCCGGCAAAAAGCGCTGCCGCGGCAACGCCCATCAAAAATGACTTTTTCATGTGATCATCCTCCCATCACAATCCCAACCGCGCCGAATTCCCTTAAAAAGAAATTTCAAAGCGCTTTGACACTCAACTCATTTCACTTTCGGTGGAATGAAGTCAAGTCATTTCGCGAAAACCGGCTGTGAACACGGCTGTTATCGCGGCGCAGCAACGCCTATCGGGAAATATGGAGCGATTTTTCTTGAGTCAAGCGCGCCAAATGCTACATAATTGAAAGCGCTTTGGATGCCACTGGGAGGCGGCGGGCCTTTTCAAGACGGCTGCAGAGCGGGCCGGGAGGAAGCATAGCAGGTGAATCTCAAACAGCTATCGGAATTGCTGGGGCTGTCGCAGACGACGGTGAGCCGAGCGCTCAACGGCTATCCCGAGGTCAACGAGGCGACCCGGGAGCGCGTGCTTCAGGCTGTCAAGGAAACCGGGTACCGGCCGAACAAGGCGGCGCAGCGGCTGGCGACCGGCAAGGCAGGCTCGATCGGCCTCGTCATGCCGACGGCGCCCGGCCACCAGTCCGACGTGCATTTCGGCGAATTCCTGGCCGGGCTCGGCGAAGAGGCCGTGCGCCACGACTTCCATTTCGTCATCATGCCGGCCGACCCGGATGACGAGGTGGCCGCACTCCGGCGCCTGGCGATCAGCGGCAATGTCGACGCCCTGTTCGTCGCCTATATGCGTGGCCACGATCCGCGCCTTCCCATGCTGAAATCGCTCTCCATGCCCTATGTCGTGCATGGCCGCTCCTTCGGGGCGGAGCCGGATTATCCCTATCTCGACATCGACAATGAAGGCGCCTTCTACGATGCGACGCGGCTGTTGCTGCAACTCGGCCATACGCGCTTTGCGCTGATGAACGGGCCAATGCATCTCGATTTCGCCATCCGCCGGAGGAACGGCGTCATCTCGGCGCTGGCCGAGCGCGGGCTGGCGCTCGATGAGGGTTGCATCAGCCACGCGCTGATGACGGACGAGCAAGGCCTGCTGGCGATGGAACACTTCCTGCAGCTGCCGGAGCGGCCGACGGCGATCCTCTGCTCCAGCACGGTGCTGGCGCTCGGCGCAATCCGCGCGGTCAACCAGGCGGGATTGCGGCTCGGCGAGGATATTTCGCTGATCGCCCATGACGACGTGCTGCCGCTGTTGAAGCCGGAAAATTTCTCGGTGCCGCTGACGACGACACGCTCCTCGCTGCGGGCCGCCGGTGTGCGCATCGCCCAGCGGCTGATCGGCACTGTGAAGCAGGCCGGCCCCTTCCCCGACCAGGAGCTGTGGAAGACCGAGCTGATCGTCAGGGCCTCGACCGGCCCTGCTCCACAGGCTTAAGCAGTTAAAACTGCGGCGGGGTCTGCCCTGCCGCGCGATGGGCGGCGATAACAGTGTTGGCCATCAGCATGGCGATGGTCATCGGGCCGACGCCGCCGGGCACCGGGGTAATGGTGCTGGCGACCTCGACGACTTCCCGGAAGGCAACATCGCCGACGAGCCGGGTCTTGCCTTCGCCCTTGTCGGGAGCCGGCACGCGATTGATGCCGACATCGATGACCGTCGCGCCCGGCTTGACCCAATCGGCCCGGACCATCTCCGGCCGACCGACGGCGGCGACCAGAATATCGGCGTTGCGGCAGACTTCGGCGAGGTTCTTCGTTCTGGAATGCGCGATCGTCACCGTCGCATTGGCGTTCAGCAGCAATTGCGCCATCGGCTTGCCGAACAGGTTGGAGCGACCGATGACGACGGCATTGAGGCCGGAGAGATCCTCGCCATGGGTGCGGCGGACGAAGACCATGGCGCCGGCCGGCGTGCAGGAGACCAGACCGGTCTTCAGGTCGCCGGTGGCGAGCTTGCCGGCATTGACGACGCTGAGGCCGTCGACATCCTTTTCCGGCAGGATCGACTGGATGATCGGCTCGCTGTCGAGCGGCTTCGGCAGCGGCAACTGCACCAGGATGCCGTGGATCGACGGATCGGCATTGAGGGTGGCGACGAGGGCGGCCAGATCCTCCTGCCTGGTCTCGGCCGGCAGCGTGTGCTGGACCGACTTGAAACCGCATTCCTTGGCCATGCGGCCCTTGGAGCCGACATAGGCGTGGCTGGCCGGATCGTCGCCGACGATGACGACCGCCAGGCCCGTCGTGACGCCGCTGCTCTTTTCCAGCGCTGCCGTCGCACTCTTGACCGTCTGAATGACCGATGCAGCTACGTTCTTGCCGTCGATTACTGTCGTCACGCGTCTCTCCGCCCTGTTTCGCCTCAATCTATGGATAGCCGGCGAGCGTCAAATGCCCGCTAACGCCCTATCCTGTCGGAAAGCAGCAAGGCAATATCAAAAATGCAAGGAAATGCTCGTTCAGCGCAGCGGCGGCCGCGCTTCGAGCGCATGAACTCGAAGCCGGTCGCGCAGGCCGGAGATTTCGGAGCGCAGCACCTCCATCTCGTCGACCGGGGGCGGGGCCGGTTGCGATGCCGGCGGCGCGGAAGACAGCGGTGGCGAAACCCGCATCTCCTCTTCGGGTGCGGCCATGGGTTTACGCAGGCGCAGCAGGAAAGCCGCAGCAAGACCTGCGGCGAGACCAGCAGCAGCGCCGGCGAGCGAACGTCCGGTCCGGCCATCCCCCGCCGAAACCGCCGTTGCCAACGCCGGCTTGATGAGCGTGACATGGCCGTCGGCGACCGTTCCGGCCGACGCGGAAGCCGCATCTTCCAGGCGCGAACGCGCAGCATCGGCCTTCTCGCCGAGTTCGGTCAGCCGGGAAAGGTCGACGCCGGTATCCCAGCTTTGAGCGATCAGCGTGTTGCGGCGGTCGTTCAGGCCCTTGCGCGCATCGACGGCGGCCTTGGCGGCGACATTGGCGGCCTGAGCAAGACGGGTCAGTTCCTTGCTCATATTCTCCTTCAGGCCATCGGTTTCGGCCTGCTGCTGCAAGAGGCGCGGATGGCGCGGGCCGAGCTCGGCCGAAAGCTGCGCCAGCGCTGTCTTGGCGACGGCATATTTGTCGCGCCAGTTCTGCAGCGCCGGCGAAAGCATATCGGCGGGCAACGAACCGTCGAGCACCCCGGCAAGTTTTGCCGCCTTCAGCCGGTCGGCCTGCGCCTTGGCGTCGAGGATAGTCCGGTCGGCCTCTTTCAGATCGGCATCGAGCCGGTCGATCTGGCGGCGAAGATCGACCGCCACCTTGACATTGCCCTCACCGCTCTTTGCCGTGAAGGCGGCAAGCTCCGCCTTCGCCTCGTCATAGGCCTTGCGCAAGGCGGCGTCGGTTTCGGCGTTGCCGCCGGCTCCATCTGCCGAGGAGACCGCCTCGGCAAGCCGCGCGGCGATGCGCAGGGATTTACCGCTGTCGCCCGTCGTCACCCTGACGAGGATCATGCCGGCGGCGGCATCGGGCAAGATCTCGACCGCATGTTTCAACGTCGCCTCGGCGCGCGAGGCCGGATCGGCAGCAGCACCGGTCGCCGAGAGGAGATCGAGCGCAACGCCAAGCGCATCGGCACTGCGGCCGGCAAATTCGGGATCGTGATCGAGTTTCAGGGCGGCGACCGTCGAAGCAACCACCCGCGCCGACATCAGCCCTTTCACTGCTGCCTGGGTGAAGGCGGCGCGGCTTGCGGCATCGGTCTTCACCGCAAGCGTCGCTTCGGCGCGGTAGAGGGCTGGCGACGCCGGCATCAATGCCGGCAGGCCGGCGCCGACGATCGTCGCCGCGGCGACCATCATCAGAAGACCCATGCCGCCGATGCGCCGCGGTGGCGCCGCCGGCAGGGGCTCGGCCGGTTCCTCACGAATGACCGCCAGCGATTCGCCCGAGATCATCGGCTCGCCGGCCGGAGCGAGTTCTTCATACCACGCCCGGTCGTGAGAAAGCGGATGGCCGACATCATTGGCGGCCCGCAGGCGATTGCCGAGGATGGTTTCGATGCGGTCGACCAGCGGGGCCGTGGGCGCGGCTTTTGCGCGCTGCTCTTCCAGCGCGCGGCCGATGACACGCAGCAGTTCGGCCTCGGGCGGGGCGATATCAGGCCGGGTCGGCCGGGGCGATCCATAGCGGTCGTCACGCGGCCCTGCGGCTGCGCGATCATGGAAACTGCTTCTGGCCCTGATATCGTACATTTGCGCCACATCTCATGCACAGGATGGCCGAATTCGCTCATCCGCACGGAGGCAGATGATTAAACCAGTCTAAATATTCATGGCAAAGAAATGGTTAACCGCAGCGTGTAAGAACTATGGATCGATCCTTGAATCGGCATCGATTCAAGGATCGGTCATTTGCCATTCCAAGGGCGGCAGCGTTCTTTGCGCGTCTGAAAAGACGCGCGGCGCTGTCGGCTCAGCTCGCCTTCTTGTGATCCACCCGCGGCTGCAGCGCGGTAGCCTGCTCTTCCGGATGGCTGAGGATCCTTTCGCGCCGGCGGAAGCGGTAGCGCAGGACATGGAAGAGGAAGACCGGAATGCCGATGACGTAACGGCGCCAGAGGCGCGTCGGCTCCTGCAGCAGGCGATAAGCCCATTCCAGGCGCATCATCCGCACCGTCTTCGGCGCACGCGGCACGGCGCCGGAGACGAAGTCGAAGAGAGCCCCGACCGTCAGCACCAGGCGCGCATGATCGGCACGGATATTGTCGTGGACCCATTTCTCCTGCAGCGGCGTTCCCATGCCGACGATCAGGATATCCACCTTCTGGCGCTCGAGTTCCTCGGTGACGGCGGAGGAATCGACCTTGTCGAAATAGCCGTCGGAAATGACGATGAATTCATGCCAGGGCGTATGCCTGCGGAAATTATCCGCCGCCGCCTCGACGACCGAACGCGTGCCGCCGATGAGGCCGATGCGACGCGGGGCCTCCATGAAGGTGAGGAAGGCCGGCACGAAATCGGTGCCGTTCAGATTGGCGGGAAACGGCCCACCATGGGCGATCTGCGATGCGATGTTGAGGCCGATACCGTCAGGCAGCACCAGATTGTGCGACATGATCCGGTAATATTCGTCGTCGCGAAGCGCGGTCAGCATGTTGTGGGCATTGACGAAGCAAACCACGGTCTGGCCGACGGGAATGGAGGCCAACTCGTTGATGAAAACGAGAGCGTCGTCCCAGCCGAGGTCGCAGACCGGCAGATCGAAGATCGTCCGCCGCGATGCGAGCACCGCGAAGTTTGCAATCAGATTCATTCCAACCTCCTGCCGAGGATGCTTCATCCGCCCGACATCCCGGAAAACAAGCCCACACTTCCCGCATCGGCGATCCCGAACCCGGAAGCGGCCCATGCCAAGCTGTGGCACCTGATATAACAGGACGGTTTCAAACAACCCTTAGGAAAATTCCTTGAATTTCCATGCTCGTATAAGTGGTTTATTAACCACATCAGCCAACGACAAACGGCGCCCTGCGGCGCCGTTTGTCGTCGATGATTGGACGGTCTTTAGTGGGCGGCCGGGGCCGGCGCTTCGCCGGCCGGTGCGGTCTCGACGATCTTGACGGGTGTGCCCACCTTCTTCGGCTGGCCGGCGGAGCTTTCCTTGACATCTTCCTTGGAGAGATAGTCGAGCTGCTCCAGCATCACGTCGGCGACATATTCGCCGCCGAGGCGCTCGTTCATGCCCTTCTTGATCTCTTCGCGGAAGGCCTTCGGATCGAAGGATGTGATGTGGGCGATATCGACCATCTTGTTGCCGACGAGCAGGCTGAAAAGCTCGTCCGTGGTCATCTCGGCCAGCGGCAGCGTCACACCCTTCAACATTTCCTTGTTCATCATGAAGGAAACGCGGCCGAGGAAGTAACCGGTGATCGCGCCGTCGCCGATGATCGGTACCGTGATCGTTTCACCCTTCACCAGTTCGAGCGCGCTCTGCTTGGAATCCGTTGCCGCGGGCGCCGGCGCGGTCGCCAGGTACACCGAGAAATAGACCGATGCCAAGGTGACGGCGCAAACCCAGACACCGGTGAGGACGAGCTTGATCATCAGTTACCACGCGAGGCGAATTGTTCCTGGGAATAGGTGCCGTCGGCGTCGGCGTCCTGAACGGCGTTCTTCAGCAGGTCGGCGACAGCGCGAACCGCTTCGAGATGCGCCTCGACCCGGCGGGCATTGAGAACCAGCTTCTTCTTCAGGCCGTGCAGCTGATCGAGATGGGCAGCGGCAAGCTCGGCCGGATCGGTGTCGCGGAAAAGCATCGACAGCTCGTAGAGGCAGCGGCTCTTATGCGCATTGGAGACCTTGAGATCGAACTGGGGATCGCTGCCGATCCGGGTGTTCTCATTGTCGATGATCATTTCGAGGCGTCCGAGAACGGATTTGATCCTGTATTCGTTCGAAACTATTTCCATTGTACCCTCGGTTATGCGTCGCTTAAAGCATGATGCCGAAAACTATGCGCGGTTTACGCACCGCAGCATGCTCTAACTCTTTCATTGAGAACGGGATTCAGATTTCAGGCCGAACGGGCCTGAAATCATCCTGTTCCATCGGACTTGGCGTCGGCAGTCGGCGTGCCGAATGTCTTGCGCTGGAAGTCGTCGATCATGCTGATCGCAGTGTTGCGGTCACGATCATCGGTCGAGGCATTGACGATTTTGCCTTCCTGGCGGCGCAGCTGCTCGCTGTACATCTGCTTGGCGATGCCGATGCCGTCACCCTTGGCCATGGTGTTGCCGAGCTGTTCGGCCATCATGCCCTTCCAGATATCGCCGGTCGCGCCCTTGCCGTAGACGTCTTCGCTTTCGCTCGGCAGCATGGACTTGACGAAATTCTGCAGAACCATGGCCTCGAATTTCCGGTAGCTCTCCGGCACTTCCTCGGCCTTGGTGCGGTTCTGGATGTTGTTGAGGCCGCTCTTCTGGCCGACATGGTCGAGAACATCGACCGTATTGGAGAAGCCCTTGCCGTTTTCGGCGAGGCTCGTTGCGGCAAAGGCCGCACGATTTGCCTTCAATTTCTCCTGGGCCGCCTGAACCTCCATGGGGTCGGCAGCTTTGACAACGTCCAGGACCAGATCACTGGGGGGCGAAATAGCCACGTTACAATCCTCTAATTTAAGATCGTAACGACTATGGGTTTTGAAGCTTGCTGGAGGCTGGCGTTGCGAATTGCTGATCGATGACATCGTAGACGGCATTGTCATCGGCCTTACGGCGCTCGGCCTCGAGGGCGTCGTTCATGCCCTCTTCGAAACGATCGCCCTTGGCGCGCTCGCGCGCCAGCCGCATCTCGTGGATCTCCTGCATGCCGGTCAGCTGCTTGTCCTTGATGGAAAGCCGGCCGAATCGATCGGCGTAATTCTGCGAGAAGGCGTGGTGGACCGGGTCCATCGAGCCGAGCGCGAGGATGACGTCGTCCATCGCAGCATTGACCTCAACGCGCTGGCGACTGGTTTCGGCCAGGTCGTTTTCGGCCATCCTTTCGATATGCCGCTGCACCACGAGCAGTCGCTTGAGCTTCTGGGAGCGGTTCTTTTCGATCATATCAGCCTCATCGCCCGATATAGATCGAGCCGAAGGACTGGCTGAACTGGCTGACCATCGCCGCAATCGAGAAGTAGATCAGGAAGAGCCCACCCATCAGCAGATAGGGCGTGGAGATGAAGTAGACGGGGATCTGCGGCGCCAGCTTGTTGATGAAGCCGATCGAGACGTTGAAGATCAGGCCGTAGATCAAAAACGGGCTCGACAGCCGCAGCATGATGTAGGTGGTCTGCTCCAGCGTGTCGGTAAAGGAGATCAGCGTCGCGCGCATCTGCATCAGGCCGCCGAAGGGCATGGTGGTGTAGGAATCGATCAGCGCTCGGAAGACGATGTGATGGAAATCCATCATGAAGAGGATCATGATGCCGGCAAAAGTGATGAAGGCGGAAAGGCTGGTTTCCGGCGTGTCTTCGATGATGTCGGCGGAACCCGGCTGGGTGTAGCCGACCATCATGGCAACGATCGAGGCGGCGAACTGCATGCCGAGCGTATAGATCCGCGCCAACATGCCGTACATCACGCCGATCAGCGATTCGCTGAAGATCAAGCCGATATAGGTGCCGGAACCGGTGTGGACGGCCGGATAGACCGTGTCCCAGAGCAGCGGCATGACGGAGATCGACAGCGCGCCGGCGATGAAGACGCGCAGCTGGTCGGGCACGCGCGCCGAGGAAAAACCCGGAAGAGCCAGCACACAGCCACCGATCCGGCAGAAAACCAGAAACAGCGCGAGAACGGTCCCTTGCGGGTCTGTTATCATGAAATAGAGCCCAAAATCTTTATCTCGATGCCCTTGGCCAGTTCGACATGCGACAGGACCGGCAGCGTGGCGAACAGCCGTTCGATGATCATGCGCACATAGGAGCGTGTTTCCGGAGACGTGACAAGGGCGAATGGCAGGCCGCGATCCATGAACTCACGGATAACTTTGGTGGCCTGTTCGCTGAACTCCTCGAGGCTGCGCGGATCGATGTCGAATTCGATCACCTCGCCCTTGGCGTCGCGCTTCAGCGCCTGGTGGAAGGCGAGATCCCATTTGCTGCCGAGTCTCAGCACACGCAGCACCCCGTTGTCGGCGAGGTCGCCGCAAAGCTGCTGGGCCATGCGGATGCGGACATGCTCGACGATCTGCTCGGTCTTCCTGACATGTGGGGCAAGCTCGGCCACCGCTTCGAGAATGAGGTGCAGGTTGCGGATCGAGACGCGTTCGGCAAGCAGAAGCTTGAGCACCGCCTGCAGACCGGAATAGGACATGTGCGACGAGCAGATCTCGTCGGCGAGCTTCTTGTATTCGGGGTCGAGCCGGTCGATCAGCACCTTGACGTCCTTGTAGGACAGGAGCTGCGGCAGGTTGTTGCGGATGACCTCGCTCATATGGGTCAGCACGACGGAGACGTTGTCGATCGGCTGGAAGCCCTCGCGCTTCAGATCGTCGGCGAAGTTTTCGAGGATCGAGACGGCCGGCATGCCGAAAGCCGGTTCGCGGATTTCGTCGCCCGGAATGCTCGGCCGGCGGCCGGCGCCGGTGACGACCAGGACTTCGCCGACGCGCAGGAGGTTGGAGGCGACCGTCGTGCCGTGGATGCGGATCTGGTAGGACTTCTCGGCGATGGCGATATCGTCCGTCACCTTGATCTCGGGCACGACGAAGCCGTATTGCGTGGCGAATTTCTTGCGCATCTTGCCGACGCGGAAGGCGAGTTCCTGGTGAGCGCCGAGCAGACGCGTCGAAACCATCTTGCCGAGCGCGAGTTCGATCTCCGAGGTACGCAGCACGGACTTGACCGAATCCTTTTCCAGTTCCTTATTCTGGACGACCTTCTTTTCCTCTTGCTCGCGGCGAAGCTTGTTTTCAGCCTCGACCTGACGCGGGATGAACCAGGCGCCGAAGGCAAGAAGACTGCCGAGGATCACGAAGGGGATAAAGGGCAGGCCCGGCATCAAGGCCAGGACGAACATCAGCACGGCGGAAACGGACAGCGCGCGGGGGTAGCCACTCAGCTGATTGACGACCGCCTGGTCGGTGGAGCCGGTGGTGCCGCCGCGCGACACGAGCAGGCCGGCGGCGAGCGAGACGATGAGGGCCGGCATCTGCGAGACGAGGCCGTCGCCGACGGAGAGCTTAACGAAGACGTCGGCCGCTTCGCCGATCGGCATGCCGTGGCGGAAGTAGCCGATGATGATGCCGCCGAAGACGTTGATGGCGGTGATGATGAGGCCGGCGACAGCATCGCCGCGCACGAATTTCGAGGCACCGTCCATCGCACCGAAGAAGGAGCTTTCCTCTTCGAGCTCTCTGCGCCGGCGCTGGGCTTCCTTCTCGTCGATGATGCCGGCCGAGAGATCGGCGTCGATCGACATCTGCTTGCCGGGGATGGCATCGAGAGTGAAACGCGCGCCGACTTCGGCGATACGCGTGGCGCCCTTGGTGATGACGATGAAGTTGATGGTGATGAGGATCAGGAAGACGATCAGACCGATGACGAAGTCGCCGGACATGACAAGGCTTGCAAAGCCGGCAATGACGCCGCCGGCCGCGTCGTGACCTTCATTGCCGTGGGACAGGATAACGCGCGTCGTCGCGATGTTCAGCGCCAGCCGGGTCATCGTCGCGATCAGCAGAATGGTCGGGAAAGACGAGAAATCGAGCGGCTTCTGGATCCACAGCGCAACCATCAGGATCAGCACCGAGAAGGCGATCGAGAAGGCCAGTCCCATATCGATCAGGAATGGCGGGATCGGCAGGAAGAGAATGCAGATGATGCCGATGATGCCGAGGGCGAAACCGACATCGCGGAGACTCGGGACAACTTTCGGAAGGGGTAATGCAGGTGGTTGCGCCATAACGATTCCGTCTCTTCATGAGAGGAGCGGACATGAGGTCCGCCAATTCGGATCGAGAATTAAATGGCGAAGCTTGCGCGAAGGTGGCTCAGAAGCCGGACTGGATGCGCGAGAAGACCAGATTGGTGAAAATCGAGATCTGCGAGCCGACGAAAGGCGCGGTAACGCCGACCACGACCAGCACGGCGACGATCTTCGGCACGAAGGTTAGTGTCGCTTCCTGCACCTGGGTCAGCGCCTGGATCAAGGCGATGACGAGACCCACCACCATCGCAGCGAGGACGGCGGGACCGGAGGCAATCAGCACGGTCCAGATCGCCGCCTGGAACAGATCCAATGCATCAGCTTCATTCATCGAAAGGCAACCTCATATCGCCTCGAAGCAGCCCCGCCGTGGCCGGGCCGCTGTTGATTGGTATCACCCGACGCGTCGGCGCCGTGGTATCAGGTATCGCTGCTATCGGTGGTCGTCGTGGTGGTCGGCGCCTGGTTAGCAACAGTGATTCCCGCCTGCACGAGTATCTTACCGCCATCCTTGGTCGTCGCAATGATGCCGTCGGAATAAACTTTGACGGAATCGACGATGCCTTTGACGGTGCCGTCGGCGCTTTCCATGTATTTGCCGACATAGCTGCCGGCCTGGGTGAGGCTCGAGCTTGCCAGAAGCGTGTCCAGCTTGGTGTTGGTCTGGATCGTCTGCTCGACCTGCGAGAAGGTTGCAAGCTGCGCAACCTGTTCGCTGGCATCCATCGGATCGGTCGGATCCTGATTCTTCATCTGCGCGATGAGCAGCTGAAGGAAATTGTCATAATTAAGCGTCGCACTCTTCTTGGCCGAACTCGTCGAGCTCGAGGTCGACGTGCTCACGCTTGATGTTGCATCTACCGCCATGGCGCAATCTCCCTACGAATCTGCTCGACCATCGTCGGCGGCATTTCGTGGTTATTGAGGATATTGTCTTCGATCGCGTAGAGGCCGCGGATCGCCTTCAGCGCGTCGAAAGCGCGGCCGGTCGAGACGAGCGCATCGATGCGCTTCAGTTCGGCGAGGATTTCCTCGTTCTTGAAGCATGTGAGCAGCATGGTGATCGACTTGCGGAACATCGCCGTCGAGTGGTCCTTGCCCTCGGGATTGATCAAGATCATCTGCGCGATGAAATAGAGCTGGCGCAGCGGCGTCGTGGCGCCTTCCGGCTGGAGGACGTGGTTTTCGAGAAGGAACGTCACATCATTCAGGAATTCCAGCGCGACCTTGCGGTCGACGCGCAGGACGGCGCCGTTGATGAAGATTCTTTCTCCGGCTTTCAGAGAAATGCGAAGTGTACTTTTCATTTAAGTCCATCCCTGATGATGGTGGTAACGTCGATGATGCCCTGGTAGTTATTAGACAGACGTTTTCGTATCCTGTCGCATTCCTTCAATATCCAGATCGCAATCGAGATGAGGTTGGCCCTCAGCTCGATCTCCAGCTGATTGTCGGGATGTTTCAGATCCTCGATGAAGCTGATCCACACCCGGCGGGTATAAAACAGGGCTTCGATGGCTTCCCGGCCGTATTTTTCCTTTTCGCGCGCCAACGACAGCAGGTCTATGGACCGGTCAAGGACCTGCCATTCCCGCTCTTTCGCGTCGGCCACCGAGTCCTGCATGACTTCGGCATATGAGAACTGATACATTCATGCATCCTTCTTTGCGCGCCTTTGATCATCAAAGGTAATTTACGAGACTCAACTGCTGGATCTTCGAAACGATCGTGTAAGCTGTTTCAAGCTGCGTTTCCAAAGTCTTGACGAGGGTCGACGCTTCGTAAGGGTCGACGCCCTGGAGATCGACGAGCTTGTTCTTGATGATATTAGACTGGGCGTCGAGGGCATCGTTGGACTTCTTGACGCGCTCCTGGGAAAGGCCGAGCTGGCTTGCCTGCGTCACGAGGCCGCTGGTCGCCTTCGTCGTGTAGCTGATCGCCTGCTTGGACACTGTGCTCATCGCATCGCTGCTGAGGCCCTGGCCGAGCAGCGCCGAGGTCATGACCGAGGCAAGCGCGAAGTAGCGCATGCCTTCGGAATTGGCGTTGGTCGAGGATTCGATCACTTCCGAGTTGCTGATGCGGCTCGTCATGTTCTGGCTCGATGCCTGCGACCAGCCGGTCGTCGCATCGGTCCAGTTCGCTTCGCTGAACATCGGCTCGACCGTCGACGTTATGAAGGTCTCCATTTCAGCGCCGGTCAAATCGCTGACCGGCTTGCCGAGGCCGGTCGCATAGGTGTTCAGCGCCGTGACGATGTCCGCGCTCGTGGCGGTCGTCTTGTCGGTCAGCGGCTGCACATCGGTATTGATGCCGGAGAACAGATATTCGCCGTTCACCATGGTATTGGCCGTGTCCATCATCGTGGAGAGCGCGCTGGTCGCCGACTGGATGGCGACGGTAATGCTGCCGGGATCGTGGCTGCCCTGGAGCGCCGTCAGCTTCGAAACGAGACCGTCGCCGACGTCCTTCATCTTGGAAAGGCCGAGTTGCGAGGATTCCATGCGCGCGGTAACCAGCGAATTGCTCGATTTGATCGAATCGATCCTGTCGACCTCGCGGCTGAAATCCACGCTTCTCGCGGCATTGCCGCCAAGCGAGACACCGATATCCGCATAGACTCCCGTCGTTGCTTCCATCGTCGCCTTCGTCATCTGGTTCTGCCCCTGACGAATGGTCAAGCGCATCGCATTCTGAATGGCCGAACTTGAAATAAATGAGCTCTTCATGGCTTAACTCGCAATATCCAGCAGTGACTTCAACATTTCGTCAACGGCGTTCAGGATTTTGGTCGCAGCCTTGTAGGACTGCTCGATGTCGAGGAGCAGCGTCAGTTCCTCGTCGAGGTTGACGCCGGTCTCGTTGGAATAGGCTTCGTCGGAGCGCGACAGAGCCGCCGAGGTGTTCTCCGCCGCCGTCGTGGCGTTGCTGCGGTACTGCTCGAGCCAGCCGAGGGAATTCGTGGCATATTCCATGATGCTGACGTTCGAATCGATGCCCGTCGTGGTGTCGAAACCGACCGTCGTTCCCGTTGCCGGGTCGAAATCCATGTCGGAGCCCAAGGCATTGTAAAGACTATCGAGGTCCGTCGTATAGCCGCTGAGGTGGGTGGGATTGTTGACGACGCCGTCGGCGTTGACGCCGCCATCGCGCAGGCGCATCGGGTCGCCGCCCTGCGAGGTGATGACGGTGCTGCTGACGGTGATGGTCGACGCCATGCCGGCAACCGCGCTGCTGCCGGCCTCGACCGTGCTGCCGCTCCAGGTGAAGAGACCGGGCACATAGGCCGGGGTGCCCGAGATGCTCTGCTCCTTGAAGAGCGAGACCAGACCGCGGGCGATTTCATCGAGCTGCTTCTGGAAGTTGGGAGCGATCTCGTCACGAACCTGCAGGAGCGACTGAAGGCTCCCCTGCCCCGTCGCCGTCGATCCGCTGCCACGCGGAAGCGCGACACCGTCGATATAGACCGAATTGCCTGATATGGTGGCGTTGTAGACATCCTTCGCCTGGAACGTCACCGTACGCGGGATGGTTTCGAAGAGAATCGTCCCGTCGGACGTGCTCAGCACCATGTCGTTGTTGTCGCGCGTCGTCGCGCTGACGCCGACGATCTGCGAAATCTGCTTGAGGGCCTTCTCGCGCTCATCGAGAGCGCCGGATGCATCCGTACCCGAGGCCGTGGCGGTCTTCACCGCATTGTTGGCCTTCTCGAACTGGCTCAGCAGCGTATTCAGCGTATCGACATCGGTTGCGATCTGCTTGTCGGCGTTGGCGCGAACGTCCTGAACGGATTGCGAGGAATTGTTCAGCGAGTTGGCGACGTCCTGGGCGGCGGTGATGGCGCCCTGGGCCGCGACGGTGCTGCCCGGCGTCGTGCGGAAGGCCTGAAGCTTCTGCTGGAAAACACCGAGATAGGTGGATGGCGACGTTTCGTAATCGTTGCCACCCACGATCGACTTGAGATCCTCGATACCGCTGAGCAGGGTCTGCTGGGCGCTGTCCTGAGAGGACGACTTCAGATATTGACGCAGCAGGGCATCTTCCTGCGCCCGGTCGATCTTGACGACCTGTGCGCCATTCAGGGACGTGGTGAGCATCGCCTGCCGGCGCACGTAATCTTTATTGCCGGCATTCGAAATATTGTTCGATACGACACTGCTCTGTGTGCCGGTATTGTTGAATATTCCCTGCGCGGTATTCAGTGCTGACGTGAGCGACATGGCTTACCCGTTACCCTGCTTATCTCTTGAGGTTGACGAGGACGTCCATGATGTCGGACCCCGTCTGGAACACCTTGGAATTGGCGGTATAGCTGCGCTGCGCCTCGATCATCTCTGTGAGTTCGCCGGCGAGGTCGACGTTCGAACCTTCGAGAGCGCCTGACTTGATCGTGCCGAGGCCGTTGGTCTGCGGGAAACCGGTGACGGTGACGCCCGACTGGCCGTTGGCGCTGTAGACATTGCCGCTCATCAGGGTCAGCTTATCCGGGCTCGCGACGTTGGCGAGCGGAATGCGGTAGAGCGGCTTGGTGCTGCCGTCTTCGTACTTGGCGTAGACGATGCCGTCGCCGTCGATCGTGACGTCCTTGACCGGGCTTGCGGCCTGGCCATTGGGCGTGCCGGTGCCGGCAAAGGCGGCGCCGAGCTGCGTGAAGCCGGAGAGG
Source organism: Rhizobium sp. L43 (assembly GCF_002531725.1). GTDB lineage: Bacteria > Pseudomonadota > Alphaproteobacteria > Rhizobiales > Rhizobiaceae > Rhizobium. The sequence goes on from NZ_NWSQ01000014.1 coordinate 72,699, forward strand.
TCCATGGCGATCGTCTGGCCGGTCACCGGATCGACGATGTTAACGGAGCCTGTCGAGTTGGTTATTTTGCCGTTGGCATCGAAATCGAGCTGGGTCGTGCCTACGTCCGCGCTGGTGTAGGGGAAGGAAGTCGTGCCGCCTACCGCCGCATCGGCGTTGCGGAAGATCGAAACTTCCCAGGTGCTGGCGGTACCGGTTGCCGGCGGCGGCGTTGTGACCGACGTCTTCGTGAAGTAGAAGTCGTACATCACCTTGTTGCCGAGAGTGTCGTAGGCGACCATCGAGAACTTCTTGGTGTTGGCTGTCGTGGTGGTGCCGTTGGCGCTCGGAAGATTCGCCGCGGTCGACTCGACAGTCGCCCCGGAATCGAGGTTGCCCTTGAAGATCCCTGATGTCGAGGCAATGGCGGTCAGCCCTTCCTGGTTGACATTGACGGGAACGAGACCGTCGAAGCCGTTGACGACGACGGCGGGAGAGCCGGAGTCGTAGGAGTAACCCATCAGCTGGAAGCCGGCGGCATTGACGAGATTGCCTTCATCGTCTTTCTGGAAGTCTCCGGCGCGGGTCAGGACCGGCGTGCCGTCCGCACCCTGGACGATGAAGAAGCCGTCGCCTGAGATCGCAAGGTCGGTGCTGGAGGTGGTGTAGGAAATATCACCCTGGTCGGAGACGGCCTGGCGGACGGAGGTCTGAACGCCGCCGGAATTGTAGTTGCCGCCTGAGGAGGGCAGAACCAGCGACGAGAAGCTCGTCGACACAGCCTTGTAACCGGTCGTGTTAACGTTGGCGATATTATCGGAGACGGTGCTGAGGCGGTTCGCCTGCGCATTCATTCCCGATACCGCCGTCTTCATGCTGCCGAAAATGCTCATCTGAAAACCTCTTTTTACCTGTTAAGCTCGAGAGTATTTGTCGGGCCTTGCGTGAAGCTGTCTGTCATGCACGCTGCGAGGCCAATATCGAGGTTCAGCCGGGCGCCGCCGCCCGGCCAAGAAAATCAGGCCCAATCAATGCAGTAACCAAGGAAGCGCTTGGAATCGACCGGATCGACACCGAGCTTCTTGCGCAGCTTCTTGCGCAGCTTCGAGATGTGGCTTTCGACGACGTTTTCCTCGACCTCTTCATCGAAGATACCGTAGATGGCGTTGAAGATCTGGGTCTTGGTGACCCGGCGACCGCGATTGGCGATCAAATATTCGAGGATGCGGCGCTCGCGCCGGGGAAGCGCGAAGACTTCACCGTTGATCTCGGGGTCACGGCCATCCGAGAAGACGCGGATGCCGCCGATCTCGGTGTAATTGGCGATCGCCTTCAGCCGGCGCCGGATCGCAGCCGCCCTTGCGAGGATTTCGCGGGGATGCACCGGTTTGCGCACCACGTCGTCGACGCCGCAATCGAACAGCGCAAGGGTGTTTTCGAGCGAGTGCTGGTCGCTGACCGCAATCACCGGCGCCATCGAGCGATCCCGGATCGCCCGGGGCAGTTCGTAGTTGCGCTGGCCCTGACCGATCAGGAAAGCCTCGACGGCCGCAATATCGGAATCGGCGGCGGTCTGTACCCACTCGCCGAATTCGGTTGGATCAAAGCCGGTGGAGGGAATGCCCTCACGGCCGAACAGAGATGTATATCCATCTTTCACGAGCTCACGCTCATCAACCACGACGATCATTCGTCCGCCTCCGAATCAGTGTGGCACTTCAATGATCTATGGGTACGAATCGTGCGAATCGGCGACAACTCGTTAAAGTTAATGGCAGAAACTAATAATTGATTAAGATCCGGGTAGCGATTTGATCTATATCTAGTGGGTGCGGCTGTTTATGCACACAAAAAATTCGTGGAAAAGTTAACAGTCTCTTAATTATGACTTGCGCAGGGGATTCATGCCGGATTCCTGCCATATTGTGACACAGTTTCGTCACAATACGCCACTTCTATCTTTGGTTGAATCAATTTCGACAAAAGTTACTCGCATTGGGAGTCCACTTGCCGTAGCCCGTGGCGACCAGATTGGCGATAACGCGGCAGACATATTGCTTTTGCGCGGGGTCGTTGTTAGGCCCTGCATGGTATCTGGCTACCGCCATCGTCCATGTCTCGTGACGGTCATGCAGGTTGCGGAGGAATTTTGCCGCATACTCCACATTGCGATGCGGGTCGAACATATCCTCGGCCGAGGCAAAATTTTCGCCGTGATAATAGTGGTTGATCTGCATGCAGCCGATATCGATAAGCTTGGCGCCGCTGCTGCGGGCGACATCAAACTGCCGCATCGCGTCCTGCTCGGAGGGCGGAAAGATCGCCTTGCCTTCGACGTTCATGGCATAGGGATAGAGCGAGCCCTTGCGGCCGGTCTCCGTCAGACCGACCGAATAGAGGATGCCGACCGGGATGCCGTATTTGGCAGCTGCCGACTGGATTTCGCGTTCGCAGGCGCCGGTGGAGGCTGATGCCTCAGAGGTAAACGCCGCCAGCGCCGCGGCTGCCAGCCCCGCCAGTGCGAGCGTTTTCAATACCGGTCTCACCTGCGCCATTGAAGCCTCCGCCCGTCCGCTGTGCCGTCTGATTGTGGCGTTCGCGCGCCTCGCCGCCCTGCCCCTGCTGGGGGAGCGACTGCTGCTGGGAGGCCTGGCTGCCTGCCTGGTTGCCGGCGTCGCTACGCTCGACCGGCGCCATGCTGATGGTGACGTTGTCGACGGCGTAGCCCTGGCTGCGCAGAGCTTCAAGGATCTTGCCGTGATCTTCCTTCATCTGACGATAGGCCGTTCCGGTCTCGACCTTGAGGTCGACGTTCAGGGCGTCGCCGGACAGGCGCATGGTTGCCGTCACCAGGCCGAGATCGAGCGGGTTCATCTGGATCTTCAGCGTATTGACCACCTTGCCGGTGCTCGTCCATTCCGCCGCGTTTGAGAGCGCCGAGCTCGGCTGCATGGCGCTTGCCCATTCGGAATCGCCGGAGAGAGCGGCGGTGACGGCAGCGGAGTTCGAATTCTGCATCAGGCCGATATAGCGCCGCGATTCGAGGACCGAGACGTTTTCGACATCGGTCTTCTTCGCGCCATCCTTCGGCCCTGCCTGATCGGTGCCGAGATGCACATCCATCGACACGCCGCGGCCATCGGCACGGCTGATCCTGAACGTCCTGCCATCGGCGGCTTCGGCATTCTCCGATCCGGGAACATCCGCCTTACCGCTTTCGACGTTGCCGCTGACGGCTGCCAGGGCGTCGGACGCATGACCGCCTGTCTTGGCTTCGATACCGTCGATCTTCTTGTCGGCGGGCTTGACTTCATCGGCTTTGGCGGATGCCTGATGCGCGCCGACCGTCGGCAAAGCCACCGCACCGTCGGCAGATTCCTGCTTCAGCAGGCCGAGGACATCGGAAATGCCGCCGTCATCATCCTCGCCATCCTTGTCCGTATCGGTTTCCAGTGTGTCGGCCTTGGCGTGCTTGCCGCCTTTGGCTGCCTGAACGACCTCATCGGCCGAGCGGTCCTTGGGGGCGAGCTTGCCGAAGGCGAGATCCGCCGGCATTTTGACCTCGGCCTTTGCAGGCTTTGTCGCGGGTTTTTCAACATTGGCGATCTCCGGCTGCACGTCCACCTGCGCCTTCAGCGCGGCGTCGCTGAGATCGATCAACGGCTTTGCGCCGCTGCGGCCGCGGATCGTCCGCGCCACTTTCTCGGCACTGCCGTCGGCAACGACGCCCTGATCCGGCTGCGCATCGCCGGACTCGTCACCGACCGCATTGCCGCTTGCCTTGGCAAGCACGTCGGAGAAGCCGTTTTTTTGGCCGGCGGCATCGTCTTTTCCGGCCGGCCGCGCGGATTTCGCAACGGCGGCGGACTCCGCACCGGCGGCTCCGCCCGAGACGCTCATATCCATCATTGTTCGTTGCCTTCCTGCGCCAGAAGACCGTCGATCTCGTCGAGCTTGGACCGATTGGTCGTGACAAATGCGTTGAATGAGGGGTCGGTACCCTGGCTCTGGCCAGTCGATGCCACACCTCCCGGAACAGGCTCGGGAAGCGCGCCTGGCGCTCCCGGTTGCGGCACTATAGCCACAGCCTTTTCAGAACTGATTTCTTGATGGTCAGTGTTAGGATTCGAGGCTTGCGTCAGGCTTGCCGGATCGGGAGCGCGCAGGATCTGGTCGGCAACCGATCGCGCCGCCTCCTGCAGCGCCTGATCGCGCGGCGAAAGCGCGTCGCCTGCGATGCCGCTGACATTCTTCGCCGCCCGGTCGATATCCTCGGTGGGAAGGCCGGCCATGCCGCCATAGAAATCCGCCAGCGGACCGAAGGCATTGTCGGTGCCGGCGCCAAGCGACTGCACACGCTCCACCGCCATATGCGCCAGCTCCGGCTTGCCTGATATCGCGGCGGCCCGGGCGATGCGCAGATAGACCTCGCGCTGGCGCGGCGCGTCCATGAAGGAGAGGATGTCGATGACATCCTGCGGTTTCACGTCGTGATCGTGGCCGACGACGAGCGTGACGAAAAGATCGGCGAACTGACTGGCATAGGGCGAATGCAGAAAGCGTCTGATATAGCGCTGCGAATAGGCCATCCCCCTGTCGAGCATCCCCTTGTCGACGCAGATGGCGACGGAGCGGCGCAACGCTGCTTCCTCGACGATCGTACCGGGTGCGGCAAGGCGGGCCTGGTCGTAGAGATCCATCGCCTCTGCCGGTTTCGTCGCGATCAGCACGTTGCCGCCGATCAGCGCAAGATAAGGCCCGATCTTCTTGTCGCGGTATTCCCTGGCCGTCTCCTCCAGCGTCTTGGCGACGAGCAGCCCCTTGCCGCTCAGATATTTTCTGAGCACATCGGTGACGCGGTTGTCGAAATAGCCGTTGACGTCGTGGGCGATCAGATACTCGAGCGTCTGCGGATTGCCGCCGCTCATCGCGTAGATCAGCGCGGCGTCGACATTGCGGTCGTCATCGAAGACCGTAGTGTCGACGGTGCGCAGCCGCTCGTCGATCGTGCCCAGCATGAAGCGCTGCATCTCACCGGCCGAATGATCGCCGGCGACGACGGAATCCTGCACGAATTGCAGCGACCGCAGCATCTTGTACGGCGCAAGATCGTCCGGATCCTGTGCCCTGCCCGCGGCCGGCGAAAGCATCGCCAGGCCGAGCGCCACACATCCGATATAGCGATGCTGCCGACGCGCCATCCGACTATCCCTCATCCGCCTGCACCAGAATCTCGATCCGGCGGTTGGTCGCGTTGAACGGGTCGGCCGGCAACTTCAGCCGACGGTCGGCAAAGCCGGAGACCTGGGAGATGCGCTTCTCGTCGAGCCCGCCGCGCACCAGCATGTAGTAGGCGCTCTGGGCGCGGTCCATCGAAAGCCGCCAGTTCTCGTTCTGCGCGCCCTTATACTGGCGCCCGTCCGTGTGGCCGCGGATGGCGACGGCGCCACCCCTCTCCTTCAGGATCGCACCGATCTTTTGCATGGCGAGCACCATCTCCTGGCGCGGAACCGCGGAACCGACATTGAACATCGAATCGTCGCTCTGATCGGAGATGCTGACCAGCAATCCGCCTTCGGACGCGGTCACGGTCAGACCTTCGGCAAGCTTTCCGGCAACGCCGCCGATCTGCTGGGCGATCTCAGCCTGCAGCTGCTCGGCGTCCTTCTTCTGCTGCTGCTCGGTCTCATCAGCGCTCTTATCGGTATCCTTCAGATGCTCGGCGTCCTTTTGCGCTTCGACCTTCTTGTCCTCGGCCTTCTTGCCGGCGGCCTTCTTGTCATCCGGCGCCTTGCCGTCCTTGGCCTCGGCCGCGCCCTTTATTTCCTTGGTATCCTTGGCTTCTTGGGCGGCCTTCTGATCGGTGGTCAGCGGTACCGGCTTCATATCCTCGACCTTGGCGATCTCGGTCGTGCCGCTCTCGGCCGCCTGCTGGTCGCTCTTGCCCGGAGGCGCGGACTTGCCGGCTGTCGTGACCTCGACCTGCTTCGTCCAGAAATCCGGATCGAAGGGATCACGATAGGCCTCGCCGCCGTCGGCGCCGGTGGCCGGGCCGGAATCGGCGGCGCCGCCATCGCCCTTGGCGCTGACATTGGCCTGCTGGCCGACTTCCTGGGCGATCTCGGCGAGAACCGAATAAGGATTCTCAAAGAAATCGGCCTCGGAATAATTGGTTTGGTCGCCTGATGTCGAGGTCTGATCGTCACCATCCGCCGAGGCCTTGCCGTCGTTCGGATTTTCTTCCTTCTGCTTCGACTTCTCCTGCTTCTCCTCGCCCTCGGCATTGTCGACGGGCTTCTTCAGTCCCTTCTCGGTCGGCTTTTCGTCGGAGAGCTTGATCGGATTGAAATAGGTCGCGACCGAGGCCTTGGTCTCCTCGTTGGCGGCATTGACCAGCCACATGACCAGGAAGAACGCCATCATCGCCGTCATGAAGTCGGCATAGGCAATTTTCCACGCACCGCCATGGGCGCCGTCGTGATCCCCGCCGCCATGCCGCTTGACGATGATGATCTCGTTCTTGCCGTGGTGATGGTTTTCGCCTTCGCTCATTCGAGAACTTTCTTCAAGCTGGCCGCCCAGGCGGACATACGGGTGACGATGACGGATTCACCGATTTCGACGGCGAGATCGATATCGTCGGTCTCAAAGTAGCGAACCGCCTCGGCATGCTCGCCGAGTTCGGCCTTCAACACCTCGAAGAGCCGGGCCGGTCCCCTGACGACGATCGGTCCGGCCGCGCCTTCAAGGATCGCGTCGCGCAGCAGGACCGCGAGGTTTTCGGCAGCCCGGGCGGCGAGCGCTTCCGTCATGACCGGGGCGATGGCCATGGCGGCGGCTGTGCTGACCATCTGCGCGACCTCTTCGGCGATATCGCGGATGCGGGAGGCAATGATGGCCGCCGCCTCGACTTCGTAGCGAAGCTTCAATTCCTCGAGCTGGCGCGCATGGGTCTCAGCCAGCGTCCGCGCCTCCCGTTGGTATTTCTCGGTCACATCAGCCGTCGCTGCGGCATGACCCTCCGCATAGGCATCGCGGCGCTCCGCCTCGACGTCGATCGCCGGTTCGCTCGGCATTTCGGCGAAACCATCGCTGGCGAAATCATCCATGTCGATGATCGGCGCCGACGGTTCCGGTTCACCGAAATCCTTCAAATACCGGGAAAGCGTAATGCTCATAAAAACCCATCCCATTCGGGAGGCGGCAGCATACTCGCTCCGCTCAAAATGACCTTGCGCGCCGGCATGCCCGCTTCGAAGCGGGCAAGGGCTTGACCTTGCTCCGGCACGGATTCGGACGATGCCCTATGCCGGAAACTAGGAAGTCAAACTTGCGCGAGGATGAATGGCGCCGCCATCCGCGATCGCGCCCGGCTTTATTCAAGCAAGATCAGAATCTTGCTCGAAGCCGTGTTGAGGATCGAGATCGCTTCGACGGCCATCTGCTTCTGGGTTTCGATCGCCTTCTGCCGGATCGAAGCCTCGTCCATGTCAGTATCAACCAGCGCGCCGACGCTCTTGTCGATCGAATCGGAGAGATCGGCGGTGTAATCTATCTGATCGTCGATACGCGTCTTCATCACGCCGATGGATGCGGCCGTCGTCGTCAGCGAGGAGAGCAGCGAGTCGGTCACATCGAGCATGTCGGTGAGTTGCGCATCGGTCGTGTTCTTGTCGATCGCAACCTCCGTACCCGTCGCCGGCGTGGTCGAGTTTGCGTTCAGCAGGTAATAATTGCGCGGCGTCGCACCGGTGTTATTGATCGCGTTGGCATCGACCGCCTTGGTGAACAGACCGCCGCTCGCATCGTTCTTGTCGATGAGGATGGTCTGCGACGATGGGAAATCGATGCTCTGGGCCTGATATTCGCCGGTCGGCGCGCGCACGAAGCCCGAGATGACCGACCACGTCGGCGGCGCGGCGGAATCGCCGTTCAGCAGCCAGTTCTCACCGGCAAACGACGTCGATTCGACGACGGTCTGCAGCTGTTGCTTGTATTCGCTGATCTCAGCGTTGATCTTGTCCTTGTCGGCACCAGGCTCTCTTGCCGAAACCAGCTTGGCGCGAATCTGGCTGACGAGATCGATCGCCGAGGTCATCGACGTGTAGGTTGCATCGACCTTTGCAGCGCCGAGACCGAGCGCATCTCCGATCGTTCCGAGATTGGTGCTGTCCGAGCGCATGACGGTCGCGACCGACCAGTAGGACGCATCGTCGGCGGCCGTCTCGATACGATATCCCGAGGACACTTGCTGCTGGGTCTGGCTGGCTTCTTTGTTGATGCTGCGCAGCACCGCAAGCGCATTCACCGCGGCCGCGCTGGTAATCTTAACGGTCATCGACAGGTCTCGGATTAAGGTGAAAGGGCAGGCCGGATTGCCGGCGGCGACTGAAGTGGCGTCATGCCTACGGCAGGGTTTCCGCCGTGTGTCGCAAAAGCAAATCAACTCGAGGCAAAGGTAACTCGATATCAACCTGTTCGGCAAGAGCGCAGCGGCGAGCGCGGATCGCCGATCGCGACTCTCATTAACTCATTGATATAAATGAAAGAACCGCGCTCTTTCGAGCGCGGTCCGGGAGGTTTTCCGCTTGCGGCCAGACGGTGCCGCAAGATTCGGTCCAGCTTCAGCGCCTGGCTTAGCTGCGGAACAGCGTGAGGATGTTCTGAGCGCTGGAGTTGGCGATCGACAGCGACTGGATGGCCAGCTGCTGCTGGGTTTGCAACGCCGTCAGCTTACTCGATTCCTCTTCCATGTCGGCATCGACGAGGCGGCCGACGCCTGAGTCGATCGAATCACTGAGCGCTCCGACGAAGTTTTCCTGCAGATCGATGCGGGTGGAAATCGAGCCGAGCTGCGATGCAGCCTTGGTCATCGCATTCAGGCCGGCCTCGATCGACGTCAGGGCCATGGAGATATCAGCCTGACCGAAGCTGCTGATGTCCATCGAGTAGATCGAACCGATCGTCCCATATGATGTGCCGATAATGCCGGAACTCGTCTCGATGGCCCCAACCGAGTCCATGCCGAAGAGAACGTTGCCGACCGAGCTCGTGTCCAGAAGGTAGTCCGTCGTCTTGACCGAGACGTTGCCGTTGCCGTCGCGGACGAAGGTGGAAACGACGCTCTTGGTGCCGTCAGCGCCGGCAACCCAGTTTTCACCGGAGAAGGAAGCCGACTGGGCGATGCTGAGCAGCTGCTGCTGCAGCTGGCCGATTTCTTCCTGGACCTTGGTCTTGTCGACACCGTTTTCGGTCGCGGCGACGATCTTCGCCTTGATTTCGCTGATGACGTCGATGGCACTGGACATGGCGGAGTAAGCGGTGTCGACCTTGGCAGCGCCGAGGCCGAGAGCGTCGGAAACGGCGGAAAGCGCCTTGTTGTCCGAACGCATGGTCGTTGCGATCGACCAGTAGGCGGCGTTGTCGGACGCCTTTTCGACGCGGTAACCCGACGACACGCGGTTCTGCGTATCCTCGAGGCTGTCGTTGATGCCGCGGAGTGTTTGAAGGGCGGCCATCGCCGCGACGTTCGTCAAAATGCTGGTCATGAAATGATTGCCCCTTATTGGCAGGTGGAAAAAAGGGACATTCCGGAAAGCTACCGGGAACGGGGACCAGCCTCATGCCTGTTAACCGGTTCTTAAATTTGGTTAACCCGCCGTCTCGTTGAGCGCAGAAGACAGCATTATGGTTAATCGATCGTTAACAGACATTAAAAAAGCCGCGCTCCATCGAAGCGCGGCTCGATTTTTGGATGCCCGCCGGAGACCGGCGGGCCGATGTTTCCGTGGATTATTAGCCGCGGAACAGCGTGAGGATGGTCTGCGAAGAGGAGTTCGCGATCGACAGCGACTGAACCGCCAGCTGCTGCTGGGTCTGCAGGGCGCTGAGCTTGGAGGATTCCTCTTCCATGTCGGCGTCGACGAGACGGCCGACACCGGAGTCGATTGAGTCGCTGAGTGCGGACACGAAGTTCTCCTGCAGCTCGATGCGCTTGGAGATCGAGCCAAGCGCGGCGCCGGCGCTGGTCATAGCCTTCAGGGCCGATTCGACGTTGGTCAGTGCCGTCTGGATCTCGCCGAGGGTGAAGTTGGTGATATCCATCGAGTAGACGGAACCGGTCGAACCGCTCGAGGTGCCGAGGATCCCTGTCGAAACATCAACCGCGCCGCCGCTCATGCCGAACAGAACGTTGCCCGTGGTGCTGTCGTCGAGAACGTAGTCGGTCATCACGACCGAAACGGCATTGGAGCCGTCACGGACGAAGGAGGCAACGACGTTCTTGGTGCCCGAAGCGCCGGCAACCCAGTTTTCACCGGAGAAGGAAGCCGACTGAGCGACGCTCAGAAGCTGCTGCTGCAGCTGGCTGATTTCTTCCTGGACCTTGGCCTTGTCGACGCCGTTCTCAGTCGCGGCAACGAGCTTGGCCTTGATGTCGCCGACGACGTCGATGGCGCTGTCCATGGCGGAGTAAGCGGTGTCGACTTTGGCCGCGCCAAGGCCGAGAGCGTCGGAAACGGCGGAAAGTGCCTTGTTGTCCGAACGCATGGTCGTCGCGATCGACCAGTAAGCGGCGTTGTCGGATGCCTTGCCGACGCGATAGCCGGATGAAACGTGGGACTGGGTTGTCTGGAGACCCTGGTTGATACCACGGAGAGTCTGAAGGGCTGCCATTGCAGCGTTATTGGTGTTGATGCTCGTCATAGTTTGTTTGCCCCTTGTTGGCAGATTTTAAGAAGGGACATTCCGGATTTCGTCCGGCCCACAGCGATCAGCATCATGCCTGTTAACCATTCTCGTTAGGGTTAACTCGCCGTTTCGATGGGCCTAGAAAACAGCAAGATGGTTAAGGAAGGCTAAATTCAGATTGGGAATATCTCAAAAATATCTGATACTTAGATGGATTTTCATTAACCTTATCTTAAAACATTTCGCGGCCGGGGATAACCCGGCCGCGAAACTTGAAAGCCTGATGTCGGCCGGTCTTAGCGGAAGAGCGACAGGATGTTCTGCGAAGAGGAGTTCGCGATCGATAGCGACTGGATCGCCAGCTGCTGCTGGGTCTGCAGGGCACTGAGCTTGGAGGATTCCTCTTCCATATCGGCATCGACGAGACGGCCGACACCGGAGTCGATCGAGTCGCTGAGAGCCGACACGAAGTCGTCCTGGCTGTCGATACGCTTGGAAAGCGAGCCGAGAGCGGCGCCGGCGCTGGTCATGGACTTCAGAGCCGATTCGACGTTGCTCAGAGCCGTCTGGATCTCACCGGAGGTGAAGTTGGTGATGTCCATCGAGTAGATCGAGCCGGTCGAACCATTCGAAGTACCGAGGATACCCGTGGAGACATCAACCGCGCCGCCGCTCATGCCGAACAGAACGTTGCCCGTGGTGCTGTCGTCGAGAACGTAGTCGGTCGTGGTGACCGAAACGGCGTTGGAGCCGTCACGGACGAAGGAGGAAACGACGCTCTTGGTGCCGGAAGCGCCGGCAACCCAGTTTTCGCCGTTGAAGGAAGCCGACTGAGCGATGCTCAGGAGCTGCTGCTGCAGCTGACCGATTTCTTCCTGAACCTTCGCCTTGTCGACGCCGTTTTCAGTCGCGGCAACCAGCTTGGCCTTGATGTCGCCGACGACGTCGATGGCGCTGTCCATGGCGGTGTAAGCGGTATCGACCTTGGCAGCACCTACGCCGAGCGCGTCGGAAACGGCCGAGAGGGCCTTGTTGTCCGAACGCATGGTAGTTGCGATCGACCAGTAAGCAGCGTTATCAGAAGCCTTTTCGACGCGGTAACCCGAAGAAACGTGGTTCTGTGTGCTGTTGAGGTTCTGGTTGACGCTGCGCAGCGTCTGGAGGGCGGCCTGCGCGGAGGTGTTCGTGTTAATGCTTGTCATAAATCTGTCCCCTGGAAACTAGATACAAAAAGGAGGACATACCGGACTATAGTACCGGCGATGACGGACCAGCTTCATGCTACTCGGCGCCTTTTTTTGTTTGGCCCAAACCCGTCATGTCCAGGGCAATTTCGCAGCCAATGCTTGCCAACTTCTTAAAAATAAAGGGTCCGGGCCGGCTCCTTGCATCGCATAGTTAATGCCGGCTGAATCTATTCCTTCGCATGCTAATGCACCGGGAAAGAAACCATTTTCTCTCATGAAAGGAAGCGTCTTCAGGAGACGCACCGGTTTCAAGCAAGCTTCACATGGCAATGTGGCAGGCGCCGGGATAGCATGATCGGATCGACCCACCCGTTTTCGGGCAGGACGGCTCGTGCGCGCTCGGCGATCGACAGCCATGCCAGAACATTTCCTTCACGGAGTTGGGTTTTGAACAGCAAAGTTTCGTTCTCTGCAGCATCCAGAGATTACCAGGCAGGCCGCTATACACAGTCCTTGGCGACGCTCAACCAGCTCATGGATATCCAGCAGGACGCCAAGACCTACGCGCTGCTGGCCAAGAACCTCGTGCAGCTCGGCTTCAAGGCCGATGCCGCGAAAGCCTATGGCCTGGCCGGTAACTGCGAAGGACCGAATGCCTATGAATACCAGAAACAGGCTGCCAAGCTGCATTACGAGACCGGCAACGAGGATGATGCTCTGCTGGTTGCCATGCGAAACCTCGCCAAGGCACAGGAAGACCCGGAACTCGCCTTCATCATCACGGCGATCTATCTGAAGCGCCAGCAGCGGGATATCATCCGCCCGTTCAAGACTGTGCTGTCACAGAGTGCCAATCCCGATCATATGCGCCTCGCCGCCCTGCTCCTGAGCGACGATCTGAACGACGCAACCAACCAGAGCCTCTCGCGCAACCTCTTCAAGCGGTTTCCCGGCAATCTCGCATTCCGCTTCCTGCATCTGGTTTTCACCCGCGAATTCAATGAGTTCGAAGAGGCCAGCAAACATCAGGCGGTGATCGACGCTGCACTCGCAAAGGGCGATCTTGAGATCCTGCGCAAGGATAACCCGTTCTATCATCTGCACTGGTGCGGCAACGAAGACCACAACCGGCATGCGACGATCGGCACCACCCCCCTCAATCCGGAACGGGTGGCCTTCCGCCGCAACCAGCCGCACAGCTGGTCGGACAAGATCCGGATCGGCTACATGTCATCGGACTTCTGGGATCGCCATGCGACAATGAAGCTCCTGCAGCGCATCCTGGAACTGCACGACACGGACCGGTTCGAGGTGACGCTCTTCTGCCATACCGGCCCGGAATACCTGAAACACAACGTGACCGACCGCAGCCGCTGGGGCCGGATCGTCGACGTTCACGGCTTTTCCGACCAGGCGGTGCTGCAGGTGGTGCGCGAGCATAATATCGACATCATGGTCGACTTGAAGGGCCATACTTCGGGCAGCCGCGCGTCGGCCTTCAACCTGCCGCTGGCGCCGGTACACGTCGGCTGGCTCGGTTTCCCCGGCAGCACGGTCAATATCGACCTCGACTACGTCATCGGGGACCATTCGGTATTACCCGAGGTGGCCAAGCCCTTCTACCATGAGAAATTCTGCCGGCTGCCGGAAAGCTACCAGCCGAACGACCCGATGCATCGGCCGAAGCCGCGCGCTGTTACCCGCGAGCAGCTCGGCCTGCCGGAAGAGGCCTTCATCTTCGCGTCCTTCAACGGCAACCGCAAGATTACGCCTGAGGTCATCCATAGCTGGTGCCGGATCCTCAAGCGCGCGCCGAACAGCGTGCTCTGGCTGATGGCGAACACGCCGCGCAACCAGGCGAATCTCTTGAAGCAATTCCAGGCGGCGGGCATTTCGCCGAAGCGGATCATCTTCTGCCCGCGCGCACCCTATGAAGAGCACATCGACCGCCAGCAGGCGGCCGATGTCGGCATCGATACCTTCCCGGTCAACGGCCATACGACCACCTCGGAGCAGCTCTGGGGCGGCCTGCCGGTGCTGACCGTCAAAGGCACCAACTTCGCCTCACGCGTCAGCGAGAGCCTGCTCAGGGCCATTGACCTGCCCGAGCTCGTCGCAAACGACCTGCAGGCCTATGAGGATCTTGCCGTCGAACTGGCCGAGAATCCCGGGCGGATCGCCGAATACAAGGCACACCTCAAGGAGAAGCGCTATATCGCGCCGCTCTTCGATGCCGAACGCTTCTGCCACCATCTGGAGCAGGCCTATGAAAGCATGGCCGAGCGCGCCAAGCAGGGTCTCGCACCCGACCATATGGACATTGCGGCGCTGCCGCCGCGCACGGCGCCGTTCGCGGCCGAGTGAGGCTTTCCGACGCCGAATACCCGCCGAAGCGATCCTGTTCACCTCAGCGGGTATTTGCGAAACTACCTCTTTGCGATCAGTTCACGCCCGATAGGTTTAGACGGCTCCCTGCGCAGAACGATGGCCGTCGTGACCGAACCATAGCGCGCAATGGCATCGACGATGCTTTCAAGGTCGGCCGGCGTGGGAACAATGACCTTCAGATGAAAACAATCCTCTCCCGTCAGCCTTAGAACCTCAATGATCTGCGGCATATCGGAAAACTGCTTCAGGCATGTCTTGATATGCTCGTGCGTGGTGCGCAGGCGAATAACGGCCATCATGCCAAGTCCGACTGCGGCGGGGTCGATGATGGCTCTGTAGGCCTCGATGACACCGCGTTCTTCAAGCCGTTTGAGACGCTCCGACGTGGCCGGCTGGGAAAGGCCGACCTTCCTTCCGAGCTCGGAGACGCTGATGCGTCCATCATCCTGCAAGACTTCGATGATGGCGATGTCGGTTGGATCAAGATCTGGACTGGTATCGGTGCGCTTTGCCATCAACCTTCAATCTATCGGATTACCCGGTACTTTTCCGATAGATGCCAATTTGGTTCGCAGGTGTAAACCGCCATATTCCGCCGTAGCGAAGAAGAGGCCAGATATGACCGAATTCATTCATCTGCCGGGCATCGGCAATTCCGGAAACACGCATTGGCAGAGCCGTTGGGAGAATGCTAATCCAGCCATACGCCGTTTTGCGCCGACGAGCTGGGATCAGCCGGATCTTTCCGACTGGATCGAAGCCTTGGACCAAGCGGTGCGTCGGGCGAAAACACTACCTATTCTCGTGGCGCATAGCCTCTCCTGCCTGCTTGTAGCACATTGGCACCAACGTGCCCCTTCACCGATCAGGGGAGCGTTCCTCGCCGCCGTGCCGGACCCTCTTTCTCCGAGCTTTCCTGCGGATGCTGCAGGCTTTGCAGATGTGCCGCAAGCGCAGTTCGGCTTTCCATCGCTGATCGTCGCAAGCACCAACGATCCCTATGGTTCGCTGCCCTACGTCGAAACGCGAGCAAAGCAATGGGGTAGCGAGTTGAAAATCATCGGCGCGGCCGGCCACATCAATGGCCAAAGCGATCTGGGTGACTGGCCGGAAGGTCTGGCATTGCTGATGGATTTCGCGAGCCACGCATAGCACGAACCGGCCTATCGAGGATCCGAAGTTTCTCGTGGCCAAGGCATGAGCCGCAGCCGGTCAGTGGAAGGAGCGCACCAGGCTGCCGACGAGCAGGTTCCAGCCGTCGATCAGCACGAAGAAGAGAATTTTGAACGGCAGAGAGATCGAGGTCGGTGGCAGCATCATCATGCCCATCGCCATGGTGATGGTGGCGACGATCAGGTCGATGACGAGGAACGGCAGCACGACGAGGAAGCCGATCTCGAAGCCGCGGCGAATTTCCGAAATCATGAAGGCCGGGATCAGCACGCGGTAGTCGATCGGATCGGTCGTCTGGATATTCTGTCCACGTTCGCGCGCCAGATCGACGAAAAGCGCCAGATCCTTGTCGCGGGTATTGGCCGCCATGAAGGTGCGGAAGGGTTCGGCGATGCGCTGGACCGCCTCGGTCTCGTTGATCTGGTTGGCAAGCAGCGGCTGCACGCCGTTCTGCCAGGCCTGATCGAAGGTCGGCGACATGACGTAGAAGGTCATGAACAGCGACAGCGACAGCAGGATCATGTTGGAGGGCGTCGAAGAGAGGCCCATGCCCGAACGCAAGATCGAGAAGGCGATGATGAAGCGCGGGAAGCTCGTCACCATGATCAGGATGCCCGGCGCGACTGAAAGAATGGTCAGCAGGCCGAATGTCCGGATGATCCAGGCGGCGACGGAGCCATCGACCGGCACGTTCAACAAGTCAGTCGGCAGCTGCTGTGCCACCGCCAGTTCCGGCACCGCCATCATGGCGGCAAGGAAAACTATGAGACGAATCATTCGATGACAAATGTCCTGAACATGACCTTCGATACCCGCCCTTGCGAACGAAGGTCAACACGTTCCTGTATGTCATCCTTGAGATATTGAAAGCCCCGCGGCCCCTCGATCTGCTGCAGGGAAACGGTCCTGATATAGGCGAGGATATCCTGATGAATATCCTCGGAAACCTTGACATCCGGCGGCCCGTTGAACAGCAGCGCGACCTCGAGTCGCACCCAGTTTTCCGAGGGGTAGGCGAGGTTCGAGGTGATCGGCTCGAGCTGGACGACGTTGTTGGCCTCGGTCGAAATGCGGGCCAGGCCTTCCTCGGCCTTTTTCTTGGCCTCGGCGTCCTTGGCCTGCTCGGCCTCCTTGGCGCCCTTGATCTCGGGCGCGACGATCATGCCGACCGCCCAGCCGCCGCCGGCGCCGACGAGCGTCAGGACGGCGATGCCGATGATCGTCATCAACGCCG
Source organism: Rhizobium sp. L43 (assembly GCF_002531725.1). GTDB lineage: Bacteria > Pseudomonadota > Alphaproteobacteria > Rhizobiales > Rhizobiaceae > Rhizobium. The sequence goes on from NZ_NWSQ01000014.1 coordinate 89,349, forward strand.
CGGATTTCTTCTTCGGTTGACCTGCGCTTGCGTCTGGCTCTGCCATCGTCGTTCAGCCTCAAAGCGGCGAGAAAAGATCGACGGCCTGCTGGCCGCGCGGAGGCTGCTGCACTTCCATCAGGCGGCCGCGGCCACCGTAGGAGATGCGGGCTTCGGCGATCTTGTCGTAGGAGATCTGGTTGTCGGAATTGACGTCCTGCGGACGCACGATACCGGCGACGTTCAGAATGCGCAGTTCCTGGTTCAGCCGGACTTCCTGCGAGCCCGAGATGACGAGGTTGCCGTTTTCGAGAATGCCGGTGACGACGGCGGCGACCATAAGGTTGATCTTGTCGGTGCGCTCGATCTTGCCCTTGCCGTCGGTGCTGGTGTCGGAGCCATAGGTCAGGTCGGTTTTGGACTCCGGCGTCCAGCCGAAGATCTGGGCGTTGACGTCCCAGGCCATGCCGCTCGAATTCTTGCGGCTGCGGTTGGTCTCGTTGTCGAAGGAAGCCTTGTCGTTGATCTGGATGTCGACAGTCAGGATGTCGCCGACGTTGAGCGCGCGCGCATCCTTGAAGAGGGCGGCCTGCGAATCACTCCACAGCGAATAACCCTGCGCCACGGCACGCGGCTGCTTCGGATAAAGCGCCATCTGCGGCGTCTGGCCGTAGGCAAGGCCGCTGCCGATCGGGCTCATGGCGGGCGCACGGCCGATCTCGCTGACCGCCGTCGGAGACTGGCAACCTGCAAGGAGTGCGAGGGCAGCGATCGCGGCCTGGAAACGCATATTCATGAAGGATCCTTCGACGTATTGGGATCGGACGCACTGGCGATGACGCTGGCGATGGCCGCGGCCTTCTTGGCGTCCATCTCATTGAGGATGAGGCTCGACTGACGCGGTCCGAGCCGCATGATCACGGCAGACGCCACCTCGATATTCATCTCCTGCAGCTGCAGTGCGGCCACATCCGGCTTCATCTTCTTGTAGATGTCGGTCAGGCCGGCTTCCGCCTGTTTCAGGAAATCGTCGCGCCGCTTCAGCCAGTCCTGGTATTCGGCCTTGCGCCGGTCCATCTCGGCCACGCGGGCGTCGATGTCGGCGCGAAGCTTTTCCAGTTCCTGCTTCTGCAGGAGGTAACGCTGGTCGCGGGCGGGGTCGGCGATGTTGGTGCAGAACTGCTTGATCTCGTCCTGGGAGGTGATGTCGCCCGCCGGCGCATGCTCCTGCGCGAAGGCGCCCGGGATCGACAGAAGGACGAGACCTGCCGCCGGCAGCGCCAGCCGGCGCAGCAGCTGCAGGACCGTCATGTCGGGGTTCAGGATCGTCTTCATTGCAGCACAAGCTCCGCCTGCAGGGCGCCCGCCGATTTGATGCCCTGGAGAATGGCGATGATGCCATCCGGTTTCACACCGATATTGTTGAGGCCGGCGACGAGGGTTCTGAGGTCGGGGCCGTCGATGATGGCGACGCGCCCGCCGGTCTGCTCAGCCGCGATATCGGTCTGCGGCTGGACCGCGGTCCGGCCGCGCGAGAAGGGTTCGGGCTGGATGATCTGCGGCGTCTCGGTGACCTGAACCGTCAGGGTGCCGTAGCTGACGGCAACCGGCGAGACGCGGACATCAGAGCCGATGACGATCGTTCCGGTGCGCTCGTTGATCACAACCTTGGCCGGCGTATCGGTTTCTACGATGAGATTTTCGATGTCGGCCATCAGCCGGGTGAGATCGGCGGTGCGCGGCTTCTGGATCACCACTTCCTGCGAGTCCTTGGCTTCGGCGACCGGGCCGCCGAAGCGCGCCGAGGCATAACCGTTGACGATGTCGGCGATACGGATCGCCGTCGAGAAATCGGGGTTGCGCAGCTGCAGGACGAGATTGACCGAATCCTTGAAGCGGGACGGCAGTTCGCGTTCGATGATGGCGCCGCCCGGCACACGGCCGGCCGTGGTGACGCCTTCGGTCACGGTGGCCGCCTGGCCCTGGGCCTGAAAACCGGAAACGATGGCGGCACCTTGCGCGACGGCATAGATCTGGCCGTCGGCACCGGAAAGCGAGGTCATGACAAGCGTGCCGCCGCGCAGCGACGTTGCGTCGCCGAGCGAGCTCACCGTGACGTCGATACGGCTGCCGGGACTTGCGAAGGGCGGCAGGTTGGCGGTGACCATCACCGCCGCCGTGTTCTTGGCGTTGGACTGGCTGCCCTGCGTCGAGATGCCGAGATTTTGCAGCATCGCTCGCATCGACTGCTCGGTGAAGGGGGAGGAACGGAAGCCGTCGCCGGTTCCCTGCAGGCCGACGATCAGGCCGTAACCGATCAACTGGTTGTCGCGGCCGGCCTGAAGCGAGGCGATATCCTTGATGCGGGAGGTCAGCGCAAAGGCGGGCGCGACGTCGGCCAGGCTCATGGCGAGAACCGCGACAAGGGTTAAGAAACGGAAGAACAATTTCATTTTGCCCTCACATGGACCGTGCCGTCCGCAAGCACCGTGCCGCTGACGATGACGCCGGAATCCATATTGCGGGCGCGCACGACCTGCCCCGTCGAGCCGTCTTCGAGCGGCGTGCCGGCGGCCGAGATCGTCATCGCGCCGAGCGAAAAGACCAGGCGGATCGTAGAACCGCGGGTCACCGTATAGGCTTCGCGCAGGCCGGAAACCGAAATCGTCCGGCCCGGCAGCAGCGTGCGCTTGGAGACCAAGCCTTCGACCTCGGAAATGGATTTGGCAAAATCGCCGGCGAGGTTGGGGTTGGTGACCTCGACCTCCTGAAGCTGGCTGGCCGACAGTGTGTCGCCGGGGTAGATGATCGTCGTCGGGACGACGGCATAACCCATGCCGGCATCCACCTCCGCAGGCAAGAAAATGCCCGCGACTGCGATCGTGGCTGCCGCCACCCATCCTGAGATGTGTCCTGCCCGGCAAAACATCATGTTTCGGCCCTTTCCTTTACTTCAGGTTCTTGCTGACGATGGAGGCCATTTCATCAGCGGTGGTGATCACCTTGGAATTCATTTCGTAAGCGCGCTGGGCCGAGATCAGCTCGGTGATTTCCTTCACCGGGTCGACGTTCGACGATTCCAGGTAACCCTGCTTCATGTAGGCGAAGCCTTCCTCGTCAGGATTGCCGACGACGGCTTGGCCGGAGGCGGCCGTTTCCTGAAAGAGATTGTCGCCGATCGGCTGGAGGCCGGCCTCGTTGACGAAATCGGCAAGCGTCAGCTGTCCAAGCGTGGTCGCGGTCGTCGCGCCGGGCAGCTTGGCCGAAACCTGGCCCGAGCGGCTGATCGTCAATTCGGTCGAGCCCGTCGGAATGTTGATGCCGGGAAGGACCTCGTAGCCGTCGATGGTGACGAGCTGGCCCTGGTCGTTCTTGTTGAAGGCGCCGGCGCGGCTATAAAGCGTCGTCCCGTCGGTCGACTGGATCTGGAAGAAACCCTTGCCGATCAGCGCCACGTCGAGGTCGTTGCCGGTCTGGGTCAGTTCGCCCTGGAGATGCAGGTTACGGACCGCCGAGGTCTGGACGCCGAGGCCGATATTGGCGCCTTCCGGAACCACGGCCTGGTTGGCGCGGTTGGCGACACCCTTGGCGCGTTCGGTCTGGTAGAGAAGATCGGAGAATTCGGCGCGGGCGCGCTTGAAACCGGTCGTATTGATGTTGGCGATGTTGTTGGCGATGACTTCCAGATTGGTCTGCTGGGCATCCATACCCGTTGCTGCGATGGCGAGCGCTCTCATGTGTTCGTCCTCAAATCAGTTACATCTGCATCTTGGTGACTTCGAGAAAGGCCGAGACGACCTTGTCGCGGATGGCGATCGCGGTCTGCAGCGTCTGCTCGGCCTGGAGCATGGAATCGACGACCTCTCGCGTCGTCGCCGTGCCCTTGATACCGGCAAAGGACATGCTTTCCGCACCCTTCAGGCTGGTGACCGCGTCGCTCGCCATGTTGCCCATGACGGAGGCGAAGCTCATGCCGTTGGTCGCACCTGCGGTGCCCGGCATGGCGGCGGCAGACGACGAGGCGGAATTTTCGGTGTCGACGGCGCCGAGCGCACGGGTCATCGAAAGATTACTGACATTCTGGACGCTGCTGATCATTATTATTGGCTCTTCAGGAGATCGATCGTGGAGGAGATGAGATCGCGGGTCTGCTTGATCGTCTGCAGATTGGCGTCATAGGAACGGTTGGCTTCGCGCATGTCGGCCATCTCGACCAGGATGTTGACGTTCGGCAGCTTGACCACGCCCTTCTGGTCCGCAGCCGGATTGCTGGGATCGAATTCGGTGCTGAAATCGCCTTCGTCGACGCCGACCTTCTTGACGTCGACCGTCTCGACGCCGCTGGCGCGATCCATCTGCTGGCCGAAGGTGATCGTCTTGCGGCGATAGGGGTCGGCTCCGGGCGTGTCGCCGGTCGAGCGGGCGTTGGCGATGTTTTCCGAAACGATGCGCAGGCGCGTCGACTGCGCCTCGAGCCCGGAACCGGCGATTTTCATTGCTGCTGAAAGCGGATCCATGCGTTTTACTTCCTGACGGTCAGCAACATCATGCGGTTGAAGGAACTGACCAGCGAGGTGTTCAGATCGTACTGGCGCTTGATATCGCCCGACTTGGAGAGCTCCTCGGCCAAACCGACCGTGTTGCCGGATTCCTGGACGCCGATTTCCTGGTCGAGTGCGGCCTCCTTGACGTCGATATCGCCGCTGTCGCTGAAATCGTTGCCGCTGAGATGGGCCGGATTGGTGCGCGCCATGGTGATGTCGGACTTATCAAGTACGACGTCGAAGGGCGTGACGTCCTTGGCGTGGAATTTCGGGGTATTGGCATTCGCGATGTTGCCGGCAACAACCTGCTGACGGACCGTCAGCCATTCCGCCTGCCGCGAAGCCAAGTCGAAAAGTTGGATCGGTTGCATGAGAACTCTCCGTTTTTACTGTCCCGAACCTAGTGCGGTAATCTTGCGTGGGACTTACGGGAATTCAGGCTTCAAGGTGCTTTTCGGGAAATGCCACCGATCTACAGAGCGCGCGTCTTTTCAGAAGCGCAAAAGGACTCCGGCCGATTCGCGGCGGAGCCCCTGTTGCCTTCGGCGTTGGCCGACAGGTTCAATTGTTCTGGTAGGTATCGCCCTTGGAGGTGACGATCACCCATTTCCCGTCGCGCTGCTCGAGTGCCGCAAGGCGGCTTTCGTCGGGCAGGATCGAGCCGATGCGCACCATATACATACCCGAGGGATCCTCGATCAGCGCCCGGCCGTTGGAGACGTGCAGCAGGCGGAAGGAAGACTTGCCGGGGAACGGCTGATCTTCCAGCAAGGGCTTGCCGTTGCGCTCCTTGCCGAGATCGGAAACCGTCGCCGTCGTCAGCGGATCGATCGGCGGGGCCTTCTTGTCTCCCTCGTTCTTGTTGACCATGGCAAGCGGCGAGACGCTGAAGACGTTGCGGGCCGGCCAATCGGGCAGGTCGCGCGAATTGTCGCTGGCGGCGACGTTGATGCCGAATTTGTCTTCGTTAAAGAACACATACCAGGGAAAGAAGGCGGCCGCACCCGCCAGCGCCAGGCCGGTGAAGGTCAGAAACCGATCCAGGATGACGGTCTTCCTGCGCTGCTTCAGGGAAGCGATGCGTTCGTCGTCGAATTCAGCCACGTCTATCTCCTCTGGATCTGTGCGCCCTGATTGCCCATGCCGGCTGCAGCCTTGAGCGCGCCGGCGAGATCGGCAAAGGCATCGGGCGATTCACGGTCGCCCGGCGACTGCTTCAGGACGTCGTAAATGATGGGCACCTGCTTGACCGCCATGTCGAGATCGGGATCGGCGCCCTGGCGATAACCGCCGATCAGGCGCAGGTCGCGCGTCTCCTCGAAGCGGTGGATCAGCACTTTCAGCCGCGACACCAGCTTTTCCTGGTCCGGCGTCCAGGCCTTGCGGGCGAGACGCGAGATCGAGGCCAATGGATCGATCGGCGGATAACGCCCTTCTTCGGCGAGGCTGCGCTGCAGGACGATGTGACCGTCGAGGATGCCGCGCGTCGAATCGGCGATCGGGTCGTTGTGGTTGTCGCCGTCGACGAGGATCGAGATGATTGCCGTGATGGTGCCGGCGCCCTCGGGGCCGGGACCGGCGCGCTCGAGCAGGCGCGGCAGCTCGGTGAAGACGGAAGCGGGATAACCGCGCGCAATCGGCGGCTCGCCGGAGGCGGTCGCCACCTCGCGGATCGCATGGGCGAAACGCGTGACGCTGTCGACGATGAAGAGGACGTTTTCGCCCTTGTCGCGGAAATGCTCGGCAATGGTGACCGCCGTCAGCGGCGCCATCTTGCGCAGCATCGGGCTCTCGTCGCTGGTGGCGACGACGGCGATCGCTTTCTTCATATTGCTGCCGAGCGTATCCTCGATGAATTCGCGCACCTCGCGGCCGCGTTCGCCGACAAGCGCAATGACGACCTTGTCGAAGGCATCGGCGCGGGCGAGCATGGACAGCAGCGTCGACTTGCCGACGCCGGAGCCGGCGAAGATGCCGAGGCGCTGCCCGAGGCAGAGCGGCGAGAAGATGTCTATCGCGCGCACGCCGGTCTTGAAGCCGGTCTCGACACGCTTGCGGGTCATCGAGGGCGGCGCGGTATTGGAGATCGAACGGCGATCGAGGCCCTCGGTGATCGGACCCAGCCCGTCGATCGGCTCGCAGAGCGAGTTGACGGTGCGCCCGCACCAGCTGTCCGACGGCGAGATGCGGAAGGCGCCCTTGCGGATCACGGTATCGTGGATGCCGATCGGCTCGCCGGGTTCGATCGGGCAGACATAGATCAGATCAGGCTCGACGCGAACAACCTCGCCGAGATGGATGCCGGTCGCCGATTTATGGGCGACGAATTCGCCGAGGCGGACATGGCGGGAGAGGCCGCGAACCGTGTAGTGGCCGGCGGCGATGGTCTGCACGCGGCCGCCATGGGCAACCGCAAAGTCCGGCGATACGTATCGGTCGACGAGATCTGCCAGATGCGCCAGCTTCGGGGAAAGGCCGTCCGCGGACAGGAGCGTGGTGTTCATGCTCAGCGGCTGCCTCCCAGCGTCTGCACGGCTTCCTTGAACGAATCCTCACTGTCGCGCATCAGCGACGAGACGCTTTCGAAGGCGCGGTTGACTTCGATCAGCTGGGTGATCTCGCGCATGGCGTTGACGTTGGAATTTTCGAGATAACCCTGCTCGACACCGACATTGAAGCGGTCGACGACGGCGCGCGGCTGGTCGGTGGTCATGATGCCGCTGTTTTCATAGCGCAGATAACCCTTGCTGATGTCGGCCTCGAACAGGCCGAGCGAAGCGACCTGGCGCTTGTCCTGATAGATGATGCCGTCGGTGCCGACGGCCGGCTCGCCCCCTTTGGTGTTGAGCTGGATTGGCGCGCCGCCGGCGTCGAGAACCGGATATCCCCGGATCGAGACCAGTTCGCCGGTATCCTTGAGCGTAAAGCGGCCGTCCCGTGTCAGCACACGGCCGGCCGGCGTATCGAGTGAGAACCAGGCATCGCCCTTGACGGCGAAATCGAGCATGTTGCCGGTGTGCTGCAACTCGCCATTGCTTTCGTTCAGATAGTCGTTGCCCTGGGAAACGAAGGCGACCTTGGTGTTCAGCTTGTTCTTGGTCGCCGCCACCATCTCGTCGAACTTCACCTCGGTGGCGCGAAAGCCGGTCGTGTTCACGTTCGCCATGTTGTCTGCGATGGTGTTCAGGCGCTTTTCGAGGGCCATCTGCGACGACAGAGAAACATAAAGACCGGATTGCATGTCGGTAAGCTCCAAGCATTGGCGATGAACGGAACGAAAAGCCGGGCGTCGTCTCATGTGGTTCGGCCGGGATTTCGCTGAGGCGGCATCTCAGAAACGGGTGCACGCACCCATTCGTCCCCTTTAGACTGACGACAGATGCTTGCGCGAAGCTGGCACAGGCAAATGCCTTGCGGGCGGCCCTTTCATCAGCCTCACGCAAGGCAGAAACCCTATCCGTCCTAGAGAAAAGTAACGTTCAGATTGGGCTGACGATGAACATCATTATCGGATTTATAGTGACTTGCGGCTGTGTCATCGGCAGCTTCATGGCGATGGGCGGCCATGTGGACGCGCTGTTCCAGCCCTTTGAATTCGTCATCATCGGCGGCGCCGGTCTCGGCAGTTTCATCATGGCGAACCCGATGAAGGTGGTGAAGGATTCCGGCAAGGCGCTCGGCGAAGCCTTCAAGCACGCCGTGCCGAAGGAACGCAATTATCTCGATACGCTCGGCGTGCTCTATTCGCTGATGCGCGACCTGCGCACCAAGTCGCGCAACGAAATCGAAGCCCATATCGACAATCCGGCAGAATCGACGATCTTCCAACAGGCGCCGACCGTTCTGAAGAACAAGGAACTGACGGCGTTCATCTGCGACTACGTGCGCCTGATCATCATCGGCAATGCCCGCAGCCACGAGATCGAGGCGCTGATGGACGAAGAACTCAACACCATCATGCACGACAAGATGAAGCCCTACCACGCGATCCAGATCATGGGCGATTCCTTCCCGGCGATCGGTATCGTCGCGGCGGTTCTCGGCGTCATCAAGGCGATGGCCCACATCAACGATTCGCCTGAAGTGCTCGGCCACCTGATCGGCTCGGCGCTCGTCGGCACCTTCCTCGGCATTCTCTTGTCCTACTGCGTCTGCTCGCCGCTGGTCTCCCAGATCAAGGTCGTGCGCAACAAGCAGCACCGCCTCTATGTCATCGTCAAGCAGACGCTGCTTGCCTATATGAACGGCTCGGTGCCGCAGGTCGCTCTCGAATACGGCCGCAAGACGATCTCGGCTTACGAGCGTCCGTCCATCGATGCGGTCGAACAGGAAATGATGAACCCAGGCGGCGAAACCAAGGCGGCTTAAATGACCATGAGCAATGCTCCGCATGACAAACCGGCAATGGATCCTGCCCTTCTCGCCAAGCTGACAGGCGGCCTTGGCGACAAAGGCAGGGTTGCCAAGATCTGCAGCTCCTTCGGGGAAATCTACAGCGAATTCTTTCCCGACGTCATCAAGAGCGAGACCGGTCTCGACGTGACGGTCAACTATCTCGGCTGCGAGATCGGCTATAAGAACCACCTGATCGACGACCTGAGCGCGAACGTGACGCTCGTCGACGTGACGCTGCGCAACTGGTCGCAGAACATCACGATTGCCTGCGGCAATGGTTTCGTCATCACGCTGATGGAGCACCTGCTCGGCGCCACCGCCGATACGATCGAGGAGCCGGCCGACCGGCTACTGTCGATCATCGAAATCGACCTGGCGGTGATGGTTTTCGACAAGATCGCCAAAGTGCTGCGCTCGGCCGTCAACGCGCCAGGCGGTTTCGAACCGAGCCTTTCGGCCCCGCACGCCCTTGAGATGCGCGCCCGGCCGCCGGAGGACCGCCCGGATGAATTCGCCGCCGCCATCAACATGTCGATCACGCTTGCGGGCATCGTTTCGGAATTTTCGTTGATGGTGCCGCAGACAGCGCTGCTCAAGACCAAGGTGACGCCACCGAAGCCGAAGCGCCAGACGACCGGCAATTCGCCGGAATGGACCGAACAGCTCGGCGACCAGGTCCGCCGCTCGTATGTCACGCTCGAGGCCAAGATCAGGCTGCAGGACCTGACGCTGCGCACGATATCGAAGCTGATGGTCGGCGACGTCATTCCGTTCCGCGACAGCGGCGACGTGCGCGTCGAGGTCAGCGCCAACAGCATGGAATTGTATGTGTGCGAGTTCGGGCGTTCAGGTGAAAACTACATGGTCCGCGTCAAGGATACGATGAACTCGGATGACGAACTCATCCGTCATTTAATGAATTAATCGGTTCTCTGGCTCTTGGGCTGCAAAGGCAGTTTGAGGCAAGTTTCAACTGGAATAGTGATTTCATGGCAACGAAGAAAACACAGCAGAACAGCGACCTCTCCCTGGATCTTCCGGGCAGCGAAGCGGATCTCGACCAGGCGATCGACGATCTGCGCGGCGTGCTGAAGCAGGATGCCGATGGCGACCTGTCGCAGTTTGGCGGCGACCTGCAGGACGACCCCTTCGCAACGGGAACGGACCTGGCGGCTTTCGGCGGCGAGGTTTCGGAAACGCCATTCGGCGGCGACGATTTCGGCGGCGATTTCGGCGCCGGCAATGCCGGCCCGGCCGCCAGCATGGATTTCGGCAGCAGCTCTTCCTTCGAGGCGTCGCCGGCTCCGCTCGGCAGCGCTTTGAATTCCAACTTCGAGCTGATCATGGACATCCCGATCGACGTCCAGATCATGCTCGGCACGAGCCGCATGCAGGTCTCCGGCCTGATGAACCTCAATGAAGGGGCGACGATCGCCCTCGACAAGAAAATCGGCGAACCGGTCGAGATTATGGTGAACGGTCGCAGGATTGCCCGCGGCGAAATTACGGTGCTTGATAACGACGACACGCGATTCGGTGTAAAACTGATAGAAGTTTTGAGCACGAAAAAAGCCTGATCCCTGTGTGGGACGGAGAGGTTAGACCATGATGGACTTTGACGATTTCGGCGGCGCGCTAGCCGGGAAACCGTTGACCCAGGCTGAAAAGGCGGCGGCTGTTCTTCTCGCTATGGGAAAGGGAGTCGCCGGCCGGCTGTTGAAATATTTCACTCAGGCCGAACTGCAGACCATTATCGCATCCGCTCAGTCGTTGCGCGCCATTCCGCCGGACGAGCTGCTGATGCTCGTCGCCGAATTCGAGGACCTCTTCACCGAGGGCGCCGGACTGATGGATAACGCCAAGGCGATCGAGGCCATTCTGGAAGAAGGCCTGACGCCCGACGAGGTCGACAGCCTGCTCGGCCGCCGCACCGCATTCCAGGCCTACGAAACCTCGATCTGGGATCGTCTCAGCGAGGCGGAGCCGACATTCGTCGCCCAGTTCCTGCTGCGCGAGCATCCGCAGACCGTCGCCTATATTCTTTCGATGATGCCTTCCAACTTCGGCGCCAAGGTGCTGCTGCAGCTTCCTGACAACCGCCGCGCCGACATCATGAACCGAACGGTCAACATGAAGACCGTCAGCCCGAAGGCTGCGCAGATCATCGAGAACCAGGTGATGACGCTGCTTGCCGAGGTCGAGGCAGAGCGCAATGCCGCCGGCTCGACGAAGGTCGCCGACCTGATGAACGAACTCGACAAGCCGCAGGTCGACACGCTGCTCACCTCGCTGGAATCGATCAGCCGCGAGTCGGTCAACAAGGTCCGCCCGAAGATCTTCCTGTTCGAAGACCTCATGTACATGCCGCAGCGCAGCCGCGTCATGTTGCTCAACGACATCTCGACGGATGTGCTCACCGTCGCATTGCGCGGCTCGCCCGCCGAGATCCGCGAATCGGTTCTCTCCGCCATCAGCCCGCGTCAGCGCCGCATGATCGAATCGGATCTGCAGAGCGGCATGGGCGGCGTCAATCCGCGCGAGATCGCCATTGCGCGGCGCGCCGTGGCGCAGGAAGCGATTCGCCTGGCCAACTCAGGTCAGATCGAACTCAAGGAGAAGGAAGGCGACGCTTCGGCAGCCGCCTAAAACGCCTCGCAGTGAACTGGTTCATGCGACTCGTTTTAGCTTCTTGTTTTATGCACGTCGTTGTCCCGGAACCGCTATACACTTCCGGGCGACGTGCATCGGCTCTTCGAGACTGTTGACAAATCCAGCCGCTCGCAAGGCGGCTGTTGATCGCCATGCCACAGGCGACTACCCTTCTGATAACAGGCTGCGCTCTAAAGCGCGTCGGATGGAACTCAGTTCCTGCGACGCGCTTTAGGTCTTTGTTCTGATGCATGTCGTCATCCCCAAACCGCTGCACAGTTTCGGGCGACGTGCATTGGCTGCGGCCTGTTTCTTTTAGGGAGGGCTGCGACTTGGCAGACGATGACAAGGACAGCAAAACAGAAGCCCCGACCGCGAAAAAGCAAAGCGATGCCGCGGAAAAAGGCAACGTGCCGTCTTCGCGCGAGCTGTCGATCTTCGCGACCATTCTCGCCACCTACATCTATCTGGTGTTCTTCCTCCCCGACAGCGTCGGGCGCATGACGGAAACGCTGCGCGACATCTTCGAGCAGCCCGACCAATGGAAGATCGAGACGGGGCCGGATATCATGTCGTTGTTCGTCCGGATCGGCTGGGCCAGTGCAGCACTGCTGGCGCCGGCCTTCATCCTGTTCATGGTGTTCGGCGTCGCCTCCTCCGTCTTCCAGAACCTGCCGACGCTGGTGCTCGAACGCATCCGGCCGCAGGGCTCGCGCATCTCGCCGATCAAGGGCTGGGAACGGCTGTTCAGCCTGCCCGGCCTCATCGAATTCGGAAAATCGCTGTTCAAGGTCGTCGTCGTCGGGGTGATCCTGTTTTTCGTGCTCCGGAGCGAATATTTCAGCTCGATCGACGCGATGTTCTCCGACCCGCAAACGATCCTCGTGCGAATCACGACGGCGATGCGCAAGATCATCATCGTCATGCTGATCGCCACCGCGATCGTGGCGATCGCCGATTTTTTCTGGACGCGCCATCACTGGTTCACCGAGCTGAAGATGACGCGGCACGAGATCAAGGAAGAAAACAAACAGGCGCAGGGCGACCCCTTCGTCAAGAGCCGGCAGCGCTCGCTGATGCGCGACCGCGCGCGCCGGCGCATGATCGCCGACGTGCAGCGCGCAACGCTCGTCATCGCCAACCCGACGCACTATGCGGTGGCGCTGCGTTACGCGCGTGAAGAGAACGATGCGCCTGTCGTGCTGGCCAAGGGCCAGGACCTCATCGCGCTCAAGATCAGGGAGATCGCCGAGCAGAACGGCATCCCGGTGTTCGAAGATCCGCCGCTTGCACGCTCCATGTTTGCGCAAGTCTCGGTCGATAGTGTCATACCGTCAGTCTTCTATAAGGCCGTTGCGGAGCTGATCCACCGGGTCTACGCCGCAGACGCCAAGAACAAACGGGTAAGATAAGCCGAATGAAAAAATGCCCTCACTCTACCCAGCGTGAAAAAATCCTGGCAGAAGCGATCAGCCCGGTCGCCACGGAACTGCGCCTTCTGGATGCTTCTGACCTTATTTCCCTGCTGCGCTTCGAGTATTACGGCAATCTTTCCGATCTCGTCGCCTCGGCCGCCGAGCTTTTCTTTCATCCGGGCACGGTGAATTTCGGCCTGGGCGGCAACTATACGCTGGAATGGGGCGGCAAGCCCGAAGTCGTGCTCGATCTGGAAATCAAGCCGCGCGGCGTCACCGTCTACGCCCAGTTGACCCTTGCCGAAGACCATGCCGGCATCGAGATCAACCACATCGCTTTCCAGGATCCCTCGGCCGATCCCGACGAGAACACCATCTTCCTGAAAAGGAGCCTTCGGGAATCGCGTTACAGCGTGAACCAGCCGCCACGGGCGCTGGCCAGCTGACGTCTAGGTCTTTGTTTATCGCATTTTCTTCACGCGAACCGGTGTCCACTTCCGGTCAGCTGATGTAGCCGAGCCGGATCGCCTTGGCGATCGCCTGGATGCGATTGACGGAATCGAGCTTGATGGTCGCCGAGCCGAGATAGGCGTTGACGGTGTGCACGGACAGGCCGAGCTTGTCGGCGATCTCTTCGCTGATGCGGCCGTCGCCGGCAAGCTGGAGACAGGCGATCTCGCGTTCGCTGAGCGCCTCGGCGGCAGCCGTGCGGCGTTCGTCGAGCGAGAGCAGATCCATCATGATATGGCAGCAGCGACCGTGCAGCTCGACGATGGTATCGCTCGAGGGATCGATCTCATCGCCGGTGAAAAGGATGAAACCGTTGCCGACGGCGCCGAGCCGCACCGGAAAGGCAAGGCCGGAGAAAGGCAGGATACCGTCCTGCAGCCGTGTCATGAACGGCGCGAAGTCGGCCGGACCGGGCGCCGCACGGTCGTAACCGCCGGCCCATGAAAGCGGCAGCAGCGACTTTTCGATATGGTCGAGAAGGATATCCCCGTAGGCATCGATGAAGGCCTTGCCGAAACCGGCATTGGAAGAACCCCAGTTCTCGAGCTCGCAGACAAGGCGCTGCTTTGCCGGAACACCCGAGCCGCTGACGCGGAAGATCGCGAAGCCTTGCGCATCGGCGAGCTTCTGCATCGCGATCAACCGCGGAAAAAGATCGGACCGGCTGGAAATCCTGTTTACACGCACCATGCGCAGCTGCTCGGCGCCGCTCATCGTCCTGGCTGATGGGTGCCCCATAGATCCCCCTATACGAGATTGTTGCGGACGGCGAAGGCAATGGCCTCGGACCGGGTCTTGGTCGCCGTCTTGCGCATCACGCTGGTGATGTAGTTGTTGATGGTATTGCGGGAGATACCGAGGATCATCGCGATCTCGTCGCTGGTCTTGCCCTCGGCGATCCAGAACAGGCATTCCAGCTCGCGGTCCGTCAAATCGAAATCGCGGTCGACTCTGGTGCCACCGCAGCGCAGAAAACTCGCGACATAACCGGCAAGCAGGCCGACATCCCGCAGGCGCTCCGGCGACAGGATGAACCCCTCGCCGAACAGGAACATCAGGGCCAGCCGCGACCGGCCGACATTGAAGGTGAGAGAACAATATTGGCGGCTGGCGCCATCCGGCACGTCGGCACTGTCAGGCATGAGGGCAAAATTCGGCTGGAAGACCTGCATGCATTTTTCCAGCTCCGTCGAGCGGGCATAGCCGCGAACCAGGTCATTGGCGATATCCCTGACCAGGTCGAAGGGCCAATCGGACGAAACAATGAAATCAAGGCCGCTTTCCTGGAGGAGATCGCAGCGCGCCAGAAGATAGTGGGAAGCACCGACATATTCCGTCAGTGCGCGCAGCCCAGACTGCAACCTGCCAGTGTTGGCGACACCGTGCAGGCGCTGGAGCAGTTCATCACGCGGCAACAGATCCGGCACCACAGCGCTCGCGAAATTCGACATTTGCCTCTCGCCTTTGCTCGCCTGAATTACGTCCATATCCATTGGCAATGTCCTGCGGCTGAGAAACCATCAAACTCGGTGCAACAGCAATTTTTCTGTAAGGGATTCAATTCGAGTCCCGCTCGAATCCCATTTCGAATCACCCAAGGGTAAGCCAGCCGGTGCAAATCACCATCTCCGACTTCTAGGGATTTACATCCGCTGCCGCCCATGCACTGATTCGACGATCAATTCCAGCCCTCAAGATATGGGGGAAGGCTACGGTGATTCTGGCTGTGCCGCAACTTCATTCGCGTTTTACGCGAGTCGGCCTTTATCAAGTTTCCCTACAGCGGCAACAATTCCGTTACAGCAAATGAAGCTTCGGCACCGACATGAAAAAGGCCGGTTGCCCGGCCTTTTTTCTTATGCTGCCTCGTCGATCGCCCATTTCCGGAGGATTTTCGCGGCGCGTTCCTCGTTGATCTCGACCATGCGGGAGAGCTTGCGTTCCGGACCTTCCTTGACGCGGCGGTTGAAGTTGCCGTCGTCGTCGCCGAGGCTGAGCAGATCTTCGGTGCTGTCGAAGCCGAAGTCGGAGCCGAAGCCGTCCATGAGAGCGCCGCCCGGGGCGCCTGCCGCCGGCGCAAAGTCCGGAAGCTCGAGGCCGGCCGCTTCCGGCGTGGCGTCGCCGAGAACCGAGCTGGAGCCATTGCCGCTGACGCTGCGCACCAGAGGCCGCAGGCCCATCCAGACCACCACGAAGGCGACCGCGACGAAGGCCAGCGAGTTGATGATGCCGGCAAGGTTGCGGCTCAGCATGTCCATGACGCGGACACCGCCGGTGGCATCTTCGAGCAGCTGGTTCTCGAGGAAGTCCATGGCCGTGACGGTGACGACGTCGCCGCGGTTGGCGTCGATGCCGGCTGCCGAAGCGACGATGCTCTTCATCTCGGCAACATAGGCGTCCATCTTGGCCTGGTCGGCGGGCTCGCCGACCATCTTGGCGATGCGGCCCTTGTTGACCACCACGGCGATCGAAAGCTTCTCGACCTTGTAGCTGTTGCGGGTCGTCGCCGTCGTCTTGCTGTTGATTTCGTAGTTGGTCTGCTCTTCGCGCTTGTCGGATTTGTCCTCCGATTGAGGTCCGGCGGAACCACCGGCCTCGGGAGCGGCCTGCGGGATGTTCTGCTCGACGGTCGTCGCGCTATCGGACGTCTTCTGCTGCGACTGCTGGGCTTCCTTCGTCGAGCGGACCGAGCGTTCGACCTTGGATTCGGGATCGTAGGTGGTTTCCTGGATCTGCTGGGCGTCGGTGTTGAGATCGGCGGTGACGCTGGAGCGGAAGTTGTCCATGCCGAGGAAGGGTGCCAGCGCCTTGTCGATGTTGGATTCGACTTCCTGCTGAACGTTCTGGACGATGTTGAGCGAGCGGTTCAGCGAGCTGTTGCTCGCTTCGTCGCCGGATGCCAGCAACTGACCGGCGGAATCGAGGATCGTCACGTCATCGACGTCAAGCCCCGGCACGGCCGAGGCGACGAGGTGGCGGATCGAGGTGGCGGCACTGCGCCCGGTGGCGGCGCTGGCGCGAATCATGACGGAGGCGGTCGGCTTCTGCTCCTGCTTCCGGAAGTTCCCGACCTCCGGCATGACGATGTGCACGCGCGCGGCCGTTATACCCGAGATCGACTGGATGGTGCGGGCGATTTCGCCTTCCAGCGCGCGAACTCGCGTCACCTCCTGCATGAAGGAAGTCAGGCCGAGCGAACCGACATTGTCGAAGAGCTCGTAACCGGCATTGGCGCTGTTCGGCAAGCCGCGCTCGGCAAGCATCAGGCGGGCCTTGCCCGTCATCCCCGCCGGGACGCTGATGCTGGTGCCGTCGGTGCCGACCTGGAAATTGATGTTGGCTTCGGCAAGCGCCATGCTGATCTGGTTGAGATCCGGCGAATCCAGACCGACATAGAGCGTTTCCTGTGCCGGCTTGTTGACGAAAAGGGCGGCCGCAAGGACGATTGCGATGGAGACGGCACCGACGCCTCCGAGAATCATCAGGCGTGTTCGGCCAAGGGAACCGAAGTTCTTAAAGATCTGAACTAATTGATTTAACAGATTCATTCTGTTCTCGCACAATCCGTCAAAGACAAAGCAGGCTTATTGCCTCATCTGACGAATAATCGGCGAAACTTGTGCGAGCGTTTCGTAAAGCGCGGGCGGGAGCGAAAGGCTCCCTGTTTCATGTATGTCGTTATCCCGGAACGGCGGCGCATCGCCAGGCGACATGCATCAGAAGAAGTCGAAGTCGCCGGCTGCCTTGCTCAGCGGCTGGGAGTGGCCGTGGCGTGTGGCGCCGCCCAGCGCCTTCTGCATCTCCGCCAGCTTGACGAGGCTGAGCGCCGTCGCGACGTCGACTGCCCAGCCATGCGGAATTTCGCCGGTGATGGTGTCGATGAATTCGGCAAGGCCGCGCGATTTCTGCACGGCGAGATCGATGCCCTGCATGACCTTCATGGCGTCGGGCGAATTGAGGATTTCGGCGCCGCCGAGGTCGAGAAGCTGCGGCTCGATGCGCTCGATGAGATAGGCAACATCGTGCAGTTCGGAAACGATGCGCATCAGGATGTCGCTCAACGCTTCGACAGGCGCAGGCGGCTCCATCACCGGATTAAATGTCATATGAAAATCCTCGCCATCAAAAAAATTCGATACTGGTCTCGACGGGCTTCGGCGGAGCGGCGGGGCGCTGCTCGAGAGCGACGGTTCTCTGGGTTTCGGCGCCGGTCAGGGGGTATTGCCGGGCACGACCGGAGACCGGCCAATATTCAAGCTTGCGTCCATGGTCTCCGCCTGTGGAGGAGCCGACCACCGGAATGCCTTCATCCCTCAGGAACTGCATGGCGAAAGCCGCGTTCTGCTCACCGACATTGGAGAATGTCGAGATCGTCTTCGCGCCGCCGAAGATCTTTGCCTCCAGCCGGTCGCGCCGGGCGCCCTGCTTCAGGAGACCGTTGATCAGCAGTTCCATCAGATGCACGCCGTAACGCGTCGCATCGCCGCCTGATGTCGGCGACGTCGCCGAACCGGGCAGCAGGAAGTGGTTCATGCCGCCGATACCGGCGACAGGATCTCTGAGGCACGCAGCCACGCACGAGCCGAGAATGGTCGAGAGGACCGCATTCGGATCGCTCAGGACCTTGTACTCGCCCTGAATGATGTGCACGCGGCGGGCTGCCCCCTCAGTCATCATTTCAGGGCTCCAAACACGGCTTCGATGGCCGCTTTCATCTTCTCGATGGTGAACGGCTTGGCGAGCACGTTGTTGGCGCCGAGCTGGGCCGCCTTCTGCACCAATGCGCGGTCGCCCTGGGCGGTCAGGATGATGAAGGCCGCCTTCTTGGTGTTCGGGTTGGTGCGCACGGCCTGCAGGAAGCCGATGCCATCCATCTTCGGCATGTTGAAGTCCGAGATCACCAGGTGGTGCGGCTGCTCGGCCATGATCTTCATGCCCTGCTCGCCGTCGCCTGCGGACGTGATCTGCTTGAAACCGAGCTGGGTCAGCGCGTCGCTGAGCAGCAACCGGCTCGTTACCTGATCATCGACGATCAGAACTTTGATTTTCTCCGCGATCGACATTTATTCGGTCCCTTCCTTTCGGGCGGCTGTCATTTTCAATATTTCCTCACCGATGGCAGACAGCGGCAGCTGCTGCTCAACGGCGCCAAGTTCGTGAGCAACCCTTGGCATTCCGTAAACGACACAGGTTTTTTCGTTCTGGCCGAGTGTTCTGGCGCCAGCGTGGCGCATTTTCAACAATCCGGCGGCGCCATCGCGGCCCATTCCGGTCAAAATCACGCCGACGGCGTTGCGGCCTGCCAGTTCCGCCACCGAATCGAACAGCACGTCGACCGATGGGCGGTGACCGTTGACCGGCGCCCGGTCGACGAGACGGCAGCACGGCGCCGAGGCACCGCTGACCTGGAGGTGACGCTCGCCGCCGGGCGCCAGATAGATCTTGCCGATTTCGAGACGGGCGCCATCGGTCGCTTCCTGCACCACCGGCGCGCAGAGGCGGTTCAGCCGTTCGGCGAAACTCTTGGTGAAGGTCGGCGGCATATGCTGGGTGATGACGGTCGGCGGGCAGTTGGCCGGAAACTTCTGCAGCACGGCGATCAGCGCCTCGACGCCGCCGGTCGACGAGCCAATCGCGACGATCTTGCGGCCGACGCGGAAATCGGCGACCGAGGGCGGCGGTGCAACGGCGGCAACCGGCTGGGAGAACTGGCGCTGCGTGCGCGCGGCCGCCTTGACCTTCTCGGCGAGGTCGCCGAATGGTCTGGGTTCGCCCGGCCCCGGCTTGCCGACGCAATCGAACGCACCGATCTCCAGTGCGGCAAGCGTCGCCTCGGCGCCGCGATGGGTCATGGTGGAGACCATGATGACCGGCATCGGACGCAGCGTCATGATCTTTTCGAGGAAATCGAGACCGTTCATGTTCGGCATCTCGATGTCGAGCGTCACCACGTCGGGGTTCAGCCGCTTGATCGCCTCGCGCGCTTCCAGCGCGTCGCCGGCCTGGCCGATGACGTTGACTTCAGGGTCGGAGCTCAGGACGGCGGTGATCAGCCCGCGCATCGTCGGCGAGTCGTCAACAACGAGAACCCTTGCCGGCGCGCTCATGCCTTCCTCCCGAGACCTTTGGTCGTATAGCGATAGGTCGTGATGCCGATATTGTCGAAGACGTGTTTCGCCTCGCCCGACACACGCTCGGAATGGCCGATATAGAGATGGCCGCCCTCCGGCAACAGGCCGGCGAAACGCTGCCAGATCTTCATCTGCGTCGGCTCGTCGAAATAGATGACGACGTTGCGGCAGAAGATGACGTCGAACTTGCCCTTGAACGGCCATTGCGCCATCAGGTTCAGCTCATTGTAGGTGATCAGCCGCTTGACGCGGTCGTCGACCTGGAACTTCCTGCGGCCCTGTACCTCGACTTCGCTGAACCATTGCTTGCGCATCGCCGGCGACACGGTTTCGAGCGCGTTCTCGTCATAGGCGCCGGCCCTGGCGATCGCCAGGATCTTCGGGTCGATGTCAGTCGCCAGGATCTTGAAGTCGTAATCGGCGACATTCGGCATCAGCGACAGCACGGTGAGCGCGATCGAATAGGGTTCCTGGCCGTCGGAGGAGGCGGCCGACCAGATGCGCACCCTGCCGCCCGATCTCGCCCGCTGCAGCAGCTCCGGCAGGACATGGTCGCGCAGGTGGTCGAAATGATGGTTCTCGCGGAAGAAGCGGGTGAAATTGGTCGTCAGATGCGACAGCATCTCGCGACGCGGCGCAGCACCGGCCGGCGAAGCGACGAGGTCGCAATATTCCCGGAAACCGGAGAGACCGAGACTGCGGATATGCTTCGACAGGCGCGAATAGACGAGCGACGCCTTCGTCTCGTTGAGGAAGATGCCGGCATCCGAATAGATCATCGCGGCGATCTCGGTGAGGTCGCGGCGCGTCAGCGGATATTCTCCGCTTGCCAAGACCTCGTCGGATCCCTGCCTCTGATCTTTTGCGCCCATTACACTCATGCGGCTTCGCTTTCGGTCTCGGGAAAGAGGGCTTCAAGTTCGATCAGGCAGATCATCCGCTTGTCGATGGCGAGTATGCCGCGGGCAAATTGACGCTCGAGCTCGGAGGAGATTTCGGGCGTCGGCTGGACGGTCTCGTCGGTCACCGTCAGGATATCGGACACGGCGTCGACCAGGAGGCCGACGACCTTGCGCCGGACCTGGGCGACGATGATGACATGACGGGCGGTCGGATCGGCCGGCTTCATGCCGAGCCGGGCCGCAAGATCGATGATCGGCAACACCGCGCCGCGCAGGTTGATCACACCCAGCATATAGCCAGGCGAGTGCGGCATCGCGGTCGCCGGGGTCCAGCCCCGGATCTCACGAACCGACATGATGTTCACGCAAAATTCCTGATCCCCGATGCGGAACGCGATCAGCTCGCGGTCCCCCTCGTTCAGATTTTTCACGGCGTACGACATTCCCTTACCCTACCGCTGCTAACGACATTTCTGCTTTGAGCGACTGGCCGCGCGAGGCGCCGACAACCGCGTCGACATCGAGGATGAGAGCGACGCGCCCGTCACCGAGAATGGTGGCGGCGGCAATGCCCGGGACATGGGTGTAGTTGGCTTCCAGGCTCTTGATGACCACCTGGCGCTGACCCTGGATGGCGTCGACCATCAGGGCGCGCTGGCCGCCGCCTTCGGATTCCACCAGAAGCGCCACGCCCTCGACGGGATTGGCCTGGGTCGCGCGGAAGTTCAGGATACGGCCGACATCGACCAGCGGGCAGAACGAGTTGCGGATCGAGATCAGCCGGTGGTTGGCGCCGAAGGAATGGATCGCGGCCGCTTCCGGCTGCAGGGTTTCGACGATCGCCGTCAGCGGCACGACCAGCGTCTGGCCGGCGACTGTCACCACCATGCCGTCGAGGACGGCAAGCGTCAGCGGCAGGCTCATGGTGAAGACCGAGCCGTGGCCCGGCTTCGAGGTGATGTTGATACGGCCGCCGAGCGCCTGGATCGAACGCTTGACGACGTCCATGCCAACGCCGCGGCCTGAAATGTCGGAGATCTTGTCGGCCGTCGAGAAGCCCGGCAGGAAGATCAGGTTGTCGATTTCCTCGTCCGACAGGTTTGAATCGGCCGGGATGAGGTCGTTGTCGATCGCCTTCTGGCGAACCTTCTCGCGGTTGATGCCGGCGCCGTCATCGGCCAGCTCGATCAGGATGCGTCCCGAACGATGCTTGGCGGTCAGGCGGACCGTGCCTTCGGTGTTCTTGCCGGCGGCCGCACGCTTTTCGGGCGTCTCGATGCCGTGGTCGACGGCATTGCGGATCATGTGGGTCAGCGGCTCGGCCAGCTTGTCGATAACCGTCTTGTCGACTTCGGTGTTTTCACCTTCGGTGATCAGACGGATCGACTTGCCGGTCATGTCGGCGATTTCGCGGACGATACGCGACATGCGCTGGAACACCGGCTTCACCGGCTGCGCGCGGATCGCCATGACCGAGTCCTGGATCTCGCGGGTGAGCTGCTGCAGCTCTTCGAGACCCATGTTGATCGAGGAGGTGCCGGTCGTGTCGTTCTCGATGACGCTCTGCGACAGCATCGCCTGGTTGATGACCAGCTCGCCGACGAGGTTGATCAGCCGGTCGACACGGTCGAGATCGACACGGATCGTCTGGCCGGCGCCGGCGGCATTGTTCTGGGCGGCGGCACTTGCAGCGGCCGCCGCGGCGGCTGCCGATTCCTTCTTCTCGACGCGAGCGGCGACTGCAGCCATCTGCGTGACATTGGAGGCCGTCTCGGCCGCGGCAACGGCGGCGGCGGTCTCGGCGGCAGAAACCTCTTCCGCTGCGCCCGCTTCGTCCAGGATCGACAGATCGAAGGGAACCGGCACCATCGGCAGTTCTTCGTTGCTGGTCGCGCCGGCCCGTGCTTCCTCGACAGCCTTCACCGTCAGTTCGCAATCCCATTCGGCGAATTCGAAGACGGTGCGAATGGCGTCTTCGCCCTTGTCCGTCTTGATCGTGACGTTCCAGAAGAGATAAGCGCCTTCCGGATCGAGTTCCTCGAGGCCCGGCAGCTCATCCGTATTGCAATAGATGGTCATTTCGCCGAGGCGCGAGAGGTCGCGCAGCAGCAGCGTAGCGTCATTGCCCTTGGAATAGAGTTCGTAGCGCGGCTTGAAGGTGACTTCATAGGCCGGCAACCCGGCGCCCGCATCGCCCTCGCCGCCAAAATCGTCGAAGGAAAAGGGGATCGGCTGGAAGCCGCTGTCGTCGGTCGGTTTGGCGGCCGGCGCCGGAGCGGCCTTGGCCACGGGCTTTGCGGCGGCCTTCGGTGCCGGCGCTTCGGCCGATGCCGAGGGAGACGGCAACTCGCCGTTGGCCAGCGCCTCGAGCTCCTTGACCAGGCCGCGGCTGCGGCTTTCATCGACGCTGCCGCCGTCGCGCGCAGCATTGGTCAGGTCGGCGAGCACGTCGGCCGACTTCAGCATCACCTTCAGGACGTCCTGATTCGGCTCCAGCTTGTTGGAACGAACGCAATCGAGAGTGGTCTCGAAAACATGGGCGAAGGCAACCAGATCATCAAGGCCGAAGGCGCCGGCGCCCCCCTTGATCGAATGCACGGCACGGAACACCGCATTGACGGTTTCCGGATCGCGATCGCCATCATTCATTTTCAGAAGACCGGATTCCAGCTCGGCGAGCTGTTCCTCGCACTCCTGGAAAAAGATCTCTTTGATTTCGTTCATATCCATAGGAGCAAATCCTGGGTTTAAGCGGTTACACGCTCAATGGCATCGATCAGCTTGGCCGGGTCGAAAGGCTTGACGATCCAGCCCGTGGCGCCAGCCTGGCGGGCGCGGTTCTTCTTTTCCGCGTCGCTTTCGGTGGTCAGGACCAGGATCGGGATCGCCCGATATTTCTCGTTGCGGCGCACACCTTCGATGAAGCCGAAGCCGTCGAGACGCGGCATGTTGATGTCGGTCACGATGACGTCGGGATTGGACTCTTCGAGAACCTCGAGGCCCTCGACGCCGTCTTCCGCCTGGATCGTCTCGAAGCCGGCATTGTTCAGCGTCACGAGAAGCATGTTTCGGATGGTGCGGGAATCATCCACGGTAAGAACTTTTTTCTTCATTGCCGAATCTCCTTGGCAAGCAGGTGATCAATATTGACGCCCACCAGCTGCATGGTTTTCTGAAATGCGTCGGACACCTTGGAGAAGGTGAATGGCTGCTTGTCCTGCTCCCAGGTCTTCTCGGCGGACATCAGAACCTGGGCACAAAGAGTGCCGATCCGCTCGACGCCCGAGGCGTCGATCGAAAGACCGCTGCCGCGCAGCGAGAGGAGTTTGTCGCGCAAGGCGGAGGCCTCGTTGAGGTCGAGCACCGCTGTCAAATCCAGCGTCTTGCCACTCTTCTTTGCTACCATCAGCTTTTCCTTGTCCCCTTGTCCCCGGCCCGAGAAGACGAGCTGAAGTGATAATCCGATAGGTTAGTAAACATTCCGCCCACCTCCGACGCTTGCGAGCGGCTGCGGAAGGCTAAAATCATCATTTTCGTATTCGTCTTCGACAGGTGCCGGACGGGCGGCGGCCTCGATGGCGCGCGGCGGCGTCACGCGAGCCGGCGCCGGGCGCCCTGCATGGGCATTTTCCCGGGCGATGCGGAATTCGCGAATGGTCCGGCCGAGCTCGAGAATGACGGTGTGCAGGTGGTCGGCGCCTTCGGCGGAGCGCTCGGCAAGGCCGGCGTTGCCGGCCACCTCGCCGCCCAGGCTCTTGACGTCCGATGTCACGCTGTCCAGGCTTTCGGCATGTTCACCGGTTCGGGTGGCGATGCCTGATATGGCGGCGTTGATGTCGGTGACCTGGCGCACGATGCTGCCGATCGAATCCTGTGTGCGGCCGACCATCTGCACGCCGGCGTCGACCTGCGCCTTGGTCGTCGTTACCAGCGTCTTGATCTCGCGGGCGGCTTCGGCGGAGCGCTGGGCCAGAGCGCGGACTTCCTGGGCGACGACGGCAAAACCGCGGCCGGAATCACCGGCGCGGGCGGCCTCGATGCCGGCATTCAGCGCCAGGAGATTGGTTTGGAAGGCGATTTCGTCGATTGCGCCGATGATCTGGCCGATTTTCTCGGCCGACTGCTCGATATCGGCCATGGCGCTGATGGCGCGGCCGACGACCTCGCCGCTTTCTTCGACGGCGGCGCGCGTCGAGGCAGCCGCCTGTTCGGCGGCGCGGCTCTCGGCAGCACCGTTGCGGACACTGCCGGCGATGCCGGCAAGGGCAGCGGCGGAAAGCTGCAGCCTGTCGGCCTGACCGGACGCCGTGCCGGCAAACTGCCTGGACAGGCCGGCAAGCGAGCCGGTCGCCGCTTCGGCCTTCAGGGTGCGCTCGGTGATGGCTGTAAATTCGGCCTGGAGACCATCCAGCGCACCGTTCAGCGCGGCGGCGATCCCGGCATGGTCGCCGTCGACGGGCGCGCGCCGCGTCAGGTCGCGGGCGGCCAGGCCTTCGATGACATCGCCGAAGATCCGGGCGATCTCGGCCTCATTGTCGGCGCGCTGATCGCCAAGCGCACGGCTCTGGGCGGCGCGCAGCGCGTTGAAACGGAGCGAGACTGCGATTTCCACATCGACCATGACGATGCGGATGATCGCGGTCATCAGATCGGAGATTTCGCGGCTGCGGCGTTTGGCCGACGGCAGCAGTGGACGGCCGGCAATCTCCTCGGCGAGACCGGAAACCACATGCTCCAGCATGACGCCATGGCCGGCCACGTGCCAGCGCGGGTCGAGGCCGATCTTGCTTTCGGTGTCGGAGAGAACCTTGACGCGCTCGGCATAGAGGCTGTCGAACCGCGCATCCGTCAGCACGTCCCAATGCGAGGACTGCAGATCATGCAGGCGCTCGACCTGGCGCTCGCTCTCGAAATTGCGCGAAGCGTCGGGGAATGACTGGAACCTGTGGAAGAGGTCCCTGAGACCTGCCTTCAGATGTGCTTCGAGGGCCGGCCGGTTGCGGCGCACCAGATCGCACTGCTCGGCATCGAGACCGGCAAAGCGCAGACGGTCGCGCAAGCTGCCTGCCTGCGCTCCACGAGCCTGATCTGATGGCATGTCCTGCCTCAACGCCTGTCCCCAACCACGTTCCGAGCGAAGGCCCGGCCAAAAACTTTTGCAGCATCCGATAAACGCCAAGCGTGGAGACGGTCCTTGCCACCGGTGACAACCGGCGGGTCGAGCCCTCTGATCAGCTATGTTTCGGAGCTGTCTGAAGAGATGGATACCGGATCAACCCGGTACGGCGGGACGGCGTCATGCCTGGTGGGAACGAGTGCATCTTCCCATTCCGACGTGTAAACCAATGTTTATGGTTAATTCCTTGCTTGAAGGTTAATAAGCCTTTTCGCAGTGCCGGCTTTTGAAGCAATTCAAGGCCGTTGGCAATAAATACTGCTGCGGAGTTGCACGGCTGCTACAAGGCACACGCAAGCTCCGTGTTATAGGCCGGTCGATAACCAAGACATGACGTCGACAAGGACAGAGCAATGATTGTTCTCGGATTGGGTTCCTGCTTGATTGCAATGACGCTGCTTGCCGCCGTCGCCCGCCTCGATTCTCTCGCCGCAAACCGCGATATCCGCGGACTCCGGGTGTTTTAGCCTTTCCTGGTCAGATTGAAGCATTCTGTTGGCAGTCCGGCGCCTTTGGTGTAATCGCACTCGCGCCTTTCATGTCAGCGGAACAGTCGGTTCATGTCCCCCAGATCAGGTCTCCTCATCGTTCTTGGCTTCACGCTCTGGCGCGTCGTCACGCTGCATTTCGATGCGACCGACCTTTTCGTCGATGAGGCGCAGTACTGGTTCTGGTCGCAGAATCTCGATCTCGGCTATTATTCCAAGCCGCCGATGATTGCCTGGGTGATCCGGGCGATCACCGAACTCTCCGGTTCCGACGCCATCTACTGGATCAGGCTCGCCGGACCGCTGATCCACATGGCGGCGGCACTGGTGCTGATGAAGGTGGCGAAGCGTTTCGTCGGGCCGGAGATCGAAGGCTGGACGGGCGCCACCTATATCACGCTCCCGGGCGTCGCGCTGTCTTCGGTGTTCTTCTCGACCGACGTGATCCTGCTGTTCTTCATCGCGATCGTCTTGCTTGCCTATTTCGGCCTGACACAGCGGCGCTCGGTCGGGCTGGCGCTGGTGATGGGTCTCGGCGTCGGCCTCGCCTTCCTGACGAAATATGCCGTGCTGTTCGTGCTTCCCGGCGGCGCGCTTGCTCTCCTCCTCATTCCGGCCGCACGCATCGCCATTCGGGATTTCATCATCGCTGTCGCGGTCGCGATTGTTGTCGCCTTGCCGAATCTCTGGTGGAACCTGCAGCACGACAATACGACGGTGCGGCATACGCAGGACATCGCCCATTGGAGCGAACTCGGCATCAATCTCCGTCGCGGGCTGGAATTCTTCTCCGCCCAATTCGGCGTCGTCGGACCGATCATCTTCTTTGCGATGCTCTGGGCGGTCTATCGCATGATCAAGGGCAGGAGCGACGACCGGGAAAAGATGCTGATCTGGCTATCGATGCCGGTGGTAGTGCTGATCACGCTGCAGGCAACGGTCGCCAAGGCCTATGCCAACTGGGCCGTGACCGCCTATGTCGCCGGGACGATCCTTGCCGTCTGGCTGCTCTATCGGTTGTGGCCGAAAGGGCTCAGGCTGTCGCTCGCCATCAACGGCATCGCCAGCCTGCTCTTTCCGCTGGCGACAATCTTTCCGCAACAGTTGCTTTTGCCGAGCGGCGACGAGCTGATGAAGCGCTATCTCGGCCGCGCCGAAGTCAGCCGCCAGGCCGCGGCACTTGCCGGCCAGGCCGGCACCGACATCATCGTCACCGATGATCGCGACATGGTCGCCGATCTTTTCTATACGTTGCGCGACACATCCTACAGGATCTATGCGCGCGCGCCGGCGGGCCTTCCCGAGAGCTATTATGAGCAGGAATTCGCCCTGCCGGCCGACATCACCGGCAAGGTGCTCTTCCTGACGGACGGTCCCTTCAGCTGCGCCACCGAGACGCCCGAAGTCCTGAAGAACTGGCAGCCGACGGAGGGCTATTACAAGGGCAAGGCGCTCTCCGTTTACAAGGTCTCCGCCGCCTGCCTGGCGCCCTGAGCAATCGATTCCGCTTTAAGGAATTAGGCAGAGGCCGGTACCCGCCCCTTCGATATCGACGAATTTGACGCCGCCCTCCTCGAAGGCGAGGCGCAGCTGCGCCTCCGTCGCCCGGTGGATGTCGTGGTGGCGTCCCTCATAATCGCGAATGGTGCTGCGTGAGACCGCTGCCCTTTCGGCCAGATCAGTCTGGGTCCAGTCGAGCAGGCCGCGCGCCGCGCGGCAGAGAGCGGGGGTGAGAATTGTTTCCCTTGCGCCTTGACCCATAATTCTAATTTACCCATATTGGTCGATATAGATCATATATGTCATATTACGAACGAGATTTCCAGATCAGGAGACAGCGATGCCACACGATACGCCCTTGATTTCGACAATCGTCGGCGGCCTCGTGCTGGCTTTCATCTTCGGCGCGTTTGCCCATCGGCTGCGGATGCCGCCGCTGGTGGGCTATCTGATTGCCGGCGTGCTGGTCGGGCCGCATACGCCGGGTTATGTGGCGGATCAGAACCTTGCGCCGGAGCTTGCCGAAATCGGCGTCATCCTGCTGATGTTCGGTGTTGGGCTGCATTTCTCCCTGAAAGACCTGCTGTCGGTGCGCGGCATCGCGGTGCCCGGCGCCATCGCCCAGATCGCCTTTGCGACCCTGCTCGGCTGGGGGCTCGGCGCCTTCATGGGCTGGCCGACCGGCGGCAGCCTGGTCTTCGGCCTGGCGCTTTCGGTCGCTTCAACCGTGGTTCTGTTGAAGGCGCTGCAGGAGCGGCGCCTGGTCGAGACGGAGCGCGGCAGGATCGCCGTCGGCTGGCTGATCGTCGAGGATCTCGCCATGGTGCTGGCGCTGGTGCTGATCCCGGCCGCAGCCAGCATCGGCGGTGAGGGTCACGCTCCCGTCGAGCCGCTCTCGGCCGGGCTGAGCCGCCTGTTCGGGCTCGATCTCGGCATCGGCGGCATGATCGCCATGACGCTGGTGAAGGTGGCGCTGTTCGTGGCGCTGATGCTGGTCTTCGGCCGCAAACTCATTCCGTGGACGATGCACCGCATCGCCCACACCGGCTCGCGCGAGCTGTTCCGGCTCGGCGTGCTGGCGATCGCCCTCGGCGTCGCTTTCGGCGCGGCGAAGCTCTTCGGCGTGTCGCTGGCGCTCGGCGCCTTCTTTGCCGGCATGGTGCTGGCCGAAAGCGAGCTCAGCCATCGCGCCGCGCAGGAAAGCCTGCCGCTGCGCGACGCCTTCGCCGTGCTGTTCTTCGTCTCGGTCGGCATGCTGTTCGATCCGAACATCCTGATCGACAAGCCGCTGCCGATCCTGGCCACCATCTTCATCATCGTCATCGGCAAGTCCGTCGCCGCGCTGCTGATCGTGCTCGCCTTCAAGAAGCCGCTCGGCACGGCGCTGACGATTTCGGCAAGCCTCGGCCAGATCGGCGAATTCTCCTTCATCCTCGCCGCCCTCGGCGTCGAACTCGGGCTTCTGCCGGGGGAAGGCCGCGATCTGATCCTTGCCGGCGCCATCATCTCGATCATCCTCAACCCGCTGCTGTTCTTCCTCTGCGACCGCATGCGGCCGCTTTTCGAAGGTGCGAAACGTGAAGACGTCGTGGCCGACCCCGCCGCTGC
This sequence comes from Rhizobium sp. L43, assembly GCF_002531725.1. Lineage (GTDB taxonomy): Bacteria > Pseudomonadota > Alphaproteobacteria > Rhizobiales > Rhizobiaceae > Rhizobium. The sequence goes on from NZ_NWSQ01000014.1 coordinate 118,646, forward strand.
CGATGCGATCGCCGCGCAGGAGGAGACGCCGGCCGAAGACGACGAGGTGCACCCGACCGCTCTCAGCGGCCACGCCATTCTCGTCGGCTACGGGCGAGTCGGCAGCATCGTCGGACAGAATCTCAAATCGTCAGCCACACCTTTTCTCGTCATCGAGGATTCCGACAAGCGCATCGGCGAGCTGAAGGCGCAGGGCATCGAAACCCTGATGGGCAATGCGGTGGCGAGGGAGACGCTCGACCTCGCCAATCTCTCCGGCGCCCGCAGCATCGCCATCGCCATCCCGAACGCCTTCGAGGCCTGCCGCATCGCCGAACAGGCGCGCAGCGTCAATCCGTTGATCCTTATCGTCGCCCGCGCCCATTCCGACGCCGAGGTCGATGAATTGAAGCACTATGGCGCCGACACCGTCATCATGGGCGAGCGTGAAATCGGGCTTGGCATGGTTGACCGGCTCGCCCAAGTGCATCATGAGAGTGTGCCCTATGAAGACGGGCATGGGCCTGATACAATTATCCCGGCGGATGACCCTCCGCCGCAAAGAGAATGAGAGATTGGCGCGCTTTTGAGCCGATACGGGAGTGACATCGCCGGGACGGAGACGATGGAGCTGGATCAGCACCGTCTGACGAACCGTATCGCCGCTTCCCTCCTCTTCGCCATCCTTGCCTATCTCGGCCTGCTTTTCGGCGGCAATCTGATCATCTCGCCCGATGTCGCCGTCAATACGCTTTCCTCCTCCGGCCGAGATCCGCAGCCGCCGCAGCTGACTGCGCGCGATGCCGTGCGCGGGTTGCTCGCCACCGAGCGCAAGCTTGCGCCGAAGCAGGCAGCCCATGACAGCGGATCATCCGCCCTTGCCGCCGCCCCGGCTCCCGATTTCGCCGGCTGGGACATATCAGCCGCTTTTCCGGCATCCGAAGCGCCGCTTCATGCCGCGGTCTCCAGAGCCCATCAGCCGCGCGCACCGCCGGCGGCTGCCTGACGTTTGCGCCGCGGCGCTTCCGACATCTGACGACATGCCGCCAGCGCCCGAGCGCCGGCCCCTGATTATCTAAGGAATACAACATGCGTACTTCACCATGGCTGGTGCTCACCTATACGGTGATCATCTTTCTCGGCCTATTGATCGCCCTGCCGAACGTCCTGCCGCAATCCGTCCTCCAGCGCGTGCCGGCATGGCTGCCGCATGAACAGGTCTCGCTCGGCCTCGACCTTCGCGGCGGCTCGCATCTCGTTCTGGAAGTCGACGAAGCCGACCTGACCAAGGAGCGGCTGCAATCGCTGCTTCAGGATGCGCGCCGTGTGCTGCGCGAAAAGGGCATCCAGCCTAAGGCCGTCGTCCGCAGCCAGAACCAGATCGTCGTGACGCTCGCCGATGCCGCCCAGAGCGATGCCGCCGTCACCGAGCTTAAGACGCTCGCCAATCCGATCAGCACCGGCATCAGCGCCGGCCAGGCGGATCTCGCCGTCACTGCAAACGGCGCCACCATCACCGTCGGATTCTCGCCGGCCGGCATCTCCGCCAATGTCGACAATGCCGTCCAGCAGAGCCTTGAAGTCATCCGCCAGCGCGTCGACCAGGTCGGCGTCTCCGAGCCGACCATCCAGCGCATCGGCGCCAACCGCGTGCTCGTCCAGCTTCCGGGCGCACAGGATCCGTCGCGCCTGCGCGAACTTCTCGGCTCCACCGCCAAAATGTCGTTCCATATGCTGTCGCCGAACAACCAGCCCGGTCCCGGCGTGACCATGCTGAAGGACGACGAAGGCCGTACCTATCCGGTGCTCGACCGTGTCGAAATCTCCGGCGACCGGCTTTCGGACGCCCGTGTCAGCTTCGACCCGAACACGCATGAGCCGATCGTCAGCTTCCGCTTCGACAGCGCCGGCGCCAGCCGCTTTGCCGACATCACCCGCCAGAACGTCGGCAATCCTTTCGCCATCGTCCTCGACGACAAGGTGCTGAGCGCCCCCGTCATCCGCGAGCCGATCACCGGCGGTTCCGGCCAGATCTCCGGCAGCTTCTCGGCCGACAGCGCAACGACGCTTGCCGCCATGCTGCGCGCTGGCGCCCTGCCCGCCAAGCTGACCGTCATCGAGGAACGCACCGTCGGCGCCGACCTCGGCGCCGATGCGATCAAGATGGGTATCTATTCCGGCCTCGTCGGCTTTGCTCTCGTCGCCCTCTTCATCTTCGTGCTCTACGGCACCTGGGGCGTGCTGGCGAATATCGCCCTGCTGATCCACACGATCCTGACCTTTTCGGCCCTGACGCTGGTCGGCGCGACGCTGACCCTGCCGGGCATTGCCGGCGTCGTGCTCGGCATCGGCCTTGCGGTCGACGCCAACGTTCTCATCAACGAGCGTATCCGCGAGGAAACGCGCAAGGGCAAGAGCGCCTTCGCCGCCATCGATACCGGCTTCAACCGGGCTTATTCCACCATCATCGACGGCAACATGACGGCCCTGATTGCGGCCGCCATCCTGTTCTATTTCGGCTCCGGACCGGTTCGCGGCTTTGCCGTGACCATGGCGCTCGGCCTGATCATCTCGATGTTCACCTCGGTCGCCTTCGTCCGCGTCGCGATGATCGAGATCACCCGCCGCCGCAAGTTCAAGGTGCTGAACATCCGGCCGCTGATTCCGTTCAGCCCCTATGACAAGCACATCCAGTTCATGAAGGCGCGCTTCTTCGGCGTCACCGTTTCGGCGCTGCTGTCGATTGCCTCCGTCGTGCTGTTCATTCATCCCGGCCTCAACTACGGCGTCGATTTCCGCGGCGGCATCCAGATGTCCGTCAAGACGCAAGGGGCTGCCGATCTTGCAAAGTTCCGCGAAGGTCTGGATAGTCTCGGCCTCGGCGAAATCACGCTGCAGTCCTTCGGCGACAAGAACAGCATCCTCGTGCGCGCCCAGCGGCAGGAGGGCGGCGAAGAGGCGCAGACGGCAGCGGTGACCAAGCTGAAGGCCGAAGTCGCCAAGATCGACCCGTCCGCCACCGTCGAGGGCACCGACGTCATCGGCCCGAAGGTCAGCGGCGAGCTTGCCTGGGCCGGCATCCTGTCAGTGGTGATCGCAAGTTTCGCGATGCTGATCTATATCTGGGTGCGGTTCGAATGGCCGTTTGCCGTCGGCGCCATCGTCACGCTGGTGCTCGACGTCACCAAGGCGATCGGCTTCTTCGCGATCACCGGTCTCGACTTCAACCTGACGGCGATCGCCGCCATCCTGACGCTCGTCGGTTACTCGGTGAACGACAAGGTCGTCGTCTATGACCGCATGCGCGAAAACATGCGGCTCTATAAGTCGATGCCGCTGCGCGAGATCATCGACAAGTCGATCAACGAGACCCTGGCACGAAGCCTCTACACCAATGCGACGGCCTTCCTCGCTCTGGTGCCGATGGCGATCTGGGGCGGCAGCGCCGTCTCGAGCTTCGCGATCCCGATGGTCTTCGGCATTCTCGTGGCCGGCGCCTCTTCGATCTTCATCGCAGCACCGATCCTGCTCTTCCTCGGCGACTGGCGCCGCCGCCACGCCAAGGCGGCACCGGGAGACGATACGGCCGTTGAAATCATCCCGCCGGAACAGGGTCGCCCGCGCAAGTCGGCAAGCTAAAATTCCCTGTTGACGCATCCTTGAAGAGGGCGCCGGTTGCAGAGCCGGCGCCCTCTTTCTATTGTCGGTAACTGCAAGGATAAAATCATGCAGCGTTTCAAAGGATTACAGCGTCCTTTGCGTGTCTGGAAAGAGACGCGGCGCCGCCACAAAGATCGGAAACCGTAAGATGTCATCCGACCCGACGAGACCATCGGAAACCCATATTGCCGGCGACAGCGAGGAGCGCATCAAACGATTTCTCGCGACCGCCTCGCACGACCTGCAATCGCCGCTCCGCCATATCGCCATGTATGCCGAGCTTCTGCTCGACGATCTCGAGGAAACGCTCGACGGCGAACAGCTGCAGAGCCTGAGGATGATCATGGAGAAGGCGCAAGCCGCACAACGCCTCACCAAGGCATTGATGAGCCTTGCGGGCGGAGCACCTCAGGTGACACCCGAAGAGGTCGATCTGCAGGCGCTCTGCGAAAATGTCTGGGGCGAGCTGACCGACGAAACTGAGGTTGGCGATGCGACGCTTGAAAGCGGGGGCCTGCCCTCCATCCGCACCGACGCTGCCCTGCTCGGGCTCGTGCTGCGGCATCTGCTGAGCAACGCCCTCGCCTATCGCAGCGAAGTGCCGCCGCATGTGGTGATTGCGGCGGAGCGAAAGGGGACGGATTGGTTCATCCGGATTTCCGACAATGGCTCGGGCATCGATCCCGCCTATCGCGAGCGGATCTTCGAGCCGTTCTGGAAATTGCCGAAGGCGGGAGCGGTCCAGGGCGCCGGCCTCGGATTGACGACGGCGCGGGAGTTTCTGACGGCGCTTGGCGGCGATATCAGCCTCGAACATTCGGATGCAAGCGGCAGCCGCTTCATCATCCGCCTTCCGATTGCCTGAAATCAGAGCACTTTCCAGCAAAAATGCGCAACGGCTTTGCGATAACGACATGCGTAAAAACAAAGTGCTAAAGCGCGAGGAGCGAATCTGAAAGATCGCGACGCGCTTTAGATGTTGTAATCGTCCTTCCAGAAATCCGGGACGTCATAGGTCACATATTCGCGGATGATGTGCTGCAGCGTCTGGGCGTCGATTTCGTCCTTGCCGATGCGGAAATCGACGCCGTATTCCGGGAATTCCTGGAAATAGCCGCCCGATATATCGGTCGAGACGACGCCGATCGGGCCGGTGTAACCGATGCCGCGCAGTTCCGGCACCGTTTCGCGGAAATCGGCGTTCGGCAGAAGGCGGTTGTCGAGCAGGATGAGATCGAAACGCGCCAAGCGGATTTTTTCCAGCGCGTCACCGATCGATGGCGAATATTCGACCTCGACGGCCGGCTCGGAGAGCTCGGCGATCTTCTTCTTCAGCGCACGGAATTCGATGAATTCGTCGTCGACAAAGAGAACCTTTACGGCGTTCCTTCGGCCCGTTTCGGTCATCGTCTTAATTCCTCAATCCCGAAACCAGCTTCACGTAACCAAACCGTTCCTCAAGGCGATCGCCACCATATGAACGCGATTGACGGCGTCCAGTTTGCGCGCGGCCGCGGTGATGTGCGAATTGACCGTATGTTCGGAGAGACCGAGAATGATGGCGATCTCCGCCGACGTCTTGCCTTCGCTCGTCCATTTGACGATTTCCGATTCGCGCTGGGTCAGCCGTCCGGACATTTCCGGGGTCAGGATTTCCTCGTAGAGCTTGTCGAAAATGCGCATGGCGTCGAGAAGCATGTCGGCGATCTCGCTCTGATCCGGCTCCTGACGCTCGCCGCTGAGCACAAGGGAATAGCGCCGCCCTTCCGGCGTGAACAGCGGGATGAACAGGAAGACGCCGCTCTGGAATTCGTTGAAAACGAGATCGGACCGAGCATCTTCCGGCCGCACGCTCCTGCCATGAACCGGTGTTGCCAGAAACTGGGCGGACTTTGCCCGGACGGTGCCGAGCGCTTCCTTCAACGTCGTGATGAAAAGGCCGACACGCCGTTCGGCGACATTGGTGATGACGATATCGCGTTCACCGAAAGGGGCCGAAGCCTCGGAAATGCGGGCCAGCGCGAAATTATCGAAGTTGTAGTGCTGCGCCGCCGATTTCAGCAGCCGGAAAAAATCGGTGCGGTTGATCGCCCGGCTCAACTCCGGTCCGGCATGAAAGGGAATTGCCGGGACGTTGTTCATTCCCACTCTTCCTCTCCTCCGCCAATGCCTCCAATCCCGAAATCTTGGGATATACGTCTTAAACGCGAAGAGCTACAAAAATTGCGAGACGGTTGATGACGAATATCGAAACGGGGACTTTCGATATTTAAGGCGGAAATCATCAACTATCTCAACTACAGGTGATGCACGGGTTACTGAGGGGCAGTAGTTCTTACCTGGGTGTCGTAAATCTTCGCGCATTCAACATCCATGAATGCGAGAAGGCAGTGCCAGACGTAAGCGCGAGAGAGCCGATAGACCCATTCAGCTAAGGGGTTGGCTGATGTTCGTGGCGGCGAACGCGGGTTGATCGGTTCTCTCAGCGCTTAATTTGCGTCGCACTTGCTTCGCTTCGGTTGCATCTTGGGATGCGTCCTCGACCTTGTCAATCGCGGTTTGTCATATGGCTTGGACAAAGGACAGGAAACAGCTTGGCGGGCCTTCGCCGTTTCCTACATCTCGAGATTGAGAATAATCCTGGCGAGGTCAAGCGGCTTTTCCAGATAGGCATCGGCGCCGGCCTCAAGTGAGCGCGCCCGGTCCTCGGCCGCATCCGATCCGCTGCAGACAGCAAGCCGCATCGCTTTGAAACGATCGTCCCCGCGCAGCCTGCTCACCAGGGCGATGCCGCTGTCGAGCGGCATGTAGAGATCGGCGATCAGCAGTTCCGGCAGGGCCCAGCCTTCCGCCGCGCGCTGTTCCAGCGCCGCCAGCGCCGTCTCGGCGGTCGAAAAACAGAATAGATCGACCTCTATCTGCTGCTTCCTGCGGATATAGTCGAGATAGAAGAGATCATCCCTGCTGTCGTCAACATAAATTATGGTAGGCATCCAGCACCGTGATTTGGATATTGTTCGAATGAACCTTGTTGTCCTTCACCGTCACGATATCGCGATTTCACGAAAATTCGATCCATCTTATCGAAAAATCCCTTTGCGAAAAGCGTGGTGCCGCCCGCCACTGGCTATTGAGTATTCCTCGATTTCGGAAAAAATGGCGACGCCAAGCGAGGAGGAAACGACGGGTGCAGGATAAGGGCAACGTGGACCTTCAGGACCAGCGGAGGCGGTGGCGCTACCGTGGCTTTGCGATTGCGGTTGGCTGCCTGATGGTCCTTCTCGGGGTGAGCGCTGTTGCCGGCTGGCTGCTGCAGATCAAGGTGATCATTTCGCTCGTTCCCGGCTTTCCGTCGATGGCCTTCAACACCGCGCTCTGCTTCGTGCTTTCCGGTCTGGGGCTTGCGGCCTCGACGCTGGCTGCCCGTCGCTTTCGGTTGGCAGCAACGATCATGGCAGGGCTTGCGGCGGCGATCGCCGCGGCCCGACTGGTGGAAATCATCACCATCGGGCGGACGTTCCACAATGTCGACCTGTTGATCACGCGCTTCCTGGTTCCGCCCGATTTCATCGCTGAGATCGGCGGCGGCATGGGGCCTAACACGGCGTTGGTCTTCCTGATCGCCAATCTTTCGCTGCTGCTCGCTCTCCACGCGGAGAGGAAAAGCCAGGTCGTGCAGGAATTGACGAGCTACGTCGTCATCACCCTCGGCATGATCGCGCTCGCCAGCTATGTCACATCAGCCGAACAGGGTTACCGCTGGGGACCCTATGCGGCGATGGCGCTGCATACGGCGGTCGGCATGGTGATCTTCGGCTCGGGTCTTCTCGCCCGCTCCTGGTGGATACAGCCGGCAAACCGGGCTGAGATTCCGCTCTGGATCCCGGCTGCGGTCTGCTTCACCGGCCTTCTCGTCGATCTCTACACACCGCTCGGCCTCGCCAACGGCATTCTTTATGTGCCGCTGGTGCTGACGGCGCTCTGGTTCGGCAATAGGAACGCGCCGCTTTTCTTCGCCTTTGCCTGCACCGTGCTTTTGATGCTCGGCTTCTTCGCCGTCCGGCACGATGAGGCGGCGTTCTGGCAGGAGATCGCCAACCGCACGATTACCGCGGCGACGCTCTGGCTGATCGCCATCCTGGTCTTTTATTTCATGCGCAACAATCACAATCTCGAAACCGAGCGCGTCCGCTTCGGCGCGCTGGTGCGCGGCACCCCGGATGCCGTCATCGTCATCGACGAGAGTGGAACGATCAGGAGCTTCAACCCGGCGGCCGAAAACATGTTCGGTTACTCGCCGCAGGAGACGATCGGCCGGAACATCAAGATGCTGATGCCTGAACCCTACCATTCCGAGCATGACGGCTATCTCGCCCATTATCGCCAGACCGGCGAAGAGCGCATCATCGGCACGACGCGCATACTCTCCGGACGACGCAAGAGCGGCATTGTCTTTCCGATCGACGTTTCCATCAGCGCCGTCGCCACCGGCGATACGAAGATCTTCGTCGGCATCGTGCGCGACATCAGCGAGCGCGCCCGGCAGGAAGAGCGGATGAAAACGACGCTTGCCCAGCTCGAGGCCTATACGGCCGAACTCGAGCGCAGCAACCACGACCTCGACGAATTCGCCTATATCGCCTCGCATGATCTCAAGGAACCGCTGCGCGGCCTGCACAACCACTCCCGATTCCTGCTGGAGGACTATGAAGACAAGCTCGACGACGACGGCGTGCGCCGGCTGAACCGGCTGGTGCGCCTCAGCCAGCGCATGGAGAAACTCGTCAACGACCTTCTCTATTTCTCCCGGCTCGGGCGGCAGCAACTGGCGGTCAAACGCACCGATATCGGCCTGATCGTCAAGGATGTCGTCGCGACGATGGAACTGCTGCTGGAGGAGCGGCATGCCAAGGTCATCATCGACGGCCAGTTGCCGGATGTGGTCTGCGACGCGCCCCGGTTGACCGAGGTGTTCCGCAATCTCATCACCAATGCGATCAAATACAATGACAAGCCGGCGCCGCTGGTCTCGATCGGCTATCTCGAGCGCTTCGTCGGCAAGGATGGCACGGTTGCCCGCAACGTGTTTTTCGTTAGGGATAACGGCAAGGGCATACCCCAGGAATTCCATGAGGACATTTTCCGCATTTTCAAACGGCTGGAAAAGTCGCAGGGTTCCGACGACGGCACCGGAGCAGGCCTGACCTTCGTCCGCAAGATCATCGCCCGGCACAATGGCGATATCTGGCTGGAATCGGAGGTCGGCGCCGGCACCACATTCTATTTCACCTTGGGGAAAAAACGCGAGGGACAGAATGCAGCAGCGTGACACGCAACCGATCCTGATCGTCGAGGACAGCGAAGACGATTTCGAAGCAACGATGCGCGCCTTCAAACGCACCAACCTGCGCAATTCGATCCGCTGGGCGGCCTCCGGGCAGGAAGCGCTCGACATGCTCGCGGCGATGGTGCCGAAACCGGGGCTGATCCTGCTCGATCTCAACATGCCGGGCCTTGACGGCCGCAAGACGCTGGAGGCGATCAAGTCGAACGCCGGCTGGCGCAAGATACCGGTGGTGATCCTCACCACCTCCGACGACGAGCGCGACATCGAAGGCTGCTATGCGCTCGGCGCCAATACCTATGTGCAGAAGCCGGTCGATCTCGACGGGCTGTTTGCGGCGATCCAGCGGCTGAAGGAATACTGGTTCGAAATCGCCATCCTGCCGCTCGAGGACTGACAGATTGGTGGAAGACTGCAGCATTCTCATCATCGACGACAATATCGACGATCGCGAGGTCTATCGCCGCATATTGGGCCGCGTCTCCAGCACCGCCTATACCGTCCTGGAGGCGGAGACGGGTGAAGAGGGCCTGGCGCTGAACAGCCGCAAACGGCCGAACTGCATCCTGCTCGACTATTCACTGCCGGGACGCGACGGGCTCGGCGTGCTGGCCGACATCCTGGAGCGCGACCCCGTCGCCAACGTCATCATGCTGACCGGCCAGGGCAGCGAAACCGTCGCCGTCGAGGTGATGAAGAGCGGCGCGCGCGACTATCTGACGAAGGATTCGCTGTCGCCGGAAACACTGCACCGCTGCATCCAGAACGCCATCATGCACGGCATGCTGGAAGCGCAGCTGGAGCAGAAGCGGCAATCGCTTGAGATCTTCACACGGGCCATGGCCCATGATCTGAAGGAGCCGCTGAGGACGATCAAATCCTTCAGCCGCATCCTGCACGGGTCATCGGCGCTGCCGGCCGAAGACCGGGAACTGCTCGATTACGTGCTCAGCGCCGCCGACCATATGGAAGACCTGATCGTCAAGGTCTCGGGTTTCACCAGGCTCGAGGCCTCCGGCGGGCCTGAGCTGACGCCGGTCTCGCTCTCCGATGTGCTTAATCAGGTGGAGGACAATCTGCGCCAGCAGACCGAAAGCCGCGGCGCCGTCATCATCCGCGGGACGCTGCCGGAGGTCATGGGCGATGCGACGCTGCTGACCCAGCTGCTGCAGAACCTCGTCTCGAATGCCGTCCGCTACAGCGAGCAGACGATTCCCGAGGTGACGATCTCAGGCGAGGCGCATGGCGACATGTGCCGCCTCACCGTGCGTGACAACGGGCCTGGCATCGATCCTCAGCATCGCGAACTGATCTTCCAGCCGTTCAAGCGTCTCGTCGGCCGTGGCATCGAGGGCACCGGACTCGGCCTTGCCATCTGCCGCCGCATCGCGCAGCTGCATGGCGGCGCGATCTGGTGCGAGGCGGAAAATGGGCCGGGCGCCACCTTCATCGTCGACGTGCCGCTCGCCGAGGCGAGACCCGTGCCATCCGCCGTATCGGCCATCCCGCACAGCGCCAAGCCGGCCGAGCAGCCGGGCGAAGGGCCCGGCAGGCTTGCCGAAGTGCTGCTGGTCGAGGACAGCCCGGCCGACATCCAGATTCTGAAGATCAAGCTGATGCGGCGGGAGAAAGTGAATTTCAACCTGCATGTCGCCACCAACGGGCGCGAGGCGATGCGGCTGCTGGAAGAGCGCGCCGGCATCGCCGATCTACCGCAGATCGATCTGATGCTGCTCGACATCAACATGCCGATCATGGACGGCTTCGAGGTGCTGAACGCGCTTTCCGCCGATGTCCGCCTTAGCCAAATTCCCGTCTGCATTCTCAGCACGTCAAGCGACGAGAGCGACATGCGACGGGCCAGAAATCTCGGCGCGCGCGCCTATATGGTCAAGCCACCGACCCTGCAGCAACTGGAAGAGGCACTCGAAGATGTCGATCATTTGGAGTTGCTGCAGCGCGGCGATTCGCTTGCGCTTTGTGCGGAACAAAACTAAGCGATGGTCATTGGCAACGGTATGACCTTCGCAGCTTTCATACTCGCGCTCCTGACGACGCCGCTTCAATCAGGACTGCTCCAGATGGTATCAGGCATACATCACGTCACGGCCGTCACCCGAAAAGTGCAGGCGAACGTGGACTTTTACGCAGGCTTTCTCGGCATGCGGCTTGTCAAGCAGACGGCCGGTTACGAGGATGCGACGCAACTGCATCTCTTCTACGGCGATGCGGCGGGCACGCCGGGGTCGCTCCTGACTTTCCTCGCCTGGGAAGACGGCGCGCCCGGCCGGGCCGGCTACGGCCAGATCAGCGAAATATCGCTGTCGATCGACCCTGCAAGCATCGGCTACTGGCTGACCCGCGCCATGAGCTTCGGTCTGCGCTCGGAGGGGCCGGCCGACGAATTCGGCGAACCGGTGCTCAGGCTCAAGGACCCCGACAACATCATCCTCAAGCTTGCAGGCGCAAAGGACCTGACATCGCCGGCCGTCTGGGACGGCGCCTCGATCCCGGTCGAGCACGCCATCCAGCGCGTGCGCGGTGCGACCATGCTGACGGAGAAGCCCGCCGAGAGCCGCAGCTTTCTCGAGCGCCATTTCGGCTATCGCTTCCGGGCCAAGCGCGGCACGATCGATAGGCTGGTTTCGCAATCCGGCGACGTCATCGACGTGCGCGATGCCCGCGGCTTCTGGTCCGGTGCGCCGGGCACCGGCACGGTCGATCACGTCGCCTTCCGCGCGCCCGACGAGGAGACGCTGCTGTCCGTCCGCAAGGCGCTCGAAGCCACCGATGCATCGCCGACCAACATGCATGACCGCAAATATTTCCGCTCGCTCTACGCCCGTGAGCCTGGCGGCACGCTGGTGGAGCTTGCCACCGACAAGCCGGGCATGACCGTCGATGAAGAACATGCCGCGCTCGGGACGAAACTCTTCGCCCCGCCCGAAGCCATCACCAATCTCCATGACCTGAAGGTGGTGCTGCCGCAATTTTCGATGCCCGGCCAGCCGCGCATCAATTATCGCGAGCTGCCATTCGTCCATCGCTTCTATACGCCCCCGGACCCGGATGGCAGCGTCTTCGTGCTGCTGCACGGCTCCGGCGGCAATGAGACGACACTGATGCCGCTCTTGAACAAGGCGGCGCCGCGGGCGACTCTGCTCGGCGTGCGCGGCCGCGCAACGGAGGAAGGTTTTCCGCGCTGGTACAAGCGCATCACCCCCTTCTCCTTCGACCAGAACGACATCAAGACCGAGGCGGAAGCCTTCGCGGCCTTCATCGAGGGGGCCGTCAAATCCTACGGGCTCGATCCGCAGAAGGTCGTCTATGTCGGTTACTCCAACGGCGCCAACCTTTTGAACTCGCTGCTCTACCTGCACCCGAACCTGGTGCACAAGGCGGTGCTGCTGCGCTCCATGCCGGTTCTCAGCGACTATCCCCATGCCGATCTCAAAGGCACGGACCTGCTCGTCATCAGCGGCAAGACGGATGCCTACGGCAAATATGCGAGCGAGCTGGAAGAGCGGCTGAAGAGTTCGGGCGCCACCGTCGATTCCGACGTCATCCCCGGCGGCCACGATCTCGGCGATGCCGATGTGCCGATCATCCAGAAGTGGCTGCTCCAGAGAATGGGCGACGATCCACCGCCGCTGGAGCAGCAAGCGATTAAGCCGAAGAGCGAGATGTTCGGGCAACCATGATCCCGGCAAGCACGACGGCGCCGCCCAGCGCCTGCATCGTGCCGATCGCTTCGTTGAGCAGCGCCCAGGCGAGAATGGCGGCGACGACCGGCTGCAGCAGCAGCGTCAGCGAGGAAAAGGCCGGCGGCAGATAGGCCAGCGCATAGGTGATCGCCGCCTGCCCGCCGGCATGGCTGATAAAGGCGAGGCCGAAGACCATCGACCAGCCATAGACGGTCACCGGCAGCATGTGCCCCTCAATGAAGAAGGCGACCGGAAAGATGCAGACGGCAGCCGACGCCGTGCTCCACAGCATGATCCGCATCGTATCGAACCGGCTGCGCAGGCTGCCTAGCGCAAGGATGTAGCAGGCATAGAAGAAGGCGGCTGTTATCGCCAGGCCGTCGCCATGGAGGTCGCCGTTGCCGACCGCTGCCGGTCCGCCTTTCAAGACGACGACGCCGGCCAGCGCCAGGGCAAGCCCGAGCAGGAAGACACGGCTGATCCGCGCTTTGAAAAAGAAGAAGGCGATCACGGTGACGAAAACAGGCGCGAGGTTGGCGAGCAGCGTCGCATTGGCGACTGACGTCATCGTGATCGAAAGGTGCCACGCGGCGAGATCGAGCGACAGCATGACGCCTGGAAGGATGAGCAGGCCGTAGTCGGACAAGTGTTGCGGCTTCGGCCCCCTCTCCTTCTTCATCAGCGAAACGATGACGATCGGGATCAGCGCCAGCGCCACCCGCCAGAAGGCCGTCGCCATCGGCCCGACCTCGGAGAGCCGGACGAAGATCGGCGAGCCGCCGATCGCCGCCCCGCCGAGAATGAGCGCCGCCAGGGGGAAGCGGTTGGAAGGCGAGGCTTCGGAAAGGGTGGAGGCAGGCTGCGACATGATCTCGATATTCTTGGTCACCCGAAAACAGGGCGGTGGGATATTGGCTGCCGCGTGCGTATCAGAAGTCGATCGCCGGCGACAGCCGCCAAGCGACATCCGACTATAAGATCCAGCCGGATGCGTGTTTGCAGCGGTTCTGCTTTAGAACCGCTTCAAACTTTGTTCTTACAATTGCCGACAAAAGCGCTTCGCGCTTTGCCTGGGAAAACCGCCTTACACTTCTGGAATTGCTCCGGTCGCGTTCACCCGCAGCTTCCCGGCGATCTCGGTGGCGACGAAGAAGGCATGCTCGGTCACCTGCGGCAGGCCCATCAGTTCGCCGAACGTACCGCGCGCCAAGGGGCCGGAGATCAGCAGCGAAGGATCTGCCTTTCCGGACGGGCCGATCGCCTCCGAGCGCTCGGTGCAGGCAAGGCCGAGGCCTGTGGGATCAAGCGACAGGTGACCGCTTGCGGCCAACGCCGCGAGCCAGGGCTGGGTTTCGAGAATGCCGCCATGGGCCGGGCCGGTGGTGACGACGACGGCGTCATAACTCCGCTCCAGCGGCTGGCGCTGATGGCGCGGCTGCAGGGCGCAGACGATGCGCTCGCCTTCGATGCGCGCATCGGCGACCGAGCCGGCGAGAATCTCGAGGCGGTCGGCAGCAACCGCGGTGTCGAGCACGGCCTCGACCTGCGGCGCGATCCGGAAACGGTGCACGTCCCAATAGGGACGCAGATGGCGGACGAGACGGCGGCGTTCGGCAACCGGCAGCGCCTGCCAGAGATCATATCCCTGCGCCCGCACCTGGTCGATCACGCCGTGCCAGCTGATGCCCTCAGCCTTCGCCGCTTTTATGGCGGTGCGGATCGCTGCCAGCAGCGACACGGCAGACGGGGCCGAATCGGAGACGAAATCGCCGAAGAGCGGCTGCGGCACCGGCGGATGCCCGCGCGACCGCAGGCCACGGCGCGAGATTGATGTCACCGGACCGTCATGCCCGCGTTCAGCCAGCGAGGCGATGACATCGGCAGCCGTCAGGCCGTTGCCGATGACCAGCACCCGGTCATGCGGGCGGATCACGTCGAGCGCGCCCGGCTTGGTGGTATCGGCGACGAAACGGGGATGGGCTGCAAGCCGGCTCGCGAGCCGGCCGGGGGCTGCGGGCGGCGGGTGGCTGGTGGCGATCGCAACGATATCGGCCTCGGTGACGCCGCCTTTGTCGTCGCGGATCGTCCAGCGGCCGGCATGGCGCTCAACGCTGGTCACGGCGGCGCGGCGATGACGCACGTCGCCATCTTCCAGCAACGGTTTCAGCAGGCAGGCGACGTAATCGCCGAACAGCCGACGCCGCGGGAAGAGCGAGCCATCGGGCCGTTTTGCCCCAGGGTCGTCGGCGACGGCGTCGCGGGCTTCGATCCAGGCCTGGAATTCGCCGATGGCGTCGGGCTGCAGGCTCATCTTGGCGGCTGGAACATTGATGCGATGGGCCGGATCTGTTGTGTCATAGGCAAGGCCGCGGCCGAGCTCGGCGCGCGGCTCGAAGACCAGGATGACGGGACGCTCGCCGCGGCTCGTTCGGCCGAGATGATAGGCGACACCTGCGCCGGAGACACCGCCGCCGATGATGGCGATAACGGGCGGTTCGAACGTCGGAGATGGCTTGGAATGCATGGCGGCCGGGATCATTGCTTTCGATGCCGGAAGCATAGAAGCCGGGCAGCGGCCGCGCAATCCTTCCGCCACCATTGTCTATAATTTTTATAGGCTTATCCCGATATCGTCATCGAAAAATCCGGGTTGCCGCGGATTGTATTGCTCACCGTGCAGATCTCATCCTCCGCGGCATGGACGATCTTGCGCCGGCTTTCCTCATCGATATCACCCTTGATCGAGAAGGCGATGTTGAACCTGGCAACGCGCGAAAGGCCCTCCGTCGCCTTCTCGCCGGTGACGTCGGCGGTGATCTCGCTGATCTTGTCGAGAATGCCCATCTGGCTGGCGGCCATGCGGGCGCTGAGCACCAGGCAGGCCGACAGCGAGGAATAAAGCAGGTCGAGCGGGTTGAAGCCCGGCTGCGACGGCGACGTGACAATATCGATCTCGCCCTTGGTGGCGGAGGTGACATGCGGAAAACCGGTGCGGCCGAGAACGGCGGTGGCGCCGGTCGGGCGGGGACGGGCCTTGAGATCGACCATGAAGAACTCCTCTCGTGAACATTCTGCAGATGGCAAATTTGCGCCCGGCACCGCACCGGGCAACGGCTGCCCGCCGGTTTCGGAACCTTTCCATCCGTCAGCAGTTGATTACACCTGAACGAAATCAGTGACAAAGGTGGATTGCGATGGCGCATGTCCGCAGAATGGATCGGCAAGGCGGGCGCATGGACGCCCGCGATCGGCTGATCGTCGCGCTCTATGCACAGCTGAAGGCCGAGCGGGAAACACGCGAGACGCTGGAATGGGCGATCCGCAACGGCGCCGTCTCGCAGGCGGTGCTGGAGGCGATTGCCGCCGATCCGGTTCCCGTCGTCACCAGCGAGGATATCGCCTCGGTGGAGAAGATCATCGCGCTGGACGAGCGGCGCAAAACAAATCGGAATTAGAGTATGATGGCGACGCCGTCATGCTCCCTATCTCATTGAGAAGAGGAGATTCGAAATGGCCGATATCACCTATCAGGTCGTGCCGCATGACAATGGCTGGGCCTATAAGCTCGGCGACACGCTGTCGGAAACCTATGCGACGGCGGATGAAGCGATTGTTCACGCCAGGGACGCCGCGTCGCGTCAGAAGATCGGCGATGGCGACGCGCTGCTTGCCTATCCCGCGCCCGACGGCCGCGGCTGGGCATTCCAGGAACTCGAAACCGACAAGAGCAACAGTCGGCTCTGATTTGCGACGGAGGATGGAATGGCCGCGCGGGCAAGCTGGAAGGGTCATCTGAAGGTGGGCGACCTTGCCTGCGCCGTCGGGCTTTACACCGCCATTTCCTCCTCCGACCGCGTCTCCTTCAATATCATCAACCGCAGGACCGGCCATCGGGTGGAACGGCAATTCGTCGACAGCGAGACCGGCAAACCGGTCGAGCGGGACGACCAGGTCAAGGGCTACCAGATGGAGAATGGCGATTACCTCGTCATCGAGGGCGACGAGATCGCTCAACTCATGCCGGAAAGCGACAAGGTGCTGAATATCAAGGCTTTCATCGGCTACGACGATATCGACAAGCTTTATTTCGACCGGCCTTATTACCTCGCCCCGGTCGACGAGCATGACGAAGAGGCGCTGCTGCTGATTGCCAGGGGCATGCGCGACGGCAAGGTCGCGGCTCTGGCCGAAGCCGTGCTGTTCCGGCGCAACCGGACGCTGCTGATCCGTCCGCATGACGACTGTATCGTCGCGACGATGCTGAACTTCGACTATGAGGTGCGTTCGGCCGACACCGTCTTCAAGGACATTCCCGACATCACGTTCGACAAGGAGATGATCGCGCTTGCCGGCCATATCATCGGCACCAAGCAGGGCAGTTTCGAACCGAGCGAATATGTGGATCGCTATGAGGCTGCCCTCGTCGAACTGGTGAAGGCGAAGATCGATGGCCGGGCACCACCGAAGAAGAAACAGCCGCCGGAACGCAAGGTCGTCGACCTGATGGAAGCCCTGCGCCAGAGTGCCGGCATGAGCGGCAAGAGCTCGGCAAAAAAGCCGCCGGCGAAGAAGGCGCCGGCGCGCAGCGACAGCCCCAGCAAAAAGGCGGGCTGAGAGGGCTCTGGAAACCACTCGATGCCTTGCCGAGAAATCGCTGGGACGGTTTTTTCCAGCGGCAAAACCGCTCGAGAAGAAGCGATAGAGGATTGACCGTTCTTAACGCGGCGGCTTCCGCTCGCCCTCCGCGGCCAGGCTCTTTTTCAGCGCATCCATGATATTGATGACGTTGCCGGTCGATTTCACCGGTGCGGGTTTTTTCGCCGGCGCGGCTTTCTTCAGGCTCTTCTGCTTGCCGCGGATCATCGACTTCAGGCGCTTCTGGATCGGATCCTGTACCATGGCCGGGCTCCAATCTTTCGTCTCTTCCTTCACCAGTTGCGTCATCAGCGTCAGCAGCTTGCTGTCGATCTCCGCCTTGCCGTCGATCTCGGCCACCGGTTCGCGCACCTCGTCGCCATAACGCAGGGTCCACAGAACGATGCCCTTGCCCTGCGGCTCCAGGAGAACGGCACGCTCGCGCCGATAGAGAACAAGGCGGGCGATGCCGACCACATTATTGGCCTTCATCGCCTCGCGGATGACACAGAAGGCTTCCACCCCGACCTTGTCCTCGGGGGCGAGAAAATGCGGTTTGTCGTACCAGATCCAATCGATCGAGCCGCGCGGCACGAATGTGTCGATATCGATGGTGCGGGTGCTTTCGAGCCCGACCTCCTCGATCTCTTCGTCTTCGAGCAGGACATAGTCGTCCTCGCCGCGCGGATAACCTTTCACCTGGTCCCGATCGGCCACCGGCTTGTGGGTGACGCTGTCGACATAGCGGCTTTCGACGCGGTTCTTCGTCTGGCGATTGAGCACATGGAAACGCACCTTGTTGCTTTCGGTCGTCGCCGGCGTCAGCGAGACGGCGGCGGTGACGAGCGAGAGCTTGAGATAACCTTTCCAGAATGTCTGACGCGCCATGTCTGTCCTGCCTCCCGGACACGGTTGGGCATTGTTATCAACGGCGGAACCGGTCTTTGGTTCCGGGAGCTGAATGAGGTTTCGATTGACGACAGCAGCCAAGGTGCCGCTGGCGCTGCAGGAGTGCGATCGCGCCGCCCTGCGGGTTGGACCAGTGGGCGCGACATATTGGAAGGTTCAGCAAACTGGATTCGAGGAATGATATGGCTTAGAGTGGCGCCACATGGCGGGCTCAAGCAGGAACTGAAGCAATAACTAATTGATCCAGTTCACTAATTTTGCAAAGACCATGCACTGCAGGAAGAGCTGCGTGTCGGCTGTTTTGGATTGTGGGAGTGGTCAACCGATCGAACCGTAACGTTTCTGATGGGTCGTAGACAGAAACCAGTGTCGATGATTTCGATGCCGCATGCAGAGTCCGACAGAGGTAAATTGTAATTTTGGCTCAGTCCTATTTCGAATAGGAACATCCCCGAACATGAGATAGAAGAGCTCTTAATGGCGATACAAGACGCGTCTACAGCACGGGACTATTATCAGGGCAGCCACCGCCGGCGGACTGCTTCCAGATGGCGTGTCAGACGGGACGTGCTGGCGAAGCTGGTTCTTACTGTCGCATTTTACGCAGCGCTTTGGCGGGCGACCGGCATGTGGTACGGCCTGCCGGCAAATTTCGATGAGGGCGCATCGGTAGACCCGCTTCCGATGAAGTTGATGCTCTACAGCCTTATCCCGTTGTCCGGTTTGTATTTCCTGTTGGAGCAGCGGCAATTCATAAGGACCTTTTCAAGGATTTCGCCCCTGATCGGGGTCGTTGCCATTTCCTGCCTGACATCAATCGCCTTCTCGATCGACAAAGGTGCGTCTCTCAAGGGCTTGGCCGCCGTCATCGTTCTCGCGGTTCCACCGCTTCTTTTTCGCGCGCGGTACGGCAATGTGGAAGCATTTCGCGTCCTGGGGCGTTTTGCGATCGCGGCTGCATTTATCAACGTTCTCTATACCGCCGCTTTCCCGCAATTCGCCATCATGCGCGGCAGCTATGCCGGCATGGTAAAGGGAGCGTTTTACCACAAGAATACGTTGGGACAGTTTTGCTCGGTCAGCTTTGTTTGTCTGTTGTCGACGCAGAAGCTGGGCCGGCTTCGTTACAGCACGCTGGTACGATGGGCTGCGATGCTTTGCCTCCTCGCTTTGATTGTAGCGACAAAGTCCTCGACAGCGGTTGTTTTGACGATGTTCGGAAGTATCATGCTGTATGCGATCCGAATTATCCACGTCTATCCAAATCGCCTATTTCGCTCATTTGTCGTCGCTCTGCTGTTTCTTCTTGTGGGTTTTGGCGCCAGTTTCATCTATCTAGGTGTGGCCTCTGCCGTTGCTGAAGCTTTCGGCAAAGACCTTACTTTCTCGGGGCGCACCAACATCTGGGAACAGCTGTTTCCGCTGATATGGGATAGGCCCATAACTGGCTATGGCTTTGCGATGTTCCGCCAGCCAGACGTCATGGAAGAATATGTCAAGGTGACGTTCGACGCCCGGTCGACGCACAACACCTATCTCGAACTTGCCCTCAACATCGGCATTCCCGGTGTCAGTGCATGGGTCGTGTTCTTGGTGACCCGTCTGTTCCGGAAGATGACAATCGTCGAATCCGATCAAGAGCAATCGGGCGCCAGACGGAAGGAGATCGTGATTGTCATCCTGATCATGCTTGGATCGATGACAGAGGCCGGGATGATGCTCGCACCGTTCATTCTCTGGCCACACACCGTGATTGCCCTCTCCGAACTGCGTCCGCGGCTGTTGGCAAACCGGAGACCGCGCGAGGCTTGACGGCGGCTCGCTGGTCTCAGTGCGGCGTCAAGTCGAGAGATAGCGTTTCTGCCAAGGCAGCATGCTTTCTTGCCATGCGCGCGGCGTGAAATCGTCATAGGCCGTCTCGGCGATCGCCAGCATCCAATTCTGCTCCTTGCGGGCCAGCAAGACGCATGACAATTCCATGCCGGGTTCGATCGCAATGGAGGGCCGGTTGGCGCCTGGAATGTCGATCCCCTTGTCACGCCACTGGATGCGGATTTCGTCGGGCTCGGAAGTCCATTCGCCGGAGGAAACGGAAACCTTTCCATCGGGTTTGACGCGAAGCGGCGGCGGCGTGACGTTCAGAAAGCTGCCGTCGTTGAGATAGTTGCCGTCGACTTCCCCCGCCGTCGCCTTGCCGTTTCCCTTCAGAACGATGTCCTGCTTGCACCGCAGGAATATGTTGCGTCGAAAGCTTCCGGACCATGGCCGATTGGCGAAAAAGCCGATCTCACATTCGCTGATCACGTTATCGTGGATATTCATGTCTTTGCGAAATGCCCGGTTTTGGTCCGAGTAACCGCTCAAACTCACGCCGCGATTGCTGTTCTCGATCCTGTTGTCATAAACATGGTGGCCGGCATGGTCGACTTGATCGCCAACTCCGTAGCCGAAGGAATAATCGTTCATCCTCCCGTCGCGCATGACGTTGCTGCGCACGACGGCATCGTCCCCGATCGATGAAAAGGAGAAGTTTTTTCCGCCGATGAAATTATATTCAACGCGGTATTGTCGCGTTCTGCCGCAAACCAGCGCCCCCTTGTTGGATGTGCTGGTCGGCGACTGAAGAAAAAGATTGCCCCGGACCACCACATTGGAACTCACATTGCGGTCGTCGTTTTCATAGGCGAATTGGCAACAATCCGCTCCCTGGCCGGGCGCCGCGCCGACGCGGTTGTTCTCCAGCAACACGTCCGAGGTCATCGTCAGGTAAATGCCGTCACCGCGTACATTCTCGGTCTCGCAGCGCCTTATGACGAGATTCCTGCCGTTGTGAAATTTGAAGCCGCGGGGAGAATTCTTGACGATCACATCTTCGATCACCGTATCGGAAAACACCTGATAGGCCAGGCCGATGTCCTCGGCGCCGTCGATGACCTGCCCCCGGGTGGATGCACCGTGAATTTTCTTTCGCAAGATGGCGGTCATCGGATCTCCATTCGATACGGTTGCAGCTCGTCATAATGAGGGGTCGTGTGGCGGATGTTTGAATATCGGAAAATTATCTTGACCTGAACGACCGCTGGGAAATCGATGTCAATAGACCCCAGACATCCCCGCAATCCGTATCGCGCAAATCATGCCTGCGCTTGCGTTTTATCGGGTTCGGCCCCATCGGCCGGAACGTCTGTCCATCCGTGCGCTCCGACCTGGGAGCGCTTGTCGGCACAGTGCCGGTCACACCTTCGCCCAATTTGGCCTGCAAGCCGTCTTGGCAATGCCGCGCTGCGTTTCAGCAGTCAATGTTAAATCGCCCGTCAGGCTCTATGGCCTGAGTTGTGGAACCGTTGAAAGGCAGCTGTAGAATGTGCCCTTTAGTTGAATCCCTGTCGAAATGAGAAGCGGATTGATATCGCTCTCCTTGTCGCCGGCTTCATCGGACGAATGGTAAAATAGGCAATACCCCGAAAACCCCGATGACCTTGCGGCCGCTGCGCTGACCCCAGAGGTCGTCTCTCGCTATGGCCGAAAGCCCGTCTAAGGCGAGTGATTTTCATATTACCTTGATGCTGGTTGCATCTTGAACGGTCTCACGGTACGAAGTTCCGGGAGGCCAAATCGAGGCCAAAAATGATTACGCATCGTCAAGATATCGACGGCCTGCGTGCCGTAGCCGTAATTTTTGTGATTCTTTATCACTGTGGATTTGATCGCATTCTCCCCGGCGGATTTATCGGGGTGGACATTTTTTTCGTGATATCGGGATACCTGATTACCAAAATCATTCTTGCCGACGTGCGAGATGGCCGATTCTCGATCGGCAACTTTTATAGTCGCCGAGCAAAACGAATTCTTCCCGCTGTCGTGGTCATGTATGCTTTTGTGATGGCGGCTTCCTATTTTACGATGCTGCCTGACGAAAGCTTGCGGGTCTTTAAGTCCGTGACGTCCTCCGCGCTTTTTGCTTCAAATGCCTACTTCTATTTTACAACTGGATATTTCGATGATTCCGCGGAATTCAATCCAGTCCTGCACACCTGGTCGTTGTCGGTCGAAGAGCAGTTCTACGTCTTTTTTCCCCTGATCGTCATGTTAGCAAGCCGATATGGGCGCAGGGCAACCGGGATGGCCATAGCGGGGCTTTTTGCGGTCAGCATCATTGCGTCCATTATCACCGTTCCAATCAACCGCTCCGCAGCCTTCTATCTTGTGCAATATCGCGCATGGGAACTGCTCGTAGGCTCTCTTATCGCAGGACCGGCATTGACGAGATTCGCTGATACGCGGGTCAACGATGTGCTTTCGGCAATCGGTGCTTTGCTGATCTGCCTCAGCGCACTGCTGTTATCAAAGACGTCCGAGTTTCCCGGATTGACGGCGTTGCCCGCGACGGCAGGCACGGCGCTGATCATCTGGACGGGTCCAAGCACCGTGGTCAGCAAGCTTCTCTCATTGAGGGTTGCCACTTCCATAGGCTTGATCTCCTACTCCCTCTATCTGTGGCATTGGCCGATTTGGGTATTTTCGAAGCAGTATGGGGCGTGGGAGCATGGCTGGCAGTTGGTGCCGGTCGCTTTGAGTTTCATCGTCGCGTATGTTTCGTGGCGGTTTGTCGAAACGCCGTTCCGAACGATGAGATACCGACCTGCCGTGTCCGTCGCCGCCGGGGCTGCTTCAATCGCATCCGTAGCCATGCTGGCATTTGTCGGGCAACTCGCTGCCGATCAAATGAAAGAGGACAACACGGTCGTTGAGCGCGTGGCGGAATTTGCTGACTACGACCCTTCGAAAGCCTTTCGCAGCGGACAATGCTTCCTCACCTCAAACGACGGTATCGAAAAATACGATCGTGATGCCTGCTTGGCTCTCTCACAGAATCAGCAAAACATAGCGCTGGTCGGTGATAGTCACGCCGCTCATCTATATCCCGGGCTAAAGGCGCTTTCGGGGGCCAATGTCATTCAAGCGAACGCATCTGGATGTCGCCCCACTCTCGACGCCGAAGGCGAAGAACGCTGCATCGAACTCATGAACTACATGTTCAAGGAGTTCTTGCCGAGCCATAAGGTCGATGTTCTTGTCCTGGCCGGGCGCTGGACAAAAGATGACGTGAAACTCATCAGAAAGACCGTTGATTACCTGTCACCGTTTGCCAAAAAGATCGTCGTCTTCGGACCAGTGGCCGAATATAAATCTTCCTTGCCGCGGCTGCTCGCACACAGCCTCTACGAGAAGCAACCATTTAAAGCCGCCGATCATCTGGTGCCTCGGCAACACATCGGCCTGGACATTCAAGACGCCTTGGCCGGAAGCGGGGCAACTTACATCTCCACCTATAAGACGATGTGCAACCCGGACTGCGTGGTGTGGACAAAGGCCGGAGACCCGGTCCAATTCGACTACGGGCATTTCACCGCTGACGGCTCCCGCGTTCTGATTTCAAGAGTTAAACAAGCCCTGGTCATTCCGTAAACCGCCCATCTTTCAAAAACGACAGGGTCTCTTTCCACATCGTCCTGCTGACGGGTAAGAAAGTGTGGTTGGCGGGAATGACGATATGCGCCGCCGCGCCGTCGAGACGGGTGCTCTCCACCGACACCTTTCCATCATTCGGCACGCTGAGGCCGATGATGAGGGAGGAGACCGGGTCGATGGTCCGATTGCCGGCGATGATGCCGAGTTGGTAATCGACCGCGCCGAACAGTTCGGTCATGGCCGTTTGATCGGTCGTCAGTTGCTGTCCCGCCGGTCCATAGAACCTCCTGTATAAGGGCCAGCCCTTGAGGAAATCGGCAACCTGACTGCCGTTATTCGGCGTTCCGACCATGACCACCCTGCCGAGGTTGGGTGGTCGATCGTTCTTGAGAAACGCCCGGATGATCAGTCCACCCATCGAATAACCGACAAAGTGGACCCGACCATCGCCTGCTTTCTTCACGGCGTCGTCGATCTCCGGTCGAATGACGTCGACGAGGTCGCTGATCGACAACCTAGTGGAGGGGTAACCGACATTCACAACCCGATAACCGTGGCCGGACAGGAAGCCGGCGAGCTTCTCCATGCTTTTTTTCGTCCGGGCAATGCCGTGAAAAAGGAGAACTGTGTCGTTCATCAGTGTCCGCTCAACGTGCTGCTATCGATCGGGTCTATCCTGTAGCTTTCAAGGTGAACCTTGTCGATCAATGCCGGATAGCCAGACATCCGAACCATTTCGTTGTGGCGCACATGTGCTCGAAGCCGGAGTATGCAAGGCGTGAAAGCAGGCGTGCGCTTATTCTCACACCCCCGCCACAAGCGCCTAGTTCCTACTTTGAGATGTCTACGGCCGCCTCATCGATAAGGGTCGCGACCTCCAGGGGCTTTGATTGCGGCAAAGCATGGCTTGCCTCCAAGGTCGCGACTTTCCGAGCATTGAGACGAGCCGACATTGCCCTTTGATTTTCAGGAGCAATCATTCTGTCTTCACTTGCTATTTGATACCAGGACGGCTTCTTCCGCCAGGCTGGCGCGGTGATGACGTCTCCAAAGGTGCCGGCGAGCGGCGCTTTTTGGGTCGCCGCCAAAACGAAAGCATCTTCCGGGGATATATCCTGGCAGAAGCTTTCGTGAAATTTGTCGGCCTTGAGCCATAGGTAGCTGTCGCTGTCCGACTCGATATTGGCCATTGCCGCAGGAGGATGCTGTTGGGTGATTCCGCCTGTACTTCCGCCTGCGTCGGGAGCGAATGCGGCGATATAAACAAGCCCCGCGACATTCGGTTGATCTCCCGCTTCGGTGATGACCGCGCCGCCGTAGGAATGACCCACTAGCAGGACCGGCCCTTTCTGCTGTGCCACCATCTTGCGTGTCCGCTCAGCGTCCTCAACGAGCGAAGTCAACGGCAGTTCGACGGCGCGAACGGACTGACAGCCCCTCAGTGCCAGTTCGAGTATGACCTTGCCCCAATGTGCGGCTCCACCCCAAAAGCCATGCACCAGAATGATCGTCGGTTTATTACTCATAGTTTTCTCCTGTTTCCTGGGAAGAGCGACACGGCCGTGATCGGCGAACGGAATCTGAGCATCCTCTTTCGCCTCCTTCCTCCGCCGTTGACGGAATTGGCGGCTCACGCCGTTGGCGGCCCTGCGAACGGTCCTACATATACATCCAACCGCATTAATTGATTGCATTCAATACTAGATCTTTCCGATTGATGCGATACGTCATCTTGACGCGGACCTTCCTTTGGATACGAGCCGCATCCATGCCATTGCGGCCGACACCAGAAAGCGGCCGGAGTCCAGGCAGCCCTTCCCAAAGCCCCGCGTCAACAGGTGACAGAGGCTCGTGAAGCTCAAATATCATGGCTCCTCCTAATGATTGACGCCTAATTGGATGCATCTGATTTGGGCTTTCGTGCATTCGATTTTTGCATTCTGTCGCACAGAAAATCAGCTCCGGAATTTTCATTCTGGAAATTGATCGCACAATTGAATGCATTATTGGATACATTTGACTGCTATTTGTGCATAATCAATCTGGCATAGCGCTTGCAATTGGATGGATGCTCCCCGGATGGGGATCGGATTTCAATCAAGGAGCCATCCATGCCCGCAGTGACCAAGCCAGCCAATCAAAAAGGCGACTTTCTTGTCGATTACGAGGACAAGGTTTTCGAAGACGTACAGGCCGGCGAAGGCGAAAAAGCCCTCGTCACCTTCCATACCGTGGCCTTCGAAGGATCGATCGGATTCGTCAACCTGCTACAGGCGACACGCCTGAAGCGGAAGGGGTTCGAGACATCGGTTCTTCTCTACGGCCCGGGCGTCACGCTCGGCGTCCAGCGCGGTTTTCCGACGCTCGGCGCGGAGGCCTTTCCCGGCCATCTGAATTTCAACAACCAGATCGTCAAGTTCATGGAGGAAGGCGGCAAGGTCTATGCCTGCCGTTTTGCCCTTCAGGCGCTTTACGGCCATGGCGAAGGCGCGTTGATCCCCGGCATCACGCCGATCAGTCCGCTCGACGTTCTCGACCTGATCCTGATCCATCGCCGCGACGGCGCCTTCATCCTTGATACCTGGACGCTCTGAGCAGCAAGCGCCCCAAAGAATAAAGGGCGGAGCCTTGGCGCTCCGCCTCCCCACCCGTCAATCGAGGATTTCGTCATGGAGAAAAAACCGAGCGTCCGGGTTGCCGCCGCGCAGATCGCGCCGGATCTGACCTCGCGCGAGAAAACACTGGCCCGCGTGCTGGATGCAATTCGTGAAGCGGCAGCCAAAGGCGCCGAGCTGATCGTCTTTCCCGAAACCTTCGTCCCCTGGTACCCCTATTTTTCTTTCGTGCTGCCGCCTGTTCTCTCCGGCAAGGAGCATGTGCGACTTTACGAGGAAGCCGTCACGGTACCGAGCGCTGCCACCGATGCCGTCTCGGCAGCCGCCCGCGAGCATGGCATCGTCGTGGCGCTTGGCGTCAACGAGCGTGACCACGGATCGCTCTATAATGCCCAGCTGCTGTTTGATGCCGATGGCACGCTCCTCCTCAAGCGTCGCAAGATCACCCCGACATTTCACGAGCGGATGATCTGGGGCCAGGGCGACGCTTCCGGCCTGAAGGTGGTCGACAGCGCCGTCGGACGCCTTGGGGCGCTGGCCTGCTGGGAGCACTATAACCCTCTGGCCCGCTACGCCCTGATGGCACAGCACGAGGACATCCACATCGCCCAGTTTCCGGGCTCGATGGTCGGGCCGATTTTTGCCGACCAGATGGAGGTCACCATCCGCCACCACGCGCTGGAAAGCGGTTGCTTCGTGGTCAATGCCACCGGCTGGCTGACCGACGGGCAGATCGCCTCCATCACGTCCGACGCCGGCCTGCAGAAGGCCCTGCGCGGCGGCTGCATGACCGCGATCATCTCACCCGAAGGCAAACACGTCGTGCCGCCGCTGACAGAAGGCGAAGGCATCCTGATCGCCGATCTCGACATGAGCCTGATCGTGAAACGCAAGCGGATGATGGATTCGGTCGGCCATTATGCCCGGCCCGAGCTGCTGCATCTTGTCATGAATGGCCGCGCCACTGCGCCGATGGTCACCACCACCCAGCCATCCCTCCCCACAGCCGAAGCAAGGATCCTTTCCGATGGAGAATACGACACGTCTGCCGACCGAGATTCTGATCAACGAATTGCAGTCCTACGGAGCTCGGCTCGTTGACCCCAAGGCCGGACATGAAAGCCGCCGCGGTGGTGCCGGACCTTCCGACCATAAGGCACTGACCATTGACGGCATGACGGTGATGGTGCCGGTTCATACCGCACCTGCGTTCGAGAGCCCCTATCTGGTGGAAAAGCCGGATGATATGGGCCGCAGCCGTATCAGCCGGGACGGTACGGTGCTGGGCGAGGTCTCCTTTCCCCTGCGCCCACGCTTCTACGAGCGCTCGACCGCCGACGGCATTCCCTATTCGCAGATCGCCGTTCTCCACGGCAAGGACGTGCTCGCTACCACCGTGCTGCAGACCTGCATCCGCTATCAGAGCCGCACCAAGACCTGTCAGTTCTGCGCCATCGGCCAATCGCTGGCATCCGGCCGCACCATCGCCCACAAGACGCCGGAGCAGCTCGCGGAAGTCGCCAGGGCCGCTGTCGAACTGGACGGCGTCAAACACATGGTGATGACCACCGGCACGCCGAAGGGCGACGACCGCGGTGCTGCGATCCTCGCCGACAGCGCCCGCGCCATCAAGGCGGCCGTCAACATTCCCATCCAGGCACAATGCGAGCCGCCGGAAGACGATATATGGTTCACCCGCATGAAGCAGGCTGGCGTCGATGCACTGGGCATGCATCTGGAAGCCGTGACGCCGGAGGTGCGTGCCCGCATCATGCCGGGCAAGGCGCAGGTCTCGATCGCCAAATACATGGCCTCGTTCGAGGCCGCAGTGGAGGTCTTCGGGCGCGGCCAGGTCTCGACCTATATTCTAGCGGGGCTCGGCGACAGCCGTGAAGCCATTCTGGACATCTGCGAAAAGCTGGTTGCGCTCGGCGTCTATCCCTTCGTCGTGCCGTTCGTACCGATCTCCGGCACGCCGCTGGAAAGCCACCCGGCGCCGAGGCCCGACTTCATGCACTCGATCCTCGGACCCTTGTCCAGGATGCTGGTCGCCAGCGGCTTGAAGGCCGTCGACATCAAGGCCGGCTGCGGCAAATGCGGCGCCTGCTCCGCCCTTTCCACCTATGAAAGGATGCTCACCAAATGATGCTCGAAGCCTTTGCTCCCTATCGCTCGAGCGAATTCCAGGTGAAATTCGCGACCTCCGCCTGGGAGCGCAGCCAAGCGCATGCGCTGCGCCGTGCCGTCTTCTGCGAGGAACAGCGGATCTTCGAGGGCGATGACCGCGACCAGATCGACGATCACGCCATCCCGATCGTCGCCCTCTCCAAGCTCGGCATTGCCGCCGACCAGCTGGTCGGAACGGTGCGCATCCATCAGGCCGAACCCGGTCTCTGGTGGGGCTCACGACTGGCGGTCCATCCGGATTTCCGCAAGATCGGCGCCCTGGGGGCGACCCTGATCAAGCTCGCCGTGTCCTCCGCCAATGCAATCGGATGCCACACGTTCCTCGCCAATGTGCAGGTTCAGAACGGTCTGCTGTTCCGCAGGTTGCACTGGGATGTGATCGAGGAATTCGAGGTCTATGGCAAACCGCATCTCAGGATGAAGGCCGACCTTGCCTATTATCCGCCTTGCGTCACACCCGAGGCAGGCTTCACCGCCCTTTCCAGAAAGGCGGCGTGAGGATGGTCGCGATCGACATCAAGGCGCTGGCGGCAAAACTCTCGGCCAGCAGCGGCATCGCCGCCAAGCAGGATATCGGCACGATCGCCGCAAGGCTCGGCCTGCAGGGTCAGCAGATTGCCGTCGGTGACGATTGCGCCGCGCTGCCCGATGGCGACGGTTATCTGCTTTTTGCCATCGAAGGGTTTATGAACGAGTTCGTCGCCGCCGACCCCTGGTTCGCCGGCTGGTGCGGTGTCATGGTCAATATCTCCGACGTCGTTGCCATGGGCGGCCGGCCGATCGCCGTGGTCGATGCCGTCTGGGCCGATGGCGAGGCTGGCGCGGCACCCGTTCTGGACGGCATGCGGGCGGCATCCAGCGCCTTTGGCGTGCCGATCGTCGGCGGCCACACCAATATCCGCACCGAGCGCGGCCAATTGTCGGTCGCCATTCTCGGTCGCGCCAAGACGCTGCTGACGAGCTTCGATGCAAGGCCGGGCGATGTGCTGGTTGCGGCGATCGACCATCGCGGCCGCTACCGCGAGCCCTTCAACAACTGGGAGGCCGCCACCGATGCCGCACCGGCGCGCCTGCGCGGCGACCTCGAGCTGCTACCCGAGATCGCCGAAGCCGGGCTGGCGCTGTCTGCGAAGGATATCAGCCAAGGCGGCATCATCGGCACCGCCATCATGCTGGCCGAATGTTCGCATGTCGGCATCGATATCGACGTCACCGCTATTCCCCTGCCCGCCGGTGTCGCCCTCGATCGCTGGCTCGTCACCTTTCCGAGCTTCGGCTATCTGCTCTCGGTCTCGCCGGAACATGCGGCCGATGTCGTCACCCGCTTCACCGCGCGCGGCATCAACGCTGCGGTCATCGGCGCAGTCGTGGCTGGTGCCGAGGTCGCACTGGTCGATGGCGAGAGCCGTGCAGTGGTGCGCGATCATACAGAAACACCCCTGCTGCAGCTCGGTCGGCAGGATGTCGCCGCATGAGCCTCCCGTCGCACCGAACCCTACGCATTGCCATGCTGACCCATTCCACCAATCCGCGTGGCGGCGTGGTTCATGCCATGCAGCTTTCGGAAGCGCTGACCTCGCTTGGTCATGAGGTGGTCCTGCATGCGCCTGATGCCAAGGGGACGGGCTTCTTTCGCCAACCCTCCTGCGGCACGGCCTGCATTGCCGTGGCAACGGCACCCCCGGACACGACGGAAATGGTCGAGCAGCGAATTGCCGATATGTCGGTTATTTCCGCAGAACCGGAACCAATGGCTTCGACCTGTTTCACGCCCATGACGGCATTTCCAGCAATG
Organism: Rhizobium sp. L43; assembly: GCF_002531725.1. GTDB lineage: Bacteria > Pseudomonadota > Alphaproteobacteria > Rhizobiales > Rhizobiaceae > Rhizobium. Next base: position 148,946 of record NZ_NWSQ01000014.1, read on the forward strand.
CGCTGGCGACCCTCAAGCTGGAGGGCCTCATCCCGAGTTTTGCCCGCACCGTCCACCACATCGATCAATTCGCCGATCCGCGCCTGATGGCTCTGCAGGATCGCGCGATCGACGCCGCCGATATCTTCTTCGCCGTCAGCCGCCTCTGGCGGGACAGGCTCAAAGAGGATCGCGGCATTGAGGCGGCGGTGGTCGGCAATGGCGTCGACACCAACCGCTTCTCGCCTGCCTGGAGCGGCGAGCAGGTCGCTCTGCGCGACAGACTGCAGCTCGGAAGCGGGCCGATCTTCCTCAGTGTCGGCGGCATCGAGGCGCGAAAGAACACTCTCGGCATTCTCGAAGCCTTTCGTCAGGTCCGCGCCATCCGGCCGGATGCCCAGCTTGTCATTGCCGGCGGCGCCTCTCTCCTAGACCATGGCGACTATCAGGAAGAGTTCCGTTCTTGCCTCTCCTGCCTCGGCCGGGACGCCGCGGCGGTGCATATCACCGGTCAGATAGCGGATGCCGACATGCCCAGCCTCTACCGGCTGGCGGATGCGCTGGTGTTTCCCTCGCTCAAGGAAGGCTTCGGCCTCGTCGTTCTGGAAGCCATGGCCAGCGGCATTCCGGTCGTGACATCCTCGATTGCGCCCTTCACCGAATATCTGGGTCCCGGCGATGCGATCTGGTGCGATCCGCACCATCCGGTCTCCATTGCCGAGGGCATGGCGCTGGCGCTGGTCGCGCCGATCCGCGAGCAGATCATCCCCCGTGGTCTCGAAGTTGCCGCCCGCCATGGTTGGCACCAAACTGCGACCGCCCACCTTGCCCGCTATCACACACTGTTGGAGGCCGACCATGCCTGAAATGCGGTTCGTCATAACCTGGCCGGATGGCCAGGAAGAGACCTGTTATTCCCCCTCCCTGATCATCCGTGAGTTTTTCACCGAGGGTGAAAGCTATTCGGTCGCCGATTTCGTCGATCGCAGCCGCAGGGCGCTTACCATCGCCAGCGATCGCGTGGAGGCGAAGTTTGGTTTTGCGTGTTCATCCGCAAACGACCAACTCGCCCGAATTGAAAGCGTCGCTGTCGCCTTCCTGCATGACGCAGATGCCCGCGTCCACTGCAAAACCTTCATCCTTTGAAAGGACCCATCATGACCACACCATCCCTCAAGAACCACTACAGTGCGGTTGTCATCGGCGGTGGCCAGGCCGGGCTCTCGGCCTCCCACTATCTGAAGAGGCACGGCATTGATCACGTGGTTTTCGAGAAGAAGACCGCTGCGCATAAATGGAAGAACGAACGCTGGGACGCCTTCTGCCTGGTGACGCCGAACTGGCAATGCCAGCTTCCCGGCCATCCCTATGACGGTGCGGATCCGCACGGTTTTATGGTCAAGGACGAGATACTCGCCTATGTCGATCGCTTCGTGAAGAAGGTCGAGGCGCCGGTCTTCGAGCAAACCGGCGTGACGTCGCTCGAAAAGCATGGCGGCCTCTTCCGGCTCGAGACCTCGGCTGGGGCGGTGACTGCTGATGCCGTGGTGATCGCCACCAGCCTCTATGCAGATCCAGCCACTCCGCGTGCGGCCGAGCGCCTGCCCGAGCACATCATGCAGATCCACACCGCCGCCTATCGCAATGCCGACCAACTGCCGGAAGGCGGCGTCATCGTGGTCGGCTCCGGCCAGTCCGGCTGCCAGATTGCAGAGGATCTGCATCTTGCCGGCCGCAAGGTGCATCTCGTCACCGGCAATGCACCGCGTTGCGCCCGGTTCTATCGCGGCCGCGATGTGGTCGACTGGCTTTCCGATATCGGCCAATACGACATCACCGTCGAACATGATGGCATGACGAAGAAGAAGCACGACACCAACCATTACCTGACCGGACGCGACGGCGGACGCGATATCGATCTGCGCAAGTTCGCACTGGAGGGCATGGCGCTCTATGGCCGCATGTCCGGCGTCGCCGCCGGCCGGATGCTGTTCGAGCCGAACCTGAAGGCCAATCTCGACGGTGCCGACCGTGTCTATAACGGCATCAATGCCCTGATTGACCGGCATATCGCCGAAAAGGGCATCGATGCTCCGGCCGGATCCCCCTATGTCCCCGTCTGGGAGCCTGGGGCGGAGATTGCCGAGCTCGACCTGAAGGCGGAGGGGATCACTTCGGTCATCTGGGCCACGGGATTCAGCCCGGATTGGTCCTTCGTCGGCCTGCCGATCTTCGACGGCAACGCCTATCCCGTGCATCGCCGTGGCGTCACCGTCGTCGATGGCGTCTATGTGCTCGGACTTCCCTGGCTCTGGACCTGGGGCTCGGGCCGGTTCCTCAGCGTCGGCAAGGATGCCGAACATGTGGTCGGGCATCTCGCAGCTCGGATTTCGGCACAGGCATCGTCTCTCAAGCGATCGGTCAGCGCCTGATGATGAGCGCAGCCCTTCTCGATTTTCCGCCCTCAGGACCTTCGGCACGCGACTTGATGGAACGTGCCCTTGATCCGCATGTGCTTCTCGGCATGCCGCACTTGAATGGAAATGGGCTGTCGGAGACCTGGCTGATGAAGGAACTCGGCCATCGTCACTGGCTGATGCTCGCGTGTCATCTCGGGCTCGACAATGCGGATTTCAGAACCGCCGATGGAGAGGAGGCCTATGCCGCAATCTGTGCTACGTCCCTGACGGATGTCCATTTCGACGTCGTGCGGGCAAACGATATTTTGACCATCCACTCGAGGCTGTCCGCAGTCTCGCGAACCCGGACTTCGACCCGACACGAGTTATCTGTGCACGGACGAATGGTCGGCGCGGTCGAACTGATCTCGACCTTCGTTCACAGAACGATCAAAGGCGACAACCACTCGATCGCACGTGTGACGTTGCGCGAGCCGCAGGGACAACGGTTCCAGCCCAGCCTTCTCGCCCAGAATGCTGCAGATATCCGGAATGGGCGGTTCGGCACGCATTTCGGGTTTCCCGTCCTCGCCGACACAGCGCTCAGAACCTTTAAGTTTGATCCTAGCGCCTCGCAGGAGTTCAACGGCGCCGGACTGTTTTACTTTGCCGAGTATCAGGCATTGGCTGATCGCGCCTTGGAAAACTGGTTTCCCCGCAAGGGGCCGGTCGTCCGAAAGGACGTTTTCTTCCTTGGCAATATCGAACGAAAGGAAAGCGTTTTCTTCGACCTTATTGGCTTTTCCGACGAGCAAAAAACTGTCCATGGGCAGTTGCGACGTGAAAATGGGAAATTGATCGCCAAAATATTCGGCACGTGGACATGTCTTCGCTGAGGCATCGTCCCACAATGCCTGCTTTGCGCCCTTTGAAACGGGGAAGGACGACGGGATGGCGAGCGTCGCGCGCTTGATGCAGCGTCGCGCTAGTGCTCTAGTGAATGATAAATGGAGGTGAACTTCAGCAAGTCCGTCTCATTCGACCGCCAGAAAGAAATGCGAACACGTGACGACCAGCATCAGACATATCGCCAAACTTGCCGGAACGTCAGTCTCTTCGGTCTCGCGCGTGCTCAACAACAGCGGTTACGCTTCACCCGAACTCAGGGATCGCGTCGAGGCGGCGATCCGAACGCTGAACTACACGCCCAGCAAGGGTGCGCGTATGCTGCGCGGTGCACCTAGCCGGATGATCGGGCTGATGCTGCCGTCAATCGACGTGCCTTTCTTCGGCATTCTCGCCCATGCCATCGAACAGGAATTGTTTCGGCACGGCTATCAGACGCTGATCTGCAGCACGGCGGAAAATATGGACCACGAGGTGCGCTACATCTCCATGCTGCTCGCCCAGCGCGTCGACGGCGTCATCGTGGCCAGCGCCTTCGGCAGCATCGAGCATTTCGCGGTGCTGCGGGACGCCCGCATTCCGATCATCGCCATCGACCGCGAGCTGAACGGCATCGCCGACGATGCTGTCATGGCCGATCATCAGGAAGGCGGGCGGCTGATGGCGCGCCATCTGATCGGCCTTGGCCACCGGGCGATCGCCATCGTCGGCGCGCCGGCGCACAGCCAGCCGATTCAGCTTCGCCTTCAGGGCATCACGGCGGAAATGGCGAAAGACGGCATCGCCCCTGCCGTCGTGGCGATGGCGGAAGAGCACAGCTTTGCCGAGACCTATCGGCTGGCGCGGGAATTGCTGGCGTCCCGGCCTGATGTCACCGCGATCATCGGTACGACCGACATTTCGGCGATTGCCGCAATCCATGCCATCCAGGATCGCGGATTTTCCGTTCCGAACGACTATTCGGTCGTCGGCTTCGACGATCTGCCCGAAGCAGCCTATGTCTTTCCGCGGCTGACAACGGTCGCACAGCCGATCCGCGATGTCGGGCAGCAGGCCGCCCGGCTGCTGGAAGCGCTGATCGAGGCGCACCAGACAGGCGACGGTTCTCGGCAGGGTGCGATCGTCAAGGTGCCGGTCACGCTGATCGAGCGCGATTCCACCGGCCCCGTCCGCAACTGAGGCGAGCCCCCGAGGCTAGGGCCGGACGATGACCTTGATCTCGCCCGGCAATGGCGCGCTGCCCACCACTTCGGCGACCTCCTCGAGACCGATGGTTCTGGTGACCAATGCGTCCAGCTCCAACGCGCCGCCGGCGACCATTGCCGCAGCGCGCGAATGGGTGAAGGGGTTGAGGTAGGCCGGCCTGATATCGACTTCGTTGACCAGCAGATCGAAGGGCAGAACCGGCACCTCGACACCGGCCGGCGTCACCCCGAACAGCACGAAGGCGCCGCCGCGCCGCGTCATCCTCAGACCGCTTTGAAGGGTTTCGCTGACGCCGGCGCATTCGATGACGACGTCGGCGCCGCCTTTGGTGACCTCTCCAACGCAAGCGATCATGTCCGAAGAGGCCGGGTCGAAGGCGTGCGTCGCCCCCAGCCGCAGAGCGGTCTGGCGTCTCGATTGCTGCCGCGTGATCAAAATGATCTCGCCTGCCCCGGCCAGGCGGGCCAGCTGCACCATCAGCAGGCCGATCACGCCGCCGCCAAGGATGGCGACGCTGTCGCCCGGACGGATCCCTGCCTTGTCGATGGCGTGGAGACAGCAGGCCAGCGGTTCACTGAAGGCGCCGTGAACGGGATCGAGGCCGGCCGGCAGCCTGAAGGCCTGCGCGTGCGGCACCGCCACATATTCGGCAAAGCCGCCATCCCGTGTCACGCCGATGGCGGTCAGACGCTCGCACAAGTTCGGCCGCGCCCGCGTGCAAGCCGGACAGGTGCCGCAGGCGATATTCGGGTCAACCGTCACCAGTTCGCCGCCGGTAAAGCGGGTGACACCATCGCCGATCTCTTCGACGATGCCGGAGAATTCGTGGCCCAGCGTGACGGGGATCGCTGTCGGGTACTCGCCCTTGTACATATGGCGATCGGAACCGCAGATGCCGGCGGCTGCCACCCGGACAAGCAGCTCGCCCGGCCCGGCAACCGGTTTCTCGACGCTGCGCATGGTCAAAGACCCGATCGACTCCAAGCGTACAGCCTTCATTCCACTCCTCCAGACCTCACATTCGATTGCCTATTACTGCTGATGAAGCGAGGCGTCAGCTCATGACATTGCCGCCATCGACATTGTGGCACCGCGCCACGATGTATGCTGCATCGGGCCCGGCCAGGAAGGCCGCCATGGCCGCTTGTTCCTGAGGGGCGCCAAATCGTCCGGCGGGAACGGCAGCGGCCACGCGGCGCTTGACGTCGCCGGGTTTCAAACCTTCGCGGCTGCCGAGTTTTCTATCGACGACGTCCCACATCGGCGTATCGACGACGCCGGGCGCGATGGCGTTGACGTTGATGCCGTAGCGGATCAGCTCCAGGGCGCAGCTTTGCGTGATGCTGATGACGGCCGCCTTGGAAGCGCAGTAAGCCACCGCAGGCCCTTCGCCCCGACGCCCGCCTGGGACGAGAAGTTGATGATGCGCCCACCCTCCCCTCTTTCCACCATGTGCCGGGCAACGGCCTGCGTCATGAAGATCAGGCCTTCGATATTGACCTGAAATACTTTTGCGGTGCGCTCCCGGGATATCTCCAGAATCGACTCGACGTCATAAATACCGGCGGCATTGACCAGGATGTCGATCTGACCGGCGGTTGATATGGTGAAGCGCGCCGCGTCTTCGATGCTGTCCTGGCTGGTCACGTCAAGCGCCACACCCCAGGCATCAGGACCGATCGCTTCCGCCACCCTTGCGCAGCGTTCGCCGTCGAGATCCGCCACGACAACCCTGGCGCCTTCAGCGGCGAAGCGTTCGCAGACCGCCTTGCCGATGCCGCTCGCGCCTCCCGTGACCAATGCCACCTTGCCGGAGAGCCGCCCCGTTTCCGGATCTGTCATCGCAGTGCCTCCCCGGTCGCATCTGCACCGGCGAAGGTGCCGTGTACGGCTGCCATAGTGAATAGCTTCATGTCTGCTCCTCCATTTCTGACTGGGCGGTGATCGGCGCCGCCCGCTCCCGAGACGACGGGGCTAAGCGGGTTGCGGGTGCGTCTCCTTCGCCTCCCGAAGGAGGACGGATATGTCGGGGATGCCATCGGTGGCCGTCGCACCCGCGAGACAATGCGCAGCCGCAGCATGGGCGACGGCGCAGATATGTTCGACCGGCCAGTTCTCATGCAGGCCATAGAGCACGGCGGCGCAGAAGGCGTCTCCGGCGCCGACCGTGCTGACGATGTCATCGGGATCGACGGGGCGTGACCGCGTCATGACCGGGGAAGCGCCCGGCGCAAACCAGAAGCAAATTTCCGGCGCATGGATGATCGCGCCTTTCGCGACACCCGCCGCCAGCAGGCGCTCGCCCGCTGTCAAAAGCCCCGCCTCGATCAAATCGCCCTGCGCATCGCGAACGATAATGCCAGTTGCGCGACCGGCCTCCATCTCGTTGATGATCAGGTAATCGCAGAAGGGTAAGGCAACACCGACCTTGGCGGCAAATTCCGGGTCTTCGCTCGATACGAAGTCCACGCAGGTCGTCAGCCCGGCGCGGCGCGCGGCTTCCAGCAGGCGCGACGCTCCCGAACGACCGTCGGGGCCGATGCGATCGAGACCCGGCAGCAGCATGAGATAACCGAGATAGAACAGACGATAGCCGGCCTCAGCGAAGGTCGCGGGTGAGACGAGCTTGTCGGTGACGGCATCGTTGGCCCCGCCATGATAGAAGAAGGTGCGGTTCTGGCCGGGCACATTCATGACATGCGTATGCGCCGTCACCCGGTCGGCCAGCGCCGTCAGCCCGCCGACATCGACGCCGGCGGCCGCAAGGCGGGCCTTGACGATCTCACCGTCCTGATCGACGCCGATACAGCCGGCCGCCGCCAGCTTTCCGGGAAATCCGAGTGAGGCCAGATCGGTGACGACATTGGCCGCCCCGCCGCCGACGCCCAGATCCTGGTGCAGGATATGCGCGAGATTGCCCTGGTCGGGCCAATAGGACAGGGTGTGGACGCGGTCGACGATGAAGTTTCCCGCGCAGACGATGCCGCCCTCTTTCCGACTGTCGCGATGGTGAACCTCCTCCCCGGTTCGCATCAGCAGCCTCCTTCGTTCCAGAGGGGTCTGAGCGGCGGCTCGTCCTCCTCGATCGCGGCAAAGCGGCCGATCGGCTCCAGAAAGACATTATCGCTGTGGTCGTCGTTGACCTGGCTGACCTCGCCGACAAGGACGGGGCCGCCGCCTTTCCGGCCGTAGAAGCGGTGGTAAAGCCCGGTGCGGATCGTCACGCTCTGACCAGGCCGGAGAATCAGCGGCTCCCATGCGGAGAGGCGGTGCGGCAGCCCGTCGACCGGAACCGTCACATCCTCCATCAGCACAGTGCCATCGGCGTCGGTTGCGGCGAATTCGATGACGAGATCGCCGCCGGCGCGATTGATGATGTCTTCCATTTTCGCCGCATGCCGGTGCGTCGGCGTGACCTGGTCTTCTCCAACGAAGAGCAGCTTTTCGGCATAGGTCCGCTCGCCCCTGACGTCAACGATGCCGTTGCGCAGGCAAAACAGTACGAGGCCGCATTCGGCAAACCGGTTCGAGCCGAAATCGGTGACGTCCCAACCCAGCTGATGGGCGCGCAAATAGGCCGATGCCTCCGGGTTAGCGGCAAAATCTGCTGCCGTCCAATAGCCCCATGCCGGCAGCGACCAGTGCCAGCGCTCGAGGGTTTCGGTTGCCCGCCGCAAGGCGGCGTTGATCTCTGAGCGCTGCATCAGACGGATGCCCCGTCATAGGCGACCGGCACCACGACGTCTTCTCGGCCGGATTTGAGGGCTGCCGTCAGGACCGCATGATGCGCCTGCGCTTCATCAGGCGTCGCGCAGCCAAAACCGTTGGCGTTGCCGCCGGCAAGCTCATCGACGAAGGCCGCCCACATTTGCTGTATGGCGTCGGCAAAACCGAATTCGAAGATCTTGCCTGTTATGGCTGGAAACAGCGACCCATAGCCGAGATCCTCGGTGCTCCAGGCCTGCGCACCGCCATTATAATCCATCCATTGCCACTGACGCGGCGACTTCGTGCTGAAGAATGCGCTTTTCTTCATGCCGAGAACCCTGATGTACCAGCTGTTGGATTCGCCGGGCGCGATGCGCCAGGTTTTCAGCACCATCGGGAAATCCTGATCGCCGGTGCGCACGCGGCTGCTGATCGTGGCATTGTCCCAGGTGGTGCAGGGCAGCATGCCGCCCTTGCCGTCGGGACGTTCGGTGACCTTCTTGATCAGTTGCGCATGCAGCGTCGCCGGACGCCAGCCAAGACGCAGCGGCACGTGCAGCACATGCATGCCGAGATCGCCCATGCAGCCATAATCGCCGTTGATCTCGGCCATGCGCTTCCAGTTGATCGGCTTCTGCCGGTCGATATCCGAAGAATGCAGGAAACCCGCCTCGACTTCGAGGATCTCCCCCATCTCGCCGCTTTTTGCGAGCGCAATGACCTTCTGTGCACCGGGGAAGAACGGCATTTCAGAGGAGCAGCGGACCAGGAGTTCGGGATGCTCGGCGAGAACCGCCATGATCTCTCGGTTCTGAGCCGCGTCCATGCCGAAGGGCTTTTCGCCGAGAAGATGTTTTCCGGCCTTCAGGATGTCGATGTAGAATTGCTGGTGCAGCACATGCGGGACGGCGCAATAGACCGCATCGACCTCGGGATTGGCCAGAAGCGCCTTATAGTCGGCAGTGAACTGCCGAACGCTCGGCACATTGTCCCTGAACCAGTCGAGCAGCGTCGCGTTGGTATCGCAGACGGCGACGATTTCCGGTCGCGCCTTCACATCGGCCAGATGCAGCCAGCGCGCCGCGGCACTGGCGAATTCGCGCCCCATCAGACCGCAGCCGATGACGCCGAAACGGAATATTTTCGTCATAACATCTCCTCCCAGACGCGCGTCAGCCAATATGCCGCGAGGCTTGCTCGACGGAAGCCTGGTCATGGACGATCGCCATCAGGGCTCGCGTCATGCCGCCGGGATTGTTGTGTTGAATGACGTTGCGGCCATAGACGATGCCACGGGCGCCCTGCTCCATCAACTGCTTGGTACGGACCAGGATTTCCTGATCCGAAACGCGGCCGCCGCCACGCACCAGCACCGGCAGGCCCTGGGCGATTTCGACCACGCGGTGATATTCCTCGACATTGTCGCAGGGGTCGGCCTTGATGATATCAGCGCCGAGTTCGGCCGCCTGGCGCATCAGCGGCAGGATCTTGTCGATCGCGCCGTCGACCATGTAGGCGCCCTTGGAATTGTCCTGCATGACCAGCGGCTCGACCATCAGCGGCATGCCGTAGATCTCGCATTCACGCTTCAGGCTGTTCACATTGCGCACGCAGGCGCGGTAGACCTCCGGCTGGTCCGGCAGCATCAAAAGATTGACGACGACACAGGCGGCATCCAACGCGACGCCCTGTTCCACTGCCCTGTCGATCATTTCGGAAAACAGCTGGGACGGCAGGGGATTGCCGTAGATGTTGGCGATGTCGGTGCGCAGCACCAGCGCCGGGCGATGTTTGCCGGGGATCGCTTGCAGAATGGGTGCCGTCCCCGGCGGAAGCTGAATGGCGTCGGGTGCGGCCTCCGCGATCACCTCGATGGCCGTCTTCATGTTCTCGATGCCGGAAAGGAACGTCCGTTCATTGAACATGCCGTGATCGATGGCAACGTCAAAACAATTTCCAGACACGCCGAAAAGTCGGTTCAACCGCGCGGACTTCATCAAACTCCTCCCAGATATGGCAACGTTTCCACATTCGAATAAATGGAGCAGGACTGCGAGTCAAGAAAATGTGGTAACGTTTCCATACTGGGTTCCAGTGTGGACGGGACGCCGCTCGCAATTCGTCCCGCAAGGACTACCAGCAGGTGAAGCCTGCATCGACGTTGACGATCGCCCCGGTCATCAGGCTGGCGGCGCCGGATGCGAGGAAAAGGACAGCACTTGCAACCTCCTCCGGCGTTCCCATCCTGCCCATCGGCGTGTCGGCAAGCCAGAGCGGAATCCGCTCGCGATTGGCTTCGACGGTCACCACCATCGGTGTCTCGATATAGGTGGGGGCGACGGCGTTTACCCTGATGCCGTGATGCGCCCACTCGGCGGCCAACGAGCGCGTGAGGTGATGGACCGCAGCCTTGGATACGTTATAGGCCGTCTGAGGCTGGGGCCGGTTGCAGATCGTCCCCGACATCGAGCCGAGGTTCACAATGGCGCCCCGTTTCAGCGAAATCATCGGACGACCGAAGGCGCGCGAGCACCAGAAGACGCCGTTGAGGTTGACGTCCATCATGCGCAGCCAATCGGCATCGGTGAGATCCTCCGCCGGAATGCCACTCTGGCCAATGCCGGCATTGTTGACGAGGATCGTCGCCGGCCGGCCTGCGTCGGCAAGCTCGGTTGCGATCGCCTCCATTCGGGCCGCGTCGGTGACGTCGCCGACCCGGACTTCGACGTCGTAGCCTCTGTCGCGCAGCGCAAGCGCTTGCTCGGCATCGGCCTCGCTGCGTTCGATGACGACGACAGCAGCGCCCGCCTCCGCCAGCGCCTCGGTGCAGCAGAGGCCGATCGCGCGCCCTCCGCCGGTGACCACCGCACGTTCGCCGTCGAGGCGAAACCTTTGTTGATAGCTCATGTCATGCCTCCTCAAATGTCGAATGCGCTTGGAAGCACCACGATATCGCGGATGGTGACGTTGCGCGGCCGGGTCAGCATGAAGATGATCGCGTCGGCGACTTCCTTGGGCTCGATCAAGGCGCCGGCCTCCTTGGCCTTGCGAAGGTTTTCCTCCGGCCAATCCGCCAGCAAAGCGCTGATCACCGGCCCCGGAGAAACCGAGCCCACACGAATGCCGTTTTTCAGAAGCTGGCGCCGCATCGTCTGGACGAAGCAGGTCATCGCCCACTTCGATGACGAATAGACCGGTTCCCATGGAATCGCCGAATGTCCGGCGACGGAACTGGTGACGACAATGTCGCCGGTGCCACGCTCGATCATGTGGGGAATGACGTTTCGAACGTTCTTAATGACGACGTTGACGTTGAGATTGAGCATCCGATCGATGGTATCGAGGTCGGTTTCCATCAGGTCGCCGCCGATATAGGTGCCGGCATTGGCATGCAGAATGTCGAGTTTGCCGGTCTTCGACAGGATGCCCTCGAGCAGCCCAGCGCATTCGTTGGGATTCAGCAAGTTGATCACCAGCGGAATAGCGCGCTCGCCAAGCCGGGCGCAAACCGTCTCGAGGGCCTTCTGATCGCGGTCCACCAGCACGACCGTCGCGCCTGCAGCGAGCATCGCCTCCGTCGAAGCGAGGCCAATGCCCGACGCAGCACCCGTGACCGCTGCGATCTTCCCATTCAATTCCGTCATCGATTTCTCCTCCTATCTTGATGCTGATTGCTCATTCTTCCCGACGCCGCAGGCGGCGTGATAGTCCGAAAGACTCTTCGTCACTCTCCAGACCAGAACCTGTTCCGGATCGAGGGGCGCATCTGCGAAACCCTGCGCAGCCGGCATGTGCTGCCAAAGCAATGGCAGCGGCACGGATTGCCCTCGAAGGGCCTCGCATAGGCGCCGGACGGCGCCTTGCGCTTCAGCCGATGCCCAGTAGTAGCGGATGCGGTCGGAGAGCGAATAGTGACGCAACCACCGCTTCTCGCCGTTCGTTCCGTGGTAGTGGCGGCTCCAATTGCCCGGTTGATCGAGCATCAGCGCCTCCATCGCCGTATAGAGCGGCCGCTGGCCATAATCGGGCAAGAGGTCGGACGCGATTGCATCCAGCCCGTAGAGCGCCTCGCGCAGGACGAAGGTCAGCTCGGGACCGACCTTCAGGATGGGAAACCCGTCCTCGACCAGCGCGGTCAACGGGCCGGTGCCCTGATAATCCGTCGAGTGCGCCTCGAACACGAATTGCGGCTCGTCTGTCAGCACCGATTGCAGCGCATCGATCTTGCTGCTGTCATAGAGGATGACATTGTGATTGCCGAACTCGACGCCCGGCTGAACGACCAGACCGATGGCGCGGCCGAACGCCTCCGCCAGTCCTGCCTCGGTAAAGACCCGGCGGTGGACGTCGATCGTCTTCAGCGCCGCCGCGGCGGCCGTCGGTTCGATCGTCGTCAGCGCATGGTCGGCCCCACCCGGCGGCGGCACCTCGGTGCCGATGACATAAACCGGCATCGCGCCGCCCGCCTTCTTCGCCGAGACCTCGGCGACAGCAGCCAGCCGGGCGGCGCGATGCGCCGTGGTTTCGTCGTCGAGCCCCACCGGCTCACCCTTGCAGCCCATCGAGGCATCGAGGTGAATCTTGCGGAATCCGGCGTCGACATAGGCGGCCACCATCTTCTCGGCCTCGGCCATGGCCTCTTCCACCGGGCGGTCGCGCCAGGGATTGGGGCCGAGATGGTCACCGCCGAGAACGATGAGTTTTTCGGGGCACCCTTCCTCCGCCGCGATCTTCATCACGAGGGACGCGAAGTTGCTTGGCGTCATTCCGGTGTAGCCGCCGAGGTGATTAACCTGGTTGCAGGTCGCTTCGATCAGGACGGTGCTTTGCTGTTGCCCCCCGTGCCGGAGTGCTGCGCGAAGCACGATCGGATGGGCGGAGCATACGGAGGTCACGCCTTTCGGGCGGCCTTCGATCCTCAGCCTGGCCAATTCGTCGAGATGCACCTGCATCACGGCCGCCTTTCCGTTGAAGCGATAAACGCGTCGAGTTGCTGGCGAGTGCCGGCACCTTCCATCGGACCGAGCACCGTCACGTTGCGGGCGCCGGCCGCGGAGGCATAGGTCAGCGCTTGCTGCTGAGCCATTCCGAGCCGCCGGCAGGTGAGATAGGCGCCGCCGAAGCAGTCGCCGGCCCCGGTCGGATCGACCTCCTGAACGAGAAATGCCGGAGCGTCGATGCGGTCTCCGCCCCTGCCGAAATAGGTCGCGCCATCAGCTCCGCGTTTCAGCACGACCTCCTTGACACCGATCTCGAACAGGCGGCGGATCGCTTCCGCCTCGCCTTCGACACCTGCCGCACGCTCGAGCTCCTCTCCGGACGGCAGAAGGAGATCGGCCATGGCGACAAGCTTGGAAAACCGGCGCTCGGTGTCCTCGTCCAGCTTCAATTCCTTGCGAATGTTCGGATCCACCGAGAGCGTTCCGCCGCGCGCCTTGACGATATCGACCGCCTTGCCGATCACCTCCCGTGCACTGGGGACCGACAGAGCCGAGCCCATCACGTGAAGATGCCCGCTCCGATCGATGAGATCGCCGACCGTTTGCGACCAGCCGAAACGAGCGGCTGCCGATGTGGCGATGTTGTAGACAAAATCTCTGGAGCCATCCTTGCGATAGCGGACAAAGGCGCTTCCCGTGGGATAATCCGGATCGATCGAGATCGCCGAAACGTCGACGCCGTCGCGTTTGAGACGATCGGTATTAACGCGGCCGAAATCGTCATCGCCGACGGCGCCGACCATGGCCGCTTTGCCGCCCAGGCGGCCGCATTGCGAAATGAAGATCGCCGGCGCTCCGCTTGCGAACGGGCCAACCAGCGGCTGGGCTTCGAGAAACCCGTCTCCAACCGTCGTAGCGACGATCTCCACGAGGATCTCGCCGACGCAAACCGTGGGACCAAGCGCGTCCGGGGCCAATACTGAAGCCATTTCAATCCTGCTTTCGATCGTTCTTGTCGTCAACTCGTCGCCGATTGGACCGGCGCACCATCCTCACTGCCGAACTCCTCGTTCTCCAGTGACAGAAAGCGCTGGTGCAGCATGCATGCCGCCCCGAAGGCGGAACCGAACTCCGCATCACCGTCGACGACGATCTCGGGCGTGGGGAAAGGGATGTTCTGGCCCTCCGACATGTGGACCGCCACGCGGGCGGCGACCATCGGATAGAGGGATGCCACGGAGCCGCCGAGCACGATCCTGTCCGGGTCGAGCAGGCGACAGGCTTGCAGCAAGGCGTAGGCGAGATGGCGCGACCAGCTTTCGGCGATATTGACCGCGGCCGGGACACGGTCGCGAACGTCGCCGAGGAATTCCTGCAGATCCGCCTCCTCGCGGCCGACAGCCTCGCGATATTGCCTGATGAGCACCTCGCGGCCGATCAGCTGTTCGAACTTCTGGCCGCCGCTTCCCGGCACCAGGGTGTGGCCTATTTCTCCCGCCAGGCCGTGGCCGCCCCGAAACAGCTTGCCGTCGATCATGATGCCGCCGCCGACGCCGGTTTCCATGAGCAGGAACAGGGTCACGCCCGCGGCGCCGTGACGATAGCTGTCCCCGATCGCAAAGGCGTTGGCGTCGTTTTCGACCGCGATCGGGACGGTATCCGGGACGGCGGCCAGGAAGGCAGCGCGGCCAATCTCCTTCAGCGGCACGTCCCGCCAGCCGATGATCGGTGCCAGGGTGACAAATCCATCCGGCCGGATATGGGCCGGCGTCGATATGCCGAGACCCTTGCAGCTTGCGATCATGCTCTTTTCCATCGCGCCGACAATGAGCTCGACACCCTGCACCACTGCCGCCTCCACCGTCGAAGACGGTGTATCGAACGCCATTTTCCGGCATGCCCGGACTTCGGCGGAGAGATCGATAACCGCAGCCGATATATGCTCGACGCCGATCTCTATCCCGACGAAGAATGCGGCATCTGGCACCAGTTCGAGCATGATGCCCGGACGCCCGGCACGGGAATGCTCCAGGCGCTGCTTGCCGCTCTCATCCGACTCCTGAACGAACCCGCCTTCCGTCAGCTCGGCGACGATCTCTCCCGAGGATGAGCGATTCATGCCGAGCTTGCGGGCCAGATCCGCCCGGCTGAGGCTTCTGTGGGCGTAGATCGTCTGCAAGGCGGCGACGATATTGTTTTGCCGGATCCTGCGCGGCGAACTCCCGATGGAGACGGTGTCGTTCATTTCAATTCCCTTCAGTCGCCCAACCCTTACACGACTGGAACAGGCTTTCAGAAGGATAATTAAGGCCGCGCGTTTGTGGCGCGGCGGCGCTTGGCTTCGTCATATTTCAGCTCGATGTAGCGCTTCGCATGGGCTGCAAGCGGATCATTCTCCTCCCAGGTGTCACGCCAGATCGCGCAGGCGAGCGACAGGCCTTCGTCGACCACCGTCGTCGAGAAACTTTCGAACACGATGTCGCTGTTGTAGTCGATGTCGAGCAGCGCGTCGAAGATCAGATCGAAGTTGATGACGCCGTCGCCAAGATAACCGCGATTGCTTTCGCCGATGTGGAAGTAGCCGATCTTGTCGCCGGCGAGACGGATCGCGGCGGCCGGATTGGCTTCCTCGATGTTCATGTGGAACGTGTCGAGGTGCAGACGGACATGCTCCGATCCCGTCTCGGCGATGAACTTCAGCCCCTGCGCCGTCGTATTCAGCAGGTTCGTCTCGAACCGGTTGACGACCTCCAGGACGAGGTCGACGTTCGCCTGCCTGGCGACTTCGCCGGTCGCGGCGATCGCGGCCACACTGTTGTCCCAGCCCTTCTTCGTCGGCTGGCGATTGTACTTGGTGTGGGCGGAATAGAGAATCCCGCCGAGCTTGTTGCCGCCGATATCGCGGACCGCGCGAACGGCGTCGGCCAGGGTCTGCCTGCCGGCGGACACCACAGACATGTCCTCGCTCGATACGTCCTTGTCGAGCGGCAGACCCATCGTCACGCCGATCTCGACGTCAAGGGACTGGGCAAGCTTTGCCAGTCGATCGAGGTTAAATTTCTCCGGGCGCAGATAGGCAAATTCGATGGTGCGATATCCGTGTTCGGCCGTCTTGTTCAGAGCCATCTCCAGCCCTTCCTGCGTTTGGCCGCCTGTCCATACAAATGAATGGATACCCAATCGCCGCATAGGTCTTTCCTCCGCGATCTGCCTTTGATTTCGGACAGTGCTATGCCTTTTAGTTTGGCAAGGCAACAAATAATTTTTGGCTCATACTTTTTGCTGCCATGCGAAATATCTTTGCAATGCAGCATTTTATGCCACCCGCACCAAATCAATCTCTGCAAAGAGAAATTAGTTTCCGCACAAATCAAAGACATAGCTCCTATATTTGCATGTTTAGACAACAAATATTGCGCTGGCAGACTTTTTGGCCTACACAAGCACCGGCGAAACGATCTCGCTGCACTCTGGGAGGATTGGAAATGCATTATGCTTTGAAGGCTAGCGCGCTTGCGCTGACGCTCGGCCTCGCCGCCACCGCCTCGCCGGCCTGGGCTGACTTCTGGTCCGATGCCGGGGCTAAATACAAAGGCGTGACGCTGCATGGCGTCACCGAAAGCACCCCGCCATCGAACTACATCAAGAACGTGCTTGCTCCGGAATTCGAAAAGAAGACCGGCATCAAGGTCGACATCGAGACGACGTCCTGGGATCAGATGTACGACAAGGCCATCAAGGACATGGAAGCCAAGACCGGCATCTATGACATGGTCTATATCGAGCAGGACATCATCTACTCTTATCTCGCCAGGAATTTCCTCGTCGACATCACCAAGACGCTGAAAGACCAGCCGGATCTGAAGGCGCCGACCTATGACGACTCGAACTTCACCAGCTTTGCCGACTACTTCAAGGACACGAGCGGCGATCTCTTCGGCGTGCCGATGGAAGCCTTCCTGAAGACCTATCTCTATCGCAAGGACCTGTTCGACGATCCGAAGATCAAGGAAGCCTTCAAGAAGGAAACCGGCAAGGAGCTGAAGCCGGCAACCACCCACGCGGAATATACGGAGATTGCCGAATTCTTCACCAAGTACGGCAAGGACAACGGCCTGGAACTCTGGGGCACGACCGCTCAGGCCCATACCGGCCATCCGGCGTCCTGGTATGAATTCTTCGAGTCCATCGTGCCGACCTTCGGCGTCTACAATTGGGGCATCGACGCCAAGAACAATTATGCGGCGACGGTCGAACACGGCGGCTCGATGAACGGCGACAAGGCGAAGGCCGCGCTGAAATATTGGCTGCACCTGCGCGACATCGCTCCTCCGGAATCGACGCAGTCGACCTGGACGGAAACCGCAACGACCTTTGCCGCGGGCCGTGTCGCCCAGGGACTGATCTATGGTGAGAACGCCGCCTGGATCGCCAGCGATCCGGCGCAGTCGAAGGTGGTTGGCCAGGTCGGCTTCGCTCTGCCGCCGCTCGAGCCGGGCGTGCTGGACGATGCGAAGGCCGGAAAGGGCTATATCGGCTATTACGATGGCGGCGCCTTCGGCGTGCCGGTCACCTCGAAGAACAAGGAAGCGTCGCTGCTCTTCCTCGAATTCATCGGTCAGAACGAAGTGCAGCCCGATTGGGCGATCGCCGCACCGCGCATCACCAACAAGGCGACCTTCGACGATCCGAAGGTGAAGGAAATGGACGTCAAGCTCGGCGGCTTCTATACGATGCTGAAGGACGAGGGCAAGCTCTTCGCCGGCGCTCCTCCCTACCCCTTCCATGCGCAGGTGCGTGAAGCGACCGCTCCGATCTTCTACGACATCCTGACCGGCAAGATCGGTCCCGATGAAGGCCTCGACCAGATGGCGGCCAAGGCGGAAGAGGAGCTCACCTCGCTCGGCTATCGCAAATAAACATCCTCCCGACTGACGGGTCGTTTCCGACGACCCGTCATCTTGCGCTCCTATACGGAGCGGACGTCCACATAGCGTTCAATGGGGGATAGGCGATGCATTCGCAGAAGCTCGGATGGCTGTTGCTGTCACCGACCATCATAATCCTTGGATTGTTCGGGATCTTCCCGTTCATCTACGTCCTCTGGGTCTCGTTCCACGCATGGAACCCGTTCGCGGCCAATCCGGGCATGGTCTTCAACTGGGCAGACAATTATCGGCGGCTGGTCTTCGACCCGCAGTTCCTGGCTTCGCTCGGCATAACCCTGGCATTCGTCTTCTTCGCGGTCGTGTCGGAGCTGGTCCTCGGCTACATCCTCGCCCAGGCACTGCTGAAAGACTTTCCCGGAAAAGCGGTGTTTCGCACCATCCACACCCTGCCGCTGATCATGGCGCCGATCATCGTCGGCTCGGTCTGGAAGCTGATGACCACGCCGTCGATCGGCATCATTCCCTATCTGCTCCGAAGCTGGTTCGGCTACGACCTGAATATCGGCCAGAGTGCCGTCGCGGCCTTCACCGTGACCGTCATCATGGACATCTGGCACTGGACGCCGCTCGTTACCCTCTCGCTGATCGCCGCCCTCGTCTCGCTTCCGTCGGACCCGTTCGAGCAGGCGCAGATCGACGGCGCCGGCAAGAGCCAGATCTTCTGGCACATAACGCTGCCTTTGATCCGCCCGGCCCTGCTCGCCACAGTGTTCATCCGGCTGATGGACGCGCTGCGCACCGTCGACGAAGTGCTGATGCTGACCGGCGGCGGTCCGGGTTCATCGACGCGCTACATCGGCGTCCATATTTTCCGGGAAGTCTTTCCGAAGACGAATTACGGCTACGGTTCGGCCATATCCGTCATCGTCCTTTACCTCACCATCGTCGTCTGCTGGCTGCTCTATGTCGGCTTGATCGCGCCCCGCGTGAAGAGAGGTTGACGTGATGAAGACCCAGACCCCCTGGCTTCCCGTCGTCCTGTGGACCCTGATAAGCCTCGCGACGCTTTTCCCGATCTACTGGCTGTTCGTCATATCGGTGAAGCAGCCCTTCGACCTGTTCTCGACGCCCGACGTCATTCTCCGGAGCTTCTTCTGGAAGAACTACCAAGACGTGCTGACCAATCCGACCTTGCGCGGCTACATGCTCAATTCGCTGATCATTTCGTCGGG
The DNA here is from genome assembly GCF_002531725.1 of Rhizobium sp. L43. GTDB lineage: Bacteria > Pseudomonadota > Alphaproteobacteria > Rhizobiales > Rhizobiaceae > Rhizobium. The sequence continues at coordinate 168,205 of NZ_NWSQ01000014.1, forward strand.
CAACGCGCTGCTCGTCACGACGCTCGGCTTTTTTGCCTGCTACGCCCTGACGCGCTTCGAGCTTGCCGGCAAGGAAAGCATCTTTTTTTGGACGATCACCAACCGCATGGCGCCGCCGGCGGTCTTCCTGCTGCCGCTCTTTTTGCTGCTGACGCAGGTCTACAGGATCGGCGACTTCTCGCTCGCCGATTCCAGGCTGGGCATGATCCTGGTCTACTGCTCCTTCAACCTTCCCTTCGCCATCTGGACGCTGCGCCCGACCGTGGAGGGGATCCCAAAAGAGCTGGACGAGGCCGCCTATATGGACGGCGCCAGCCCATGGGTCGTCCTCTACGACATCGTCTTTCCCCTGGCGCGGCCCGGACTTGCGGTGACGCTGATCCTGACCTGGGTGTTTGCGTGGAACGAATATCTGCTGGCGGCGACGCTCACCAATTTCAATGCGCGGACGCTGACCACCGGCCTGTCGGAATATGTGACGACCACGGGAACGGCCTGGGGCATCATGGCGGCGATCTCAATGCTGACACTGGTCCCGGCGCTGATCGTCTTTTCGGTGGTGCAGCGTCACATCGTTGCCGGCCTCACCTTCGGCGCCGTGAAAGGATGAAGTCATGACGTCTCCATCAGGAAATAACGAACGCAAGCCGGGCTTTCTGCCGATCGAAACGAACTGGTTCGACCGGTTGTTCATCTCGGTGGTGATCTGGGTCGCGCTCTCGCTGTTCTGGATGCGGTTCATCGAGCCGTTCGGGCTTTCGGTCTGGTTTGCGGCAGCCATTTCGGCGGTCCTCGGCGCCTATCTCGTCTGGAAGGGATGAGCCGATGAATTCCGTCAACGCCAAGATACAAGCTGAGCTGCTTTAGGGAGGAACGACATTGGCAAATGTACAGGTGAGCGACGTCACCAAGAAGTATGGCGCGCTTCAGGTCATGCACGGCGTCAGCGTCGACATCGAGGACGGCGAATTCGTCGTGCTGGTCGGCCCCTCCGGATGCGGCAAGTCCACGCTGCTGCGAATGATCGCCGGTCTCGAGACCGTCAGCGGCGGCGACATCCGGATCGGCGGCCGTGTCGTCACCAACGCTCCGCCGAAGGAGCGCGACATCGCCATGGTGTTCCAGAGCTATGCGCTCTATCCGCACAAGACGGTCGCCGAGAATATGGGCTTTCCGCTGAAGATGGCCAAGCGCCCTAAGGCGGAGATCGACGAGAAGGTCGGCAGGGCGGCCGAGATTCTCGACCTCAGCCGTTATCTCGACCGCTATCCGAAGCAGCTGTCGGGCGGGCAGCGTCAGCGCGTGGCGATGGGCCGCGCGATCGTGCGCGATCCGAAGGTCTTCCTGTTCGACGAGCCGTTGTCGAACCTCGACGCTAAACTCCGCGTCACCATGCGTGTCGAGATCAAGGAGCTTCACCAGCGGCTGAAGACCACCACCGTCTACGTCACGCATGATCAGATCGAGGCCATGACGATGGCCAACAAGATCGTGGTGATGCGCGACGGCAGGGTCGAGCAGATCGGCAAACCGCTCGATCTCTACGACTTCCCGGTCAACCTCTTCGTCGCCGGCTTCATCGGCAGCCCATCGATGAACTTCCTGCAGGGCCGCATCGCCACCCGCGACGGCGGGAAGATCGTCGTCACCGACCAGGGTATCGCCCTGCCCATGGGACATACCAATGCTGAGGAAGGAAGAGCCGTGACCTACGGCATCCGGCCGGAGCATATTACGATCGGCGACGAAGGCGTTCCGGTGGAGGTCTCGGTGTTCGAGCCCACGGGGTCGGAGACATTGATCTTCGGCCGCACGGGCGGCGTGCCGATCGACGCGCTGATCCGCGAGCGCATCGAGGTCGATCCCGGACGGACGATGTACTTCCACATCGATCCCCGACGTGCGCATATCTTCGATCGGGAAACGGGCCAGAGACTGTAAGGGAGACGATCCATGGAGTTCAAAGGAAAGACGGTCATCGTGACCGGCGCCGGAAAAGGCATCGGACGCGAAATTGCCAGGATGCTCGCCGAACGGGGTGCTGAGGTCGTCGCCCTGACGCGGAGTGCCGCCGACGTCGAAGCGCTGCGTGGGGAGCCCGGTTGCCGGGCCATACAGGTCGATCTTGCCGATGCCGATGCGACCAGGCAGGCTGCGATCGCTGCCCTTCCCGCCGATTTCCTCGTCAACTGCGCCGGCACGACCGAGCTCCAGTCGTTCCTGGAGACGACAGTCGAAGCCTTCGACCGGGTTGTCGCGGTCAACACCCGTGCGCCGATGATCGTCGCCCAGGAATATGCCCGTTCGCTGATCAAGCAGGGCCGCAAGGGCGCCATCGTCAACGTCTCGTCGGTCGCCTCCTTCATCGGTCTCCCCGACCACGCCGCCTATTGTGCGTCGAAGGGCGGGTTGGACGGCTTGACGCGGGTCATGGCCAAGGAACTCGCGCCGCACGGCATCCGCGCCAACGGAATCCATCCCACGGTGACGCTGACGCCGATGGCGGTGAAGGCATGGAGCGATCCCGAGAAGGCCGCGGGGATGAAGCAGCGCATTCCCGTCGGTCGCTTCGCCGAGCCAGCTGACATTGCCGAGGTTGTTCTTTTCCTGCTTTCCGATCAGGCGGCCATGGTGAACGGGATATCGATGCCGGTGGACGGCGGTTATATGATCGCGTGAGGTTCAGGATTAACGTGTCGTACGATCCCGCGATTGCGATACGGGAAGCGGCGACGTTGGCCGCCGCACCAATCGGCGCAGCTCATCCTGATCGATAAAATGATCCGTCACGCCCGCCTCTTTGTCCGGATGGCTGAAAACAAGACCGTCGGAATCCTCGAGCTTCAGAGCTTGCTCCGTATTCATGATCCCGAGCGCCTGGCGCTCGTACTCGGACTCGAGCGCTGCCTCCACGATGGCTTTTTTCTTGCGCATGTCCATGTCCTCCGTTCCTCAGAGGTAACGGACGGCCGGACTCGCGGTTCCCACCGGGGATTCACGATATGAGACCGGCTGAAACGAAAGCTGCCGGCTGTCACGGCAGCGCGGATTACGGGTTCAACCATCGATGCACGTGTCCTCAACGGCGCTGAGCAACCGTTTGATCCGGTTTCTCCCCGTTCTATCCAAGTTGCGCAGGCAATATCGGCGGCGCTTCAGCAAAAGCATTCTTTGTTAACTTGTAGACTGCACTTATTGGCTCCAGTCCCATCGAGCAATGTCTCGATGCGCTGTGAGCTTCGGCGCCGCTGCCGAACTCGCCACGTCACGAATGAATCGTGGCGCTTTCCCGCGATGCCCATAAATGCACGACGTCTTGATGCTGCTCTCGAGGGGCTGCCGGACCGGTTTGCTTCCAACGACTGAGGTAAATGCATGATCTCGAGCAGCCTGCTGGTTATTGGCATGCGAGCGGTCGACGCAATCGGGTTGTCGATCATGCAGGCCGGATCGTCGAAATGAGCGGTACCGGCATGAGCGCGTTGTTGAAGATCGTCTTGAGACCGAAGGTGGAGCGGAAAACCCGCCATACGCTGGCGTCGCGGGCGTTGCGGCTTGCGACACTGCGCATCGCGCTCGTCTGCGCTTGTGCGGGCGGCGTGTCCTATTTCATCAATCATTCCGCACTTGAGCAGTCGGTGCGCACGCAGCTCTCTCTTTCGACCGAACAGGCCTTGCAGCGCGAGTCTCTGCCATTCCGCGAGGTGAAGGACCTCGAGAAGAATTTCCTTGCCGAGTTCGACAGAATCTACGCGGTAACGGAAGCCCGGCAATCATTGGCCCGGAATTTCGACGACATTTTCTATCGCCATGAGGACGGATCCTACACCCAACGTCCGGGATTGTTTGAAGGCGACCCGTTGCCGGACGGGCGCAGGTTTCCCGGCATGTCGGCGACTTACGCGCCTGACGTGACGCCGGATGAGGATGTGAAGACACGGTTTGCGCTATCCTATCTGCTCTCTTACCAATTCGGCTCCGCTGCAAAGGGCCGGCTCTTCAACTTCTACGGAGTGGTTCCGGAAAAAGGCTTCCCGATCTACCAGGCTGCCGACATCGCCAAGGTTTTCAAATATGAAGGCCCGGATGCGCTGAAGCTCGAGACCTTCGAATTTTTCTCCCGCGGGTTCGGTGGGCCTCAAAACGATACTTTCTTCACGCGCATCTATTGGGATCCGTCCAACAATGCGTGGATGACGACGATTGCGACGCCCGATGCGCCCGACGCTTCGGGCAGACATCGCATCATGGCCTGTGTCGACGTGCTGCTCGACGATCTGATGAAGCGAACCGCCAATCCGACGCTGCCGGGCGCGCGGGCGACGATCTTTGCGGCCGATGCTCAGGGAACTCTGATCTTCGACGGCAAATACACCGATGCGATAACGGCCAGCGCCGGCGAAGCCTCGATTTCCTCGCTTGAAATCGCCGACTACCAGCCATTGCTGAAGGCAAGCCAGTCGATCGGAGCGGGTTCGGTGTCGCTCATCGACAGCGATAGCGAAATTGCCGCCGTCGGCCGGATCCCGGATACGCCCTGGGTGCTCGCCGTCCACTATCCGAAATCTCTGATGCGACCCGCCATCCTCACCAATCTCGGGATCGTCGTCGCGGTCGGGCTGCTCACTCTGTTCGTCGAACTCTTCATCCTCCGTTCGATCCTGCAAAAGCAGGTCGCCGAACCGCTGGTGAGATTGATCCGCGCCACGCAGCTGGTCGGCCGTTCCGGCGTTACCGTTGCCAACGACGCCCTGCCCACGCACTCCGACGACGAGATCGGCGAGCTTGCCCGCGATTTTGCGTCGATGGCCGCGCGCGTTCACGCAGCCCATGAAGCGCTTGAGGGAAAGATACGGGATCGGACGTCCGAGCTGGAGCGGCTCAATCAGAAGCTCCTGACGATCAGCCAGACGGACGAGATGACAGGCGTGGCCAACCGGCGTCGCTTCGACGAGGTTCTCGCGAGCGAGCTCGCCGGGCTTGGGCAAGGTCAGGACTTGCTGATGCTTGCGATGGTGGATGCCGATTGGTTCAAAGGCTACAACGACCGATACGGCCATCCGGCGGGAGACGCCTGCCTGAAGCAAATCGCCGGGGTGCTGGAAAGCAACACGCGGAGCAAGCAGGACCTCGTTGCCCGCTATGGCGGAGAGGAATTCGCCGTCATTGCGCGGATCGCCTCAGCCAGCAACGCACCCGTCATCGGACAGGCCCTGTGTTCGGCAATGGCCGCCGTCAAGCTGTCCCATGAGGGATCGCCTTTCGGGCAGGTGACGCTCAGCGTCGGCATTGCGCTGGCAGCACCCGATCAGAATATCTCTCCGGAAGCGCTGTTGCTCGAAGCCGATCGCGCGCTTTATCGCGCCAAGCAGCGAGGCCGCAATCAAGCCGTCGTTGCCGAGCCTTCTCATGACACGCAGATGCAGCAGATAGGCGCCTGAGTTCCCTCATCTCGGACTTGCGATTCCTTTCACTTATTTCCGCTCTACCGTCAAAACCATTGGCATGGCCCAGTTGACCTGAAGAATCGGCCAGCGCAGCAATTTGACGTTGTCGTCGTCAACCTGCGCCTCCCATCGCGCATAAAACTTTTGACTATAGCCGTTCAGCCGGACGCTGCGGTGCGCGAGGGGGCCGCCGTCGAGGTTAAGGGCGACCTTGAGATCGAGCGGCGACGCCTTGAGAAATTCTGCCAACCGATCGAGAGAAAAGAACGCCTCCTTCGTCGTGCCGATCACGATGCGGCCTGAGCCGTCCTTCGCGACAAAGGTTCGATTGGCCAGCCAGTTGCTTTTCACGTTCACATGAGTCTGGCCATCGTCGCCGATCAGAAGCGGATAGGAAACCATCGCATTCGTCGCCCCGGCAAGGGCACTTCCCCAATCTTGATGGGTCAGGTCACGGATGTCGGCGGAGTTTGCGTCTGCAAAGAAGGCGCCGGCCTTCGCATCATACTGCTGGGGTCCCATCGCTACCCCCTCACTGATGAAGGGCGTGTCGGGCCGGCCATGCATGTCGTAGTAGCTGCCATTGACGATCAGCACGGCCTTCGGCAAGGCATGTTCCCATTCGTCGATACCCGTATCACCCTTTGGTGCATTATGGACGACGAAGCGGAAGCGCGCCGGATCAATCCGGCTGAGAAAAATCCGGTCGACTTCGCGTCCATCGGCCAGCACCGGCAGTTCCGCCACCTCGAAGCCAGGCTCCGGCTGTTGCCAGGCCAGCGGCCCCGGCTGCGCGGCCGGAACCGGGCTCTTCAACGCCAATTGCATGGAGGCGGATAGCCGCTCGTCGTCAGGCTTCACGGTGATCCAATAGGTTCCGCCGCGACGCAATACCGTGTTGAACCCATAGGCGCCCGCGACTTGCCAGAGCAAACCTGCGCCAACGACAATCACAATGACCAAGGCTGCGGTCAGCCCGAATAGGAGCTTGCGAATTACTGACATCAAAAATTCTCTATAAGCAAAGAGTTAGGTTCGGTATGCGGCGCGATGCGCTCATCGTGCAAATGCAATTTCAAGTGAGGCTTTTCTACGACGCTTGGCTGCACGGAGGGCAGCCCAACACGCGCGCCTCTATGCTCGGAGCAATATAGTTCGACGTTCGTTACGACGTTTCGCCGCCACCTTCTGGGGCTGCAAAGCAGCGCGTTTAAGGTGGTCAAGAATCAGCTGATTGGTAAGGAAATCAAAGTGGTGCCCAGGACCGGAATCGAACCAGTGACACGCGGATTTTCAATCCGCTGCTCTACCAACTGAGCTACCTGGGCTAACCTGCTTCCGATGGTGCCTTTCAGAAAAAGAACCGTGGGGCCTTGGTTCGCCCCGGAAGCGAGCGGGGTTATAGCATCTTGTTCGGCCATGGCAAGCGTCAAATGACTCTTTTTTGACGGTCTTGCCGGTTTTGCGGATTCATGAGGAAAAATAAGAGCTTCGCCGTGAAGTTTCTCTAGTTTTCGTCGTCCGGATAATCGGTCTTCGCCTCATCTTCGGCCACCGGGATGGCATAGGCGCCGGTCAGCCAGCGGGAGAGATCGACCTCGCGGCAGCGGTTGGAGCAGAAGGGGTAATGTTCGCGGTGGGAGGGTTTGCCGCATTCGGGGCAAGGGCGCGCCTTGCGCAGCGGTTCGACCTTGGCGGCCGGTTTCTTGTCTTCAGGCATATCGGTCCGTCCTAAAGCATGTCGCGAGATAACGACATGCGAAAAAACAAAGGCCTAAAGTGCGACGCGCGAATCTGAAAGATCGCGGAGCGCTTTAAGCATCGGCCGTCGGGCTCAGCCCTCGGGCCACCGGCTATGCACATCGAAGCCTTCGCCGGTCAGAAGCAGAATGGTTTCATAAAGCGGCAAGCCGACGACATTGGTGTAGGAGCCCACCATCTTCTGTACGAAGGTGCCGGCAAGGCCCTGGATGCCGTAGGCGCCTGCCTTGCCGCGCCACTGGCCTGAGGCCAGGTAGTTTTCGATCTCGAAGCCGGAGAGTCGCTTGAAGCGGACCTTGGTCTCGACGATCTTCTGGCGGATCTTGCGATCCGGCGTCACCAGGCAAACGCCGGTGTAGACCATATGGTTGCGCCCCGACAAGAGATGCAGCGAGCTCAACGCCTCGTCGGCAAACTCGGCCTTGCCGAGAATACGCCGGCCGACGGCGACCACCGTATCGGCAGACAGGATATAGCTGCCCTTCCAGGTGATATCGCCCTTGATGGCGGCAAGGGCGGCCTCGGCCTTCTCCGCCGAAAGCCGGCGGGCGAGGGAACGCGGATGCTCCGACTTCTTCGGCGCCTCGTCGATATCCATCGGCATCAGGCGCGAAGGCTCGATGCCGGCTTGGTTGAGCAGGTCGACGCGACGGGGCGAGCCCGAGGCCAGAATGAGCTTGTATTTCAGCGTCATGGAACCTCGACCATCGGCAGACGGGAGAAAAACCCTTGCAGGGCCTTGGGCAAGCTTACTTGAAACGATAGGTGATGCGGCCCTTGGTCAGATCATAGGGCGTCATTTCCACCAGCACCTTGTCGCCGGCGAGCACGCGGATGCGGTTCTTGCGCATGCGGCCGGCGGTATGGGCGATGATCTCGTGTTCGTTTTCGAGCTTCACGCGGAACGTCGCATTCGGCAGAAGTTCGGTGACGATTCCCGGGAATTCGAGGACTTCTTCTTTAGGCATATAAGTGTTTTCTTCCTGTGGGTTGAATAGGCAGCGCAGGGCGCGCCTTCAAAATTTGGGCGGAAACTACACAATCAACGATGGTTTGTGAACCTTGTTGATCAGGCTTTCCTTTATTTGTTTTCAAGCCGATTGCGCGGCGATGCCATTTCGCTTGAGTAGCCGGCTTTCTATGAGGGCGGCCAGGTGATCGCGAACCTCGCGGTAGCTCTCCAGAATCTGCTCGCGCGTGCCGCTGACAACCGTCGGATCCATCGTCGGCCAGTAGACGACATCGATCGCATTCGACCGGGTCAGCTCGAGTGCTGAATGATGGGCCTGCGGCGACAGGGTGATGATCAGATCGAAAAAATCGTCCTCGAGTTCTTCCAGCGTTTGCGGCTGGCGGCGCCCAAGGGACAGGCCGATTTCTTCGAGCACGACATCCACGAAGGGATCACGCTCGCCGGCGCGAACGCCGGCCGACCTGATATAGGTATTGGATGGCAGAATGCTACGGGCGATCGCTTCGGCCATCGGCGAGCGGATGGCATTCATGCCGCACATGAAGAGGATGGCGCCCGGCCGCTTTCCCTCCTCGACGTTAGCGGCGAGATCCATGGCCGTCACCCGCGCCAGTAGAGCACGCAGACCAGGGTGAAAAGCCGCCGGGCGGTGTCGAAATCGACCTCTATCTTGCCGGTCAGCCTGTCCTTCAGCGTCTGCGAACCTTCATTGTGGATGCCGCGTCGGCCCATGTCGATCGCCTCGATGCGGCTCGGTGTGGCCGAACGGATCGCCTCATAATAGCTCTCGCAGATCATGAAGTAATCCTTGACGATCCGCCGGAAAGGCGTGAGCGACAGGATATGGGTGGCAACCGTACCGCCCTCTTCCGTGGTGATGCCGAAAACCAGCTTCGAATCGACCAGCGAGATGTTCAACCGGTAGGGTCCGCCGGCATGGCCGAGCGGCGCGAAGCTGTTCTCCTCGATCAGATCGAAGATGGCGACGGCGCGTTCATGCTCGACATCGGGCGTCGAACGGCCGATCGTATCGTCGAGGACGACGTCGCAAAGCCGGAAATCGCCCTTCGCCATCCCCTCACCTTTCGAGGTTGAGGCGGATCGCGACCGATCGCGCATGGGCATCGAGGCCTTCGGAGACCGCTAGCGCGATCGCCGCCGGGCCGAGGGTACGCAACTGCTGCGGCCCAAGGCGCAGGATCGAGGTGCGCTTGACGAAATCGAGCACCGACAGACCGGATGAGAAACGCGCCGAACGCGCCGTCGGCAGCACATGGTTCGAGCCGCCGACATAGTCGCCGATCACTTCAGGCGTATGGGCGCCGATGAAGATCGCGCCGGCATTGCGGATGCCGTCAAGCAGCCGATCCGGATCGGCGACGGCAAGCTCCAGATGCTCGGCGGCGATGCGGTTGGTCAGCGGAACGGCCTGCTTCAAATCTTCAACCAGGATGACGGCGCCGAAATCGCGCCAGCTTGCCGCCGCGGTTTCGGCGCGGTTCAGCGTCTTCAGCTGACGTTCGACCGCCTGTTCCACCGCCTTGCCGAATTCGGCGTTATCGGTGATCAGGATCGCCTGGGCGCTGACATCGTGTTCGGCCTGCGCCAGGAGGTCGGCGGCAATCCAATCCGGATTGTTGTCCTTGTCGGCAATGACAAGCACCTCGGAGGGGCCGGCGATCATATCGATGCCGACGGTGCCGAAAACATGGCGCTTGGCGGCGGCGACATAGGCATTGCCGGGGCCGGTGATCTTGGCGACCGGGGCGATCGTCTCGGTGCCATAGGCAAGAGCGGCGATCGCCTGGGCGCCGCCGACACGATAAATCTCGGTGACACCGACGAGCTTGGCGGCGGCAAGCACCGCCGGATTGACGGCGCCGCCGGTGGCGGGAACCGCGATGACGATGCGGTCGACACCGGCGACCTTGGCCGGCACGGCATTCATCAGCACGGAGCTCGGATAACTTGCCGTGCCGCCCGGAACATAGAGGCCGACCGCTTCGATCGCCGTCCAGCGTGAGCCGAGACCGACGCCGAGATCGTCCTCGTAAATATCGTCCTTCGGCAACTGCCGGCGATGATGGGATTCGATGCGCAGTGCCGCGAGCTTCAGCGCGCCCAGCACCTCCGAAGGCACCGCCTCGACGGCGGCGTCGATTTCCTCTGATGTGACACGCATCGGCACGGTGGCGTAATCGATGCCGTCGAATTTCAGCGAATATTCGGCGAGCGCCACATCGCCGCGGGCTCTGATATCATCGATGATGGCGCGAACGGTGGCGTTCACGTCCTCGGAAACTTCGCGCTTCGTCGTCAGAAAGGCGGCGAAATGCTGCTCGAAACCTTCCGATGCCTGATCCAGCCAGATTGCCAAGGCCGATATTCCTTCTCAACTCGAAACTGCGATATTCAAACGTCAAGCGTCAGCGATGGCGCGGCTTGGAGGAGGCCTCCCAGGCGCCGCCGATATCGGCCAGCTGGACCTCGATGCATTCGACATCGAGCGCAATCGAGGCCGTGCCGGACAGCGACAGTTCGATCGTACCCTCCGGCCCCTCTCCCTTCTGATCGAAGCGCAATGCCAGCAGCGACAGCACCTCGTCGCGTTTGCCACGATCGATGCCGAGCGACCGGACGGCCAGCACACGCTTGAAGACCACGGCAGCACGGCGGCGCTCGAAACCCCGGCGCTTGCGCTCGGCACCTTCCCAGACGAAACGATTGACGGCAAGGGCGAACTGCGCGTCACGCGGCGACCAGTCGATGTCTCCGACCTTGAAGACGCTGTCCTGCATATGCGCGGAAACGACCGCAAGGTCTTCGTCATCGAGCGCCACAAGCTTCAGGTCGGTCATTCAGCCTCATCCCATTACCGGTCAATGCCGGGCACCGCCGGAATGGCGATGCGTCAGACAAGGGAAATAGGATGCTGCGGCGGATTACGCAACCGGGATAAGGGCGCGTTTACTCGCTGATGCGCTCGACGATGGCGCCGCAGCGGGTCAGTTTCTCCTCGAGCCGCTCGAAACCGCGGTCGAGATGATAGACGCGGGACACCGTGGTTTCGCCCTCGGCGGCAAGGCCGGCGATGACGAGCGAAACCGAGGCGCGCAGATCGGTCGCCATCACGGGTGCGCCGCGCAGCCGTTCGACGCCCTCGATCTTCGCCGTCTGGCCGGAGAGCGAGATCCTGGCGCCGAGGCGGGCAAGCTCCTGCACATGCATGAAACGGTTTTCGAAGATGGTCTCGGTGACATGCGAAACGCCGGAAGAACGGGTCATCAGCGCCATGAACTGCGCCTGCAGGTCGGTGGGGAAACCCGGGAAGGGATCGGTGACGATATCGACCGGCCTGATGCCGGCGCCATTGCGCCTGATGCGCATGCCATTGTTGGTCGAGGAGATTTCCGCGCCGGCCCGGCGCAGCGTTTCCACCGCGGTTTCGAGCAGCGCCACATCGGTATTTTCGAGCACGACGTCACCGCCGGCCATGGCGACGGCCATCGCATAGGTGCCGGTCTCGATGCGATCCGGCAGGACGCGGTGGCGGGCGCCGGAGAGCGAGGTGACGCCTTCGATGGTGAGGGTCGCAGTGCCGGCGCCCGATATCTTGGCGCCCATGGCGTTCAGGCAGTTGGCGAGATCGACGACCTCGGGCTCGCGGGCGGCATTGCCGATCACCGTCGTGCCGCGGGCAAGCGTTGCCGCCATCATCATCACATGGGTGGCGCCGACCGAGACCTTCGGGAAGGTGTAGCGCGCGCCGATCAGGCCGCCGGCCGGCGCCCTGGCATTGATATAGCCGGCATCGATCTCCATCGACGCGCCGAGCGCCGTCAGGCCGTCGATGAAGAGATCGACAGGGCGCGTGCCGATGGCGCAGCCGCCCGGCAGCGATACACGGCAATGACCCTCGCGCGCCAAGAGCGGGCCGATGACCCAGAAGGAAGCACGCATCTTCGAGACCAGCTCGTAAGAGGCCGTTGTATCGACGATGGTGCGGCAGGTGAAATGGATCGTGCGGGCGTAGGAATCTTCCTGGCGCTCGCGGCGGCCGTTGACGGCAACATCGACGCCGTGATTGCCGAGGATGCGCATCAAGAGTTCGACATCGGCCAGATGCGGCACGTTTTCCAGCGTCAGCGTATCGCTGGTCAGCAGCGAGGCGATCATCAGCGGCAGTGCGGCATTCTTGGCGCCGGAAATCGGAATGATGCCATTCAGCTCATTACCGCCGACGATTCTGATACGATCCATGTGCGCTTACGGGCCGCGCCCGCCTTTCCTGAAAGTTCTGCCTTGAAAGAAGGAGTGAGGTGTTTAGGGGATTTATCAAAACGCTTCAATTGGCGAGGGACGGAACATTACGATTCGTCCATTTTTGCGGCGGGCAGGCCATTTGTTTCGTCAGCTTGCCCGGAACGGCGGGCGCGCACCTGCTGTTTGCGTCTTGAAAGATTTTCTCTGAGCTTGTCGGCGGCGCGCTCGCGCCGCAGCTTCGCCTGTGCCTCGATCGCCTCTTTGCGGCTCTGCTGGCCGGTTTCGGTCTTGTCGTTCATGCAAACAGGATTAGCCGAATTTGCGCCGATCCAAAAGTCCCTTGCGTGCCAATCCACGCGAAGTTGGAATTTGCTGCTTGCGCTTGCCGTCAAGCTGTGGCAATAGCCGCCCCGTTCCCGCGATTGAGCCGCCCGGCTCCACACGGGTACTGGTCCTGCTGCCGTAGCTCAGTGGTAGAGCACACCCTTGGTAAGGGTGAGGTCGGTGGTTCAATCCCACTCGGCAGCACCAGTTTTCTTCAAAGACATCGGGAATCATTTTGCTCACTCGATGAGGCTAGCCCATCCGGCTGCCGGCACCTTCTCCCCGCTCGCGGGGCGAAGGGAGATAGGCGCAACCTCTCGATTCCTCGTTCACCTCTCGCATGGCACGTCCCCTCGCCCCGCGAGCGGGGAGAGGGTTAGGGTGAGAGGCAGCCATTGGCGCGAACCGGCAAGGCTAGGCAGGTTGACATTTCGCCTCATCGGCAACCAACGATTCACCATTGTTGACCGTGAAAATCACGCTAGAATAGTGATCATGGCGGCGTCTCCCCGGAGGAACAAGGGGCGCTGCATCCTTGTTTCTGTCGACAATCGTGGAGGAGCATCGATGGCAACTGAAAGATGGAACAGTCCGGTGACGGTCGGTTTCGAAGGTGCCAGTGCGCGAACGGTCAACGGCCCGTTCGATGCGCTGAAATGCCTGGCGGATTTCTGGCCGAATGCGCGCGGGCTGCGTTACATCAAGGCCCGCAGCACCTGCCGGGCAGCGCTCGACGGGCGCAAAAGCGTGGAAGAGGCGAGAGCTGAATTCCTGGCGGCCGCCGAAGAGGCAAAGCTGAAGCTGCATTGAACTGGCGCATAATCCTTTCCGAAAATCGATTCCGATTTTCGGGGTTATGTGCTGCGCTTCGCTGAAGATTTCCGGCCGTTCCCGGCGTTTCGTTAAGGAAACGTGCCGGAACGGGGCAATGTTTTCATTTTGCTTAACCCTGCATCGAACTCGGGCCGGGTTTTGGCGCCACGGGCGTTGCGCCTAATACCGCTGTCTTCATAGAAGATGTTCAGCCATCATGATGATGGTCAGAGGCTCGCACCCTCTGCGGAAACGCAAGGCGAGCCTCGTCCGAGCAAGCCCGGATGTTCAGCAATCCGCGCCGCCCTCATTCTCCACCTCGACATAACCGACGCCGATGATGGTCCCATCCGCCGCGCGGATGAAGGAGGGGAGATAGTGAGGCGCTGCCGGCTGGCAGGCGACAGTGCCGGTATAGTCGTTGAGGGCGATCTGGTCCTTCGGCAAAGCGGAATAATTTGTGCCGGTTTCCAGCGAGGCATGAGCCGAGCCGGCAAGGAAACCGCCTGTTATCAAGGTCATTGCAGAGATGCGAAGAAGCGACTGCATGAGGTTCTCCAGCGTTCAGGTCCGGCCTTTCAACACCCGGGATGGCGTTTTGGTTCCCTTCATGCGTTGCAAAAACATGAGGGCGTGGAGTGGGCTAGCGTCGCAGCAAGCGACTGTGCACATAGCCTCGTCCGACGATGCTCTCAGCGATCTCAACCGCCCGCTCGACATCACCCCGCCGGCGCACGAAGCCTTCCAAGACGACATAGGCGCCCGACATGCCGACGATGATTTCGTCGGCTTCGATATCGCCGGTCGCATGAAGGGCGCTTTCCACCGAAGCGCGCGTCGCCGCATCGCTGTGGCCCTGCCGGCCGGGCTCCTCATGGTCGGTGAATGCTGGAAACCCGAGCACCGTGACCCTCTCCTGATGTTGGTAGATGCAGGTTAACGCCATGCGGGGCGTTTCGTTGCAGCCGGGCGGATAGCCCTTGGCGAAAGAGGCTGCGATTTCCATATCTGGCTGCAGTCGAAAGAGGGATGACGACGATGAAAGCGCTTTTGCCCGCCTTGTTGACCGGAGCCTTGCTTGCCGGCTGCTCCTCGGCCGATAGGCCGGCACTGGAACCCATTCCCGGCAGCATTACCTATGGCGGTCAGCCGCGAACGAAGCTCACCAAGTCGCCGGTCGGCAGCGCCGTCTACAACCAGTTCTACAACGAGACCGGCCAGCGCGTGGAGGAAACCTATATTCTTCAGCCGGATCGCAGCCTGAAACTGGTGCGGCGCGAGATCGGCCCGGATTTCCCCGATTGAGGCTTCTCGCTCCTACCACAGCGCTTGACAGCGGCTGAAATCGCGAACATTCAAGGAACATCTAATCTTTCCCCAGTGATTCTGCGGGAGCCCGACCGGACGGCTGGATGTACCTCGAAAAACTCAATCCCCAGCAGCGCATGGCCGTCGAGCACGGCACGCTCACCGACGGCAGCCATATTGCCGGGCCGCTGCTGGTCATTGCCGGCGCCGGCTCCGGTAAGACGAATACGCTGGCGCATCGGGTCGCGCATCTGATCGTCAAGGGTGCCGATCCCCGCCGCATCCTGCTGATGACCTTCTCGCGCCGAGCAGCCGCCGAGATGGCGCGACGCGTCGAGCGCATCTGCCGGGATGTTCTCGGCGCCAATGCCGGCATCATGGCGGATGCACTGTCCTGGTCCGGCACCTTTCACGGCATCGGCGCGCGGCTGCTGCGCGACTATGCGCAGCAGATCGGCCTCGATCCTGACTTTACCATCCACGACCGCGAAGACAGCGCCGACCTGATGAACCTCATCCGGCACGACCTCGGCTTCTCCAAGACGGAAAGCCGGTTTCCAGCCAAAGGCACCTGCCTTGCCATCTATTCCCGGGCGGTGAATTCGGAGACCGCGCTCGACCAGGTGCTGCGCGACGCCTTTCCCTGGTGCGCGACGTGGGAGAAACAGCTGCGCGAGCTTTTCGCCTGTTATGTCGAGGCCAAGCAGAGTCAAAACGTGCTCGATTACGACGACCTGCTGCTCTATTGGGCGCAGATGGTGGGTGAGAGCGTGATTGCCGAGGATATCGGCAGCCGCTTCGACCATGTGCTGGTCGACGAATATCAGGACACCAACCGGCTGCAGGCCTCGATCCTCATGGCGCTGAAGCCGCAAGGCCAGGGGCTGACCGTCGTCGGCGACGATGCCCAATCGATCTATTCCTTCCGCGCCGCGACGGTGCGCAATATCCTCGATTTTCCCGCTGCCTTCAGCCCGGTCGCTGATATCGTCACGCTCGACCGCAATTACCGCTCGACGCAGCCGATCCTGGCGGCTGCCAACGCCGTCATCGATCTCGCCTCGGAACGCTTCACCAAGAATCTCTGGACCGAGCGGCAATCATCGGAGCGGCCGCGCCTGGTGACGGTGCGCGACGAGACCGAGCAGGCGCGTTACGTCGCCGACATGGTGCTCGACAATCGCGAGGAAGGCTTGAAGCTCAAGCAGCAGGCCGTGCTGTTCCGCGCCTCGCATCACAGCGGCCCGCTGGAGGTCGAATTGACCCGACGCAACATTCCCTTCGTCAAATTCGGCGGGCTGAAGTTCCTCGACAGCGCACATGTCAAAGACATGCTGGCTGCGCTGCGCTTCGCCCAGAACCCGCGCGACCGGGTGGCGGGCTTCCGGCTGATGCAGATCCTGCCGGGCGTCGGGCCGTCGACGGCACAGAAGGCGCTCGACCTGATGGCTGAGGATGCGAGCCCGCTATCGGCGCTCGCCGAAATGCCGGCGCCGCCGCGCTCCGGCGAGGACTGGACTGATTTCGTTGCCATGCTGCAGGAGATGAAATCCGGCAAGGCCGGCTGGCCGGCGGAGATCGGCCTGGCGCGGCAATGGTACGCGCCGCATCTGGAACGGCTGCATGAGGACGCCGCGACGCGGCAAGCCGATCTGCTGCAGCTCGAGCAGATCGCCGGCGGTTATGCCTCGCGCGAACGTTTCCTCACCGAACTCACCCTCGATCCGCCGGATGCCACCAGCGACCAGGCCGGCGTGCCGCTGCTCGACGAGGATTATCTGATCCTGTCGACCATCCATTCCGCCAAGGGCCAGGAATGGACGCGGGTCTTCATGCTGAACGTCGTCGACGGCTGCATTCCGAGCGATCTCGCCGTCGGCGCCAGCGCCGAAATCGAGGAGGAACGCCGGCTGCTCTATGTCGCGATGACGCGGGCGAGAGACGGCCTCGATCTGGTCGTGCCGCAACGCTTCTTCACCTACGGCCAGAATTCGCAGGGCGACCGGCATGTCTATGCCTCCCGCAGCCGCTTCATCCCGGCGACGCTGCTGCAGTTCTTCGAGGCCTGCAGCTGGCCGCAGGTGAAATCGGACGCCGCCGCCCAAGCGCAGGCGCGGCAGGTGCGCATCGATGTCGGCGCCCGCATGCGCGGCATGTGGCGATAGGCTGAAATAGTTTAGAGCGAAAGCGGCGGTTCGGCCGGTTTCAGGAAATGCTCGATCCTTGCGGCCTCCACAGCCTCGACTGAGGCCGGCGACCATTTCGGATTGCGGTCCTTGTCGATGACGGCGGCGCGGATGCCTTCGAAAAAGTCGGGATTATCCAGCATCTGCAGGCAGGCGCCGAGTTCACGGCTAAGGCATTCGGCAAGCGAAGCGCTGCGGCGGCCGGCCCGGAGCAGCGCCAAGGCGAGCTTCAGGCTGGTCGGCGAACGGGTCAGCAGCACCCGGCGCGTCTCGGCGGCGAAGTCGCCCTCCTCCCCGGCAAGTGCCGTCAGGATCTCTTCGACGCTGTCGAAACGGAAGGCGCGATCGATCATCGCCGCATTCTGCCTGAGCCGGCTTTCTCCCGCAGGCTCCGAGAGCGTCTGCAGCACCGCATCGACGTCGCTCGACGAACTGCCGCGCGCCAGGCCCGACAACGCATCGATCACCGCGCCGAGCCGCGACGAAGCGATTTGCAGGTCGGCAAGTCCAGCATGGAGCGCGTCGGCCGCACCGATATCCAGCCCCGTCAGGCCGAGCCATGTTCCGGCCTCGCCGGGTGCCCGCGGCAGCAGCCAGGTGGCGCCGACATCGGGGACATAGCCGATGCCGGTTTCGGGCATGGCGAGGCGCGTGCGCTCGGTGACAACGCGGTGGCGGCCGTGCGACGACAGGCCGACACCGCCGCCCATGGTGATGCCGTCCATCAGCGCGACATAGGGTTTGGGGTAGGAGGCGATCTGATGGTTGAGGCGGAATTCCTCGCGCCAGAAGCTTGCCGCCAAGCCATCGCCGGCGCGAGCGCTTTCATGCAGGGCGCGGATGTCGCCGCCGGCGCAGAAGCCGCGTTCGCCCTCGCCCATCGCCACAACGCTTGCCACCTCGGAATCCTCCGCAAAAGCGTGCAGCGCCGCGGTGATCGCGCGGATCATCGGCAGCGTCAGGCTGTTCAGCGCCCGCGGCCGGTTGAGCCGGATCACGCCCGCGGTGCCCCGCCGTTCAATGATGACTTCGCCGTCCTGCATGGTTCACCTCATCTGTTACCACCATGAATAGCTGACGAGGAGGCATCGCTCCAGTCGATTTGCGACTGGTCGATCGGATCCGTTCAGGCAGACAGCGAATTGCGGGCGGAGGCTGCGACTTCGCACCGGGCGGCATAATCGATGGCAAGTTCCAGCGGCAGCGGCCGCGAGAAATGATAGCCCTGCGCCAGGCGAACGCCCATCGCCTTCAATCCCTCGGCGATCTCTTCGCTTTCGACGCCTTCGGCGACCGAGGCAATGCCGAGATTCTGGCAGAGATTGGCGACCGAGCGGGTGATGTTCATGCAACGGGCGTCGCGATCGAGATTCATCACGAAGGCCTTGTCGATCTTCAGCTTGTCGAAGCCGAGACGGTGGATATGGCTGAGGCTGGAATAGCCGGTGCCGAAATCATCGAGCGCGATCGAGATGCCGGCGGCGCGCAGCATCGATATCACCTGGTCGGCGGCGTCGAAATCGGAGAGCAGCGCCGTCTCGGTGATCTCGAATTCGATGCGCCTGGGGTCCATGCCGGAGCGGGTGATCATGGCGAGCAGCGCCATCGAGGTCTCGTGGTCGCAGATATCGCGCGCCGAGAGATTGAAGGACAGCCTGAGATGCCTGGGAATGATCGCCAGCGCTTCGAGCGCCTTGGCGAAAAGGATGCGCGTCATCCGGCCGATGACGGCGGTGCGCTCGGCAGCGGGAATGAAGGCTTCCGGACTGATGCGGCCGAAGCGGGCGCTGTCCCAGCGGGCGAGTGCCTCGTAAGCGACGACGCGGCCGCTCCTCAATTCGACGATCGGCTGATAGTCGAGTTTCAATTCCTTGTCGAAGTCGTTCGCCTGCAGCTCGAGTTCGATCAGGTGGCGCTGCGTCAGGATCTTCTCGTGCTCGGCCGAGAAGAATTCGACGCCGCTGCTGCGCTTGCTCTTGACCTGGTAGAGGGCGAAATCCGCTTTCTCGTAGAGTTCCTCGGCGGTGTATTTGCCGCTATCGGGATAGACGATACCGCAGGAACCGAAAATGCGCACCGAGCCGTCGGGGATTTCGTAAGGGTCGCGAACGGCGGCGCAGAGCGCCTGGCCGAGATCGGCGATCGCCTGGCGAGTCATCAAGCAGGGGAAGATGATGCCGAATTCGTCGCCGCCGAGACGGGAGACGATGCCCTCTTCGCCGACCAGCGTGGAGAAGCGGCGGGCGGTCTCCTTGAGCACGAGATCGCCGGCGGCATGGCCGAAGACGTCGTTGACCGGCTTGAAGCCGTCGAGGTCGAGAATGCCGATGACGGGCGGTCGGGACGGGTCTTTCTGCAACCGCTGTTCCAGCGAGACAAAGAAACTGCGGCGGTTGGCAAGGCCGGTCAGCTGGTCATGCAGGGCGTTGCGGCTGTTGACGCGGTTCAGCTCTTCGGCTTCCGCCCGTTTCTGCTTCAGCTCCTCGGTCAAGCGCACGAGGCCGACGAAATTCTGGAAATAGCTGTCGATCACCCGGAGAAAGGGCAGGATCAGGAAGAGACCGCTGACAGCGGTCGCGACGAAAACCGGATTGCCCGAAAACATGAAAGTCGCGACCATGGCCGAGAAGGTGATCACAGTGGTGAGCACCGCCGCCAGCGGCAAATGCATCAGGCAGAAGATGCAGGAAATCCCGGTCACGACGAGGAAATAGGCGATCTGGCCCTGCTGGTAAGCATCGCCATACCGGTAAAGCGCGATCGCCCAGCCGCCGAAAGCAACGCAAAGGATGCAGGCGCCCGATATGGTGATCTTCATCAGCCTATAGGCCCGCTCGGCGGTCACGTCCTTGCCGCTGGTTTCCCACCAGCAGAGCCGGAAAATACAGACGACGCTCAAGCCGACCGGAATATAGCACGACAGCCAGAGGGGCGCGGATTGGAGATGGGTGACCGCCACCGCCAGGGCATTGATGATCAGGAGGACATAGAGAATGGGGATCTGCGACGACAGGGCCTGAAACTGCGCCGTCAGAAAGGTCGGATTGTCTTTTTGCAGCCGCAAGGAGGCTAGAAAGTTCCTCATCTTCTTTTTCCATTGGCCGGAGCCAGGAGAATGCGCGATTTTTCCCTATTCACTTGATGTCATGCAGGTCCCGCAGGCACGGGTATGTTCGCTGCGCAGTTTTGCTGGCAGCGGTTTAGAACGACGCGGCGGCGAGTGCCCGGTGGATGCTGTGCAGATCGTCGACATTTCTGTTCGCCAGGAAGAGTTCCCAATCGAGCGAGCTCTGGACGATGGTTTCGAGAGAATCGTATCTCGGCTTCCAATCGAGCACCTGCCTTGCGAGCGAAGCGTCGGCGACGACGCTTGCCGAATCGCCGGCGCGGCGCGGCGCCATGTGGATCTTGAAGGAATGCCCGTGCAGGCGCGTGACCATGTTCAGCACGTCGAGCACGGAATAGCCGCTGCCATAACCGCAATTGGCAACGAGCGAGCCCTTGTCCTTGCGCAGGTGCTGGAGGGCTTTCAGATGTGCATCGACAAGATCGGTGACATGGATGTAATCGCGCACACCGGTGCCGTCATGGGTGGGATAATCGATACCATAGACACTGACGCTGTCGCGCCTGCCGAGGGCTGCCTCGCAGGCAACCTTGATCAGGTGGGTGGCGCCTGAGGTCGACTGGCCGGCGCGGTGGTCAGGATCGGCGCCGGCGACGTTGAAGTAGCGAAGCGCGACATAATTGAAATCATAGGCAGCGGCGGCATCGCGCAGCATGAATTCGGTCATCAGCTTCGACTGGCCGTAAGGATTTTCCGGATTGAGAGGGGCGGTCTCCTTCACCGGCAGGTCCGTCTTCTGCTGGCCGTAAACGGCCGCCGTCGAGGAGAAGACGAAGTTGCGGATCCCGGCCTTGACCGAAGCGGAGAGCAGCGCCCGGGTCTTGCCGGAATTGTTGTCGTAATAGGAGAGTGGATCGGCGACCGAGACCGGGACGACGGCGGAGCCGGCGAAATGGATGATCGCCTCGATGTCGTTTTCGATAAAGATCTTCTTCAATATGTCGGGATCGGCGACGTCGCCGAGATAGAAACGCGCCGCCGGCGCCACGGCCCAGCGAAAGCCCGTGGAGAGGCGGTCGAGCACGACCACATCCTCGCCCGCATCGAGCAGCGCCCAAACCATGTGACTGCCGATATATCCGGCGCCGCCCGTCACCAAAACCGCCATGTCCCGCATCCCTGCTTTCGTTTTATAGCAGGGGCATCAGGCCCGGTTTTTCTTTCCAATTTTCTTATCGAATGGCCGTTCGGGGACCTTTGAACCGGTATGTTTGGACTTGTGGTTAGAGGCCGATTTCGGGCTTTGCTAGAGTTTTATCGATCTGGCGATTCCGGCACAAAATCGACTTGGCCGGCCCGCTTCTCAGCGCTTGAGGATATAGTCGCAGAGACGCTCGGCCGCGATCGCCACCTGGGCGGGGTCGCGCAGGAAACAGGCGCGCAGGAAGAGCTCGCCGCCGGCGCCGAAGGCGGTGCCGGGCGCAAGGCCGACGCCGGTCTTGTCGACGATATCGAGCGCTGCCTTGCGGCTGTCGGTGACCCCGTCGATCTTCAGGAAAGCGTAAAGCGCGCCGTCCGGCTTCAGTGTCTCGACGCGGTTGGTGGCGACAAGCGCATCGCAGAGAATATCGCGGGAGCGGGCTGCCTTGGCGATATTGGCAGCGATGAAATCGTCGCCCTGATCGAGCGCGGCGACGGCGCCCTTCTGCATGAACTGCGCCACACCCGAGGTCGAATACTGGACAAGGTTTTCGAGCACCTGGCCCATCTCAGGGGGTGCGACGATCCAGCCGACACGCCAGCCGGTCATCGACCAGTTTTTCGAGAAGGAATTGACGAAGATGATCTTGTCGTCGGGCGCCATCACATCGAGGAAGGAGGCCGCGCGACCGCCCGGAAAATAATAGAGGGCGTAGATCTCATCCGCCATGATCCAGAGGTCGTGCTTGCGGGCCAGCGCCAGGAGATCGGCGAGATCCTTCTTCGTTGCTGTCCAGCCGGTCGGGTTCGACGGCGTGTTGATGAAGAGGCCCCTGGTCTTTTCCGTGATCGCGGCTTCGATGCGGTTGAGATCGACCGCCCATTTGCCGCCTTCGAACTGCAGTTCGACACCGACCGAGCGGGCGCCCGCGATCTCGAGGGCGGCGGCGATATTCGGCCAGGCGGGGGTGAGATAGACGAATTCGTCACCCGGCGAGGTCAACGCCTGAACGCTGATCTGGATCGCCTGCATGCCGGAACCGGTGACATAGAAATGCTCGACTGGAAGCCGAATTCCGAAATGTCTGGCGTAATAATCCGAAAGCGCCCGGCGAAGTTCGGGAATGCCGCGCTGCCAGGTGTAGAAGGTCTCGCCAGCGGCCAGCGCATCCATCGCCGCCCGGCTGATGAAGTCAGGCGTCGGCAGATCACCTTCACCCACCCAGAGCGGAAGCAGGCCTTCGCGGCCGCGGGCATAATTGACGACTTCGACAATCCCGCTTTCGGGCGCCGTTAGGGCGCGCGGGCTGAGGCTTTCAACGATCGACATGCATATCTCCGGTTTCCGCCTTCATAGAGGATTTGTGCCGGCAAATCCCATGATATCCCGTGATGGCACATCGATTTTGGTGATGAATGAGCCCGGCCGGAACGGACGGGCTCCAGCTCGGATCAAGCCGTCGGGCGCGTGGCGAGAAGATCACGGATTTCCGTGAGCAGCTGGACGTCGGCCGGCGGCGGCGGCAGTTCTTCCGGTGCGGCCTTTTCCTGGCGCTCGACCTGGGCACGCAGGATGTTCACGCCCTTGACCATCAGAAAAATGATCCAGGCGAGAATGAGGAAGTTGATGAGCACGGTGAGGAAACTGCCATAGGCAAACACCGCTCCCTGGGCCCGGGCGGCGGCGAGCGACGGCGCGTTGACAGCCGACGAGAGCGGGAGGAAGTAATTCGAAAAATCGAAGCCGCCGAAAATGGCGCCTACGATCGGCATGATAAGGTCGTCGACCAAAGATTTGACGATGCCACCGAAGGCGCCGCCGATGATGACGCCTACTGCAAGATCCATGACATTGCCGCGAGCGATAAAGGCCTTGAACTCATTGAGCATCGGATCCGTCTCCCTTCGATACAATTGTTTTTATTAGCTACATCTTCATTGCAATTAATCAATCGGCAATCGTATTTGTTTGGGATACCCCGTGCGGTCTTTGACTTAAGGCCTAGACGGCCAGGAATTCTCAAAGTGCTTGAAATAACTTAAGCTGACCCACGTTGCGGGAGGTCCCGGCGGGTTTTCCGCCGGCGGAGGGTCAATGCTTCCAGGCTGGGTCATATTCGCGTCTGCCTTCGGCTATCTGCTGCTGCTTTTCGCCGTGGCAAGCTATGGCGACCGCAAGAACCGCAGCCAGGGCACGCTTGATCGCGGCCCGGGCATGCTCGGCCCGGGCACGCTGGAAGGCGGATGGCCGGTCGTTTATGCGCTGAGCCTTGCGATCTACTGCACCTCCTGGACCTATTTCGGCAGCGTCGGGCTTGCCGCACAGCGCGGGTTGGAATTTGCCGGCATCTATATCGGCCCGATCCTGGTCTTCACGCTCGGCATGCCGCTGCTTCGCCGCATCATCGAGCTCGCCAAGGCCGAAAAGCTCACCTCGGTTGCCGATTTCGTCGCCGCGCGCTACGGCAAGAACCCGACGGTCGCGACGATCGTCGCGCTGATCTCGCTGATCGGCACCATTCCCTATATCGCGCTGCAGCTGAAAGCCATCTCCAGTACCGTCAGCGCCATGGTCAACCCGTCCGATTACGGCATCGGCAGCGGCAATCTCTATTTCCTCGACCTGCCGCTCCTCGCAACGCTGGTGCTCGCCTGCTTCGCCATCATGTTCGGCACCCGGCACACCGATGCGACCGAACACCAGGACGGGCTGATCCTCGCCGTCTCGATGGAATCCGTCGTCAAGCTCGTCGCCTTCCTGACGGCCGGCGTCTGCGTCATCTGGTTTCTCTTCGACGGTCCGGCCGACCTCTGGCAGAAGACCGTCGACAACACGCTGGTCATGTCGGCGCTGAATTACCATACGCCGATCAGCCGCTGGATCACCCTGATCCTGCTGTCGGCCTTCGCGATCATCCTGCTGCCGCGGCAATTCCACGTGACGGTCGTCGAAAACCGGACGCCGAAACAGTTGAAACTCGCAGGCTTCCTGTTTCCTGTTTATCTCATATCAATCAATCTCTTCGTGCTGCCGGTGGCGATCGGCGGGCTGTTGACCTTCGGCGGCAACGGCAATGCCGATTTCTACATGCTGTCGCTGCCGCTGGCCGGCCAGATGCCGGTGGTGTCGCTGATCACCTTCATCGGCGGCTTCTCCGCCGCAACGGCGATGGTCATCGTCGATTCGGTGGCGCTGTCGATCATGGTGTCGAACGATATCATCATGCCGATCTTCCTCAGGCGCAAACTCGCCGGCCGCGCCAGCCTGCGCGACAATTTCGCCAAGACGCTGCTCAACATCCGCCGCAGCGCCATCTTCGCCGTGCTGCTGTTCGGCTATGCCTATTACCGCTCGACCGACAGCACCGCCGGTCTTGCCTCGATCGGCCTGCTTTCCTTTGCCGCAATCGCGCAGATCGCCCCAGCGCTCTTCGGCGGGCTGATCTGGCGGCGGGCGAATGCGCGCGGCGCAATCCTCGGGCTGACCTCCGGCTTCGTCATCTGGGTGTACCTGTTGTTCCTGCCCTCGCTCGGCGGCCCCGATTATTCCTATGTGGCAAGCGCCGTGCTCGGCTTCATCTTTCCCGGGACGACGCTGTTTACCGCGCCCGACGCCGATCCGCTGGTCAATGCGACCGTTATGAGCCTGCTCGTCAACACCGCCTTCTTCGTCGTCGGTTCGCTCACCCGCAATGCCAGGCCGCTGGAACGCATTCAGGCCGGCATCTTCGTCAAGCGGCATTCGCGCTCGCAATTTGCCACGCGCGGCTGGAAGACCCGCATCAGCGTCGGCGACCTCAAGGCGGCGATCTCGCGCTATCTCGGCGAAGAACGGATGCAGCGTTCGCTCACCACCTACGAACAGACTTCCGGCCGCAAGCTGGAGGATGAGCAGCCGGCCGACATGGCGCTGATCCATTTCAGCGAACAGCTGCTCGGCAGCGCCATCGGCTCGTCCTCGGCCCGGCTGGTGCTGTCACTGATCCTGCAGAAGATCGAGGATGCCTCGTCCGACACGGCCTGGCTGCTCGACCAGGCGAGCGAGGCGCTGCAATATAACCAGGACATGCTGCAGACGGCGCTGTCGCAGATGGATCAGGGCATCGCGGTGTTCGACAG
Source organism: Rhizobium sp. L43 (assembly GCF_002531725.1). Classification (GTDB taxonomy): domain Bacteria; phylum Pseudomonadota; class Alphaproteobacteria; order Rhizobiales; family Rhizobiaceae; genus Rhizobium. Next base: position 193,666 of record NZ_NWSQ01000014.1, read on the forward strand.
TTCCAACCGGCTGACGATCTGGAACCGGCGCTTCCGGCAATTGCTGGATCTGCCGGAAAGTGCCGGCCAGGTCGGTTTTCCGCTATCGGAGATCGTCACCACGCTCAGCCAGCGCGGCGACATCGCGCCCGGCGATCTCAGCCAGACGGTGCGGCATTTCCTGACGCTCGACAAACCCTTTTCGCTGGTGCTCGGCGGCGGCGAGCGGATCATCGAGGTGCGCTCCAACGCCATGCCGGACAAGGGCATCGTCGCCACCTTCACCGACATCACCCAGCGCGTCAACGCCGACCAGGCGCTGAAACAGGCGAACGAGACGCTGGAGCAGCGCGTCGCCGAACGCACGGCCGAGCTCACCCGCGTCAACCGTGAACTCGGCGAGGCACGCGCCGCCGCCGACGAGGCGAATATCGGCAAGACCCGGTTTTTCGCCGCCGCCGGCCACGACATTCTGCAGCCGCTCAATGCCGCCCGGCTCTATTCCTCGGCGCTGGTCGAGCGCATGGCGCAATCCGACAACAGCCCGATCGTGCGCAACATCGATTCCGCACTGGAATCGGTCGAGACCATTCTCGGTGCGGTGCTCGATATTTCGAGGCTCGATACCGGCGCCATGCGGCCGCGGCTTGCCGCCGTGGCGCTCTCCGACCTGTTGAAGCGCATCGAGACCGATTTTGCGCCGATCGCCCGGGAAAAACAGCTGAAACTGGTGGTCATGCCGACGTCGCTCAGGGTGCGCTCCGACCCCAATCTTTTGCGCCGGCTGGTGCAGAACCTGGTCTCCAACGCCATCAAATACACGATCACCGGCAAGGTGCTGGTGGGTGCGCGGCGGCGCGGCAACCAGGTGATCATCCAGGTGATCGATTCCGGCATCGGCATTCCGCCGTCGAAATTCCGCACCGTGTTCAAGGAATTCGCGCGGCTGGATGAAGGCGCCAAAACCGCCTCCGGCCTCGGGCTCGGCCTTTCGATCGTCGACCGCATCGCCCGCGTGCTCAATCATCCGGTCGAGCTGCAGTCGACGCATGGCAAGGGCACTGAATTCCGCATCGCCATGCCGCTCGACGTCTCGCGTCCGGCCGCGGCCGCGGCGGCCGCCACCCCTGCCGACCGCCCGGGGCAGCCGCTCAAGGGGCTGAAGATCCTCTGCATCGACAACGAGCCGAAGATCCTCGAAGGCATGCGGCTGCTGCTCAGCGGCTGGGGTTGCGAGGTCACTGCGCTGGATTGCCTCGCCGACGTGATATCAAGCGACGGCCGTGACGGGCCGCCGGATCTCGCCATCGCCGACTATCATCTCGGCGACGGCACCGGCATTGCGGCGATCCTGCATCTGCGTCGGCAGTTCGGCGCCGATATCCCTGCTTTGATGATCACCGCCGACCGCACGCCGGAGGTGCGCAGCGAAGCCGAGCGGTACGACATCGCCGTTCAGCACAAACCGGTGCGGCCGGCGGCGCTGCGCGCCTATATCACCCAGATTTCCGGCCTGAAACGCGCAGCCGCAGAATAAACTTAGTCCGGTGTGTTCATGACGCGGGTGACCAGATCGCGCACACGCGCCGTATCCGGCACGTCGCCGAACAGGATGCGATACATGATCGGCGCCACCACCTGATCCATGACGAGATCGACATCCGGAAACGGCCCGCCGCGCGCCATTGCCCGCTCGGCGATGACGACGATTTGCTGGCGGGTATATTCGCAGCATTTGCAGGCATTGGCGCCCGCCTGCGCCGCCAGCACGTCGCGGATCATCTCGCGGCCCGGACCCGAGGACATTTCCTCGGCATATTGCTCGGCCCAAGCCTCGAGATCGGCCCTGCCGCTGCCGGCATCGACCGGCTGCATATCCGGCCGCAGCCGCTCGACGGCGACATCGGCAAGTAGCGCCTGCAGGTCGCCCCAGCGGCGATAGATGGTCGATGGCGTCACACCCGCCTTGCCGGCGATCAGCGGAATGGTCACCTCGGCGCGGCTCATTTCGGCCAGCAGTTCACGCACCGCCTTGTGCACCGATGCCTGAACCCTGGCGCTTCTGCCGCCCGGGCGGAGATTCTCTTTCACTGCCATGCCTGCAACTTTCCCCCTTAATACGATGGTTCAATATCTTTGACAGCTCTATTAATGCAAATAATTTGCTTTTACGAAATGCCGACCCTAAAGTTTAAAGCAATCACTTAGCTTTAAGGGGCTTATATATGGTCACCGCCACCAAATCCACAGAGAATGCGCCGCGCCCCTCGATCGGCTTTCATGCGCTGACGCTCGCCACCTTCTTCGGCGCCTCCGCAGCGCCGACGCCGCTCTACCGGATCTATCAGGAGAACTTCGCGCTCTCGCCGGTGCTGATCACAGTGGTCTTCGCCGTCTATGCTTTCGCGCTGCTGGCAGCACTGCTGACCGCCGGTTCGATCTCCGACCATCTCGGCCGCAAGCCGGTGATCTTTTTCGCCCTGGTGCTCGAAATCATCGCCATGGCGCTCTTCGTCGTCGCCAGCGGTCCCGGCTGGCTGATCGCGGCGCGGATCGTCCAGGGTATTGCAACGGGGATTGCCGGCGCCTCGCTCGGAGCCGCGCTCGTCGATGTCGACCGGGCCAAAGGGCAGATCGTCAATTCGATCGCGCCGCTTTGCGGCATGGCGGTCGGCGCGGTCGGCACCAGCGCCTTGATCCAATACGGTCCCTTCCCGATGCACCTCACCTATGCGCTGCTGCTCGTCGCCTTCGCCCTGCAGGCGGCCGCCGTCTGGCTGACGCGCGAGACCGGCGGCACCCGGCCGGGCGCGCTCGGGTCGCTGATCCCGCGCGTCACCGTTCCGCCGCAGGTGAAGCGGCCGCTGTCGCTGGTGACGCCGATCAACATCGCCAACTGGACGCTCGCCGGTTTCTATCTCTCCCTGGTCCCGTCGCTAGTCGCCAGCACCACCGGCAGCGGCGCGCCGCTGACGGGCGGCGCCGTCGTCACCGCACTGATGGTGAGCGGGGCAATCGCCGTCTATCTCAGGCGCGGCAAGACGGCCTCGGCCAATCTCGGTTTCGGCGTGTCGGCGAAGACGCTCGGTATCCTGACGGTCGTTGCCGGCGTGCATCTCGCCAACGTGCCGCTGCTTCTCATCGGCACCGTCTTCACCGGCACCGGTTTCGGCACCAATTTCCTCGGCTCGATCGGCACGATCATGCCGATTGCCAAACCGGACGAGCGGGCCGGATTACTGGCGGCCTTCTACGTGCAGAGCTACCTCGCATTCAGCCTGCCGGCGATCCTTGCCGGGTTCCTGGCGAAATCGGCGGGTTATGCGCTGACAACGGATATTTATGCGACGGCGATCCTGGTTTTGATGGGTGTCGGGATCATCGCGGTTCGCGCCGGCCGGCGAAAGGCGGCGGAAAGCGCAGCCTGACATTCTTCACCGCCCGAGGCGAAGGGATCCGTCTCCGGTCAACAGGCTGTGTCAGAAGTCCTCCCAGCCATCGCCGGCCGAAGCTGCTGTCTTTGAGCCGCCACTGAGGGCGACAGCCAGCGTCTTCTTCAATGCGCGGGCCGGAGAGGGAACGGGGATCGCCGTGTGCGATGATACGACTTTCGGAGCGGTGATCGGACGCGGGACATTCGAACGCGTCGCAGTCGAAGTCATGCCCGCGCCGGTATCGAGCCGGAACTGACCCAGGCGTCCGGAGAGGGCAGAGACCTCGGTCGCAAGCGTGTGGGCCGCCGCGTTGGACTCCTCCACCATAGCCGCATTCTTCTGCGTCGCCTGATCCATCTGATTGACGGCGGTATTGATTTCCTGAAGGCCGGTCGACTGCTCGCGCGCCGACTGAACGATCGCCTCGACATTGCGGTCGATCTGCTGCACCTCCTGGACGATGCCTTCCAGGGCATCACCGGTCTGGCGGACCAAAGCAACACCCTGTTGTACTTGGCCGCCGGATGAGCTGATCAGCGCCTTGATTTCCTTGGCCGCGCCAGCCGAGCGCTGCGCGAGCTCGCGGACCTCCTGAGCGACGACGGCGAAGCCCTTGCCGGCTTCCCCGGCGCGCGCCGCCTCGACGCCGGCATTCAGCGCCAGCAGGTTTGTCTGGAAGGCGATCTCGTCGATGACGCCGATGATGTTTGAGATCGACTTGGACGATTGTTCGATGTCGTGCATCGCCTCGACGGCCCGTTGCACGATCTGGCCGGAACGTTCGGCATTTTCCTTCGCTCGAACAACCATCGATCCTGCTTCTTCGGCACGCGCCGTGGAATCCTTGACCGACGTCGTAATCTGCTCCAGCGCTGCCGCCGTTTCCTCGACGGAAGCCGCCTGCTGTTCCGTCCGGCGCGCCAGATCGTCGGCGGCGGAACGGATCTCCTCGGTGCCGCTTTGAATGACCGCGGCATTTTGCGAGAACGACAGCAGCGCCGACCGCAGTTTGACGACCGACTCGTTGAAATTGACGCGGGTCTCGTCAAGCGTCGCTGCGAAAGACTGATCGAGTGCGATCGTCACGTCGCCTTCCGCAAGCTTGGCGAGGCCAAGCGCCAATTCGCCGACGGCGAATTTGACGTCCGCTTCCTGGGCCTGGTCAATCCGGGCGCGCTCTGCACGCTCCTTTTCCTGCAGCATACGGTTTTCTTCCGCCTCGGCCTGCAGACGCGCTCTTTCGCGGTTGCTCTCGAGCAGTGCCTGCAGGGAACGCGAGAGGTCACCAATTTCGTCCTTCGCGTCGCCGTCTTTCAAGGTCACATCGAGTTTGCCGGCGGCAATGTCGGCAGTCTCGCCGATCACGCTGGAAATCCGGCCGACGAAGCGGCGGGCGATCAGCCAGCCGGCGAGACCGAGCAGCAAGGCCGCCAGGCTGGTGGCGAGAATGGCATCCCGCACCACCGTATAGAGAGCCCCGAAGAGGGTCGCCTTCGGGACCGAAACGATCGCATACCAATTCGAGCTCTCGGCAAGCTTGACCGCGACGGCAATCGCCAGAGAGATGCTGCCGTCCTCATTGGTCACCTCATGCTCGACGCCTGGAGTGGCGATCAGACGGTCCCAATCCGCAGTCTTTACGCCCGTCTCCGACAGGCTCTTGCCGATGAGGCTCGCATCCGGATGGCTGACGACCTTGCCGGCGCTGGTGACCAGTCCAAGGAAGCCCGCTCCCATGGGGCGAACGGCCGACAGCGCCTTGTTGGTGTCCTGCAGCGACAGGTCGAGACCGGCAACACCGACCGCCTTTCCATCGATGATGATCGGCTTAGTCACGGAGGTCATCAAAACATCCTTGCCGTCGATCGCATAGGAATAGGGCTCGATGACAAGGGTTTTGCGCTGGGTGAACGGCAGCTGATAATAGTCGCCCGGCCCGGCCACAGTGTAATCGGTCAGCGCGGTATGGGTGATCTGGCCGCCGCTGCGCACCCAGTAGGGCACATAGCGACCCGTCGCATCATGACCTTCCTTGCCGACATAGTCCTTGTCCTTGCCGTCGAAGGCATTCGGCTCCCACCCGGTCCAGGTCCCAAGGATCGGCGGGTTGGCTTGCAGCATGTTGAACAAGACCTTGTCGGCCTTGGTGCGATCGGTGTCGCCCAGTTCCTTCATCGTCGTCAGCACGGTGTCCAGTCCGTCGACGATATGCACGCTGCCGCCGATATTCTTTTCGACCTTCAATGCCTCGGCCGTCGCGATCTGGCGCATCGCTTCGATGCTGCCGCTGCGAATTTCAGTATAGGACCGATAGAAAATGATGCCGGAAGCAACAATAACGGCAATGACGCCGCAGGCCGCCACGGAAAAAAGATTGCGACTCGTCGTAGACTTGAAAAGCATGTTCCCGCTCGCCCCCGCTGCTGTACTGGCGCACGCCTTAAGTCAATTCGCCGGCGCTTGAACAACCGTCATCCAGCAGAAACTGAAGGCCTCCCAAGATCGATGCTTGCAAAATTTGATTAAAAGAAAGTTCTTATTCTCCACGAACTGGCAACGGAACTATCCGCTTCCAGTTTAGATCCCGTGCTGCATGCCCTACTGCCAATTGCAGGATAAAATTATACAAACAGAGCTTGGCTTCACGGCTTGAGATCAAGCAGCGCCCGGCCGCTGCCATCCATGGCGAAAGGCACCGAGGCGTGCTGGTGGGCGACCAGCCAGCGGCCGTCCTCTTTGACGAGGCCGAGCGTCTGGCGGAACCAGAGATCGACCTTGGCGCCATCGGTCTTGGTTCCCGTCATGTGCATGAGGCCGCTCCAGAAGGCGACATCGCCGCCGACAGTCAGCTTGGCATCGCGCACTTCACCGCCGATCGGGCCTTCCCAGGTGTCGAACCAGGCCTGCAGGCCGGCCTGGTCCTTGCCGTAATAGACGAGCGGCGGCGCCAGCGAAAACTCGACGGACTCTTCCGCCTCATAGGAAAGCGCCTCCTCGGCGTTCTTTTCCCCCAGCGCCTTGGCGCGCATCATCAGCATGGCGATGACCGCCTCTTCCTCATGTCTGGCGTTCGTTTCATCTTTCACATCCGTTCTCCTTCTCCGCTATGAACCAAGGACGAACGGGATGACGACGATCCGACAGGCTTTATGCAATTCCAGCAAAACTGCTGCAGGGTTTTGCCGGAATGACGTCAGAGATAACTCGTCACTTCAGGTTCGTTCCACCAGGCATCATGCCTGCCGTCGGAATAACGGACCGGCAAGGCCGCGAGTTCCTCAGGGGTGATATCGTCGAGGCAGGCGATGTTGATCGAGACATAGGCGCCGCCGATCGCCTCGACATAACCGTCGCCAAAGGCCGGCACGCCGCAGGTGCGGCAGAAGCGGTGATGACCGCTCATCGTGTTGAACTGGTAGTCCGATGTTTCCGCCGGGTCGCACATCAGCCGGAAATCCTCCGGCTTGACGTTGGCGCCCCAATAGCGCCGCTTGGCGCAGATCGAACAATTGCAGCGGCCGGTGCCTTCTGCGAGGTCCATGTCCACTTCATAATGCACTTTGCCGCAATGGCAGCTTCCCTTGTAGGTTTTCTTCATGGGTGATCTCCTCCTTCGGCGTTGCATCGATCAATCACATATGACAATATGTTGTCATTATGGATGAGATACAAAATCGACAACATGTTGTCAAACAAAATCGACCGGAGCGGACGATGGAGGGGAATGCCTTTTCCGCTTTCGCGATCACGGCGCTTCGCCTCGCCGGCCATCTGACGGCCGCCGGCGACCAGCTGGCAAGACCGGCAGGACAGACAAGCGCCCGCTGGCAAGTGCTGGCCGCAGCAAGGCGCGGCGACATGTCGGTGGCGCAGATCGCCCGCGCCCTCGGCCTCGCCCGCCAGGGGGTACAGCGGCTTGCCGATGTGCTGGAGGGCGAAGGGCTGATCGAATATGCCGATAACCCGCAGCACCAGCGGGCCAAGCTGGTGCGGCTGACGGCGGAGGGGGCCGCGCGGCTTGACGTCATCGAGGTGGCGCAGGCCGGATGGGCCGATGGGCTCGGTGCTGCGTTCACCTCGGCCGAACTCGATGCGGCGCGGGTGGTGATGGCGCGGGTGATGGAGATGCTGGAGGGTGGCGAGACGGGTGGAGGTTGAGCGGTTTAGCTGTCTTGCGGGACTTGTTGTCGCCAGCGACGAATTCAGTTTGGTGATGCGAAAGATTCTTTAAAGTTCTGCCGTGGCCGCCCCCTCTGCCCTGCCGGGCATCTCCCCCACAGGTGGGGAGATCACAAGTGGCTTGAACTTCCTGCTTGTCTACCGTTTCGCCGTGCTGGACGCTCATTGTTTGGGGAAGCCGGTGCGCCCAGCCAATCTCCCCACCTGTGGGGGAGATGCCCGGCAGGGCAGAGGGGGGTATCGCGGACGCATTGCTTAGGAAAGGGCACAGCATCAACCACCCAGAAACAAAAAAAGGCCGGGCTAACCCGACCTTCCCTGCCATCTCAACGAACCGTGCCAGTACATCCGTGGTCACGATCCGGAGATGATATTCAATGCCCGCGCGTCCAGAAGGACGCGCTGTAAGGCTTAGGCCGCCTGGAGGCGGTCTGCCGACATCTTGCCGGACTTGTTGTCGCGGACGAGCTCGTAAGACAGCTTCTGGCCATCCTTGAGATCGCGCATGCCAGCGCGTTCAACGGCGGAGATGTGGACGAAAACGTCGGCTGCGCCGTCGTCCGGCTGAATGAAGCCGAAGCCCTTGGTTGCGTTGAACCACTTTACGGTACCAGTGCTCATGACGATATCCTTTTCGAATCGTTCATAGAAGAATGCAGCCCGGACAGATGCCCAAGCGGCGATGAAAACCGATTTTGGAGGAAGTTCGCCAGGAACGACGCAAGCGCCGTTTCAAAGTTCATCTAGCAAGATCGATGCGTGAACGTTTAATCGGGAATTGTGTCCGTGACAAGGCGTCCGCAAGGAAAAGTCGAATTAGGGTTGGCTGATCGATATCGAACAATTCTTAAATATCGTGCCGCGGCGCCCCTCTGCCCTGCTGGCCAGAGGGGGGCGGCCACGGCACAATGGCAAAGACAGCTTATGCCGCCGCCCCCATCTTCGCATAGGGATCGAACCGTCCGTAGAACGTCTCGCCCTTGGCGGCCATGTCCCTCAAAAGCGGCGTCGGCTGGAAGTGACTTCCGTAAGCTCCGGCTAACTTTTCAGCCAGTTCCACGAAGGCCTTTGCGCCCATGCCGTCGATATAGCTCAACGCCCCTCCGGTATAGGGCGCGAAGCCGAAGCCGAGGATCGAGCCGACATCGGCCTCGCGCGGGTCGGTGACGATGCCTTCCTCGACGGTGCGGGCGGCTTCGAGCGCGATGGTAACGAGGAAGCGCTGCTTCAGGACGGTGACGTCGACTTCATCCGCCGGCTTCTGCGGGTAGAAGCTCTTGAGGTCGGGCCAGAGCGACTTCTTCGCCGGCTTCGGCGGGTAGTCGTAGAAGCCTTTGGAATTCTTGCGGCCGGAACGGCCTTCCTTTTCGACCATGCGCGAGATGAGGTCCATATGCCTGGGGTCGACGGCCTTGTCGCCGAGATCGGCGACCGTCGCCTTGAGGATCTTCAGTGAGAGGTCGATGGCGACCTCGTCGTTCAGCGCTAGGGGTCCCACAGGCATGCCGGCCATCTTGGCGGCATTCTCGATCATAACAGGCGGTACGCCCTCGATCAACATGTCGTAGCTTTCCGACATGTAGCGCAGCACGCAGCGATTGACGAAGAAGCCGCGGGTGTCGTTGACGACGATTGGCGTCTTCTTGATGGCGGCGACATAATCGAGCGCGACGGCGAGCGCCCTGTCGCCGCTTTCGCTTCCGAGGATGACTTCGGTCAGCATCATCTTCTCGACGGGCGAGAAGAAGTGGATGCCGATGAAATCGGCAGGCCGTTTCGAATTCTTCGCCAGCCCCGAGATCGGCAGGGTCGAGGTATTGGAGGCGAAGATTGCGCCTTCCGGCAGCACGGCTTCGACAGCCTCGATGACGGCTTTCTTCACCTCGCGATCCTCGAACACCGCCTCGATGACGAGATCTGCATTGGCGAGGGCGGCATAGTCGGCCGACGGCGTGATGCGGGAGAGCAGGGCTGCCGCCTCGTCTTGCGTAAGACGCCCCTTACCGACAGAATCCTTGACCAGGCCTTCGGAGACGGTTTTGCCCTTGGTCGCCGCTTCGATGTCGCGGTCGATCAGCGTCACCGGAATGCCGGCGGCGGCGGTGACATAGGCGATCGAGGCGCCCATGAAGCCGGCGCCGACGACACCGACATGTTTCAGCGCGGTCTTCGGGATGCCTGCCGGGCGGCGCGCACCCTTGCCGAGCTCCTGCATCGAGATGAACAGCGAGCGGATCATCGAGAAGGCTTCGCGGGTCTGCAGCACCTCGGTGAAATAACGCTGCTCGATCTTCAGGCCGGTGTCGAACGGCACCTGCAGGCCTTCATAGACACATTTCAGGATGGCAAGCGCTGCCGGGTAATTGCCCGATGTTTCCCTGCGCAGGATCGCCGGAGCGGCCGGCCAGAGCTGGGCGGAAGCCGGCGTCCAGATGCCGCCGCCCGGCGCCTTGAAGCCCTTCTCGTCCCAGGGGGCGACCGGCTTCAGGCCATCCTTGATCATCTGCTTGGCGGCCGGGATCAGCTGATCAGGCTCCACCACCTGATGCACGAGGTTCATCGCCTTGGCGCGGGAGCCGGTCAGCGACTGGCCCGTCGTCATCATCTGCAGCGCGTCCTGCGCGTTCGCCAGCCGCGGCACACGCTGGGTGCCGCCGGCGCCGGGGAAGATGCCGACCTTGACCTCGGGCAGCGCGATCTTGACGCTCTTGGCATTGGAGGCGACGCGGCCGTGGCAGGCGAGCGACAGTTCGAAAGCGCCGCCCATGCAGGTGCCATTGATGGCGGACACCCAGGGCTTGCCCGATGTTTCGAGCTTGCGGAACAGACCGCTCATGCGGCCGACCAGACCGAAGAGGGTCTGCACGGCCGTCTCGGGGCTCTTTGCCTTCTCCTCCTGGTAGGAACTGAACATCGACTTGATCATCGACAGATCAGCGCCGCCGGAGAAGGAGGATTTGCCCGAGGTGAAGACGACGCCCTTGACGGCGGCATCGGCGGTGGTGGCGTCGATGATGGCGTCGAGTTCAGCCATCACCTCGGCGGTGAAGACGTTCATCGATTTGCCCGGCATGTCCCAGGTGACGAGAGCGATGCCGTCGGCGTCGGTTTCGAGCGTGAAATTGGTGTAGGTGCTCATCTTGGGAATTCCTCTCCCTGAATTCTTTGGCGGTGAAGCCCCTCCCCGCAAGGGAGAGGGCTTGGATCGCATCAAACGCGTTCGATAACCGTTGCCGTGCCCATGCCGGCGCCGATGCAGAGCGTCACCAGCGCGGTGTTGAGGTCGCGGCGTTCAAGCTCGTCCAGCACCGTGCCGAGGATCATCGCTCCGGTGGCGCCGAGCGGATGGCCCATGGCGATGGCGCCGCCATTGACGTTGATCCTGCCGTGGTCGATGTCGAAAGCCTGCATGTAACGCAGCACCACGGCGGCGAAAGCTTCGTTCAGTTCGAAGAGGTCGATGTCGGCAAGGCTCATGCCCGTGCGCTTCAACAGTTTCTCGGTGACGTCGACAGGCCCGGTCAGCATCAGGGCCGGATCGGAGCCGATATTGGCGAAAGCCTTGATGCGGGCGCGCGGCTTCTTGCCCATGCTCTCACCGCCGGCTTTGGAGCCGAGCAGGACGACACCGGCGCCATCGACGATGCCGGAGGAATTGCCGGCATGATGGACATAGTTGATGCGCTCGATCTCCGGATGGGCCTGGATGCCGACGGCCTCGAAGCCGCCCATCTCGCCGGGCATCTGGAAGGACGGATTGAGGGAGGCGAGCGCCTGCATATCCGTGCCGGGGCGCATATGCTCGTCCTTATCAAGGATCGTCAGGCCGTTCTGGTCCTTGACCGGGACGACCGACTTGTCGAACCAGCCCTTTTCCCAGGCATGGGCGGCACGCTTCTGGCTCTCGACCGCATAAGCGTCGACATCGGTTCTGCTGAAGCCGTATTTGGTGGCGATCAGATCGGCCGAGACGCCCTGCGGCATGAAATAGGCCGGGAAATTTACCGAAGGGTCCATGAACCAGGCGCCGCCAGACATGCCGAGACCGACGCGGGACATGCTTTCGACGCCGCCAGCGATGACGATGTCGTCGGCGCCCTGGGCGATCTTGCCGGCGGCGAAATTGACGGCATCGAGGCCGGAGGCGCAGAAGCGGGAGATCTGCATGCCGGGCGCCCGGGTGGAATAACCGGCTTCGAAGGCGGCGGCCTTGGGGATGACGGCGCCGGCATCCATGACCGGATCGACGCAGCCCATGATGATGTCGTCGACGGTGCCTGTGTCCAGCCCGTTGCGGTCGCGGATCGCTTCCAACGTCTTGGCCGCGAGGCGGACGGAAGGCACCTCATGCAGGGCGCCGTCCTTCTTGCCGCGGCCGCGCGGCGTGCGGGCGTGATCGTAAATGAAAACCTCGGTCATTTCCTCGTCTCCCTGGCGGCAATCTATCCTGCCTCAAATCTTGGAAGGAGGGGAAAGGCCCCCTCCCCAACCCTCTCCCCACAAGGGGGAGGGAGAACCGGCTCAAAACGCTTCGGCGGCCAATTCCATCATCGTGTCGGCGCCGGCCTCGATGCGGGCCTTGCGCAGCGTGGTTTCCGGCATGATCCGCTCCATGAAGAATTTCGCCGTGATCAGCTTGTTCTTCAGGTAATCCTCGCGGGCGGCATCGCCCGATGCAAGGCCATCCTCGGCGGCTTTGGCCATCTTCGCCCACATATAGCCGAGAACGACCAGGCCGAAGAGGTGCATGTAGTCGGTCGAGCCGGCGCCGGCATTGTCGGGCTTGGCCATGGCGTTCTGCATGAACCACATGGTCGCGGCCTGGACGTCGTTCAAGCCCTTCTTCAGATGCTTGGTGAAGAAGGAGAGCTTTTCGTTGCCGCGGTTCTCCTCGCAGAAATCGCCGATCTCCTTGAAGAGCGCCATGGCGGCGCGGCCGCCGTTGAGGGCGAGCTTGCGGCCGACGAGATCGAGCGCCTGGATGCCGTTGGCGCCCTCATAAATCATGGCGATGCGGGCATCGCGCACATACTGGCTCATGCCGTGTTCTTCGATATAGCCGTGGCCGCCGAAGACCTGCTGGGCCATGACGGCATGATCGAAGCCCTTGTCGGTCATCACGCCCTTGAGGATCGGGGTGACGAGGCCGAGAATATCGTCGGCCGTCTGTCGCTCCTTCTCGTCGGTGGAGCGGTGGGCGATATCGGATTTCAGCGCCGTCCAGAGCAGGAAGGCGCGGCCGGCCTCGTTGAAGGCGCGGATGGTCATCAGCGAGCGACGAATATCCGGATGGACGATGATCGGATCGGCCTTCTTATCCGGCGCCTTGGGGCCGGACAGCGAACGGCCCTGGATGCGGTCGCGGGCGTAGCTGGCGGCATTCTGATAGGCGATCTCGGAAATGGCGATGCCCTGCAGGCCAACCATCAGGCGAGCCTCGTTCATCATCACGAACATCGCGTTGAGGCCGCGGTTTTCGGCGCCGATCAGGAAACCGGTCGCCTCGTCGTAGTTCATCACGCAGGTGGCGTTGGCGTGGATGCCCATCTTGTGCTCGATCGCGCCGCAGGAGACGGCATTACGGGCGCCGAGCGCGCCGTCCTGGCCGACGAGGAATTTCGGAACGATGAACAGCGAAATGCCCTTGGTGCCCTCCGGCGCACCCTCGATGCGGGCGAGCACCAGATGAACGATATTGTCGGCCAGGTCGTGCTCGCCGGCGGAGATGAAGATCTTCTGGCCGGAGATCTTGTAGCTTCCGTCGGCCTGCGGCACCGCCTTGGTGCGCAGCATGCCGAGATCGGTGCCGCAATGCGGCTCGGTGAGGTTCATGGTGCCGGACCAGGAGCCGTCGACCATCTTCGGCAGATAGGTGCTCTTCTGCTCGTCGGTGCCGTGGACGAGGATGGCGGCAATCGCGCCTTGCGTCAGGCCGGGATACATCATCAGCGACATGTTGGCGGCGGAGGTATATTCGCCGACGGCGGTATGCAGCGTATAGGGAAGCCCCTGCCCGCCGAATTCCTCCGGCACCGCAAGGCCGATCCAGCCGCCGTCGCGATATGCCTTGTAGGCTTCCTTGAAGCCCTTGGGGGTCGAGACGCTGGCATCGTCGTGGCGCGTGCAGCCTTCCTGGTCGCCGGAATAATTCAGCGGGAAGAGCGCTTCCTCGGCAACCTTGGCCGCCTCGCCGAGGATCGCTTCGATCAGATCGGGCGTCGCATCGGCAAAACCGGGAAGATTGTTGTAGCGTTCGAGGCCCAGCACGTCGTTCAGGACGAAGAGCGTATCGTTCACCGGGGCCTTGTAGACTGGCATCTTGCGAATTCCTCCCATTCGATTGACCGGATCGCGCCGGCCTCGGGCACTGTCTTACAAAATATTGACGTTTGCGTAAACGTCAAAATCTGCAGGCCGGCCCGCTTTTTGCGAAAAAATTTCAACCGGCGAATCTGCCGGTGATGAAGCCCCCGAAAGGCACGAGACGTCATCTCCCCTTCCTTGTCCATCCGGGAATGGCGTATAAGCGGAAGCGTCGTTCAACCCGCCATTCGGGAATGCCAAAGGAGGATCGCCGGGATGATCAGTTTCGAGGCGATAAGGCAGCGGGCGGAGCAACGGAAAGGCGGCGCGGCGGCACTGCAGGCATTGCTGGAGAAACACCGGCCGGATCACGACCGGCTGCGCGCTATGCCTGACGATCGCATTCTGGCGGATATGACAAGGCGCATCTTCTATAGCGGCTTCGTCCAGAAGGTGATCGATGCGAAATGGCCGGGTTTCGAGGCTGCCTTTGCCGGTTTCGATCCGGCGGCGCTGAATATCGCCCCGGACGATTATTGGCACGATCTGACGTCGGACGAACGGATTATCCGCAACGGCGCCAAGATCATGTCGGTTCGCGCCAATGCCGCCTTCACCCGGGAGCTGGCGAAGGAATACGGCAGCGCCGGCGTCTTCTTCGCCGATTGGCCGCGGGAGGACCAGATCGGCCTTCTCGAGCTGTTGAGCAAACGCGGCAGCCGGCTCGGCGGCATGACCGGGCAATATTTCCTGCGCGGCATCGGCCGCGACAGCTTCGTCGCCACGATGGATGTGCTCGCCTGCCTCAAATCGGCCGGCGTGCCGCTCTCCTCCTCCGGCACGGCGAAGAAGGACCAGACGCTGATCCAAGAGGCCTTCAACGATTGGGCCGAGGAGACCGGCCTTTCCTTCATCCATCTGTCGCGCATCAGCGCCTATTCGATCGATGCGGCGCAACCGCACTGAAATTCGTCCGGACGGTAGCGCGAGCTCTCCGGGCTTCCTACGTCTGTGCGACGATCCATCGAGGACAAGATATGACCGACTTTCCCTATGGCAGCGCGCTGATCGTCGGCGCCGGTTCCGGCATCAGCGCATCGCTGGCCCGGCACTTGTCGGCGCTCGGCGTCAAGGTCGGGCTCGCCGCCCGCAATATCGACAAGCTTCGGGGGCTCTGCGACGAAACCGGCGCCAGCGCCTTTCACGCCGACGTCTCGCAGCCGGCAAGCGTCGCGGCGCTGTTCGACGAGGCGGCCTCTGCCATCGGCGGGCCCGAGGTGGTGATCTTCAATGCCGGCGCCCGCGTGCGCGGCCCGCTCGCCGAACTTGATCCCGCCGAGGTGGAAAAGGCGATCGCGACCACCGCCTTCGGCGGCTTTCTGGTGGCGCAGCAGGCGGCGCAGCGCATGATCCCGCCCGGCCACGGCGCCATCCTCTTCACCGGCGCGTCGGCAAGCGTCAAGGGCTTTGCGCAATCGGCGCCCTTCGCAATGGGCAAGTTCGCGCTGCGCGGCCTTGCCCAGAGTGCGGCGCGCGAACTCGGGCCGATGGGCATCCATGTCGCGCATTTCGTCATCGACGGCGGGGTGCGCTCGCAGACCCGGCCCGACAGGGAAGAGAAGCCGGATGGCACGCTGCTGCCGGATGCGATCGCCCAGACCTATATCGACGTGCTGCGCCAGCACCGCAGCGCATGGTCGCTGGAGGTGGAAGTCCGGCCGTGGACGGAGAGCTTCTGAGCTCCGCGACAGATTGACAAGGCAACTTTCGCGACAGCGTCAAACGGACTATGTTCCGTCCTCTGAGTTGGCTGGGAGGAACCGATGCCGCGTCTGGACCACGTCACCATCGAAACCCGCGATGCGCCTAGAATGATCGCTTTCTTCGAAACCTTGCTCGGCGTCAAGGAAGGCTATCGGCCACCCTTCGCTTCGCCCGGCCACTGGCTCTATCTCGACGAACGCCCGGTCATCCATCTCAGCCTGACATCGCGCAGCACCGATTTTCCGGCCGGCATCTTCAACCATGTCGCCTTCAGCCTTTACGAATTCGGCCCGGCGCTGGATCGCATCAAGGCGACCGGCTACCGCTACGAATATTACGATATTCCCGATACCGACCTCGGCCAGGTCTTCGTTTACGGCCCCGAGAGCGTGAAGATCGAGCTGCAATATCCGCGTCCGGCCTGATCGTGGCGGCGCCATCGATCTGACGAATTGAACGGCAATTGCCGTCAAAAATGGCGGTTGCAACACAAACGTTAAAAAATTCTCATCGAGATTAACGGCTTGTTTACCACGTTTCGTGAAAGGTGCGGATTGAGCAGTAGTGATCCGCACTCCTTTTGTCAGTCTCGCGTTTCTAAGGATGCCGCTACATCGTTCAGCTTGAGGAAAGTCTAATTGACTAACTTCTGATGAATGGTGCGCTCGGTCCGCGGCAAGCCGCGGGCAGCAGACGGAAAAGCCAAGGATCGAGCTCTGACGAGAGGTCGAGCAGTCGAAGCGAGCAAGAAGATGAACGGATCGCGATCAAATCCTTCCCGGCAGTCCGACAGGACCTCGCTCGATGCGCTGAACCGCACGATCGAAGGGCTGGAGGCACGCATCGAAGGGCTGATGGGCAGTGGGCGCGAACAGCGGCCGCGCACGGCAACGGCCGAGCGCGATCCCTATGCCGGCGCCAACGCCCCGCGGCCCGCACGGGCGCCGCTCGAGCCGCGGCCGGATCCGCTCGCTGAAATCCGCCAGCGCCAGCGCACCCTCGAAGCGGGCCGCGACCGGCTCTACGGACGCGAGCCGGCCCCGCTCCCACGCGAACCGGCGCCGCGCGCCGCCGCGCCGCTGCCGGCACCCGCCTTCCGCGCCGGCGACGACACGATGACGGAGATTGCCCAGGCGCTCGTCAATCTGCGCCAGGACCTGAAGCGCGACATTTCCGAGGGCGTCACCCGCGAGATGAACGCGCTGCGCGCCGAACTGCGCGAGATCAAAACGAGTGCCGGAGACGGCCGTTTCGCCGACGAAATCCGCGCCGACATGGGCCGCCTTGCCCAGAGCATCACCCAGCTGACCGGCCGCTCCGCCGGCCCGGAGGCCGCCGGCCTGCGCGAGGATTTCGAGGATCTGCGCTCGCTGATGGACGGGCTGGCGCGCGAGGATTCGCTGCGCCACATGGAAAACCGCTGGGACGGCTTCGAGAGCCGGCTGGCCGCGCTCGATACCGAGGGGCTGCAGGAAGAGCTGGTTTCGCTCGCCTACCGGCTGGATGACATCAAGCGTCATATCGGCGGCATGGGCGAAAGCCCGGCCGTTCGCGCGCTGGAAGACAAGCTGATTGCCATCGCCACGGCGATGGAGCAGTTCGGCAACATGATCCAGCCGCACGACCGGGTCATGTCCGAACAGTTCGCCGCCATGGATACGCGGCTCGACGAAATCAGCCGGGCGATCGCAGCCAGCGGACGCGCCGCCGCGACCAACGACCCGGCGCTGATGCAGCGGCTGGAAAGCCGGCTTTCGGCGCTCGCCGACCAGATCGACCTGATGAGCCATGATGCGGCGAACCGCGTGAACCCGGCCGACGAGCTGGCGATGCGGCTGGAGGCGTTGACGACGCGCGTCGAGGAGCTGAGCAAGGCGGAAGCGACGTCGCGGCTCGACGAACGGCTGGAACAGCTCTCCTATCTTCTGGAGCACACGCAGAAGGCAGCACCCCAGCCCGACCTCACCGGCCCGCTGTCCGATATTTCCCGCAAGATCGACGCGCTCGAGAATGGCGCCGTCAATGATGTGCTGGCACAGCGGCTCGATTATCTCGCACGGCGCATCGACGAGATGGCCTATCAGCAGCCGGCGCCGGCAGCAGTGATCGACGACGGCGCCTTCCAGCGTCTCGAAGGGCGGCTGAGCGACATTGCCGCCCGGCTGGAAGAGAGCACGGCGGCAGCGCCAACCGATTCGCGCGCGCTGAAGAACCTCGAAGACCAGATCGCCAATCTTTCGGCGCTGATGAGCGAGCCGCGCGAAAGCGCTGCGATACCGGCCGATTTCGACCGGCGCATGGGCGCGATCGAAGACTATATGGCGACCAGCGACGAATATATCATCGAGGCGGCGCGCCAGGCGGCGGAAGCGGTGGTCGAAGCCTATGCGCGCAATGGCAACGCACAGGGTGGTGTGCCCGCTGCCGACATGTCGGCGCTGACGGCGCTGGCCGAGGATCTGCGACTCCTCGAAGATATCAGCCGCGACAGCGAGGAACGCACGCACAAGACGTTCAAGGCGCTGCACGAGACGCTGGTGCATATCGCCGACCGCCTCGACGGCATGGAAGAGCGCGGCCGGCCGGTCGCCCAAATGCCGGTCGCGGACGTCGATTTTGATGTCGATCCCTATGCGCTGATGGTGGCGGAGGCCGATATGGACAGGACGCCGGCCGCTGCCCCCGCGCTGAAGGCCTCTCCGGTGATCCGCACCGCCGAGGTTGCAGCCGAACCGGCCGCCCCGGCACAAGCCACCGCCATGAGCGGAACGAGCGCGATCGCCATCGAAGCCGCGACCAGGACGCCGGAGGCTGCGACATCGGCACCGGCAAAGGTCAGCCTGCTCGCCAGCCTCGGCAAGCGGCTGCTGCCCGGCAAGAAAGCCGAGGCCCGCGCAACCGAACGCCCGATGATCGACCCCGCACCGTCGATCGATCCGACCGACGTGGTGCCGACGGATGCGGCAAACGAGCTGCTTGAGCCGGGTTCCGGCGCCCCCGACGTGAAGAAGATCCTCGAGCGGGTCCGCGCCAGCCAGAGTGCGGCACGCGGCAAACCCGCCGCTGAGACCGATCGCGCCGATTATATTGCTGCTGCTCGCCGTGCGGCGCAGGCCGCCGCGATGGAGGTCGACGCCAACCCAAAACAGACAGCCGTCCAATCAGAAAAGAAGGGTGCCGCCGCCGACAAGGTCGGCAAGACGTCCGACAAGGCTTCCGACAAGACTGGCAAGACCAGCGCCTTTTCGCGCTACCGGCGGCCGATCCTGCTGGCGGTCGGCGCCGTGCTGCTTGCCATCATGGCCTTTCCGCTCGCCCGGACGCTGACGAGCGGCGAGCGCGCACCGCAGGCACCGGCGGAAGTTTCGGCGCTGACCGGGGCGGCGGAAAACCCGTCACCGGCCGTGCCGGAAGTAACACCCGCCCAGCCGGACACCGCCGCTCTCGGGACCACCGCTCCGGCAGCGGAGGCTACCCCTCCCCTCTCGGAGCAGGCGCAGCCGGAAGCTGCCCCGCCGGTTGTCGGCGAGCATCTGACCGACGCAGCGCCGCTCGACGGCGAAGGGGCTGCGACATTTGCTCCCTCGGCTCCATCAGGCGCAGCACCGGAGACATCGGGCTTCGTTCCCGCGCCGGCAGCATCCGCACCGCAGGCCGCAATCACCATTCCCGACACGGTCCAGCCGAAATCGCTGGCCGACGCGGCAAGCACCGGCGATGCGCTGGCGCTGTTTGAGATCGGCGCGCGGTATTCTGACGGCCGCAACGGCATGACGGTCGATCAGAAGCAGGCGGCAAGCTGGTACCAGCTTTCGGCCGACAAGGGTTTTGCGCCCGCAGAATACCGGCTCGGCAGCATGTACGAGAAGGGCAACGGCGTCGAACGCGACATCGCCAAGGCGAAGGGCTTCTACGAACAGGCGGCCAACCAAGGCAATGCCAGCGCCATGCACAATCTGGCCGTGCTCTACGCCTCCGGCGCGCTCGGCCAGCAGGATTATGCGACGGCGGCCTCGTGGTTCACCAAGGCTGCCAACCTCGGCATCACCGACAGCCAGTTCAACCTGGCGATCCTCTGCGCCCGGGGCAACGGAGTGCCGGCGGATCTCGAAGAATCCTACAAATGGTTTGCGATCGCCGCCAAGGCCGGCGACAAGGATGCGAGCCAGAAGCGCGACGAAGTGGCCAATGCCATGAAGCCCGACCAGCTCGAACGGGCCCGCGCCAAGGCCGATCTGTGGAAGCCGGAGCCGCTCGACCACCGCACCAACGCCATCGACATTCCCGACGAATGGGCGGGAACCGGCCCGAAGACGGCGAGCGTCGACATGAAAAAGGCGATCCGCAACATCCAGGCGATCCTCAACAATAACGGCTTCGACGCCGGCGCGCCGGACGGCGAAATGGGCGCGAAGACCGTGACCGCGATCAAGAGCTTCCAGAAGTCGGTCGGCCAGGAACCGGACGGCAAGGTGACCGACGCGACCGTCAAGGCGCTGCTCGAGCGCAACAAGCAGGGCAGCAAGGCGATCTGAGGCGCGGCTTCTCGACTCCCCTTCTCCCCAGCGGGGGTCCGAAGGACGGGGCCAGACCCGTGGCTCGACCCCGGTCGGTGCCCGTAGGGCGGATGAGGGGGCCGCAAAGCTGGTCTTTTCCTCCTGCGGGCTCCGACTGCACCGGCATCGTTTCCTGCCGGAATAGGTGAATTATGTGAAGGGTGTGCCGTGTGGCCCCCTCATCCGACCCTTCGGGCCACCTTCTCCCCGAGGGGCTATCAGATTCACACATCATCGAAAGCTGAGAGGAGGAGGGATACGCCGCGCTTAGCGGCCT
>NZ_NWSQ01000015.1 GCF_002531725.1 Rhizobium sp. L43
TTCCACCTCCAAGTCATCGACCGGATACCAGCCCGATCAAACGGTGCTCTCGCACCACGCGCCATGCCTGGCGCACATGCAAAAAGCCTCCGTCTCCGGAGGCCTTTTGGTCGTTTATCTGAGACGCTGAGACGGCTCAGGCGGCCATCGTGCAGCACATCATCATGCCGCCGCAGTTCATCATGACAGGCATGCCGCCCGACATCATCGACATCATGCGCTTGCAGCATTCCATGAACATGTCCTTGTCCATGCCGTCCATCGGCTTCATTTCGCAGACCATGCCTTCGGCAGTCATGGTGCACTTCATGGCGCCCATCATCATCGGCATCATCCCACCGTTCATCATGGGCATGCCTGACATCATCGGCATCATTCCACCCATCATCGGGTTCATCATGGCGGGGATCATGTTGTTCATCATCGGCATCATGTTCATGGCGGGGTTCATTGTCTCTCTCCGATCAATACAGCGGCGTTTCGCGTTTTAATGGATCGGGAGATAAAACGACCAATCGAAGCAAGCAATGTAAAAAAATCTTCCCATATCTTTTCCTCCAATAGAATGGAACGGTTTCGATGGGATTGCGCAAACTTACCAAGATAACGGAATTTCGTCCGTTATAATCGGTCAAGCGGAGCGAGGGTCGCTTCGCCGGCCAGCGCTCGCTGCTTCGCGCTGGGATGGGCTATCCTGTTATGAGTGATGAGGATGCGTCGGGTCGTCGTGCGGTTTCAGGAAAAACCGGCGCGCGATGTCCCAATAGCCGTCATAGACAAGCCCGCCATTCGAACGGACGAGCGTTTCGCGATTGTGGCGATAGACCGCCGGAAGGCGATACCAGGAGATGCCCGGCCGGCGATGATGGAGAACATGCAGATTGTTGTAGAGGAACAGCAAGCCGAAGAGCCGGCTGTTTTCGACGATGGCGGTGCGCTCCTCATGGCTGTCGGCATATCTGTGCTCGGCATAGGATCTGAGCCGCGTCATCGCAGCACCCGTATAGACGAAAGCGAGGAAAAGCCACAGCTGCATGCCGCAGACAACCGTCGCCCAGAAAAGAACGGCGGTGACGGCGATGCCGTGCACTGCCCATATCCGCCGTCTTCCCGGTTCGTTCGTCCGGATCAGCCGCCATTCCTGCCCAAGGAAACTCAAAATCATCACCGCCGGACCGATGGTCAAACGGCCGAACAGGGTGGTGTTCCACCGCGCCAGCAGCCTGCCAGCCGCGCCCAGCTGCTCCCAGGCAGCCTTGGTAAAATAGGAGGATTCAGGATCCTCGATCGGGTCGGTGAGATATTCGTCGCGATGATGCTCCAGATGGCTTTCCTTATAGATCGGATAGGGCAGCCACAACGATAGGGGTATCGATCCGATCGCGTCGTTGATCCGTCGGTTTCCTGTCGGATGGCCGTGAATGACCTCGTGCTGAAGCGATCCATGCCAGGCAATCAGCCAGCCTCCGGCAATCACGACCACGATCATCG
This sequence comes from Rhizobium sp. L43, assembly GCF_002531725.1. Lineage (GTDB taxonomy): Bacteria > Pseudomonadota > Alphaproteobacteria > Rhizobiales > Rhizobiaceae > Rhizobium. Next base: position 1,492 of record NZ_NWSQ01000015.1, read on the forward strand.
GCAATGATTGCCACCACCAGGTGAGCGCAAGAAATCCGCCATGGATGACGAGCGTGAGAATGACCGTCGGCCATTCCGTTAAACGCTTTGGAATAATGGTTCCGGCGGCCTGCGAAGTCCTGTCGAGCATGCGTGTGATTTCCCCATCAACCACACCAATTTATCGCAGGGCATCGGCGACAGGGAATAACGTCTATCTATTTTATAGACTTATCCGAAAAAATCTGTCTCAACTCACCGGACTGCTCGATCCAAACCTAAGGCCTGTCGCCGCGAAGATGACGCTCGAGGAAGGGCAAATTGTCCTGTCCCCAATAGATCTCACCGTCATAGACATAGGTGGGAAAGCCGAAGACGCCGCTGTCGCGGGCATGCAGGCGGTCCGCCGACCATTTGTTCTGAACATCCTCGTCGGCTTGCCGCCTAAGAAGTGCCGCGCCATCGAAACCTGCCGAGGTCACGATCGCCTCGCGCACATCGGGCCTGCCGATATCCCTGGCCTCGCTCCAGAAGGCATGTTGCAGGGCGCGGGCAACGCCGATCCAATCCTGTCCGTCGAGATAGGCGGCAATCACGAAGAGGGATGCCGGCGTCGGATCGCTCAATTCAGGGCGATGTTCGAGCCGCAGTTCCTTGCCGCGCACGCGCGCCCAGCGCTTGAGATCCCGCGTCCAGTAAGCGCGCCGGATCTCCGGGCGATTGCGTGAGAAGATACCGCCATTTTCCTCGACCACCGTCGTCAGATAGGGGGTGATGCCGACGTCGTTCTTCGCCGCAAGTTCGGCAAAGGCGTCGAAGCCGATATAGGCCCAGGGCGAGCCGATCGAAAAGAAATACTCTACCGATTTGGTCACTGATGCATATTCCCTGCGAGGTGATTGGTCCGGCGTCGTATGGGCGACGCCTTTCAGGAAGCGGCCCGGATGTCGGATCGCGCTTTCCATCCGAGCTCCGGTGCAATTGTCGTCACGTAATCGTGGAGGATCTGGCGATATTCCTCGTGCTCGAACTCGTAAGGAAGTTCCAGCCTCAACTCATCGACCTGGGGCAGGATCGGATCGGCAAAAAGCTGCGCCAATATCTCCTCCGACGTGCCGACGATATCACGGGCGAAAAGCGTTCGCCGCTCGCCCTGCGGTGAAAGGGTTCGCTCATGGCGGCCATCGGCATAGTCTCGATACCGGCGGCGCGTTGCGGCATCGGCGCTATCGAAAGGCACGATGACGCGGCCCAGCGCGACCCGGCGCTGCGTGCCGCCGGCGCGATAGGTTTCGATCAACCGCGATTGCGCGGTGAAGAAATCATCGGTCCCCTCGCCCGTTATCACATTGCCGGTCAACAGGTTGAAGCCATTGCGGCCGGCCCATTCGGCCGAGCGCTGCGACCCGCCGCCATACCAGATCCGGTCGATCAGGCCCTTGGCATAAGGCTGCAGCCGCGGCCGCTGCGGGCGAGGGCGTCTTGATCAAGGTCTGTTCGTCGCCGAGATAAGTGCCGCGCAGATTGTCGGCAAAGCGCCGCACGCGATCATGCGAAAAATCGTAACCCGTCCAGTCGCCGTCGAAGACAAGCGGCGCGATCAGGTCTGCGTGCAATGGTCGTCCAGCGCTGACACCGACATTCAGCCGCCCGCGCGACAGAACATCGACGGTGGCGAGATCTTCGGCCAGCCGGTAAGGGCTCTCGTAACCGATCGGGATGACCGCGGTTCCAAGCTCGATCCGGCTGGTTCGCTGCGTCGCCGCCGCCAGGAAGGCGCTCGCGGAAGAGATTCCAGGCTCCAGGTGCCGCTGGCGGACCCAGGCACTGTCGAAGCCCAGATCCTCGCCATATTGCAGCTGCTCAAGCGTCTGTTCCAGTCCCGACAACGGATCTTCGTCGGGATAGTTGCCGGGGGTGAGGAAGCCGATATGGCTGATGGATATGTTGCCCACTCGTGCCATCCGATCAGTATTTCGGTAGGCCAGGCGGGTTGGTCTCGGATACCGGCAAGGCCTCCTCGGAGAGATGCCAGTGGTCGAGGATTTTTGCATAGGTGCCGTCTTTGATCAGGCCGTTGGTGGCGACAGTCAGCGCATCGGCCAGCCCGCTCCCCTTGCGCGTGGCGATCGCGACATCTGAACGATCAGGCCAGCCGGCGCTCAGCGTGCCGACGCGCTTGATGTTCTTGTCGCGCGCGGCGATGAAAACAAGCTGTGCATGCGGCTGCACGATGACATCGGCCCGGCCGGACCGCAGCGCGAGAAGGCTTGCCGCCTCGTCGTCGTAATATTGCAGCTCGATCGGCTTCAGGCCCGCGGCGACATCTTCCTCGCTCCATTTCACCAGGATACGCTCCTGGTTGGTGCCGGCGCCGACGATGATCCTGAGGCCGGCGGCGTCCTTGGGCTCCTTGATCGAAGTGACGGCACTGTCGGATTTCACGAAGAAACCGTGCAGGCCCTGGCGGTAAGTGGAGAAATCGAACTTCTCCTTGCGCTGCTCGGTGACGCCGACATTGGAGATGACGGCGTCATATTTGCCCGAGGTGAGGCCGAGCGGCCAGTCGATCCAGGCGACCGGCACGATCTCCAGCGTCAGGCCGAGGCTGTCGGCAATGGCATAGGCATAATCGGGATCGGCCCCGACCACGGTCTTGGCGTCGGTGGCATAGGTGGCAAGCGGCGGCCCGCCGGGGCTGACGGCGATGGTGAACTTGCCTGGCGTGACGAACTTGAATTCTTTAGGGATCGCAGCAATGGCCGCATCGTTCCTGGCGGCATGAAGCCGGCCCGGCTGTTCAGGGCTCAGGTCGAAATCCTCGGCCGCATGGGCGGCGCCGAAACCAGTCAAGGCTGACACCAGGGCCGCGAAGAACAAGGTGCGAGATTTGGGATGGATCGTCACGTTCAATATATCTCCGTTTGCATCGGGAAGTGGAAACGGACCGGCGCGCTTCCCTGTAACGCCGGTCCGCCGATGCATGTCGCCCAAAAGTGCACAGCGGTTTTGGGCGACATGCATAAAAACAAAGATCTAAAGCGCGTCGCATGAAGCCGCTCGAACGCGACGCGCTTTGGACCAACGTTACGAACCGCTCTTCGGCAGGCCGGGCGGGTTGGTCTGGGCCTTGTCGATTGCCTCAGGACCGAGGTTCCACGTATCGAGGATCTTCTTATAGGCACCGTTGCCGATCAGGTCGTTGACGACATCGGTCAAGGGTGCCGCCAGGCCGCTGCCCTTGCGCGTGGTGACGGCAATCTCGGCCGTGATCGGCCAGCCGCCGCTGATGGTGCCGACCAGTTTGGTCTTGCCGTTGATCCCCGCCGAATAGGCCTGCGTCGCATTCACGCTGAAGACGGCGTCGGCTCTGCCGGACTGGACAGCGAGATCCTTGACCGCGTCGTCGTCATAATATTGCACCTCGATCGGCTTCAGGCCGGCGGCGACGTTCTGCCGGTCCCATTCCAGCAGAATCTTCTCCTGGTTGGTGCCCGCATCGGTGATGACCTTCAGGCCGGCAATATCCTTCGGCTGCTTGAGGGCCGTGATCGGGCTATCCGCCTTGACGTAGAAGCCGAGCTCGTCCTTGCGGTAGGTGGAGAAGTCGAATTTCTCCTTGCGCTCCTCCGTGACCGTCACGTTGGAGATCACCGCGTCGAACTTGCCGGAGGTCAGCCCCAGCGGCCAATCGGCCCAGGCGACGGAAACGAGATTGAACTTCAGGCCCAGGCTATCGGCGATCGCCTGTGCCAGATCGACGTCGTAACCGATCACCGTCTTGGAATCGGAAGCATAATCATGTAGCGGCAGGTTGCCGCTCGAGCTGATGCCGACGGTGAAGACGCCGCTTTCGACGAATTTGAAGTCCTTGACTTCGCCAATGCGCTTCTCGTTCTTTTCCAGCCGCAGCCGGTTCGGCTGCTCGGGGCTGAGGTCGAATTTCTGCTGCGCCTGCGCGGAACCGAAACCGATCGCGGCAATGGTGACGGCGCCCGCTATCAGCAGCCTTGCCCTATCTCTAAATGTCATGCCCCTTCTCCATTTCATCTTTAGGTTGTGATTGTTGTCAGTCGACCGGAGCAGCCCGTCGCGGCCCGGCATTTCACCAGCGCTGTCAGGCGCTAGAGAACCTTGGCGAGGAACTCCCGTGTTCGGGAATGTTCCGCTTGCGTGAAGATGCGGGCCGGCGGGCCGGCCTCGAGAATGCGGCCGCCATCCATGAAGATGACGGTGTCGGCAACTTCGCGGGCAAAACCGATTTCATGGGTGACGATGACGAGTGTCGTGCCGGTGCGGGCCAGCTCCTTGATGACGTCGAGCACTTCGCCGACGAGCTCCGGATCAAGCGCCGAGGTCGGCTCATCGAAAAGCAGCACCTTGGGGCGGAGCGCCAGGGCGCGGGCGATCGCCACGCGCTGCTGCTGGCCGCCGGAAAGCTGGCGCGGATAGGCGTTGATCTTGTCGCTGAGCCCGATGCGGGCCAGCAGTTCCTGCGCCAGTTGCACAGCCTCCTCGCGGCTGACGCCGCGCACCTGGATCGGTGCCTCGATGAGGTTTTCGAGAACGGTCAGATGCGGGAACAGATTGAAGCTCTGGAAGACCATGCCGATATCGGCGCGGCGGGTGAGAATATCCTTTTCCTTCAGCTCGTAGAGCGTGTCGCCCTTCCTGCTGTAGCCGACGAAATCGCCGTCGACCGAGATGAAGCCTTCATCGACACGCTCGAGATGGTTGATGGCGCGCAGCAGCGTCGACTTGCCGGAACCGGAGGGGCCGAGGATGGCGGTCACACTGCCGGCGGGAAGGCTGAGCTCGACATTATCGAGCACCTTCAGCGAGCCGAAGCTCTTCGAAATACCGTGGATGCGCACCGCGCCGCCTGCGGCCCGTAACACCGCCGCATCCCGGAAGCCGATCTTGCGGACGGTGTCGGTCGCCGTCTCAAAGACCGGCAGCGGACGACGGAAGCGTTCGAAGAAAGCCTGGAAGGGCAGCGGCGTCGGATTGCGCACGGCGCCCTTGGAGAAATAGCGCTCGATATAGTGCTGGGCGAGCGACAGCACCGTCATGATGATCAGATACCAGACGGTCGCCACCATCAGCAGCGGAATGACTTCGAGATTGCGGCGGTAGATCACCTGAACCGTATAAAAGAGTTCCGGCAGCGCCAGCACGTAGACCATGGACGTGCTCTTCGCCAATCCGATCAACTCGTTGAAGCCGGTCGGCAGAATCGAGCGCATGGCCTGCGGCAGCACGATGCGGAAGGCCTGGCGGCGGCGCGGCAGGCCGAGGGCGGCCGCCGCTTCCAGCTGTCCATGATCCACCGAGAGAATGCCGCCCCGCACGATTTCCGCGAAGAAGGCCGACTGATTGAGCGTCAGGCCGAGGAAGGCAGCGGCAAAGGGCGTCAGCAGTTGCACGGTGGGATAGTCGATAAAGACCGTATCGGTGAAGGGAATGCCGATCTTGATCGTCTCGTAGAGGTAGCCGAGATTGTTCAAGATCAAGAGCAGCACGATGACCGGGATGGAGCGCAGCAGCCAGATATAGCCCCAGGAGAGACCGGAGAGCAGCGGCGACTTGGAAACGCGGGCAAGCGCCAGCGCCGTTCCGAGAATGGAACCGGATATGGCGGCAAGCACGGTTAGGAGCAACGTCCGGCCGAGGCCGACGAGCACCGGCTCGGCAAAGAACCATTCGCCGAAGACGCCCCAGCCCCAGCGCGGATTGGTGAAGGTGGAATAGAGCACGGCTGTGATGACGATGGCTGCGAAAATCGTGCCTGCCAAGCGGCCCGGATGGCGCGCCGGCACGATGCGGTAACGGGAATAGTCCTTCGATTCTGCCGTCCTGCTGCCGGGATCGATGCCGGCAAAATCCGTCGTCAGTGCCATTGTGCTTCCCTTTTATGATTATCGGTCTTTGCCGTTTTCAGTGATTGGCGCCGGCCAGGCGCAGGCGCGGTTCCGCATCTTCGAGAGCCGGCTCGGCGAGATGGGTAATGTCCTTCTCGAAGGGCAGGCTCTTGTAGATTTCGGGATCGGCTGATGTGTCGAAGAGAGCGGTGTAGCCATAGTTCAGATAGAGGCCGACGGCCTCGGGCTGGCGAAAGCCTGTTGTCAGGTAGATGCGGGCATAGCCCTGGCGGGCGGCCTGGGCCTCCAGCTCCACCAGCACTTTGCGGGCAAGGCCCTGGCGGCGCAGATCGGAGCGCGTCCAGATGCGTTTGAACTCGGCCGTGTGCTCGTCATAATTCTTGAAGGCGCCGCCGCCGATGGTTTCGCCGTCGCGGATTAACAGCAGAAAATTGCCGTGGGGCGGCGCAAAGGCTTCAGGGGGATAGCGGCTGAGCTCGGCGGCCGCACCTTCGGCATTGAAATAGGTGCCGTAGCGGCTGTCATATTCGTAGATCAATTCATCGATCAGCGGCTTGGCGCGCGGATCGAGAGAGCTGGTATAGAGAAACGTATCGCTCATATCGTTCATCACCCGTTGTCGTCAGTGAGGAAGGTTTCGGCGAGCCGCACCCAGTAGCGGGCGGCGGGCGCGATGATCGCATCGTTGAAATTGTAGTGAGCGCTGTGAAGAGGAGCGCTGTCGCCATTGCCGACGAAGAGATAGCTGCCGGGATTGGCCTGCAGCATGAAGGCGAAATCTTCGCTGGCGGTTCTCGGCCGGAAGTCCTTCTCGATCGCGGCGAGGCCGAGCGCGTCATAGGCGACATCACGGGCAAATGCCGTCTCTTTGGCGTGATTGACCAACGCCGGAAAGCCGAGACGGTAATTCACATCCGCCTCGGCGCCGAAGCTTTCGGCCTGGGCGCGCGCCAGGGCGGGAATGCGCTGTTGCAACAGCTGGCGGACAGTCTCGCTATAGGCCCGCATGGTCAGCTGCATCTCGACGCTTTCCGGGATGACGTTCGAGGCGGAGCCGGCATGGATCGAGCCGACGGTGACGACCGCCATCTCCTGCGGATCGACATTGCGCGAGACGACGCTCTGCAGCGCGGTGATGAAGGAGGCCGAAGCCAGCACCGGATCGACTGTCCGGTGCGGTTCGGCGCCATGGCCACCTTTGCCGATGATCTTGATGACCGCCTTGTCGACCGAAGCCATGGCCGGGCCGGCGACGAAGCCGAATTGACCCGTCGGCACGCCCGGCCAATTGTGCAGCCCGAAGACCGCATCGACGGGAAAACGCTCGAACAGGCCTTCCGAGATCATCTTGCGGGCGCCAGCGCCGATCTCCTCGGCGGGCTGGAAGATCAGCCGCAGCGTGCCACTGAAATTGCCGCTCTCAGAGAGATAGCGGGCGGCGGCCAAGAGGATCGAGGTATGTCCATCATGGCCGCAGGCATGCATGACGCCGGGGTTGCTGCTGGCATAGGCAAGGCCGGTCGCCTCCTCGATCGGCAGCGCGTCCATGTCGGCGCGAATGCCGATCCGCCTCTTGCCGTCGCCGCGCCGGAGGGTGGCGACGACACCGGTGCCGGCAATGCCCGTCGCCACTTCGTAGCCCCAGGCGGAAAGGCGGGATGCCACGAGCTTGCTGGTCCTCAGCTCCTGGAAGGCAAGCTCCGGATATTGGTGCAGGTCGTGGCGAAGCGCGATGATCTCGTCGAGATAAGAGGCGATACCCTGCTCGACCGGATCGTTGCTGCGCGGGTTTTGAGCGATGATGTCCATGGCGGTTCGCCGGCGCCTCAGGCGCCGACAGCCTTTCCGCGCTCGACCTGATCGGCGTCGGCCGCATAGCGGCTTTCGCGGAACGGCAGGCCGAGATGGTCGCGCAGCGTCTCGCCCTTCAGGACCGGATCGAAATAGCCGCGTTCGGTGAGGAGCGGCAGAACATGTCTGGAGAAATCGTCGAAACCTTCGGCGATGACGGGAAAGCCGAGAATGAAGCCGTCGGCCGCACCCTGATCCACCCAGCGGATGATCTCGTCGGCGATATGCTCGGCGGTGCCGATGAAGGCAGTGCGCGGCGTTGCCGAATCGAGCGCGACCTCGCGCAGCGTCAAGCCTTTCTCGCGCGCCGTCCTTTTGATGCGGTCGGTGGTGGCGCGGAAATTGTTTCTGCCGATATCGCCGAGTTCGGGGAACGGCCCGTCCAGCGGATAGGCGCTGAAATCATGATGATCGAAGAAGCGGCCGAGATAGAGCAGCGCCTCCTCAATGGTGACAAGATTGCGGATCGCCTGGTACTTGGCTTCCGCCTCATCGGACGTCGCACCGACGATCGGCCCGATACCGGGATAGATACCGACTTCCGCGGCCGGGCGCCCATGCGCGATGACGCTGTCCTTCAGCTGGCGATAAAAGGCCTGCGCCTCTTCGAACGGCCCGCCATTGGTGAAGACCGCATCGGCATGCTTGCCGGCGAGCCGGATGCCGGAATCCGAGGCGCCCGCCTGGAACACGACCGGCTGGCCCTGCTTCGAACGGCCGATATTGAGCGGCCCCTCGACGCGGAAGAAGCGGCCCTTGTGGTTAAGCCGATGCATCTTGGTCTTGTCGACGAAGACGCCGGTCTCGCGGTTGCGGACGAAGGCGTCATCGTCCCAGGAATCCCACAGGCCCTTGATCGCATCGATATAGTCCTCGGCGATCTCGTAGCGCAGCTCGTGTTCGGGATGTTCGCGGCTGTAGTTGCGGCCCGAGCCCTCGAGCGGCGAGGTTACTGCGTTCCACCCTGCCCGGCCGCCGCTGATGAGATCGATCGAGGCGAACTGGCGGGCGATGGTGAAGGGATCGCTGTAGGAGGTCGAGACCGTGCCGACGAGGCCGATTTTCGAGGTCGAGGCGGCTAGCGCCGAGAGAATGGCGATCGGCTCGAACCGGTTGAGGAAATGCGGGATCGACTGCTCGATGATATAGAGCCCATCGGCGACGAAGGCGAAAGCGATGCCGGCCGCTTCCGCCTTGCGCGCCGTCTTGACGAAGAAGTCGAAATTGACGCTGGCATCGGCCGGTCCGCTCGGATGTTTCCAGGCATTCATGTGGCCGCCGGGGCCCTGCAGCATGATGCCGAACGTGACGTGTTTCTGAGTCATGGAATCGATCTCCTTGAAAACGGTCAGGCGACGAGGGAAAGCCGCTCGGCGGCGAGCAGCTCGATGGAAGCCAGGCGCTCGGCGACCGAAAGCGCCGGCGTGTCCAGCACGAACTCCTTGACGCCGTAGCGGCGGTGAAGCTCATCCAATTCCTTGCGGATCTGCTTTGCCGTGCCGTGCAGGACGCTCGGTACCTTCTCCTCGATGCGGTAATCGGTGACGCCGGCCTGGCGGGCGAATTCGGCCGCCTGCTCCTCGCTGCCGACATTGACGGTCTGGCCGTTCGGCAGGAACACCTTCACGATGCGCAACTTGCCGACGCGCTCGCGGGCATAGTCCTCGCTTTCGGCGGCGAAGGCTGCGAGCGCCAGGATCGGCCGCTTGCCGCCGGATGCCCGCTCATAGGTCTCGAGGGTTCTGCGCAAATTGTCAGGATCGCCGTTCAGGTGACCGGCGAAAACAAGCTCCCAGCCTTTCTCCGCAGCGAGCTCGGCGCTTTCGACGCTGGCGCCGAGCAGGAAACGTTCAGGCGCGGTCGGTGGGAAAGGGGTCGCCTGCGCGCCGTCGTAATTCGGGTCGGCGGCGAGATAGGTGTTGAGATCGGAAAGCTGGCCGGCAAAATCCGGCTTCCTGGACGGATCGACGGCAAGCTGGAGCGCGCGCGTCGACAGCGGAAAGCCGCCCGGCGCCTTGCCGACACCGAGATCGACTCGGCCGGGCGCCAGCGAGGCCAGAAGATTGAAGGTCTCGGCAACCTTATAGGCGCTGTAGTGCTGCAGCATGACGCCGCCGGAGCCGATGCGGATCTTCGACGTTCTGGCGAGAAGATAGGCGATCAGCGCCTCCGGCGCGGAGCTTGCCAGATTGGACATGTTATGATGCTCGGCAACCCAGAAACGGTGATAGCCGAGCTCCTCGGCCCGGGCGGCAATCTTCACCGTCGCCCGCAACGCGTCCGCAGCGGTAAGACCCTGTTCGATCGGGCTTTTGTCGAGAAGGCTGAGGAGATAGGTCATGACGCCACGATCCGATCCTTGGTTGCAAAGTTTAATCTATAAAATCGGTAGACAAACTCAATTATAAGAAATGACATTCTCTTTCGAACACGAGGAGTGAAAAAAAGCGGCCGCACCTAAGATGGAAAATCGCCTGCCGGGACCGTGTCTCACCGGCAGCGTAAGCCGTCTTTCAATCGACCACTTAATAATCTATATTCTGGTCGAAAGGGAGTAACGCATGAAGCTGTCAGAACAGGTCAAGCCGATCAGCTACTGCGCCGGAGATCATCCGGACGCTGAAGGATAATCCGCAGCCGGTCGTCATTACGCTTCACGGGGAGGCGAAAGCCATCCTTCAAGATGTCGGCCAATATGAAGAAACACAGGAGACACTGGCGCTCCTGAAGGTGCTGGCGCTCACCACCCGGCAAGTCGAGGAAGGCAAACTGCGCCCTGCTGCGGAATCCTTCGCGCTCATCCGCAAACGTCTGGCGGACAGTCAGTCCTGATGCCATATCGTGTTCTTTTCACTGAGGATGCGGAACGCGACATCGAGGATCTCTATCGCTTCATCGCTAGCCGCGACGGCACCGAGACGGCAGAGCGCATCCTGACGGAAATCGAGAGTGCCTGCGCCGAGCTTGAAGAATTCCCCGTCCGCGGAGATATTCCGAAGGAGTTGGCGGGTATCGGTATTTCCGAATATCAAGAACTGCACCATAAGCCGTGGCGCATGATCTATCGGATCCTGGGCACGGATGTCGTCGTCTACTGCGTCGTAGACGGACGTCGCGACATGCAGAGTTTTCTGGAGCGAAGGCTTATCCGCGCTTAGCCACACGCTGCCCACACGGAGGCTCAACACTACCCAACTTTCCGCCCCGCCGGCGCATTTGCCCGTAGGAGCGCCATCAGCATCGGGCCGATCGCAAATTCTCCCTTTTCACTTCGCCGCGTCAGGCCACGAAGGTAGCCACCGGCCGAATTGATGTGGCCGCCGCGCTCCAGGATGCATGCCATCACGGTCGCGGCGTTTTCCGGACCCATCACATCTGCCGCCTCCTCATAGGCCGAGGGACTGACGCCCAGCATCGATCGAACGGTGACGGCTGCGGTCATCAGGTCGCGCCAATTGCGGATTGCGCCACCCGGCCCGTAGGCCAGGATTTCCGGGCAGGCCTGCAGAACCAGGCCGAGTGGGAAGGATTTCAGCCCGCCACCATCATCGCGGTTGCCCGACCGCCGACCCTGCTCTTCCTCCTGCCGGTTCGGATGGGCTGTCTCCCCCCTGCCCTGTTCCGGCGCCACGGCTGCTCGCCGGTTGTCTTGCTCAGGCATCGCGCCCTGCTTCGGTTCGAAGCTTGGTTCAAGTTCAGAATTGGATTCGGAGTTTGAATTCTGTATGTGACGCTCGATATAATCGGCATTGCCGCTTTGTTTTGCTGATTTAACTCGAATTTCCAGCCGGTTAAGGATACCGGCGCGCAGAGCCGTCAATTCATCCAGCAATTGTTCGAGCTGTGCTGTCGTCGGCGACCGCGGCAGGCCTTCGATCAGCTCCCGGAATTCGCCGTACAGGCTTTGCCAATCCCCCGGGATCTCCTCTTCGACAGCCGCTTCGATCAGCTTCGCGATATCACGGCGGCAAAGAGTGATGCGTTCGCGCAGCCGCTGGACATGCAGCCGCTCGGCCATCACCTCGGCCGCCAACTGCTCGATCTCCTCGGAGCGGGCAAGCAGCGGTGCCAACGAGAAGCCGAAGGCCTCGTCGACCTCCCCTGCCCTGTCCCTGCGGACATAACGCTTGCCGTTTGGGCTGTCTCTGCGCAGCAGGAGACCCGCCTCGACGAGTGCGGCGAGATGGCGGCGCACGGTCTGTTCGGCCATGCCATGCGTTCTCAGCGAAAGCTGGATATTCGATGGGAAGACGATCAAACCGTTTTCCTGCGCCAGCTCGTTCTTCGGGTAAAAGCTTAAGAGCGCATTGAGCACGGCAAGCGTCCGATCGCCGATGCCAAGCAGCGGCTTTGCCTCGCACAACGCACGAAACAATTTCCACTTGTCGACCGACTGATCGGACTTGACCTCCCCGGCCATCACCTGGTTTGCAAGCATGCCAAGCGTCATTGACCGCCGCCCGAAAGGCGTCGTCACATTCCCGATTTCCATATCCTTCACCTCAACAAGGCAAAAGAAATCCGCTCGCCAAAACGGCGCCAAAAACTCTTGACAGCGATTCTCGGAAATGCGATTCTCGGAGGTGTTCAAGACTACGAGGAAAGCTTCCGTGACGGTGACGTTCGGGGGCTTTTTTCTTTTGCGCGTTATCTCCTATCCCGATTGTCAGCTGACAACCGGTCTAACTGCCTCATTTTCCCTCATTTTCCTCTTCGAACTCGGCGGCGAGGCCTACCAACCGCTGAGCTAGGAATTCCGAAAACGCCGCCGATTTGACGGTGATGCGAAAGGTTTTGCCGGAGCGGGCCACCGAAGCAAGCATTGCGCCGCCCTGGGTCCGAAGCGTCTGCTCGACCCGCTGCGACGGGCTCTTTTCTTCCAGCGCCTTCCAAATGACGTCGAAGCGTCTATTGCTCTCCAGCGCCTGGAAAGCTGCGGTAGCGATTGCGGCCTGCGCCTTCTTCTGCCCGCCTGTCTCCCTGAATTTCTCGGCAAAGGCCAACCAGCGCGGCCGCCCGACCTTGGGCGCCGGGCCGATGGCGAGAATGATCTCGGGATCGATCGTCTGCGCCACCTGCAGCAGCCTTGACGTTTCCGGCTTGTCCGTTGCCAGCGCCTGGGCAATCATGTCGCGGTTGAAGCCATGTTCATCCATGCGTCGTGCAAACAGCGCCCGTTCGATAAAGCTTAGGTCGACACGCGGGCCGTTTTCCTGACCCTGCGCGAGGATCAGCTCTTCATCCGTGAGCTTGCGCACGACGGCTTTGACGGACACCCCGATCTCCGCAGCTGCGCGCAAGCGTCTGTGGCCGTAGGCCGCCTGGTAATGCCCGGCCTTTACAGGATCGGGCCGCACCAGGATCGGGACCTGCTGGCCGCTTTCCCGGATCGACTGCTTCAGCCGCTCGAACTCGGGGTCCTTGTCGATGGGAATGCGGTCGCGAATAAACGACATTTCGACGGTCGCCGGATCAATCTCCAGCACCTTGTCGCCCAAAGCCAGCGATTCGCGCAGCGCCTTGGCGGCTGCTGCTTCCTCACCCAACCGTCCCAGCGACAGGTTCATCGCCTTAACCGCGCCCGAGGGCCGATGCGGCGGCGGTTGCGCAGCTGGCGCCTCCGGCCGGGTCGGCTCGACGGCGCCGACCATGCTCTTCAGGATGTCGCGTCCTTTTGGGCTCATGTCCTGCTCCATGCGCTGCGAATGAGTTGCTCGACCTCGGCATTGACGCTGTCGACGGATTCAACCCCGCGGTCATAGGTCTGGCGATGCATCGTCTCGCGTCCCGCTTCATAGATCGTCTGCTTGGAGAGCCCCGCATCCGAAACCGCCGTCGACTTGACCATCATCGAGGTCAGTACACGCTCGCCGAACAGACTGCGCAGGAAGGCGACGATCTGCGCCTGCGGACCATCATTGGCCTCATAGCGGGTAACCAGATAGCGCATCCAGTCGTAATCGAGATTGCCGCCGGCCTGCTTGACCACGGCCAGAAGGTCGGAGGTCATCGTCAGGAACTGGTTCATCGACGCCACGTCGAGCATCTGCGGATGAACGGTGATGAGGACGGAAGTGGCGGCGCAAAGAGCAGACAGCGTCAGGAAGCCGAGGGTCGGCGGGCAATCGATGATGACGACGTCATAGCTCTGCTCCAGCGAATGCAGCGCATTGCCGACCCGCATGAAGAACATGTCCTTGTCGTCGCGGTTGGTGTCGGCAAGCGCCTTTGGAGTATCGTGTTCGAACTCGTGCAGTTCGAGATTGCCGGGGATGAGATCGAGCCCGGGGAAATAGGTCTGGCGGACGATGTCGCTAACGTCGCGGCGCGTCTCGTCATATTTGATGGCGCCGTAAAGCGTCTCATTTTCGCCGACGTCGAATTCGGGCTGATATCCGAGCATCGCCGACATCGACGCCTGCGGATCGAGGTCGACCGCGAGCACGCGGTAGCCACGAAGCGCCAGAAACTGTGCCAGGTGAATTGACGTAGTCGTCTTGCCGGAGCCGCCCTTGAAATTGGTGACGGCGATGACCTGGAGATGGTCGCCCGGCCGACGCATCGGCAAATAGGAGGGTTTGGTGCGCCCGAGATGCTGGCGCATCGCATGGATTTCTTCCAGCGAGAACACCCGGCGTCCGGACGCCGTCTTTTCGGGATTGATGCTTTCCACCTGGGCGGCGAGGTGGCGAACGTAGCTGTCGGTGACGCCGAGCAGCTTGGCAGCCTCGATGCTGCTGAACCGCCGCAGCGATTTGCGGGCATCGGGCGAAAACAACCGCTCGAACAGCACCTGCAACTGGCTGCTGAGCATCGTCGAGTCCTGCGCAATCGTCTCGTCGATCGAGACTTGACTCGCTCTCTTGGCTTTCTCAACAATCGCGGCCTTGGTCGGCATTCACGCAAATCCTGATAAATCGGGTAATTTTGCGCAAATGATCGTGAGTCTGCCGATTCCGTCAAGCGGTTTCTTGGTTAGCGAATAGATAACAAACCGGATTCGGCGAAGAAATCATGTGGAATTCCGGAATCTTAGCGCCATTGTCAGCTGACAATGGCGGCCATACCGCATTCCGTCGACGACAGCTTGAAGTATCGCCACACATTTTCGACAGGCCTGAACGCCATTGCCGACTCGTCGCCAAGCAACTTCCGTCGTTTTGCGATGAGTCGGCAATGGCGTTTCTCATTTATAGGCAGACGACCGGTACAGGTTTTCGGCCTCCATCCCGCGGACGGGCTCGTTGCCGGAAGACTTATCACTTGCATCCTGGGGTTCGGGATCCCGGCGTGACGGGGCAAGGCCGAGCATTTGTTCGAGACGGCCGGCATTGAGCGGCGCGCTTATTCCCTTAAAGTTCATCTTCCATCTTTCGTCTGCACATGGGCTTGCGTGGAGCCATAGAGATAAGCGCAATTTGACCCCGCCGAGAACCGCCCGCCGGCGTTATCACCATATTTTCCGATGCGAGGCGGATAAGGGGAGGGGAGGGCTCTCGTCTTTCAAACACTGCCCGGAAGTGCGGCGCCGACTGCGACGGTGGACGTCTCGGATCGCCTCTGCATGCCGAGATCGAAGACGGCCTCGCACCAGACCCGACACGAAAGGAATGCAGGCCATCTTTGGCGGCACGAGCGAACCAGCGCTGCCGCGGATCATGCTTCGTCGCCAGCATCTCAAGATGCCGGTTGCGAGTCTTATAAGACAGGAGGGCGCTGTTGCACGGGCTATCGGGGGGAGGGGACGTGCAGCCTAATTTTTCTCGCCAATCTAATCCCGCGGAATGCTGAAGGGCAGCTAGCACGAAGGGGTTGGCATTCGTTTATTCGGAGGTCAGATTAACGCCGGACCGGGCCAATCCAATCACATGCCGGCAGTTGAGCGCGCGACTTGTCGACATCCCCAAGACGCCATAATCCCTGTCAACTGCAAAGATCACAACAGCGCATGCTAGGCGAATCAGGCCTCGGCGGTTATGATCGGCGGCGCTGGGATCGGGCATTGGTGTCGCAGACGCTGCCGCCGGCCCGATCGACCAGATTCCACTTTAACATGTTCTGTGAGCGTCAATCCTCCCTAGAGGAACTGATTGGCGAGTTCGCTTCCGTCTGCGGAATTCCGTCTTGTTTACCTGCTATTTACCATAATGCTCCGCGGCGGCGTCGGAGCCTGCATCGCGGCCAACCCATATCCCTTGTCGGTGGGTGCTGTGTGAAGCAAGGCTGAGAGCCTATCGCGCCTTCGTACCCTCACGATTGGTAAAATGCGCATTCCCCAACCCCGTGCCGATGGTCAGCACGGCCCATCTCGACACGTCGTTCATGAAAGGGATCTGCGACAATCCCTGCACGACGGCATCGTTGTGCATCATCACGAATGTGCTGTCCTCGCCGATCTCGGGAATGGCCTTCATCAGCGCGGCAGGAAGGTTGAAGCTGTCGCTCTCCCAGTTTCCGCCGGGCAGGTTCTGCCCACCGCGTTCGATGGAGCCATCGGCTTTGATGATGCCGGGGCAGGCGATCCCGATGATGGGCGCGGGCTTCAGATTGGCCTTCTCGGCCTTGCCGATCAGATCCTGCAACATCGCGGCCAATCTCTCGACGGTTGCGGTACGGCTTGGCTCGTCGTCGGCGTGGCGCCAGATGGCCGATTCCCAGACGCTCGCATTCTTAAAATTCGGCACGTCGTCCCTTCCGAATTGAACGACGCCGGCGCGAACATTAGTGCCGCCGATGTCGACGGCAAGCATCGCCTCATGGCCTTTGAACATCCAGGACGGCATCAGGTGGACCGCGCCGATCAGTCCGGCCTCATCGGGGTGGTGAACGATCGGCACGACCTCGACATCGATGCCGGCCACCTTGAGAATAACCATGGTCCTGGCGATCGCCAGCTCGCCAAAACGGCTGTGCCGAAAGCCGCCGCCGACGACAATGCGTTCCGTCTTGATCCAGCGCTTGTCCTTCAGGAACTTTCCGATCACGTCGGCAAAGTCTCTAGCGAAGTCCTCCACCGCCCCCATCACCAATGCCGCCGCCTCCATATCGTCACCCTTCAGAAAGGCATCGATCTTCTTCTTGGAAAGCTTCGCCGTCGCGGTCTTGCCGATCGGGTCGTCTCCGACCTTGCGGATGCGTTTTCGCCAATCGTCGAGCTTCAGTTGGAAGGTCTTCTTGTTGGCGTTGTCGCCGACGAAACCGTCCTTGTCGCGCAGTTCGTTGTTGTAGTCGTCGATCGTCACCAATGGCAGGTTTAACGCGCCATGCGCCAACGGGGCATTGATCTCATCACGGGGATCGGAACTGCTTTTGGCCATCAATGTACCTTCTAGGGCGCGAGTGCTCGAACGGGCGGCGAGATACAACGCGGAGGAGTCTCCGGATGTTCCGGAGACTGAAAAATCGCCTTGCCCTCGTCGGCCGGCGACCTAGCTTCCATGATTGCAGCGTTTGGAGAATGCCGTGCAGGACGACACCGCTACCCAGGAAATGCTTTCACTGGTCTTGGAAGAGCCGGATCATTGGGCGATGTTTCTCGATATCGACGGGACGCTGCTCAATCTTGCGCCGACACCGGATGCGATCGAGGTCCCGGAAGCGCTTCCCGGACAGCTTCACCGCCTGTCGAACAAGCTCGGCGGCGCCTTGGCGCTGGTCACCGGGCGATCGCTTGCCTATGCGGACGCCCTGTTCAAACCCTTTGCATTTCCGACGGCAGGCCTTCACGGCGCGGAAATCAGGAGTGCTGCCGGAATGCACACGGTCGAGGCCAGTCCCGAATTCCAGGCGCTGAAGCACGCCCTGACCGCGGAGGCCGAGCACTATCCAGGCGTTCTGATCGAGGACAAGGGCGCGGCCGTTGCCGCCCATTACCGGCTCGCGCCCGAATATGAAAAAGTGCTCGAAGAGCGCATGCATCACTATGCCAAGGTTGCCGGACCGAACTGGGCATTGCAGCTCGGAAAGATGGTGTTCGAGCTGCGCCCGGCGCGATCGAGCAAGGGCGATGCGCTGGAGCGGTTTTTTCAGTCCGACCCGTTCAAGGACCGCTGCCCGATCACCATCGGCGATGACCTGACCGACGAGTCGATGTTTGCGATCGCCAATGCGCGCGGCGGCGTGTCCGTGCGTGTCGGGGCGATCGGTGCCCCGAGCTGCGCGACGAGCCGTCTGTCCTCCTCTGCACTGGTCAGAAACGTTATTGCCGCCTTAGCCGCCTAAGGCACGTCCTTGGACGATGTGCGATGCGGATTGTGGCCGTCTTTGCGCCCGCTGCGCAGTGTCAATTGTCAAAAAAGTATCAGTTTTGACGGGGAATCGTGGTGGCGGGCGTGAAACGAGCCCACTACACTCCCCTTAACAATAAAGCCAAAAAGGGAATTTGGCGTGCGGGCTTGGAACCCGTCCTCGGAGGAGGAAACAATGGAACCTGACTTGGAAGTCATTCAGATCAGGCCGGGCGAATCCTTCGCAACGAAGGCGCATGGCTATCCCTATCATACGGTTCGCTGGCATTTTCATCCGGAATACGAACTTCATCTCGTCGTGGCGACAACCGGACGCTATTTCGTCGGCGACTTCATCGGCGAGTTCGAGCCCGGCAATCTTGTGCTTGCCGGCCCCAATCTTCCCCATAACTGGATCAGCGATGTCCCGAAAGGATCGAGCATTCCGCTTCGATGCCAGCTCATCCAGTTCAGCGAAAATTTCATCAGCGACACGATGAAGGTGCTGGCCGAACTCGGGTCCTTCGATCCGGTTCTCGAAGCCTCCCGCCGTGGCGTGCTCTTCGGCGCCGAGACCAGCCGGCAGGTCGCACCGCTGATGAACGAGGTGCAGCAGGCCCACGGCGTGCGTCGCATCGAACTGTTCATGATGATCGTCGGCCTGCTCAGCCGGGCGCAGGATGCCCAGCTACTCGCCAGCCCGAACTATCTGCCCGATCCATCGGGATATATGTCGGCCGGCATCAACAAGGCGCTCGCCTATATCAGGGAAAACCTGACGAAATCCTTCGACGAGGCCGATCTCGCCGGTATCGCCGAACAGTCCACAGGCGCCTTTTCGCGCGCCTTTCGCCGCCATACCGGCATGTCGCTCGTGCAATATGTGAAACGGCTGCGCATCAATCTCGCCTGTCAGATCCTGATGAGCGACGACCACGCATCGATCACCGATATCTGCTTCGAAGTCGGCTTCAACAATCTGTCTAACTTCAACCGGCAATTCCTCGCGGAAAAAGGCATGACGCCGTCCCGCTTCCGGCGGTTGCTGGGTGACAATATCAACGTGGCAAAGGCGGCCTAGAGCAAGCCGAACGAAAACGGTTTCCAAGGGATACGAAGCAATGCTCCGCCGAAGACGGCGATAGGGAGGACGAGGAGGAGGAAGCAAAACCGACACTGATTTGGACGCGGGCGCGCAACGAGCGGTTCGCGAGAGGAGACGCTTGTCCGCAAAAACTGCGACCACCGGGACAGGCGTGGCGGTTCGTTCAGCCGAACGGCCAGAGCAGAACACTGCAACGACGAAGCTACACAATTTTTTCCAATGGGAGGAGATGGAAATGATGAAATTCTCGATGAAAGCAGGTGCCGCGGCATTTGCCCTGTCCCTGCTTGGCGGTACTTCCGCCTTTGCGCAAACGGCCGTTGCGGATGCGACAGTCGCATTCCTGATGCCCGACCAGGGCTCGACCCGCTATGAGGAGCACGACCATCCGGGCTTCGTCGCGGAGATGAAGAAGCTTTGCGCCTCATGCAAGGTTCTCTATCAGAACGCCGATGCCGATATCGCCAAACAGCAGCAGCAGTTTAATTCGGCGATCACCCAGGGCGCCAAGGTCATCGTGCTCGACCCGGTGGATTCGGCGGCGGCGGCATCGCTTGTCCAGCTCGCCCAGAGCCAGGGCGTCAAGGTCATCGCCTATGACCGCCCGATCCCGAAGGGCAAGGCCGATTTCTACGTTTCCTTCGACAACAAAGCGATCGGCAAGGCGATTGCGGAATCGCTCGTCCAGCATCTGAAGGCGAAGAATGTGCCGATCGATGGCGGCGGCATCCTGCAGATCAACGGTTCGCCAACCGATGCGGCCGCCGGGCTGATCAAGGACGGCATTCATGAGGGTCTCGCCAGTGGCGGCTACAAGACGCTGGCCGAATTCGACACGCCGAACTGGCAGCCGGCGAATGCCCAGCAATGGGCAGGTGGCCAGATCACCCGCTTCGGCAAACAGATCGTTGGCGTCGTCGCCGCCAATGACGGCACGGGCGGCGGCGCCATCGCCGCCTTCAAGGCAGCCGGTGTCGATCCCGTGCCGCCGGTGACCGGCAATGATGCGACGATCGCCGCGCTGCAGCTGATCATATCGGGGGATCAGTACAACACGATCTCCAAGCCGAGCGAAATCGTCGCCGCGGCCGCGGCCGACGTTGCCGTCAAGCTCTTGGCGGGCGAAACGATCAAGGCCGAAATGACGCTTTACGACACGCCGGCGCAGCTTTTTGTCCCTGCCGTCGTCACCGCCGAAAACCTCAAGGCCGAGATCATCGACAAGAAGATCAACACCGCTGAGGAACTGTGCACCGGCCGTTATGCCGACGGCTGCAAGAAGCTCGGCATCACCAAATAATCGAGCCAAGGGAAAGCGCGGCCGGATCGCCGGTCGCGCTTCCGGTTTTTGCTTCTTTCCGAAAGGCCAGGCGATGTCTGACACCTCTCATATTCTTGACGGCTCCCGCCAGCCTGTCCTCAGCCTGCGCGGAATATCGAAGAACTTCGGGGCCGTGTCGGCGCTCACCGATATCGACCTCGACGTGCATGCCGGCGAGGTCGTGGCGCTGGTCGGCGACAATGGCGCCGGCAAATCGACGCTGGTCAAGATCCTGGCCGGCGTGCATCAGCCGAGCTCGGGCACGATCCTGTTCGAGGGCAAACAGGCAAATCTCTCAAGCCCGAGTGCCGCCCTCGACCTCGGCATTGCCACCGTCTTCCAGGATCTGGCACTTTGCGAAAATCTCGACGTCGTCGCCAATATCTTTCTCGGCAAGGAGCTCAATCCTTTCCAGCTCGACGAGGTCGCCATGGAGATCCGCGCCTGGAAGCTGCTGAACGAGCTTTCGGCCCGAATCCCAAGCGTGCGTGAGCCCGTCGCCTCGCTCTCCGGCGGGCAGCGCCAGACCGTGGCGATCGCCCGGTCGCTGCTCCTCGCGCCGAAACTGATCATGCTGGATGAGCCCACAGCAGCCCTTGGTGTTGCCCAGACCGCCGAGGTGCTGGATCTGATTGAGCGCGTGCGCTCACGCGGCCTCGCCGTCATCATGATCAGCCACAATATGGAGGATGTGCGCGCGGTCGCCGACCGCATCGTCGTCCTTCGGCTCGGGCGCAATAATGGCATTTTCGTGCCCGATGCCTCCAACGAAGAGCTGGTCAGCGCGATCACCGGCGCATCCAACAATTCCGTCTCCCGCCGCGCCATGCGCCGCAAGGCGCAAAGCCAAGAGAATGAGGAGGGCAGGGCATGATGAAGACCTTGCAAAATGAACCTGCGGCACCTGCACTCCTCGACCGGCGTGACGAAAGAGTGCGCCATGACGATAGCCTTGCCGGCTCGATCCGCGCCTTTTGGGATCGAATCCGCTCCGGCGACCTCGGCTCGCTGCCGGTCATCGTCGGCCTGGCGATCATCTGGACCGTGTTCCAGGCGCTCAATCCGGTGTTTCTCTCCAGCGCCAATCTCGTCAACATGCTGTTCGACTGCTCGACGGTCGGCGTCATCTCGCTCGGCATCGTCTGCATCCTGATGGTCGGTGAGATCGATCTTTCCGTCGGCTCGGTCAGCGGTTTCGCCTCGGCACTCACCGGTGTCTTCTGGGTCAACCAGGGTTGGCCGGTCATCCTGGCGGTCCTCGCCGCGATGATCGTCGGCGCCCTGATCGGCGCGCTCTATGCCTTCCTGTTCAACCGCTTCGGCATGCCGAGCTTCGTCTCCACCCTGTCAGGGCTGCTCGCGGTTCTCGGCCTGCAGCTCTATATTCTGGGCGCGACCGGTTCGATCAATCTCCCCTATGGCTCCTGGCTGGTGAACTTCGGCCAGATCATGGTCATGCCGGACCCGGTCGCCTATCTGCTGGTGGCGCTTGCCGGCATTGCCTTCTTCCTCGCGAGCTACCGCACCTCGGCGCGCAGGCGGGCAGCCGGCCTGTCGTCGAAATCGGTCGGCGGCCTGTGTCTCCATGCCGTCGTCATCACGGTCGCCCTGGAGGCGGTTGCTTTCTATCTCAACCAGTCGCGTGGCATCCCCTGGATGTTCGGCCTCTTCGTCGGGCTCGTCGCCGCCATGAACTATGGGCTGACGCGCACCAAATGGGGACGCTCCATGCATGCCGTCGGCGGCAACAGGGAGGCCGCCCGCCGCTCGGGCATCAACGTGTCGCGCATCTATGCGAGCGCCTTTGTCACCTGTGCCCTGCTTGCGGCGACCGGCGGCGTGCTTTCGGCCGCGCGGCTCGCGACCGCAAGCCAGCAGGCCGGCACCGGCGACGTCAATCTCAACGCCATCGCCGCAGCGGTCATCGGCGGCACGAGCCTGTTCGGCGGGCGGGGCAGCGCCTATTCGGCCCTTCTCGGCATCATCGTCATCCAGTCGATCGCCAGCGGGCTGACGCTTCTCGATCTGTCGTCGTCGCTTCGATACATGATCACCGGCGCCGTCCTTGCCGTTGCCGTCATCGTCGACTCGCTGGCGCGCCGATCGCGGATTTCGCACGGCCGGGCCTAAATCAAGGGAAAGCAGAGGAAGAAAATGGGACAGGATCTGTCTGGAAAAGTCGCGGCCGTCACCGGAGCGGCGTCGGGTATCGGCCTGGAATGCGCCAAGGCTTTGCTTGCCGCCGGCGCCCGGGTCGTGCTGGTCGACCGCAATGAGGAAGCGTTGCGGGAAATTTGCTCGAAACTGGGTGCCAACGCCATTCCACTGATCATCGATCTCACCGATCCGAAGAGCGTCGAAGAGATGATGCCGCAGATCCTGGAAAAAGCCGGCCAGCTGGATATCTTCCACGCCAATGCCGGCTCCTATATCGGCGGCGAGGTGTTGGGCGGCGACCCCGACGCCTGGGATCGGATGCTCAATCTGAACGTTAACGCCGCCTTCCGGTCGGTGCATGCCGTCCTGCCGCATATGGTCGAACGCAAAACCGGCGATATCATCCTGACGAGTTCCGTCGCCGGCATGGTCCCGGTCGTCTGGGAGCCGATCTACACAGCCTCCAAGCATGCGGTTCAGGCGTTCGTCCATACGCTGAGACGGCAGGTGGCCAAACACGGCCTGCGGGTCGGCGCCATCGCTCCAGGCCCCGTCGTCACCGCCCTTCTCAGCGACTGGCCGCAGGAAAAGCTGGATGAGGCGCTCGCAGCAGGCGGCCTGATGGAGGCGGACGAAGTGGCCGAAGCGGTGCTCTTCATGCTGACGCGGCCACGCAACATCACGATCCGCGATCTCGTCATCCTGCCGCAGAGCGCCGACATCTGACGAAAGTGCGAAAGCCACTCGAAAGGAAGAGAACATGATCTTCGACAGATTTCGCCTAAACGGACAGGTGGCGCTGGTGACCGGCGGCACGCGCGGCATCGGGCTAGCGATCGCCGAGGCGCTCGGCGAGGCAGGCGCCAAGGTCATCATCACGGGCCGGGCCCGCAATGCGGCGGCGGAAGATCGGCTCGCCAAGGCCGGCATCGCTTGGGATTTCATCGCCGCCGACCTCACGAAGGAAAGCGCTGCCGACGAGCTCGTCAGCGAAACCCTTTCGCGAGCGGGCCGGCTCGACATCCTCGTCAACAATGCCGGCATCGCCATTCATGGAGACAGCGGCGAATTTTCCGATGCCATCTGGCGCGAGATCATGACCGTCAATGTCGATGCCGTCTTCCGCGCCTGCCGCGCCGCACTCGCTCCCATGCGGCGCCAGGGCGGCGGCGTTATCCTCAATATCGGCTCGATGTCGGGCATCGTCTCCAACATTCCGCAGAACCAGGTCGCCTATAACACCTCCAAGGCGGCCGTCCATATGATGACGAAGAGCCTCGCCAGCGAGGTTGCCGCCGAAAATATCCGCGTCAACGCCATCGCCCCCGGTTACATCGAGACCGATCTATCACGCGGTGGCATCGACAATCCAGACTGGTTCCCGACCTGGCGCAGCATGACCCCGATGGGACGCGTCGGGCAGCCGGAGGAAGTGGCCGGCGCTGCACTGTTTCTCTGCTCGGCGGCAGCAAGCTATGTCACCGGCGAAGTGCTTGTTATCGATGGCGGTTATACGACGCGGTAAGGCGCGGGGTAGGGGAGGGCGGTTTGTTGCCGCCCCCATCTCAAGCCACAAGCTCTCAACCCTTTGAGAGCTGAACGGGTATGGTGATTTCGAACGCGGTGCCGGCGCCGGTCGTCTGCAGCAAGCGGATCGTACCGCCATGTGAGCCCAGCATGGCGCGGACGATACCGAGACCCATGCCGGTACCGCCCTGTTCGCGGCGGGTGGAGAAGAACGGCTGAAAGACCCGTTCGCGGTTTGCCTCGGAAATACCGCGGCCGTTATCGCGAACGAGAATGACGGCTGTCCGGACGTCTGATGACATGGTGAGTTCCAAGGCCGTGGCGCCGTGCTGAACGGCATTTTCGGCAAGATTGGCAAAGACGATACCAGCCGCCTCCTGGGAAAGAGCAACCGATATTTCCGTATCGCCGCGCACCGAAATACCGAGCGCGGGAAATCGCAGGCGCAGTGCGGATATGATGTCGGTAACGCTGCTGTTGCCCTCCGCCACCGGCATCTCCGCCTGGGCAAGATCCCTCAGACGCTGCAACAATGCATCGAGCCGGACCGCATCGGCAACGATATTATCGAGGAAATGCAAACGCTCTGCCGTCGTCATCGGCCTCTCGGCGTCATCGTCGCGCAAGAGCTCTGCCGCACCCCGGATGGCCGTCAGCGGCGATTTCAGTTCGTGGGAGACATGGACGGCAAAGGATCTGATATACTCGGTGCGATCGACCAGTTTCCCGGCAAGATCGAGGAAGCTTTGCGATAGGACCGCGATCTCCCGCGTCCCATGGCTTTCAAGCGGCCGGATCGCCGCTTTGCCACCACGGGCGATCTCTTCCGCGCGGGCGATCAAGGCGTCAATCGGGCCGGTGATGGTGCGCGTCAGCACATAGGCAACGCCGAGCGTCAATATGAAGACGACGGCAAGAGCGCCGATTTCCGCCGGCGCCATTCGGTTCGAACTCACCTCCACGGCACGAAACCAGATGACGATCAGGATCGGCAGCGCCATGACGGCGAGAAGCACGGCATAGACGATCAGCGCCAGCGTCGGCCGCCATTTCGTCCTGACCTTCGGTGCCGGCATCAGGCCTTCCTCCCGATTTCGGTGCCGAGCTTGAAGCCGATGCCGTGAACGGTTGCTATGATCCCTTGGCCGCCGGCCGCCAGAAACTTGGCCCTGATGTTGCGGATATGGCTGTCGATCGTCCGGTCAGCGACATAGGTGCCGGCGCCATAGGCCGCTTCCATCAGCTGCTCGCGACTGAAGACCATATCGGGGCGTGACAACAATGCGTCCAGAATGGCGAATTCGAGCGCCGTCATTGCGATCTCGCCATCGCGAAAGGTGACTGTCCTGCCGCGGCGATCCAGGCTGAGCGCGCCGGCAACGAGGGTGGTGTGACGTCTCTCAGGCTCTGCTCCATTGCCGCTGCGCTTCAAGATCGTCTTGACCCTGGCCACGAGTTCGCGCGGGCTGAAGGGTTTGGTGACATAATCGTCCCCGCCGATTTCGAGACCCAACACCTTGTCGATCTCCTCATCGCGCGCCGAAAGAAACAGGATCGGCAATCCCGACATCTTGCGAATCTGGCGGCAGACCTCCAGACCATCCATATCCGGCATGCCGATATCGAGAACGATCAGATCGATATTGCCGCGCCGAAAGGCCGTCATCGCCTCGGTGCCGTTCCGGGCGACCGTGGATGTCAGGCCGGCGCGTTCAAGGGCAAAGCAGATCACATCGCGGATGTGAGGTTCGTCATCGACGACGAGAATGCGGGGCGCCATCACCGGTCCTGCGTTGTTGGTCGTGCCTGTTGTTATCGTTCTCGTTCTATCTTGCAATGGCTGCGGGAGGCAGAAGGTGAGTCTCCAACCGCGCCGCGCGGAAGGTCCAGTTCCGCCAGTCGCGCGGACGCCGCTCAAAATCCCTGACGAGATCATATCGAATTTCCAGCGCTTGATTCCTCTTGTCGACCAGGTGATCCGGCAACATCTGGAGATAGAGATCGAGCGCCGGAATGACCGAAGGACCGAGCGAGGCGAGGTAAGAAAGGTCGAGCGGCGGACCGTCCTGGTTGATTTCCTGGCTGTGGACGACATTGAAGCGAGCGATCACAGCCGGGAAATCGATGACGGCGCTGATATAGAGAACCGTAACGAGGGAAGCGAGGTTCATGGCGACCAGCCACTCGTTAGAACGGTTGAGCAGGATGCGCAGCAGGATCAGAACAAGGCCGATGGCGACGATGCCCATCCAGACACCGGCGGCGACACGCAATTCCGTCAGCGAATAGGCCCCGACATAAAGGTCGAGCCGCAGCATCGACGACAGGCAGAGAAGAATGTTCTGACCGATCCAGGCGTGGACGAGGCCGCGGATCAGCGCGCTATGATCGCCACGCCCGCCGCGCCGCATGGCGAGAAGGACGAAACCGGCGGCAAGAAGCGCTGTCGCAATCAGGGGATAGGCGCCGCGATGAGCATATTCGGCATGACTGATGTGATCGGGCAGATCCGCACCGCCCCAGAGATAGACGAGATCGAGAAGCGTCTGGACGGCAAAGACCGCATTGAACAGGATCAGCGAGCGCAGCAGCGAGGCATGGCCGAGTGGCGCATTTCTGACGGGCACGATCATGAAGGCCCTGTCGGCCTGCGACCTCGCAGCGCGACGCTTCAGGCGCGGCCGCAGCATCGCCCAGACCGCAACGGTGATCATCATCCAGAAACCGATCCGCCAAAGATCGAGAAACTGCAGCAGAACGGCAAAGCGCATGCTGCGCAGCGCACTCTCGATAAGCGGGTTCGCTGCAGCAAAGAGAGACACGAAGACCGCCGCGAGAACGAGCGGCATGACCCAAAGGCCGACGCTTTGGCGGAACCCGACAAAGGAGAAACGTTTGGCCGGCGTCGCAAGATATTTCCAGCAATCTTCGGCAAGCCGCAGGGGGATGACGAGGGCGAAGCGAAAAAACACCCGGGGGAGGCCGGTGAGGCGACGGGGCACGAGCTTGGCGCTGACCAGAGCAATCGCCATCAGCGCGCCGAGGCAAAGGGCAAAGCCTGTCAACGAGGGCGCCTCCACCAAGGGTGCCGAAGCCAGGAACAAAAAAACCAGCAGGAAAGCCGCCGTCAAAGCAGATGGCTTCTTCCGAGCCGAGAGCAGAATGCCGCCACAGACGGCGAAGGCAAAGAGAAACAGGTTTATCCCGGGCGCGTGGCCGAAGATCAGAAAATCGGCAAGCGCAACAAGCGCAAAGAGGGCGGCAATCCGGCCGCTGCCACGTTTGATGGGCATCGGTTCCGTCAGGGTATCGGTTGTGTCCATTGCTGCTCCTCTCGCAGATGCGGCCTTTCGATCAGGATGAGCGTGTGAACCGAGTTCGCCGCGGCAGGCGTGCCTTGACGCCCGCTTGCCGCGACCAGCCACCATCCGTCGTTGCGCAGGCGATCCGGCAAGACGGGTGGGGCGACGCGGGGCGGGATGTCGTTCTTGCTCATGGCAGCAAGATGCCGCGCCGGATTGCAGATTTTGTGCAGAGAGTGAGGAGCAATTCAGGAAAATCGACCTGGTCGGCGAGGCCTCGAAGAGAGCTCCGAGGTCTCATCGCCTATGAAGGTGGTATTAGATTTATGATTGCCGTGAATGGAATTGCGACGATGGCGATTTGGATCTCCGCATACAGTCCAAGGAGAGGCAAGACAGCGAGTGACTTGCCGGGATTTGTGAGAAGATCATTGAAGAATGAGAGGAAGCCTCATCGGAATCTTGGCGCGCGCTTGGCATTGTGCAGCAGTTCGCAGGCGGTCGCGAACGGCCCGAAAAGTTTGAGCAACAGCGCTTGTTGCTCGGCATCTATACGGTGACGAGCGCAGAACTCGGTTACGGACCAGACTTTCGTCAGATCGTCTGTTTCGATTTGGCTGGGTTCGATGTGTTCGGTCAAGGGCGTATCCTCCGAACATCGAGACTACCGTTCTCCGGCATTTATAAGAACTAGCTAAAAAGAATTATGCCGCGAATGTGATTGGGGCGTGTCAGACCTTGCGCTCAAACAAGCGAATATACGAAAACGCCCGCCGATTGCGCGGCGGGCGTCGTGTTTCACTGATTTATTGCCGTTGATCAAGCAATATGGGTAACATCAAAATCCGTGCCGGTGATGTTGAGGGTCACCTTGGCAGTGTCCGTGTGGCCTTCGCCATCGGAGATCTTGTAGTAACGGAGAACTTCCGTGTAGGTCTGACCCGAATCCAGATTGGTGTTCAGCTCGTAGGTGAATTCGCCGTTCGACTTGACATGGAACGTGCCATACGTGCCGGCAACGTCGGTTACGGCGTCGGCCTTGGCGTCGACCTGCGTGCTCAGGAACTGACGGAGGAACATCTTGCCGTTGTCGCCGGCAATGTCGTTGTCCAGAACGTTGCCGCCGATAGCGTTGCCTTCGGTAAAGTGGAAGGTATCGTCAACCGCGACCGGCTTGATCTGGGTTACGCCCTGAATGTTCAGGGTGAAGACGCCGACGTCGGTATGACCGCTACCGTCGGAGATCTTGTAGGAAACCCTCTCCTGGTACGATTCGCCGTTGGCGAAACCGATCTTGGCAGCGTCGCTCAGGACATAGGTGTAGCTGCCGTCCGGCTTGACGAAGAAGGTGCCGTAGTCGCCCTGAATCTCGGTGACCTGGCTGTTGCCGCTCTTGGCGCCGACGGTCGCGCCGTCGAAGGCGCGCAGAAACAGGTGGCCGTTGTCGGATGAATCGTTGGAAAGCAGATTTCCGGAAATTACGTCAGTTTCTTGAAAAGTTGCACTATCATCAGTTGCGTGTATCGGCGAAGCCATCGCTCTCTCCTAAAATTGTTTATCATCGGGTCAATTTCGACCTCAGCGAGCCGCTCCTTTAACAACCTATTAATACTACAAGTCAATGGCCTATTTAACAGAAGGTTAATTTGGTTTCTGATCTCCACGTTGCTTCCATTCCGGCGAAATAATGTCACATTTGAGCCAAATCTGAGAAAATTTGGCCCAGACTACACCCGGATAACTTGAATAAAATCGTACCAAGTATATCTTAGGGCGATTGGGGATGCCGACGCCCCGCCGTCTAGGCCATCCGTTGCAATCGCAGCCGCCGATACCTATGTTGCCGATATGCCCGATCCAAACGAAATCGAAGCCGTTGCCGGCTTGATTGAGGCGCTTATGCATCGGCGCGCACCTGGCGCATCGGCCCGAAAATCGGAATCGATCTTCGGAAAGCATGATGCGTAGAGTCAACGCGTTAGCGTGATGGCGATCCCACCAACAATCGATGAAGCCGGCCGCGGCCGGCAAAGGAATTCTTTTTGAACAACATACATACAGCCACCGCGGTTGCGGCGGCAAACTCACGCAGGAGTGACGAGGTTGTCCGCGACACTGCCCGGACCTGGAAGCCGTCCCCCTGCCTTCTCACGCGCCGCGAATTGCAGGCTCTGATCGCCGAGCAGCTCGGCTGAGCGCGATTGGCGCGCACCATCCAAACAAGGAGAACTCGAAATGCAGGTACTCGTCAGAGACAATAACGTCGATCAAGCACTCAGGGTCTTGAAAAAGAAAATGCAGCGCGAAGGGCTGTTCCGTGAAATGAAGGAACGGCGCGCTTATGAGAAGCCGTCCGAACGACGCGTCAGGGAAAAGGCGCAGGCGATCAGTCGGCAGCGCAAGGCTGCACGCAAGAAGATGCAGCGCGAAGGCCTGATCGCCGGACCGAAGCGGGCGGCGCCTATCCGTTGACAGCCCATCCCCACCGGCCTTCCCCCGGGCCTCGGCGGTTACATCCCGTGAAAGGACAGACAATGGACGAACTCAATAGCCTCACCGTTTCGGAAGAACGCCTCGAGGATTGCCGCGATGTCGTGGAGCCGGATCTGCAGGATCTGATCCAAAGTGCTTTGACATCGGGCTTTTCCCGCGAGGAGATCCTCATCGCCGTCAGTGAACTGGTCGCCGAAGACTTCGCAATGGTGATGCAAACCCCAAGCGTCCATTGAAGAATGAGCGCAGTGAACGGGACGGTGAGACGGATCTTGTTTCCTCTAGCCGACAAGACACTCCTCGGTCTCCAACAGCAAGCCTGATATGGGCGACAATGCCGAGGTCAAGTTTTGACGCATAGAAGCGCTCAACGAAGGTCAGAGGCATGGCTCCAGCCCGCAAACCTCAAGCCTGGTTTGCCGATGCCTTGATGAAGTCGACGAAGGCCCGGAGCGGCGCAGGCACCAGGCGTCGTCCCGGATAATAGAGGAACGGCCCGGAAAAGCGCTGCCACCACGGTTCGAGGATCGGCTCGAGGGCGCCGCTGTCGAGATGCGGGCGCAGCCAGTCCTCGAAAACGCAGATGATCCCTGTACCCGCTATCGCTGCGTCGACGGTAAGATCGGTCGCCCCGCCGACCCTGACGATCAATGGTCCTGAAGGTTCGACCCGTACCACCTCGCCGTCTCGCTCGAATTCCCAGGGCGACGTCAGCGCACCGCTGGCAAAGCGGCCCAACAGGCAGGCATGATCGAGAAGCTCGCTCGGATGTTGCGGCCGGCCATGGCGGTTGAGATAGTCAGGGGAGGCTGCGGTGGCAAAGCGCTGGACGCGCGGCCCGATCGGCACCGCAATCATGTCCTGCTCCAGCCGCTCGTCATAGCGGATGCCGGCGTCGCAGCCGGCAGCCAGCACATCGACGAAGCTCTCTTCGGCGATCACCTCGAGGCGAATGTCGGGATAGGCGGCGAGGAACGGGGGAATAATGGCGGGCAGCACCAACCGCGCCGCGCTGACAGGCACGTTGAGCCGCAACGAGCCGGCCGGCCGGTCGCGAAACCCGTTGACCACGTCGAGCGCGGACTCCACCTCGGTCAGAGCAGGGCCGAGCCGCTCCAGCAAGCTCTTGCCCGCTTCGGTCGGGACGACGCTGCGTGTCGTGCGGTTGAGCAACCTGACGCCGAGCTTGGCCTCCAGACGACGCACCGCCTCGCTGAGAAAGGAGGCACTGCTGCCGCTGACACGCGCGCCTTCGCGAAAACCACCAGCCCGCGCCACGGCAACAAAGGCGTTGAGATCACCCAGATCTGCTTTCACTGTTCGCCACTCCGCACAGCCCGTGCAGATTGTACCTAATTATCACACGCGGCGACAACGCCTATCTTGGTCTCATCTCTTGAAAGGAGTGAGATCATGCCCACCATCGATCAATCCGGGACCTTCAATCTCGGCGGCCGCAATGTGAAGCGGCTCGGCTACGGCGCCATGCAGCTTGCCGGACCCGGCGTGTTCGGTCCGCCCAAGGATCATGGCGCAGCCCTGGCGGTCCTGCGCGAGGGGGTTGCGAGCGGCGTCAACCACATCGACACCAGCGATTTCTATGGTCCGCACGTCACCAACCGGATCATCCGTGAAGCGCTCCACCCCTATCGCGACGATCTCACAATCGTCACCAAGATCGGCGCGCGGCGCGGCACCGACGGATCCTGGATTCCGGCCTTCTCGCGGGAGGAGCTGACACAGGCAGTCCACGACAACCTCCGCAATCTCGGCCTGGATGTGCTTGACGTCGTCAACCTCAGGGTCATGTTCGATGTGCATGGTCCGGCCGAGGGGTCGATAGAAGCGCCCCTGACGGTGCTTGCCGATCTCCAGCAGCAAGGACTCGTCCGACATGTGGGCTTAAGCAACGCCACATCGAGGCAGATCGCCGAAGGGCGCGGGATTGCCGAGATCGTCTGCGTGCAGAACCAGTATAATCTGGCGCACCGGGCCGACGATCGCCTGATCGACGATCTCGCGCGCGACGGCACCGCCTATGTGCCGTTCTTCCCGCTCGGCGGATTCACCCCGCTGCAATCGTCCACCCTGTCCGATGTCGCCGCTCGCCTTGACGCTACGCCCCTGCAGGTCGCACTCGCCTGGCTGCTGCGTCGAGCGCCGAATATCCTGCTGATCCCCGGCACATCGTCCCTCGGCCATCTCAGGGAGAACCTCGCGGCTGCCGGACTTCAGCTGCCGGATGATGCTGTCGAGGAATTGAACCGCATTGCGGATATCGCTGCCTGACGGCATCCTGAGCTTGGCGTCACGCTCTCCCGCGCGGCATAGGCGTTGCCGGAGCGCCAGCTGAGTGATTTCATGCTGGTTGGAATTGACCATACGACCGGGAATCGTGCCTCACGGCCGTTGAAAACGTCAAAGGCTTTTCAAGTCGGACGATAGCATCAGGATGGCTTCCTTGTGAGAAGCTCATAGGCCGCGAAGGCCACTGACATCGCCAGAAAAACCACGAGTGCCAACGGATAATTGGCACTCGTATTCGGATCGACAAGCTTGGGTATGCCGATGACCGTGCCGGCCGCCAGAACTGCCGACAGCGCGACCTCCCGAACGATCAATTTCGAAAAGCTCGTCATGACCGACCTCCTGTCGCCTCAGTGGGAATCTCAAAGCGAAGCTAGAGCCCGCTGGGGAATGGTCCAGAGGGCTGGCCAAGGCCGCGCTTTCAATAGCGCTCCGGCACGTGCATTTCAGGCGGAACCGGCGCCCTGTTGTAATCGGCATGACGGATACGGTCCGGCAGCTCGATCTCCGGCTTCGGAACATCCTCGTACGGAATCTGCTCAAGAAGATGGGCGATGCAATTCAGCCGCGCCCGCTTCTTGTCCACCGCCTGTACCACCCACCAAGGCGCTTCCTTGGTGTGCGTGCGCGCCAGCATTTCTTCCTTGGCCTTGGTATATTCCTCCCAATGGACACGGCTTTCCATATCCATCGGTGAAAGCTTCCATTGCTTCAGCGGATCGTGGATGCGCATCTTGAAGCGGAATTCCTGTTCCTCGTCGGTGATCGAAAACCAGTATTTGATCAGCACGATTCCGGAACGGACCAGCATGCGCTCGAATTCAGGCACCGAGCGGAAGAACTCCTCGAGTTCATCAGGGGTGCAGAACCCCATCACGCGCTCGACGCCGGCGCGGTTGTACCAGCTTCGGTCGAAGAGCACCATTTCGCCGGCTGTGGGAAGATGCGGCACATAACGCTGGAAATACCATTGATGACGTTCCCGCTCGGTCGGGGCGGGCAGCGCGACGGTCCGACAGACGCGCGGATTGAGCCGCTGGGTCACGCGCTTGATCGCGCCGCCCTTGCCGGCCGAATCCCGGCCTTCGAACAGCACCACCACCTTCAGCTGCTTATGCTGAACCCAATCCTGCAGCCGCACCAACTCGTGCTGCAGCCGGAAAAGTTCGCGGAAGTAGATCTTTCGCTCGAGCGTCTGCTCGGCCGGTTCCGACATTCCTTCGGCGACCAGATCGTCCAGCCGGTCCTCTTCCATCTGCATTTCCAGCTCCTCATCGAAGCTGTCGGCGATTTCGGCCTTTATACGGTTGAGTTGGTCCTGATGTGATTGCGACATGGCCTTTTCCCTTTGCTTCTTTTGACAGGAGCATGTCAGTGCGAAGTTTGTGTGACGACCACTGATCGAAGACCAAAACGGCTACTCGCCTCTCTCGTTCCCCGCGCCCGGCGGAGCAGGCACCGCGCCGGATGAGCGCGCCTACAGCTGCCCTGCTCGATACTGCTGGACAAGATTCCGGCAGGCGCGGATCGTCAGGACCATGACGGTGAGCGTGGTGCCGGCGATGCCGCTGCCGGGGAAAGCGCTGGCGTCAGTGACGATGAGGTTCGGGGCATCCCAGACTTGGTTGTAGGGATTGAGCACCGATGCTTCCGGGCTTTCGCCCATGCGCGCGCCGCCCGTCTCGTGGATGGCCGCACCCATGCACATGGTCTTGCGGAACCATGTGCGGAACATGAAGCGGCTGAAGGCATCAGCGTCGGGGAAGGCGCCCTTGCCCATTTCCTTGAGGCCGGTGGGCGAGCCGATGAATTCAAGGTCGCCGCCGATCTCCCTGATCATCGCAATCAGCGTTTCTTCCTGCCTTCTGAGCAGCGTCTGCTCCTCCTCCTGCATCACGCAACGGATATGCGGCACCGGAATGTTCCACGCATCCCTGCGCCTGACATCGAGGGTGATGCGATTATCGGCATAGGGCAGCATGCGGCCGAAGCCGAAGAAGGCGAGACGCGCATCGGTGTCTCCGGAGACCGGCGCGCGGCCGACGCTGCCCTGGTAGTCGAAATCGCCGCGGGCGGCGTCGCCCGCGCCGAAGCGGGGAATGAAGATCCCGCCCGACGGATTGTAGAACGGATCGGTCGGCGCGGACTCGTCGACCGCCCAACCCTTTGCCTTCGAAAAGGAGCCGAAGGCGAGGCATGGAAGCTGGTCCATGAAATAGCGGCCGAGGGCGCCCGAGCTGTTGCCGAGCCCATCCGGATGTCTCGCCGACGCCGAATTCAGCAGCAGTCGCACGCTCTCGATCGGCGAGGCCGAAAGCACCACCGTCGCGGCACGCGCGGTCGATACCTCGCCCGTATTACGATCGATGAACTCGGCGCCGGTGGCGCGGCCGGTCTTGTCATCGGTGGTGATACGACGAACGACGGCGTCGTAGCGGACGGTCAGCCGGCCGCTGGCCTGAGCGTCTCGCAGCGGTCGCGGCATGCGGTCGGCGTCCGGCGCGATATAACGCCAGGAGACGACGTGCCTTTCCGGCCAGCGGCTTTCCACAGCCCGCTTGAAGACCTGTTCGGCGGGCGTCAGGCTTGCCGGTTTCGCATAGACACCGTCCGGCAGCGTCGGCGCGTTGTCCTTGTTGCCGTAGAGCTCGAGATAGGTCTCGACCTCGTCGTAGAAAGGCGTGAGTTCGTCATAGCAGACCGGCCAGTCCACACCCTTTCCCAGGCGCGAGCGGATCTTGAAATCGTCATCGGTCCAGCGCAGCAGCACCCGGCCGAAACTGTGGAGGCGCCCGCCGCCCTGGCGGCCGCGGATCCAGAGGAAGGGCTCACCCTTCGGCGTCGTATAGGGGTTCTTGCGGTCGTTGACGAAGAAATGGCTGAAGCGCTCGGTGAAAAACGCCGCCCGCGCCTGGATCGGCTGGCCCTTGATTGTGGCGCGGGCGCGCTCCCAGATATTGATGCTGCTTGCCGGCTCTTTCTTGCGCGCCGGATCGAAATCCCCAGGCCCGACGGCAGGGCCGGCCTCGAGCAGCAGCACCGACAGTCCCTGCGCCGTCAGTTCTTTGACCGCGAAGGAACCCGCCGCGCCGGAGCCGATCACCAGCGCATCATAGACGATCTCAGACATGTCTTTTCAAATCCTGTCCTGGGGCAATTCCTCAAGACCGCGCGAAGCGCGTGGGGAATTGCGGGAAAACAAAGGGATGGCGCCTCACAGCCGCGATCCGTCGGCGCCGAAGAGGGAGGCCTTGGCGATATCGAGCCCGGGAGCGACGGCATCGCCGGGCTCGAGGGTGACATCGCCCATCAGCCGGAGCGAGAGGCTCTGGTCCGCCCAGTCGAACCAGATAACGGCATCCGAACCCATCGGCTCGACGACGGAAACGCAGCCGGGAATGGTGGGCAGCTCCCTCGTGGCCCCATCGAGCACGAGGTGTTCCGGGCGAAAGCCGAGTGTCGCCGGTCCTTCCGCCGCGACCGCGCGGAAGGAATAGGCGGAAAGATCGATGGTCAGCCCGTTGCCCCGGAAAACCGGCGATCCGTCGCCGGGCTCGATCCGGCCCTCGATGAAATTCATCGCCGGAGCGCCGATGAAGCCGGCGACGAAGAGATTGGCCGGACGGCGGTAGATTTCGGCCGGCGAGGCGAGCTGCTGGATCACGCCGTCGCGCATGATGGCGATGCGGTCGGCTAGCGTCAGGGCCTCGACCTGGTCGTGGGTGACGTAGATCATCGTGTTGCCGAGGCGCTGATGCAGCTTCTTGATCTCGACGCGCAATTCGTTGCGCAGCTTGGCGTCGAGGTTCGACAGCGGCTCGTCGAACAGGAAGACATCGACTTCGCGCACCAGCGCCCGGCCGATGGCGACACGCTGGCGCTGGCCGCCCGACAGCGCGGCGGGGCGCCGGTCGAGCAGAGTGTCGAGATGAAGAAGGGCGGCGGTGCGGGCAACCCGCGCCTCGATCTCGGCCTTCGGCAGGCCGGCGACGCGAAGGCCGAAGGAGAGGTTCTTGCGGACCGACATGCGCGGATAGAGCGCATAGGACTGGAAGACCATGCCGATGCCGCGATCCTTCGGCTCCTCCCAGCTGACGTTCTTGTCGGAGATCCAGACTTCGCCCGATGTAATGTCCTGCAGGCCGGCAATGGCGTTCAAAAGCGTGGACTTGCCGCAGCCGGAAGGGCCGAGCAGCACCAGGAATTCGCGCGGTGCGATGTCGATCGACATCTTCTCGATCACCGTATGGTCGCCATAGGCGATCTTCAGGTCCTTGACGGAGACGGCAGATTGCATGGAAGCGTTACCCCTTGACTGCGCCGGCCGCGATACCGCGCACGAACCAGCGGCCGGACAGGAAATAGATGGCGAGCGGAACGATGGCGGTCAGGATCGTCGCCGCCATGTTCACGTTGTAGGTGCGCTCGCCCATCGTCGTGTTGACGATATTGTTGAGCTGCACGGTCATCGGCAGGTTGTCGCGCCCGGCAAAGACGAGACCGAGCAGGAAGTCGTTCCAGATGCCGGTGAATTGCAGCATCGAGACCACCACGACCATCGGCACGGCGATCGGCAGCATGATCTCGAAAAAGATGCGCCAGAAGCCCGCGCCGTCGACGCGTGCCGCCTTGCAGAGCTCCTCCGGCACGCTGACGAAATAGTTGCGGAAGAGCAGCGTCACCAGCGGCAGGCCGAAGATGACATGGACGAGGATGATGCCGGCCAGCGAATTGTAGAGATCGATATTCGCCATCGCCCGGACCATCGGATAGAGGAAGATCTGGTAAGGGATGAGGCCGCCGGCCATCAGCAGGCCGAAGAGCAGGTTTGCCCCGCGGGGCCGCCAAAGCGACAGCGCATAGCCGTTGACGGCGCCTGCGAAAACCGAGAGCGCGACCGAGGGAAGGGTGATCGCCACCGAATTCCAGAAGCCACTGCGAATGCCGACGCAGACGGTTCCCATGCAGGCGCCCGACCAGGCGGTCACCCAGGCGGAGAAATCGACCGTCGCCGGAAGGGCGAAGATCTGCCCCAGCCGGATTTCGTCCATGGACTTCAGCGAGGTGACGACCATGGTGTAGAGCGGCAGAAGAAAGAAAAGTGCGGCGACGACCAGGAAGGCATAGAGGCCGATGCGCCCGGCGGTGATCCGCGCCGGCTTCGGACCGTTCGGATGCCGGCGGGTCATCACGCAGCCCCCTTTGCTTTGCCACGCATGTGCATCGCATAGCGGAAGGGAGCGACGGCGACGATCACGCCGAGAACCAGCACCGTCGCGCCGGCCGTGGCAAGGCCGAGGTTCTGGCGCCCGAACAGATTGTCCATGATGAATTTCGCCGGCACCTCCGTCGCATTGCCGGGGCCGCCATTGGTCATGGCGACGACGATGTCATAGGTCTTGATTACGCCCATGGCGAGCAGCATGCCGGCCGCGGCCAGCGCCGGCCCGAGCTGCGGCAGGATGATCGAGACATAGATCCGCCAGACCGGAATACCGTCGATCCGCGCCGCCTTCCATTGCTCGGCTTCGATGCCGCGCATGCCGGCGAGCGCAATGACCATGACGAGCCCCGCGCCCTGCCACACGCCGGCAAGCACCAGGGCATAGATCGCCATGTCGCGATTGACCACCCAGTCGAGGACGAAGCTTTCCCAGCCGAGCGAACGCACGCTCGCCTGGATGCCGAGCGTCGGATTGAGCATCCATTGCCAGATCAGCCCGGTCACCACGAAGGACATGGCGTAGGGATAGAGGAATATGGTCCTGAAGGCGCTTTCGAAGCGGATCTTGCGGTCCAGCGCCGCCGCCAGCAGGAAGCCCAGCAGCAAACAGCCTGCGACGTATAGGACGCCGAAGATCAACACGTTTTGCAGCGAGGCCAGCCACTTGGCGGAAGAGAAGAGCTTCGAATATTGCGCCAAGCCGACATAGGTCGAGGACGGAAAAAGCGTGGAATTGGTGAAGGACAGGCGGATCGACCAGGCCATGGTGCCGATGAAGACCACGACCGCGACGAACCATGTCGGCAGTAGGGCGATGGTCGCGGAAAGATTGGGCTTGCGTTTGATGGACATCGGCCAACTCGTTGACGGAGTGGAAAGCAGGGCTCGGGTCGCCGCGTGAGGCGGCAGCCGGCAGCCGTGGCGTCGGATCAGCCCGACGCCACGGGCACGATCCTACTCGAAGATGGCGAAGAAGTTCTTGGCCGCAGCGCCTGCGTCGTCCGAGCCGCCGCTCCAGTATTCGTCGACGAAATCGTCGAGCGCGCCGACCTGCTGGGGCGTCAGCACGATCGCCTGGTCCGGCACGATGGCGCCGGCACTCAGCAGTTCGGCGCCTTTCTGGGCGCAGACATCCAGTTTCGACTTGTCGACGTCGGAGCGCATCGGAACCGAGCCCTTCTTGAGGGCGAATTCGACCTGGACTGTCGGGTCCATGACGACTTCGGCGAGCAGTTTCTGCGCCTTGTCGGTTGCAGCATTGCCGGTTTTGGGGAACCAGAGGGAGTCGGCGATATAGACCATGCCCTTCGATTCCGGCGCGATCATGCAGCCGTAGTCCTTGCCCGGCACCTTGCCCGCGACAGTGAACTCGCCTTTTGCCCAGTCGCCCATGAACTGCACGCCGGCCTTGGCGGTGATCAGCATGGCGGTCGCGTCGTTCCAATTGCGGCCGGCAGCGCCGGCATCGACATAGCCGCGCAGCTTGCCGAGGATAGCGAGCGTCTTCTTCACGCCCTCGACGGATGCCTCGCTCTTATCCTTGTCGGCATAGATCTTCAGGAAGCCGTCGATCCCAACCTGCGAGAGCAGGATCATGTTGAAGACCTTGGTCTGCTGCCAGGGCTGACCGCCCCAGGCGACCGGGACGACGCCTGCAGCCTTCAGCTTGTCGAGATCGGCGAAGAACTCGTCCCAGGTCTTGGGTTCCTGCGAAATACCGGCCTTGTCAAAGGCCTCCTTGGAATAGAAGACCCAGCTTTCGCCATGGGCGCCGGTGGGCGCCAGATAGACCTTGCCGTCAAAGGAGATGAGATCATGGATCGATTTCGGCAGGGCGTCGGCCCATTTGCCCGCGGCGGCCACGTCGTCGATCGGATTGAACAGGCCCTGGCTGACGAAATCGGCGGCGGCGAGGCCGATGACACCCTGCTTGGCGCCGGGCGCGTCACCGGCGACGATACGGTTCTGGAAGGCGGCATCGGCCGCGCCGAAACCGGCGATCGAGGAATCCTTCCAGACGCCGCCGCGCTTTTCGAACTCGGTCTTGATGACGTTGAGGGCGGCTGCTTCGCCGCCCGACGTCCAGGACGACATGATCTCGATCGTCGGCTTGTCTTCGGCATGCGCCGAGGTCAGGAGACCGGCGAGTGCCACGCCGCCAAGAAAAAGCTTCATCATGGTCTTCATAGTTCCACCTCTTGAAAATGCCCTCTTGGCGGGGCGTTTGTTGTCGTCGGAATTGTTGTCAGCGATAGATCGGCAGGAGCGCCTGCCGGACGAGCGTGAGCCCGTTGGCGATGTCGCGGACGGGATCCGGCGCGGCATCGAGTTCGAGGATCGCCCAGCCTTCATAGGCCCGGTCGCGCAGCAGCCGGATCCAGGCCGGCCAATCGACCCGCCCGAGGCCGAAGCCGCAGAAATAGGGCTGGTGGCGTTCATGGATGTGCTTGTCGATCGGCGTGTCGGCAGGCATCGGACCGATCGCATCCTTCCAGTGGGCGATGATCATCCGCTCGTGATGGCGATCGACGAGCTGGATGGGATCGGAACCGGCAACGATGATATGGGCCGTGTCCGGGCACATATGCACATAGGCCGGATCGGTCAGAAGCATCATCAGGTCGACATCGCGCGCGGCGGCAAAGATCGAGTGCGCCTCGGTGTGCAGCGCCAGCCGCACGCCCTTGGCATAGAGGGTCGCGCCGAGCCGGCTGAGGAAATCGGCGATCACCTTGGCGCGGTCGAAATCATGGAACTGCGCCGGCTGGGCGCCGAGCGTCTGGCGCAACGGCGCGCCGATCACCATGATGTCGCTGCCGCAGGCTTTCAGGAAGTCGGCATAGCGCTCCGCCTTGTCGATCAGTGCGCGCTGCGCCTCGGGCTCGGCGAAATCGCCGGCTGCCTCCAGCTCCGCGAAGAAGCCGCTGCACAGTGTCAGGCCGCGCCTGGCCAGTTCGGCGGCGAAGGCGTCGATGGAACCATAGGTCTTGATGGCGTCCTGCCAGTTGAAGGGAGAGAAGGTCAGCTCGACGCCGGTAACGCCCGAGGCCTGGACGCTGTCGAGGATCTTGTCCCAGAAGGCGCGCGGCTCGGTGCGGGCGTAGTCGACGATCGCATCGTGGCTGTCGACGCCCCAGAAGCCGGGATGGAAGAATGTCACAAGATCGACGCCGAAGCGCAGCCTGTCGCCGGTAGCCATAACCTATCCATTTCTCGAGGCATGACCTACCTGCGTGCAGAAGGAGAGTTCCGCATCCAATAAGCCATGGATTTCAACGCATTAAGAAATGGCAATCGTTTGCCATGGCTAGATAATAGCCAAGCCGATTTTTTAAGCAAGCGGTTTTTGGCAAACGTTTGCTATAAATCGCCGCCTGTCCTAGAGTTGCAAATCGAAGCATCCGGGAGAGTGAAATAAACATGAATAAAAACAAGGATGTGGTCGGAGAGGAGCCATCGGGTGCGTTGATGGCCGACGTTGCGCGGCTCGCCGGTGTGGCGATATCGACGGTCAGCCGGGCGCTCGCCAATCCCGGGCGGGTCAACGAGAAGACGCGCACCAAGATCAATGCCGCGGCCAGACAACTCGGCTATACCCCGAACGCCATGGCGCGCGGCCTCAGGGTCGGCAAATCCAACATCATCATGATCATCCTGCCGGGATCGCTCTATTACGGCGTCTCCCAGATCATTCCGCAGGTGCTGCAGAGCATCAACAAGTCGCTGATCCAGGGCGGCTATAATCTGATGATCGCCAACCTCGATCGCGACGAGATTTCCGAACGGCACATTCTCGACCTCGCCTTCGGCGGCAGCGTGCGCGGCGCCATCATCCTGTCGTCGAAGCTTCCGGAGGTGGACGGGCGCTCGCTGGCGGGTTCCGGGCTGCCGATCGTGTCGATGCTGCTCGACATGAGCGATGCGGGCCTGCAGAGCGTCGTTACCAACGACCGCGAGGCGGTGCGTCACGTCACGGCCGAACTGATCCGGCTGGGCCATCGGCGGTTCTTCTATCTGGCCGGACCCGAAGGCAATTATCACGATGTCGAACGTTATGCCGGCGTGCTCGAAGCGCTCGAGGCGGCCGGATTGTCGGAGGCGCTGGTGCGCCGCTCGGGCGGTGAACTCGGCTATCAGCGTGGCTTCGACATCGGCGTTCAGGCGGCAGACGATTTCGTACAGCTGACCGAGAAGCCGACGGCAGTCATCGCCACCAGCGATGACATGGCCATCTCATTTGTCAGTTGCATCCAGCGGAGAGGCTTGCGTATTCCCGATGACCTGTCCGTTGTCTCCTTCGACGGCTCGCCGGTCTGCGAATTCAGCTCGCCGCCGCTCTCGACGATCGAGCAGCCGGTGGAAGAGATGGGACGCGCGGCGGTCGATCTTCTGCTCGACGCCATCGACCAGCGGCAAAAAGCGGCGGAGGTCCGCACTGTCATCCGCAGCAGGCTTATCCTGCGGGAGAGCGTCGCCGCTCCGAAGCGCTGACGATGATGGAGCGCCCGCGCATCCCATCGAGAAACGCCGACGCCATCAATGGATGCTGTACCTTGCACCCATTTAAGGCCCCACATTGCTTAACCCTGCCAAGGATCGATGATGACGACACCGATGCCATGGAAATCTCTCACGTTTCGCGTGACCACGGTAAGATTGTGAACGAGTGCGGTAGCGGCAATCAACGCATCTGCCTCGTTGCGCCGGTCGGGGATATGCAGATGCGCGCAGCGCGTTGCGATGGCATCATCGATCGGCAGTATTCGCCCGGCGAACTGCGGACGCACGTGGTCATCAAGCCATGTACGCAGGCGTGAACCTTGCCGGGCATCTCGTCGTTGGACAGCAAGCACGCCCCGTTCCAATTCGAGAATGGTGATTGCAGAGAGATAGAAGTCCGAAGCGTTTGCCGTTTCGATCCATGCCACGACTTCCGGATCAGCCTTACCGTCACCGATCTTGCGCAATTCGGAAATGACATTCGTATCCAGCAGATAGATCAAGACAGGTCAACTTCGCGGCTTTTGATCTCGACCCGCGGCGGCATGAAATCGATTTCCGACAGGCCCGACATGGAAAGCCCATCGACCAGGCTTTGGCGCCTGCCGGA
Organism: Rhizobium sp. L43; assembly: GCF_002531725.1. Taxonomy (GTDB): domain Bacteria; phylum Pseudomonadota; class Alphaproteobacteria; order Rhizobiales; family Rhizobiaceae; genus Rhizobium. The sequence goes on from NZ_NWSQ01000015.1 coordinate 43,976, forward strand.
AAGACGCTCAAATTCCTCATATGTCAGAAGGACATGGGAAGGCTTGCCGCGGTCAGTGATGATGACCGGCCCTTTTCTGGCAGCTTTCTTCGCATTGCTGACGTCGTGATTGAGTTCACGGCTGGAAAGTGTGGTAATGGTCATGGCGCGCTCCATGTAGGTATTTACCTACATATAGCACTGCTAATGCCGAGAACAAGCGCTATGCACGGTTCATGGACAGGCGCCAGAGCTTGTGGCAGCGCGATGCGCTCCAACTGGAGGCGCTCAACGCCTGGAATGAATTTAAGGCGATGGCACCGGCTGAGGTCGGAAAATGGCCTTCGAGTCGCCGAACTGACGACGAGTTGTCCGCACCGGAATCCCACGTGGGGCCTTCTCCCTGCCGCATTCCGCGACCTTGAGCGGCTCCGGAAATTCTTACGGCCGAGACGGAGATTTTAGTTGTCAGTAGTATAATCGTCCGGCAACATTACTGACCGGCTTCTAGAATTGAATAGTATTGCCACCAGCACGTTGGGGAGACGGGCATGTGTGCAGAACTTGTTGAACGTCGACTGGCGGCTATTCTGGCTGCCGATGTAGTGGGCTACAGTCGTCTCCTGGAAGCCAACGAAGAGGAGACGCTTAACGCTCTTCGTCAGCATCGCCGCGAGCTCTTCGATCCCGCTGTCGCGACCCATGGCGGGCATATAATCAAGCTGATGGGCGACGGTTTCCTGGTCGAGTTCGGGAGCGTGCTCAGTGCTGCACGATGCGCAGTCGAAATCCAGCGCGGCATGCTGGAGCGCAACATGGGGATTCCAGCGGACAGGCACTTTGCGTTCCGAATAGGCTTGAATCTGGGCGATATCGTCTTCGATGCGGATGACTTTCATGGGGACGGCATTAATGTGGCGGTCCGGCTGCAAGCGCTTGCAGCCCCCGGCGGCATTGCCTGTTCGGCGGCAGTGCGCCACGAAGTCGCAAACAAGCTCGGTCTCGATTTCGCAGATCAGGGCGCCATGAACGTCAAGAACATTTCCCGTCCGGTCCATGTCTATTTTGCCGATTGGGGCAATGTCGCCTCCAGCGAGGAGGTTCCGCTTGCCGCAGGTGTCCACACACGGGCACCCGTCAACAAGCCATCCGTTGCCATCCTGCCATTCGCCAATATCAGCAACGATCCCGAGCAGGATTTTTTCAGCGACGGCATCACTGAAGATCTCATCACCGACCTATCGAATGTTTCAGGCCTATTCGTGCTGAGCCGCAACACCGTCTTCACCTGGAAAGGCCGGAACGACAACCTGCAGCGCATCGCCGGAGAACTCGGCGTTGCCTATATCGTGGAAGGCAGCGTCCGCAAGGCAGGCAATCATCTAAGGATCAATGCGGAATTGATCGAAGCAGCCAGCGACGGCCATGTCTGGGCCGCGCGTTACGACCGCGACCTCACCGACATCTTCGAAGTGCAAGACGAGATCGTCAAGGCGATCGTCGAGCAGCTTAAGGTCAAGCTGCTTCCGGAGGAGAAGAAGGCTATCGAGCAGGCGCCGACAGGAAGCGTTGAAGCCTACACACATTTCCTCAGGGGGCGCGAATACTACCATATTGCCTCGCGCTCGAACCATCTGATGGCCAGGCAGAGTTTCGCCAGAGCCATCGAATTGGATCCGGGCTATGCCCGCGCCTATGCCGGCATCGCGGTTTGCGATGCGCGTCTGCGGTCTCAGTTCGGCGCGGAAATTCCCGTGGAGGCCATTCTCGCGAACACGGCGACGGCGCTCGTTATCGATCCCAATCTGGCGGAGGCACATGCGGCCAAGGGGTTTGCGTTGGCGGTGGCCGGCAATCGCGCTGAGGCGGTTTCTGCATTCGAGCAGGCTTTGTCGCTCGACGCCAATTGCCACGAGGCGAACCGCTACTATGCCGAATTTTGCGTCACCGACGGTCAGTTCGAACTGGCGGCTACGCACTTTCAGCGCGCAATGGAGATCAAGCCTGCCGACTACGGTGCGCCGATCATGCTCGTGAACGTCTTTCGTTCACTCGGGCAAATGGACAAGGCCAGCAGCTATGCCAGGATCGCGTTGAAAAGGGCGGAGGAAGAACTGCGGCTCCATCCGGAAAATGCCAATGTCGCCTGCCTGGGAGCGACGGCGCTGGCCTTTCTCGGTGTCCGCGACATGGCGCTGGAATGGTTGGCGCGCTCCCTTGCGACGGATCCCGATGATATAAACATCCAGTACAATGCCGCCTGCACCTATGCACTGCTTGGCGAGATTGACCGGGCGATAGACTTGCTTGAAGTCTGGATGCCTCAAGTCGGCATCGAGATGCGGCTGTGGTTCAAAAACGATTCCGACCTCGATTCCCTTCGCAGTCACCCGCGCTATTCGAGATTGGTTGAGCCGCCTGAATAATGCCCCGTACATTTGGCAGGCCGGCCCTAATACTATTTTATTACTTGCTAAAATTCTCGCGAGCGCCGAAGGTCAACTTAAACTGGCAATCATAAAAGTCTTTTGAGGGGAAGCGGATGGGCGCCCGGTTCAGACTTTTTGTGCAGCCTCCATTTGAAGACGCTCGGTCCAGTCCCGAGATCGTTGAAGTATCATCTCGGTTGGGCACCCTGACAGCTGGCCCGGCCGACGATCGCATGTTTGTCGTGGAGCCGGTCGGCAAGACGGGTCCTTACGGTGTGAACCGCGGGCCGCTCGGAACGCCGTATATGTCCCTTCCGCCCTGGACCGGAAGAATCCTCGAGCCGGCCAACCCCGATAGGCGCGGCAATTTCGACTATCTCCGACCTTCGATGCCTGGTTTCCAAGCCGCACATGTCTTCGGCTGCGTACGGTTCACACTCGATGTGTGGGAGCGCTATCTGGGCCAGCCCCTTACATGGCATTTTCGCGATCACTATGACCGTTTGGAAATCTCCATTTTGCCGCAGTGGGACAATGCCCAGTACGGCTATGGCTTCCTTGAAGTCGGCAGCCAATTCGAGAAAGATGGACGCATCCTTCCCTTCAGCGTGGATTTCGACGTTATCGCCCATGAGGTGGGGCACGCGATCATCTTCAGCGTCCTCGGCGTACCGCGCCCGGGAACCGAGTATCCGGAATATCTCGGCTTCCAGGAGTCCTTCTCAGATTGCGTGTCGCTGATCGCGGCCATGCATTTTCCGTCGGTGATCGACAATGTTCTCGAGGAGACGGGCGGCAATCTCTACCGGGCAAATCGCCTGGCGCGCTTTTCGGAATTTTCGCCGCATCGCCAGATTCGTTCGGCAAACAACAAACGGACGATGACCGAGTTCGCGCGTGGCTGGAAGGACGAACACGAACTCTCGCAACCGCTCACCGGTGCGATATTCGATATGCTCGTCGATATCTTCCACGAGAGCCTGGTGGCGCGAGGCCTTATCTCGCGGGCCGTCGAAGATCTCTCCGATATTGCCGAGTTCGATCCGGCTGCCGAGGCACCCGTGCAGCAAGCTTTCGACCGCGCTATCGCGCGGAACCCGGATGGTTTTGTCGAAGCGCTGCTCGACGCACGCGATATCGTCGGGACGTATCTGGCGGAAACCTTGTGGGCGCTTGCCCCCGACTTTCTGGACTACGGCGACGTCGCGGAAACGATTCTTGCAGTTGATCGGAAGGAAAGCGGCGGCCAATTCGCGGGGATCATCACTGGAAATTTCAGGCAGCGGGCGATCGGCGAGTTGCATGCCGGCGCACCCCTTAAAGGCGGCGAGCATCGCAGCCATGCCCACTCTGCGCGGATCCTGCTGCCGAGAGATCGTCTGAGGCTTCCGAAGATGAGCTATCGCGAGAAAGTTTTGCTGTCGAGATCAGGCATCGGTCACTAACCAGATAGATGGAGGCAGACGTGGCAGACAACGAAACCTTGTTAGGGGTATCTGCAGTGTATCTTTTCGGGCGTGAGCTGAGTGACCTTCTCCTGAGAGGCGACGTTTATCAGCCGCTGATCGGAAATCCATTGGGCGCGAACAGTTTTCTAAGGGGCCAGCTCAGCGCGAACGACGCGACCCTCGCGCGAATCTACGCTTTCTCTTTCGAGGGAACTTTCGTTGAACTGAGCCCGCCCGCTATCTTCGTTGTCCACGGCAGCGGCCTGAATCCCGACGATCCCCCTCCGCGGAACGTCGATGGCGATATTGAATACGACAGATTGTCTCGGTCCCCAGGTTCGAGTGCACGAACGGGCCTCGGCTCCCAAATCGGAGCTCTCGCCAGGGATATGAAGGTCTGGATCTATGACAAGGACGATATCTCGATGAGGCTTGATGCCCAAACGGGAAGCCTTGAGCAAATCTTGCTCTCGGCCGAGGCCTCGGCTGATCCTCGCGGAATGGCGAGCGGCGGATTATCCAGATCAGGCGGTGCCTTGTCCCGCTCCGGCGGCGTGATGTCGAGATCAGGCGGATTCGTTCCCCGCAGATCGGGCGACGGTGATTGATTTTACGGATAGGGATGGACCCGGGAGGCTGACATGCCCGCGAAAACTACTCTCGAAATTATGCGTTTGGACCCCAAGCCTGTGCAAGCTCCGTTGCGCACACGAACGCCGTTTACACTCATAGGCCACGGCTTTGGTGAGGGGATGGATGTATATGTATCGACGAAGCAGGACGGCAGCGATAAAGTTGACGTCGAAGTACTTCCAGATGACTCTGCTACGAGCACGGACAAGGTATGGCCAGTCATCGCCATACCGGCGCTTGGCGCCAAGCCTACCGAAACCACCAAAAAGCCACCCGACCCACCCTTGTGGGTTGTGATAAAACTGAATGGCCAGAAGAGCGCCATACAAGGATTCTTGATCGTCTGATTCTTGAGAGATCACCTCAATTCGAGGCGATGGTCTACGAATTGGCCAGCCACCGTCTTCGCAGTCTGTCTGTCGCGCCGTCCAATGGATGCGACCGACAGACAGACTTGCGAGAGGCATGTCCCCATAGGGCGCGGATTGCACTCCATCAAAACTTCGTCTGACCCCATCAGCCCGCGCGTCGTGCTACGAAAAATCACGACACCGAGCGACTTGGAATATCAGGTCTGCGCGGTGGAATTTTGAAATTCCGAGCACGCACATGGACCTCTCGAAGATCAAGACGCTGATCGACTTTGTCGGACGATCGAACATTACCGAGCTGACCGTGACCGAAAAGGACGTGACGGTGCGGATTTTCCGCACCTCGCCGGGAGAGGCAGCTGTTGCCGAGCCCTCGCCAAAACCGGAATCGACGACAAGCCCTGTCACCGATGCGCCTTCGAACCTCGAGAAAACCGCCCATGCGGTGAAGGCGCCCGTCTTCGGCGTGCTGCACAAGGCACCGGCGCCCGGCGAACCGCCATTCGTCGCGATCGGTGACGCGGTGGAGGAGGGGCAGACCCTCTTCATCATCGAGGCAATGAAGGTCTTCAACACGATCGCCGCGCCGCGGTCCGGGCGCATCACGCACCTGACCCATATCGACAATGGCGAGGTCGAGACCGGCGACCTGCTGGCGGAGATCGCCTGATGCCGGAAACGCCAGAACATTCCGCTGCCGCAGGGCGCCGTTTCGATACCGTCCTCATCGCCAATCGCGGTGAGATCGCCGCCCGGATTCAGCGCGCCTGCCGCGAACTCGGCCTGAAGACGGTTGCCATCTGCTCCGAGGCGGACAGGCAAGCGCCCTATATCAAGACCGCAGACAGTTTTCTCTGCATCGGTCCGTCGACTGCGGGTAAGAGCTATCTCAATCAGGATGCCGTTCTTCTCGCCGCCCGCCTGACGAGCGCGGGCGCCATCCATCCCGGTTACGGTTTTCTGTCGGAAAACGCCGCATTCGCCGGCGCCGTTGAAAAGGCCGGGCTGGTCTTCATCGGTCCGACGGCGTCATCGATCGCGACCATGGGCGACAAGATCGCGGCAAAGCGGGCGATGATGGCGGCCGGCGTCCCCTGCGTTCCCGGCCCCGACAGCGCGCTGCCCGACGACCCGGCCGCAATCGAGCGCATCGCGCGGGAGATCGGCTATCCCGTCATCGTCAAGGCGTCAGGCGGCGGTGGCGGGCGCGGCATGCGCGTCGTGCTAGAGGCCGGCCAGTTGCATGAAGCGATCGCGCTGACACGGGAAGAGGCGCGCAAGGCTTTCGGCTCGCCCTCGCTCTACATGGAGAAATTCCTAGAGCATCCGCGCCATATCGAGATCCAGGTTATTTGCGACGACCACGGCAATGCCGTGTGGCTTGGCCACCGGGATTGCTCGATGCAGCGCCGCCATCAGAAAGTGGTGGAAGAGGCGCCGGCGCCGGGGATCGCGCCTGAGATCATCGAGCCGGTCGGCATGGCCTGCGTCGAGGCCTGCCGCCAGAACGGCTACCGCGGCGTCGGCACCTTCGAATTCCTCTATGAGGACGGCGCCTTCTATTTCATCGAAATGAACACGCGGCTTCAGGTCGAGCATCCCGTCACCGAGCTGACGAGCGGGGTCGATATCGTCCAGGCGCAGATAAAGGCCGCCCAGGGTGACGTTCTGAACCTCATCCAAAGCGAGGTGACATGCGAAGGCCATTCTTTCGAATGCCGCATCAATGCCGAGGATCCCGACACCTTCCTGCCGTCGGCAGGTGTCGTCACCCATCTGGCTTTGCCGCAGGGGCCGGGCATCCGCGTCGATACGCATATTCATCCCGGTTACAGGGTCTCGCCCTATTACGATTCGCTGATCGCCAAGCTGATCGTCCACGCGCCGACACGGGCGAAAGCGATGGCCAGAATGTGCGAGGCGCTTGCCGGCACCGAGATCGAGGGCATCGCCACCAACATCCCCTTCCTGCGCGCCCTGTTCGAGGACCATGCCTTCGCGCGCGGCCAGACCAACATCCACTATCTCGAGCAATGGCTGAAGCTGCGGAGGGCGGCGGCATGAGCGCGATCGATTTCAGCGATCCCACAACCATCGCGTTCCTCACCGACGCGCTGACGGCTGCCGGAGTGGAGGGCCTCGAGATCTCCCGGCCGGACGGGCAGCTTCGCATCGTCGTTTCAGGGGAGGGCGGCGCCCGGATCGGCGCGCACGAAGCCGCAACCCGCGCTCCAGGCCCAGCACCTGTCGTCGTGAAGGCGCCGGTGGCCGGACATTTCTGCGCCGAACATCCGGCCGTCCCGGCCGTATCTGGAAATCTGCCGCGCTCCGTATCCGATGCCGATATCCTCGGCTTCGTCAGGGTAGGGCATGTGCTGCTCCCCCTTCGCGCCGGCCGTTCGGGTGTTTTGACCAGGCTGCTCGCCGAGCCCGGCGCCCTGGTCGGCTTCGGCGACCCTCTGTTCGAAATCAAGCTGCCATCATGATCGCCACGACGAACAGACATGCCTCGCAACGTGAAATCGTTCCGGCCACCCAAAGCGGGGCGCGGGTTTCCGCGATCGGCGCCAGATCCTTCCTGCTCGAGGCGCCAGGCGATTTCGATCTCATCGCGCAACGGCGGATCTGGGCTCTCTCTCAGACCGTGAAAGGCTGGACGGAGCTTGCGGAAAACATTCCGGGAATGACCAACCTGCTGGTGATCTTCAAGGAGACGCCCGAAGATCCCGATGCGGTGGTCGCCCGGCTGCTGGAGGCGTGGGAGAACGCCCAGAGCATCGATCTCAACGGCAAGACCATCGAGATCCCTGTCCATTACGGTGGCGAACATGCGACCGATCTTCCGGCCCTTTGCGATCTCTCGGGGCTCAGCGATCGCGAGGTCGTCCGCATCCATCATGAAGCCACCTATCGTGTCTTCGCCTTGGGCAGCGCGCCGGGTTTCGGCTATCTGCATGGCCTCGATCCGCGCATCTACATGCCGCGAAAGACCGTGCCGTCGCTGAAGATGCCGAAGGGCTGCGTAACCATCGGCGGCATGCAGACCGGCGTCGCCATGCTGACCGGCCCCAACGGCTGGAATTCCATCGGCTTCGCATCACTGCAGATGTTCGACCCAACTTCGCCGACCCCCGCGCTGATGGCGCCGGGCGATACGGTGCGGTTCCTGCCGGCAAGGATCGAACTATGATCGAGATTTGGGAAAGCGGCCCTTTCAACACGGTGCAGGATCTGGGGCGCCCCGGCTATCGCGACATCGGCGTATCGGCGAGCGGCGCCATGGATCCGCTTGCCGTCAGGATCGGCAATATTCTCGTCGGCAATGACGAGAATGCGGCGGTGATCGAGGTGCAGACCTTTCCGTTCAGGCTGCGTTTCGATCGGCGCACCGTCTTTGCCGTGACCGGCGCCGACGGCCATGTCAGTCTCGACGGATCGGAACTCATTCCCTGGTGCGCCTATACGGCGGAGCCCGGACAGGTTCTTGAGCTGCAGCAGCCCCCAAAGCTCGCGCGGGCCTATATTTCGGTCGGCGGCGGGCTGGATATTCCCGTGGTCATGGGGTCGCGCAGCACGTCGCTGCGCGGCGGCTTCGGCGGCAATGCCGGCCGGCCTCTGGCGAAGGGCGATCGGATCGCGGTCGGCGAGGACTTGGAGATGGCCATGCTGCCGGCCACGGGCCTCGCCGTCGTCGAGCCGGCCGTGGCACTGCGCGAGGTCTTCCCGGCGCCTGTCGACGGCGCCTTGCCGATCCGCGCCCTGCCGGCCGGCGAGCACGATCTTTTTGCCGGAGATGGCGAAGCCTTCTGGGGCCAGACTTGGAGGATTTCCTCGCGAAGCGACCGCACCGGCTACCGTCTGTCCGGCGAACCGATCACGCCGACCGCATCGATCGAGATGCGCTCCCACGGCGTCGTGCCCGGCGTCATCCAGGTTCCGCCCGGCGGCGAGCCGATCGTACAGATGAGCGATGCAAACACTGCCGGCGGCTATCCGAAGATTGCCGGCGTGATCGAGTGCGATCTCTGGCGGCTCGGGCAGGCCCGCATCGGCACCCGCCTGAAATTCGTTCGCTCGACGCATGCGGAGGCACGCAGGGTTGAACAGGCTGTCGCCCGCTATGTCGAAGATGTCAGGCAGACATCCGGGATGGTCAAACGCGCCCTGAAGGCGATGGCTTAAGGCCGTCAAAAGGAGGAACTGATGAAGATCGATCTGAATTCCGATATGGGCGAAGGATTTGGTCCCTACCGGCTGTGCGACGATGAAGCGATGATGAAAATTGTCTCGTCGGCCAATATCGCCTGCGGTTTCCACGGCGGCGACCCGGATACGATGGGGCGCATGGTGCGGTTGGCGAAACAGTATGGCGTCGGCATCGGCGCCCATCCCGGCCTGCCCGACCGGCTGGGCTTCGGCCGGCGGGAAATGCCGTTTCCGGCGGACGAGCTTCGCCAGCAGATGCTCTATCAGCTCGGCGCGTTGATGGCGATCGCCAGCGCCGAGCGGGTCACCGTCTCGCATATCAGCTTCCATGCGGCCATGGGCAATATGGTCAACCGTGATCCCGTCCTTGCCCACCTGATGATGGATGCGATCGCCGCCGTCGACGCCAATCTTGTCGTCTTCGTCACGTCGGGCAGCGAGATCCAGCGGGCGGCCAAACGCGCGCGCTTGAAGACGCTGGCGCTTTTCCTTGCGGACCGGGCCTATGACGCCGAGGGCAGACTTGTCGCCCGCGGGCTCGCAGGCGCCCTCATCAAGGATGAAGCCGCAGTGCGCGCACGCGTACGACAATTCCTCCGCGAAGGAACCGTCACGACGATCGATGGCGCCGTGATCGCCATGCCGGCGCGTTCCATTCTCGTCCACAGTGACACACCCGGCGCGCTGGAGCTTGCCGGCATCGTGCGCGGCGAAATCGAAGCCACGGGTGCTGCGCTCGCGCCTGCCGCCGAACTCGCCGACTGACATTATCCCGATCGCCCGAGGGCGGTCTCTCGTTCCCATCTCTCATCGAAGGACCATGTCGATGTCCGTGATCGCAGACCGCCTGAAAAACGTCTCCATATCCGCATCCGCCGCCATGACCCAGCGCGCCCGGGAACTGGCCGCCAAAGGCATCAAGGTCGTCAGCCTTTCCTCAGGCGAGCCGGATTTCCCCACGCCGGCGCATGCGATCGAAGCGGCCCATGCGGCAGCTCTTGCCGGCGATACGAAATATCCGCCGATGGACGGGACGCCGGCACTGAAGGCCGCGATCATCAAAAAATTCAAGCGCGACAACAATCTCGACTACGATGCCAGCCAGATTGTCGTGTCCGGCGGCGGCAAGCAGGTGATCTTCAATGCGATGCTGGCAACCTGCAATCCGGGCGACGAGGTCGTCATTCCCACGCCCTCCTGGGTTAGCTATGCCGACATCGTCAAATTCGCCGGCGGCGTTCCGGTTCCGGTCCCCTGCCACGAGCAGGCCGGCTTCAAACTGCGCGCCGAGGATCTGGAGGCGGCGATCACGCCGCGCACCAAATGGCTCTTTCTGAATTTCCCGAACAATCCGACGGGGGCAGCCTGCTCTCGGGCAGAGATGGCCGCCATCGCCGAGGTCATGCTGCGTCATCCCAATGTCTGGATCATGACCGACGACATCTACGAGCACCTTGTTTATGACGACTTCCAGTTCTGCACGATCGCCGAAGTCGAACCGAGATTGTACGATCGCGTCCTGACGATGAACGGCGTCTCCAAGGCCTATGCCATGACCGGCTGGCGGCTCGGTTTTTGCGCCGGGCCGAAAGACCTGATCTCGGCCGTCAGCAACGTCAACGGCCAGAATGGCGGCGGCATCGCCACACTGACCCAGGCGGCGGCGACCGCGGCCCTCGACGGGCCGCAGGATCTCTTGAAGGAGCGTGCGGCGATCTACAGGGAAAGACGCGATTTCGTCCTCGACAAATTGTCGGAGGTGGAAGGGCTGCGCTGCCATCGGCCCGAAGGCGCTTTTTATATCTATCCCAATATATCGGGGCTGATCGGCAAGACCAGCAAGGGCGGGCGCAAGATCGAGACCGATGTCGATTTCGTCATGGCGCTCGTCGACGAGCATCATGTCGCGACCGTGCAAGGCGCCGCTTACGGAATGAGCCCCTTCTTCCGTATTTCCTACGCAACAAGCATGGAAAAACTCGGCGAAGGCTGCGCGCGCATCGCTGAGTTTTGCAAGAATATGCGCTGAAGGGGCGACGCCTCAGTCTTTCAGCCGCGCCGTCAACTCGAGAAGGATGTCGCGAACGGCAAGGGCCGGTTCCGACAGGGGGTTCTGGTCGGAAACGCACAGCGACAGGGTTTCCTCGATCCGCGGCGAGACGAGCCGGCAGATCAGCGGCTCGCTCGATTCCGAGACGATGCGATCGGCGATGGCTTTCGGCATGATGGTCGCGCCGAGACCGCTGCCGACCGCCCGGGCCAGCGTCCGGACGATTTCGACTTCCGCCACGACCTTCAAATTGGTGCGGGTGCGGGTGAAGGCGGTATCGACCGCGCGGCGGACGAAATTATAGGCCGGCGGCAATAGCAGCGGTATTCCGTCAAGCGCGTTGACGGACACGGGTTTCGCATCCGCTTCGATGGCAAAGTCGCGATGGGCGACCAGGAAAAACTCTTCGCTGAGGATCGGTTCGAACCGCACGCCCTTGATCGGCCCGGTGCCATGCAGAAGCGCCATCTCCAGCCGGCCGTTCATGATCATCTGGCTATAGGTCTGGCCGACGCTTTCGGTCAGATGCAGCAGGATGCCGGGATGCCGTTTGCGGGTTTCCGCCAGGAGGTCGACCGAGAGGGTCGCCGCGCTGCTGAACGGCACGAGGCCGACGGATACGCGCCCGGCCAGCGAATTGCCGGCTGCCGATGCATCCGCTTGTGCCTGCTCCATCTGCCGGAGGATAATCTGTGCATGGCGATATACCGCGTGTCCGGCATCCGTCATGCTGACGCCCTGCTGGCTGCGGATCAGCAGCTTATGGCCGAAATGCTCCTCCAGCGCTGCAAGCTGCTGGCTGAGGGCCGGCTGGGCGATATGCAAAAGATCCGCCGCTCGCGTGATGCTGCCGCTGTCGACGATCACGATGAAAGATTTGAGGCGTCTGATGTCCATGGGGATCGGGGTACCATTCTGATCTGCGAATGCCATGTTTGCAGACGCGCATTGCTTTTGCAACGCGAGGCGGTCTGAGACGAGGCTGCGAGAGAATGCCGGCATCGCCGCTTTCTCGTCTTCTACAGGCGCACCCGCTCCATAACCGTTGCTTATTGCTCCAGAGATAATCGGTCTTAGGCAAGGGGTTAAAGCTTCGCTACTGTCTCAATCAACAACAAGGGAACGACAATGCCATTCTCCGACTACAAGACCGCACTGGTGACCGGCGCCTCCTCCGGGATCGGCGCAGCCGTGGTTGAGCGGCTTCGTCGGGAGAACATCGAAGTCCATGCCGTTGCCCGCAGCGCCGAAGCGCTGCAGCAGCTGGCAGAGCGTACGGGCTGCATCGCCCACGCTATCGATGTGACCGATCGACCGGCCATGGCCGAGCTCGCGCGTCGGGTGGAATTCGACATTCTCGTCAACAATGCCGGCGTCGATCGGCCGAAGAAGTTCCTGGAAGCCGACGAGGGCGATATCGATCTCATCGTCGACGTCAATCTCCGGGCGGTCCTGCATCTCTGCCGTCTGGTCGTGCCGGGCATGGTGGCGCGAGACCGCGGCCACGTCATCAACATCTCGTCGATCGCCGGCGCCTATAATTTCGGCGGCAACTCATCCTATCACGCCACCAAGGCAGGCGTGAGCATGCTGTCCAACCAGCTGCGCATCGACGCTTTCGGCAAGCGGGTGCGCGTCACGGAAATCTGCCCCGGCCGGGTCGCCACGGACATTTTCAATCACGTCCACGGCAATGATCCCAGCATTCGGGAACGGTTCATCGACGGTTTCGAACTGCCGCAGGCCACCGATATCGCCGACGCGATCGCCTTCGCCATATCGGCTCCCGTCGCCGTCAACATCGGCCATATGGAGATCACCCCGACACTGCAGGTCATGGGCGGCCTGCAGACCGCAAGACCGCAGCCGAAGACAGATCCATCCGGGGAGCCAACTCCGTGAGCGGTTTCGACCTTTCGGCAATCCTGGGAAATCCCGAATATGCCGCCATGCTGCTGCATGGCATCGAGATGACCTTCATCATCTATGCCGGGTCCTGGTCGCTGGCGATGGCGCTCGCACTTCTGCTGCTGTGTGTCCGCCTGTCGCCCTTTCGCTTCGGCGATCCGTTGGTCGCCGCTTACGTATCCTACCACCGTAACGTCCCGACGCTGGTTCAGCTCATGCTGTGGTATTTCGGGATTTTCACCCTGATGCCGAACGGGGTCGCGACATGGCTCGCGAGCCATAATGCCGAGGCGATCTTCGCAGTGATCGGGCTCGGGCTCTGCCAGGCAGCCTATTTCAGCGAAGATCTTCGTTCGGGCGTGCGCTCGGTCGGTCCCGGCCAGATGCAGGCGGCCCGTGCGCTGGGCCATGGCTACGTCTCGGCGATGCGTTTCGTCATCATGCCGCAGGGCGTGCGCAACGCGCTGCCGCCGCTCATCAATCACAGCGTCTCCCTGTTCAAGAACAGCAGTCTCGCCGTCGTCATCGGCGCGTCGGAACTGACGCATGCCGTCAAGGAAGTCGAAAACCTCAGCTTCCGCACCTTCGAGATCTACCTGATCGGCACGGTTCTCTACCTCTTCTTCTCGCTCGTGATCATGAGCATCGGCGCCTATCTGTCGATGCGCGCAGATCCTGCCCGGAGTGCGCGCGCATGATCCAGGACATGATCGCCATCGTCCGCGACTACTGGCTGCTGCTCTTGATCGGCCAATATCCGAACGGACCGCTCGGCGGGCTCGCCAATACGCTGATCCTTTCGGCGCTCAGCATCACTCTCGCTTTTCCGGCCAGCATCCTCTTCGCGCTGGCGCGGCTCTCCAAATCGCCGCTGCTGCGCTGGCCTGTCACGGCACTTGTCTATTTCACCAGGGGCGTGCCGCTCTTGATGCTCATCCTGTGGAGCTATTTCCTGGTTCCGCTCTTGACCGGCGCCGACGTGCCGAGCTTCGTCACCATGCTGACGACGCTGGTGGTCTATCAGAGCGCGTTTCTCAGCGAAGTCGTCCGTGCGGGCATCGTGGCACTCGGACCGGGCCAGATGGATGCGGCGCGGGCGCTCGGCCACGGTTATCTCGGCGCGATGCGCTTCATCATCCTGCCGCAGGCGCTCTACAACATGATCCCGAGCATCCTCTCCACCTTCGTCTCGACGATCAAGGACACGACGCTCGGCTATGTGATCAACGTGCCGGACCTGACCTTTGCGGCAAGCCAGGTCAACAACCAGCTCCTGACGCAGCCCTTCCAGGTCTTCCTCATCCTGGCGATCGTCTACTTCGCCATCTGCTGGACGCTGACCTACTTCGCAAATCGCCTCGAGCGCAGCATCACGCGGCGGCGCGCAGGACTTTCCGGCCTTCCTGCCGCCTCGGTGGTCACGCCGTCGAAAATCGTATCGGAGCAGCTATGACAATGTCGGTTTCAGCACGGGAATCACAGACGATCCGGCTTTCGCAGGTCTGCAAGAGCTATGGCGACTATCCGGTCCTGAAGGACATCGATGCGCAGGTGGCGCGCGGCGAGGTCGTGGTCATCTGCGGCCCGTCCGGCTCGGGAAAGTCGACGCTGATCCGCACGATCAATCGCCTCGAGGAGATCAATAGCGGGTCGATCGCGCTCGACGGGCAAAACATTCATGCCGCCATGCGGGCTGGGGAACTCAACGCGATGCGCAGCCGGATCGGCTTCGTCTTCCAGAACTTCAACCTGTTTCCGCATCTTTCGGTCGCCGAGAACGTATCGATGTCGCCGATCCGGGTGAAGGGCGTGGCGCCCGATGTCGCGCATGAAAAGGCCCTCAAGCTCCTCGATCGGGTCGGCCTCGCCGACAAGGCCCGAGCCTATCCCGGTCAGCTGTCGGGCGGCCAGCAGCAGCGCGTGGCAATCGCCCGCGCCCTTGCCATGGAACCGCCGGTGATGCTGTTCGACGAACCGACCAGCGCGCTCGATCCCGAGATGGTCGGCGAAGTGCTGGCCGTCATGAAGAGCCTGGCGTCCGAAGGCATGACCATGCTCTGCGTCACCCACGAAATGGGTTTTGCCCGCGACGTCGCGGATCGGATCTGGTTCATCGATGCCGGCCAGATCATCGAAATGGCGACCCCCGAGGAATTCTTCAGCAATCCGCGCCATCCCCGGGCTCAGCGTTTCCTCGCTGATCTCCGGCACTGATACCAACCACCAAAAACAAAGGAGAACAGCAATGAACTGGAAATACCTGACCCTCACCGCCGCATTTGCCGGCCTGGCGGCCGCCGTGCCGGTAAAAGCCGATCAGCTCGACACCATCCTGTCGGCGAAAACCCTGCGCTGCGCGACGTTTGCCGACGTTCCCCCTTTCGCTTCTCCCGATCCAAAGACCCGCGAAATGGCCGGCTTCGACGTCGATCTGTGCGGTGCGATCGCCAAGGAATTGGGCGTCAAGGCCGAGATCAAGCCGGTTTCGGTCGAGGCCCGCGTGCCTGAGGTCAAGCTCGGCCGCGTCGACATCACCGTTGCCAACCTCGCCTATACGCTCAGCCGCGCCGAACAGATCCAGTTCAGCGACCCCTATTATCTTGCCAAGGAAATGCTGATCGTACCGGCGGACGATGCCGGCAAGACCAAGGCCGATTTTGCCGGCCAGCGCATCGCCTCGACCAAGGGCTCGACCTCGGAAATGTCGATCAAGCTCAACAAATCCGACCCGCTGACCTTCCAGGATACCGCCTCTGCCTATCTCGCCGTCCAGCAGGGCAAGGCGCGCGGCATGGTCGCCAACACGATGACGACGACCAAGTTCGTCAATGAATCGAAGAGCAAGGGCAAGCCAATGCGGATGATCGAGGAGCCGATGCTCTATCAGCCGATCGGCATCGGCATGGCCAAGGACCAGCCGGCGCTGACCGCCAAGATCAACGAGATCCTCCACAAGCTCGACGAGTCTGGTGAGATCAACAAGATCTGGGACAAGTGGCTCGGACCCAGCACCGAATACAAGATGACCCGCACCGACAAGGTCGTACCGCTCGCGCAGCTGAAGTTCGACCCGATCCCCTAGAGCATGATGCCGAAAAATGTGAGCGGTTTTCGGACGACATCATGCTCTAATTCTTTGATCTAGATACGGATTCAGATTTTAGGCCAGCCGGCCTAAAATCATCCGGATCTAGGACCTCGGCGTTCTCCGATAACAATGTCCAAATGAAATCAGACGGCGGGACATGCCCGCCGTCGGCCAACGAAGGGAGGCATCCATGATCCATATTAAAGATATTGCCGAACGGCCAAGCAAAGCCGATATCGACGCCGTTTCCAAATTTTCGCCCGCGACCATACACGAGGCCCAAGGACGCCGCGGAGCCCTTTCCTCCCGCCTCAAGCCCGTCGACTATCGCATGAAATTGTGCGGCCCGGCCTTTACGGTGAAATGCGCGCCGCGCGACAACATCATGCTGCAGCTTGCCATCAACTACGCGAAGCCGGGTGATATCATCGTCGTATCCGCAGGCGAGTACGAGGAGGCCGGATCTTTCGGCGACGTCCTCGCCAATGCCTGCCTGGCAAAGGGCATCGGCGGCCTGGTCACCGATACCGGCGTGCGCGACACGCTGCAACTGAGGGAGCTTGGCTTCCCGGTCTTCTCGCTCAGCGTCTGCATCAAGGGCACGGTGAAGGAAACCATTGCGGCGGTGAACGACACGATCATCGTCGGTGGTGAAATCATCCACCCCGGCGACATCATCGCCGGCGATGCCGACGGCCTGGTGGTCGTGCGTCGCCAGGAAGCGCAGGAAGTCGCCAGGCTGTCACAGGCCCGCGAAGATGCCGAAGCCGGCTATATCGCCGCCTACAAGTCAGGGAAATCGGTCATCGAGGTCAGCAATCTCGAACCGGTGCTGAAAGCCAAGAGTCTCGTCGTCGACATCTGACGCGACACCGCAATAGCGATCAGCCCTGCCGCATTATAGGGCGGCTGGCCTTTTCGGCCTGCCGCCCTATGCAAACCGGGCGGTTCAAACGCTTTCGGGCGTAATCGTTTCGAAGGGAACCACGCGCTGAAGGATGGTTGTGCTGTCGCGGTGTTCCAGCGCTGCGATCATCGTGGCGATCAATTCGTCCGATATCTGATCCAGTGGATGGCACAATGCCGCCATGATCAGGCCTTCCGTCAAGCCCTTTCGCGTTTCCGGGCCGATGTCGCGGCAGACGACCCTGACCTTATCTCGCTTTTCGACCGGCGCTTCGCGAAGAGCACGCAGCACCCCGGAAATTCCCCCTCCAACGATGAAAATGCCTCGGAGGTCATCGAGTTCGGACAGCAACTGGCTGACGATCCGGTAGGCTTCCTGCGGCTCCTCATGTGTCGGCCTGCTGTCATCCACCTGAAGATGGGGCGCGTGCTCGCGCATATAGGATCGAAAGCTCGCATCGGAGACATCCTGGCACTGGTAACGATGATTGCCGATGAAGACGGCGATCCGACCGGGCATCGGCGTGGTCTGAGCCAGAAACCATGCGGCGGTGCGCCCGAGTTTCCAATTGTCGGTGCCGACGAAGCCGGCGCGATCCCGGGCGGACTGATCGGTTATGTAGGCGACAACCGGCTTTCCTCTCTCCTTGAGCGATTGGATGGTCTGCCCGATCAATGGGTGGTCGCCCGCAATGACAGCAATTGCATCACAGCGTTTGCCAAGCGCTTCGAGACGATCTGCAATATTTTGTGGCTCGAGGACATCGACAAAATCGACCACAGCCACGACTTTCTCATGCTGGCGTCTCGCGGCCGCCTCGGTGATCTTGGAGCCGAACAGCCGGTAGAGCTCACGACTCGACTGCTGGAGAAGAAAGCCGAAACGATAGTTCGGCAGGAGCCGCTGCCTGCGGTCCTCGATCACGCCGCGGCCATAAAATCCAATCTCTTCCGCGGCATTTTGCACCCTGTCGATCGTTTCCGCACGCACTGCGCCGGTACCTCCGAGGATACGGTTGACCGTGGCGATGCTGACGCCGGAGGCCTGGGCAAGATCGGCAATGGTCGGTCTCTTCATGATATATTTCATTCCATTTCAGGATGAAATGAAATGATACATTAATTTCATCAATACGCAATAAGCATTCCATTTTCAGCGGTCGGTTGATACAAATATTCCAGCGAGTTGGGAGCCTTGCTTTGAGGAATTGTTACTCTCGACCGCCTTTTTGGGAGGAAATCACATGAGTTTTTCAATGCGCGCCGTACGCGGGCTGCTGGCTGGCGCTGTTGTCGTTCTTGGCGCTTCTTCTGTCATGGCCGCGAATATTGCTGTCGTCGGCGGCAAGACCGATGACGAATTCTGGAGCCGCATCAAGAAAGGCGTCGATGACGCCCGGCTCGTCGTCGAGAAGAACGGCGGCTCCGTCAGCTATCTGCAGCTGCAGACCTACGACAATCTCGGGCCTGACGCCGCCCAGCTCGTCCGCACGGCCATCAGCCAGGGCGTGACCGGCATCGTGGTGCCCGACTGGGTGCCCGAGGCGGAAGACGAGGCCATCAAGGCTGCCGTCGCTGCGGGCATCAAAGTCATCCTCATGAATGCCGGCAACATCGACAAAGCTCGCGAGCTTGGCGCGATCAACTATGTCGGGTCGGATGAATACACGGCCGGCAAGGCAGGCGGCGAATATTTCGCGTCCAAGGGTGCGAAAAATGTCATTTGCGTCAATACGCTCCCGGGTGCGGCAAACCAGGAGGCCCGTTGCAAGGGTGTCATCGACGGCATCACCGGAAAGGGCGGCACCGGCAAGCAGCTGCCATTGCCGGCGACCAGCTTCGGCGATCAGACGGCAATCGCCGAGGCCGTCAAGGCGACACTGCTCCAGGACGACACCATCGACGGCGTCCTCAATGTTGGGGCTTCCGACGCTGATGCGGCTGCAAGCGGGATCGCTCAGGCGAATAAAGTCGGCAAGGTCGCGCATGGCACCTTCGACCTGAATGCCTCGGGGCTTGCCCGCATCAAGGACGGTTCGCAGACCTTTGCGATCGACCAGCAGCCTTACCTGCAGTCGCTGCTGGGGGTTTCGCTTCTCGCCTCGCATATCGACTACGGCACCAACCTGCCGACCGCACCGGTGCTGACCGGCCCGGGCATCGTCGATGCGGCGAACATCGACGCCACCCTGGCCGGCGTCAAGGAAGGCGCTCGCTAATCGTTCGAAACGGGCTCCGGCCCGCGGGATATCCGCGGGTCGAAGTTTATCGAGCGTGCGGACCACCGCGTCCGCACGCCTGGAGATTCACGCCCAGACTGGGATAGGCATATGAACAATCTTTCATTCGGCAACCTATTGCGCCGTCCCGAGGCGGGCGCATTCCTCGGACTTGTCGGCGTCCTCGTGTTCTTCGTCGTGTTCGGCAGCACCAAATTCCTGGAGCCCGCCGGCGCCGCAAGCTGGCTCAACGTCGCCGCCAATCTCGGCATTATCGCTCTTCCCATCGGACTTTTGATGATCGCAGGCGATCTCGACATTTCGATTGGCGCGATGATCCCCGCCGGCTCCATGACTGTCGCGGTCCTCTCGGGCTACTACGATCTTCCCATATGGGTCGGAATGTTCGGTGCGCTTGCCTTCGGCCTCATCGTCGGGCTGGTCAACGGCTACCTCGTCGTGCACACGGCCGTACCTTCGCTGATCGTAACGCTCGGCACCCTCTTTGCTGTACAGGGCCTGATGCTTGGCACCTCGGTTCTCGTAACCGGCACGACGAGTGTGGCGCTGACTGCCGACCCCTGGGCAAAGTTCCTTTTCGGGCAGTTCCTGGCCGGGTCGTTTCAGGTGATCATTTTGTGGTGGGTGGCCATCACCGCAATCTTCATCTTCTTCATTCACTTCTCGCCTTACGGGAACTGGATTTTCGCGATGGGTGGAGACAAGGTCAGTGCCCGCAACGCCGGCATTCCGACGACCCGTCTGACGATGGTCCTCTTCGTCCTCTCGGCGATGAGCGCCTCCTTCGTCGGCATGTGTCAGGCCATCCTGTTCAATTCCGCGCAGGTTTCGGGCGGAATGACATTCATCTTCAACTCGATCATCTCGGTCGTCGTCGGAGGTGTGCTGCTGACCGGAGGGTTCGGGTCGGTGATCGGGATCTTCTTCGGCACGATCACCTTCGCCGTCGTCAACCAAGGTATCTATTTCACGACCTTCGACCGCAATTGGTCGAGCCTGATCATCGGCGTGATGCTGCTCGTGGCCGTCCTCATGAACAATACGTTCCGCCAGATGGCGCTGACCTATTCACCCAAGAAGAAGAAGTGAGAGCTGAGACATGGCTGGCCCAATTCTTGAACTTGAAAACGTCAACAAGTCCTTCGGCCCGATCGATGTGCTCTACGACATCACGTTGAGCGTTCATCCCGGTGAAGTACTTTGCCTGCTGGGTGACAACGGCGCGGGAAAGTCCACCCTGATCAAGACCTTTGCCGGTGTCTACAAGCCGACGAGCGGCACGGTGAAGTTCGAAGGTCGGCCGATCGTCTTCCAGAATCCGCGCGAAGCCGCAGATCTCGGCATCGCAACGGTCCATCAGTTCGGCGGCACCTTTCCGCTGATGAGCATCGGCCGTTCGTTCTTCGTCGGGCGGGAACTGACCAAGGGCTTCGGCCCGTTCAAAATCTACGACCGCAAAGCCGCAAATGAAATCGCGGTCAAGGCCGTGCGCGAGTTCGGCATCACCCGCATCGACGATGGCGATCGCCTGATCGGCGGTCTGTCTGGCGGGGAGCGGCAATCCCTGGCAATCGCCCGAGCCGTCCACTTCGGCGCCCGGGTGCTGATCCTCGACGAGCCGACCGCCGCTCTCGGCGTCAAGGAGGCGGCGCACGTGCTGCGTATCGTCCTGGAAGCGCGCCGTCGCGGCCTCGCCGTCATTTTCATCACTCACAACGTCATTCACGCCATGACGGTGGGAGACCACTTCGCGGTGCTCATCAAGGGTGCGAAGGCGGCCGATTTCCGCAAGGGCGAAAAGACGCGCGAAGAGATTACCGACCTGATGGCAGGAGGCGAGGCCATGGCCGAACTCGAAGCCGAGATCGAGGCGTACTCGACGGCGCATTCCGGACATCCCCCGCCGGTCTGACCGACCGCCGCCGCGGATGAACTCCAGAAACTCTAAAGAGCTCGCCTATCCCGGCGGGATGGCCCAGCACAATCATCGGACGGGTAACAGCCATGAAGATTGCAATCGATCCCTTTATGCATCGCCACCTCTCACTCGAAGAATTGCCCTCGAAAGTGGCTGAACTCGGATACGAGTGGATAGAGCTCAGCCCGCGGGCCGATTTTCTCGAGTGGTTCAAGGCGCCGCGCGTGTTTCCGGCCCGCGCCAAGGCATTCAAGAAAGCGCTTTCCGATGCCAATGTCGGCATTGCCTCGATCCTGCCGATGTACCGGTGGGCCTCGAACGATGAAAATGAGCGGCAAGCTGCCGTCAAGCACTGGAAGCGCGCCATTGAGATCAGTGTCGAACTCGGCGTCGACACGATGAACTCGGAATTCGGCCGCGGCCCCCACCCGGACAAGGGTTCGTGCTACTGCTGCCATACCGGGTCCATGATCGAGGCCTGCGAAGACGCCTGGTGGCGTTCGATGGAAGAGTTGGTGCCGATCTTTGAAACGGAAGGCATAAATCTGCACGTCGAACCGCATCCCGAGGATTGGTGCGAAACCCTGCAGCCGGCGCTCGATATCATCAGGACGGTCAACTCGAAGAACGTCAAGTTCCTCTATTGCGCGCCGCATACCTTCTATTTTGGCGATGATACCAAGGCGATGCTCCGGGAAGCAAAGGACGTGCTCGCCCATGTCCATGTCGGCGACACTTTCAATCACAAGGCCTCTTCGGGGCTTCGCTACATTCTCAACCCTCCGGGCACGCAGGCCAGGGTGCATCAGCACCTGAACATCGGCCAGGGCGAGGTTCCCTGGGAAGATTTCTTCAGCACGCTGGCGGAGATCGGGTTCGACGGCATCATGACCGCATGCGTTTTCGCCTGGGAGGACAAGGCCGACCACTCCGGCAAGTTCATGCGCGCCGAAATGCAGCGCTTCGTCGACAAGTACTGGACCGCGAAATAACGCGCGATGCAGCCAGGCGATTGGCGGGAGCGACCGCGACCGGGGTTCTGCCCGGAACGCTTAAACATCACAGACATCATTCCTGGAAGGACAGAAAATGATCAACGGAGAAAGATCCATCGAGCGCCCCCTGCGCTGGGGCATGGTCGGCGGGGGCCGCACCGGGCAGGTGGGCTACAAGCATAGAACCGGCGCCCAGCGGGACGGCACCTACCGGCTCATCTGCGGAGCCTTCGATCTCGACGCCGAGCGCGGACGCGACTTCGGCACGAAGATCGGCGTCGCTGCGGACAGATGCTATGGCGACTATAAGGAGCTGATCGCCAAAGAGGCCGGGCGTGAGGACGGTGTCGAGGTCGTCTCGATCGCCACGCCGAACTTCACCCATTACGAGATCACCAAGGCGTGCCTCGAAGCCGGTCTTCACGTGATCTGCGAAAAGCCGCTGTTCTTCACCGTCGCCGAATGCGACGAGGTCGCGAGGCTCGCCGAAGAGAAGGGCCTGATCGTCGGCGTCACCTACGGTTTCACCGGACATCCGCTGGTTCATCAGATGGCGGCGATGGTCAAGAAGGGCATGCTCGGCGATATAAGAATCGTCGACATGCAATATAGCCACGGCTTCAACGCGGGCGACGATGTCGGCGCCGGCGAAGCGGTGAAATGGCGCACCAATCCTAAGACGGCCGGCCCGACCTTCGTTCTCGGCGATATCGGCACGCACCTCTACTATCTCTCCGAAGTCGTGCTGCCGCATCTGAAAATCGAAAAGCTGCTCTGCGACCGCAAGGCCTTCATTCCGACCCGCGCGCCGCTCGAAGACCATGCGACCGTTCTCATGCATTACGACAACGGCGCCCGCGGCCGTCTTTGGGTGTCGTCGGTCAATGCCGGCAATATGGGTTCGCAGCGCTACCGTTTCGTCGGCTCCAAGGCCTCGATCGAATGGTCGGATGCCCATCCCGACCAGCTGATTTACGAAGTGCAGGGCGAGCCGAACCGCACCCTACACCACGGCATGCCCTACCTCGAAGAGGAAAGCCTCGCGGCCGACCGCATGGGGGCGCTGCATACCGAGGGCCTCGGCGACAGCTGGGCGAACATCTACCTCTGGATCGCCCAGGCGATCGACGCAAAACGCCGCGGCGACGAGGCCTTCCTCAGGGGCCATCATTATCCCGGCATCGAAGCCGGCACCGAAGGCGTGCGCTGGCTGGAAAACTGCGTCCGCTCGGCGGACGCAGGATCGGCCTGGGTCGAGTTCAAGTGATCCACCAGGGGGCGCGTCGGAACTCCTCCATCCTCCTCCCAAGGCGCGTCCCCAATCCTCTCTTTAGAAAGACTACGAGATGAAACTTTCAATCTGCACCGATGTCATGGGCAACCTTTCTTTCCCCGACATGCTCGATAAATGCGTCAAACTCGGCGTCGAGGGCATCGAGATGACGGGCGGCGGCTGGTCGCGCGCGCCGCATTTCCGGGCCGACGAATTGCTGGCCGATAAGGGGCTCCTGAAAACCAGGCTCAAGGAAATCGAAGCCCGCGGCCTGGAGATTGCCGCCCTCAATTGCTCGGCAAATCCGCTCGATCCGGGTGAGATGGGCAAGCGTCACCGCAAGGAGATGGAGCAGACGATCCGTCTTGCCGGCGAAATCGGCGTCAAGACGATCGTGACGATGTCCGGCCTGCCGGAAGCCGCCCCCGGCGACACCGTGCCCAATTGGCTCGTCTATACCAAGAGCTGGCCCGACGAAATGCCGGAGCGTGACCGCTACCAGTGGGAAGACCGCGCCTTCCCCCTCTGGCACGACCTGGTGAAGCTCGCGAGGGAGGTCGGCGTCGAGAGATATGCACTCGAAAACTTCTCGGCAATGCTGGTCTGGAACCCGGAAACCCTGTTCCGCCTGCGCAACGAGGTCGGCCCGTCCGTCGGCATGAACCTCGACCCCAGCCATCTGTTCTGGAAGGGCGCCGATCCGATTGCTTCGGCACGCGCGCTGGGCAACGCCATCCATCATTGCCACGGCAAAGATACGCGCATCGAGCGGGGCCTCGCCGACGTCAACGGCCTGCTCGAGCTCAAGGACGTCACCGACGTCGCCAACCGCAGTTGGAATTATGTCGCCGTCGGTGCCGGCCATGACCTGCAGTGGTGGAAGGAGTTTTTCTCCGTGGTGCGCATGGTCGGCTACAACGACTGGGTCAGCCTCGAGATGGAAGACTTCACCATGTCGACGGATGCCGGCATCCAGTCCTCCATCGACGCGCTGCAGGCAACGATCAGCCGCTGATGGAAAGGCGCGGGCGATGTTCGCCCGCGCTCTTTTTTGCATTCGTAGCTTCCCGCAAAGAGGCCGGCGATGCCTAACCCGATCACCATGACCGAATTCAATGATAGTGCAAGGAAACCGACATGACCAAGACATTGGACGTGATCACCATCGGGCGAGCCGGCGTCGACCTCTATGGGGCGCAGGTCGGAGGACGGCTGGAGGATATGGGATCCTTTGAAAAATATATCGGCGGCAGTCCGACCAACATCGCCTGCGGCACGGCCCGACTGGGTCTCAACTCGGCGCTGATCTCCCGGGTGGGCGATGAGCATATGGGCCGGTTCATCCGCGAGGAGCTTGCCCGGCATGGCGTCGACGGTAGGGGTGTGGTGACCGATCCCGAGCGCCTGACGGCACTCGTCATCCTCGGCATCCGCGACGAAGAACGGTTCCCGTTGATATTCTACCGGGAAAACTGCGCCGACATGGCGCTTTGCGAGGCGGATATCGACGAGGCCTTCGTTGCCAGCGCCCGCTCGGTGCTGGTGACGGGAACGCATCTGTCGCATCCGCGCACGGAAGCCGCCGTGCTGAAGGCACTCGGCTTTGCCCGCAAGCATGGCGCCCGGACGGCTCTCGACATCGACTATCGTCCGAACCTTTGGGGTGTGGCCGGTCATGGCGAGGGGGAAAGCCGCTATGTGGCAAGCGGGCAGGTGACCGAAAAGCTCCAGACGACGCTTCATCTCTTCGATTTGATCGTCGGGACAGAGGAAGAATTCCACATCGCCGGCGGGACGACTGATATCGTGGCGGCACTGCGGGCCGTGCGCGCCGTGACTGCGGCAACGCTCGTCTGCAAACGCGGGGCCAAAGGGGCGGTCGCATTCGAAGACGTGATACCGGATAATCTGGACGAAGGCATTTCAGGCGAAGGTTTCCCGGTCGACGTCTTTAACGTTCTCGGCGCCGGAGACGGCTTTTTCGCCGGACTGCTGAAAGGCTGGCTTGACGGCGAAGATTGGCCGACCGCGCTCCGATACGCCAATGCCTGCGGCGCGTTTGCCGTCTCCCGCCACGGTTGCACGCCGGCCTATCCGTCACTTCAGGAGCTGAATTTCTTCCTTAAGCGCGGCATGACGCGTCCTGACCTGCGCAATGATGCCGCGCTGGAGCAGATACACTGGTCGACCAACCGGCATGGCGACTGGTCCGAGATGCGCGTCTTCGCCTTCGATCACCGGATGCAGCTCGAAAATATGACGGGTTACACGCCGTCGAAGGGCGGAGCCTTCAAGGAGCTTTGCCTTCAGGCAGCCCTGAAAGTGCAGCAGGGGCGATCCGGCTACGGGATCCTCTGCGACGACCGGATCGGCCGGCGCGCGCTCCACGCCGCCTCCGGCACCGGTCTCTGGATCGGTAGACCCTGCGAATGGCCGGGGTCTAGGCCGCTTAGCCTGGAGCCGTCACTCGGTCCCGATTGCGGGGGACTTTTGGAATGGGCGCGCGAGAACGTCGTCAAGGTGCTCTGCTTCTGCCACCCGGACGACGATGATGCGACCTGGGACCGGCAACTGGCGGAAGTGCGGCAGCTTTACGTGGCGTCGCGCCGCAACAGGCTGGAATTCCTGCTCGAGGTCATCCCCTCCAAGGTCGCCAGCGTCACCGTGGATACGACCGCGACACTGATCCGCCGCTTCTATGCCGAAGGCATTTATCCCGACTGGTGGAAGCTCGAGCCGCTGGACGAACCCGAAGCATGGGCGCGGGTCTGCGCCGCCATCGAGGAAAACGATCGCCATGCAAGAGGGATTGTCGTCCTCGGCCTGGATGCGCCCGAGGATGCGTTGAAAGCAAGCTTCGAGGTTGCCGCACGCTTCCCGCTCGTCAAGGGATTTGCCGTCGGCCGGACGATCTTCGGCTCGGTCGCCCGCGGCTGGTTCGAAGGCGCGATCGGTGATGAAGAGGCCGTCGAGGAGATGGCGAAACGATATTCCAGGCTCTGCGCGGTCTGGGATGGCGCACGGGCGCGCGTTCAGGAGGCAGCAGAATGAGAACGATACGACTGACCGCGGCGCAAGCCATGATGAAATGGCTTGCGGAACAGATGACGGAGGATGGCGAGCGCTTCATCGAAGGCGTCTGGGCGATCTTCGGTCACGGCAACGTCGCCGGTATCGGAGAGGCGCTGCATGGGATTGGCGACGCCCTTCCCACATGGCGCGGACAGAACGAACAGACCATGGCGCATGCGGCGATCGCTTATGCGAAGACGCTGAAGCGCCGGCGCGCCCAGGCGGTGACATCGTCGATCGGCCCGGGCGCCACCAATATGGTCACGGCTTGTGCGCTTGCTCATGTCAACAGATTGCCCGTGCTATTCATACCCGGCGATGTGTTCGCCAATCGCCGCCCCGAGCCGGTGTTGCAGCAGATCGAGGATATGAACGACGGAACCGTCAGCGCCAATGACTGCTTCCGGCCGATCTCGGCCTATTTCGACCGGATCGCCCGCCCCGAGCATCTCCTGACCTGCCTGCCGCGAGCCTTGGCCGTCATGACCGATCCCGGCAGTTGCGGCCCGGTTACGCTGGCATTCTGCCAGGATGTGCAGGCAGAACTCTACGACTACCCCCAAGCCTTTTTCGAACCGAAGGTGTGGCGCATCCGTCGTCCCGAACCGGACCCGCGGGAGGTCGAAGATCTCGCCGAGGCCATCCGGGCTGCGCGCAGGCCGGTCGCCATATCAGGTGGCGGCGTCATCTATTCTGAGGCCGAGGCCGAGCTCGCCGCATTCGCGGAGAAGCACCATATCCCATTTGTCGAAACACAAGCCGGGAAGGGCGCCAACAGCTCGGAGCACCCGCTGAATTTCGGGTCGCCGGGTGTGACCGGATCGGCGTCGGCCAATGCCCTTTGCGCCGAGGCGGACCTCGTGCTCGGCATCGGCACGCGCTTCCAGGATTTCACCACAGGCAGCTGGGCGCTTTTCCGCAATCCCTCACGCCGGCTCGCTTCGATCAACCTTGCCGGATATGACGCAACAAAGCATTCGGCATTGCCCTGTGTCGGCGATGCCAGGGTCACGCTGGCGCGGCTGTCCGCCGCGCTCGAGGCGTATCACGGGCCTGGCGTCGACGCCGGGAGCAGGACCGATTGGCATCAAACGGTCGGGCGCGTGACAGCGGCGCCGGAAGCGGACGGGCCCGGAAACCTGCCCACCGATGCGCAAGTCATCGGCGCCGTGCAGCGGGTGGCGACGGAAAACTCGGTGGTCATGTGCGCGGCCGGCACCATGCCGGGCGCACTGCAGGTGCTGTGGCAATCTGCCAAGGGCGGATACCACATGGAATATGGTTTCTCCTGCATGGGATACGAAGTGGCGGGCGCCATGGGCATCAAGCTTGCGCGCCCTGACAAGGAGGTCATCTGCTTCGTCGGCGACGGCTCCTACATGATGGCCAATTCGGAAATCGCAACCGCCGTCATGCGGCGGGTGCCGTTCACCGTCGTGCTGACCGACAACCGCGGTTACGGCTGCATCAACCGTCTGCAGATCGAGTGCGGCGGCGCCGAGTTCAACAACATGTACAAGGACTGCAATGTCGACGTGCAGCCCGAAATCGATTTTGTCGCGCATGCCGCCTCGATGGGCGCCCATGCCGAAAAGATAGGGTCCATCGCCGAGCTTGAGGCCCGGATCGTGGCGGCGCGAGAACGGAACATTCCGAGCGTTCTGGTGATCGACACCGATGCGGTCCCCGGGACCGACGCCGGTGGCCACTGGTGGGACGTTGCCGTTCCGCAGGTCGGCGGCCCGGAGCGGCTCGAGCAGGCCCGCGCGCGTTACAACGAGAATGCCGCCAATCAACGCGCGTCTGACTGAAGGACAGGGTGCTCCCGGCGGGCGTCTGCGGACGCTCGCGCTCAAGATCAGTCTGGACACTATTATGGACAGATGTTCTATAAAGTGGACAGATTTGACAGGAGCGTGCCATGCATCTTTCCATGTGGACTTATCCCTGGGACATCCAGGACCAGGGGCTCGGCGCGTTTACCGCCGAGCTTACCGGTCGGGCGGGTCTCACGGCGGTCAGCCTGGCGACCTCCTATCATGCCGGCCGGTTCCTTCAGCCGCGCAGCCCGCAGCAGAAGGCCTACTTTCCCGAGGACGGGACGGTCTATTTCCGGCCGGATGAAAGCCTTTGGCAGGACAAACTGATCCGGCCGCTGATGGCTGGGAATGTCGCCGAGCGCGGCGACATGCTGGAAGCCCTGGTCGGAGGACGCGAGACGACGGGCCTCAAGGTCTCCTGCTGGACGGTCTGTCTTCACAATAGCCGTCTCGGTATGCTGCATCCCGATCACGTGACGCGGAATGCCTTCGGCAATGCCAATTATTACAATCTTTGCCCTTCCAGCCCGGCGGCGCGGGATTATGCCGTCACCCTTGTGCGCGACATCACGACCAACTACCGGCCCGACATGGTGGAACTCGAGAGCCCGAACTTCATGGGATTCGCGCATGAATATCATCACGAAAAGGACGGCGTCGGCCTGAATGGCGAAGACGATTTCCTGCTGTCGCTCTGCTTCTGCGATCATTGCACGGCACGCGCCGAAAAGGCCGGCGTGCCGGTCGAAGACGCGCGCCGGTCGGTCGCACGTTTCATCGCCGAACTCTGCGAACGGGCTGTCCCGGAACGGCAATTTCCCGACTTCCCGGCAGCCGGCATCGATGCCTTTCGCGACCATCCCGATCTCCATGCCTATCTCGCCTGGCGCAGCGAACCGGTGACCAGCCTGATCGGCGAGATCAGGGCCGCTGCCGACCCCGCAAGCCGTATCGTGCTGATCGATCTGAAGGACGGCTGGCTCGGCGGCGTCGATCTCGCGGCGGTCGGCAAGCTCTGCGACGGGGCAATCCTCTGCTGCTACGATATGGAACCGGATGCCGTCGGCGATGTCATCCGCACCGGCCGGGCGGCGATCGGACCGGACAAATTCCTCGGGGTCGGCTTGCGCGTCTTCTATCCCGAGGTCAGCGGGCCGGCGGTGCTGGCGGCTCGCGCCAAGGCCGCCGTCGATGCCGGCGCCGACGGCGTGAACTTCTACAATTACGGCCTCATCCCGGCCAAGCGCCTCGACTGGGTCAAGGCGGCGGTCGGCGCCATCACTTGACGAGATCGACGCTCCTCAAGAGGCGATGGGTTCGGCGACCTGGATCAGGCAGTCGCCGGCCTGGCTGTCGCAATGCAGCCTGTGGGAAATGACAATGCCGCTCTCGGCAAAACGCAGCTCTTCCTCCGGCTGCTCGAGGCGTTCGAGGTCATGATACCAACCGGCAAGGTCGCCGGCGGCAACGGTGGCGCCGAGGGCAACGGCCGGCTCGAACCAGCCTCTGCGGTTGGCATAGATGCCCTGGCTGTGCCGGGACAGCGACAGCAACTGCAACGGCCCCGGCTCGGCGAGCGGTGCGCGCGACAGGACCGGACGTTCGACGATGCCGAGTGTGACGAGCAGCCGGTCGATCGCCGCCGCCGTGAAACCCATTGTCTCAGGCGTCACCGTGCCGCCGCCGCCGAACTCGCCGGAAAGACCTATAGTTCCGGCCCTTGCCGCAGCCCCCATCGACGTCGGCGCGGTCGGCCCGTTATCGGCGATGAAGGCATGCGATGCGCCCATCGCCCGCATCAGCGAGACGGACCGCTCGAAGCGGGCGGCATCGGCCTGCCGCTCGATCAGCGTGCAGGACAGGTGCGCCATCGAGGTGCCGCCCGAATGCAGGTCGAGCACGGTGTCATGGCGCGGAAAAAGTTCGTGTTCGAGGAAATGTGCCATCCGCGCCGTCGGTGATCCGGTGGGATCGCCGGGAAAGGCCCGATTGAGGTTGCCGCCGTCGAAGGGCGAGCAGCGCCTGGCCGCCATCACCGCCGGCAGGTTCGCCATCGGCAGGATGGTGACAGCGCCGCGGATTTCAGCCGCGTCAAGCCGCCGCATCAGCCGGCCGAGCTGGAGTTCGCCCTCATATTCGTCGCCATGGTTGCCGGCCATCAGCAGCAAGGACGGCCCCTCGCCATTTTTCAGGCGAAGGACCGGAATGCGGATCTGATAATAGGGCGACCGGTCGATCGAATAGGGAATGGCGAGGTGGCCGGCCTGCCGGCCCTCGCGCGAAAAGTCGATCGGATTGACGAGGCCGCTGTGCATGATGTCTCCAGTGCCGGCGGTTGCCGTGCCGTTACAGCGCCGCGACCGCGGTCATTTCGACGCGCAGATCCGGATCGGCGAGGCGTGCTTCGGTGCAGGCGCGGGCCGGCGGATTTTCGATGTCGATCCAGCTGTCGTAGACGCCGTTCATCGCCTCGAAATCAGTAATCGCCGGCAGGAAGACGTCGACGGCGAGGAGGCGCGAGCGGTCCGTGCCGGCTTCCTTCAAAAGGGCGTCGATCTTGGCGAGCACATCGCGGGTCTGATCTTCGATGCCAGCCTTGCGATTTTCCGCGACCTGGCCGGCAATATAGACGAGACCGCCGTAGCTGACGGCTTGGCTCATACGCGAGCCTCTCTGATAACGCTGGATCATAAGCGGGTTTTCCTTTTCTTGCTTTTGGAGGGGAGGTCAGCCGAAGCTGGTGAGATAGGCCGCCGTCACCACATGGTCCGGATCGAGGCCGTAGAGGATGGCATGCCGGTCGAGGCAGGTGCAGGGATGCGAGATGCCGTACTCGATGACGTCGCCGACGGAAACGTCGCTGCCATCGGCAAGGGCGACGAAGGCGTGCTGATCGTTGAGGCGGAAAACGTCAGCGCCCCGGAGGTCGGCGAAATGCGCGCCATTGCGATAGAGCGCCAAGGGCCGCGGCAGGCCCTGGTCCATCGCCACGTCGCGCATGCCCATGCCTGAGATCGCAAGCCGCGGCTCCGGCCGGGACAGCACCTCGGCCCAGACCCGCAGCGCCGGCCGGAAACCGGCCGCCGCCGAAACCGTCTTGCCGCCGATGTGCAAGCCGCCGCGCGCATCGAGGCCGGCAAGGCCCCGCTCGTAGATACCGTGATCGTGGAAGAAGGTCGCGCCGCTGCGCAGCACCAGCCGGCAGGCGGGATCGGCCGCGACGGCAGGTGAAAGCCGCGCCACCACGACGTCGAAAAACACCGAACCGCCCGCCGTGACGAGAAGCGGCCGCTCCTGGCCGATGCGGGCGCGTATCTTCGGCAGGAAATCTGATGTCATCGCCATCAAAGCGTCGATGCGAAGCATCGTCTCTTCCGCATGAGCGGTTGCGGCCGCACCCTCATAGGCGGCGATGCCGGTCAGCCGGAAGGCCGGCGTCTCCACCGCCAGGATCGCGTCAAGAATTGCCGCCGCGGTTTCGGCGCTGCGAATACCGGCGCGGCCGGCACCGAATTCCAGCAGTAGGCCGAGAGGCGGCAAATCCCCGCGCTCCTGCCAAGCGGAGCGAAGCGCCTCGACGAGCGCCGTCGAATCCACGAAGATATGCAGTTCCGCATCGGGATAATGACCGAGCAAGGCCGCAAGCCGGCGGGTGGCGGCGATCCCGCCGATCTCGTTGGCAAGGATCAGCCGGCGCTGTCCCGCCTTGAGCAGGACGGCGGCCTGGCGGATATCGGCGACCGTCGTGCCCCAAGCGCCGGCCGAAAGAAGCGCGTCCGACAGCGCCGTCGACATCGGCGTCTTGGCGTGCGGGGCGATTTCGGCGCCATGGCTTTTCACATAGGCCATCATCAGTTCGACATTGCCGGCGAAGGCCTGCCGGTCGAGCGAGATCAGCGGCAGGGCCATCCTGCCGTCATAAGGTCTCCATCCCTGTTGGCCGATCTCTGCAAGCGGCAGCGGCGGATGGCCTGGCGGAAAACCGCGCACCCGCTCGTCGATCAGCGCATTTTCCGTTGCGACTCGAAGGTCAGACATGGCGGCCTCTCCCGATCTCGGCCGGATCGGCCAAACCGAGGCGATAGGTGTCGTTGGCGGTGGCAAAGAACAGGGCGCGCTGCTCGTCGTAAGAGAGCTCAGCGGCGACCGTGCGGAAGGTCTGATAGACTTCGTCGAAAGAGGCGTGCAGGCCTGCGACCGGAAAGTCGCTGGCAAACATCGAACGCGTCGGGCCGAAACAATCGAGGCAATGCTCGATCACCGGCCGCAGGCTTTCGAGCGTCCACGCATGGTCATAGGCGACGAGATCGGAAATCTTCACGCGCACGTTGGGCGCGCCGCCGAGCGCCCGCAGGCCGCGATGCCAGAGCGCCATGCCGTCCTTCGTCCGGTCGGCGGGGCTGCCGCCGTGGTTGAGCACGAAAAGCGTTTCGGGGAAGACCTGCACCAGATCGAGCGCCTCGGCCATCTGCCAGGGATAGAGCATCAGGTCGAAGACCAGCCCGAGCCGCGTGGCATGGGCAAGCCCCGCGCGCCAGGCGGGATCGTTCATGCGATCCGGGCGCGGTGCAAAACGCTTCGCCGCATCGGGATGCCAGCTCAGAATATCGCGGATGCCGACGACGTTCGGGTTTGCCGCTTCCGCCTCGAGCAGCCGCGGGGCGTCCGGCCCGTCGAGGGGAACCCGGGCGATATAACGGCGCGCCACGCCGGAGCTGCGGTCGAGGCCATCCAGCCAGCGGCTCTCTTCCAGCGGGTAGGCAACGGACCAGCCGGCCTCCACATGCACTGACGCAACGACGTTCTGGCGCGCGGCATCGGCGCGATAATCGTCGATGCCGTAGTCGCGCAGGATCGGCGCCAGGCTGCCGGACACCATCTCCTCGCCGGAGGCCTGGGCCTTCTGAAGCCAGGGATGACGTTCCAGCTTGAGGTCCCAGAGGTGATGGTGCGGGTCGATCACCGGCCCGTCATAGCGCTCCGTCATCGGCGCGCCTCACGACCGGAAACCAGCAGCAGGGCAAGGATCAGCGTGCCGAACATGATCGACCGCCAGCCGGGCGAGGCGTTGACGACGGTGATCAGCGCCGTCGTGGTGACAAGCAGGATCGCCCCCGGAATGGTCCCGGCATAGGTGCCGCGGCCGCCGAGGATGGAAGTGCCGCCGAGCACGACGGCGGCGATCGAGGTCAGCAGATAGGGATCGCCGATGCCGACATAACCCTGCCGGTTCATGCCGAGCACGAGAATGCCGGCAAGACCGGCGAAAAAGCCCGACAGGGTATGAGCGATCAGTGTGTTGCGGGTGACGCTGACGCCGGAGAGCCGGGCCGCCAGCGGGTTTGCCCCAAGCGCCAGGAAACGGGCGCCGATCGGCATGCGGTGGACGAGCAGCAGGACGACGATTGCAACGACGAGCCACAGAATGATGCCGGAGGGAATGCCGAGCGGCCGCGCCTGCCCGAGCAGAATGACCGCCGGATTGCTGACGGTGACCGCGCTGCCGCCGGCGACGATGACGAGCAGGCCCTGCAGGAAGGTCGCCATAGCAAGCGTCATGATGATCGGCGGCACACGGAGATAGGCGGCTCCCGCGCCGTTCATCAGGCCGATACCGGTGGCAATAGTAAGGGCCGCCGCGATGCCGGCGAGACCGGTCGGATCCCAGGCGGGCGAGATCAGCGGCAGCAGGATCGCCGTGACGGTGATCACAGCGCCGACCGACAGATCGATGCCGCCCATCAGGATGACGAGCGTCTGCCCGGCGGCGGTGATGCCGATCACGGCGGCGAGTTCGAGCAGGTAGCGCAGGTGGCCATAGGCGCCGAAACCGCGCAACGTAAAACTTGCGACGATCCAGACGAGCGCGACCAGAAGCAAGGTCAGCAGCGGCGGATTGCGGAAGGCGGACCTGATCATATTCATCGCCTTGCCCTCCATTGCCCGAGAAGTTCCGGAACGGCGACCGCGCCGACGATGATCAGCCCCTGCGCGACATATTGCGCGACCGGCGGAAAACCCAGGAAGAACATGACGTTGATCATGACAGAGAGCAGCAGGCTGCCGCAGATCGCGCCGCGCATCGTGCCCTTGCCGCCGAGAAAACCGACGCCGCCGAGCACGGCGGCGGCGATCGAGTTCAGCGTGAAGGGCGTGCCGATCACCGGATCCCCCGAGCCGGTCTGCGCCGCGACGAACAACCCGGTCAGCGTTGCAAGCAGACCGGAGAGCGCGAAGGCTGCGACCTTCACCCGTTCGACCGGGACACCGGAGCGGAATGCGCCGACCGGATTGTCGCCGGCCGCATAGATGCCGAGGCCGAGCGGGGTGGCGAGAAAGACCTTCCAGAGCACGAGGATGACGACGAGCAGCAGGAAGGCGACGGGCGTGTGGCCGGCCAGCGTCGTCGACAGCCAGTCGGGAATGAACCCGCCCGGCCGCGGCAGCAGGATGAGTGCCACCCCGCCGATGATGAAGGAGCCGGCAAGCGTGACGATGATCGCCGGCAGCCTGAGATGCGTGACGATGGCGCCGATGACGGCGCCGATCGAAAGGCCGGCGAGCGAGACGGCAAGAATGCCGCCCGGCACGCCGAGCGCCCCTTGCATCGTCGTCGCCGCGATCACCGCACCGAGGCTGACGAGCGGGCCGATCGCCAGCGTGATGCCGCCATTCAGCATCAGCAGCGCCTGCGCCATGGTGACGAGCGCGAGGGGGAACCAGTTCTGGGTGAACTTGGAGAAGCCGCCGATGGAAAGAATGCCGGGAAAGAGCAGCGCATAGAGGATGAGAAAGGCGGCGACGACCAGATAGAGGCCAGCAAGGCCGCGATTGCGGCGGAGCTGGATCGAACCGTAGAGCCGGGATGACGAAATTGTGCTCATGCCGCCTCTCCCTGCGTGGCAGTCGCAATGCCCATGGCCGCGCCGACGATCGCCCCTTCGCTGATTGCATCCTGCGATAGTGTTGCCGCGACGCGTCCTTCGCGCAGAACCACGACGCGGTCGCAGAGATGCACCAGTTCCGGCGTATCGGAACTGGCGAGAATGACCAGCCGCCCCTCAGCGGCGAAAGCGCGGAGCATGAGATAGATTTCCCGCTTGGTCTCGATATCGACGCCGCGGGTGGGATCGTTGAGCAGCAGAACGGAGGGATCGAGCGGCAGCCATTTGGCGAGCGCCACCTTCTGCTGGTTGCCGCCGGAAAGCGCCTGCACCGGACGGGCCGTGTCGCCCTTGATCGTCAGCCGGCGCGCGAGATCGGTGACCATGCCGTTTTCCGCCGGCCGGTCGCGCAAGCCCTTGCAGGCGAGCCGGCCGAGCGAGGGCAGGATGAGATTGGAGGCAATCGAATGCGGCAGCACGAGCCCCTCGTGCTTGCGGTCGGCCGGGACATAGACGATGCCCGCGGCATTCGCCTCGCCAACATCGGCGGGCAGGGCGGGTTTGCCGGAGACTTCCGCGCGCGCGGCCGAGGCTGGAATCGCGCCGTAGAGGCCGAGCAGCAGGTCTTCTTGCCCTTGTCCGACGAGCCCGCCAATGCCGACGATCTCGCCGGCGCGGGCGGAGAAGCCGATATCTAGCACCATGCCGGCCGAAAAACCTTCGACGCTGATGCGTGTTTCGCCGGGCTTGGCGGCGGCGCGCGGCGGGAACAGGTCGCCGGTCTCGCGGCCGACCATCAGGCGGACCAGCCCTTCGCCGTCGATGCCGGAGAGCGATTGGTCGGCGGTGACGCCGCCGTCCTTCAGCACCGTGACATGCGAGCAGAGCGCCTGCACCTCGTTGAGGCGGTGGGAAATATAGAGAAGGGCGGTGCCGCGCCCTTTGAGCGTCTCGATGAGGCGGCCAAGGATGCCGGCTTCGTGGGCGGAGAGCGAGGAGGTCGGCTCGTCCAGAATGAGCACGCGCGGCTTGCGGAACAGCGCCTTGGCGATCTCCACCATCTGGCGGCGACCGAGCGCGAGATCGGCGACCGGCATGTCGAGCGGTTCGGTGAGCCCGACCATATCGCAGACCTCTGACACACCGCGATGAAGCGCTTTGTAGTCGATCAGGCCGAACCGGCGCGGAAAGGCGCCGAGCCCGATGTTTTCGGCAATCGACAGACTGGCCGTCAGGCTCAGCTCCTGCTGAACCACGGCGATGCCGGCCGCACGCGCCGCCGCCGGGCTAAAACGCCCGACGGGCTTGCCGTCGACGAGGATGGACCCGCTGTCCGGCTGGAGGGCGCCCGACAGGAGGTTAATCAATGTGGATTTGCCGGCGCCGTTTTCACCGAGCAGGGCGTGAACCCTGCCCGGCAGAAGGGCGATGTCGACGCCCTTCAAAACGGGATTACCGAAAAATCCCCTGAACACCTGCCGGGCTTCCAGCAGGGGCCGTTCTTCCGTCATGACGGGTTCCTCAGCTCGGGATTACTTGGCAAGCAGCTTGTCGAAGAGCGCCTGATCGTAATCCGAGTAGATATAGCCGTCAGCCGGGAACTTGTCGGCGCGAGCGAGGTAGCCGCCGATGGTGCTGTCGTCGATGACGGGCAGCGGCACCTTGACGAAAGCCGGCACGTCCTTGCCTTGCAGCGCCTGTACGGCGGTATAGACGGAAAGCGCGCCGAGCCAGTTGGGCTGCATCGTCGCCCAGCCCTTCAGGCCCTTCTCCTTCCAGAGTTCCAGGAACTGCCTGGCGTTTTCGCCTGTCGTCGGCACCTGGTCGCGGCCCTGGCGCTCGAAGGCCATGACGGAACCGGCCGACAGCGCGCCGCCGAGCGACAGCACGCCGTCGATTTCGGGATTGGCGAAGAGCAGGCTGGTCATCGCCTCCTGTGCCGGCGCGACGTTATATTCCGTATTCGTCTCGGTGATCACCTGGAGACCCGGATTGGCATCGAGGACCGGTTGGGCGCCCTTGCGGCGATCATCGCTCACCGAAATGCCGGCCGGGCCGTTCATGATGATGATCTTGCCCTTGCCGCCGAGCTGGGCGACCATCCATTTGGCTGCGGTCGCACCCCATTCGCTGGAATCGGTGTTGATCTTCGCCGTCACCTTGTCGGTGTTGACAAGACTGTCGAAATTGACAACCGCGATGCCCTTATCGCAGGCATCCGATATGACGCGATCGAGCGCGTTGGAGGAGCCGGCGATGACGACGATAGCGTCGACATTGGCGTCGATCATCGACTGGATGTGCTGGATCTGCGTCTGGGCGTTGCCCTGCGCGTCGGTGATCATCAGGTCCTTCACCAGGCCCGCCTTCTTCAGCTCGTCCACTTCAGCGGTGATGGTGCCTTCGGTCTGCTTCATCCAGGTCGGCACCGAATAGATGTTTGCCCAGCCGATCGTATAAGGCGCTTTCCTGTCGCCCTTGATGCAATTGGCAGCGGCCGAAGCCGTGCCCGTGGAAAAGACGAGGAGGGCAGCGGCTGCGGCTGCGCCCGCGAGAAGGCGGCGGCGCAGCGAAGCGGAAATACTGTTTTCAAAATTCTTCATGTCGATCCCCTTTTTTGTACGGCAGCCTTGACGGCTGGCCATCTATGTCCAATATAATAGACATCTGATCTGTATACCGGACGATGCGATCTTATGCCGATTTTTCCGCCTCGCAAGAGGGATGAAAAAAATTTTCGTTTGCTGGGAATGACGGGGGTCGGTTAACAGATGCGACAGAGGATTTGAAAAGCTTGGCCGAACAGAAATTGGGATCGACAGCAATGGATGCAGTTCAGGACGAAGCAGCCGGCAAACGCGCCCGTGGGCTCGACCGCGCCTTCGAGATCCTCGATTTCCTGCGCCAGAAACGGCAGGCCTTGAAGCCGAACGAAATCGCCGCGCAGATCGGCGCGCCGCGCTCGTCGGTGTACGAACTCGTCAATCTGCTGCTAAGCAACGGCATTCTTGAATTCACCGGCGGCGAGGGGCGGGTCTATCTCGGCCGCAAGCTCTATTTCCTCGGCGCGGCCTATGAAAACCATTTCGATTTCACCCGCGAATGCGAGGCGACATTGGAACGGCTTGCCGACGAGACGCGGGAGACGGCACAGTTCTGCATGCTGGATGGAAACCGCTACACGGTCGTGCGCATGCGCGAAGGCGCACGACCCTTCCGCATTTCGACGGATGTCGGCCAGTCGGTGCCGATCCCGTGGACGGCGTCGGGCCGCCTGCTCGTCGCGCATCTGTCGGATCAGGACATCCTGAACTTCATTCCGCCGCAGGATTTTCGCCTGCCGGGGGGCGAATGGCTCGAGCCGCAAACCTTCATCGCCGAGGTGCGCCAGGCCGAGCGTGAGGGTCTCTTCACCTTCAACAGCATCGTCGACAGTTTCACCCACTGTTTTGCCGTGCCGGTGCGCGGCGAGGAAGGCCACGCCGCCGCAACGCTCTGCCTCGTCACGCCGCGCGACGACGGCATCGCCAACCGCGACCGCTACCTCGACTGCCTGAAGAAGGCCGCCGCCGGCCTGGAGCATGCCCCGGCCCGGCCAAAACGAGGCTGAAGCCCGGGCACATCAGGATATTGATATCCGGCGACACGGGCATTCGCGCGAGGGAATGCCCAGACGACCTCCTTATCGCCGCCTCAGGCGGCTCTTTGTCACGACTGAGAATGCCGCCTGTCGGCCCGCCCCTATAATTCGAGGGGCGGCGGCCTCGATCGTTCAATTTCGAGTTTCACGCCGATCCGGGAAATCTATTCACGCTTCCTCCGAAACTATGAAATTAAGTTTCTCTATAAAATTTATGGAGAACGTATCTTAGCAGTCCAACAGCCCATTTATTACTTGGTCTTGGGGAAGGCCAGACTGTTGACGGCAACCGGAGAGGACGCGACATGACACGGAAAATCAGGCTTGGGGCATTTCTTCCCGGTGGCGGACAGCATGTCGCCTCATGGCGGCATCCCGACCAGCCGGCCGACGGCGCCACCAGTTTCGAGTTTCACAAGCAGCTGGCGCTGACAGCCGAGCGTGGCCTCTTCGATGCTTATTTCCTGGCCGATGGGCTAGCTGTCGGCTTCGGCGGGGCGCGGGAAGGCGGCAATGCCCGCGTGGCCGGCTTCGAACCGGTGACCTTGTTTTCCGCCCTTGCGCCTTTCACCACCCATCTCGGCTTTATCGCCACATCCTCGACCACCTACGAAGAGCCTTACACGACCGCCCGCAAATTCGCCTCGCTGGATCTGATCTCCGCGGGCCGCGCCGGGTGGAACGTCGTGACCACCACGGGCGACCTGACGGCGCAGAACTTCAACCGCGATACCCAGCTTCCGCATGCAGACCGCTATCGCCGCGCCGCCGAGCACGTCGACGTCGTCCGCAAACTCTGGGAAAGCTTCGAGGACGACGCCTTCATCCGCGACAAGGAGTCGGGCGTGTTCTTCGATCCGGCGAAGCTGCACGACACCGACCACCGCGGCGAGCATTTCAGCGTCCGCGGTCCGCTCAACGTCTCGCGCTCGCCCCAGGGGCATCCCGTCATCGTCCAGGCCGGTCAGTCCGAGGACGGACGCGGGCTTGCCGCGGCAACGGCCGAAGTCATCTTCACCGCCCATCAGCATCTCGAAACCGCCCAGGAGTTCTACCGGGATATCAAGGCGCGCGCCCGCGGCCTCGGCCGCAACCCCGATCACATCCTGGTCATGCCCGGCGTCTCCGCCTTCGTCGGCAGGACCGAAGCGGAGGCACGCGAAAAATACGACCGCCTGACCTCGCTGATCGTCGAAGAGGACGGGATCGGCCTGCTCAACGGCCTGACCGGCGGCACGCTCGACCTGCACGGTTATGATCTCGACGGGCCTCTTCCGCCGGCGCCGCCGACCGAAGGCATGAAGAGCCGTCAGGCCCTCATCCGCCAGATCGCCGATGAAAACAACTTCAGCATCCGCCAGCTCTATCAGTGGATCGCATCGGCCCGCGGCCACTACACGATCGTCGGCACGGCCGAACAGATCGCCGATACGCTGCAGACATGGTTCGAGAACGAAGCGGCCGACGGCTTCAACATTCTGCCGCCCTGGCTGCCGACGGCACTCGACGATTTCGTCGATCTGGTCATTCCGGAACTGCAACGCCGCGGCCTGTTCCGCACGGCCTATGAGGGCAAGACGCTCAGGGAAAACCTCGGCCTGCCTTTCCCGATCAATCGGTTGGCGGCAGGACGTGACGCTCTCCAGGCAGCGGAGTGAGGACAAATCCATGGCCTATGAAATCAACCAGACTCTTCCGAGAAGCTTCGGGCGCCTGAAAAACCGCGAAAGCAACGTTTCCGTCCTCGCATCCCATGTGCGCGGCGTCCTCGCATCGCTTTTGCCGCGTTATGGCCTGCTCATCACTTTCCTGGTGTTCTGGCAGGTGTCGAGCACCAGGGGCTGGGTCAATCCCGCCGTCTTCCCGCCCTTGAACGTGATCCTGTCGGCTCTCTGGACCAACCTTGCCAACGGCGCGCTGCTGGATGACATCGCCATCAGCCTGCAGCGATCCGGAACCGCTTTCGCCTTTGCCGTGGTGATCGGCATTCCGCTTGGCCTGTTCATGGGCCAGGTTCGTGCGGTCGAACAGGCGCTCGATCCGATCCTGCAGCTCTTCCGCCAGACCTCGGCGCTGGCGCTCTACCCGGTCTTCATCCTGCTGCTTGGCCTCGGCGAAACATCGAAGATCTTCGTGATCTTCTGGGCGACACTGTTTCCGGTGCTGCTCGCCACGATCGGCGGCGTCAAGGAAGTGGACAAGAAGCTCATCGAGATGGCGCGGACCTATGGCGCCGGACCGCTGACCATCTTCCGCCGCGTCATCCTGCCGGCGTCGGTACCGGCGATCTTCGTCGGCCTGCGTCTTTCGGCGACGACTGCGCTTCTGCTGTTGATTGCCGCCGAGATGATCGGCGCCAACAAGGGCATCGGCTTCCAGGTGATGAATGCCCAGTACAATTTCCAGATCCCGCTGATGTTTGCGGCGATCCTTCTGCTCGCCTTCCTCGGGCTTGCCGCCAATGCCTTGCTCGTTCTCTTGCAGCGCCGTCTCTGCCGCTGGTCTCAGCCGAGCCGCTAACCTGCTTTCACCGATTTTTCTCTTCCGAAAGGACCCACCACATGACATTCCATCCCCGCCACCTCCTCCTGCCGGCAGTGATCGCTCTCGGTCTAGCCACGCCGGCCGCAGCCACCGATACGGTTAAGCTGCGCTATCTCGCTAGCCAGGGTGGTCTTGCCGCCCATGAACTGGCCGCCGAACTCGGCTATTTCGACGGAACGGGCATCACGCTCGAAAATGTCGGCTACGCCCAGGGCGGCCCGGCCTCTCTGATTGCTCTGGCATCCGGTGATGTCGAGATCGGCAGCGCCGCAACCTCCGCCGTTCTGAATTCAATCATCGGCGGCAACGATTTCGTCGCCGCCTATCCCTCAAACGGCATCAATAACGAGGTGCAGTCGACCTTCTACGTGCTGGAGGACAGCCCGATCAAGAGTATCAAGGACATTGCCGGCAAGAGCATCGCGGTCAATACACTCGGCGCCCATCTCGACTATACCATCCGCGAAGCCCTGCATTCCGTCGGCCTGCCGGCGGACGCAGCCAATCAGCTTGTCGTTCCCGGGCCGCAGCTCGAGCAGGTGCTGCGCTCCAAACAGGTCGATATTGCCGCCTTCGGCTATTGGCAGACGACCTTCGAGGGGGCTGCGCTGAAGAATGGCGGCCTGCGTCCGATTTTCGACGATACCGACGTGCTTGGAGACATCGCCGGGGGCTTCGTGGTCCTGCGCCGCGATTTCGCTCGCGAGCATCCTGAAGCTGCAAAGATATTCGTCGAGCAGTCGGCTCGCGCGCTCGATTACGCCCGCGAGCATCCGGAGGAAACCAAGAAGATCCTCGCCAAGGCGCTCAGCGAGCGTGGTGAGAACGCTGATATCGCACAATACTTTCGAGGTTATGGGGTACGTGCCGGCGGCCTGCCGGTCGAGCGCGACATCCAGTTCTGGATCGACGTCTTGGTTCGCGAAGGCAAGCTGAA
Organism: Rhizobium sp. L43; assembly: GCF_002531725.1. Lineage (GTDB taxonomy): Bacteria > Pseudomonadota > Alphaproteobacteria > Rhizobiales > Rhizobiaceae > Rhizobium. Next base: position 86,317 of record NZ_NWSQ01000015.1, read on the forward strand.
GCAGGGCCAGCTGGCCGCCAAGGACATCCTCTTGACCGTCGACGCCAAGCCGGCAAGCAACTGAGGAATGATGATGAGCATCGCTGAGGACACGCGTCGCGGAGAGGTGACGATCCGTCACCTCTCCAAATCCTACAGGTTGAACGGGGCACCTCTACAGGTTCTCAGGGATGTCAACCTCCACGTCCGCTCCGGCGAAAGCCTCGCCATCGTCGGCGCCAGCGGCTCGGGCAAGACGACCCTGCTCAGGGTTCTGGCCGGACTTGAGGATTCAGATACCGGAGAAGTCCTGGTCGACGGCAAGGCGATACGAGGCGTCGGCGCCGAGCGCGCCGTCATCTTCCAGGAACCGCGCCTTCTGCCCTGGCTTGATGTGCTCGACAATGTGGCCTTCGGGCTGAAAACAGGAGGCCTGTCGCGTGAGCAGGCGAGGGGACGGGCGCGCCATTATGTCAAGCTTGTCGGTCTGCAGCAGTTCGAGGCGGCCTATCCCCGGCAGCTCTCCGGCGGCATGGCCCAGCGCGTCGGCATCGCCCGGGCGCTTGCCGTCCAGCCGGAGATCCTGCTGCTCGACGAGCCGCTCGGCGCGCTCGACGCGATGACCAAGATCGGCATGCAGCAGGAACTCGCCCGGATCTGGCGTGACGAGGACGTGACGACCATTCTCGTCACCCATGATCTCGAGGAGGCGATTTATCTCGCCGACCGGATTCTGATCCTGCCACGAGAAAAGGGAGCCGAGCCGCGTCTGATCGACATCGACCTGCCGCGCCCGCGCGACCGCAGCGCCCCGGAATTCGTCCGACACCGCGAAGAGTTGCTGAACCTGTTCGGACTGCATTGACGTCTTCGGGCGTCAGCGCACCGCATGGGATCTGATCCATGCGGCGCGCGGCAGCAGCAGTAGCGATGCGGAGGACGCCCGCGGACCGCTATCGCGACTTGCTCTTCGCTCCGGCCGTCAGATAGGGCCGCCGATCCAGTTCCGCCGATCGGTAGGAACTGCGCAGCCGCAGCAGATCCTTGCGGGCGATCAGGCCGCACAATTTCCCTGAGGTCGGATCGACGATCGGAATGCGTCCGTCGCCGGTCGACAGCATCAGATCGGCGATGAATGCGACCGTATCATCGGGATGCCCGACAGGAACCGATGCGTCCGACACGTTTTCCGCAAGCGTCTGACTGGCGAGGTCCGGATTCCCCTGCCAGAGCAAAGCGTCGGCCCTCGACACGATGCCGGCTAGCCGGCCGGCCGCATCGACCACCGGGTAGATCCGGTGCGTCTTCTGCCGGGAGGCGAAGAAATCGCAGGCCTCTCCGACCGTCATGGTGACGGGAAGCGTGTCGACATCGCTGATCATGATCTCCCTTGCGCGCGAGAGTTCGAACGGATCGACGCCATATTCGCGGGTGATGTGCTGGCCGCGGCGCGCAATCTTCTCGGTGAGGATCGAGCGGCGCAGCAGAAGGACGGTGACGGCATAGGCGACCACCGTGGCGGCAAGCAGGGGAACGAGCGTGCTGACGTCGCCGGTGATCTCCATCGCGAAGAAGGTTCCGGTCAGCGGCGCGCGCATGGTTCCGCCCATCATCGCCGCCATTCCGAGCAGCGCCCAGAAGCCCGGATCATTGCCCGGCATGACAAGCCCGACCAGCCATCCGAGAGCGCCGCCGAAAATCAGCAGGGGAGCAAGCACGCCGCCCGAGGTGCCCGACGACAAGGCAAACAGCCAGATGACCGTCTTCACCAGCAGGATCGACATGACAGCCGGTGCGAGCAGCCGGTTGTTGAGCAGGCCATCGATAATGTCGTAGCCGACGCCCATGGCCCGCGGCTCGATCAGGCCGCCGAGGCCGATGACGAGGCCGCCAAGCATGGGCCACCACATCCAGTGGATCGGCAGAGCTTCGAACAGGTCCTCGATGCGGTAGAGCAGCGTCGTCAGCAATCCCGATTGCAGGCCTGAGATGATGCCCATCGCCGCACAGGCGAAAATCCCCCACCAGGGCAGGGCCACCTGAAAATGGGTCGGGAACAGCGGGCCGGTGGCGAACAGCAGCGGACGCCAGCAGATCGACACGCAGGCGGCAACGGCGACGGGAATGAAGCTGCGCGGCTTCCATTCGAACAATAGCAGTTCGACCGCCAGCATGACCGCGGCGATCGGCGAACCGAAAATGGCAGTCATGCCTGCGGCCGCACCCGCGACGAGCAGCGTCTTCCGCTCGGCCGCACTCATGTGGAAGAATTGGGCAAACAACGAGCCGATCGCCCCGCCGGTCATGATGATCGGTCCCTCGGCGCCGAACGGCCCGCCGGTTCCGATCGAGATTGCCGAGGACAGCGGCTTGAGCACGGCGACCTTCGGCGACATCCGGCTGCCGCCGATCAGGATCGCTTCGATCGCCTCGGGAATACCATGGCCGCGGATCTTCTCCGATCCGAAGCGGGCCATCAGGCCGATGATGAGCCCGCCGAGCGGCGGCACCAGCACCACCCACAGCGAGCGCGGCACGGCAGCCAGAGTGTTGGGCTGAATGCCGATCTCTCCGAACCAGATGACATTCGTCACCAGCGCGATCAGGCTGACGAGACACCAGGCCGCAAAGGCGCCTGCGGTGCCGACGATGATGGACATCCCGACGAGCAGGAGGACCCGCCTGTCGGTGGTGAAATCCCCGGCCTCGCGCCGGGGAAGACCGCCGGTGAAATCATGCGGCCGGTTGCTTAGATGATGCTGCGCCATGGAAGCCTCTGCTACGCGGAATTGGGGATGCTTGAGCGGCGCTCATTATATCGTGATACGATATAAATCAATGGATCAATGCGCAGAGGTGAAAATGTCGCGTGAAGATGCTTCACTTGACCGGTTGTCGGGTGCGCATCTATTCAGCTTCGGGAACAATTCGCGCGCTGCGGATCGCAAGCGGCAGAGGAGATGAGTGTGAAGAGAATCCCGCCGCCGCTGAGACAGGAGGACTACCAAGCGCTCGCCGACCTCCGCTTCGCGCTTCGCCAGTTCATGGACTTCAGCGCCTCTGCCGCCCAGTCGGAAGGACTGCCCGTGCAGCAGCATCAGGCGCTGCTGGCGATCAAGGGACAACGCGGCAGCGAAGCGATGACCATCGGCATGCTGGCCGAGCGGCTGATCATCGCGCCCCATACGGCGACCGAGCTCGTCGGACGGCTGTCGGATGCCGGACTGGTCGAACGCCATGCCGACCCGGCCGACAGGCGCCGGCAGACTCTCCTCCTGACCGAGAAGGCCGACGAGCTTCTGACGAGGCTGAGCGCCGTCCATCTCTCGGAAATCCGGGTGATGGCGCCGAAGCTGATCGAGCTTCTCCTCGAGCTGCAGAAGACGGCGCCGAAAGCGGAATGAACGAAGCCGCGGACGCGGCGGGACTCACACCCTCTCGGCGACCAGCGGCTGAATGACGGGCTGGCCGCGGCGGTCGCGCAGCACCTCGACATCCACGCCGTAAGTCTGGGCAATGAGCGACGGCGTGACGATCGACTGCGGATGACCGCTCGCCTTCATCGTGCCATCCGCGATCACCAGCAGGTTATCGGCATATTGGCAGGCCAGATTGAGATCATGCAGCACGACCATCGTCACCCAGCCGTTGGCGCGCGTTTCGCGGCGGACGAGGTCGAGCAGGGCGATCTGGTGCTTCAGATCCAGGGCGCTGACGGGTTCGTCCAGCAGCATGACTTTCGGCGCGCGCATCAGCACCTGCGCAAATAGCGCCATCTGCCTTTGCCCGCCGCTGAGCGAGGCAATGTCGCGCCCGGCGAGATGGGCAATGCCGGCCTGCGACAGGCGCGTCATCGCCATGTCGAGCGTCTCGTCGTCTATGTGCAGCGAAAGCCGGCCAAGCCGGCCGAGAACCACGACTTCGAGAACCGTAAGCGCGATGTCGGCGGCCGTGTCCTGGGGCATATAGGCGAAGCTCTCGCGCCATGACTTCAACGTCCGCGCGCTCGTCCGTACGGCCGAAAGGCTGCTGGCGCCAAGCGTCAGCCTGCCCTCGGCCAGCGGCAGGTCGCCGAACAGCGCCCGCAAAAGCGTGGTCTTGCCTGTGCCATTGGGGCCGATGACGGCATGGATCTTGCCGGCCTCGAGACAGGTGTCGATGCCGGAGACGATTCTCTGCCCGCCGCGCTCGATGGCAATGTTTTCGAGACGGATCATGCGCCGGATCTCTTCGGCGCAAAGATCAGCCATAGGAGGAACGGCACGCCGACGATGGCGGTGACGATGCCGACCGGAAACAGCGCGCCCGGAATGATCGATTTCGACACGACGGAGGCCGCCGACAGCATCAGCGCACCTGACACAACCGACATCGGCAGAAAGAAGCGCTGATCCTCGCCCACCGTCATGCGGGCGATATGCGGGGCGACGAGACCGATGAAGCCGATCACACCGACGAAACTCGTGGCGGTCGCCGTCATCACAGCAACGATGACCAGGACCTTCATGCGCAGCAGCCGGACATTGACCCCGAGGCTCGCGGCCCGCATCTCGCCCATGCGCAAGGCGGCCAGTTTCCAGGAATCGGCCATCAGCATGGCGCAGCAGACGGATGTCACGGCTGCGGTCAGGCCGAGTGTCGACCAGGTTGCTTTCGTCAGGCTGCCGAACAGCCAGAACAATATCTGCTGCGACAGCTCCGGCGACGAAAGGAACTGGATCAGCGACAGAAGCGACTGGAACAGGAACAGCAGGGCGATGCCGCCGAGAATGATGGTCTCCGCCGTCATCCGCCGCATCGAGGCGAGCGTGAAGAGAAACAGCGCCGCCAGCATGGAGAAGACAAAAGCGCCGAGCGGCACGGCGATCATCGGATCGAGGCCCAAGCCTCCGAGCGCCAGGACCAGCGCTGCCCCGAAGCCGGCCGCCGCCGCCATGCCGAGCGTATAGGGGCTGGCCATCGGATTGTTGAGAAGCGTCTGCATCTGCGCGCCTCCGGCCCCGAGTGCTGCGCCGACGGCAAGCGCCATCAGCGCCATCGGCAGGCGCAGGCCGCGAACGATGGCGTCAGTCATCACCGCCCGCTCGCCGAGCCCTGTGAGCGACCGCACCACTTCGGCCGGCGACAGCAGCGAGGGGCCCGTGGCGATGTCGAGAACCAGGCATACCGCCATCAGAAGCACGAAAATCAGCAGGCTGCGCCAGCGCCTGCGCTCACGCAGCCGGTGCGCGCCGATCGCTTCGGCATTGGAGGTAGCGGTCATGGGAAGCCTTGTCGCGACGAAAAACGAGCGCCATGAGGCATGGCGCTCGCGGGGGGTGGGGAGATCAGGATCAACCCTTGACGGCAATGGCGAAAGTGCCTTCGGGAACCACCGGCAGATACTTCCTGTAATAGCCGAGGTAGTTGGCAACCGGATCGACATCCTTGAACTGCTCGGGATAGAGCTGCTTGGCGATATACTGCACCATCGCAAAATCCGACAGCGTGCGGGACGCGCCCTGATAGACGCCGAAGAGTTCGCCGTTCTTGACGGCGGGCAGGTCGTTCCAGCCCTGGCGGGTTTCGAAGGCCTTGAGCTTTTCGCGGGCTTCTTCGGCCTTCACGCCCTCTCCCATCGGCAGAGCCGTCTGGCTCTTGTTGTTCTCACGGCCGGAAATGAAGATGGCATCGGGCTTCGACGCCAGCACCTGCTCCGGATTGATCGCGCCCCACCATTCCACTAGGGGTGCCGCAATGTTGTCGCCACCGGCTGCGGTGGACATGGCGCCCCACATGTTCTTGCCGTAGGTGAAGGAATATTCCGCCGGTCCCTTGTTGCCGAATTCGACATAGACCTTCGGCTTGGGCTTGCCCGATGCGGCGACACGGTCAGTGATGTCCTTCAGTGCGCCGGCGTAGAAATCGGCGATCTCCTTGCCGCGTGCGTCCTGGCCGGTCAGCTCCCCGAAAAGCTGGGTCGAGGCGACATGGCGCTCGACCGTCTGGGCGTTGTAGTCGACGACGACCACCGGAATCCCGTGCTCTTCAAGGCGATGGGCGTCCTGGCCGAGCGCCTGGTACTGCCACTCGGCCAGAATGACCAGATCGGGATTGAGGCTCAACACCTTCTCGATGGAAAAGGTCTGCGCTTCCACCTCGCCGACATCGGCGATCTCGCCGAGCGAAGGGCGGTGGGCAAGGTGCATCTTCCAGTTTGCGGGAACCCACCCCTCCCATGCCTCGCGGGAAATCCCGACCACGGAATCATAGGCCTTCTCGCCGCCGACGGCCATGTAGTCCTCGAAATAGAAGCCGAGGACCACGCGCTTGGCCGGAAGGTCGACCTTCACCGCACGGCCGATCACATCGGTGATCGTCTTCTGTTCCGCCATGGCGGACGGTGCGAAGAAAACAGCGGAAACAGAAATAAGCGAGGCAGCCAGCCAGCTGGCCACGGATCTAGAATTCATGACGACCTTCCATCGGTTAAAATGCCAGGTCGAGGTATAAAAGATGATCAAATAAATCAAGTTATTTATCAGCAGGCTTTTCGCCGGGATAAAGCACGTTCCGGCACTGGAAAATAACGGCACCCATCATCCCGATCGGTGGCAGCGGCGGCATGGCAACCGCCGCCAACCTGCCGTTTCAGCGTAAAAGCGTCTTGCTGAGGCGATGGATATGGGCAGCCCCGATACCGCAGCAGCCGCCGATGATCGTCGCGCCGGCTTCGGCCCAGGAGCAGGCATAACGCGAATAGGTATCGTCATTCAGATCGTCGCGGGTATCGTGCAGACCTTCATTGGCGGCCGCGTCGCCCGTTTCCCCTTCGAAGGCATTGGCATAGACGCCGATTTCGATCCGAGCGTCCGCCTTGCGGAACATCCGCGCCGCCGTCTCGACGGCTGCCTGCATGACTTCAGGCTTGCTGCAATTGAACAGAAAGGCTTCGGCGCCTGATGAGACCGCCCAGGATGCCGCCGCCTCGACGCTTTCCCCGGAGCGAAGCTTGGGCTCGCCGCCCCCGATCGCCGCCTCGTCGTCCGCCAATGTGAAGGCGATCCAGAACGGCTTGCCTGATGCCGCCACCGCCTGGCGGACGGCCTCGCCCTCGGCGATCAGGCTCAGCGTCTCGCCGAGCCATATGTCGACGAAGGGCGCGAGGTTTTCGACAAGCACCGTGAGATAATCCTGTACCCGCGACGGCTGAAAATTCTGCGGTTCGTAGGAGCCGAAGACCGGCGGCAGCGAGCCGGCGACCAGCACTTTGCGATTGGTGACGGTATCGGCCGCCTCGCGCGCCAGGCGACCGGCGAGACGGATCAGCGCCGCGCCCTCCTTCTGGAACCGATCCTCGCCGATATGGAAGGGCACGAGCGCATAGCTGTTCGTCGTGATGACCTCAGAGCCGGCGGCGATGAATTCCTTATGCACCTCGCGGACGATATCCGGCGCGTTGATCAGCGCCAACGCCGACCATTCCGGTTGTTTCAACTCGGCGCCGAGCCGCAGCAGCTCGCGGCTCATGCCGCCATCGAGAATTCGCGTTGTGCTCATGAGATAGTCTCCATTCATGCTGTCGCTCCGTCACCGGCGGCGGACTTTTCAAAACAATGTGGCGAGCTTCCGCCGGCCTAGCGGCGAACCGGCACCTGCGCTTCGAGACCTCGAAAGACGCGGGCGATCACGGCGGTCAGGACGAGATAGAAGACGGTCACGACCAGCAGCGGTTCGTAGACCAGCAGCGTGTCCTGGCGAACCTTGTTGGCCACCGCGTAGAGATCCATCACCGTCACCGTGAAGGCGAGCGGCGTCGCCTTCAGCTGCATGACGATCTCTCCGGCGATGGTCGGCAGGGCGATGCGAATGGCGCGCGGCAGCCAGATGCGGCGGGTCAGCTTCCAGGGCGACAGGCCGAAGGCCCGGCCGGCTTCGAGCTCACCCTTGGGAACCGCAAGCAGCGCGCCGCGCAGCACCTCGGCCTCATAGGCTGCGTAGTTCAGGGTGAAACTGACGGCCGCAAAGAAGAAGCCCTCGCGCAGGATCGGCCAGAACAGACTCTGGCGGATGCCGGGGATCAGGGGCAGCAGCGAGCCGACGCCGTAATAGAGAAGCCAAAGCTGGATCAGCAGCGGCGTGCCGCGGAAAAAGGTGCAGTAGCCGCGGGCGAGAAGCCGCGTCAGCCTGCCGCCGCTGACCTGCGCGAAGGCGAGACCGATGGCGATGGTGAAGCCGAACACAACGGAAATGACAAGCAGCGCAACAGTCTGCCAGGCGCCCGTCAGAAGCAGCGGCCAATAGGAAGAGATCCAGGTGAAACTCATGGGGCGCTTTCTTCAGGCAAGGCGCGGCTGCCCCCGCCGTACCCGTCCCTCGATCAGTTTGAAGACGACGTTGGAAACAAGCGTGATGGCAAGGTAGAGAAGGGCCGAAGCCAGGAAAAACACGAAGTAATGTTTGGTGCTCGCCCCGGCAAGCCGGGTGGCGAGCGCCAGTTCCTGGTAGCCGACGACCGCGACCAGTGCGCTGTCCTTGGTGATCGACATCCACAGATTGGCAAGCCCCGGCAGCGCGTTCGGCAAAAGCGCCGGCAGCAGGACGCGGCGGAACCGCAGCATCGGCCCCATGCCGAAGGCCTTGGCGGCCTCGATCTGGCCGACGGGAATGGCAAGAATCGCGCCGCGCAGCACCTCCGTCATATAGGCGCCCTGCACGAAGCCCAGCACCGCGACGGCCGCGACGAAACCGTTGACGTTGACCGGCGGCAGGTCAAAGGCCGCCAGAAGCCGGTTGAGGCCATCGGTGCCGGCATAATAGAGCCCGACGATCAGGATCAGCTCGGGAACGGCGCGAATGACCGTGGTATAGAGATCGAGCAGCAGGCGGAGCACTCGATTACCCGAAAGCTTTCCAAGCGCGCCGCCCGTGCCGAGCAGCAGGCCGATCGCGAAGGCGCAGGCCGAGATGGCGATCGTGGAAACCGCGCCCGTCAGCAGGACGCCGCCCCATCCCGGAGGATAGGGAGACAGCAGGTCCAGAATGCCTTGTTGCGCGGTCGCCATCTCCAGGACTGCTTACTTCGCGCCGTAGATGTCGAAGTCGAAGTATTTCTTGGTGATGGCGTCATACTGGCCATTGGCGCGAACCGCAGCGATCGCAGCATTCAGCTTGGCTTTCAGCTCGGTATCGTCCTTGCGCAGACCGCCCGAAACGCCGGCGCCGAGAATTTCCTTGTCGTCGGCGACATCACCCATCTTGGCGCAGCATTCCTTGCCGCCGTCACTTTTCAGGAACGCATCGAGCGCCAGCGAATCGCCGAAGACGTAGTCGATACGGCCGGAGGCGAGATCCTGGAAGGCCTCGTCGAGCGTCTGGTAGGTCTTTTCATCGGCGGCGCCGGCAAAATACTTCTTGTAATATTCCGACTGGATCGTCGACACCTGGATGCCGATGGTCTTGCCCTTCACATCCTCGGCGGTGGCGCCCGGCTTCTGGTCCTTGGGACCGATCAAGGTGCTCGGCGTGTTGTAATATTTATCGGTGAAGTCGATCACCTTCGAGCGCTCCGCGGTGTTCGACATCGACGACCAGATCACGTCGAACTTCTTGCTCTGCAGAGCCGGAATGAGGCCATCCCAGGAAATGTCGACGATCGAGCATTTCTCCTTCATCTCCGCGCAGACGGCGTTCATCAGATCGATCTCCCAGCCCTGCCACTGGCCGGAAGCGTCCTTGGCGAAGAAGGGCGGATAGGATTCGTTCATGACGCCAAAACGGACTTCGGCCTGGGCGGTGACGGCCGAAAGCGCAAGTGCCGCACCGGCAAAAAGCATGGGGAGCAGTTTCATTCGCAGGATTCTCCTGGTTTGGGTTATCGATGTGGGCATCAATGGGTGCTGAGACCGGTGAATTCCCGGCAGCGGGCGCTGACGGGCGCCCCGAATATCTGCTCCGGCGGGCCTTCTTCCTCGATCCGACCCTGATGCAGGAAGAGAACGCGGCTCGAGACATCGCGGGCGAAGCGCATTTCATGCGTGACGATCAGCATGGTCCGGCCTTCTTCCGCGAGATCACGGATGACTTTGAGGACCTCGCCGACCAGCTCCGGATCGAGTGCCGACGTCGGTTCGTCGAACAGCATGACATCGGGGTCGATGCAGAGCGCCCTGGCAATCGCTGCACGCTGCTGCTGGCCGCCGGAAAGGAAGGCGGGATAGGTATCGCGCTTATCGAAGAGCCCGACCTTGTGGAGCAGCGCCTCGGCCTTTTCGATCGCCTCCGGCCGCGATATCCCCATGACATGCACAGGCGCCTCGATGACGTTTTCCAGCACCGTGCGATGAGCCCAGAGATTGAAGCTCTGAAAGACCATTCCGAGACCGGTCCGCAGCCGTTCGATCTGCCGCCAGCTCTGCGGCTGCAGGTGGCCGCCGCGGCCGGCTTTCAGCACGACCTCCTCGCCGTTCACGGCAATGCGGCCGCGATCCGGCATTTCCAGAAAATTGATGCATCTGAGGAAGGTGCTCTTGCCAGAACCTGACGAGCCGATAATGGAGATGACATCCGACTTATGGGCCTCAGTCGAGATACCCTTGAGAACCTGTTGCGAGCCGAAGCTTTTATGAAGATCTTCGACGCGAAGAGCAGGAAAGGGTTGATCCGACATGCATGGTTCCGGCTGAACTGAATTTGCGAAGGATAATGATAAAAATGCGCGGTTTTTTCGCGCAATTTTTGTCTCTTCTGCATAATTTGTGCAAAATAATCTTCTTCACGCGGCGAATGCGGCAGAATGCGTGAAGGGCTGAGGCAGGAATTGGGACTTGGACAATGGAACAATTGGATCGTTTTGACCGCGACATTCTCGATATCGTTCAGCGCGACTGCCAGCTGAAGGCCGAAACCATCGCCGAACGGATCGGGCTGTCGGTCTCGGCGGTGCAGCGACGGTTGAAGCGGCTGCGCGAGGAAGGGATCATCAAGGCGGAGGTGGCCGTCGTCGACCGCAAGGCGACCGGGACATCGATGGTGTTCATCGTCGGGATGGAGATCGAGCGGGACAATTACGACGCTCTGGCGAAGTTCCGCCTCTGGGCGGAAAAGCAGGATCACATCCAGCAGGTTTATTATGTCACCGGCGCGGTCGATCTGATCGCGATCGTCACCGCCCGCGACGTCGAGCATTATGACGATATCGCCGCCTTGATCATGGCTGAAAACCCGCAGATCCGTCGCATGCACACCAATGTCGTGCTGCGCGACGTCAAGCTCGGCCTGTTTGTGCCCCTGGAACAGTGATGGCGCGACCGCATTGGTCCGGCCGCGCGGACAAGCCGCTGGACTCACATATGACAAAGGGCATAATTCCGGGCGCACATTCTCGGGAGGAATGATCGTTGACGCTCCGACACCAGATCATCGCATTGGCGATCGTTCCGCTCGTCATTTCGATCCTTGCGATCACCACCTTCATCACCTGGCAATCGGCAAACCTTGCCAAGAACAGCATCGACACGTTCGAGCAGAACATGCTGAAGACCAAAGAGGCCGAGATCCTCAACCTGACCAATCTTGCCCTCTCCGCCATCCAGACGATCTATGACAAGGCCGGGGCCGACGACGAAGCTGCCAAGCAGCAGGTGGCTGAGATTCTAACCTCGCTCGATTACGGCAAGGACGGCTATTTCTTCGTCTACGATTACGACGGCAACAATATTGTCCATCCGCGCCAGAGTTTCCGGCATGGGCACAATTGGCTCGATCTCACCGATCCGGATGGCGACAAGGTCATTGCCGAACTGATCGCCACGGCAAGAGCCGGCGGCGGCTTGCATCAGTACAAATGGCAGAAACCATCGACCGGACAGATCGCCGACAAGCTCTCCTTCGTCGTCAGCCTCGACAAATGGCACTGGGTCGTGGGAACCGGCGTCTACCTGGATGACGTCTTTGCCCAAAGTGCCGCCGCCAATAAAGTGATGCGCGCCAACATCCGGCGGACCTTCGTCATCGTAGCCCTGATCGCCGTCCCTTCGGTGCTCGTCGTGTTCACCACCTGCATGCTGCTGACGTTCCATGAGCGCCGCATGGCCGACAGCCGGCTCAAGGAGCTGACGCAGCGGGTGATCGATACCCAGGAAGAGGAGCGCGCCCGTCTTGCGCGCGAATTGCATGACGGCATTTCCCAGAATCTCGTCGGTGTGCGTTATGCGATGGATCTCGCCGGCCGCAAGGTCAGGACCAATGTCGACGATGCGGCCGTCACCATCGACCGCGGCGTCGAGGCGCTGAACGGCGCCATCAAGGAGATCCGGCGGCTCTCGCATGATCTGCGCCCGCGCGTGCTCGATGACCTCGGCCTGACGGCGGCGCTCGAGGCGCTGTGTTATCATTTCGCCGAGCGGACGGGGATCGAGACGGAAATCGACGCTTCCGCGTTCACCGATACGCTGAAAGCCGAAGCCAACACCGCGCTCTATCGCGTCGCGCAGGAAGCCTTCAACAATGTCGAGCGGCACTCGGGCGCCTCCCGGCTCGCGGTCAAGCTCTGGAGCGACAACGGCCGCGCCCGTATGACGATATCGGACAACGGCGCGGGCTTCGACGGCAGCAAGGACAGCGCATCCGGCAGATCGGGCCTCGGCCTGCGCAACATGCAGGAACGGATGGCGCACTTCCGCGGCCTGTTGCTGATCAACAGCAGCGAGGCCGGTACGACGCTGACGGCGATGCTGCCGAAGTCTGCCAATCGTCCCGCCGACCGGCAGGCGGAAGCCGCATGACGGAACGCCCCAAGATCAAGGTGCTGTTGATCGACAATCATCCGCTGGTGCTCGACGGGCTGAAGGCCGTGCTCGAAACATTCGACCATATCGAAGTCGCCGGCACTGCCGGGCTCGCCCAAACCGGGCTCGACATCGCCCGGCAGGTCCAGCCGCAGGTAGTGCTGATGGACATCAACATGCCGAAGCTCAGCGGCATCGATGCGATTGAACTGTTCAGAACCGAACTTCCGCAGACCCGCGTCGTGATGCTCTCCATGCATGACAGCCGCGAGTATATTTCCTCGTCGGTCATGCATGGCGCCGCCGGTTACGTCCTCAAAGACGTCTCGACCGACGAGATCGTCTCGGCCATCGAAACCGTCGCCGGCGGGGGCACCTATTTCTCCTCGGGCGTCTTCGACACGCTGATGGGCGAACGCGCGGAGGAGGGGAGCGATCCCTTGACACCGCGTGAGCGTGACACTCTCGGACTGATCGTTGCCGGCAGGAGCAACCGCGAGATCGCCGAGGCGCTCGGGATAAGCTCCGCCACGGCCGAAACCCATCGCAAGAACCTCAAGAAAAAGCTCGGCATCGCAACGACGGCGGGCCTCATCCGCTATGCGCTCGACCATGGCATCGTCGCGAAAGTCGACGCGAATTCGCGCCTACCCACTTCTGGGTAGGCCCCGGCATTTCACCCTGGCACCCATCTTGTGGGGATGAAACCAGCGCCCTAGGACTCCATTCACGGCTGGCCAAGTGCTGGCCGTTGGGAGGAATTCACATGCGTTACATCAGCTTCCGAACATCCGGAAAAGCTCGAGCGACCCGAACCGGGCCTGCTGCTGCCGCCGGCTGACAGACCTGCCTTCCACGCCGACAACTGGAACATGGCGACCGCTACCCGCGGCGCCTGAAAGGGATCCCGACATGGAAAAACCACGTAGCAAGGCAGCGCTCTGGCTGCTGATCATTCCCTATATAGGTCTGCTCTGGCCGCCATTTTACAATCTCCGCGAGCCGTCGCTTTTCGGCTTTCCCTTCTTCTACTGGTATCAGCTCCTCTGGGTGCCGATCACTGCGACGCTGACCTGGATCGCCTATCGGAGCACGCGCCATGACGACTGACATCAACGGCACGGCGCTGGCCGTCTTCATCTTCTTTTTCGCCCTCGTCACCGTCATGGGCTTCGTCGCCAGCCGCTGGCGCAAGCCGGAGACGCTGGCCCATATCGATGAGTGGGGCCTCGGCGGCCGCAATTTCGGCACCTGGATCACCTGGTTCCTCGTCGGCGGCGATTTCTATACCGCCTATACCGTCATCGCCGTCCCGGCGCTGGTCTATACCGTCGGAGCCTACGGCTTCTTTGCGCTGCCCTATACGATCGTCGTCTATCCCTTCGTCTTCATGGTCATGCCGGTATTGTGGAAACGCGCAAAGGATTTCGGCTATGTGACGGCCGCAGACGTCGTTCATGGCCAATATGGATCGCGCGGTCTCGAACTCGCCGTGGCGGCAACCGGCGTCATCGCCACCATGCCCTACATCGCCCTCCAGCTCGTCGGCATGACGGCGGTCCTGAAGGCGCTCGGGCTGCATGGCGAACTGCCGCTGGCGATCGCCTTCATCGTCTTGGCGCTCTACACCTACTCTGCCGGCCTGCGCGCGCCGGCACTGATCGCCTTCGTCAAGGACATCATGATCTATATCGTGGTGATCGCAGCCGTCGCACTGATCCCGTCGAAACTCGGCGGTTACGCCAATGTCTTCGCTTCGGCCGATGCGGCTTTCCAGGCCAAGGGCTCCGGCAACCTGCTGCTCGGCGGCAACCAGTATGTCGCCTATGCCACGCTCGCTTTCGGTTCGGCGCTTGCGGCCTTCATGTATCCGCATACGCTGACGGGCATCTTTGCCTCCAACAGCGGCAAGACGATCCGCAAGAATGCGATCATGCTGCCTGCCTATACGCTGCTGCTCGGCCTTCTCGCACTGCTCGGCTATATGGGCCATGCCGCCAACCTGAAGCTCGACAGCGCCAATGACGTCGTCCCCACGCTGTTCAAGACGCTATTCTCCGGCTGGTTCTCCGGCTTCGCCTTTGCGGCGATCGCCATCGGCGCGCTGGTGCCGGCGGCAGTGATGAGCATCGGCGCCGCCAATCTCTTCACCCGCAATTTCTGGAAGGCCTATGTCGATCCCAAAGTCAGCGATGCGGGCGAGGCCAAGGTCGCGAAGGTGACGTCGCTGGTGGTGAAAGTCGGCGCGCTTCTCGTCATCATCTTCCTGCCGACGCAGTTCGCACTCGACCTGCAGTTGCTCGGCGGCATCTGGATCCTGCAGACGCTTCCGGCCCTGGTCTTCGGTCTCTATACCAACTGGTTCCGTGCACCCGCTCTGCTTGCCGGCTGGTTCGTCGGCTTTTGCGGCGGCACCGTCCTCGTCTGGGATGCCGGTTGGAAGCCGCTGCACCTGATCAGCCTCGGCGGTGAACCCTTCACCGTCTATACCGGACTGCTGGCGCTTGCGGCAAATATCGGCGTCGCGGTCGTGGTCAACGCGCTGCTTCCGGCCAAGGCTCCGGTCCGGGCGTAAGATGAAAATGCGAAGGGCAGCTCACGCTGCCCTTCGCATTCGCCGTCCAGCGGAAGCTGGAGAGAAATCAGTGCGATTTAAAACTCTTCCCAATCGCCGGCCAAGGCCGCATTGCCGTTCGACTGGAACGATTTGCCGACTTTGGCAATCATCTGGCGGGCGGGCGAGGAAACGGGCTGAGCATGTTGTGCCGCGGCAGCGGGCTGCGATATGCGCCTGGGTGCCGCCACAGCAGCGCCGCCAATGCTGAACTGGCCCAGGAGCTGGAACAGCGCGTCGGCTTCCTTGGCGAGATTATGGGCGGCGGCTGTCGCTTCTTCCACCATGGCGGCGTTCTGCTGCGTGCCCTGATCCATCCTGTTGACCGCGGTGTTGATTTCCTTCAGCCCCGTTGCCTGCTCTTGCGAAGCGCCGACGATGGCGCCGACATTGCCGTCGACCTGCTGCACCTGGGCGACGATCTCTTTCAGGGCTTTGCCGGTCTCGCCGACCAAGGCCACGCCGCTTTTCACGTGGCCGTTCGAAGCATTGATCAGTTCCTTGATTTCCTTCGCGGCCTTGGCGGAACGTTGCGCCAATTCGCGCACCTCCTGGGCAACGACGGCGAACCCCTTGCCTGCTTCACCGGCGCGGGCGGCTTCGACGCCGGCATTCAGCGCAAGCAGGTTGGTCTGGAAGGCGATCTCATCGATGACGCCGATAATGCTGCCGATTTCCGTGGCGGAGGATTCGATCTTGCCCATGGCATTGACTGCGTCCTGAACGACGTTGCCCGAGCGTTCCGCGCTGTCCTTGGTCTTGCGAACGAGCTGTCCTGCTTCCTGCGCCCTGCTGCTCGAGTCGGCGACGGTGGTGGTGATCTCCTCCAGGGCGGCGGCGGTTTCCTCGACGGAGGCGGCCTGCTGTTCGGTCCGCTTGGCGAGATCGTCCGAGGAGGATCGGATTTCCTGTGCGCCGGCGGCGATGGCGCTGGCGTTCTGGGCAACCTTCTGCATGGCGGCGCGGAGCTTTTCGACCGCGGTATTGAAGTCGGCTCTGAGCTTTTCCAGAGACGGGATGAACGGCGTGTCGATCTGCTGCGTCAGGTCGCCGTTGGCCAGCGCCTGCAATGCAGTGCCGAGCTGGCCGACGGCCCGGTCCGTCTGCTCGGCAAGAGTGCGGCGTTCATCGGCATCCTGCTCGAGCCGATGCCGTTCCGCGACAGCTCTCTTGGCCTCCGTGTCGGCTTCCCGCTCGGCCTTTGCCGAGATGGCGTCGCGCAAGCCGGCGACGGCGCGCGCAAGCTTGCCGATTTCATCGCCCCGCGCTTCGAGACGACGGTCGCCGTCGAGATTGCCCTCCGCCATCGCTTTCAGCGAAAGCTGCAGTTTTGCCAGCGGGCCGACGATCGTGCGCGCGGTAATCGCGGCAGCGACGATCGAAAGAAATGCTGCGATGCCCAGTGCCGTCAGCACGACCGGCTTGAAGCCGCTTGCCGTGCTGCGCACCTCGCCGCCGATCGATTTGTTCAGCGCTTCCTGATAGTCGATGAATTTGTTGATGGCGCCGAGCCACGCAACGAAGGCCGGTCTCGCCTGTTCGAGCAGGATCTTGCGGGCCGCCTCGCCATCGCCCTTCTCCTGCAGCGCAATGATCTGAGCCACCAGCGGATTGGTTTTCGCCTGTATGTCGGCGATCTCGCTGAGAATGGTCTTTTCCTGATCCGTCGCACCTGCCGGCGATGCAACCATGTCCGCCATGCGCTTTTCGTTCTCGGCGTAGGACGCCGCCAGCTTTTCGATCAATGCCTCGGCGCTCTTCCGTTCATCGGCAGAGGTCACCAGGGTGACGTCGCGAATGGCAATCGCCCGATCGTGGACGCTGCCGCGATAGTTGATGGCAAAGCGCTGCTTGACGCTGTTGACGTCGTTGATCGTGCCAAGATTGCTGTTGATCTCAGCGACCTGCACCGCCGAATAAATACTCAGGCCGGCCATCAGCAAGATCAGGAAGCTGAAACCAAGGGCGAGACGCACCGCGATCCCGAAACTCTTAATGCTCTTCATTCGCACCCTCCATCGTGTGGGCGAGGTTTGTTGAAACTGTCTGGCCGCCAGGGTCACTCGTCATATTCGCGCCGGAACGATGCCATTGGCATGCGCCCTGCGCGTTTACCCAATGAGTGCGCGGAGCCATCGCGCCCAAGATGCGAGGCGGTGCGTCAAAGTAACAACGTCGATATTTGCGAGATTTCGGGTGCCCAGTGCGCCATCATGGCGTAGGTGACGATCCTGAGACCGTCGCTCCGACATCAGAAAATTTAGTGGAATATATTTTAGAGAGGGTAAACGGAGCCGACAGGGCGTCATTCTCCTGCGCCTTTCGGATATTTCGTTGGCATTTTGTGCGTAAAATGGGCAGATCCTCGCACCAGGAAGAGTATGATAAGTTGCTTAGCACAATTGCCGTACATCCTATGTTGTAAAACTGGACGGCTTTACTCCTCCTGCACCCGATTCGAACCATGATCTCGGGGAACGACTAGTGACACTCGCGAATCTTTTTAGATGCACTATGCGAGTGTAGACGATGCTTACCGCCCCCTTCAGCGTCAGCCGCGCAGCAGCGGCAGAAGCTGATCGCCCTGCCGCCTGATCTCGGAGAGATAGGGCGTGTCGGACAGCACGAAATGGGTGATGCCGAGATCCTGGTATTTGCGCAGCGAGCGGGCGACATCCGCCGCCGAACCGACCAGCCAGGTGGTGCCGGCGCCACCGCCGCCGAACTTGCCCGGCGCGGTATAGAGATTGTCATCGAGGACGTCGCCGCGCTCATGCAGTTCGAGCAGCCGTTGCTGGCCGACGGCGAGCACGCGCTGGTGGTCGTGCCAGCCGGCCCCCTTGCTTCCGGCCATCTCGGCGACCTTCGCCTCGGCATCGGCCCAGGCCTGTTCGGTGGTGTCGCGGACCAGCGTCGTGATCCGCAGGCCGAATTCCAACGGTGGAAGATCGCGGTCCAATTCCCGGCTCAAGGCCTTGAGCCGGCCGATCCGCTCACGGACGCCGTCGAGCGGCTCACCCCAGAAGAGCTGGACATCGGCCTCGCTTGCGGCCACCCGCTCGGCCGCCTCCGAGGCACCGCCGAAATAGAATTTCGGGTGGCGACGGTCGCCACGGACCTCGATGCGCGGCACCACGGTGGATTCGGCGACGCGGAAGTGCTCGCCTGCCGAGGTGACGTTTTCTTCGGTCCACAATCTGCGAACCAGACGCATGAACTCCCTGGTCCTGCCATAACGATGCGCCTGATCGCTCTCGCTGTCGCCGTAGGCAGCCAGATCGTCCTTGCCCGAGACGATGTTGATTCGCACCCGCCCGCCGCTGAGGTGGTCCAGCGTCGCCGCCGCGGAGGCGAAATTCGCCGGCCGCCAATAGCCCGGCCGGATCGCTATCAGCGGCTCGAAGGTGGTGGTTCGTGCGGCAAGCGAGGCCGCGACGGTGAAGGTGTCGGGCCGGCCCCAACCGGTGCCGATGAGCGCGCCCTTCCAACCATGCTCTTCCAACGCCCGCGCGTGGCTGGTCAGCGTATCCAGGCTGTTGTGATTGTCGACGGCGGAATCGCCGCGATGACCGGGTCTGACGTCGTTGGGAATATACCAGAGAAATTCGGAATGAGTGCTCATGCGATGCTGCAGTTCTGTGTGGTTGGAAGAAGGAAGGCGAGGAGGGCCTTCCCGATCATATGACTGCCCGTGTCGCCAGCACCCGAAGCGACGTCATCGTCTATCTTCCCGTTTCGGATTGCTGGCAGCAGGAACGATGCGCGGTAAAATGGGGCATTATCTATAAAACATATAGACTATTTGATTTAATAATGGCGCCGCTTATGAAAAATTGTCCCAAAGGTCGGACAGCCGAAACCATCGCGTCGGCAAGACTGGCTGCTTCCTGATATGAAAAGGGCCTGCGACTGCTGTCGCAGGCCCTTATGGATTGCCCAACCCATACTCTTATCCAACGCCGACAGCTTCCATCGCTCCAGCAGCCACGGAAGCGCCTGATGTCAGGCAATGGCCGGCGGATATTCGTTGGCCGAGAAGACGTGGTGATGCACCTTGCCGGTGAAGAGCTGCAGGAGTTCACCGGTGACGTCACGGCTCTGGAACCGGACGTCGGAGAGAAGGGCTGCGTTGACCGCATCCATATCGGGATACCGAATGGCAAGCGCCATGGCATAGATGGGAGCGCCTTCGTCGCGCTCCATTCCATCCAGCACGCGGACTTCCTCGGCGCCCGGAAATTTCGTCCACAGAGGGACGAGCCGGTGCCTGACAAAGTCGCGGAATTCCTCTTCCCGGCCGGGATGGATTTCGCCTTCAAACAAAGCATAACGAATGATCATAGGTTCTCTTTTCCAAAACTCGCCGGAGCCGGATCGATGTTGCAGTGATGTCAGGAGGTGAGGGCGTATCGATCGATACGCCCTCGGCTGGGAGGCTTATTTGCCCCAGATTTTCTTGTATTGATCGCGATAGCCGTTGTCGGGATCGAAGCTGTTCTTCGGTCCCCCGTCGAATTCGACATTCGCACTGGTCACCACATGCAGCGGCGACACATAGCCCGACCACGGAGCGCCCGCGAAGGCTCGGTTCAGTTCGTCGACGAGCTGCCAGCCCTGGAGGTTGAGCGGCTCGGCGACCGTGACGGCCTGGAACTGCTTGGCGCGGATACGCTGATAGGCGCTCTCCGAACCGTCGCCGGCGGCGACGTTCACCGGTTTTCCGTCGCCGGCAATGCCGGCCGAAGCGAGCGAAGGTCCCATGAAGTCGTAATAGAGGTCGTTGATCGCCAGAGAATGCGTCCACTTCGCACCATATTTCTGCAGAAGCGAGGTGGTCAGCTGCGGCATGCGCTGCGAGGTTTCGGCAATCGGCGTGTCGACATATTCGAGCACCGTGCCGCCGAGATCCTCGATCTCCTTTTTCATACGGTCGGCCTTGGCGATCGCGATCGCATAGGTGGAGTCGGTGAAGATGATGACACCAGGCTTGCCGCCGGCATCGGCAAAGGCCCAATCAGCCGCAGACTTCGATACTTCCATCGCATCGGTGGTGACGTTGGCGAAAACGCCGACTTCGGGGACCGGACCGACCGCCGAGGCGGCGTGCCAGGAAACCATCGGGATGCCGGCAGCCTTGGCCGCCTCCATCGCCGGTTTCTGCTCGACCGCGTCAAAGCCGTTGATGATGATACCGTCAGGCTTCAGCGCCATGGCCTGGCCGAAAGCCGCGGTGCGCCCGCCGATCGAGCCGGCGCCGTCGAGCGCCTTCACCGTCCAGCCGAGTGCCCCTGCCGCTTCCTGAACGCCGTTGACGACGCCGAGGATGCCGCCGTTCTTCATATCGGCGGCCAGGATGACGATGTTCTTTCCCGCAGCGCCCTTGGGGCCGGTCGTCGGGCCATCCCATGCGCTCACCTTGGAAGCATATTTGTCGACCACGGCCTTGGCGTCGGCCATGGAATCGGCCAATGCCGGCATGCTGAGCATAACGGCGACGGTTGCGACCGTTGCCTGCAATAAAGTCCTGCGCTTCATGTTCACTCCTCCATTTTGTTTGTTATGAAATGCCGGCGATCCGGCATCATTTCGATGCGGGCGTGATCCTCCTCACAGCCCCGCGTTTGCGCTGGGCGTAACCTGCTATGCCGATGGCGATCAGCAGGGTCACGCCGTTGAACAGCGGTTCGACGAAGAACGAGCCGCCGAATTGCTGAATTCCTGATATGCCGACCGCCAGGATGATGACGCCGATCAAGGTGCCCCAGACATTCACCCGTCCGGGCTTGATCGTCGTCGATCCCAAGAAGGCGCCGACAAGCGCCGGCAGCAGATATTCGAGGCCGACGCTCGCCTGGCCGATCCGCAGCTTCGAGGCGAGAAGGACCCCGGTCAGGGCCGCGAGCAGCCCCGAGGTGACGAAGGCGCCGATCACGAATTTGCGGACCGGAATGCCGTTGAGGGCGGCGGCCTTCGGATTGGCGCCGATGGCGTAGAGATAGCGGCCGATCGGCAGGTATTCGAGCACGATCCACATGCAGATGGCGATCAGCAGCACGTAGAAGCCGGTGATCGGCAGGCCGAACAGCATGGTGCCGTTCAGCGCATAGAACCCCTCAGGCAGGACGCCGACCACCTGCCGACCGCCGGTGTGCCAGAGGGCGAGCGCGTAAAGGACGGTTCCGGTGCCGAGCGTGGCGATGAAGCTGTCGATCTTGGCGACCTCGACCAGCAGCCCGTTGATGAAGCCGGTGAAGACGCCGAGTGCGAGAACGATCAGGACGGCGACCGGCCAGGGCAGGCCGTAGGCCGTCTGCAGGCTGATGGCGAGAATGTGCCAGAGCACGATGCCATAACCGACGGTGAGATCGATGCGTCCCGATGCCATCGGGATCATCGCGGCCAGCGACAGAAGCGCAATGATTGCCTTGTCGGAGACGATTGAGCGGACGTTCAGCACGGTCGGGAACGTATCGGGCAGCAGGATCGAGAAGAGCACGATCAGGCCGACGGTGAGGATCACCAGCCCGTAAACCGGGATCAGGCGTCCGATCTTCTGCCCCGTGGACAGGCCGGCCATTTCGCTCTTGGTTGGCTCCAGCGCGGTGGATTCAATGGATTGCATGGCTGTTCTCCCGATGGCTCAAGCGGCTTCCGACGCAGATGCGGCTGTGATCACCGCCTCCGTCGTCAGGGCGCTTCCAGTCAGTTCGCTGACGATTTTGCCGCGCGAGAAGACCAGCGCGCGGTGGCAGATATGGGCGATTTCCTCGAAATCCGTCGACACCACGACGACCGCGAGACCGGCCTCGAGCGCCTGGGTGATCAGACGGTAGATCTCCGCACGCGCGCCGATGTCGACGCCGGCGGTCGGATCTTCGGCGATCAGCAGCTTGCGACCGGTCGCCAGCCAGCGGCCGACGACCACTTTCTGCTGATTGCCGCCCGACAGGGCCTCCACCGGCAGATCCGGGTCGTTCGGCCTGAGGCCGACGGAATGGCCGATCTTATGAGCAAGATCGGCTTCACCGCGCGGCGACAGGAAGGACAAAAGCCTACGCCCGACGGCGCCCGGATTGAGATAAGTATTTTCCCGAATGGACAGCGAGAGCGCCACGGATTCCTCCGTCCGGTCACGGGCGATCAAGCCGATGCCCGATGCCATGGCCCGCAACGGGCTCGAAAGGTCCGGGGCCTCACCATGCAGCAGAACCGAGCCGTTGAAGGGCTCGCAGCCGAACAGCGCGCGGCCGATCCGTTCCTGCCCGGCGCCACGCAATCCAGCCAACCCCAGAAGCTCGCCTTCCCGGATATCGAAGGATATAGGGCTCGTACCGGCGCAGACGAGATCGCGAACCTTGACGATCGCCTTGCCGGGCGCGATCGCGGTCTTGGAAAAGAGATTGTCGCCGCTGCGGCCGATGATCATCGTCACCAGTTCGTCGGGGGTCGTTTCGCTGACGGGCTTCTGTCCGACCATGCAGCCGTCGCGCAGCACGGCGACCCGGTCGGCGATGCGGAAAATCTCGTCCAGCCTGTGGGAGACGTAGATCATGCCGACGCCGCGCTCCTTCAGCGGGCGGATCGCATTGAACAGCCGATCGACTTCGTCGGCGGGAAGGCTCGCCGTCGGCTCGTCGAGCACCAGAACGTCGGCTTCGACGGCAAGCGCGCGGGCAATGGCGACGAGCGATTTTTCGGTGCGCGACAGGGCCGAGACCCGTGTCGTCGGGTCGAAATCGCAGCCGACCAGTTTCAGTGCTTCCTTGGCGCGGGCCTGTGTTCTGTTCCAATCGATCAGGCCGCGGTGCATCGAGAAACCCTGCGACAGGCCCATGTTCTCGCCGACCGTCATCCACTCGATCAGACCGAGATCCTGATGGATGAAGGCGACCGGCTGCCGCTCGTTCGGTTTGGGCGGGCGATGATGGTAGCTCTGGCCGCGAAACAGGATGTCGCCGTTGTCGGGCTTGTAGATGCCGGCAAGCGTCTTGATCAGCGTCGATTTGCCGGCGCCGTTTTCGCCCAGCAGCGCAAGGATTTCACCCTCGCGCAGGTCGATCGATACGTCACGCAGCGCCTGCGTGCCGCCGAAGCTTTTGGTGATCGATTGGAACTCCAGCAGTCTCTTGGCTTCCACTGTGGCTCCTCCCAAAGCTGCAGCTGTCGTCGTGAAGAGATGTTATCGATAACATTCCGAAATAGTCAAGCGGAAAATAACAATCCCGAACGCCTGAAATTGGCGTCAGTCGGCGCAAAATCCGTCGAGGAGACGCATCATCTCGGCGGAGTCCTTCGGCCCGAGGCCGGCAGCGCAGAGCAGGCGGTGAATCTCCACCACCGCGCCCGTCATCGGCAGCGGCGTCTTGGTCTTCAATGCAAAGGCCTGAAGCGAATCCAGGTCCTTCAGCATGTTGTCGATCCTGCCGGTCGGCGAGAAGTCCCGGGCGGCGAATTTTGCCATGAATTCCTGCAATATCCGGCTGTCCGCCCTGCCGCCGGCAAGAGCGGCCGGGATGGCCGAGGGATCGACGCCGCCGGCTTCCGCGAGCTTGACGGCTTCCGCGACCGCCTGGAACAGCACGGCGCAGAACAGCTGATTGATCAGCTTGGTGGTCTGCCCGGCGCCGGATGCGCCCATCAGCGTATAATTGGCGGCAAGATGCCGCATCACCACGCGCGCCCGTTCGAAATCCTCGGGGCTGCCGCCGGCCATGATCGTCAGCTTTCCGCCGAGCGCGCCGGGCACGCCGCCCGAAAGCGGGCAATCCACCCATGCCATGCCCGTTTCCCCACGCAGCCGCTTCGCCATGTCGGCCGTCTCGGCGGGGTCGATGGAGGACATGTCGATCAGCAGCTTGTCGGCGCTTGCCGCCGCCGCAACACCCTGTTCGCCGAAGACGACGGCGCGGACGATGTTGGCGTGGTTGAGGCTGAGCACGCAAAATTCCGATGCCGAGACGGCGTTTGCCACCGAGCTTGCCGCGTGGGCGCCCTTGGCTGCCAATGCCGCGACCTTTTCGGCATCGAGATCGAAGACAGATACTTTGTGGCCGGTTTCGATCAGTCGCATGACGATCGCCGTTCCCATGATGCCGGCGCCGATGACGGCGACATCCGCTCTATTATCATCCTGCATGAAAACCTCCCTTGATGGCCGCGCCTCTCAGCCCCTCACAAGCCAGCGCCACCATATCATCCAAAGACATATCGATCGCCACCGTCACCACGCCAGCTTCACCGGTCGGCTGCTCCAGCGTCTGCAACTGGCTGTCGAGCAGCGATGCCGGCATAAAATGGCCCTGGCGGGCTTGCATCCGCGACAATAGCAGGTCGCGGGATCCCTCCAGGAAAACAAAGGCGAGGTGCCCGCCCGCCGCCTGCCGCAGCCTGTCCCGATAGCTTTTCTTCAGCGCCGAACAGGAAATCACCAATCCTTGCGACGCCTTTTGCGCGGTCTTTATTTCCGCGCCGATCCGGTCGAGCCAGGGCAGACGGTCGTCGTCGGTGAGCGGGATGCCCTTGGCCATCTTCTCGACATTGGCAGCCGGGTGGAGCTGGTCGCCCTCCAGAAACGGCACGCCGTTTTGCGCGGCGATGCGCGCTCCAACCGAGGATTTGCCGCAGCCGCTGACGCCCATGACGACGACGGCCAGAGGCGATGTCTTTTGCTCGAAGTCCATCGTCGCACCTCTGTCAGAGGCAGGTGGTGATGCCGCCGTCGACATAAAGCGTATGACCGTTGATGAAGGACGAACCGCGGCCTGCCAGGAAAACGGCGGCACCCACCAGTTCCTCGACATTGCCCCAGCGTCCGGCCGGCGTCCGCTTCTCCAGCCAGGAGGAGAATTCGGGATTGTCGACGAGCGCCTGGTTGAGCGGCGTCTTGAAATAGCCCGGCGCGATCGCGTTGATCTGCAGGCCGTGCTTGGCCCAGTCGGCGCACATGCCGCGGGTCAGATTGCGCACCGCGCCCTTGGTCGCCGTGTAAGGGGCAATGCCGGGACGCGCCAGCTCGCTCTGCACCGAGGCGATATTGATGATCTTGCCCTGGCCGCGGGCGATCATGGCTTTGGCGGCCGCCTGGCCGACGTAAAACACGCTCGAAATATTGGTGGTCAGCAACAGCTCCCATTTATCCGCCGGGAAGTCTTCCAGCGGCGTGCGAAACTGCATGCCGGCATTGTTGATCAGGATGTCGAGCGGCCCGATATCGGCTTCGATCGCGGCAATACCCTGCGCGGCATCATCCTTGCTGGTCACGTCGAAGATGGCCGCATGGGCAGACAGGCCTTGAGCCTTGAGACTCTCGACTGCGCGTTTGACGCTTTCGGGCGTGCGGCCGTTGATGACGACCTCGGCGCCATGCTGCGCCAGGCCCTCGGCCAGCGCATAACCGATCCCCTGGCTCGAGCCGGTGATCAGGGCAAGCCGCCCGGTAAGATCAAACAGGTTCTTCATGCGGATAACTCCTCCGGTGTCGCTGCGAATGACGCCTTATACCGCCACTCGCGGTGAAACTCACTTGACATCGCTTTTCCGAATTATATGTTATCGATAACATAATCAACTGTCAAAATGCGGGACGGAGACGGAATGCCTGAGGTAGAGATCTTGATGGCCGGAGCCTATCCGGAATGGGACATGGTCGATCTGGAGGCGAAGTATCGCGTTCACCGCCTGTGGGAAGCGGCAGACCGGCAGGAACTGATCGCAAGGGTCGGCCAGGATATTCGCGCCATCGCAACCCGCGGCGAACTCGGCGCCTCCGCCGAGCTGATGAAGCAATTGCCGAAACTGGAAATCGTCTCCTGTTACGGCGTCGGCACCGACGCCATCGACCTCTCCTATGCCCGCGCCAACGGTATTCGCGTCACCAATACCCCCGACGTGCTGACCGAAGATGTCGCCGATATCGCCATCGGACTGCTGCTTGCCACAGCGCGGCAGATCCCGCAGGCCGACGTTTTCGTCCGCGCCGGCCAGTGGGGCAATGTCGCCATGCCGCTGGTGACGCGGGTCTCCGGCAAGAAGGTCGGACTGGCCGGCATGGGGCGGATCGGCAAGGCGATCGCCAAGCGGGCTGCCGCTTTCGGCTGCGACATCTCCTATTTCGCCCGCAATGAGCATACCGATGTTGCCTACGCCTACCAGCCGGACCTGGTCGCACTGGCCGATTGGGCCGATTTTCTGATCGTCATCGTCCCCGGCGGGCAGGCGACCCTGAAGATCATCAACGCCGATGTGCTCAAAGCGCTCGGTCCCAACGGCATGTTGATCAATGTTTCGCGCGGAACGACCGTCGACGAAGAGGCGCTGATCGCAGGCCTTCAGGACGGCACCATCCAGGCCGCCGGCCTCGACGTGTTCCTGAACGAACCGAAGATCGATGCGCGTTTCCTGACGCTCCAAAACGTGGTGTTGCAGCCCCATCATGGCTCGGGTACCGTCGAGACCCGCAAAGCCATGGGCCAGCTGGTCAGAGACAATCTCGCCGCGCATTTTGCCGGCAACGCGCTTCCAACTCCCGTCGTGTGAGGGTTTCGATATGAAAGCCATCGTCATTCATGCCGCCAAGGATCTGAGGATCGAAGAGCGCGAGCCGGAGGTTGCGGGAGAGGGGCAGGTGGAGATCGCCATCGAAGCCGGCGGCATTTGCGGCTCCGACCTGCATTATTACAATCACGGCGGTTTCGGCACCGTTCGCCTGCGCGAACCGATGATCCTCGGCCATGAGATCGCCGGCACCGTCAAGGCGCTGGGTGCCGGTGTGAGCGACCTTGCCGTCGGCGACCGTGTCGCGGTTTCGCCGAGCCGGCCGTGCAGCCATTGCCAATATTGCCTGAAGGGACAGCAGAACCACTGCCTCAACATGCGGTTTTACGGCAGCGCCATGCCGATGCCGCATATTCAGGGCGGCTTTCGCCAGCGGCTGGTGGCGGAGCGCTGGCAATGCCACAAGGTCGCCGATGGCATTTCCATCCACGAGGCCGCCTTCGCCGAACCCTTTGCGGTGACGCTGCATGCGGCCAACCGCGCCGGATCGCTGCTCGGCAAACGGGTGCTCGTCACCGGGTGCGGCCCGATCGGCATGCTGGCGATCGTTGCGGCCCGCGTCCTCGGCGCCCGCGAGATCGTCGCCACCGATGTGACCGACAGCGTTCTGGCGATCGCCCGCACCAGCGGCGCCGATCGCACGATCAATGTTGCGACGAATGCTGCCGACCTTGCCGCTTACGGCGCCGACAAGGGATATTTCGACGTCATGTTCGAGGCGTCGGGCAATGAACGGGCGGTGCGCGCGGGCCTGGAGGCGCTGAAGCCCCGCGCCGTTCTCGTGCAACTCGGCCTTGGCGGCGACGTCTCCATTCCGCAGAACATGATCGTTGCGAAAGAAATCGAGATGCGCGGCACGTTCCGCTTTCACGAGGAATTTGCGCTCGCCGTCGAACTGATCAACGCCCGTCGCGTCGATCTGAAACCGCTGCTGACAGGGGTTTTTACCATCGACGAGGCCGTCGCCGCCTTCGAACTGGCAGGCGATCGCAGCAAGTCGATGAAGGTGCAGATCGCCTTTTGATGTTGTCGCCAGCTATCGGGCGCCGCCGCGGTCCGTGCTTTCGCGCAGGACAACCTTGTAGCCGGTCAATGTCATCTCGTCGCCGGTCGCCTCGCCGCTGCCCTGCAGGGCATCCAGCAGGCGGGCGGCGGCCTGTCGGCCGATGCCGTAACAGTCGACATTGATGGTGGTGATGCTGGGATGACAGATCGACGAGATCTCGTAATCGCCGAAGCCGGCAATGGCGATATCACCCGGCACGTTCATTCCCCTGCGCTTGCATTCCATGATCGCACCGAAGGCGGAAAGGTCGGAGACGCAGAGAACCACTTCCGTGTCCGGCCAGCGCTCCAGGAGGCTCACCACCGCCTGGCCGCCCTGTTCCATGGTGATCGGCGGCACGCCGAAGGAAATCGCCCGGCCCGGTCCCAAGCCCAGTTCTTCGACAGTCTTCAGGAAACCGCTTCGCCGCTGGCTGCCGCGCGTATCGCGCGCCGTCGTACCGCCGATATAGCCGAACCTCCGATAGCCCTGACTGGCAAGTGTGCGCACCAGCAGGGACATCGCCTCGCTGTTGGAAAAGCCGACGACGTGATTGATCGGCTCCTCCGGAATTTCCCAGGTTTCAACCACCGGAATGCCGGCCTTATCAAGCATGCGCCGGGCGCGATCGGTGTGCGAACCGCCTGTCAGGATGACGCCTTCGGGGCGGCGGCGCAGCATCGCCTCGATCAGCTTTTCTTCTTTCTCGGCGGAATAGTCGGTATAGCCGAGCAGAAGCTGCAGGCCGGTATTCTCAAGCGCATCGGTAATGCCGCGCGCGGTGTCGGAAAAATTCGAATTGTTGATGGAGGGCACCAGCGCCGCGATGAAGCCGCTGCGCCGCGAGGAAAGACTGCCGGCCGAAAGGTCGAGCACATAACCCAGCGCGTCGACCGCCTCCATGATGCGCTTGCGGGTCTCTTCGGAAACGCTGGCATCCTGCCGAAAGGCGCGCGAAACGGTCATGGCCGAGACGCCGACATATTTGGCGACCTCAGCCATCGTCAGCTTCTGGGCGTCTCCTCCCTTGAGACGCTTATCTTTTGGCTCATCCTCGTTTTTCACTGGGCTCCGCTTTCAATCAGCTTCCGAGTTGGGCAACTCGGGACACGATAAAGTTATCGCTATCATCGCACAATCGATATTATTGCGGCACTGCATCGTTCCACAGTCCGCCGATCTCTGTACGATGAGCGCAAAACAGGGCAGAATGGTATCGATAACAATTCGAGGTGAGGGAGCATCATGTTCGGAGAAATCGAGGGTACGGGGTTTGAGATTCTCGACCCGCGCTTTGAAAACTGCTTCGTCGGCCATGCCCGCGTCGAGCGGCTTTGGACGGGCGGCCGCTGGCTGGAGGGGCCGGCCTGGTTCGCCGCCGGACGGTATCTGGTCTTCTCGGATATCCCCAACAATCGCATGATGCGCTACGACGACACCAGCGGGCAGACCTCGGTGTTCCGCTCGCCCAGCAACAACTCGAACGGCAATACGGTCGATAATCAGGGACGGCTTGTCACCTGCGAGCATCTGACGCGCCGGGTCACGCGGACGGATTTCGACGGCGGGATTACCGTGCTGGCCGATCGCATTGCCGGCAAAAGGCTGAATTCTCCGAACGACGTCACCGTCAGATCCGACGGGACGATCTGGTTCACCGACCCGAGCTACGGCATCCTCCACGATTATGAGGGCGATTACGGCGAAGAGGAAATCGGCGGATGCCATGTCTACCGGCATGATCCGGCAACAGGCACGACCGAGCAGATGACCTCCGATTTCGTCAAGCCGAACGGGTTGGCTTTCTCCCCTGACGAGACCCTTCTCTACATTGCCGACACCGGGGCCTCGCACCTGCCGGGCGGTCCTCGGCATATAAGAAAGCTCGCAGTATCAGGCGATGGAAAGCTGACCGATCTCGGCGTTTTCGCCGAATGCACCTCAGGCTTTTTCGATGGCTTTCGCGTCGACCGGAAGGGAAGGATATGGACGAGCGCCGCCGACGGCGTGCACGCCTATGACCCGGATGGCACCCTGCTCGGCAAGATCCATATTCCGGAGATCGTTTCCAATGTCGCTTTCGCAGGCGAGAAACTGAGCCGCCTCTTCATCACCGCGACCACGTCTCTCTACGCTGTTTATCTCACCGCCAACGGCTCGAGGCCCGGGTAATCGCCGAGGAGAGGCTGCCCTTCCAGGCAGCCTCTCCTCGGGAACTGACGATCGATCAGTCTTCACCGCTGGCTGAGGCCGTCCGCCAGCCTGATGAGGCCGAGGAAATCCGACCGGTAGCCGAAGGTGTCCGTTCCCCGCGATGCCGCGGCGAGATCGGCAATCGCCTGATAGGAATAGGCATCGACGGCGGCGATGCGGCTCAGTTTCTGGCCGAAGGCGGCGACGGCCACCGAGAAACGGACATCCTGCGGCGCCGCATCGACGGTGGCGACCGTGTTGCCGTCACCGACGGGCGTGGTGATGAGGGCGCTCTTGTCTTCGCCCGGCCGCTTGTAGCGCATCTTGACGAAGGCAAGCTCGCCTCCATGCGCACTATCCGATGTCGCGGCGGGCGCCTTGTCGGCCGTGCCGTAACGCAGGTCGTCATTCATCACCGCGGGACTTCCCTTCGGCGTGATCTCGTAGATTGCCGTGACGCTGTGGCCGGAGCCGATATCGCCGGCGTCGACACGGTCATTGTTGAAATCCTCACGGTTGAGCGCCCGCGTCTCGTAGCCGATCAGCCGGTATTCGGCGATCCGTTCCGGGTTGAACTCGACCTGGAACTTGACGTCCTTGGCGATCGGAAACAGCGTCGAGCCGGCTTCTTCGACCAGCGTCTTCTGCGCCTCCGCCAAAGTGTCGATATAGGCCGCACTGCCATTGCCGTTCTGGGCCAGCGTCTGCATCAGCGAATCGTTGAGATTGCCGCGCCCGAAACCGAGAACGGTCAGGAAGATGCCGTCCTTGCGCTTCTCTTCGATGATGCGCTTCAAGTCCTCGTCGCTCGACGGGCCGACATTGAAGTCGCCATCGGTCGCCAGCATCACCCGGTTGACGCCGTCCTTGACGAAGGCCTGTTTGGCAAGATCATAGGCCGCCTCGATGCCTTCGGCGCCGCCGGTCGAGCCGCCCGGCTCCAACTTGTCGATTGCCGATAGGATCTTCGATTTCTCCGCCACCCGCGTCGGCTCGAGCACCGTGCCGGCATTGCCGGCATAGGTGACGATCGAGACGGTATCGTCGGGTTTCAGCCTGTTGACCAGCAGACGGAAGGCGCTCTTCAAAAGCGGCAGCTTGTCCGGCTCGTCCATCGAACCCGAGACGTCGATCAGGAAGACCAGATTGGCGTGCGGCGCAGTCGCCGGCGCGATGTCATAGCCCTTGATCGCCACATGCATCAGTTCCGTGTCGTGGTTCCACGGGGTCGGCATCACGGTCACCGTCGCCTTGAAGGGCTGGTCGGCTTTGTCAGGACCCGGCCAGTCATAGGGGAAATAATTGATCATCTCCTCGACGCGAACCGATTGCGGATCGGGCAGCGCCCCGCCGGTCAGCGACCGGCGGACGAAGGAATAGGAGGCGCTGTCGACATCGGCGGAGAAGGTCGAAACCGGATCCGTCGCCACACTTTTGATCGGATTTGCCGCGGCATTGGCAAAGCGTTCGCGATCAGCTTCGACTTGAATCTCGACGCGCCCTTCCTCAGGTGGAACAGGCGAGGGGGCGACGGCGGCCATCGGTTCGGCCAATAGCTGTCCCTGAGCAGCCATGCCGGGAGCGGCCGGCGCAGCAGGTTTGGCCCCCCCGAGTGCCGCGGCGGAATCTTCCGACTTGCTCTTGAGAGCGGCAATTTCGCCGGCATCGAATTCGGAGAGCTGCTCCGCTGCGGGCTTTGCGGGCTGTGACTCCTTGTCCTGCAAGGCTTGCGCGCCGTTGGCGGCAGACGATTGAGCCGGCCGGTTCTCTTCTGTCTCCGCAGGGTAAAGCCGAGGCGCGGCCGCGACGGGTTCGGCCGGTTTCGGCGCATTGGTTTGCGAAAGGTTGCCGGCGATCTCGGTCTGGTCGACGATCGGTTGGTTGCGGGTCAGCTCGATTGTGAGATAGCCGGCTGCGGGAATGACGAGCAGCGTCGCAAGGGCTGAACCGGCGAGGAATTTCTTATTCATGGCAGGGCTCCATATCCAGTTGATGATGGAGCTTTGACGCCAGCCTTTCGCACTTCCTTGGGGCGCCGGCGCATTATTTTCTGCGGTGTCGAAGGCCTGCATCGCCGCGGCAAGCGCGCGCGCGCGCGCCTCCGGATCGGCTGCCGGCGGTGTGAGGCGGGAGAGCTTTTCCAGTTCCTTGTCCACGGTCATACCTCTTCCTTGCCGAGCACTGTTTTCAGCCTCTTGCGCGCCTCATGGACCTGCCAGGACACGGTCGCCTCCGAACAGCCCATGACATCGGCGGCCGCGGAATGGCTGAGGCCTTCGCCGTAAACCAGCAGCACGGCGTCGCATTGCCTTTCCGGCAAAGCGCGCACGGCGGCCCACAATTCGCTCGACAGCTCGTCGTCATTTCCACCAGGTGCATCTGGCTGCGGTTCGGCGGCGTAAGCGCGGAATGTCTGCTCTTCCCGGGCCAGCTTGCGCCTATGGTCGCGGGCGGCGTTGAGCGTCAGCGTATAGAGCCAGGTCCTGAAGCGGCTGGCGCCGCGAAAGCTGCGGATGGCAGCGCCGAGCTTGACGCAAACCTCCTGGGCGATGTCGTCGGCATCCGTGGAACTGCCCGACCAGCGCCACGCCGTCGCGTGGACGAAATCATAATGGCGCGAGACCAGTTGCCCGAAGGCCTCCCGGTCGCCGCCCTGCGCTCGTTCTATGAGCTCCGCATCCAATTGCGCACCTACCCCCAAGCCATCCCGCACAAAGCCATCCAGCACGATGCTATTTCGAGATTGAGACGTTTCTCCGATGGATTTCCTTGGGTCGGCGACGAAAAAATTATCAGTTTTTTTAAAAGGCGGCGAAGCCTGGAAATGCAGGGGCAAATAATGAAGCGTCGCGACATCCTCGGGTCGCGACCAGACAGATTGCCGCCGACGCGAAGGCGCATGATAAGCGCAGAGTCGGCCAGGGACATGGATCTTCGTGTCCCAAATCGAAAGGACCCTGCATGTCCGCTCCCACATCTGTGCCCACCGAAAAGGGCATCCTGCAATTTCTCGAGATTTGCGATAGCTTCTATCCCGCCGACGCCGTCGAAGCGCCGGTCGAGCAGCAGCGGCATTGGTACGATGCTTTGTGCGCACGCTTCGACCGCCCGCTGCCCCCTGATATGATCTTTGCGGACGGCATGGTCCAGCGCATCCCGATCCGGCGCTACCGGCCGCGGAAAATCTACACGCGGACCGTTCTGCTCTATCTTCATGGCGGCGGTTTCGTCGTCGGTTCGCTGGAGAGCCATCACGCCATCTGCGCCGAGATCGCCGATTTTGCCGGTGCGGAACTCGTTTCCGTCGATTACCGGCTGGCGCCTGAATTTCGCTGGCCGGCGCAGACGGATGACGGCTTCGCGGTGTTGAAGCATCTGCTTTCCGCGGGCAACAAAGTCGTGCTGATCGGCGACAGCGCCGGCGGCAATCTGGCGGCGGGCCTCGCATTGCGGGCACGCGACGAGGACCTATCCGGCATCGTCGGCCAGGTTTTGATCTATCCGGCGCTCGGCGGTGACCTCGATGCGGGCTCCTATCTGGAGATGGCTAAGGCGCCTGGCCTGACGACGGCCGATGTCGCCTATTATCGCGAGATCCTGCAGGCGCCGGCAGGCAATGAGATCGCAGAACCGCTGCGTGCATCTTCGGTTGCCGGGCTGCCGCCGGCCTTCATCACCGTCGCGCATTTCGATCCGCTCCGAGACGATGGCCGGCACTATGCCACCCGGCTTGCAGCGGCAGGGGTCGAGGTCTGGTTTCGGGAGGAGCCGCAGATGGTGCATGCCTGGCTGCGCGCCCGCCACATGAGCGAGGGCGCAGGCGACGGTTTCCGCGCCGTTTGCGAGGCCGTCCGGCACTTCGCGGCGGCTTAGAGCCTTTCCGGGTTAGATTGCAGCATTCTGCCGGAGCAGGTTTTCGTCAGGGCAAAGGCGATTGGCGATGGGCATACCCCTTGGTACGTCCGAGCCGATCGCCTTTGATCCTGGCGGAAGATGCCCGGCCCTTCGGGTTGGCTGAAACGGGCCGGTCGACCACCCGACTCCGTTTGAGCCAACAGAATGCTGCAATCTAACCCGGAAAGGCTCTAACGATCACATTAGGTCACGCGCAATCCGCTTTTCCGCAAAGTCCTTTTCGAAGATCTGCACGTCATCCTCAAAAGCGGTCACCACGGCACTGATGATCCACTCGGTCCTGGTGCAAGCAATCCGCGCGGTCGCAACGGTGCGCACGAACCACTCCGCCCGGCGCATGTCGCAGATCCAGGTCGACGTCCCGGTCATCGACAGCGGATCGTCGGGTGAAATCGACCAGATTTCCTCCCGCAGCTGGCGGGTCGAGAGACCTGTCTCAGGGTGTTCGTAAAGTCCGGTATCCTCGTGGATGTGATAACCCGTTCGATTGGTCGAGAGATGGCGGACGACCTGCCGCTTCGTCGCGGCCGCCGCGTGCTCGATGTATTTAGGCAGGGGATCGGGATTGGCCGGTTCCTTGATGTCGATCTTCTGGTGCTCGCCGAGCATCGGCAGCCCCAGGCCGAGTGCCGCGATATCGACCTCGATGCCCTCGTCATCAGGCGGCGGCAGGATCATCGGCCAATAGGCGGTGGAAAGCGAAAGGCGGATGCGATGCCCCTTACGGAAGCGATAACCGCAGGCATCGAGCACGAGGCGGATCGACACCCTCTCGCCTGGCATCAGCGGCTTGGGATCTGCATTGCCGTCCCGGTGGGTAAGATTGACGACGCCGAAGGCGACACGCGTTGCCGTGCCGTCCGGATGGACGTCGACGAGCCGGGCACAGAGGTTCCCACCGGTTGCCCGGGAGCGTAGCGCAAGCGTCAGCACGGGTCGGCCGAGATAGTCGTAATCGCCAGCAAGCGGCATCGTATCGAAGGTCAGCGAGCCGGCATCGTCCAAGCGCTGATCGACCGCCATTTCGGCGTCGGGCTTCAGCGTGAAATATTCGCCTGATGCCGTCCCGGTGTCGAGCGGAGAGCGGAGATAGACGGAATGTTCGGGCGCATGCGGGATCGGCATGCCTTCCGTCAGCTTGCCGAATTGCTCGACATAGAAGCACTGCATCTGCGGCATCGACCAGACGTCCTTGGCGACCCAGAAGCCCGGATCGCTGTCGCGTCGCGGGGCAGGACGGACGGCGTCGAGAATATAGGCGCGGGCCTGCGGCAAGCCGTCGATGCCGTTGTTCTCGCCTCGCAGCCATCTGTTCCACCAGGCGATCGCTTCGCCATGGAAATCGGTGCGCGGCTTCGGCCAGGCAAAGTGCGGATATTTGTGGACCCAGGGGCCGATCAGCGCCTTGGCTTTGCCGCCCAGGCCTTCAACTGCCATCAGCGGCGTATTGCGGTAGCCGTCCGCCCAGCCGGCAATCACCAGCGCGGGGATCTCCACGCTCGAAAAATCCTCTGAGATCGAGCCATGACGCCAAAAATCATCGCGCCGCTGGTGGCTCAACCACTCTTCCATGAAGAAGGGTTCGCCGGCCAGGCGTTCCAGCCACATCTCCTTCCAGCGTTCGCCGACGAGTGCGGGGTCGGGCGAGCGCGACTGGTAACCGAGCATCGTTGCCGCCCACGAGAGCTGGGCGGAGAGATGGCAGCCGTTCTTGTAGTGGATGTCGTCATTGTAGCGGTCGACGGTCGAGGCGATCGATATGACGGCCTTCAGCCCCGGCGGACGCAGTGCTGCGACCTGCAGGCTGTTGAACCCGCCCCATGAGATGCCCATCATGCCGACCGCGCCGTTCGACCAGGGCTGCGCGGCAATCCAGGCAATGAGCTCGCAGGCATCGGCAAGCTCACGCTCGGTATATTCGCCATCGATGACGCCGTCGGATTCTCCCGATCCGCGGATATCGACGCGCACGCCGGCAATCCCGGCTGCAGCGAAGACGGGGTAGGTGGATTCATCACGCGGGCTTGTCCCGTCGCGCTTACGATAGGGCAGGAACTCGAAGACCGCCGGCACGGGATCCTTCTCCGTGCCGTCGGGCATCCAGATGCGTGCGGCGAGCCGCGTGCCGTCCTTCAAGGTGATCCACTGATTTTCGATGGTCGTGAAGCTGCGGTCTGACATGGTCATATATCCAGAAGAGCTTTAGGCATTAAGCCACACACGGCTGCCGATGTAGCCGTTGGACATATCGTTGCCGATATCGTCGACATATCCCTTCAGCGTTTTCGAAGAGGCCATGATATAGTCGTTGAAGACGGGCAAGATCAGACCGCCATCGTCTCGCACCATCAGCGCCAATTGCCGATAAAGCACTTTTCGCTTGGCCTCATCAAGTTCAGACCTTGCTTGCAGAACGAATTTGTCGAAGTCAGCGCGCTTGAAACGCGTGTCGTTCCATTCTGCGGTCGACAGGTAGGAGGTGGAATAGCGCGAATCCTGAGTCGGACGGCCGCCCCAGAACGAGGCGCAGAAGGGCTGCTTGTTCCAGACATTGGTCCAGTAGCCGTCTTCCGGTTCGCGCTTGACGTCGATCGTGATGCCGGCCTTGCGCGCGCTTTGCTGGAACAGGATCGCCGCATCCACGGCGCCCGGAAAGGCCGCGTCTGATGTGAGCAGCTGAATGGAGCGGTCGAGACCCGATTTTTTGAAGTGGAAGGCGGCCTTGTCCGGATCATAAGGGCGCTGCTCGATATCGGTCGGGGCGAGGGCGTAGTTGGAATTGACCGGATAGTCGTTGCCGATCGTTCCGTAGCCGCCCAGAACCTTGTCGAGGATCGCCTGACGATCGATGGCATATTTCAGCGCAAGCCGAAGATCGGCGTTCTCGAAGGGAGCGGTGTCGCAATGCGTCAGGAAACAATAGAAGCCCTTGCCGGCATTCCGGAGGATGTCGACGGTCGGTGCTCGCTGCAGCATCGGGACGGTCTTGGGGTCGACGTTGTTGACAAAATGGACCTGGCCGGAGGCAAGTGCGGCAATGCGGGCGGTGTTGTCGTTGATGACGAGGATTTCGACGCTGTCGACAAAGCCGCGGTCGGAGCGCCAATCCTTCGGGTTTTTCTCGAAGGCTGCGCGAACGCCCGGTTCGAAGCTTTTCAGAATGTAAGGACCTGTCCCGATGGCCGCCGCAGGCTTGTCGACGCCGCCCTTCGCCTGGATGATCAGGTGGTAGTCGGTCAAAAGCAAAGGCAGGTCCGCATTGCCTTCCGAAAGCGTCAGGATAAGATCGCCCGCTTTTTCTTCGATACCGGTGATCGAGGCCATGAGCCCTAGAGCACCCGACTGCGAATTCTTGTCCGCATGTCGCTTCAGTGTCGCGACGATGTCCGCGACGGTCATCTTGCTGCCGTCGTGAAACTGCACGTCGTTCCTGATCTTGAAAGTCCAGACGGATGCGTCCGCTGATGGCGTCCAGGAAGTCGCCAGCGACGGCAAGGGCGCACCGGTCTTGGGGTCGGATTCGACAAGTGTGTCGCCCCAGAGACGGCCAATGACGAACAACACGGAGGCGCTATAGGTCGCAGGGTCGAGCGCATCACTGGTGGCGCCGCCCTTGAGGCCGAGTTTCAGATGACCACCGCGTTTCGCTTCCTGCGCGTGGGCATCGCGCGGCACCAGCAGGCCGGAGGTGAGAGCAGGCAAAGCGCCCAGCGCGACGGCACCGCCCAGGAAGTGACGGCGGCCGATACTCAGAGGCGAAGATTGATCCTTTTCACGTGTCATTGCAGTTCCCTTTTTCAATTTTACTAGAAGGGAACGTAGAGGTCAGGCTGCTCCACGCAATTTCGCGACTTGACGCATCTTTAAGCGAGTTTACGCTACTAACATTTAAGACGGAGCCGCCGATGCGTCACCTGGTCGAGAACCTCAAGATTGCCTGTGCCACGCAGCGTTCCATTTCGCATCTGTGCCGCGCGATCGATATCAATCGGCAGCAATTCAATCGATATATCAACGGCCAGACGAGCCCGTCTGCCCATAATCTCGCGCGCATAGCCAAGTATTTCGATCTCGACGCAGCCGACTTTGGTCTCGCTCCCAGGCTCTTTCGCGAGCGGCTTCGCAAACCGACTCTGGACCTCAATCAAAGTTCCGAACTGTTAAAGGCGTTCCCAGGAGATCTGACCGCGCTCCGGCGCCATATCGGCTATTTCCAAACCTATCATCGTTCACCGTCCTGGCCGGGAATGGTTGTCTGTTCTTGCAGCCGCATTTTGGAGAAGGGTGGGCTTGCGCATGTCAAATCAATGGAGCGTCTGCGGGACCCCGGAAACGGCATCCAGCAGTTTTCGAAATATGTCGGCCTTGCTGCCTTCTATCGAAACCGGATTTTCATTACGGAGCGGGTGGTCGGCTCGAATCCGATACTGTCACAGACGATCCTCCTGCCATTCGACGAGTACCAGCGCGTCTATCTGCGCGGGACGACAATGGGAGTTTCCTGGCGAAGGGAAAATCTCCCCTATGCGTCGCGGATGATCTGGCGGCATGTCGGCGCCGAGCCCGACCTGCGCGAGCTTCTGTCGCGCTGCGGACCACTGCCGCTGTCTTCACGCCAGCTGCCACCGACGGTGCGCTCGTTCCTCGCAGATCCATCCGCGGAAGTATATGCCGTGCCGGCAGAGTATTGAAGACACCGATTTGCGACTAAGCCATCAGATCCGGATGACTGCCGGAAGATTTGGAGCCTTCAATTTCCAGCGCTTGCCATCTTCCGCGTCGTCAGTACCCGCTCCAGCCAGCCGATCTCCATCTCGGGCACGGATTTCAGCAGCAGGTCGGTGTAATCGTCGAAGGGCGGCGATAGCGCTTGGGATTTGGGACCGAAGCGGACGAGCTTGCCGCGATGCATCACCGCGACGCTGTCGGCGATGGCGCGCACGATAGCGATGTCATGGGTGATGAAGACGTAGGAGAGCTGTTCCTCTTCCTGCAGCTTCAGCAGCAGTTTCAGAATGCCTTCGGCAACCAGCGGATCGAGCGCCGAGGTCGGCTCGTCGCAGAGGATGAGTTCGGGCTTGGCGGCAAGCGCCCTCGCAATCGCTACGCGCTGCTTCTGGCCACCTGATAGTTCGGCCGGGTAGCGATCGACAAAGCCCTTGCCCA
The DNA here is from genome assembly GCF_002531725.1 of Rhizobium sp. L43. Taxonomy (GTDB): domain Bacteria; phylum Pseudomonadota; class Alphaproteobacteria; order Rhizobiales; family Rhizobiaceae; genus Rhizobium. Next base: position 125,549 of record NZ_NWSQ01000015.1, read on the forward strand.
TTTCGATCTGGTCGAGCAGTTCCTTTACCCTTGCGGTCTTCTCAGCGCCTCTCAGGCCATAATAGAAGGTCAGCGGGCGGCCAATGATGTCGCGGACCGTCTGCCGCGGGTTCATCGCCGTATCGGCCATCTGATAGATCAGCTGGATACGCCTCAAATCGTCATTCGGCCGGCTCTTGAGGCCTGGCATCAGCGGCTTTCCATCAAAGACGATGCGCCCGCTGCTCGGCGGCAACAGGCCGGTAATAACGCGCGCCAAGGTCGATTTGCCCGAGCCGGATTCGCCGACGACGGCGAGGGTCTGGCCCTTCGGCACATGCAGCGAGACATCGTGGAGCACTTTGAAGCCGTTGGAATATTCGGCGCTGACATTCTCCACCTTGAGAAGTGCCGTGGACTGGTCGGCCGCTTCCTCGCGGTAGGCCTGCCTGACATTGACGAGGGCGCGCGTATAGTCCTCCCGCGGCGCCTCGATGATCTGCCGGACGCTGCCATATTCGACTTGCTTGCCATAGCGCAGAACCATGATGTCGTCCGAGATCTGGGCGACGACGGCGAGGTCGTGGGTGATATAAAGGGCGGCGGTGTGCGTTTCCTCGATGGCATGTTTGATCGCCGCCAGCACGTCGATCTGCGTGGTGACGTCGAGTGCCGTCGTCGGTTCGTCGAAGACGATGAGTTCGGGGTTGGAGCAGAGCGCCATTGCCGTCATCGCGCGCTGCAACTGGCCGCCGGAGACCTGGTGGGGAAAGCGCTCGCCGAAGGTTTCGGGATTGGGCAGGCCGAGAACCCCGAACAGATAAAGCGCACGTTTGCGCGCCTCGTCCTTGCTCATCAATCCATGTTTGACCGAAGCCTCGATCACTTGGTCGCCGAGCCGATGCGCAGGATTGAAAGCAGCGGCGGCAGACTGCGCGACGTAGCAGACCCGCGCGCCGCGGATTTGACGGATGCCGTTCTTGCCGAGCGCCAGGATATTGGCATCGTCGAGCAAGACCTCGCCGCCGGTGATTTCGGCTCCGCCCCGGCCATAGGCGAGTGCGGAAAGGCCGATCGTCGACTTGCCGGCACCGGATTCCCCGATCAGGCCGAGAACCTTGCCCTTCTGCAGGTCGAAGGAAACGCCGTCGACGATCGTCACCCGTTTGGGCGGTTCACCCGGCGGATAGCTGGTTGCTTCGATCTTCAGATTGCGAACGGAAAGAAGCTCAGGCATCGCCGCGCCCTCCCTTGAGGCTGGATGTGCGTTTCAGGAGCCAGTCGACGACGAGGTTGACACAGACGGCAAGCACGGCGATCGCCGTGCCTGGCACCAGCGCTGCTGATATGCCGAAGATGATGCCGTCCTTGTTATCCTTGACCATGCCGCCCCAATCGGCCGCCGGCGGCTGAATGCCGAGGCCGAGGAAGGAAAGCGTCGAGAGGAAGAGGATCGAGAAGGCGAAGCGCAAGCCGAACTCGGCCAGCAGCGGCGACAGCGTGTTCGGCAGGATTTCGCGGAAGATGATCCAGAGCTTGCCTTCGCCGCGGAGCTTAGCAGCCTCGACGAATTCCATCACCGCGACATCGAGTGCCACGGCGCGGCCGAGACGGTAGACGCGGGTGGAATCGAGGATCGCCATGACAAGGATCAGGACGATGATGTTCTGCGGTAGGACCGCAAGAACCACGAGCGCGAAGATCAGCGTCGGGATCGACATCATCAGATCGTTGAAGCGCGAAAAGACCGTGTCGATGATGCCGCGCGAGACGGCAGCGGTGAAGCTCAGGATGATGCCGAGCGAGAAGGAGATGACGGTGGCAGCCGACGAGACCAGCAGCGTCGTGCGCGCGCCGTAGATCAGACGCGAGAGGATGTCGCGGCCGAGATTGTCGAGGCCGAAGACGTAATTCGCGTCGGCAGGCGCCCAGACGTCGCCGACGACCTGGGTCTCGCCATAAGGGGCGATCCAGGGCGCGAAGAGGGCGAAGATGAAGGCGACGGCAATGCCGGTCATGCCGATCCAGGCGGTGATGGGAATATCTCTCAATCTCATCGCGGATGCCTCAGCCGGGGATTGGCGATGATCGCAAGGATATCGGCCGTCATGTTGAGAAAGATGTAGACGGCCGCGAAGATCAGGCCGCAGGCCTGGACGACGGGCATGTCGCGCACGGTGACCGCATCGACCATATATTGCCCCATGCCGGGATAGACGAAGACCACCTCGACAACGACGACGCCGACCACGAGATAGGCAAGGTTCAATGCGACGACATTGATGATAGGCGCAAGCGCATTGGGGGCGGCGTGCTTGACGATCGCGCGGAAGGCGCTGAGGCCCTTCAACTCTGCCGTCTCCATATAAGCTGACGACATGACGGAGAGGATCGCCGCCCGCGTCATGCGCATCATGTGGGCAAGCACGACGAGCACGAGGGTCGCCGTCGGCAGCGCGATCGCCTTCAACCGCTCGACGAAACCCATGCTGTCATAGACCGTGGCCGGAAAGGTCGCCATGCCGAACTTCACCGCGAAGAACAGGATCAAGAGGTAGCCGATGAAGAATTCCGGCAGTGAGATCGCCGCAAGCGAGATGATGTTGATGATCTTGTCCGGCAGGCGGTTGCGGAAATGCACTGAGAACATGCCGAGGCCGACCGCGAGCGGCACAGAGATGACAGCTGCGAAACCCGCCAGGAAAAGCGAATTGCCGAGGCGTTTGCCGATCTGCTCGCTCACCGAATTCTTGCTGGCCCAGGAGGTGCCGAAATCCCCCTGGACGGCGTTGCCGAGCCACTCGACATAGCGCGTCGTGACCGGGCGGTTCAGCCCGAGATCCTGACGAATATTGGCAACGGCCTGCGGCGTCGCCGACTGGCCGAGATAGGTTGTGGCAAAATCGCCGGGCAGGGCTTCCAGACCGCCGAAAATCAGGATGGAAACGGCAAAAAGCAGGACGAGGCTGAGCACGAAGCGCTCGAGGATCAGGGCCAGCAGCGGAAAACGCTGCCGGAACCGGAGGCCGGGCAAGATGCCGGGGGCAGGATTGGTCATGGCGAGAACCTCGCGCTAAAACGGCGGGAGGACCGCGGGTTTCATCCCACGGTCCCGGCTTCGTTGGAGATCGGAGGGGCAAGCGCCCCTTGCCATCAGGCGTCCAGCCAGACGCGGGTTGCGACATAGCCGTTCGACATGTCGTTGCCGATGTCGTGGACATAACCCTTCACCTGCTTGGTGGAGGCGTTCACGAAGTCGTTGAACATCGGCAGGATCACGCCGCCCTCGTCGCGCACCATCATCGCCATGGCGCGGTACAGCTCCTTACGTTTGGCTTCATCAAGCTCGGAACGGGCCTCCAGCAGCAGCTTGTCGAAGTCGGGGCGCTTGAACTTGGTGTCGTTCCAGTCCGCCGTCGAGAGATAGGCGGTGGAATACATCTGGTCCTGCGTCGGACGGCCACCCCAATAGGAGGTCGAGAAGGGCTGGACGTTCCAGACGTTGGTCCAGTAACCGTCGCCCGGTTCGCGCTTGACCTCGATCTCGATACCGGCCTTCTTGCAGCTCTCCTGATAGAGGACGGCGGCATCGACACCGCCGGGGAAGGCGACTTCCGACGTGCGCAGTAGGACCGAGCCGCTATGGCCTGACTTCTTGTAGTGGAAGGCTGCCTTGTCGGGATCGTAAACGCGCTGCTCGATACCCTCGGGGAACAGCGCATAGGTGCTGTTGATCGGGAAGTCGTTGCCAACCTTGCCGTAGCCGCCGAGGATCTTCTGCACCATGGTCTCACGGTCCATGGCATATTTGAGCGCCAGACGCAGATCGTTATTGTCGAACGGCGCCTTGTCGCAATGCATGATGAAGACGTAATGGCCGCGGCCGGCGGTCGAGAGGATCTCGACATTCGGGGCACGTTTCAAGAGGCTGACCGTCTTCGGGTCGACGCGGTTGATGTAGTGCACCTGACCGGACGAAAGGGCCGCGATACGGGCGGTCGCGTCGTTCATGCCGATGATTTCGATCGAGTCGACATAGCCTCGGTCGGTGCGCCAGTCGTCCTTGTTCCTTTCGAAGGTGGCGCGGACGCCGGGCTCGAAGCTCGTCATCTTGTAGGGGCCGGTGCCGATCGAGGCCAGCGGATCGTCGACGCCGCCATTCGGCTGGATGACCAGATGGTAGTCCGACAGCAGCAGCGGCATGTCGGCATTGCCTTCGCTGAGCGTCAGCACGAGATTGCCGCCGTCGGCCTTGATCTCCTTGATCGAGCCGAGAACGCCGAGCGCGCCGGATTCCGACTTCGCGTCGGTATGGCGCTTCAGCGTCGCAACGACGTCGTCGATCGTCATCTCCTTGCCGTCGTGGAACTTGACGCCCTTGCGGATCTTGAAGGTCCAGGTGGCCGCATCCTTCGAGGGTTCCCAGGATTCGGCCAGCGACGGCACGGCGGCACCCGTCAGCGGATCGGATTCGACCAGCATGTCGCCCCAGCAGCGGCCGATGCAGAACATGACCTGCGACAGGAATTTTGCCGGGTCCTTGGAATCGGTGGCGGCACCGCCTTCGAGGCCGAGCTTCAGGTGACCGCCGCGCTTCGGTTCGGCGGCTTCAGCGCTTTCGGTGAAGAGCTTGTCGGCGACGGCAAGTGTGATGCCCGCCGCCATGGCGCGTCCCATGAATTCGCGGCGGCTGAGCCCGCCCGCCGTGACGCGGCTTGTCAGATATTTCGTGTAGTCGTTCATTCCCCAGTTCCTTCTTTATGGTGCGTTGACAGAACTTCCGGGCTGGTCGGCAGGCGGTTTCCTCTCCACCTCCGGTGCCCGCATCATGCGGGAAAATGCTGCGGTTGCCGCCGCCTCCCTATTCTCCTTTCCAAATGGGGCTTCGCTTCTCGGCGAAAGCCCGCGCGCCTTCCAATTGGTCTTCGCTCGAATAGAGCCTGTCGACGGTCGCAAACTGCCGTTTGGTGATCTTGTTCATGGCAGTCTGAAACGTCGAACCCTCCGCTTCGCGGACGATTTCCTTGATGGCCGCATAAACGAGCGGCGGCCCGCTTTCGAGCAGCCGGGCAAGCTCCCAGGCTCTCTCCATCAGCCGCTCGGCCGGCAGCACCTCGTTGACGAACCCCCAGCGATGCGCCTCGTGAACGTCGAGCCAGCGTCCCGTCAAAAGCATGTCCATGGCGACGTGATAGGGGATGCGCTTTGGCAGCTTGATCGAGGCCGCATCGGCAACCGTGCCCGAGCGGATTTCCGGCAGAGCGAAGGTCGCATGCTCGGCGGCGAGGATCAGATCTGTTGAAAGCGCGATCTCCAGTCCGCCGCCGCAACAGATGCCGTTGACCGCACAAATGACCGGCTTGTTGAGATCGCGCAGCTCCTGCAGCCCGCCGAAGCCGCCGACGCCATAATCGCCGTCGACCGCATCTCCTGATGCTGCCGCCTTGAGGTCCCATCCGGCGCAAAAGAATTTCTCGCCCGCACCCGACACGATCGCGACACGCAATTCGGGATCGTCACGGAAATCCCGGAAGATCAATCCCAGGGCACGGCTGGTCGCAAGGTCGATGGCATTCGCCTTCGGCCGGTCGATGACGACTTCGAGCACTCCGCCGTCCTGTCGTGTGCGAATGGGATCGTTCAACCTATGCTACCTCCTCCGCCGTATGAGAGCATCGGCTGCGGCAACACCACGCCCCTCGCGAAGAACCATTAAGGGATTAATGTCTAGTTCCTCCAGGCATGCCGCGTTCATTACGACATAATCCGCCGCTGCTGCGATAGCGGCGACCGCGGCGTCGAGATCGCCTTTCGGCCGTCCGCGATAGCCATAGAGCAATTTTGCTAGCTTGAGGCGAGAAATCGCCGCACGAATCTCGGTTTTCGTCGCCGGAAGCGGCAAGATGACGGAATCCTCCAGCAATTCGACGAAGATTCCGCCCGCTCCCAAGGTGAGCGATAATCCGAAGACAGGGTCGCGGGTGGCGCCGACAATGAGTTCGGCGACCGGCGGATCAATCATCTTCTCGACGAGGTACCCGGCATTCGACGGCATTTTCGCCGCCGCGTTCGAGACGGCCTCACTATCCCTGAGGTTGAGCACGACGGCGCCGGCCTCGGTCTTGTGGGCAATGCCGAGAGCCTTCAGCACGACGGGGAAACCGAGCCGCTCGGCCTGCTCGGCGGCTTCCCGGGAAGAAAAAGCCTGCAGCCCCCAGGGAACAGGGAGGCCGCAGGCGGCAAGTTCCGTCTTCGCATCGGCTTCCGTCAGCGTCTCGATTTCGCCGTCCATGGACGGCACGTCGAGCAGCGGCAGGGGAGGCGGGCGATCCCAGACCTTGCCAATACCGGCAGCGACTTCCGCCGCAATGATGGCTTCGTCGATGCCCGAGAAGGCGACGATGCCATTCGCCATCAGCCGATCGGCGATCGGTTCCGGCATATTCTCGGGAAGGGTCGCCAGAAGGCCGGCCAGCGCACCGGTGGCAGTGGCCGCGGCGATAACCGCGTCCGCCGTCGTCGCCCATTCGGCCGCATCACAGCGATCACCGCGCGGAAAATCGAGGACGACGAGATTGAGGGCATAGCCGCCTTCGAACATGGCGCTGAAGGCTTCGGTCTGGCGTTCGAAATCGCCCCAGACGAAGGTGTGGTAGTCGAGCGGATTGGAGAGCGCCACCATCTCGCCGAGGACCCGCCGCAGCCGCGGCAGTTGTCGCAGCTGCAAAGCAGGGAATTCGACATTGCGGCCGACGGCGGCATCCGCCATCAGCGAGGCCTCGCCACCGGAACAGCTCATGGACGAGATCGTATGGCTGGGGAGAGGGCCGGCGACATGCAGCAGCTTCAGGGTTTCCAGCAATGCCGGCAGGCTCTGGACACGGCCGATGCCGAGCCGGGCAAGCACGGCATCGGCCACCACATCGCTGCCGGCGAGCGAGGCGGTGTGCGACACCGCCGCATGTCTTGCCTGCTCTGATCTGCCGACCTTCAGCACGACGACCGGCTTCTTGGACCGGCGGGCAATGGCGGCCAGGCGTTCGAGGCCGGAGAGGTCGCCGAAACCTTCGACATGAAGGCCGACCGCCGTGACGCGCGGATCGTCGATCAATGCGCAGGCGACATCGGCAAGCGATGTCTGCGCTTGATTGCCTGCCGTGACCATATAGGCGATCGGCAGCCCGCGTGTCTGCATGGTCAGGTTCATGGCGATATTGGAAGACTGCGTGAGGATCGCGACGCCGCATTTGGTGCGCTTCATGCCGTGCTGGTCGGGCCAGAGCAGCGCGCCGTCGAGACCGTTGATCAGCCCGTAGCAATTGGGGCCGAGGATCGGCATGTCGCCGGCCGCCGCCAGCAGCGCCTGCTGCAGATCGGCGCCGTCTGCAAGTTCCGCCGTCGCCTCGCTGAAGCCCGATGCATAACAGACCGCACCGCCGGCGCCGGCCCGCGAAAGGCTGCGGACGATCTCGACGGTGAGCGTCCTGTTGACGCCGACGAAGGCGGCGTCCGGCGCCGAAGGCAGATCGGAGACCGAGCGATAACAGGGCCGCCCCAGCACCTCGTCGAGGTGGGGATGGACGGGCCAGATCTCTCCGGCAAAACCCATGCGGTCGCACTGCTCGATCACCCTGCGCGCCTCGCGGCCGCCGAAGACGGCGATCGTTTGCGGTCTGAGCAGGCGGTCGAGCGGGCGAGATATCATCGGCTCACGCTCCCAACGGCCGAAGCAGGTCGCGGCTGATGATATGCCGCTGGATTTCGGAGGTGCCGTCCCAGATGCGCTCGACACGCGCATCCCGCCAGAAGCGGGCGAGCGGCAGGTCGTCCATCAGGCCCATGCCGCCGAAAATCTGGATCGCCTCATCAGTGACCCTCGCCAGCATTTCAGAGGCATAGAGCTTGGCCGAGGCGATCTGCCGGTCTGCAGGCAAGCCGGCATCGAGCCGCCAGGCGGCTGACAGCGTCAGCCAGTCGGCCGCGTCAATCTCGGTGATCATATCGGCGAGCTTGAACGACACACCCTGATTGGCGCCGATCGGCCTGCCGAACTGCTTGCGCTCGGCGGCATAGGGCAGAGCCAGATCGAAGACGCGCCGCGCCCGGCCGACGCAGGTGGCGGCGACCGTCAATCGCGTGCCGTAGAGCCATTGATTGGCGATATCGAAGCCGCGATGCACCTCGCCCAGCACTTGGGCTTCGGGAATGCGGCAATCAGTGAAACTGAGGGTGCAGTTATGGTAGCCGCGATGCGAAACGGAATCATAGCCCTTGAGGATTTCAAACCCCGGCGTGCCGCGATCCACCAGGAAGGCGGTGATCTTCTTCTTGATGCCTTTCGGCGTCTCCTCCTCGCCCGTCGCGGCAAAGACGATGACGAAATCGGCGACATCGGCATGGGAGATGAAGTGTTTCGTACCGTTCAGGACGAAGTCGCCGCCGTCGCGGCGGGCAGCGCATTTCATGCCGCGCATATCGGAACCGGCGTCCGGCTCGGTGATGGCAAGCGCATCGATCTTCTCGCCGCGCACGGCAGGCAGGAGGTAGCGCTCGCGCTGCTCGCCCTCGCAGGCCATCAGGATGCCGGAGGGCCGGCCGAAGAACACCGTCAGCCCCAGCGAGCCGCGCCCGAGTTCCCGCTCGACCAGCGTGAAGGTGACATGGTCGAGACCGGCGCCGCCGACTTCCTCGGGGAAATTGCAAGCGTAGAAGCCGAGATCGATGCATTTGCGCTGGATTTCGCGCCCGAGCTCCAACGGCACAATGCCGCTGCGCTCGACCTCGGTCTCATGCGGATAGATTTCGGTTTCGACGAAGGCGCGAACCGTCTCGACGATCATTTCCTGTTCTTCGCTGAGACCAAAATTCATGCCGATCCTCCTACCGCCTCTGACCGACGTGGCGGCCGACGCCTTCGGGCGCCGCCAAAGTCGCATGTGCTTCGGCGATCGCCTTGACCTTGTCGAACAACGCGGCTGGCGCCGGTGTGGCTTTGCCCGCCTTGCTGTCGACATGCAGCAGCATGTGCTCGGCGGTAGCGAGAGCCTCGCCCCTCTCCGTGTTGTAAAGCGTGTGAAAGACGTGCAGCCGCTTTTCGTCGACACCAAGCACCTGGCAGGTCGAGTGGATCGCCTGGCCGAGCTTCGCCTCGCCGAGATGGCGGATATGGCTTTCCACCGTGTAGTAGCTTTGTCCCGCCGCGACATAGGCAAAGTCGACGCCGATGAGGCGCAGCAATGCGTCTGACGTATCGCCGAAGACCTGCAGGTAGCGGTGCTCGGTCATATGGCCGTTATAGTCGACCCAGGCCGGGCTGACCTTCGTCTCGACGAGCCTTAGCGGCTTCGACGGGTCGAAAGACGTGGTCGCGCCGCCACCTTGTGCCCAGAGCGATTGCTCGAAATCTTTTAACAGCTTGCCGGCGCCCCAGCCGTTGCCGCCATCGCCGCCCTTGAGGGCTTGCAGGATGCCGACCAGGTTTTCGTCGCGGATGCGCTCGAGTTCACGGATCGACAGGCCGGCCGCCTGTTCGTCGGATTGCCGGCCGATCTTTTCGATCAGTGCATCGTCGAGATCGACGACATCGGTCAGCTTGGTCCAGGGCCAGGCGAGGCAGGGACCGAACTGGGCGAGGAAGTGGCGCATGCCAGCCTCGCCGCCGGCGATGCGATAGGTCTGGAACAGGCCCATCTGCGCCCAGCGCAGGCCGAAGGAGTAGCGGATGACGTCATCGAGCGTCTCGACGGTACAGATGTCGTCATGGATCAGCCACAGAGCCTCGCGCCACAGCGCTTCGAGCAGCCGGTCGCCGACGAAGGCCTCGATCTCCTTGGCGATATGGACGCCCTTCATGCCGATCGGTGGCAGCCTGTCCATCGCCGCTTTAATGGTCGCCGCCGAGGTCTTCTGGCCCCCGACGATTTCGACAAGCGGCAGCAGATAGACGGGATTATAGGGATGGGCGACGAAGAGGCGCTCAGGGTGTTTCATGTCCCGCTGCAGATCGGTCGGCAGCAGACCTGAGGTGGAAGAGCCGATCAGCGCGTCGGGTCGCGCCGCGGCATCGATCTGGGTGAGCACACCGCGCTTGAGATCGAGCCGTTCCGGCACGCTTTCCTGGATCCAGTCGGCACCGGCGACGGCTTCCTCCAGCGTTTTGCAGAACCTCAGCCTGCCGCGCGGCGGCAGCGGTGCGCCGGTCAGCATGGCATAGGCTTTTTCGGCATTGGCGATCACTTCGCCGACGATGCGGCCCGCCTCCGGATGCGGATCGAACACGTCAACATCGATGCCGGCCAGCAGGAAACGCGCGATCCAGCCACCGCCAATGACGCCGCCGCCGATACAAGCTGCCTTGTTAATCCGTGTCATGCCGTCCTCAGCGCTTCGTCAGTTTGAGTTTGTTGCGAACGTCTTCCGGACCGATGATCCGCGCACCCATGCCTTCGACCACTTGCACGGCCTTTTCAACGAGCTGCGCGTTGGTGGCGAGCTGGCCCTTGCCGACGAAGAGATTATCTTCCAAGCCGACGCGGACATTGCCGCCGGCCAGCAAGGCTGCGGCCGGATAGGCCATGGCGTTGCGGCCGATCGAAAAGGCCGAGAAGGTCCAGCTCTCAGGCACGTTATTGACCATCGCCATGAAGGTATTGAGATCATCGGGCGCGCCCCATGGAATACCCATGCAGAGCTGGATCAGCACCGGGTCTTCGATCAGGCCTTCCTCGGCAAGCTGCTTGGCGAACCAGAGATGGCCGGTGTCGAAGGCCTCGATTTCGGGGCGAACGCCGAGATCGGTCATCTTCTTCGCCATCGCCCGCAGCATGGCCGGCGTGTTGGTCATGACATAGTCGCCGAGGTTGAAATTCATCGTGCCGCAGTCGAGCGTGCAGATCTCCGGCAGGCATTCGGCGACATGGCTGACGCGCTCAGTGGCGCCCACCATATCCGTGCCTTTGGGATTGAGGGGCAGGGGACTTTCGACATTCCCGAAGATCAGATCCCCGCCCATGCCGGCGGTGAGATTGAGGACGACATCGACATCCGCCGAGCGGATACGGTCGGTGACTTCCCTGTAGAGATCGTTGCGGCGGCTGGCAGCACCTGTTTCCGGATCGCGGACATGGCAGTGAACGACCGCCGCACCGGCCTTTGCCGCATCGATCGCCGAATCGGCGATCTGCTTGGGAGTGATCGGCACGTGGCTGGATTTTGAGACCGTATCGCCGGCGCCAGTGACAGCGCAGGTGATGAAGACATCGCGGTTCATTGCAAGAGGCATGTTTTTGTTCTCCCCGTCTTGTCTGCATTACGCGACAGACGGAGCAGCGATGCTTTGCATTTTCAGATCTATTCGATACATTATCGGAATCATCGGAGGTGAGTTTGCTGGAGCGATCGACGGAACGGCTCGATATCGATCTTCTCGTCCTGCCGGACGCGAACCTCATCCTGATCGCGTCGGTCATCGAGCCGCTGCGCGGCGCCAACCGCATTTCCGGCAGCGAACTCTATCGCTGGCGGCTGCTGACGCCTGACGGGGAGCCGGTCCCGACCACCAGCAATATCGCCGTGCCCGCCCAGGGGACCTTTCGGGCGACGACCGAGGAGACGCCGCTTTTCGTGCTGGCCAGTTACAACTGGCGGAAAGGTGCGACGCCGGCGCTGAAGATGCAGCTCTCCCAGGCCGCCCGTTACCGCAAGATAATTGCCGGCATCGAATCCGGCACATGGCTGCTGGCCGAAGCAAGCCTGCTCGACGGACTGCCGGCGACCGTCCACTGGGAGGACTACGAGGATTTTGCCCTGGCCTATCCGCAGGTGCGGGCAGTCAAGGATCGTTTCGTCATTGACGGCAAACGACTGACGACCTCAGGCTCGCTTCCGACCGTCGATCTGATGCTGGAGGTGATCCGGCAGCGGCAGGGCTATTCGCTGGCGCTCGAAGTCAGCCGGTTGTTCCGTTACGAGCAGCCGTCCTTCCATGCCGATGAGCCGCTTTCCGCGGCTTCGGCCGGGTTGCGTATGCACGATCCCCGCGTGGCGCAGGCGGTGCGGCTGATGGAGGAGCATATCGAGCAGCCCCTGATCCTCACGCGGCTCGCCCGCCGGGTGGGCATCAGTGCCCGGCATCTGCAGGATCTTTTCCAGCAGAGCATCGGTGCGCCGCCGCATGTGCATTATCTCGCGCTGCGCCTGAACGCGGCCCGGCGCAAGGTGATCGAAACGACAGCCTCTTTCGCCGATATCGCCGCGGCGACCGGCTTCAACTCGGCCTCGGCCTTTGCCAGAAGCTACCGGGCGAGTTTTTCCGAAAGCCCATCCGAGACCCGGCGCCGCCTTCACCGCCGCATCACCCCGACGTAGGCTGGAAGGCGTCCCGCAACATATCCGCAAGTTCGCGAACGGCCTCACTGGATCGGTAGGGATTGCGCCGGAGCACGACTTTCGAGGAATCGACCGGCGGAAAACCGTCTTCGGCAGTCAGTTCCCGGCAGCCGGGCGGAATGTTGCTGCGGCAGAGCGTGGTCACGGCAAGGCCCGCGGTGACGGCATTCTTCAGCCCCGAGCCGGTATCGGCAATGAAGGCGATCCGGTAATTGCGGCCGATCTGCTCCAGCGACCGCAGCGCATAATCGCGCGACCAGGTGGAATTGCGATAGGTCGCAATCGGCAGGGGATGGATGTCGTGCAGCCGATGCACCATTGAAGTAACCCAGACTGTGGGGTCAACGCAGAGGACCTCGCCTTTCGTCTGGTCGCTCCAGTCGAAAACCACGGCGAGATCGAGTTCGTCCCGCTCGAGGGCGGCGAGGTTACGCACGGTATAGTCGCAGGACACGGTGACCTCGACGGCCGGATGGCGGACGGCGAAAGCCGCAAGGGCTGCCGGCAGCACCGTCTGGCTGTATTCCTCGGGAATGCCGATGCGCACCGGCCCATCCAGCGGTTTGCTGCGGATCGTCGCGGCGGCCTCGCTCAGCAGATCGATGATCCGGCGGGCATAGGGCACGAGCTGTATGCCCTGGCGCGTCAGCAGCACGCCGCGGGCGCCGCGCTCGAACAGGGTTTCGCCGATCGTCTCCTCGAGCTTCTTGATCTGGCTGCTGACGGCCGATTGCGTCCGCCCGATGCGCTGGGCAGCCGCCGAGAAATTCGACGTCTCGGCGACGACAAGGAAGGTCCTCAGGAGATCGCTTTCAATCGGCTCGTGCATGCATAGCCATAGAAAAAATCGATGATAGCTATCTCTACTATTCGTTTGTCTGATGTCAATTCCTGGCGCACAAAAGACCGGCGTTCGACTTCCTTCTTTGAGACCCATCTGCGTGACCATTGAAAATCCGACCACGCGCCTCGCCGGCAGCGAGCACGAGAAGGGTGTGCTTCTCATCATTGCCGCGACGCTTGCCTGGAGTGCGAGCGGCGTCTATTCGCGGCTGCTCACAACGGACGTATGGACGGCGATCGCCTGGCGGTCACTGTTCGGCGGCCTGTTCCTGCTGATCCCCTGCCTTTTCCTCGAAGGGGGTATTTCACGGCGGCAATGGCGTTCCGTCTTCCATCCGAGCGGCCTTGCGATGATCGCATGCCAGACCTTCAGTCAGGGATGCTTCATCGGGTCGCTTTACATGACCACCGTCGCCAATGTGACGATGATCTATGCAACGACGCCGTTCATCGCGGCGCTTTTCGGCTGGCTCATCCTCAAGGAGAGGGTGGCCAGGCGGACCATGATCGCCGGCGGCATTTCGCTCCTCGGCGTCGCCGTCATCGTCGCCTCGTCGATCGGTGGCGGCACCGGCTGGGGCGACCTGCTGGCGCTCGGAATGACCGCGTCCTTCGCGCTCGTCATCATCATCCCGCGCATCAGCCCCGGTGTGCCGAGCCTGCCGCCGACTGTGGTCAGCGCCTTCCTGACCCTCGTCATCTTTGCGCCGTTCGGTTCGGTCGGCTCGCTCGACCTGCACAACTGGGTCGTCCTTGCCGCCTTCGGCGCTACCAATTTCTCCCTGGCGCTGGTGCTCTTCCTCGCCGGGGCAAAGCGGATGCCGCCGGCGGAAGCCGCACTTATCGGCACGATGGAAATCGTGCTGACACCCTTCTGGGTCTGGCTGCTGTTTTCCGAGCAGCCGCCCGTCGCCACCTATTTCGGCGGGGCGATCATCCTCGGCGCCGTGTTCTGGCACACGGCGATCGACGCCAACCGCAGCCGGCGGCCGCATCGCGCCTAAGCCTAAGCCCACCAGACGGCCATCAAATCTTCCCGGACGGTCCGGAAAACCGCCGTATTCGCGGGATCAATTATTGCCCCTGCGCAGCGCGCTCTTGCGACTTCACCGACTGTCGTCTTTGAGTTGCACCCATGTCGTTTTTTTGATCGCTGTTTTCCGTCAGGCATGGTTTGTTTGTGGTGTTCAAGGCGCTATCTCGCAAACTGGCGAAATGGACCATCGGGAAGCCGGCCTGACGGCGGCGCTGCCCGCAGCGGTAGAAGAACTGAAATCCACACGGAAATCGCCGGAAAGATCCGGAAAGATCTCGGGGTGGATCGAAAGGAGTTTCTGGAGCCGGACACCAGCTCTTGCGCGGCAAATCGACGGATTGCGGCGGGCGATCACGAACGACAGACCAAACCGTGGCGTTCACTCTTCTCCTCCATCCAATCTGTCCCTTTTGCAAAATCCGAATATCGCCCGATGCGGCGCTATCCGGCGTTGTCGACACCGGGCTGCAGAGGAGGCAGGCCGGAGGGAATGTTGCCATCGGCTGCATCGGTTGCAGATCGAGGCATTCAAACATGTGGGAGGAATCCATGAGCAAGAATAGAGGCGTCGTTTATCTCCGGCCGGGCAAGGTCGAAGTGCGCGACATCGACGACCCGAAGCTGGAAGCGCCGGACGGCCGCCGCATCGAGCACGGCGTCATCCTGAAGGTGATCTCGACCAACATTTGCGGCTCCGACCAGCACATGGTCCGCGGCCGCACGACGGCGATGCCGGGCCTGGTCCTCGGTCATGAAATCACCGGCGAAATCATCGAGAAAGGCGTCGACGTCGAGATGCTCGACATCGGCGATATCGTCTCGGTGCCGTTCAATGTCGCCTGCGGCCGTTGCCGCTGCTGCAAGTCACAGGATACCGGTGTCTGCCTGACGGTGAACCCGGCCCGCGCCGGTGGCGCTTACGGCTATGTCGACATGGGCGGCTGGATCGGCGGACAGGCGCGCTACGTCACCATTCCCTATGCCGATTTCAACCTGCTGAAAATCCCGGATCGGGACAAGGCGATGGCGAAGATCCGCGATCTCACCATGCTCTCCGACATTCTGCCCACCGGCTTCCATGGCGCGGTGCGTGCAGGCGTCGGGGTCGGCTCGACCGTCTATGTCGCCGGCGCCGGCCCTGTCGGCCTTGCGGCTGCGGCTTCGGCCCGCATTCTCGGCGCTGCCGTCGTGATGATCGGCGACTTCAACAAGGACCGTCTGGCGCATGCGGCGAAGGTCGGTTTCGAACCGATCGACCTGTCGAAGAGCGACCGCCTCGGCGACATGATCGCACAAGTAGTCGGCACCAACGAGGTGGACAGCGCCATCGATGCGGTCGGCTTCGAGGCGAGGGGGCATTCGGGCGGCGAACAGCCGGCGATCGTGCTCAATCAGATGATGGAGATTACCCGCGCCGCAGGCTCGATCGGCATTCCGGGCCTCTACGTCACCGAGGATCCGGGCGCCGTCGACAATGCCGCCAAACACGGCAATCTGTCGCTCCGTTTCGGCCTCGGATGGGCCAAGGCGCAGTCCTTCCACACCGGCCAGACCCCGGTGCTCAAGTACAATCGTCAGCTGATGCAGGCGATCCTCCACGATCGTTTGCCGATTGCCGATATCGTCAACGCCAAGGTCATCCCGCTCGACGATGCCGCCGCTGGATATGAAAGCTTCGACCATGGGGCGGCGACGAAATATGTCCTCGATCCGCACGGCGTGGTTGCGAAGGCCGCCTAGCGATTGCGACGGGGGAATTTTACCTGACAGGAATGGCCGGGGAAAACCGGCCATTCCGCATTGTCACATGACAATTGGATTGACGAACTACTGGATGCTGAACGGGAAATATTTTGCGTTGATCATGTCATAGGTCCCATCGGCTTTGATGGTCTTCAACGCTTCGTCCAGGCGCGTAAGCCGTTCCTTGTCATCCAGCCGCAGCGCGATACCGGCGCCTTCGCCGAAATATGTGACGTCAACCAGATCCGGCCCTTTGAACTCGCAGCAGCTTCCCGCCTTGGTGTTGGCAATCCAGTCGTAGATGGCGAGTTTATCCTCGAGGATAATGTCGACGCTGCCGTCCGCCAGACCCTTGTATAGTTCCGGCGACGAGCGAAAAACCGTCTTCTTCATCTCAGGATAGAGATGGTTGGCATAGGATTCCTGCGCCGTCGACGATGTCACTCCAAGTTTTTTATCCTTGAGGGCGGCAGGGCTGACATCGCTGATCGAGGAATCTTTCCGAACGATGAACACCGACGGGCTATTGTAATATTTCTCGGTGAAGGCAACCTTTTGACGCCGCTCGAGGCTCATCGACATGGAGGAGATGATGGCGTCGTATTTGTTGGCAACGAGATCGGGGATGATGTCGTCCCATTTCTCGATGATGAACTGGCATTCGAACTTGCCGACTTCGCACAGCGCATTGGCAATATCGATGTCGAAGCCCTGAAGCTTGTTGTTCGCATCGAGATAGTTGAACGGCGGAAATGCACCTTCGACGGCAATTCGCATCGGCGTGCGATCCTGCGCAGCCGCCTGGAGCGGCGAAGTCGCGGCCAGAAGGCTAGCCAACCCGCCCGCCATCAGCGCGCCGCGCAACATAGTCTGAATGGATATGCGCAACATCGCCGGAAACTCCTTGGGGTATGGTCGATCTCAACCGATAGTGCGCCGCAGCCTTTAATTCTACGTGAACGCTTCTTTGTTAGCGTTGGGAATGCGCCCGTGTAGTGGTGTTCTGGGGTTACGCTTGCATATCGTTCTTCCGTCCAGCTCCAATACGTTCCAGAAATCCTGGATCGCTTCGGGGAGAATTCTGTTTCTGATCGCCGTCAGCGGGCTTGGCGCGATCGGGCTGGTGGTGCTTTCGGCGCTGTGGGCCGGAACCGAGAGCGATGCTGCGGCCCTTGATCGACAGCGTAATCTTGTGAATGCGCGCCTGCGGGAACAGGTCGATCAGGTCGCGCATGTTATCGGCCAGTTCGGCAACGGCTACCTCACACGTGTTTATCCTGCCGCCCGGTCAACCGGAGGCTCCTCCAGCCTCGATGCCGTCCTGACGGCGGCGGCCGGGAGCGCGATCAGCCAGACCGCAATGTCCGCCTTCGGCTACGACCAGGCTTTCGTCGTCGACGAGAAGGCGCAACTGCTGATGCTGGCGGACACCCGAACGGAAAAGCGTTATCGCTGGATGAAGCCTCTCTTTTTGCCGCTCCTTCAGGATGCCCGCCTCGGCGTGAGACAGGGGACGGTTTCCGAACGAACGCCGTCCTCGATGGAAACCCGCCTCGCGAATGCCGCCCGCCCCAACCGTGCGCTCGCCAATCTGATGCGGCTGGAAGGCCGACCGACCATCGTCGGCGTCGTCGCCATCAACGAAGCGTCCGAGGGGCAGCAGCAGCCGATGCGGCAATTCCTGATCGTCGTGCGGTTTCTCGATGGTCCGGCGCTGGACGAATTGAGCCGGCAGCAGGGCCTCAACGGCGCGCGCTTCGCGCGTACCGCCGATGCCGACGAAAACGAAGTCGCGTTTCAGATCGACGCCACGGCGAACGGCGAACCGATCGGCTTTATCGTATGGCGGCCGGATCTTCCGGGCTCGAGGGTGATCGGCCGGTTGATGCCGGCGCTTTCGATTGCCGCCCTGGTGATCGCGATCCTGTTCTCGGTCCTGCTTGTGCGCCTGCGCAGCAGCCTCGGCGAATTGAGGAAAAGCGAGCTGCATGCACGGCAGCTAGCCTTGCATGATGTGCTGACCGACCTTCCCAATCGCGCCTTGTTCGCGATGCGGTTCGACGAGTGCCTGGCCGAGACCGAGAACTCGACCGAGCGCTCGGCGGTTGCGCTTCTCGATCTCGACCGCTTCAAGGCCGTGAACGACACCTTCGGCCATGCCGCCGGCGATGAACTCATCAGAATGGCGGCGGAGCGGATCCGCTCTGTGCTACGTCCAGGCGACACGCTTGCCCGGCTCGGAGGGGACGAATTCGCTCTGCTTCTCCGGGACATCAAGGATGATGATCAGGTTTTGCCGGCAATCTGCGCAGCGATCGTTGCCGAACTTGGCAAACCCTTCCCGCTTTTGCGCGGTGAGGCGGTCGCCCGCGTCGGCGGCTCGATCGGCGTAACCGTCGTGCCGGATGCCGGCCGGAATGCCGACGACATCATGCGCTATGCCGACGTCGCACTCTACGAAGCGAAGATGGGCGGCAGAGGTCAATGGCGCGTCTATTCGCCGTCCATGGACGGCGGCAGGAATGCGCGCGACATTCTCAAAAACGAACTCCGGGAGGTTCTGGCCAAAAGCACGGCCTCATCCGGCGACGGTCTACGCGCCGATCCGGCTGTAAACAGACCGGACTTCGGCTCGCTCGAGGTCTATTACCAAACGGTGCATCGGGCCGAGGGCGGATACGCGGCGTCGGGCGCCGAGGCGCTGGTGCGCTGGCGTCACAGCCGGCGTGGACTGTTGACGCCGGCCAGCTTCATCCCCGTCGCCGAGGAGGGCGGCCTCATCGACGCGCTCGGTTTCTGGGTGTTGCGCGAAGCCTGCCGAGCCGCCTGCAAATGGCCTGAGAATACATTTGTTGCCGTCAACGTGTCTCCCGCCCAGTTGAGACGGCCGAATTTTGCCGAGGAAGTCTTCGCCGTGCTGCAGGAGAGCGGGTTGCCGCCATCGCGGCTCGAACTCGAACTCACCGAATCTTCGCTGATCGAAGATAACTCGGACATCTATTCGGTGCTGGGTTCGCTGCGTAGCCAGGGTGTTCAGATTTCGCTCGATGATTTCGGAACCGGCTTTTCATGCCTCAGCCACCTGATGCGCTTCGAGATCGACCGCATCAAGATCGACCGTTCGTTCGTCTCGCTGCTCGGCACAAAAGCCAACGGGGCCGCCATCATCGGCGCCATCGTCGCGCTCAGCCGCAACCTCGGCATCTCGACGACGGCGGAAGGGGTCGAAACCGAATATCAACGCGATTTTCTGGCCGCCCTCGGCTGCACCGACCTGCAAGGCTATTTCTTCTCCAAACCGGTTCCGCTGCGCGACCTCGATTGTTTCCGCAAACCCGAAAACGCCGCCGAATTGCTGGCGATCGCTCCCGGAGCCATCGCCTGAAAGGCTTTTGATCGTCCGCCGATCCGGGAACTTTCGCCGCAGGCGATGGTTGACGCCCGAAGACCGAACGGAGGATGTGATGGGCGAGATCGGCGAGTGGCGGCACCTTTGCGTCGACATGCAGCGGATGTTTGCCGAGGACACGCCGTGGCACGTTCCCTGGATGGCGCGGGTCTGTCCCCAGATCGAAGAATTGGCCGGGCGGCACCCATTCAGAACGATCTTCACCCGCTTCCTGCCACCCGAGCATGCCGACGACATGCCGGGGAAATGGCGGGACTATTATCAGAAATGGTGGATGATGACGGGCGAACATCTGCCGCCCGGCTTCATCGATCTCGCGCCATCGCTGGCATCGCTGGTTCCACCGGCAAGGCACTTCGACAAACGCACCTATTCCCCTTGGATCGACGGGCGCCTTCATCCGATCCTTCAGTCGGAGCGGGTCGACACACTTGTCATATCAGGCGGTGAAACGGATGTCTGCGTGCTCGCCACGACACTCGGCGCCATCGATCTCGGCTATCGCGTCATCGTCCTGAAGGACGCCGTCTGCAGCAGCGCCGACGACACCTACGATGCATCGCTGGAACTTCTGCACGATCGGTTTTCCGTGCAGCTCGAACTGATGGAGACCGAAGAATTCCTGAGTGGCTTAGACTGAGAATGCCACCCGGCGAGACGGCTCGCCGGGCCTGACGTTTGGAGGATCAGCCGCTCATTTCGGCGTCACATCGAAGCCGAACCACTTTTCCGAAAGCGTCTTGATTGTGCCGTCGGCCTTTGCGGCAGTGATTGCATCGTTGAACATCGCCTTCAGCTTGGTGTCATCCTTGCGCAGCCCGACGGAGCTGCCGCGGCCGAGGAAACCGCCCTGGAAGCGCGGACCGGCCGTCGTCATGTCTTCGTTGCCCGGCTTCTGCGCAGCAGTGGTGAGATAGGCCATGGAGGCCATCACCAGGTCGACACGGCCGGCTTTGAGATCCAGGTCGTGTTCTTCGGTCGTCTTGTATTCGCGGACCTCAAGCACACCCTTGAGATATTTATCGACGAAGGCGGCGCCGGTCGAGGCGGTCTGCACGCCGATCGTCTTGCCCTGCAGCATCGGCTTGATCTTGTCGATCTCGGCGATCGCCCCGGCTTCGTTGCTACCAAGCGAAAAGACCTCGCCCTTTTCCGGCAGGTTGACGAGGTCGCTTTCCCTAGAGGTTGCGAAGGCCTGGCCGGTGGAGCCGTAGGAATCGCTGAAGGCGATCACTTCCTCGCGCTTGGCCGTTGCCGACATGCCGGAGATGATGGCATCGAACTTGCCGGCATTGAGCGCCGGGATCATGCCATCGAAGTTCTGCACGACGATCTTGCACTCGACTTTCATATGGTCGCAAAGATATTTCGTCAGCTCGATCTCATAGCCGTCGAGCGTGCCGTCCGGCTTGGTGAAATTGTAGGGCTTGAAGGCGCCTTCGGTGGCGATCGTCACCGTCTTCCACGCCTTGTCTTCCGCATGCGCGATGCCTGATAGGGCCAGTACCGCGGTCGCCGACAGGGCGGTCATAACCCGTGAAATGAATGTCATGTTTTGCTCCCCTTTTCTTCGTTTGAGCTGATGGAATTATTGGCTGATGAACTGCCGGAAACGGTCCGACTGCGAATGGGCGAAGACATCCTGCGGCCTGCCGTCTTCCTCGACGACGCCCTTGTGCAAAAAGACGACGCGGCTGGAGACGTCGCGGGCAAAGCCCATTTCATGGGTGACGACCAGCATGGTGCGGCCTTCCTCCGCCAGCGCACGCATGACCCGCAGCACTTCGCCGACGAGCTCCGGATCCAGCGCCGAGGTCGGTTCGTCGAACAGCATCAGCTTCGGCCGCATCGCCAGCGCGCGGGCGATTGCGGCGCGCTGCTGCTGGCCGCCGGAAAGATGCGAGGGATAGAAATTACGCTTTTCGGCAATGCCCACCTTGGCAAGCAGGGCTTCCGCCTCTTCGATGCATTCGCTCCTGGAGCGGCCGAGCACGTGAACCGGCGCTTCGACGACATTTTCGAGCACGGTCTTGTGGGACCAGAGATTGAAGCTCTGGAAGACCATGCCGAGCTGCGATCGAATGCGGTCCACCTGTCTGCGGTCGGCCGGGCGGCTGCCTCCTCTCGCGTCGGGAAGCATGCGGATCGTTTCACCGGCGACGGTGACTTCCCCTGAATTCGGTGTCTCCAGCAGGTTGATGCAGCGCAGGAAGGTGGATTTTCCCGAACCCGAGGAGCCGAGGATCGAGACGACATCGCCTTCATGCGCGTCGAGCGAGATGCCCTTCAGCACTTCGACCGGGCCGAAGCTCTTGTGCAGGTCCTTGACGCTGAGCGCGATCGGGGAGGAGGCATTGGCCGCAGTCATCGGGCGTTTCCTTCAAGTGGAGATACGGACGCGGCCGCCGGATGATATGGAACGGGCTGGCGCAAATGCGGGCTCAGCCAGTATTCGGCGAGATGGACGAGACGCGTCAGCAGGAAATTGATCGTGAGATAGATGGCGCCGGCAACGATGAACACTTCGATCGCCCGATAGCTTTGCGAAATGATCTTGGCGGCAACGCCGGTGACCTCCATCAGCGTGATGATCGAGGCAAGCGAGGTCGCCTTCACCATCGCGATCATTTCGTTGCTGTAGCCCGGCAATGCCTGGCGGATGGCAAGCGGCAAGATGATGCGTCGGAATTGCATCAACCCAGGCATGCCGCAGGCGCGCGCCGCTTCGATCTGGCCGAAGGGCACCGACAAAAGCCCGCCGCGAATGATTTCGCCGGCATAGGCGGCCGTATTCATGGTGAGCGCCAGAACCGCGCACCAATAGGGCTCACGCAAGAATGGCCAGAGGAAACTGTGGCGCACCTCCGGAAACTGGCCAAGCCCGTAATAGATCAGGAAGATCTGGACGAGCAGCGGCGTTCCGCGGAAGACGAAGACATAGGCGCGGGCGAACCATTCGAGCACCAAGATGCCGGAAAGCCGGCAGAGGGCGAGGCCGAGCGCCAGAACAGCGCCGAGCGCAATGGAGGTGGCAGCAAGTTCCAGCGTCAGCGGGATGGCGGAGATGAGGCTTACGAAGGTTTCGAACAGGAATTGCCAGTCCATCAGCCCCTCCTGACGCCACGGGAGAAGTGCCTTTCGGCGCGCCTGAGAAAGAGGCCGGAACCGGTCGAGACGATCAGATAGATCGCCCCGGCAATGACGTAGAAGTCGAAGGGCAGGCCCGTTGAGCCGGCCGCCACCTGCGTCTGCCGAAGCAGCTCGGCAACGCCGGTGATCGAGACGAGGGCGGATTCCTTCAGGACCACCTGCCAGACATTGCCCATCCCCGGCAGTGCGTGGCGCAGCGTCAGCGGCGCAGTGATGCGGCGAAAGCGCAGCAGACGGCCCATGCCGCAGGCAATCGCTGCCTCGATCTCACCTGCATGGACGGCTTTGAAGGCGCCGCGAAAGACTTCGGTGAACTGAGCGCCGGAGGTGACGCCGACGGCGAGCGAGCCGGCAAGAAAGCCTGGAAAACCGAGGAAACCCTCGGCCCCCAAAAGCCGGCCGACCGCCGTGACAACGGCGCTGCCACCGAAATAGAAGAGGTAGATGACCAGGAGATCGGGGATGCCGCGCAGCACCGTCGTATAGGCATCGGCAGCGACCCGAAGGCTACGGCCGCCCGAAATTTTCGCCCAGGCGCCGAATGAGCCGATCACGGCGCCGATCGTATAGCCGGCCAGAGCAATCAAAATCGTCATCCACGCGCCGGCAAGCAGCGCCTTGCCCCAACCATCGGGGCCGAAGCTTATGAGCTCGAGGATGCCGGGCTGGTTCATGGCGCCTGCCTTTCCGGCAGCGGCGGCTTGATATCGTCCGGGATCGGATTAACGAAGGGTGTGCCGTCGAGGCGGTCCTTAAGGTCGACCTTGGCGGCCTCGATAAGGTCAGGATTGCGGATCAGCTCTATGGCCGTGCTTGCCATGACCTTCGCCGCATGTTCGGTGCCCTTGTGCGCTGCCGGAAGCTTGCCCTGTGCAACCAATTGCCAGGAATGACCCGACGTGCCGATCGCATAGGTCGCGCCACGCATCTGCACGGTCGGCACGACCCAGCTGACGCTGCCGACATCGGTCGAGCCGACGATCGTGCTGTCACCAGCGTAGAGCGGGAAGATCTCTTCGCAGAGCGGTTGATCCTTCTTCCGCTTCAAGCCGAAGCGCGCATAGGAAGAGGCAATGTCTTCAGCACTCATCGTCGCCTGGAACTTGCGGGCGGTTTCGCGGTCGATGTCGTCGAAAACGGGGGCGCCGAGGCGCTGAAGGTTGGCAAACATCAGCTCTTCGAGCGGTGCGTTGCCGACCAGGTTTGCGTCGCCGCTGATGACTTCGCTGCGCACCGAAGTCTCGGTCATCAGCGCAGCGCCTTCGGCGACCTTCTTCACCCGGGCAACGAGCGACAGCAGTTCCGGCAGGTTGCGCGCACGGATGAGATAACGGACGGTAGCGCGCGCCTGCACGACATTCGGCGCCGAACCGCCGGTGTCGGTAACGGCATAATGGATGCGGGCTGTGGAGGGCATATGCTCGCGCATATAGTTCACGCCGACATTCATCAGTTCGACGGCATCGAGCGCGCTGCGGCCAAGATGAGGTGTTGCCGAAGCATGCGAGGCGCGCCCGGTGAAATGGAAATTGAGCTCGTTGCAAGCGAGCGAAACCGGGTTGTTGACGCCGGCAAAGGCGGCCGGATGCCAGGAAATGGCAATGTCGACATCATCGAAAACGCCTGATCGAACCATGAAGCCCTTCGAGGAGCCGCCTTCCTCGGCAGGGCAGCCGTAATAACGAATGCGGCCCTTCAGGCCATTTGCCGCCAGGAAGTCCTTGACCGCGGCTGCCGCCAGCATCGAGCCGGCGCCGAGCAGATTGTGCCCGCAGCCATGACCATTGCCGTTTGCCGTGACTTCACGCTTTTCCGCGATACCGGCCTGCTGGCTGAGACCTGGCAGGGCGTCGAATTCCCCGAGGATGGCGATAACGGGACCGTCTTCTCCGGCTTCGCCCATGATGGCGGTCGGTAGGCCCGCAATGCCGCGCTCGACGCGAAAACCTTCGGCTTCGAGCTGGCGCGCATGCTCCTCGACGGAGCGATACTCCTCGTAATTCGTCTCCGGCATGTCCCAGATCCGGTCGCTCAGCGCAAAGAAAGCCTCGCGCTTTGCCTCGACGATATCCCAGACGGCTTCGGTATTTTTCATGGCTTCCAAAACAGCTTCGGTTCACATAGTATCCAAAATTGGCGCCAATTTAGGATACAAAATTTTTCTGCGCAATCCATGTGCATGAATAAATTTTGGACATTTTTCTAAGACGTTCGAACGCCTACAGAAATTCGATCGGGCGTGCTAACGGTGATGCGAAACAGGGGATTTTGAATGGCAGACGTCGTGATAGACCAGGAGCAGGAGGCTTCCGACACGCGCGATGTGACGGACCTTGTCCTGCAGGATATTCTGGCGGGCGTTCTGTTGCCGGGAACCTGGCTGAAGCAGATCGATCTCGAGCGGCGCTATAAATGCACCCGCCCGGAAGTGCGCCGCGCGCTCGATCGCCTCGCGCAGAAACGGCTGGTCGAGCATGTGCCGAACCGCGGCTACCACGTCTACGAGCCGGATGGCCGGCGGGCACGCGAGGTCAGCGAGATCCGCATCATTCTCGAAACGGCCATCGCCGGAACCATCGTGCAGAATGCCTCGCCCGAGGACATCGACACACTCGGGAAGCTTGCCGAGCATTTCGATCTGATGGTGCTGAACGGCACGATGCTGGAGCTCTACGAGGCAAATCTTGCCTTCCACCGCCGCCTGCTTGTCCTGGGCGGCAATCTGGAACTGATCGACCTCATCACCGAAATCCGCCAGCGCACCTCGTCTGCCCCAGTATCCCAATGGCGCACCCGCGCCCGCATCGAGCAATCCGGCCGCGAACACCACATGATGATCGACGCCATCGCCGCCGGCCAACCAGAGCGGCTGAAAGAAGTCGTGCGGCAGCATATCCTTCAGAACTGACGGCGATCCTCCTTCCTCGTTCTGACGGGTGAAGCGTCACGAAAGCACGAATCCGAGCGCTCGGAAGGGGACAAGCATTGGATAAGAGCCTGCTCGACCAGGATAGGCTTGCCTAGCCCTTTGCCGGGAGGCATGGTCGTCCCGGATTAACGGAATCACGACACGGCGGATGGTGCTCTTGGCCATGCTCGGAGGCTCGCGGCGCATCGTAGACATGGCTGGCTAATGTTTTCCTTCCTGCACAGTTCGGACCTTCACATCGGCAAGCGGTTCGGCAATCTTCCCGAGGATTTGAGAGGGCGTCTGCGCGAGGCGCGGCATGGCGTAATCGCCAGGCTTGCCAATGCGGCGCGTGAACATGGGGCGGATACCATCCTGCTCGCCGGCGACACGTTCGATACCGAGACGCCGACGCCCGCCGTGCTCAGGCAAGCGCTTGGCGAGATGGCCCGGAACAGACCGCTGCGCTGGGTGCTGCTTCCGGGCAATCACGATTCGCTGCTGGCCGATCAGCTCTGGAGCGCGGCACGCGGCGTGCTGCCCGACAATGTCATTCTGGCGACGGAACCGGCGCCGATGATACTGGCCCCTGATGTCGTCCTCCTGCCGGCGCCTTGCACGACCAGGCGGCCGGGCCGTGACCTGACCGAATGGATGACAGGCGCCGCGACGCCGGACGGCGCCATCCGCATCGGCCTCGCCCATGGGCCGATCCAGGAGTTTTCCGAGGATGCCACGGCCACGAACGTGATTGCGCCGAATCGCGCGACGCTGGCCGGCCTCGATTACATGGCGCTCGGCGATTGGCACGGGCCGGTGGCCGTGGACGCCAGAACATTTTACAGCGGCGCGCCCGAGCCGGACCGCTTCAAACATGACCGGCCGGGGCAGGCGATGGTCGTTTCCATTGCCGGGCCAGGGGCGATGCCGACGACGACGGCGGTGACGACCGCCAGCTTTTCCTGGCAGACATTGCAGCTGCCGCTGCTGGCGTCGGAAGACGGTGTCGAAGCGCTGAAGGCCGCGTTGCCGGAACCCTTCGCGCGGCGACAAACCCTGTTGCGCGTCGCGCTGTCCGGCCGTGCGCGATTGAACGGGCGGACGGCCATGATCAGCCTGCTGGAGCGGGTGGCGCCGGAATTTGCGTATCTGGAGATCGATACCGACCTGCTGGGGACCGACTGCGAGAGCGATGATCTCGAGATCATCGACCGAGCCGGTGCGCTGCGCGATGCTGCGGAACTGCTGCTTGCCGAAAGCCTCGACGAGGCCCGCTCGGGCGACGACAGAGGCGTATCGCGCGAAGCATTGATCCGCCTGTTTTCCTATTGCGAGACGATCGATCGATGAAGCTCACCGCCCTTCGCCTGCACAATGTCAAACGCTTCGCCGGCCGCGGCATCGCCGTCGAAGGCATCACCGACGGCGTCAATGTGCTGAGCGCTGCCAATGAACATGGCAAATCGACCTGCTTCGAGGCGCTGCATGCGCTGTTCTTCCAGCCGCACAGCGGCACGCCGAAGAACGTGCAGATGCTGCGCCCCTATAGCGGCGGCAATCCGATCGTCGAGGCCGATATTTCAATCGAAACCGGCCGCTACCGCCTGACCAAACAGTTCTATAGCGGACGGCGCGCCAGCGTCACTGATCTCGGCAGCGGCCGGATCGTCGCCCAGGCCGACGAGGCCGAGGCTTTCATCGGCGACCTCATTTCCGGCGGAACATCAGGCCCGGCCGGCTTGCTCTGGGTGCGCCAAGGCGTGACCGGCATCGAAAATCGCAGCAAGGGCGAGGAAGAAAACGACAAGCGGGTGCGCGAAAGCCTGCTGTCTTCGGTGCAGGGCGAGGTGGAGGCGCTGACCGGCGGACGGCGCATGTCGGCGGTGCTCGAAGCCTGCGAGGAAGAACTCAATCGCCTGGTCACCGCAACGCTGCGGCCAAAGACCGGAGGCCGCTTTGCCGCCGCGCTCGAGGAGGGTGACCGTCTGCAGGCGGAGGAGGCGCGGCTGGCCAAGGAGGTGGAGATGCTGCACGGCGCGCTCGACCGCCGCCGCTCAGCGCAGGCGAGACTCAACGAATTGGAAAATTCGGACGAGGAGGTCGGCCGGAAGGCGGCGATTGCCAATGCCGAGGCAGTGCTCGAAGCCGCCAAACTGCACGAGAGGGAACTCAAGGCGCTCGATGCCGAAGCTGCCTTGGCCGCCAGCCGCCGCGATGCGGCGCAGCAGACATTCGACCGCTTCCACACGGCATTGAGCCGCAGCGGCGAGCTAGCGCGGCGTTTCGCCCTGGCGGAGAAAGAACTCTCCAATGCAGCCGAGCGACGCACCGCATCGCTTGCTGAAAGCGAGGCCGCAACGGCGGAGGTGCAGGCGGCCGAAGAGGAGGAGCGGGTGAACCGCGAATGGCTCGCGCGGCTGGAGGCGGCGCTGCGTTCGCGCCACGCCGCCGAGCGTCTGGCCGAGCTTCGCCAGCGTCTCGAACAGGCGGAAGCAGCGCGGCAGCAGATCGAGGACGGGGAGGCGGCGCATGCATTGCTCGCCATTCCAGCCGATGCGATCGAACGGCTCGAAGCGCTGGATCTCAAGATCGTCGGCCTGCGCGCGGCCGCCGAGGTCGGCCTTCCCACACTCCGGATCGATTACCTGAAGGACGCCTCAGGATTGGTGAGCATGGACCGCCAACCTTTGCCCGGGGGCGAGGATAAAAGCTTTGCCGGGATGGCGAGGCTCGACATAGCAGGCGTCGGCACGCTGACCATCCATTCCAGCCGGCAGGCGGAACAGGACGGGGCGCTGGAGACCGCGCAATCCGCCCGCCAGACATTGCTCGCCAAGCTCGGCGTCGACAATCTGCTCGCAGCGCGACAGCGCGATATCGCCGCGCGGAACAAGCAAGAGGAGCTGGTGCGGGCACGCCAGCGGCTCGCTGAACTCGCCCCGAAGGGCATCGACGCGCTCCACCTCGACGCCGCCCGCTTTGCCGAACTCAGCCAGGGCCCGGTCAAACTCGACGCCGATCCGGAAGAGGTGCGCGCCCGTCTCACGGAGGCAACGCGGCGCATCGAACTGGCGCGGAACCGGGCGCGAGAAGCGGCGATGATGCGCACCGAGGCCGGCGAGGCCATATTGCGCGCGCAGACCGAGCATGCCAGGCTTAGCCAGGAACTCGAGGCGATCGAGGCGATCATCGGCCCCGAGGCCGGTCGGAATGAAGTGCAGCAGAACCTTGTTGTCGAACTATCCAGCGCCAAAGAACAATTCGATGCGATCGAACTCCGGGCCGGGCCGTTGCGCCGGACAGGGCGCGACCTCGCAGGCGCGGAGGCCGCCCTTGCCCGGGCGCGCTCGGTCGCCGACGCCGCAGCACGCGAAATTGCCAGGCTGCGCGAGGAGCTTGCCGATCTCGGCGGTCAGATCCGCACCCGCTCGGACAGCGCGGTGGAAGAAAATTGGTCCGAAATCCGCGATTTGCTTGCCGCGGCGCGCGAACAGGTAAAGCGTTTCGAGACGGAGGTCGCCGTGCTCGATCGCCTGCGCAAGGCGCTGACGGCGACGCGGGCGGCAGCGCGCGACCTCTATCTCAAGCCGGTTATGAACGAACTCGCCCCGCTGGTCGGCCTGTTGTTCGACGACATCTCGATCACCTTCGACGGCGACACGTTGCTGCCGCAGATCGTGCGCCGCAACGGCCTGGACGAGGATGTCGACCGGCTGAGCGGCGGCATGCGGGAGCAGCTCTCGGTGCTGACCCGCCTTGCATTCGCCCGGCTGCTCACCCGCGACGGCCGGCCGGCCCCCGTCATCCTCGACGATGCGCTTGTTTATTCCGACGACGACCGGATCGAGCGGATGTTCGATGCCCTGCACCGCCAATCGCGCGACCAGCAGATCCTGGTCTTCTCCTGCCGCCAGCGCGCCTTCGCCAGGCTGGGCGGCAACGTGCTCGCCATGCAGCCATGGCAGCCGGATTGACGGCATCTACTCCGCGGCTTCGACGAAGCGGTGACGTTCGTAGAGGAACTTCAGCACGGCTTCGCGGCATTTGAGATAGGTCCGGTCGGAGGCGAGTTCGATGCGATGCCGCGGACGGGACATGGTTACATCGAGCACTTCGCCGA
This sequence comes from Rhizobium sp. L43, assembly GCF_002531725.1. Taxonomy (GTDB): domain Bacteria; phylum Pseudomonadota; class Alphaproteobacteria; order Rhizobiales; family Rhizobiaceae; genus Rhizobium. The sequence continues at coordinate 155,124 of NZ_NWSQ01000015.1, forward strand.
TGCGGGCCGCCGGGCCGTTGGTCATCATCACGATGCGATCGGACAACAGCACCGCTTCATCGACGTCGTGGGTGATCATCACCATCGTATTGCCGAGCCGGGCGTGGATTTCCATCACCGCATCCTGAAGATGGGCGCGGGTCAGCGCATCGAGCGCGCCGAAGGGCTCGTCGAGCAGCAGGATCTTCGGCTCCATCGACAGCGCACGGGCAATGCCGACGCGCTGTTTCATGCCGCCTGAAATTTCCGAAGGCCGCTTGTCCCTGGCATGCGCCATCTGCACGAGGTCGAGGTTGGTCATGACCCAGTCGTGCCGCTCGGCCTTGGTCTTCGTTCGGCCGAAGACCTTGGAGACGGCGAGATTGACGTTCTCGTAGACTGTCAGCCAAGGCAGCAGCGAATGGTTCTGGAAGACGACGGCGCGTTCCGGGCCGGGTTCGTTGACCTCGCGGTTTTCCAGGAGCACGGCGCCTGCGGACACCGGCGTCAGGCCGGCAATGAGGTTGAGCAGGGTGGACTTGCCGCAGCCGGAATGGCCGATGATCGAGACGAATTCACCCTCGGAAATCGTCAGGTTGATGTCCTTCAGCACCTCGGCGCGCACGCCGCCCCGATCGAAATGTTTGTCGATATGGTCGAGTTTGAGATAGGCGTTCATCGGTGCGTTCCTCAGTTGGCCATGGCGCCGCGGGTGATGAGTTTGCCGAGCGCGGCCACCAGCTTGTCGAGGGCGAAGCCGACGATGCCGATATAAGCGAGCGCGACGATGATGTCCGGAAGACGCGACGAATTCCACGCGTCCCAGATGAAGAAGCCGATACCGACGCCGCCCGTCAGCATTTCGGCCGCAACGATGGCGAGCCAGGAGAGGCCGACACCGATCCTGAGGCCGGTGAAGATATAGGGTGCCGCCGAAGGCAGCATGATCTTCCAGAAAAATTCGAACTGGTTGAGCCGCAGCACCTCGGCGACGTTGCGGTAGTCCTGCGGGATATTGCGGACGCCGACGGCGGTGTTGATGATAACAGGCCAGATCGAGGTGATGAAGATGACGAAGATCGCCGAAGGATTGGAATCCTGGAAGGCTGCGAGCGACAGCGGCAGCCAGGCGAGCGGCGGGACCGTGCGCAGCACCTGGAAGATCGGATCGAGACCACGCATCGCCCAGACCGACTGGCCGATGATCGCCCCGATGATGACGCCGGCGACCGCGGCAAGGCCAAAGCCGTAAACGACGCGCTGCAGCGAAACGAGCACGCGCCAGCCGAGCCCGATATCCTGGGAGCCGTAGTTGAAGAACGGATAGGCGATCAGGTCATAGCTTTCCTGCCAGACCCGATGTGGCGAGGGCAAAGACGCATCCGCCGATGAACAGAGCACCTGCCAGACGAGCAGGATGAGCACCAGCACGACGGCGGGCGGAAGGACATTGCGAAATGCGGCCAATCCCGCACGGCGAAAGTCGATCCGCGATCCATGCTTGCCGGAAAACGGCAGAACCTTTGCCACCGGTTTGGCGGAGGCGGCCGTGGAGGGATTTTGTTTATTTGCCAGGGCGGACATCGACGCGCTCCTCACGTGAATGAAAGGCCGGCGCGCCGATCGCGCGCCGGAGCGGGTCAGGCGACGGCCTTGATCGAAAGGCTGTCGAGATAGGCGGAGGGATTTTCAGGGTCGAAAACCTTGCCGTCGAAGAAAGTCTCCTTGCCGCGAGACGAGGATGCGGGAATATCGGCTGCCGCGACGCCGAGATCCTTGGCGGCCTCGCGCCAGATATCTTCGCGGTTCACCTGGTTGACCAGTGCCTTGATATCGGTGCTTGCCGGCAGATTTCCCCAGCGGATGTTTTCCGTCATGAACCAGGTATCGTGGCTCTTGAAGGGGTAGGAGGCGCCGTCCTTCCAGAACTTCATATAGAGGTCCGTGGCTTTGGCCTCGCGGCCGTTGCCATAATTGATGTCGCCCTTGAGGCGGCCGAGCACGTCCTTCGTCGGAACATTGAACCATTGGCGCTTGCCGAGGATGTCAGCCATCTCCGCCTTGTTGTCCATGCTTTCGCACCACTGCTGAGCCTCCATGACGGCCATCAGCAGCGCTTTGGCAGCATTGGGGTTCTTTTCGATCCATTCGGCGCGCAGTCCGAGCGCCTTTTCGGGATGGCCCTTCCAGAGCTCGCCGGTGGTGGCTGCGGTGAAACCGATGCCCTGGTTGACGAGCTGCTCGTTCCACGGCTCGCCGACACAGAAGACGTCCATATTGCCGACCTTCATATTGGCAACCATCTGCGGCGGCGGCACGACGATGGTCGACACGTCCTTGTTCGGGTCGATGCCGCCGGCGGCAAGCCAGTAACGGATCCAGAGGTCGTGGGTGCCGCCCGGGAAGGTCATGGCGGCCTTGACCTCCTTGCCTTCCGCCTTCTTTTTCTCGAAGGCGGCCTTCAGCTTGGAGGCATCGAGCTGCACGCCGGTTTCGGCATATTCCTTGGCGACGGAAATGCCCTGGCTGTCGAGATTGAGCCGGGCAAGGATCGCCATCGGCACCGGCTTATTGTTCTGCGTCACCTTGCCGGTGTGCATGAGATAGGGGAGCGGCGAGAGGATATGGGCACCGTCGATACCGTTGGCGGCGCCACCCAGCACCAGATTGTCGCGGGTCGCCCCCCAGGATGCCTGTTTGGCCACATCCGTTTCCGGCAGGCCATGCTTGTCGAAAAAGCCCTTTTCCTTGGCGATGATCAGCGGCGCGGAATCCGTCAGAGCGATAAAGCCGAGCTTGACACCTTTCACCTCAGGCCCGGCTCCGGCCGCGAAGGCGCCGGACGGAAAGGCCGTCTTGACGGCGCCGATGAGAGCAGCCGCCGCAGTCGTCTTGAGCATGCCGCGGCGGGTCACGCCGGTTGTAAAAATCCCAGTCGTCGCATTCCCAGTGTTTGAATTCTTTGTCATGCGCAGGTTCCCTCTGCTGGCTGAACTTGGACACAAAAAAACGCCGCCGGACATTGCGTTCACGGGATGGGAGATCCCGGGAGCAAAGACCTTGCGACGTCGGTGTCTTGTAGGCGCTTATGCCGCGCCTATCCGCCCCGGTCGCCGTTGACCGGTGCGGATAGGAACCTGCAATCAGCGTGCCAATTTTGAGATGGTTGGATAACCGTATGACGCAAAAGGAGAATTTACTCAAATCGGCAAATGCTCATTTATTGAGCACTGTTAGAACTTGGTGATGTTTTGTGCGATTACTGCGGCAGCCAAGGGCGGAAGCGCTCTATTTGTGCAGTGCACGCGGCAGGAAAGTGGCTGTGAGAAGGGCGGATGGCGGGATTCTGACCACTTGAGCTACCTTCCCAAGAGCGTTTGCCTTGATGATCCGGCTGCGAAAACCCTCGCAAGAGCGGGCCGTATTGATCGCCGAATACGTGGCGATCATTTCTCCGCCCCCATCTCACTGCAACAAAGAGGCGAGGCCGTAGAACGCCGCGGATATAGCTGCAGCCGCCGGCATCGTGACGATCCAGGCGATCACGATGTTGCCGGCCAATCCCCAGCGCACGGCTGAGACACGACGAGCCGCACCCACGCCGACGATTGCTCCGGTGATGGTATGCGTCGTCGAGACCGGAATGCCGAGCCACGTCGCCCCGAACAGCGTCAACGCTCCGCCCGTCTCGGCGCAGAAACCTTGCATGGGGTTGAGCCGAGTGATCTTCGACCCCATGGTATGAACGATCCGCCATCCGCCGAAGAGCGTACCGAGAGCCATTGCCGACTGGCAGGAAATGACCACCCAGAAAGGCACGTAGAATGTCGGACCGAGATATCCCTGGCTGAACAGGAGCACCGCGATGATGCCCATCGTCTTCTGTGCATCGTTGCCGCCGTGGCCGAGCGAATAAAGCGAGGCGGACACAAACTGCATGATGCGAAAGGTCCGATCCACCGCAAACGGCGTTTGCCGGACGAACAACCAGGAGACGGCGAGCACCAGCACCAGGGCAAGCAGGAAGCCGATGGCTGGCGAAAGGAAAATGGCGCCGACCGTCTTTAGAAGGCCGTTCCAGACGATCGAGCTGAAACCCACCTTTGCCAGACCGGCCCCTACCAGCCCGCCGACAAGCGCATGAGACGAGCTAGATGGAATCCCGAGAATCCAGGTGAGAATATTCCAGATGATGGCGCCCATCAGCGCCGCGAAGATCAGTTGAGGCGAGACGATCGCAGGATCGATGATGCCGGTCCCCAGCGTCTCGGCCACATGCAGGCCGAAGAACAGGAATGCGATGAAGTTGAAGAACGCCGCCCAGGCGACCGCATATTGTGGCCGCAGCACCCGGGTCGACACGATCGTGGCAATGGAATTGGCCGCATCATGCAGACCGTTGAGAAAGTCGAAGAACAGAGCGACGACGATCAGGCCGGCAAGCAGCGGCAGAGCGAGGGAGGCATCCATCAGACGTTCTCGATGAGAATGCCGCTGATCTCGTTGGCGACATCCTCGAAGCGGTCGACGACTTTCTCCAACTCTCCGTAGATTTCGCTGCCGATCATGTAGGCCATCGCATTGCCGCCAGGGCCGTGACGTAGAAACAGATCCTTCAAGCCCTGGTCGTGGAGCTCATCGGAACGTCCCTCCACGCGGGTGACTTCCTCCGCGATGGCCGCGAGACGCTGCGCATTGGCTCCCAATCTGTCGAGGAGGGGTATCGCTTCCGCGACCAGGTTTGCTGCCTTGACGATTTCGCTGCCCATTTGCTGCATGAGCGGATCGAAGCTGGATTGCTCGAACAAGCGGATCGTCTTGACTGTCTTGTGCATCATGTCGATCGCATCATCCATCGACTGGATAAGGTCCTTGATGTCACCCCGGTCGAAGGGCGTGATGAAGCTTCGCCGAACGGCAAGAAGAACCTCACGCGTGACGTCGTCGGCCTCGTTTTCCAATGTGACGATGCGTTCGCAGTTTTTCTCAACGTCATTGCCCTTCAGGAGTTGATCGAGGGCATACGCCGCGGCAACGACGGTCTTCGAGTGCTTGGAAAACATTTCGAAGAATTTGTCTTCCCGTGGCATCAGCTTGCGAAAAATACTCATCATGCGCACGGACCCTTCAGTGTGGCTAACTGTCATAAATCTGTCATAAACACGCTCAGGCAATTGAAGCAACAAGCAAATTCGGTAATTCATCTACCATGACGCCGAGCAAAAAAAGCAGGAAACCCCGATCGGACAAGTCCCAGCCACTGCTGCGGCAGCTCGCGGCTGTTCCTGAAATGCTGTTCGCCGGTGCATTCCGTCAACAGTACGGCGCTCTTTGCTTTCGCTACGGCAATGCCGGATCCGCGATCGAAATCCTGGTGATCACATCGCGCGAGAGCGCGCGCTGGGTCATCCCGAAGGGGTGGCCGATGAAAGGAAAAAAACCTTTCGAAGCGGCAGCAATCGAGGCCTGGGAGGAGGCAGGCGTGCGCGGGGTGGCGAATAAGAAGCCGGTCGGCCGCTACACCTATCTGAAAGAACTCGACAATGGCGATGTGGCCCCCTGTATCGTCGACATGTTTCAGATTGAAGTCACGGAAATCAGCAGCGATTTCAAGGAGCGGGGCCAGCGAATCCTCGAATGGGTCAGCCCGGATGAAGCCGCACGCCGCGTTCGCGAGATCGAACTCAAGTCGCTGCTCGTCCAATTTGAAGCGCCTGGCCGAAAGAAGCGTGATCGCGGCTGACCGTCTTCGCCGGCGCGTTGCAGCGCCGCGTGTCTCTAGAGCCTTTCCGGGTTAGATTGAAGCATTCTGTTGGCTCAAACGGAGTCGGATGGTCGACCGGCCGGCGCGCGTCGTAGCCCAGTTCTACGGCCAAGCCGGCCGGTCGATCAGCCGGCCCGTTTCAGCCAACCCGAAGGGCCGGGCATCTTTCCACCAGGATCAAAGGCGATCGGCTCGGACGTACCAAGGGGTATGCCCTTCGCCGATCGCCTTTGCCCTGACGAAAACCTGCTCCGGCAGAATGCTTCAATCTAACCCGGAAAGGCTCTATCGCTCGAATGGTTCGCCGAGCGAAGCGACGCCGTTGAGTTTCAGCAGGCGGCGATCGGCGGAGATGATGCCGAGCACGATGATGGTGACGAGGTAGGGCAGGCTCGACAACAGCTGCGAGGGAACGTCGAGACCGGTTGCCTGGGCGGCAAGCCCCATCAGCGAGACCGCGCCGAAGAGGCAGGCGCCGAGGAAGATGCGGCCGGTGAGCCAGGTCCCGAAGACGACGAGGGCGATGGCGATCCAGCCGCGCCCGGCGATCATCCCGTCGGCCCAGAGTGGGGTGTAGACCACCGACGCATAGGCGCCGGCCAAGCCGGCCATCGCGCCGCCAAAGGCGATGGCGAGGACGCGGACCGAGATCACCGAATAGCCGATGGCATGGGCGGCTTTGGGGTTCTCGCCGACGGCGCGGACGATGAGGCCAAGCTTGGTGTAGGCAAATATGGCCCAGAGCGTAAGCGTCGCGGCGAGCGAAATCCACACCACGATATCCTGGACGAAGAGGCCGCCGACAACAGGCAATTCCGAAAGCCCGGGAAGCGCGAGTTTTGGCAGTCCCTTGACCGTCAGGCTTTCATAGGTCTTGCCGAAAAGGGCCGAGAGGCCCTGGCCGAGAATGCCGATGGCAAGGCCTGCCGCCACCTGGTTGGCCCGGAATCCCAGGGTGACAAAGGCGAAGATCAGGGAAAGGGCAGCACTGCCGAACCCGGCGGCGACGAAGCCCAGGAGATGTCCGCCACCCTGGTAGACGACGATGAAGGCGAGTACGGCGCCAAAGGCCATCAATCCCTCGACCCCGAGGTTGAGGACGCCGGCGCGCTCGGCCACCAATTCGCCGAGTGCGGCGAGAAGAAAGGGTGTCGCAGCCGCAAGCATGCCGGCAAGAATGAACTCGATGGCGTTCATGAGGGGCTCCGGTGGGCGGTGCGGGGCCATTCGAGACGGTAGCGCACGAAAGCGATGGCGACGAGATAGGCGAGCAGCAGGCTTCCCTGGAAGACCCGGACGGCAGCGATCGGCAGGTTGGCCGAGACCATGGCATTGTCGCCGCCGATATAGATCACCGCCATGACCAGCGCCGAGACAATGATGCCGAGCGGGTGCAGGCCGCCGAGATAGGCGACGATGATCGCCGCATAACCGTAGCCGCTCGCAACCGAACGCTGCAGCTGGCCGAGCGGACCGGCGACTTCGGCGGCTCCGGCAAGACCGGCGGCAAAGCCGCCGATCAGCAATGACAGCCAGATCGCCCAACCTTCCCTGAAACCGGCGTAGCCGGCAGCCCGTGGCGCCAGGCCGCCGACCTGCAGCTTGTAGCCGATGAAGCTCTTCTGCATGAAGACCCATGCCGCAACCGACAAGGCGAGCGTGATGAGGAACGAGACATTGAGGCGGGTGCCGGCAATCAAGGTCGGCACCATCGCATCATACTGAAACATCACCGACTGCGGGAAGTTGAAACCGTTCGGATCCTTCCAGGGGCCGAGCAGCAGGTAGTTCAGCAGCTGCGCCGCAACGAGGCTCAGCATCAGCGAAACGAGAATCTCGTTGGCGTTGAGGCGCACGCGCCAGAAGGCGGTCAGAGAAGCCCAGAGCGCGCCGCCGATGGCGCCAAGCAGCAGCATCGCCGGCCAGATCCACTGGCCCGTCGCCTGCGGAAACCAGACCGGAATGGCAGAGGCGAAGATCGCGCCGAGAATGAACTGGCCTTCGGCGCCGATGTTGAAGACCTTGGCGCGAAAGCCGATCGCCAGTCCCTGGGCGATCAGTAGCAGCGGGCCTGCCTTCAAAAGCACTTCCGAAAATGACGCCCAGGAGAGGAAGGGCTCGAACAGCATCGCATAGACGACCGCGACGGGATCGCGGCCCATCAAGACGTAAAGGCCAAGGTTGAGAACGACGGCTCCCCCGAGCGCTATAACCGGCGCAAGGAAGGCCGCGGCAAGCGAGGCGCGTTCCCGGCGGACAAGGGTGGGGAGGAAAGCAGGAGACCAAGCGCTCATCTATGGACTTTCTCGGGCGAGACTTGTGCCCCGATCATGTATCGGCCGACCTCCTCGGGCTTCGTGTCCCGCGTGACGAGCGGCGGACTGAGGCGGCCGTGATACAGCACCTGGATAGAATCGCAGAGCTCGAACAGTTCTTCCAGCTCCTCGGAAATGACCAGGATCGCCATGCCCTGATTGCGCAACGCGACCAGACGGCTGCGGATGGCGGATGCGGCGCCGATATCGACACCCCAGGTCGGCTGCGCCACGAACAGCAATTTAGGACCCAGCATGATTTCGCGGCCGACGATGAACTTCTGCAGATTGCCGCCGGAAAGCGTCCCGGCTTCCGCATCCGGGCCGGGCGTGCGCACATCATACTGACGGATGCAATCCTCGGTGAACGCCGTTGCCCGCGCTTTGTCGACGAGACCGCGCCGCAACAGCTTGAGCGGGTGAGCCGTCAACAGGCTGTTGAGGACGAGCGACATTTCGGGCACGGCGCCGCGTCCGAGCCGGTCCTCCGGAACGAAGGCAAATCCGAGCGCGCGGCGCGCGGCGGCATCGAGCCTGCCGACATCCGTTCCCATCATATAGATCCGGTCGCGCTGTTCGCGCCCCAGCACCGTTTCACCCGAGATCAACGCGGCAAGCTCGCTCTGGCCGTTGCCCGAAATACCGGCGATGCCGAGGATTTCGCCGGCGCGCACTTCAAGGCTGATGCCGGAGAGCGGCACCGCAAACGGATCGTCGGGCCGATAGTCCAGACCGATGATCTCCAGCCGCTTTTCCCCGCCGGACAGCGGCAGCGCCGAGATGGGTGCGGGCATATCGCGGCCGATCATCATGCCGGCAAGGTCATGGGCATCGTGTTCACGCGGGTCGACATCCCCGGTGACACGGCCGCCGCGCAGGATCGTCGCCCGGTCGCAGACCGCCCGGATTTCCTCGAGCTTGTGGGAAATCAGCAGGATGGAAACGCCGCCGTCGCGCAGCCGGCGCAGGGTGTCGAAAAGCTTTTCCACCAATTGCGGCGGCAGGACGGAGGTGGGTTCGTCGAGAATCAGCAGCTTCGGATTGGTCATCAGGCTTCGGATGATCTCCACCCGCTGCCGCTCGCCGACGGACAGCGCATGCACATGGGCGAGCGGATCGACTTCAAGGCCGAATTCCCGCCCAAGCGTCCGAATGCGTTCCTTGAGCTCAGCCTTCCCACCCGGCACGACCAGCCGGATATTCTCCAGGACGGTCAGGGTTTCAAACAGCGAAAAGTGCTGGAAGACCATGCCGATGCCGTTGCGCCTTGCCTCCGCGGGAGAGGCGAGACGCAAAGACTTTCCTTCCCAAATGACGTCACCGTCATCCGGTTGCTCGACGCCGTAGATCAGCTTCATCAGCGTCGATTTTCCCGCGCCGTTTTCGCCGAGGATCGCATGGATCGATTGCGGAGCCACGTCCAGATCGATTGCCTGATTGGCATGGATCTGGCCGTAGCTCTTCGAAATGCCGCGCAGTGACAGCAGCGGGGTGATCATGACTTATTTCGGCAGCGGCGTCGACACGCCCTTGACGTGCCAATTCATGGCGATGATCTCGGGGTCGGCCAAGGTCGCGCCCGATGCGACACCTTCGCTGCCGTCGGCCTTGGCGATCGGCCCGGTGAAGGGCGAGAAGCTGCCGTCGGCGATCTTTGCCTCGATCGCCTTGATCTTGGTCATCACCTCGGCCGGAATATCCGGATTCCAGTCGACCACCTCGACGACCTTGTCGGCGACGCCGAGGAAGGTATTGGCCCCCTTGAACGAACCGGCGAGATGGGCATCGACCGAAGCCTTGAAGAACGGCGACCAATCCGTCGAGACGCAGCCGAGATAGGTCTTCGGCGCATATTTCTTCATCGACGAATTGAGGTTGAAGGCATAGACGCCGGCCTCCTCACAGGCCGAGATGACAGAAGGCGTGTCCTGGGCGTTGGAGAAGATCACGTCGCACTTCTGCGCAATCAGCGCCTTGGCGGCTTCCTGCTCCTTGGCCGGATCGAACCAGGAGTTGACCCAGACGACCGAGACTTCAATGTCGGGTTTGACCGCCTGGGCGCCGAGCGTAAACGCGTTGATCGAGGTGATGAGTTCAGGGATGGCAAAGGCCGAAACCGAGCCGAGCTTGCCGGTCTTGGAAAGCGCTGCGGCGGCCATGCCGAGCAGATAGGTGCCCTGGAAATATTTGGCGGCGAAAGGCGAGAAGTTCGGAGCAACCTGGAAGCCGGAGGCATGCAGAACCGTGACCTTCGGATCGCGGCGGGCGATCTGCAGGGCGCCGTTCTGATAGCCGAAGGAGCCGGCGATCAGGAACTTGTTTCCGTCGGCAACGGTCTTGGTCATGATGCGGTCGGCATCCGGGCCTTCGGCGATATTCTCCAGTACGGTGACCTTCACCTTGTCACCGTAAGCGGCCTTGATCGGCTCGAGACCGGCGGCGAGTGCATGCCCCCAGCCGACGTCGCCGATCGGCGACGGGACGACGAGCGTGATGCCGAGCGGCTCGTCGGCAGCGAAAGCCATGCGGCTGCCGAGGACGCCGGCAAGGCCGGTGGCGGCAGCGGCCGTCATCAGGTTTCTGCGGGTCAGTTTGGTCATGGTCTCAGTTCCCTCTTTTGGTTTTTTAGAATTTCACGGCGGATAGTGCAGCCTCGGCATCGGCAGCCAGCCTGGCCTCGTCGAGCCCGATAAACTCGCCCTTCTGCCAGACGATGCGGCCATTGATCATGGTCATATCAGTCGCCATACCGATGCCGACACGGGCAATCAGGCTCAGCGGGTCGTGGCGCGTGCCGACATAATCCATACGGCGGGTGTCGATCGCAAACAGGTCGGCGGCCATGCCGGGGGCGAGCCGGCCGATATCGCGCCGGCCGAGCAGGCTGGCGCCGCCTGTCGTGCCGTAGCCGAGAAAATCGGCGGGCGGCGGCACGGGATGAGCGCGGCTGGCGGAGACCAGGCACTGCAGCATATAGGCGGAGTGCAGGCAGTGCATCAGGTTGGAATTGTCGTTGGAGGCTGCACCGTCGCAGCCGAGGCCGATGCGCAGGCCAAAGGCGGCCATGGCGGGAATGTCGGTGACCTCAGCGCCGACCAGATAGACCGGTTCCGGGCAATGCGCGACACCGGTGCCGCTGGCGGCCATCTTCCTGAGTTCGTCGTGGTTGAGCTCCCAGCAATGGGCATAGAAGGTGTTAGGCCCGGCAAAGCCGAGTTCTTCGAGATAGTCGACCGTGCGCATGCCGTGACGTGCCTGAATGACCGGGCTTTCGCCTTCGCCGACATGGGTATGCATCACCACACCGCGATCGCGCGCCAATGCCACCGATTCCACGAAAGTCTCGCGATAGCAGTTCACCGGCTGGCAGGGCGCGACCAAGACTTGGCGCATGCTGAAGGGGCTGGTATCGTGATAGGTGTCGATCAGCCGGGCGCAGTCGGCGATGAATTCGTCCGTCGTTTCCAACATCTCGTCGGGAATGGTCGAGCCTTCCGACTTCGGCAGGGTATTGCCGCCGCGGCCGGCATGGAAGCGCATACCGAGCAGCTCGGCCGCTTCGAACTGGCGATCGATCAGCCGCTTCCCGGCATGCCGGGGAAAATTATACTGATGGTCGAGGGCCGTGGTACAGCCATGCTTGATCATCTCGGCCATCGCCGTGACGGAGGCGTGGTAAAAACATTCCTCGTTGAGCTGCGAAAAGATCGGATAGATGCGGTCGAGCCACTCGATCACCGAAAGCTTCGTCCAGTCGAGGTCAGCGCGGTTGCGCACGAAGCACTGGAAGAAGTGATGATGAGTGTTGACGAGGCCCGGATAGACGAACCAGCCGGCGGCATCCTGAACGGTCGTGCCGGCAGGCAGCGCGTCGGCCAGATTTTCGCCGATCGCCACGATCGCCGGGCCGTTGGTTAGCAGATCGACATTGCGATGGACGACCAGCCCCTTGCCCTCGTCGGCGATCACGGCTGCGCAGTTCTTCAGGAGATAGCCGGCCATCTCACGCCTCGCCCGGTTCGATCTGGGGTTCGGGCTTCAATTCGTGCAGCCGATGAATACCGGGCATCTCGATGAAGTTGCCAAGGGCGCGGAGCGCTCGGGACCAGAGCCGGATCGCAGGATAAGCGTCCAGCGTGACGCCGCCATCGGGCGCCAGCGCCACATAGGGAAAGCAGGCGATATCGGCGACCGTCGGCCGGTCGGCGGCGAGGAAGCGCATGCCGCGAAGGTCCTGCTCGACGAGGCCGGCCTCAAGCTCGCGAAGGGCGGCGATGCCCTGGGCCTGCAGCGCATCGATATCGCCAGGGCGCTGCAGCATCTCATGCAGCCGCGCTGCCCCGAGGCTTGCCGTCAGCCGGCCGGAGAACGACAGCCATTGCTGCACCCGCGCCGCTTCCTCGGCCTTGCCGCTGCCCAGCCATTCCGGTGCCGCCTTGGCGGCGAGATAGACGAGAATGGCCGAGGATTCGGTCAGGATCAGGTCGCCATCCTCCAGGATCGGAATCGAGCCCGCCGGGTTGAGCGCAAGCAGCTCGGCGCCGCGATGCTCGGCGCCGGGATGGAAATCCACCGGGCGCAGTTCCAGCTTGACACCGGTCAGCGCCGCCATCAGACGCACCTTGTAGCAACTCGGGGAGAGAATGTAGTCGTAGAGCTTCATTGCGCCACCAGCTGTGCGCCGTAGGTATAATTGTGGCGCTTCAGCCAGCGCCGGTAGGCGATCGATGTCAGATCGGCTCGCGTCGGGATTTCCATGCCGGGGTCGAGCGGCAGCAGCCGCGGGATCTGGTTTTCGAGGATCGAACGGTCCTGCAGGAAGATCGTCTGCTGGAAATGGATAAGATCGGTCATCGCGGTCTCGTCATCGAAGAGCGCCATCCATGGCCAGACGTCGCAGAGGTCCTCGGCCAGCGGCTGCACGAAGAGGGTGATCACATCCCATTCGCTCGGGCGCGGCGGGCAGGTCTTGTAAAGCACAGAGCAGGTGGGCGCCGGCACGCGGTACATATATTCGGTGGTGATGCCGCCGCTTGCCGACTTGGCCGCCTGCGGCTGGTAGAATTTCACCTGCGTCGCCCAGACCTCGTCTTCTTCCTCGCGGATCTCGACCTTGTAATTCTGAACCTCGGTGTGCGGCTCGGCGCCGAGAATATCGGTGTGGACGAAGGGGAAATGGGCGATGTCGAGAAAATTCTCGACGGCACGCAGCGGCGAGCAGCGCACCCGCACCACGCCGACATCGACGAAGCGGCGGCCGGGCTGATCGGCCTCGGGAATCGGGAAAAGCTCCTTCTTCGGCTTGCCGAGGGAGGACCAGACATGGCCGTAACGTATGCGGACCGGCAGAACACGACCGTCGTCACCCGTGACCCTCGCATTGCCATCGGCATCGCATGCGACGTCGATCGGTTCGCCCATCAGCGCCGTCTTGCGACCGGCGCGGTCGAGCTGACTGAAGAGCCCGACCGGATACCATTCGTCGATCATCGCCTGGGTGCTCACCGCGCGATCTCCTCTTCCTGAAGACCCTCAGCCCGGCGACGCAGGCTTTCGGCGGCCCGTGAAGCGCCGATGCCCGCCGCGGGGCCAGTGTCCGCCTTCAACAGCACATGGATCAGCGTCTGTCCGTCTTCTTGAGCGGATAATAGCAGACAGATGGTTCCGGTGGATGCGTCGATCTCGACGATACCGTCAGGGCTCGCCTTCGTGCCGGCCGCTGCCTCGATCGCCGCGATGCCGGCGAACGCCGTCAGGGAACGCAGGGGAACAAGGCCGTCAAGCCTCGGCGGCTTCGACGCCGGCGCGCCCGTCGCCACCCAGATCACATTGCCGGCTTCCTCGACATCATGGGTGGCGACGCGGATGGTCTCCGGTGGCGCCAGCCCCGGATGGGCGGGAATGCGCAGACAATGTCCGGCCCGGTCATAGCTCCAGCCGTGATAGATGCAGGAAATCGCCTCGCCGCGCACGAAGCCGTGAGACAGGCGCATGCCGCGATGCGGACAGCGATCGGCCGATGCCGATAGGCGCCCCGAGGCACTGCGCCACAGGGCAATCGATCCAGATGCCGTCCGCGCCGGCATCGCGGTTCCGGCCGGTAGATCCCGGGAGAGGGCGACTGGCGTCCAAAAGCCGGTCGTATCGGAGGGCATGACGAGACTTCCTGAACCTATCTGTTTTGCCGAGCACGCTTCCACCCCAGGGGCATCGCGCTCAACGGCCTCACGTTTGCATAATTATTTCGCATTGGCAACGTTGATTAAATTATATGCACACACCAAAAGATTGCGGTCGGCGCTAGGCCGTTTCGCCGCTCATCGCCGTGCGTTCTATGCTCTCGACCCAGACGTCGATGGGCCCGAGAGAGCAGCCCACCTCCATCATGTCGATCAAATCCTCCGGTCCCGAAACCTCAACCTCGATCCGCATCGAACTCGTATGGGATATGCTGTGCGAGAGCCCGAGCTTGGTGGCGTGGCGCCGGATCCAGGGGACAAAGGAGGCGGCCTTGAGATCGCCGACAATCGTCATCCGCTCCTGGAGGTGGCTTCTATCTTGTCCCATGCTTCGTCCTTGCTTTCCCTCACCATAGTGCCTGAACGAAGGTGAGGAAGGGTCATCCTCGAAGCGAGGATAGGGCGTTTAAGTTTTCTTTGCAAAAACTCTGCGGTCTTGCCCGGCAGTTCCGTTCCGCGGCTGCCTAGCTTAACGCATGGCCGGCCAGACCATAAACCGCCGGTTCGCCGCTCTTCCCGTTCAGGAAACTGCGCCCCCTGGACATGGTCGTAACGGTGTCCGCGACTGTGAGCCGGCTCTGTTGAAGGAACTCGGCGAACAGGCCTTTCTCCCGCGTATCGACACGTGCGAACCCGCCTGCCAAATCCCTGAGATGCACGGCGGTAAGATTGATCGCATCCTGATCATTGCTCGCCACGATCGGACCAACCACATGGCCACGTCCGAACTCGCGACACATCGAATAGCCGACGATTTCGCCGTCGCGCCGGAGCGTGCAAATGGAAGCACCCTCCGAAAGCAACGCGACCAACTTCTCGCGATCGGTGCCGAAAGCGCGCGCATCGAGGGCGTTGATCTCCTCGATCCTGTCGCTGGACAGCTCGCTCAACTGCCCGTTCAGCTCCGGCAGGGGAGGGAGCTCAGGCTGAACATTTCCCTGGTATTGATAGACGATTGCTTCTTTGGTGAAACCGAGCGAAACGTAAAGTCTGTAAGCTGCATGGGTCGAATTCAGGCTCAGATTGCGGTCGCCGCACTTCTCGAACACCTGTTCCATCAGCCATCGCCCGGTCCCTTGCGCCTGGGTGCGCGGCGACGTGATCACCAGCCCGATCGTGGCGAAATCATCCCCATGCGGAAACCACATCGCGCTTCCGAAGACGCGTCCGATGCCATCGACGGCGACGATGCCCCGGCCGGCGCGCCGCAGGAAATCCCAGTCCTTGGGCCGGTGCGGCCAGCCGACGCCGATCGACAGTGCGTGAAGCAGGCCGACATCGACACTGTCTATATCCTGCGCAATCAATTCGAACGATTTCAGGCGCACTGATTTCTGCATTTTCGGGTATCCGCTCCGCTCGCCAGATCACCAAACCCCACCAGAGGTAGACAGTGCCATCGATCCTGCGTCGATTGCAACCAAGTCGCAGTATTGCACGCCAAGGCCGGCAGGATTGGCTTGTTCGTCGCATCAATTCGAAATCTTCCGCTGAAGCGAGGCCCCACTCAGCAGGCAAAACTCCTGCCTTTGCTTAGGCTAACCAGCAGCTAAAACCTCTTGTTTTTATGCATGTCGTCACGCCGGAACCGCTGCACACTTCCAGGCGACCTGCATCAGACCACTCCAACGGCAACTTGGTCACTCATGGACGTCAAAGAAATTCTCGCGAGGCTGATCGCATTCCCCTCCGTTGTCGGCACGCCGAACGGCGCAATTGCCGACTGGATAGGTGACTATGGCCGGAAGGCTGGAGCCGATGTGACCGTCCATCCTGGTCCGGAAGGTGACCGCTACAACCTTTTTGCGACTGTCGGACCGCGCGAAGGCCGAGGTTACATTCTATCCGGGCACATGGATGTCGTGCCGGCCGGTGAACGGGAGTGGAGTTCGGATCCTTTCGTCCTGCGTGCCGAGGACGACAGGCTTTACGGACGCGGCACCACCGATATGAAAGGCTTTCTCGCCTGCGCCCTGGCGGCATTGCCGAAGCTTGCCGCCATGAACCTGCGGCGGCCAATTCACCTTGCCTTCTCCTATGACGAAGAGGCAGGCTGTCGTGGCGTACCGCATCTTATTGCCGAGCTGCCAAAGCTGTGCAATGCCCCGCTGGGGGCGATCATCGGCGAACCGAGCCGGATGCAGGCCGTGCGGGCGCATAAGGGCAAGGCAGCCGTCCGGCTAGAGGTGATCGGCCGGTCGGGGCACTCCTCACGTCCCGACCTGGGGCTTAACGCCATTCACGCCATGGCAAATTTGATCACAGAGGTCGCGGAATACGGCAAGTCCCTGACATCTGGCCCTCTCCACCATGATTTCGCGCCTCCCTACTCGTCATTGCAGGTTGGCGTCATTGCCGGCGGCCGGGCGGTCAACATCATTCCGGATCGCTGCATCTGCGATGTCGAGCTCCGCGCTCTGCCTGATATCTCGCCGTCATCTCTGCTCGCGCCGGTAAGGGCCAGGCTCGCGGCTCTCCGAGACCAGGGCTTCGAGGTCGGCTGGCACGAGCTGAGCGCCTATCCCGGACTTGCGCTCCCCGAAGGCAGCCAACTTGCAACCCTGCTGAGGGAATTGACGGGGCAGGAGCCGCTTGCTGCCGTGAGCTACGGTACTGAGGCAGGCCTGTACCAGCAGGCCGGCATCGATTCCATCATTTGCGGGCCCGGGGATATCGGCCGCGCGCACCGGCCTGACGAATATATCGAGGTCGGCGAGCTCGCAGCATGCCAGACGATGATCGAGGAGCTCGGCACCCACCTTGCCGAAGGCTGAAGGAAGGCGATTTTCCATGGCGTTTCTCTTCAACTCCGATGCCATACGCGGTGCGATTTTCCAGGAGATTTTTGCGCGCGAGCTTCCGGATCTGGAGTTCGTCGGGCAGGGCCAACCGGTGGATCCCGACAAGGTACGCTATCTCCTGACCTGGACGGTCCCCGGCGACATCTCACGCTACTGCAATCTGGAAGTATTGTTTTCCATCGGCGCCGGCGTCGATCAATTCAAACAAGACAGCGTGCCGGAGCCTGTAGCAGTCGTTCGCATGGTCGAGGATGGCATTATCCGGATGATGCAGGAATACGTCACTCTTGGCGTCCTGACGCTCCACCGGGAGATGCTCGCCTATCGGGAGCTGCAGAAGCGGTCTGCCTGGCAGAGCCTCGCCGCACCGCAGGCGACCCGGCGCAGAATAGGCTTCCTGGGTCTCGGCATCCTGGCGCAGGCGGCCATCGAGCGCTTGAAACCGTTCCAATTTCCTCTCGCAGGATGGAGCCGAAGCAAAAAGCAAATTGACGGCGTCACCTGTCATCATGGCACGGATGGACTTGGCGATTTTCTGGCAGAGACGGACATTCTGGTCTGCCTGCTGCCGCTCACCGATGAGACGCGCGGCATTCTCAATGCCGAACTCTTCTCCCGACTGCCGGCCGGCGCACGACTGTTGCATGTGGGTCGCGGGGCGCATCTCGACCAGACGGCGCTGATCGAAGCGCTCGACCGTGGCCGTCTCGCCGCGGCAATGCTCGACGTCACCGACCCCGAGCCGCTGCCGGCAGACCATCCGCTCTGGCAGCATCCGAAGGTGGCGATCACACCGCACATCGCCTCGGTCACGCAGCCGGAAACGGCAGCGCATTCGGTCGTTGACAATATCCGGCGCCACCGCGCCGGTGAAAATCTGATCGGCCTGGTCGATCGGACACGCGGTTATTAAACGAGGAAAACGAAATGTCGCTTCTATTGACCATCGATACCGAGCCGAATTTTACGCCAAAACAGTCCCTGCCGGACGCGGAACGGCTGATTTCGGGAAGTCCGGCCTACAAGACCTGGGCACAAGATGCCTCGAAAGGTGAGAAGGTGCTCACCGGCATTTGGGAAGCGACGCCCGGCGAAACCCATTCCATCAAGGGCACAGTCTACGAATTCTGCCACATCCTTTCCGGCGTCGTTGAAATCGACGAGAAAGGCGGTGGGACGAAGACCTACCGCGCCGGCGATAGCTTCGTGATGAAGCCCGGTTTTGTCGGCGTCTGGCGTACCATCGAAACCGTACGCAAGATCTACGTCTGCGTTTACGACTGAGCGACCGACGACGGGGCGCGCCGAATGATGGCGCGCCTCCTCGATGAGGTCGGTTCCGGCTCGGGGCGAAACGACACCCCAAGCCCTGCAGGCGGGCGATATCCTACCTCACGCTGATTTGTGGCCTCTTGAGTCCCAGCTGTATGGACAATGAGGACCGCCGCCCCTATCGCGAAGCGACTTCGGCCATTAATGCAGTAAGAGGAATCAGAACATAGCGCGCCCTGGTTGGAACCAACCCGCGTGCCTTGCTTGAGCCACTTGTCGGTCGTGTCAGAACGATACCCCATGGACAAAATTGAATGCGTGAACGGATTTCAGGCGATTACATTGGGATGGGTCTTTGGCCATGACCCCGCCTGTCGCGAGTGAGGTTACGCTGGATTGGACCGGCCCGGAGTTGCTCGACGTGGCGGAAGTCCAGCGAGCCGACGGCGATCTGCTTGCTTTGGATGCTTCAGGCGGTATCTCCTGCGTAGACCTGCAATCGATGACGGTCAGGTTGCTGGGCACGGTGGCTTTGCCAAAGCCGAGCGTCGAGAACTCCAATGCGTCTTTGGTAATTCCGCGGTGGCGTCCGCCGACGGCACGTTCGCTGCGGTGTTCTTCGACGGGGGAAGGCATGGCTTCGTGATCCGCCTCGACCGTTTTGAAACCATCATGCAACTCGATGGTGGCGACTACTATGAGGAGACGGTTCCCTTCTCGATTTGCTTCATAACGAGGAACGAGAAGACGATCCTGGTCCATCGTACGGAGTGGAACAGGCTCGATGCGTCGGACCCTCAGAGCGGCAGTCTGCTCACCGGGCGAGACCTGACACCCCAGGAAAATAGCGAGCGCCCACCGCACTACCTCGACTATTTTCATGGAGAACTCCGTTCAAGCCCTTCCGGCTCTCGCTTGTTCGATGCAGGATGGGTCTGGCATCCCGTGGGCATCCCTCGCGTCTTCGATGTAGCGGCATGGCTCACCGCCAACGTGTGGGAGTCGGAGGATGGAGCATCGGTGCAGTGGCTGAGCTCACGTGAAGACTGGAACTTCCCTGCGTGCTGGATCGATGACGACAGGATTGCGCTGGGTGGGACTGGCGATTGGGACGACGATGAGTTCGAAACCGTCGCGGCGCCTCCGGGAGTACGGATCGTCGATGTTCGTCATGGAACGAAGGCGCCCGATCGAAAATTATGGATGAACGCCGAGCCTCAAGAACTGTTCACGGATGGACGCCTGCTATTTGCCTTTCATGGGGTGGACACGTCCGTGTGGTCGGTGGCGTCAGGCAATTGCGTGAAGATGCTCGAAGGTTTCGCCGCAACCCACTATCACCTGCGCCGTAAGGAGTTGCTTGAAGTAAAGCCTCACCGAATTCGGTTGCTTGCCACCACGTTCTGGTAGTTCACCCAAGTCCGAAATCGCTCGAAGCAAATGGGGATCGAGCTGAACAACAAGCTCGGAAGACACAACACAAATGCCAGGCAATCATCATAGCTGGCGTCCGGGGCGATACTGCCATCCCAGAACTCTTCCGCCATGTTTTACCGGTCATCGTCCTACTCCCGTTTTAGTGCGAAATTCATAGATGTGGTGCTCGGGTTTGGTGCTGGCGCCAATCCAGGCCTGGGCGTCGCTGCGGGTGTTCGGCCCGGCCGCCTTGAACCCGGGCGTGGGACCGAATTCTGCATGGATCCTAATCTGTGGCTTCCGGGGGTGGACTGCGGAGTTGGCGCATAAACAGAATATGCTGTGGTTTGCCGCCCCGAACACAGGCAATTGTTGCGAAACAAGGCCGCCTGCGCCGCACCCCTCCAACGCCGGCGGGCATATACTTCATGCATTCGGATTGAAGAGCATAAGGGCATGGGCCAATGAAATTTGCTTCCTACTGGCACGATACCTCGATCCCATTCACTGGCGGCATCGTCGACCCCGTCTCGGGAGATTTCGAGGTTGCGGTGATCGGTGCCGGCTTCACGGGGCTCAATGCCGCGCGCACACTCGCGCAATCCGGTGTGAAGGTCGCTCTGCTGGAAGCCGAGCACGTTGGCTATGGTGCGTCCGGCCGCAATGGCGGGCACCTCAACAGCGGTCATTTCGCAAGCTTCGGCGCCGCCAGGCAGCATCTTGGGGAAGACCGGGCGCGCCGCTTGTGGCGAGCCTACGACGACTCGATCGACATGATCGAACGGCTCATCGAGGAAGAAAAGATCGCGTGCGACTTCCGCAGGGGCGGCAAGCTCAAGCTTGCCTCGAAGCCCTCTCATGTCGGCACGCTGCAGGCGATGACCGAAGAAATCCGTCGCGAGGTCGACCCGTCAGCCGAGTGGCTCACGCGTGAGGACCTCCGCAAGGAGGTGGTGTCGGATGCCTTCCATGGCGGGATTCTCTATCCGAAATCCGCCATGATGCACATGGGACGCTACGCCAACGGCATGGCCGAGGCGGCCCGCCGCCATGGCGCTGCGATCTGGGAGCGGAACCCGGTCACCGCCCGCGAGCGCGTGGCGAATGGATGGCGGCTCATCACACCGACCGGCTCACTCACCGCGCGCCAGGTCATCCTGGCAACCGACGCCTATACGCCAAGCGCCTTTAACTATTTCCGCCGAAGGCTCATGCCGATCGCTTCCTTCATCATTGCGACACGCCCGCTCACCCCGCAGGAGGTCGCCGCGACGATTCCGGGCAACCGCAACTTCACCAACTCCCTCAACATCTCCAACTATTTCCGCCTCACGCCCGACAACCGCATGCTGTTCGGGGGGAGGGCGAGATTTTCGGCCGTGTCCAACCAGAAAACCGACGTCAGCTCCGGCCAGCTTCTGCGCCAGCAGATGGTCGGCATGTTTCCGCAGCTTGCAGACGTCGAGATCGACTATTGCTGGGGCGGCCTCGTCGGTTGCACGCAAGACCGCTATCCCCGCGCGGGCAATGCCGAGGGTGTCATTTACAGCATGGGCTATTCCGGCCACGGAGCCCAGTTATCGACCTTCATGGGTCGCGCGCTGGCCGATATGGCGATGGGGCGCAAGGACGCCAACCCACTCGACGGCTTCGCGTGGCCCGCCGTTCCCATGCATACCGGAAACCCGTGGTTCCTGCCCATCGTCGGCGCCTATTACCGCATGAAGGACCTTGTCGGATGATTGCGCCTCTCGAACACCTGTCCCGCAGCGGCCGTCTCGACAAGTTTTTCATCGACGGTCAATGGGTCGAATCCAGGGGCAGCGCCAAGGGCGTCGTGGTCAACCCTGCCACGGAAGAGGTGGTGACCCATTTTGCGCTCGGAAACGGCGATGACGTCGACGCTGCGGTTTCCGCGGCCCGGCGGGCCTTCGCCGCCTGGAGCCGGACCAAGCCGGAATACCGCGCGGCTCTGCTTGATCGCCTGCAGGCGCTGCTCGAAGCGCGTAGCGAACTGTTTGCACAATGCCTCAGCCTCGAAATGGGCGCAGCGATCGGTTATGCGCGCACCGCGCAGGTGCCGCTGGCGATCGCCCATGTCAAGGTCGCACGCGATGTCCTGGAAGCCTTCCCCTTCGTCAAGCAGCGCGGCAACACCGCCATCGCCCACGAGCCGATCGGCGTCTGCGCCCTGATCACTCCATGGAACTGGCCGCTCTACCAGATCACCGCCAAGGTTTCGCCGGCGCTCGCCGCCGGCTGCACGGTCGTGCTGAAGCCCAGCGAGCTTTCCCCTCTCGACGCGCTGCTGTTTGCAGAGACGATCGAGGAAGCCGGCTTCCCTGCCGGCGTCTTCAACCTCGTCAATGGCGACGGCCCGTGCGTCGGTTCGGCTCTCGCGTCCCATCCGGATGTCGACATGATTTCCATTACCGGCTCTACCCGTGCGGGTATCGCGGTGGCCCAGGCGGCCGCGCCGACCGTCAAGCGCGTCGCACAGGAGCTTGGCGGCAAATCACCGAACGTGATCCTGCCGGACGCCGATCTCGATCGCGCCGTTTCCATGGGCATAGTGGCGGCCTTCCGCAATCTCGGTCAATCATGCAGCGCGCCGACGCGGATGATCGTGCCGCGCGCGCAGCTATCCGAGATCGAGGACCTCGCCAGGAGAGCTGCAGATGAGATCGTGATCGGCGATCCCCTCGCAAAAGCCACCACGCACGGTGCGATCGCCAACCGCGCCCAGTTCGATCGGATCCAGACCATGATCGGCGTCGGCATTGCGGAAGGCGCGACGCTCGTCACCGGCGGAGAGGGTCGTCCAGTGAGCCTGAATGCCGGGTTCTACGTTCAACCGACGATTTTCTCGGACGTGCGTACGGACATGCGCATCGCCCAGGAGGAGATCTTCGGACCGGTTCTCTGCCTCATTCCCTATGACACGGTGGAAGAAGCCATCGCCATCGCCAACCATACTGTCTACGGACTGGGTGCGCATGTGCAGGGCGGGAACATCGACGCCGTCAGGGACGTCGCGTCACGGATCCGTTGCGGTCAGGTGCACCTCAACTATCCGGCCTGGGATCCACACGCGCCGTTTGGCGGCTTCAAGCAATCTGGAAATGGGCGCGAGTACGGCCTTGAGGGCATGCTGGAATATCTCGAGGTCAAATCCATCCTCGGCTACTTCTAGAGCATGATGCCGAACGGCGTGAGGGCATCCGTCTTGTTGGCGGCTGCCGGATTCATGGCTCGGCATAGCTTCGCCGACCGGGTTCCAAGCCACAGCCGAGAAGACTGTCGCATCGCTCAAAACGTTATTTTCCACCGCGGTTGCACCCACAGTCGATGCATGCTGCTTGTCCTGTTTCGGTAGGCTCAACTCAGGAACACGCCGGCGATGGCGGCACAAGACCGAATTCATTGAACACGGTGGCTTTTGCCAACCGGCAACCAATGGTCAGAGAGGAAACGATATGCTTGAGTTGAAAGACAAAGACCTTTTCCAGCAGGCCGGCCTGATCG
Source organism: Rhizobium sp. L43 (assembly GCF_002531725.1). Classification (GTDB taxonomy): domain Bacteria; phylum Pseudomonadota; class Alphaproteobacteria; order Rhizobiales; family Rhizobiaceae; genus Rhizobium. Next base: position 178,435 of record NZ_NWSQ01000015.1, read on the forward strand.
ACGGTATCTGGTCGGGGGCAGCATCGGGCAAGACGGTGCGCGTCGTCAATCCCGCCACTCAGGAGAAGCTCGGCACTGTTGCTGATATGGGAACCGCCGAGACCCGCGCGGCGATCGACGCAGCCCAGGCAGCTTTTGCGTCGTGGAAGAAGAGGACGAATGCCGAACGCGCCGTACTACTCGAGCGCTGGTATGCGCTGATGATCGAAAATCTCGAGGATCTTGCGCTGCTCATCACGCTTGAACAGGGTAAGCCACTCGATGAATCGCGCGTCGAGGTCCGTTACGGTGCTTCCTTCGTCAAATGGTTTGCCGAAGAGGCCCGCCGCATCGGCGGCCATACCATTCCCTCGCCGACGCCGGATCGCCGTATCGTCGTGCTCAAGGAGGCGGTCGGCGTCTGTGCTATCGTCACCCCGTGGAATTTCCCGATCGCCATGATCACCCGAAAGGTGGCGCCCGCCTTGGCGGCCGGCTGCACGGTTGTCATCAAGCCTTCGGAGTTCACGCCCTATTCGGCGCTCGCCATGGGTGTGCTTGCCGAGCGCGCCGGCATTCCGGCAGGCGTGATCAACATCGTCACCGGCATGCCGACGGAGATCGGCAATGAGTTCATGGCAAACCCGACGGTGCGCAAGATCTCCTTTACCGGCTCGACCCGGATCGGCTCGCTTCTGATGCGCGGCGCCGCCGGCAGCGTGAAGCGGCTCTCCCTCGAACTGGGCGGCAATGCACCGTTCATCGTCTTTAACGATGCCGATCTCGATCTCGCGGTCGAAGGCGCAATCCTGGCCAAGTTCCGCAATGGCGGCCAGACCTGCGTCTGCGCCAACCGCATCCTGGTGCAGGCCGGAGTGTATGATGCTTTTGCCGAGAAGCTCGGCGCCCGCGTCAACGCCATGAAGGTCGGTCCGGGAACGGAACCCGGCAATGTCATCGGCCCGATGATCAACACTGCGGCCATCGAGAAGATCACCCGCCATGTCGACGACGCCCTGGCCAAGGGCGCCAAGATTTCCGCCCGGAGCAATTCGGTGACGGAAGGGTCGCAATACGCTGCGCCGATGGTCCTGACGGAGGCGACGACCGACATGCTGCTCGCCAGCGAAGAAACCTTTGGCCCCGTTGCCCCGCTTTTCCGCTTTGAAACGGAAGAAGAGGCAATTGCAATCGCCAACGGCACACCCTTCGGCCTTGCAGCCTATTTCTACACCGAAAACCTGAAGCGCTCCTGGCGCGTCGGCGAAGCCCTCGAGTTCGGCATGATCGGGCTCAACACCGGCGCGATCTCCACCGAAGTCGCCCCCTTCGGCGGCGTCAAGCAGTCCGGCCTCGGCCGGGAGGGAGCGCAGGCCGGCATCGAGGAATATCTCGAAATGAAGAGCTTCCACATCGGTGGGCTGAGCTGAGCCTGAAGCGAATATGAGATGAGGACCCTGCAATGCGGCGCACGCGCTTGCGCCGCATTTTGCTGCAAGGCCATCGCGACATACCCGCGCTGGCAAGCTTTCGGCTTCGGTCGATCCGGAGGCCTGCAAAACCGTCGAATGCGGATTACGCGCCGCCAGCAGCGGTCGACACTCGGCCTCGCACCATCACCCACGACTTCATGACGCTACGGTAGCGAATTGTCTTGCCGGCCCCGGGCACGGCCGACCCTTCAAAAAAGCGCGAGCGGAAACGCCCGCGCTTCCGTCGTTCGGATTCGCCCGGAAGTGCGCAGCGGTTCCGAGATAACGACAACCAGCTAAGTCGCGTCGCATGAAGCCAGTTTGTTGTGCACGTCAGAGACCGAAAACGCCTGGCAGGCCGGAAATGTCGGCGATTTCGACGTAGCCATAGAATGGGTTGGCGGGTTCATGGCGGCGGTTGACCCACACCTTGTTCTTGATGCCGATATCGTTAGCCGACATATGGTCATACCGGAACGAGGAGGAGCAGTGCACGACATCTTCGGGGCCGCAGCCGAGCATGTCGAACATATATTCAAAGGCCTGAAGGCGCGGCTTGTAGGCCTGTGCCTGTTCGGCCGTGTAGACCGCATGGAACGGAGCGCCGAGCTTTTCGACATTCGACATGATCTGCGCATTCATCGCGTTCGACAGGATCACCAGCGGGATCTCCTTGGCGACCTTCGCAAGGCCAGCCGGTACATCCGCATGCGGACCCCAGGTCGGCACCCGCTCATAAACCATGCGGGCGTCTTCGTCGTTGAACTTGACGCCGTTGCGCTTGCAGGTGCGCTCGATCGAATTGTGAACGACCTCGGCATAGGGCTTCCAGTCGCCCAGAACCTCGTCGAGGCGATAGGCGGCGAAGTTCCTGATGAACTCGGCCATGCGCGCCTCATCGAGCTGATCGCCGTAAAGGTCACGCGCCGCTTCCGCCATCTGGAAGTTGGTCAGCGTGCCGTAGCAGTCGAAGGTGACGTATTTCGGACGCAAGGGGGTCATGGGCATATCCTTTGGAGAGTGGACCGAGGCATTTGAAGTCATGATAGACGCCGCCCGCCCCCCGGCTCGCCTGAATGTGGCGGCGATCGAAGCAGATTATTTCGTATCGAAAGGCGGCTTTGGCAGATGCTTGTGTAGCTTAGCCGCCGGCGGATGCCGAACGACGGCGAAAAACGTGCCGAGAAGATACCGTCAAGGCTGGAGACGGGCCCGGCATCAGCCTGGGCGATCGCAACGCGCAGAGTCTCACGCCCACATGCCAGCATAAGATGCGGCGGGCGACAAAGCGAAAACGATAAGATACCGCTCGGAGCGCAGCCTTCAGACGATTAGCCAACCCGCACTCCTTCACACTTCCGCTCAGGAAATGAAGGAAGTGTCATGCAGACAAGCCAGATCGATTTTGCCGCTTTCGGCACCGAACACCTGGGTGCCGCCGTCCACCTGTCGCGGCAGGCCGGCTGGCCTCATCGCCCTGAAGACTGGCAGATGGCGCTTGCCTTGAGCGAGGGCGTCGTGGCCATTGAGAACGACCGGGTGGTGGGCACCGTGCTTGTTACCCCCTACAGGCAGGATTGCGCCACGATCAACATGGTCATCGTCGATGAAACCATGCGTGGCCGCGGTCTAGGCCGCAAGCTCATGCATGCTGCAATGGAGCTTGCCGGCGACCGGCCGCTCCGGCTTGTTGCAACCGCCGAGGGCCTTCCCCTCTATGAGAAGCTCGGCTTCCGCCCGACCGGCCGTATTCTGCAGCACCAGGGCACCGCGACAGCGATCGCCGCGCCGATGGCAACCTCAGCCGCCGCCAGGAGCGATTTCGCCGCGGTCGCCGAACTCGATCGACAGGCCTTCGGCGCCGATCGCGCCGGTCTGATCGCCTATCTTGCCAAGGTCGGTGAATTTGCCGTGGTCCGCCGCAACGGACGCGTCACCGGTTTTGCAGCACTTCGCACCTTCGGCCGAGGCGAGGTCATCGGCCCCGTCATTGCCGGGACCCTGGAGGACGCCAAAGCGCTCGTTGCGCATTTCATCGCCCTGCGGCCCGGCGTGTTCCTCAGGGTCGATACGACAGCGGCCGCCGGCCTGTCCGACTGGCTGGCCGAACAAGGCTTCGCCCATGTCGGCGGCGGCATCGCCATGATGAAGCCATCGATTCCAGGCGCCGATTCCGACGCCACCATCTTCGCCCTGGCCAACCAGGCGCTCGGCTGATCCGGAGAATATCATGTACAGCAATTCCCTTGTCGAACTCGACCGCGCCCATCTGGTGCACCCGGTCGCCTCCTACCGCAACCACGAAAAGCTCGGCGTGCGTGTGCTCGCTGCCGCCAAGGGGGCGACGGTGACCGATGCTTCCGGCAAGCAGCTGGTCGATGGCTTTGCCGGCCTGTGGTGCGTCAATGCCGGTTACGGTCATGAATCGATCGTCGAGGCAGCCGCGCGGCAGATGCGCGAACTGCCCTATGCGACGACCTATTTCGGTCTCGGCTCGGAACCGGCAATCCGGCTTGCCGCGGCATTGGCCGAGCGGGCGCCAGGCGACCTCAACCATGTTTACTTCACCCTGGGCGGATCCGATGCCATCGACAGCACGATCCGGTTCATCCGCTATTACTGGATCGCCCGCGGTCAGCCGCAGCGCGACCAGTTCATCTCCGTCGAACAGGGCTATCACGGTTCATCGACCGTCGGAGCGGGACTGACGGCACTTCCGTCATTCCACGCCGGCTTCGGCATTCCCTTCGACTGGCAGCATAAAATTCCCTCCCACTACGCCTACCGGAACCCGGTCGGTCAGGATCCGCAGGCAATCATCAACGCCTCCCTCGCGGCACTGCGGCGCAAGGTTGAAGAGATCGGCCCCGAGCGTGTCGCCGCCTTTTATGCCGAACCCATCCAGGGTTCGGGCGGCGTGCTGGTGCCGCCGGCAGGCTGGATGAAGGCGATGCGCGCGCTCTGCAGCGAGCTCGGCATCCTCTTTGTCGCTGACGAAGTGATAACCGCTTTCGGCCGCACCGGCCCGCTCTTTGCCTGCGAGGACGACGAGATCGTTCCGGACTTCATCACCACGGCGAAGGGCCTGACCTCCGGCTATGTACCGATGGGTGCGGTCTTCATGACCGACCACATCTACGAGACCATCGCCGATGGCGCCGGTGGCGCAGCCGTCGGCCACGGCTATACCTATTCGGCCCATCCCGTCAGCGCCGCTGTCGGCCTTGAAGTGCTGAACCTTTACGAAACCGGCCTCCTGGCGAATGGCCGGAAGGCCGGCGCACGGCTGATGCAAGGGCTTGAAAGCCTCAAAGACCATCCGCTCGTCGGCGATATCCGCGGTCGCGGCATGCTGGCCGCCATCGAGCTCGTGGTCGACAAGGAAACGAAGGCGCCGTTGCCGGCCGCCGCCGAACCGGCGCGCCGGGTCTTCGATCGCGCCTGGGAAAACGGCCTGGTCATCCGCGCCTTCGCCAACGGCGTCCTCGGCTATGCGCCGCCGCTCTGCTGCACCGACGCCGACATCGACACGATCATCGAGCGCACGCGCAAAACGCTTGATGACACGCTTGATGACCCCGATATACGCGCGGCCTTGCGGGGCTGAGCGCGGCCAGCCGAGGATATAGCCAAGCTGTGACAAACTTGTGCCGGGAGAAGCCGCTTGTCCAAGTATAGGCATTGGCACCCGACGGGCGACGCGTGGGCCGGCCTAAAGCGGAAACAGGCTCGTCAACGGCATATGCGCTTTGACGATCGGCGACTTCAGGACGACGAAGCTGAAATATTTGTCGATGCCGATCTCCATGTCGGAGAGCCGCTCCATGATCGTCTGGTACTCGCCGATCCCGGCAGTCACGAATTTCAGAAGATAGTCGTAGCCGCCGGAGACCAGATGGCATTCGATCACCTGGTCGATCTTCTCGACCGTCGTTAAAAATCGGGCGAAATCGATCTGCCGGTGGTTCTTCAGGGTGATTTCAGTGAAAACGGTCAGCGTCTGTCCGAGCTTGGCGACATTGATCTGCGCGGAATAGCCCTCGATATAACCTTCCGACTGCAGTTTCTTCACCCGCATCAGGCAGGGGCTGGGCGAAAGATTGACGAGCTCGGCGAGCTCAACATTGGTGACACGGCCGTTTTTCTGCAATTCATGCAGAATTTTTATATCGATCCGGTCGAGTTTCATCTCTCCACTCCGCCTGTCGAAGCTGCCAAGGCCGCAGCATATTGTGCCGTCACCGTCGACAGTAGCACACCGAAGCCTCATGTCGATCGCGTTTCACCGGCTCGGGGAGGAACGAACAGGATGCGGCGATGGCCGCAACAGCATTTTATGCCGCCTGACCGGCGACGCCATGACGTGACCCCATTCAGCCGGTCCACCCGATTGCCGCGTTCATCTATCTGATCAGACGTTGGAGGAATGGATTGCGTCGCAGACGGCGTCCGTGACGTCTTTGGTCGTGGCGGTGCCGCCGACGTCGGGAGTGAGGATGCCCGCGCCCGTGACCGCTTCGACGGCGCGCATGAGACGGGCCGAGGCCTCCTGCTCGCCGAGATGGTCGAGCATCTGGGCGGCGGTCCAGAAGGTCGCGACAGGATTGGCGATGCCCTTGCCGGCAATGTCGAAGGCCGAGCCGTGGATCGGTTCGAACATCGAGGGAAAACGGCGCTGCGGATCGATATTCGCGGTGGGCGCGACACCGATGCTGCCGGCGAGCGCGCCGGCGAGGTCGGACAGGATGTCAGCATGCAGGTTGGTCGCAACGATGGTGTCGAGGCTCTGCGGCTTCAGCGTCATCCGCACCGTCATGGCGTCGACCAGCATCTTGTCCCAGGTGACGTCAGGAAACTCTACAGCCACCTCAGCGGCGATCTCGTCCCACATGACCATGCCGTGGCGTTGGGCATTCGATTTCGTCACGACCGTCAGCAACTTGCGCGGCCGCGCCTGCGCCAGCTTGAAAGCGTAGCGCATGATGCGGGTGACGCCGACGCGCGTGAAGATGGCGACCTCGGTGCCAACCTCCTCGGGCAGGCCGCGATGGGCGCGGCCGCCGTGGCCGGAATATTCTCCTTCGGAATTCTCCCGGACGATGACCCAGTCGAGGTCGCCGACGCCGCAATTGCGCAGCGGCGGGGTAATGCCTGGAAGGATTTTGGTCGGCCGAACATTGGCATATTGATCGAAGCCCTGGCAGATCGGCAGCCTGAGCCCCCAGAGGGTGATGTGATCGGGAACATCAGGCGCTCCGACGGCGCCGAAATAGATCGCGTCGAATTTCTTCAGCCGCTCAAGCCCGTCGGACGGCATCATCACACCATGCCGTTTGTAGTAGTCGGAACCCCAATCGAAGTGTTCGATAACGAACTTCACGTCGCCGAGACGTTTTTCCAGACTTGCGAGCACCCTTCGCCCTGCGGCAATGACTTCCGGTCCGATGCCGTCCGCAGGGATAGCCGCGATAGAGTATTCGCGCATTGATCTTCTCCAGCAACGTCTTGCGCGCGGTCCGCCTCAAACGACTGCAGTGCGCGATGGATCATCCACTGAGAACCGTCGTTGTACAACATTTTTACGTCAGCGGCCGCGGGTGAGGCACGCGCTTAGCAACCTCACGGGTAAAGCTGGTTTGCCTTTCGCGGCAAATAATATTGCGATAGCGCGTAGCGTCCATCATCTCTTTAGGTTTTACTAACATAGTGATTCCATCGTTATTTTGAGATGCCTGGAATAGCCGGATGACCAAGATTTCGGAGCGGCTCGCGGATTTGAGTGAGGAGAGCGCAGTCCTGATTGCGCTTTACGATCAGGATGATCGTTTGCGGTACGCAAACGCGGCCTTTCGTTCCACCTACGCTTTGGAGCCGGAGGAAACCCCCTTATGGGCCGATCTGATGCGGCGAAATACGAAGGCTGGAAAGGGCACGGTCATCAAGGCCGCCGACTTCGAGACATGGCTCGTCTCGGCACAGTCACGGCGCGGCAAGCTCCCGTTCCGTGCCTTTGAAACCGATGTGGCCGACGGCCGATGGTTCTGGATGACCGAGACCGTCCAAGGTGACGGTTGGATGCTATGCATCGCAAGCGACATTACCCCTATGAAGACGAGCGAGCGTGACCTAAGGCAAGATCGTGATTTTGCGTTGCGGGCTTCGCAAACGGACGAACTGACCAGCATCTCCAACCGCCGCTTCATGATGGCGGCGCTCGAGAGCATGGTGGTGCGCCAGGCACCGGCAGAATCGCTCAGCGGTTGCGCCTGCATCATGGATCTTGATTACTTCAAACGTATAAACGACGTATACGGACACCAGGCCGGCGACGGCGTGCTGATCGATTTTGCCCGCCGCGTCCAACCTCTGGTTCGCCGCCGCGACAGTTTCGGGCGCATCGGCGGGGAAGAATTCATGTTGATCCTGCCCGATACGACGCTCGGGCAAGGCGAATTGATCGTCGACCGGATCCTGAAGGCGGTTCGAGGCGCGCGACCCATCCGCTCGGCGCCCACATTCTCTTATACCTGTTCGGCTGGGCTTGCCGAGTTGCGCCCGGGCGAGACGGCGCGCGAATTATACGCCCGGGCGGACGAGGCGCTTTACCATGCAAAACAGAGCGGCCGAGATCGGTTGAAGATCGTCGCCTGAGGGAGAGAGTTCTCGACTGCCGAGAAAAGCGGATGTGTCGAAGACAGCACCGGTGAAAAGACAAGCCGCCGGCCTGTTCTTCGGCAGCATTGGCGGGCGAACGCCATGCACTGGGGTGCCGCTTGACGCTCCACCAACGCGACCTCACACTCGCAGGGTCGAAGGTGAGTCGGAATAGACTGTACCACTTCACATCCGTTGCTCACTTGTGAAGTGGTTGCCGGCACCGGGCTGAGCCGGTCAGCGCCCTGACTGACGCCGGCTGGTCTCGAACAGGATCGTGGTTGATTGAGATCAAGCTCGCAGCCGTTCCTATTTTGCTTGCGAGGGAACGCCGTGGATAAAATGTTATCAGCAGCCGATCCTCCTCGCGGCAGCCCATTTTGGCACTGGAAACTATTGCGGAGCAACCGCCGCCGGCTGCTTTTGCCAGCGCTGTTGATATGCGTTCTGCTTGCCGGCATCGCTGTTTTTTACCGTGAAATCAGCAACTCGGAAATTCCGATAGATCGCTTTGAAGATCGAGCTCTCGATAAGGCTGGCCGATCATCACGCATGGCCGTCCGCCCCGATACGGCGGCTCCTTCTCCTCTTCCGCCGATGTCTCTATCGCTGAAACTGATCGAGGTCCCGAAACCGGAATTGGCAGGTCAGTTTCTGCGGATGTGGCGCGTCTCGGGGCCGAATATTTGCGGCGCTCTTCGAGAGGCCGGCATCGAGATGAGCGAATGGAAAGCCGCATCGATGCGCAATCGCAATTATGAATGTTATTTTCAGCGCATCTACGAACGGGACGAGGCGCGCCCCCTCAGTTCGACCTTCCTGAAGGTTCGTGGAAATGAAATGGGCGATATTCTCGAGATCCGTGCCAAGATCGTCGGGCCGCAGACAGATGCCCAGGGGCGTCTCGCCCCGGCCGTCCTGCGGATTTTCGAGATCATTGTAAAGCAGGCGTGCTGGGGTGATTTCGAGGATACGCTTACGTCGATCCAAAACCTTCGCAATGTCGAATACGAACGCTTCGGCGCCTATCTCAGCTTCACGCGCGAAGCCGGCAGCGAAAATAACTTTAATTTTGCTCTTGGTCTTAAGGCGACCTCAGATCCGCAGCTGAGGACCAGGACGTATTTTTCGACAGACCGCTGGCTAGCCGGGTCAAATCCCGGCAATGTTCCCGCCAACGTCATCCTCATCGACCGCATCGGCACCTCGATGTCAGCCCGTTGCGCTTAATGCCGGAATAAGTACCGGTCAGTCTGGCCGAACTCACAAAGCAGTCGATGCAGATCGGCCGCGGTGCCCGTTGCTGCGAATGTCAGGCCACCGCAGGCATAAGAACCTGATCCTCCAGCGAAACCGATTTGAGCTGGCACCAGTCAGGGCCTGCTTTCAGGTCGAGCCAAGCCGAAGACTTCGGCAGTGATCCCGAACTCGAAGGTGCAGAGGCCGTCATGGACGAGGCTAACGACACGCCTGTTTACAGGAAAGCGTGGATTCTCATTTTTTGGCATGAATGCCGTCCTATCTGGCAACCCTGGGGGGAGGAGGTTCCCCGCCGGGACTGCAGTCAGTCCGGGTACATTCCTTTCAGAACTTCTGCACACCTCATCGGATACCGAACCCCGCAATCTTTGCCGCCACACCCCTGAAAAATCAGCCTCGCGTGTGTGGGCGCCGGTTGCCGGCACCCACTGGCAAGGGAAGCTATTCGTGCGTTTTGCCTTCAAAGTCCAAAATTCCACCGAGCGCCACGTATTTTTGTCCGTCGAACTGGTAGAGTTGGAGCGCCTCGACAGGGTAAACATCGGACCCTTCCTTGGTCGTCATCGTGATGCCGTGGAAAACCAAAGCGTTCTTCCATCCGTCCATGTTGTGGACGACCTTCATCAGCTCCTCACGCGTCGGTTCTTTGAGCTTTTCAAGAGACTGGATGAGCGCGTCCCCGATGGCGTAACCCGTCTGGCCGATCGTGTTGGCGAAGACGAAGTTCACCTTGGCTGCTTTTATGGCATCGAGATATCGATCGATTCCTTCATCGCCGGACTTCTGATCACTGATAATCGGCTTGAGGAAGTCAGATGTAATGATGCCCTTCGCATTATCCAGCCCGACGGATTGAAGGATCGGGTATGCAGAGGAAAGGTTGGTTACCAGTGTCAACGGCTTCCAGCCACTTTCGGATTGGAAACGAATCGCCTCGCCGCCCTGCCGCGGAGCAGCGATGATCACTAGAGTATCTGCACCGGACGCCTTCAGTGTGTTGAGTTGGGTTTCGACCGTCGGATCTTGTGACGTTACGGGTTGACGTTCGATCACCCTGATGGCCGAGCCGTCAATTGCTCTGTCGAAAGCCTTCATGAAGGTCTGACCGGTTTCCGTGTTCAGATACAGAAACGCCACCGTCGCGCTTGGCTTGTTCATCTTAAGATATTCGACGAATGAATCCGCCTCGGTCGAGAAGGAAGGCACGAAGCCGACTTCCCATTTGGGCGCGTTCAGGGAGACGACACCAGAATACATGAAAACGTTCGGCACTTTCTTCTGCGTGACGTAACGGCCGATCGCCAGATTGTTTGGCGTCGCCGCGGTGCCAACCAGGGCAAATACCTGATCTTTCTCCACCATCTTTCGGACGTTCGCCAGTGTGCGCTGGGGATCAAGACCATCATCTTCGATGATGAGATCGATCTTGCGGGTCTTGCCATCGCCCATTTTGACGCCACCTTCGGCGTTGGCCTGTTCGACCCGCGCGCGTATGCCTTCGGCGACACCGCCGACGACTGCGACCGGTCCGGTCAGTGGTCCCGTGACACCAATCTTAATGGTGTCGTCGGTAACACCAGGCGACGGTTCCGCAGCATTCGCATTGCTTGCCGCGAGCAGTGCCGCGACAGCCAGCGGCATTGCGCTTCCTTTCAGTATAGAAATAAATCTCATCTCAGTTCCTCCCTTGTTTCAATTTGGCGTCGGCTACTCGCCATCCTCCGAAAAGTCATCGAGAGCCATTTGTCGATGAAGCCAGTGACCCCATTGCGCGCGACCATCATGATCAGGATGAGGGCGAGGCCGTAGATCAGGTTGCCGAGGCTCAGGTTGATGTCAGATGCCCAGGTCGGGACAAAGACCATGAACAGACCGCCGAGAAATGCTCCGACGATACTGGTAGCGCCGCCGACAATGCTGCCGATCACGATGTTGATGGACAGGATTGCCAGGAACGACTCCGGGCTGATGAAACCACTGATGATCCCGAACACTCCGCCACCGAGTCCCGCGAGCGCCGAACTTGCGGCAAATGCCCAAAGGCGAGTACGTGTCAGGTTGATGCCGAGCGCTTGGGCAATCTGGGGATTGTCCCGCTGTGCCCTGAGCGCGCGCCCGTTGTCGCCGAAGAGCATTAGCGAGACAAGCAGGGCACCGATCCCCGCGCATGCGAGCGATACGATATAGAGCCACAACTCGGGACTGTCCGGCATGAAGCTCGGAGGTTCGGGGGCATCGATCGGAAGCCCCGACACTCCACCCGTCAGGCTCCCCATCTTGAGCAGCAATTGCGGGAACGCAGCCGCGATACCAAATGTCACGATGGCAAGCTGCAAGCCCTGAAGCCTGAGTGCCGGAAGGCCGATGGCAAGCCCGACGACGGCCGCCACGGCTGCAGAGACAGGCAACGTTACGAGCGGCGAGACGCCGTAGGTGGCATTGAGGATCGCGGTCACGTAAGCGCCGACGCCGAACAGCGTTCCCTGCGCAAGGCAAATTTGGCCAGCGAACCCCATTAGCAGGTTCAGGCCTAAAATAGCGATGGCGTAGGCGATCGCAATCGCCACCTGCTGAAGTGCGTATCCCGGCACAAAGACTGGGATAAGGATCGCGACGATCGCAAAGAGACCGAACTTGATAGCCGCCGCGCGGAATCCACCATTCATAGTTTTGTCACCTTGTAGGATCCGAACAGGCCGACGGGCTTCACGAGCAGGATGATGAGCGTGAGGGCGATCGGCACGGCGATGCGCATGTCGGCGCCGATGAACGAGAGGTAGCTGGCACCTAAGCTCTCGGCGACGCCGACGGCGAGGCCGCCGACGATTGCGCCAAGCGGACTGTCCCAGCCGCCGAGCGTTGCTGCAGCGAGCCCGTAAAAGAGGATTGGCGTCATCATCGTCGGGCTGAGGAAGAGCCGAGGGGCAATCAGGATTGCGGCAAGTGCCCCAATAATGGCGGCAAAGCCCCAGCCCAACATCAGCATGCGTTCGACATTAACGCCGACAAGTACGCTTCGGGCATGGTCGAAAGCCGCCGCACGCATCGATAGGCCAAGCCTGGTGAACCGGAAGATAAAGCCCATCGCCAAAGCGATAACAAAAAGGATCGTTAGCGTGCCGATGGCGGAAGCGAGCACGCGAACGCCGCCGATATCCAAACCGCCGTCAGGGAAGAGGCTTGGGAACGAGAGTTGTTCGGCGCCCCACATCCACATGCACGCCGCTTGGAAGAGGACGAGGATGCCAAGGGTGATGACGACGACCGCCTCCACGGGAGCGCTCATCATCGGCCGGATAATCAAGCGGAAAGTCACAATCCCAATAGCAAACGCCACAATGAGGCTCGCGAGGACGGCGAGCCAGAGCGGCGCACCCCATTGCATCAACTGCCAGGCCACATAGGCGGAAAGGGTCGCCATCTCGCCCTGGCCGAAGTTGACGACGTTGGTTGCCCTGAAGATGAGGACGAGCGCCAGGGCGAGCGCCGCGTAAATTGCGCCCGTGGTCAGGCCGCTGACGACGAGCTGGAAGAAGAGGCTCATCAGGCAACTCCCAGGTAAGATTTCTTGATGTCTTCGTTGGCGATCAACTCTTTTGCCGCACCGCTCGCCACGATCTGGCCGGCCTCGATAACGAAGGCCCGGTCGGCATATTGAAGGGTGATGTCGACATTCTGCTCGACCACGAGCAGCGTCATGCCGTGATCCTTGTTGAGCCTCTTGAAAATCGCCAGGATTTCCTGAGTGATCGAAGGGGCGAGCCCGAGCGATGGCTCGTCGCACATCAGAAGCTTCGGACGAGACATGAGCGCGCGTGCTACAGCCAGCATCTGCTGTTCTCCACCGCTAAGGTTTCCCGCAAGCTGATCGCGCCGTTCGCGCAGACGCGGGAATGTCTCGTACCAGCGTTCCTTGTCCTCCCTCACTTGTGATCGGTTCGACACGATCGTTGCACCGAGCGACAGGTTTTCATCGACGGTAAACTCGGAGAAAGTCCCGCGCCCCTGGGGTATGTGAGCAATGCCGAGCGCGAGGCGCTTCTGCGCGACGATCTTGTCGAGTGCCATGCCAGAAAAGGCAACCGAGCCTTTGAATGGGAGCAGTCCGGAAACGGCACGCAGCAGCGTCGTCTTCCCGGCCCCGTTGGAGCCGAGCAGGGCGACAAATTCGCCTTCGCCCACTGAGAACGAACAGTCGAACAGTGCCTGCGTCTTGCCGTAGAATACGGAGAGGTTCTTGAGATCCAGTGTCATGCCGCCTTCCCGAGGTAGGCGGCAATCACCGCGTCGTTGGACTTGATTTCGGAAGGGGTGCCTTCGGCCAAGTTGCGACCCAGATGCAAGACAACGATCCGGTCGCAAAGGCTCATGACCAGCCCCATGTGATGTTCGATGAGAAGAATGGAGAGGTTCCGCTTGCGTCGGATGCCATCGACGAGCGACCCAAATTCGTGGACCTCGCCGTGCGTCAGTCCGCCGGCGGGTTCGTCAAGCAGAAGAATTTTAGGCTCGGCGGCAAGTGCGCGAGCGATCTCCATACGTTTCTGCAGGGGATAGGAAAGCGATCCAGCCGCGCGCGCGGCGAGCTCGGCCATGCCGACCTCTTCAAGCACCGCCATTGCTTTTTCGCGTGCAGACCGTTCCTCCGCCCTGACACGGGATGGAGCGAAGATCGCTTGAGCGAACTTGCCGCCAAACCGGTGATGCGCCCCGAGCATGACATTCTCCAGAACGGTCATCGAGGCATAGATGCCAAGGTTCTGGAAAGTCCTCCCGATGCCCATTCCGATCATCTCGCGCGAACCCAGGCCTTCGAGCGGCCGGCCATCAAGCATGATCGATCCGCTTGTGTAATTTACGAGCCGGGTCGCCGCGTTGAGAAATGTCGATTTGCCTGCTCCGTTCGGCCCGATCAAGCCACAGATTTCTCCCGCCTTCACGGAAACCGACACATTCGTAAGCGCCTTTACGCCGCCGAATTGTACGGAGACATCCCGCGCCTCGAGCACAAGGCGCATCTCACCGATGCTTCTGTCGTTCAATGATTTCCTCCTCCCGAGGCGGTCTCTCCACTGCCTGTCCATTTCTCTTATTGACAGCCAATCCCGCTTTGGATACCTATCAGTATCCGAAGACGTTTCGGTATGTCAAGCATCAATCACATTGTGATCGCTCCACTGAAACGTCCTGAGAATGCATGCTGCCGGGTTGGAGAACATGGTGGCGGATTGGCGAAGACCCCGCGAAGCGGGTGAGGGAGGAAATCAATGACTGGAACGCGCACCGAACTGACGGGCGAAAATCTCTATCACGATCCTTATCCCGTCTATGCGAGGCTGCGCGCTGAGCAGCCGGTGGCTTTCTTCGAGGGAACAAAGGAATATTTTATCACGCGGTTCGACGACTGCCGCACGATCGGCGGCAACGACAAGGTGTTCGGTCCGTCGGGTTCGGCTGACCGCCCCGAGGCCCGCGTCATGGGCATGCCGAACGTCCTGACCATGTCTGGCGAGGATCATCAGTGCCTCCGTCAGGGCATAGACGAGAATCTCACGCAGGAACGCGTCCGCTCGTTCGTCGAAGGTCTGACGCGCCCGGTCGTGCAGCGTTATATCGACTCCATCAAGAAGAATGGTGAAGCGAACCTGACGACGGAACTCTTCGAGCCAATCTCGGTGCGGTGCATTGGCGACGTCATCGGCCTGACGGAGACGCCAAACGAAACTCTCGTCGAGTGGTTTCACGCGATGGCGCTGGGCCTGCAGAACGTCGGCAATGATCCGGCCATATGGAAGCGATTGGACGATGCGCTCGCCGACATCGACGGGCAGATGGGTGATCTGTATCAGGCGTGCCTGTCGAAGCCTAACCACTCGCTGCTCAGCCATGTCATGTATGGCGGCATGCCAAAGGGCGAGGTTCGTAGCTGGGAGGAGATTTCTCCGACCATGCGCGTCATCATCCTTGGCGGTCTCCAGGAGCCGGGGCATGCAGCCGCGAATGCCTGCACGGGCCTTCTTTCAAATCCCGACCAGGCGAAGCTTATGGCCGAGCAGCCGCAGGAAAACGCGATGCGCGCCTTCGATGAGGGCTTGCGCTGGATCGCCCCGATCGGCGTAACACCGCGCATCGCCAAGGAAGATTTCGAGATCGCCGGCACGGTCATCCCTGAGGGGGCATCCGTCGCCATCGTCATGGGGTCGGCCAACCGCGATGAGACGCGTTTCGAAGATGCCGACCGTTTCGACATGTTCCGCAAGAAGAAGCAGCACCTGTCATTCGGTTTCCGTCCGCACTTCTGTTCCGGGCACTTCCTGTCGCGTGCCATGGGCGAGATTGCGCTTGCTGAGGTGTTCCGGCAGTTGCCCGATCTTCGTCTCGATACTTCGCGGGAGATCAAGGGCAAGGGCTGGCGGTTCCGTGGCATCTCCGATCTCCCTGCGAAGTGGAATGCATGATGTCTTTGATCATCGACTGCCACGGCCACTTCACGACGGAACCGCCGGAGCATCATGCTTTCCGAACGGCGCAAGTGGCTTATGCGGAAGGCAAGTCCTCCGAGCCGCCGATCTATCCGGGCATTCCCGACAAACAGCTGCACGATATTATCGAGGCGAACCAACTTAAAATTCAGCGCGAGCGCGGTTCGCACGTGACGCTGCTCAGCCCACGCGCCTCCGGCATGGGACACCACGTGCCGGGACTGTCCGTCGCCAAGGAGTGGTCGCGCCTGTCGAACGACAGTGTCGGCAGGATTGTCGAGATGTTCCCGGATAATTTCGCGGCCGTCTGCCAGCTTCCTCAGACCGTCGACGGCGATCTGTCTGGTGTCATCGAGGAGTTGGAGCGCTGCGTGGAGAGCGGCTTCGTCGGATGCAATCTCAACCCCGACCCATCGGGCGGGCGCTGGAGTGCCCCGCCGATCTACGATCCATGGTGGGATCCAATGTGGGAGGCCATGGTAGCCCTCAGAGTCCCGGCGATGATCCACGTTTCGAGTTCCTGCGAGCGCTGCCTCCATATGACGGGCGCGCACTACATCAACGCGGATACGGCAGTGTTCATGCAGTTGATTCAGGGAGACTTGTTCGAGCGCCACCCGGAACTCAAGCTCATCATACCGCACGGAGGCGGGGCGGCGCCTTACCATTGGGGCCGTTATCGCGGTCTGTCGATCATGCTCGAAAAACCGAGCCTCGACACGCACCTGATGAACAACGTGTTCTTCGACACCTGCGTCTATCATCAGGCTGGCATCGACACGCTCTTCCGCGTCGTCGACGTCAAGAACATCCTTTTCGGCTCCGAGCTGCTCGGCGCGGTCAAGGCGATCGACCCGGAGACGGGACATCCGTTCGACGACACCAAGAGATACATCGACCACCTCGCGCTTGGCGACGAACAGAGACACGCGGTCTTCGAAGGAAACGCACGCCGGGTCTATCCGCTTCTGGATGAGCGGCTGCGGAAGCGCGGCCTATGAAGCTCCGAAATTGTCAGGGAGAAAGCACATGGCTTCCAGCCAAAGTCTAAGCCTCGCGGGCGGGGCACAAGGGTTCAACTGGCTTCCGGTCTTTGTGGCCGAGGAGCACGGCATTTTCGCCAAGCATGGCTTGGTGATCGAGTACAAGAAGATGGGCACCGTCGACAAGGCGACCACGGCCGTGCTGGAAGGCGAAGCCGATCTCGCCATCACGCCGCCGGAAGGCGCCGTTTCGAACTTCGTCAAAGGTGGCGAGCTCAGGGTCATCTCCTCGAACTCAAACCGTCTGCCGATGTCCATGGTCGCACAGTCTTCGATCAAGTCGATCAAGGACCTGAGAGGCAAAAAGGTCGGCACCTCGTCGCTCACCGAGGGTACGGCGATCTACACTCAGATGATGCTCTCCAAGGAAGGGCTGCGGTATCCCGGCGACTACGAGTTCGAACTCGCCGGCATCCACACCAAGCGCTGGGAAGCCCTGCAGGCGGGGGAAATTGATTGCGCCCCGCAGCCCGCGCCATGGAATTTCCTGGCCGAACGTGAAGGCTTCAACCTGATCGGCGAAATCAACGATGTCATCCCCGAGATCGTCTTCGCCGCTGTCATCGGCCGTAAAAGCTGGTTGGACGGCAACCGCGATGTGGTCGTCCGTTTCCTCAAAGCGCTCTTCGAAGCCTATTCGATCACCAACGACCCGGCCCGCGAGGACGTGACGCTACCGATATTCCAACGGATTACCACGAAAGACGACACCAAACTCGCCTCGCGCGGCCTTCACTATATGCGCGACATGGGCATGTGGCCCGGCAATCTTTCGATCCCTCGGCAGGCGATGGACACCACGGTGGACTTAATGATCCGCGCCAACCTGCTCGGTGAGCCTGCGAGACCGGTTGCCGCCGGCGTATTCGATCGCAGCTTCCTCGATGCCGCGTCCAACTAACCCAGTCGCATTTGATTGGCATCCATGAGGGCGAGTCCGGTGATCGTCTCGCACAGGAGGAATTCGATGAAAGTTATGACTAAGACTCCGCGCGCAGACCGCGAGACTTGCGAGGCGCTGGGGAAGCTGGGTGTCGCCACAGTCCACGAAGCCCAGGGCCGTAAGGGGTTGCTGGCGCCGCACCTGCGTCCCGTGATCGAGGGCGCGCGCATCGGCGGCACGGCGCTCACATGCGAGGTGCCTCCAGGTGACAACTGGATGATCCATGTCGCCCTTGAGGTCGCGCAGCCCGGCGACATCCTGGTCGTCGCGCCAACTTCGCCGTGCACGGACGGATATTTCGGCGATCTTCTCGCGACATCGTGCAGGGCACGCGGAATTCTAGGACTCGTGATCGACGCCGGCGTACGCGATGTCGCCGACCTTCGATCCATGAACTTCCCTGTCTGGTCCAAGGCGATATCGGCCCAAGGCACCGTCAAGGAGACGCTCGCGAACGTCCAGGTCCCCGTGGTCTGCGCCGGAGCCTACATCGAGCCAGGCGACGTCATCGTCGCCGACGACGATGGCGTCTGTGTGGTCAAGCGCGATGAGGCCGCGATGGTCCTCGAAAAAGCGCGCAAACGCCAGAGAATGGAAGACGAAAAGCGCGGCCTCTATGAGTCTGGGAAGCTGAGCCTCGACATTAACAACATGCGTCCGCAGCTTGAGGCGAAGGGCTTGATCTATGAATAGGGCAACGGAACTGCGCATACCCCGGCGCGTCGTCACAGGGATCAGTAACGGCAAGTCAGTTTTCATCAGCGATGGCCCGGCGCCCAATGCCCACGTGTACGATTCTGTGCCAGGCCACCTTACTTCGGTCCTTTATGCAACTTCGGCGAAACCCAGCCTTCCGCAAAGTCATGCGGAGCAGGCGCCGCCGCAAATCCTGATCACCCCCGAACCGGGCCAGACGAAGCTGATGATCGTCGTCTTTCCGCCAGACTCGGTATTCGCAACCGTCGATCCAGCGGCCGCGGTTGAGGAAGAGGCGATGCACATCCCCGGCCTGATCCAGGCGTTCGAGCCTGATGCACCCGGGATGCACACTACAGACACCGTCGACTATGACATCGTACTCGACGGTGAAGTGTGGCTCGAACTCGATGACGGCGCCGAAACGCTGCTGAAGCAGGGCGACGTCGCCGTCCAATGCGGCACGCGCCACGCCTGGCGCAACAAGAGCGATAAGCCAGCCACGATGTGCTTCGTTCTCATCGGCGCCGAAAGAGAGCAGTGACAATGATGCGGGAGGACGACAATCGCTTCTTCGACTGCGTCATCGTCGGTGGCGGACACGGCGGTTCGCAGACAGCGGCGGCGCTCAGGCAGTCCGGTTTCACGGGACGCATTGCCCTGATCGGCGCTGAGGCGGAAGTTCCCTACGACCGCCCTTCGCTTTCGAAGGAATATCTCGCAGGCAAGAAATCTTTCGAAAGGATGCATCTGAGGCCGGGGGATTTCTGGACCTCCCGGCAGGTAGAACTGATGCTGGGCAGGCGTGTGACCACCGTCGATGCGGCAGCCCATGTCGTCGTCACCGACCGGGGCGAACGCTTCTCCTACGGCAAGCTCGTCTGGGCGGCCGGTGGCGAGCCGAGGAAGCTTTCCTGCCCCGGCAGCGAGTTGGCCGGAATCTGCTATATACGCAACAAGGCAGATTGCGACGCGCTCGTCGAAGGCCTTCCTGGCGCCGAAAGGATCGTGATCGTCGGCGGCGGTTTTGTCGGTCTCGAAGCGGCAGCCGTGTTCCGAGAGATCGGCAAAGAGGTCACTTTGGTCGAGGCGCTCGACCGCGTACTCGCGCGCGTGGCCGGGGAACCGGTATCGAGGTTCTACGAAGCCGAGCATCGCGCACATGGCGTCGACATCCGCCTCAACTGCGGTGTCGGTTCGCTGGAGGGTTCCAACGGCCGCGTCAAGAACGTGGTGCTTGCGACCGGCGAGAAGATCCCAGGCGATATCGTCGTGGTCGGTATAGGCATTGTCCCTTCGGCCGGCCCGCTGATCGAGGCAGGCGCGGAAGGCTCAAACGGTGTGGATATCGATGAGTTATGCCAGACATCCCTGCCGGACATTTACTGTATCGGAGACTGCGCCCGGCTTAGACATGGCCGCGGCATTCGCATTGAATCTGTGCAGAACGCGACGGATCAGGCGACGACTGCCGCGAAGGCGATCTGCGGCGAACTCAAGCCCTACGATGCAACGCCCTGGTTCTGGTCCAATCAATACGATTTGAGGATGCAGACAGTTGGTCTCAACTACGGCTTTGACAGCGTGGTGACGCGCGGCAATCCCGCCAGTCGGAGCTTCAGCGTTATCTATCTGAAGGACGGGGCGGTTCTGGCCCTCGATTGCGTCAATGCATCCCGCGACTACGTGCAAGGACGAAAGCTTGTCGATAGCTCAGCGAGGATCGACCGCGATGCGCTGGCCGACACATCGAAACAACTCAAGGAACTTAGCCCAGAAGTGCTGTGAGGCATTCGAGGCCCGGAATGAAAGTGGAGGGAAAATGTCTATGATATCAGTGCGGACGCGGGATGGAGAGCTGCATAGTTTCGAGGGAAGGGTGGGCGCTTCGCTGATGGAGAACATCCGAAGCGCGGGCTTTGATGAGCTGCTTGCAATGTGTGGCGGGTGCCTTTCCTGTGCCACCTGCCATGTCTACGTCGAGGAATTACCGAAGAGTGTAAGCTTGGCAGAGCCCTCGATCGACGAGAGTGAATTGCTGGAAGGCTCCGACTACCGTCAAGAGAACTCGCGGCTTTCCTGTCAGATCCCCTTTGACGAGACTCTCAATGGAATCATCGTTCGCATTGCCCCCGAAGATTAATAATAGATCCGCTCGCATCACGGGCCGATCTCGAGGATTTATTTGCCAATGCTGCCGGGCTAACGAGTGAATGCCCGGCGGACGAACCTGACGACCCAACATCCCTTTATTCGATCGGCTCAGTGTGCAATTGGCCCTGTGCCATACTTCGCCATCCAGGGTAGACCGTTCGAGCCGCCTTAACCGCATGTGGGCGTACCCGTCTCAGCGCTATCGCGCGCTGACGACTGGGGAGGCGGTCCGCGCCCCTCAATTGGGCCAGAGTTCGAGATCGCCAGCGGCCTTGCTCCCAAATCCTTTGTCGCGCAACCCGTATCCATGGTCAGACGAATTTGGGAAGGGCTGAGCGCGCAACGGCGAGCCTGCCCGTGACGGTCTTACGGCTGCCGCGCACATGTTTCTTTGAGAAAATGTCTCCAGTCGGAAGCGGAGATCATCAAGCTCTCAGGCCAGCTTCGGAAGCAGGCCGTTGACGGACTCCTTGGCGTCACCGTAGTACATGCGGGTGTTTTCCTTGAAGAACAGGGGGTTCTCGATACCGGAGTAGCCGGTGCCCTGGCCGCGCTTGGAGACAAAAACCTGCTTGGCTTTCCAAACCTCGAGTACCGGCATGCCTGCGATCGGCGAGTTCGGATCTTCCTGTGCGGCCGGATTGACGATGTCGTTCGAGCCGATGACGATGACGACATCGGTTTCATGGAAGTCGTCGTCGATCTCGTCCATCTCCAATACAATGTCGTAAGGAACCTTTGCTTCCGCCAGCAGGACGTTCATGTGGCCGGGCAGCCGACCTGCGACCGGATGGATCGCAAAGCGCACCTGCTTTCCGGCGGCGCGCAGCTTGCGAGTGAGTTCCGAAACCGCACTCTGGGCCTGCGCAACCGCCATTCCGTAACCCGGAACGATGATGACCGAGTCGGCATCGTTGAGCGCTGCGGCAACACCTTCGGCATCGATGGCAATCTGCTCGCCCTCGACGACCATCGTCGGGCCCGAGGCATTGCCGAAGCCGCCGAGAATGACCGACAGGAACTGGCGGTTCATCGCCTTGCACATGATGTAGGAGAGGATCGCGCCCGACGAGCCGACGAGCGCTCCGGTTACGATCAACAGGTCGTTGCCGAGCAGGAAGCCCGTCGCCGCGGCCGCCCAGCCGGAATAGGAGTTGAGCATCGAAACCACGACCGGCATATCGGCGCCACCGATGGCCATGACGAGATGAGCGCCGATGACAAAGGCGATCAGCGTCATTAGGTAGAGGGTCCATGCACCTGCGCCATTCATGTACCCGATCATCAGCACAAAAGACCCGAGCACCATCAGGATATTGAATATGTGCCGGCTGGACAGGATAAGTGCCTTGCCGCCGATATGGCCAGAAAGTTTGCCACAAGCGATGATCGAGCCAGTGAAGGTTACCGCACCGATGAACACGCCAAGGAAGATTTCCACGTCATGGATTATCTTTTCCGCATTGGTGGCGAACTCATGTGCCGTCATGTCGGAGTTGAGGCCGATCAGTACCGCAGCGAGGCCCACAAAGGAGTGTAGCGCCGCCACGAGTTGCGGCATGCCGGTCATTTCGACGCGCTGTGCCAACAACGTGCCGACGACAGCACCAACGACGAGCATGGTGCTGAGGACGACGGAAAGCCCGACGCCCGGCCCAAGAATGGTCGCGAGCACGGCTATTGCCATGCCTGATATGCCGTACCATACGGCGCGCTTGGCGCTTTCCTGACCGGAAAGACCGCCGAGCGAAAGGATGAAGAGAACGGATGCGGCGATGTAAGCCGCGGTCTGGATACCGATAGACATGGTTCTTATACCCCGGGTGGTGTCACGACTTCTGGAACATGTTCAACATGCGCCGCGTGACCATGAAGCCGCCAACGATGTTGATGGTGGCGATCGCCACCGAAACGGCGGCAAGGGCGGTCACCAGCCAGCCGCCTGCAGTGACCTGCAGCAGCGCACCGATGATGATGATCCCGGATATCGCGTTGGTCACGGCCATCAGCGGCGTATGCAGCGAATGGCTGACACCCCAAATGACCTGGAAGCCGACGAAGCAGGAAAGCGCGAAGACGATGAAGTGGCCCATGAAGGCCGACGGTGCATAGGCGCCGATAAGCGCCATGAGAACACCGCCGATGACGAGCAGGCCGACCTGCTGCCGCGTTGCCGACTTGAAGGCGGAAGCTTCGGCGGCACGCCGTTCTTCCGGGGTCAACTCCTTAGGCTTTTCTTGTCGTTTCTGGGCTGCAATCGCCTGGATCTTCGGCGGCGGTGGCGGATAGGTGATCTCGCCCTGGAACGCCACAGTGGCTCCGCGAATAACATCGTCTTCCATGTTATGGACGAGAACGCCATCCTTCTTCGGCGTCAAGTCCGCCATCATGTGGCGGATGTTCGTCGAATAAAGGGTCGAGGCCTGCGAGGCCATGCGGCTCGGGAAATCGGTGTAGCCGATGACGGTGACGCCGTTCTCAGAAACGATCTTCTGATCCGGAACAGTCCGGTCGCAATTCCCGCCGCGTTCCGCCGCAAGGTCGACGATCACGGAGCCCGGCTTCATCGCGGCGACCATGTCGGCAAGCCAGAGCTTCGGCGCGTCGCGGCCCGGGATCAGCGCGGTGCTGACGACGATGTCGATGTCCGGCGCGATCTCGCGGAACTTTTTCAATTGCGCTTCGCGAAATTCGGGGCTCGATGGCGACGCATAGCCACCCGTCGCCGCGCCGTCCTGCTGCCGCTCCTTGAAGTCGAGGAAGACGAATTCGGCACCCATCGATTCGATCTGCTCGGCCACTTCCGGTCGAACGTCGAATGCATAGGTGATGGCACCGAGCGAAACGCTGGTGCCGACGGCGGCCAGACCGGCGACGCCGGCGCCAATGACAAGAACTTTGGCCGGCGGGATCTTGCCGGCGGCGGTGATCTGGCCGGTGAAGAAGCGGCCGAAATTATTGCCGGCCTCAATCACGGCGCGATAGCCCGCAATATTGGCCATGGAGGACAGCGCGTCCATCTTCTGGGCGCGCGAAATACGCGGCACCATGTCCATAGCGATCACGTTTGCGCCGGTCGTCTTCGCCTGCTCAAGAAGCTCCTTGTTTTGCGCGGGATAGAAGTAGGAGATCAGCGTTTTACTGCTCGAAAGCCTTGCTATGTCGCTTGGCTCCGGCGGGCGCACCTGGGCGATGACGTCTACGCTTGCATAAAGCGCGTCGACGCTGTCGACCACAGTAACGCCGGCCGCCCGATAGGCGTCGTCAGAGAAGCCGGCAAGTTTGCCGGCGCCCGTTTCGACGGCACATTGATATCCGAGCTTCTGAAGCTGGGTGGCGCTGTCCGGCGTCATCGCGACGCGTGCTTCCCCGTCAAGCCGCTCTCGTGGCGAACCTATAAACATGTCACTCCCCATTTCCAGAATACGATTTGTCAGTAAACGACGACGCCGCGGATGCTTTCACCCTTGTGCATCAGCTCGAAGCCCTTGTTGATGTCTTCGAGCGGCATGGTGTGGGTGATCATCGGATCGATCTGGATCTTGCC